>NZ_JAIMIE010000001.1:0-1720642 GCF_019795955.1 Pantoea sp. DY-5
CCGCTGTTTCGCCGCACGCCTCCTGCCCTAAAGCAAATTCATCCGCCCGTCATTGAGCCGTCACGGCGCTGTCATCTGACATGCGCAATGTAATCGCCATCCCGCAGTGAACTTCGCTGCACTCCTCAACCAGATGAGGTATTGAGCGCGATGGGGATATCCAGACATCCGAGTACAACAAACCAACGCACATGATTCTGACGTGGTGAAAACCTATGTTGAACCTGGTCCTGGTGTGGGCATGCGGCCGATCAGGCGTGTGATATTCAAGAAGGTGCAGACCGGGTAAAAATCGAGACGCATCATCTGTTCGATGCCAATACGGTGCGGCTCGACCTGAAGCGCGGTGAGTCGCAGCTTAATGACGTCTGGCAACGCTCCGAACGCTGTAATGCCAATCTGTCGCTGGAGGAGATCAAACGTCAGGCGCTTTCCGACGAGGCAGAAAACGAACCGGCTATCGACTTCCAGATTTAATCTCCCTTGTCTCTTGTTGTACAGGCCCGACGTGGCTCCATGCTGGGTAAAGATTAAACAGCGTCAACATTACCTTCAAAAGAGTGAGGCCACAGTTATGAACTGTGGCCTCAATGAACTTACTTCCAAACGTTAACGCTTAAATCATTTCAATTTTGATACCTTGTTGAATAAACAACTCGCTATCATTGCCGTGGCTATAAACGTTATAGTTAACGCCGGAAATGGTGATGTTTCCATTTTGCTTCACCCAGTCGCCATTATTATCCATGCCTTGCGGCAGAATATCGGAGAGTTTCACGATATCGCCTTTATTACCTTTAACCAGCATTTGCGTTTTACCGTCGGCGATAAACAAATCTTTTTCACCGGTAGTAAGCAGACTGTCAATGTCCACTTTTAACATATTGTTTCCGCAGCCAGTGATGTCGATCTGTGCAAGTGAGGAGATTTTCTGGCTAAGAGAGCCAAGATCAATCACTTGATTATCACCACGTATAACCAGCTCGTTAACATCTAAGATGCCCTCTAATTCGCTCAGATCGGAAACTGTATTGACTATAATATCCTTACCTACCGTCATGATGTCTGATGCACTGGCGTGAGTCGATGCGCTTCCCCATTTGAAATTCATCAGATCTAAACTGGTGTCATCATCGATCCTGCCGGTGACAAATTTAACTGAGCCGATACGTTCACCCGCTGGTGCGGTGTAAGTATAATCGCCTCCATCGGGATTCGGTCGAACAGAATAAAGAAGTTTGTTATTAATTGAGTAATAATTAATGCATGTCTCTCTAAAATAATCATTGGAATCATCGTATGCGCCTAAAGTGAATGACACCTTATCTGTAGCCTCAACTTCTAATGTAACCTGGGACCATTTTGGTATTTTCATTGCATGAGTATATTTGTCTGCAGTGAGTGAGAAATTCAGTGCAATATCAATGTGGTACTTGATATTACCAAAATGAAGGCTATCAGTGCCTCGGTAATCATTACCTACCAATTGTTCTCCAAATTTAGCTTCTCCTGAGGATAAGTCAAAAAATGGATCATAGTCACGCTTGACCGAAATGTTGTCTACCGCGTAGCGATAAAGGCCTCTGGATGCAGGGTCAAAATGGAATTCTACATAAGAGATTTCATTTTTAGCCGTGTAAAATTTCAGTTGCTGGATATCATCGATAATTTTAGGGTCGTGATAAACGCGACCAATTTCCTGATGTTGATCATTATAGAATGATAAATAGTTTTCACCTTTATCCCAGTTAGAGTTTATACCTCTATCCCAGGCAATAGCGTCCAGTTGGAAGTAATTACACTTTTCAGGTAACTTTAATGTAACAATATTTTCTTCATCGCTTAATTTTTCATTTGTGTTAATAAGTAATACATTAGTTTTCAGCGTTGGATCGTAATCCACCCTGAACTCTGGATCGCTTAAATAATTGAACTCCTTACCCAACATGAAATCAAGTCCATCATAGGTAAAATGGTTGCCAAATGACCAGCCATTACCCGAATAGGTTTCAAAATCCCATTTACTTCCGGTGGATTGCTGATCATCAATGATGGTGAAATCGTAGCTGTCGCTGTAATTACCGGTGGTTGTTTTGGCCCGGAATGACCACTGAGATAGGGCAAGTTCCTGATCGGGTGTAAATTTCCAATTACCCTGCGCGTCAGCAATAACGCTAAAACCGCTTTGCCAGGCACCCCCAGCCTTTTTCATCTCAATCTGCACAATGCTGTTAGCTTCTGCCTGACCATTTAACGTAGGCTGGCGATCATCGGTCCTGCCGCCTTTATCAATCACGCCGATTTCTTTACCAACGTCATCCCAAGCTTGATCAATTGTAGGTTTGAATGATGCGGTTTCAACAATGTTCAGTTTAAACACATTGGTTCCCGGTTGCATAATACTGCTAGATTGGGCACTGAACTCATATTCGCCAGCGGCCAATTCTTTGCTCTCGTGAAACCATTGCCCCTGGCTGTCGACTACTGCGGTGCCTAATATAAGCCAACTGCCGTTTGCATTACGGTAATGAATGTAGACAATGCTGTTAGCATCGGCATGACCGTGCAGTATAGGAGTTTTATCGTCGGTAACGGCATTGTCTGCCAGCATGCCAGTAAACGGGGCCATATCATCCCACGCATGAGTGATCTCAGGCTTAATTGAGGGGCTGTCATTGGCAATTGTTATGATGAAGGGTGCCGTTTCAGCACCAATGCGTTCTTTACCAGCAAACATTTCAACAGCCACCAGCGTAAGACTATTGCTACCGTTTTTTAGATCGGTATCCGGTGTTAACTTCCAAATGCCAGTAACTTCATCCGCCACTGCACTGCCAAGGGTTTTGCCGGAAGCATCCTTGAGGTAAACAATAGCCCCTTTTTGTGCCTGACCAGTGAGCGTTGGGCGTGTGTCATCAGTGATATCTTTAGAATCAAAACTTCCTTGTTTATTACCCACATCATCATACATGTTCAACAGTATCGGCGCTTCCGGTGGGGTAGTGTCAATCACCATAGAGAACTGCGACGTATCGGAAGAGTTACCTGCCAGATCAACGTAGCGAATTGCTACGCTGTAATCGCCATCAGGGAACGGCGTTGACGCTTTCCAGCTCCACAAGCCGTTTGCATCAATGATCGTGGTAAAGGTCTGATTATTGATGGTGATAAACACTGTAGTGCCAACTTCATCAGGCAGTGGATTTTTGATACTGAACCCTGGATATGGTGTATCGTGTTCTATGGTGATGAGACTATTCATATCGGCCATGATGGAGTAAATCATTAGATAAAACCTTTTCTGATGTTTTGAAATTTTGGTGTTGAATAAAATTAAAATACAAGATGTTGCTTGCGGAGAGGCTCAGCAATCTATAAGTATTTTCAGCGATTAAGAATGGCCCGAACCTTTAACGACTTATACGAGAAATGTCTTGTAAGAAATCAGTTAAATAACGCCGTTATTAAAAAGATTGAACTAATGAGAGAATAGGTATAGCCAGAAGCTCTCGCGCTGAGAGAGTTAAGAAAAATTCTTACATTGTGTAGCGTTAATTAAATCAATCTTTACCCCCCTTCATTTGAGTTCATGCCGATGGTTTTTTAGGTTCTCTTATGACTGTTGTGCAAATGAACACACCTGTCTTGCTTTGAGCATCAGGGGTGGTTTTTTACAGAATTTTCATAAAGATTAAAGTTAAAAATAAATTATTAAATTGCCCGCCGTTCAACTGTAATTTTTCTGCCCTAAGCAAATTCATCCGCCCGTCATTGAGCCGTCACGGTGCTGTCATCTGACATGCGCAATGTAATCGCCATCCCGCAGCAAGCCCGCTGCGTTCCTCAACCAATGCGAATGAGGTATTGAGCGTGATGGAGATATCCAGACATCCGACCACTGTGTATCAGGCCGTTGCCGCCCAACTGGAGCAGGCGCTGCAGGAGCGCTATCGCTGCGGCGATTATCTGCCTTCTGAGCAACAGCTGGCCGATCACTACGAAGTTAATCGTCACACCTTGCGGCGCGCGGTTGATGAACTGGTCAACAAAGGCCTGCTGCAACGGCGTCACGGCGTGGGCATTTTGGTGCTGATGCGTCCTTACGACTATCCGCTGCATGCACAGGCGCGCTTCAGTCAGAACCTGATGGAGCAGGGCAGTCATCCCACCAGCGAGCGTCTGCTGGCGGTGCTGCGTCCGGCGAGCAGCGATGTGGCGAGCGCGCTGGGCGTGAATGAAGGCGACAACGTTATCCATTTGCGCACGCTGCGCCGCGTCAATGGCGTGGCGGTGTGCGTCATCAACCACTTCCTGGCGGAACTCAGCTGGTGGCCGGCGCTGCAACAGTTTCACAGCGGTTCGCTGCACGACTTTATGCAGCAGCAGCTTGGCCTGAGCCTGACGCGCAGCCAAACCCGCATCAGCACGCGTCGCGCGCAGGCCAAAGAGTGCAAGCAGCTGGAGATTGCGCTGCAGTCGCCGCTGCTGTGCGTGCGCACCCTGAATAAACATAGCGACGGTCAGGTAGCGGAATACTCCGTCAGCCTGACGCGTGGCGACATGATTGAACTGACTCTGGAGCACGAATGACACAGCAAATAGCCCGCCAGCACTGGCTTTCGGTGCTGGCGCACAGTGAAGCCAGCCAGCTTGAGGCGCACTGGCAGCCGTTACGTATCAACGCTGATTTTGAACGCATCCGTCCGGCAGAAACCGGCTTAACCCGCCTGCAGGCGCGCATGGGCGGCAGCGGTAAGCGCTTTGTGATGGGCGATGCCACGGTGACGCGCGCGGTGGTGAAGCTGCACGACGGCACGCTCGGCTTTAGCTACGTGCTGGGGCGCGACAAAGCGCACGCCGAACGCTGCGCGCTGATTGATGCGCTGCTACAACAGCCGGAAACCCAGGCGCTGTTGCAGGAAAAATTGATTGCCCCGCTGGCGGCCCTGCGTGAAGAGCAGCGACAGCTGCGCGCGCGTGAAATCGCCAGCTCCAAAGTGGATTTCTTTACGCTGGTTCGCGGAGATAACTGATGACTTTACTGGCAAGTTTTAACCATCCGGTGGCCGATGCCCAACGTGCCTTCCGCCGCATCCTGAAAGCGATGAGTGAGCCGGGTGTGATGGTATCGCTGCCGCTGCAACAGGGCTGGGGCGATCTCTCGCCGGCGGCCACGGCGGTGCTGCTGACGCTGGTCGATCAGGAGAGCGCGCTGTGGCTCGATGGCCGCATCGATAATGACGTGGTACGCAGCAACCTGCGTTTCCACACCGGCGTGCCAATTGTCGATGAGCGCGATGCCCCTTTTGCGCTGACGCACGCGGCGGCCAATCCGGATCCGGCGCTGTTTGCTTCTGGCGACAACATGTCCCCGGAAAAAAGCACCACGCTGATTGTGGAAGTGCCGTCACTGAGCGGTGGCTTAACGCTGCGTCTTTCCGGTCCCGGCTTACGTGAACCGCGCGCCGTTGCGCCGCAGCTGCCGGAGGCGATTCTGCACTATCTGCGCGAGCGTCCACATCCGTTCCCACAGGGCGTCGATCTGATTTTCACCTGCGGTGAAGCGATGATGGCGCTGCCACGCACCACCGACGTGGAGGTGTGCTGATGTACGTTGCGGTCAAAGGGGGCGAAAAGGCGATAGCCAGCGCCCATCAGCTACAGGCCGATCTGCGTCGTGGCGATCGCGAGGTCGCCGAATTGGGTTGCGATCAGGTGGCGCAACAGTTGGGTTTAGCGGTCGATCGCGTGATGACCGAAGGCGGCATCTACGATCCGCAGCTGGGGGCTTTAGCAATTAAACAGGCGAGCGGCGATCTGGTGGAAGCGATTTTCCTGCTACGCGCCTATCGCACCACGCTGCCGCGCCTCGCCGATAGCCTGGCGCTGGCAACCGCTGAGATGCGCCTCGAACGCCGTATCTCAGCGGTTTACAAAGATTTGCCGGGCGGCCAGGTGCTCGGCCCAACCTACGATTACAGCCATCGCCTGCTCGATTTCACCCTGCTGGCGAATGGCGAAACGCCTGCCGCGCCGCGTGACGATCAGGCGCTGCCGCAACACTGTCCGCACGTGTTCAGCATGATGACGGCGGAAGGATTGGCGGCACGCGAAGAGGATGACGGCAGCGAGCCGTGCGACATCACGCGCGAACCGCCAGGCTATCCGGCAACGCGCGCCGCACGGCTGCAACAGCTGGTGCGCGGCGACGAAGGTTTTCTGCTGGCGCTCGGCTATTCGACGCAGCGCGGCTACGGCCGCAACCATCCGTTCGCCGGTGAAATTCGTACCGGTTATCTCAGCGTGTCAATATGCCCGGAAGAGTTGGGCTTTGAGATTGAGATTGGCGAAATCCTGCTGACCGAATGCGAGATGGTGAATGGCTTCACCACCGAAACTGACAGCGCGCCGCACTTTACGCGCGGTTACGGCCTGGTGTTTGGCCGTTCCGAGCGCAAAGCGATGGCGATGGCGCTGGTGGATCGCGCGTTGCAGGCGCCGGAGTACCACGAACGCATTGCCGGCCCGGCGCAGGACGAAGAGTTTGTGCTGTCGCATGCCGACAACGTCGAAGCGGCGGGCTTTGTCTCGCATCTGAAGCTGCCGCACTACGTCGATTTCCAGGCGGAGCTTGAGCTGCTGAAACAACTGCGCCAACCGCATCAGGAGCAGAACCATGAGTGAGTTAACCGGCTACAACAACGGTTATCTGGATGAGCAGACCAAACGCACCATCCGCCGCGCCATTCTGAAGGCAGTGGCGATTCCCGGTTATCAGGTGCCGTTCGCCGGACGCGAAATGCCGATGCCTTATGGTTGGGGCACCGGCGGCATTCAGATCACCGCCAGTATTATTGGCGATGCCGATGTGCTGAAAGTGATCGATCAGGGCGCGGATGACACCACCAACGCGGTATCCATTCGTCGCTTCTTCCAGCGCGTCAGCGGCGCGGCCACCACCGAAGCGACCCGTGATGCCACGCTGATCCAGACGCGTCACCGCATTCCGGAAAGGCCGCTGGAAGAAGATCAAATCCTGATTTTCCAGGTGCCGATCCCTGAGCCGCTGCGCTTTATCGAGCCGCGCGAGACCGAAACCCGCACCATGCACGCGCTGGAGGAGTACGGCATCATGCAGGTGAAACTGTATGAAGATATCGCCCGCTACGGCCACATCGCCACTACCTATGCCTATCCGGTGAAGGTCAACTATCGCTACGTGATGGATCCGTCGCCGATCCCCAAATTTGACAACCCCAAAATGCACATGATGCCGGCGCTGCAGCTGTTTGGTGCCGGACGTGAGAAACGCATCTATGCGCTGCCGCCGTACACCAAAGTGGAAAGCCTCGACTTCGACGATCACCCGTTCAGCGTGCAGCAGTGGGAAGAACCCTGCGCGCTGTGCGGTTCGCGCCACAGCTACCTCGACGAGGTGGTGATGGATGACGCCGGTACGCGCATGTTTGTCTGCTCCGATACCGATTTTTGCCACCAGCAGCAGGAACAACAGCATGCACAGTGAACAGCCGCTGCTTGCGGTCAACCATCTCACCCACCTTTACGCGCCCGGCAAAGGGTTTGAAGAGGTGAGTTTTGAGCTCTATCCCGGCGAAGTGTTAGGCATTGTCGGGGAATCCGGATCGGGTAAAACCACGCTGTTGCGCAGCCTGTCGGCACGCTTAGCGCCGCAGCAGGGCAACATTCTTTATCGCGCACAGGATCTCTATCAGCTGAGTGAGAGCGATCGCCGCCGCTTGCTGCGCACCGAATGGGGCGTGGTGCATCAGCATCCGCTCGACGGTTTGCGTCCGCAGGTGACGGCGGGTGGCAACATAGGCGAGCGGCTGATGGCGGTGGGCCATCGTCATTACGGTGATATTCGTCAAGAGGCGATGCGCTGGCTGCAGGATGTGGAGATCCCCGCTAATCGCATCGACGATCTGCCCACCACCTTTTCGGGCGGTATGCAGCAGCGTTTGCAGATTGCCCGCAACCTGGTGACGCAGCCGACGCTGGTGTTTATGGATGAGCCAACCGGCGGGCTGGATGTGTCGGTGCAGGCGCGCCTGCTGGATCTGCTGCGCACGCTGGTGCGCGAGTTGAATCTGGCGGTGGTGATTGTGACGCACGATCTCGGCGTGGCGCGTTTGCTGGCGCATCGCCTGCTGGTGATGAAGCAGGGCCGCGTGGTGGAGAGCGGGTTGACCGACCGGGTGCTGGACGATCCGCATCATCCGTATACGCAGCTGCTGGTTTCATCGGTGTTGAGTTGAGCGCGGGTGCGGACATTAACCAGGTCGCCATGAATGACGTGTCCAATGCAACCGTATTGCCCGTAGGGTCGCCATTTATGGCGACCTTCTCAAAGACCAGCACAACCATCAAAACCATCAGGACATCACTATGCAACCTTTATTGCGCGTAGAGCATCTGAGCAAAACCTTTGTGCTGCACAACCAAAGCAGCGCTGCGCTGCCGGTATTGCAGGACGCCAACCTTGAAGTCAGCGGCGGCGAATGCGTGGTGCTGCATGGCCGTTCCGGCAGCGGAAAATCCACGCTGCTTCGCGCGCTGTACGGCAACTATCAAGCCAACAGCGGCCACATCTGGCTGCAACATCAGGGCGAATGGATCGACATGGCCAACGCGCCCGCCCGCCAGATTCTGGCGATTCGCTGCCACACCGTCGGCTGGGTCAGCCAGTTTTTGCGCGTCATCCCACGCGTGCCCACGCTGGAGATCGTCATGCAACCGCTGCTGGAGCGCGGCACCGAACGCGCCTTCTGCGAAAAACGCGCCAAAGAGCTGCTGACGTGCCTCAATGTGCCGGAGCGTTTATGGTCACTGGCGCCGTCCACCTTCTCGGGCGGCGAGCAGCAGCGCGTCAACATCGCACGCGGCTTTATCGCCGACTATCCGGTGTTGCTACTGGATGAGCCAACCGCCTCGCTCGACAGCGCCAACAGCGCTGCAGTGGTGGAATTGATTGAACAGGCGCGCGCCCGCGGTGCCGCCATTGTCGGAATTTTCCATGACGAAGCGGTGCGCGCACGCGTGGCCGATCGCCTGCACGTCATGCAGCCAATGCAAGCAGGAGCAGAAGCATGATCGTCAACAACGTCCAGCTGGTGCTGGAAACCGAAGTGGTAACGGGATCGCTGGAAATCCGTGACGGACGCATCGCCAGCTTTAGCGATAGCGTCAGCCAACAGCCGGGCGCGCTGGATGGCGAAAACGCCTTCCTGCTGCCGGGTTTGGTGGAGCTGCACACCGATAATCTCGACAAGTTCTTTGCGCCACGTCCGAAGGTGGATTGGCCAGCCTATTCGGCGATGAGCAGCCACGATGCGCTGATGGCCGCCAGCGGCATCACCACGGTGCTGGATGCGATTGGCGTCGGCGACGTCCGCGATGGCGGCCATCGTCTGGATAATCTCACCAAAATGATCGACGCGATTCAGGACAGCAATCGCAAAGGCATTAACCGCGCCGATCACCATTTGCATCTGCGCTGCGAGCTGCCGCACAACACCACGCTGCCGCTATTTGAAGCGCTGATCAACACGCCGGAGCTGTCGCTGGTGTCGCTGATGGATCATTCGCCGGGCCAGCGCCAGTACGCCTCGCTGGAGATGTATCGCACCTATTATCAGGGCAAATATCAGCTCAACGACGAGCAGATGGATCAGTTTGAGCGTGAGCAGCTGGCGCTGGCCGCCGAGTTCTCCACGCCTAACCGCAACGCCATCGCCAGCTTGTGCCGTTCACGCGGCATTCCGCTGGCCAGCCACGATGATGCCACGGCGGCGCACGTTGCCGAATCGCATGAGGTCGGCAGCGCCATCGCCGAATTCCCCACCACGCTGGAGGCGGCACGCGCATCACGCGACTGCGGCATGCAGGTGCTGATGGGCGCGCCCAACATCGTGCGCGGCGGTTCGCACTCCGGCAACGTGGCGGCGGCAGAACTCGCCAGCCACGGCCTGCTGGATATTCTCTCCTCCGACTATTATCCCGCCAGCTTGCTCGATGCGGTGTTCCGGCTGGTGGCCGATGAGCGCAACACGCTGACGCTGCCGCAGGCGGCCGCGCTGGTGACCCGCAACCCGGCGCGGGCAATTGGCCTGCACGATCGCGGGCGCATCGCCGAAGGACTGCGTGCCGATTTAGTGCTGGTGCATACCGATCATGGTCATTCGCACATTCGTCACGTCTGGTCGCAAGGCAAACGGGTGTTCTGATGGCGCGCCTGATCTGGCTTACCGGGCCTTCGGGCGCGGGCAAAGACAGCCTGCTGAACGCGCTGCGCGAAGCGCCGCCGGAGAATTTGCTGATCGCCCATCGCTACATTACGCGCGCCGCCGATGCGGGCGGCGAGAACCATGTGGCGCTAAGCGAAGCCGAGTTTCGACGGCGCGAGGCGCTGGGGTTGTTCGCCGTCAGCTGGCAGGCGCACGGCATGTATTACGGGCTGGGCGAGGAGATCGATCTGTGGCTGGCGCGCGGGATGAATGTGCTGGTGAACGGTTCGCGCCTGCATCTGCCGATGGTGCAGCAGCATTACGGCACGCAGCTGCTGCCGCTGGTGTTACAGGTTTCGCCAGCGGTGCTGGAAGCGCGTTTGCGGCAGCGTGGGCGCGAGTCAGAAGCGGAGATCGCGCAACGGCTGGCGCGTGCCGCCGAACCGCTGCCCGCGCACTGTTATGCGTTGAATAACGATGGCGCGTTGAGCACTACGCTCGAACATTTACGGCGGCTCATTGTTTCGTAGGGTCGCCATTCATGGCGACCTGGTGCATCGGTGTAATGAGGTCACCATAAATGGCGGCCCTACGCTGTCACTGTTTAATCATTTTACTGTCATCAAGCTTTCATCCGCTTTGCCCGTAATAGCGTGCAATCAACACCTCAGAAGAGATGGAGTGCAACATGGCACAGGCATTACTGAAAACCGTCGTCGACAATCCATTCCCGCCGATTATCGGGCAGGGCAACAAAGTGCTGTCGGTGCAGGGATTGTGCAAAGCGTACGGCGCCAACCAGGTGCTGGATAACGTCAGCTTCGATCTGCATGCGGGCGAGCTGGTGGCGGTGATTGGCCGCTCGGGCGCAGGCAAATCGACACTGTTACACATGCTCAACGGCACCATCAGCGCTTCGCAGGGCGCGATCTTCAGCAATCGCCACGGCGAAGTGGATCGCGATGTGGTGACGCTGAACAGCCGCCAGATGCGCGAGTGGCGCAGCGAATGCGGCATGATCTTCCAGGACTTCTGTCTGGTGCCGCGCCTCGACGTGCTGACCAACGTGCTGCTGGGTCGTTTAAGCCAGACCTCGACGCTGAAATCGTTCTTCAAAGTCTTCTCCGAAACCGACCGCGCCCGCGCAATCGAACTGCTGCAGTGGATGAACATGCTGCCGCAGGCGCTGCAGCGTGCGGAAAACCTTTCCGGCGGACAGATGCAGCGCGTGGCGATTTGCCGGGCATTGATGCAAAACCCGCGCATCCTGCTGGCGGACGAACCGGTGGCGTCACTCGATCCGAAAAACACCAAGCGCATCATGGACGTGCTGCGTCAGGTGAGCGAGCAGGGCATCAGCGTAATGGTGAACCTGCACTCAATTGAATTGGTAAAAAGCTACTGCACCCGCGTCATCGGTATTCAGCGCGGCAAAGTGCTGTTTGATGGACATCCTTCCCGGTTGACCGACGGCCTGATGCATGAGCTGTACGGCGACGAAATTAACCAGCTCCACTAACTCCCACAGCAAGAGAAAACCTAAGAATGAAACTGACTTCTTTAGCTTTACTGACTATTGCGATGGCATTTGGCGCAAACGCAGCGGATGCACCAAAAGAGTTGAACCTCGGGATTCTTGGCGGCCAGAACGCCACGCAGCAGATTGGTGATAACCAATGCGTGAAAGATTTCTTCGATAAAGAGCTGCAGGTGGATACCAAACTGCGCAACTCGTCTGACTATTCAGGCGTGATTCAGGGCTTGCTGGGCAACAAAATCGACTTAGTGCTGAGCATGTCGCCCGCCTCGTTTGCCTCGGTTTACCTGCAGAACCCGAAAGCGGTGGATGTGGTGGGCATCGTGGTGGACGACAAAGACGGTTCGCAGGGTTATCACTCGGTGGTGATCGTTAAAGCCGACAGCCCGTACAAAAAGCTGGAAGACCTGAAAGGTAAATCGTTTGGCATGGCCGATCCGGATTCCACTTCCGGCTTCCTGATGCCGAACCAGGCGTTCAAGAAAGAGTTTGGCGGCACGGTTGACGATAAGTACAACAACACCTTCTCCAGCGTCACCTTCTCCGGCGGCCACGAGCAGGACATCCTCGGTGTGCTGAACGGCCAGTTCGAAGGCGCGGTGACCTGGACGTCGCTGATTGGCGACCGCGAAACCGGTTATACCTCCGGTGCCTTTGGTCGTTTGATTCGTATGGATCATCCAGACCTGATGAAGCAGATCCGCATCATCTGGCAGTCGCCGCTGATCCCGAACGGCCCGATTCTGGTCAGCAACAACCTGCCCGCTGACTTCAAAGCGAAAGTGGTGGCCACCATCAAGAAACTGGATAAAGAAGATCACGGCTGCTTTGTTAAAGCGGTTGGCGGTGCCCAGCACATCGGTCCAGCTACCGTGGCGGATTACCAGAATATCATCGATATGAAGCGTGATTTGATGAAGGGTACGCGCGGTTAATTTAGTTGGTGCTGGCTGTCACCTTCCTCGGTCGGTGCTGGCTGTCCCCCATCCCGGCCTTCCCCCACAAGTGGGGGAAGGAGATGCTGCCACATGCGACTTCAGAGCTGCATTTTGCACTATCTTCCTCCCCCATTTATGGGGGAGGACCGAGGAGGGGGACAGCGAGCACAACCCAGCAAGCACCCTCCAGCGAGCACCATCCAGCACGAACCCTCCCAACCAACAGGAATCCCCCCTTGACCGATTTCGAACACTACTACCAACGCATCCGCCGCCAGCAAAAGCGCGACTCGCTGCTGTGGTCGCTGCTGTTACTGGCGCTCTATCTGGCCGCGGGCAAGATGGCGGAATTTAACCTGCTCACCGTCTGGCAGTCGCTGCCACACTTTTTCGATTACATTGGCGAAACGCTGCCGGTGCTGCATCTCTCGTTGCTGTTTGCCGATGGCAAAACTGAAGGTTCGCTGGCCTATTGGGGCTATCGCCTGCATTTCCAGCTGCCGCTAATCTGGGAAACCTTACAACTGGCGCTGTCGTCCACCATCATAGCGGTGGCGGTGGCTGGCGTGCTGGCGTTCTTCGCCGCCGACAACACCCAAACGCCACGCAGCCTGCGCATGGCGATCCGCGCGTTTGTCGCCTTCCTGCGCACCATGCCCGAACTGGCGTGGGCGGTGATGTTCGTGATGGCGTTTGGCATTGGGGCCATTCCTGGCTTCCTCGCGCTGGCGCTGCACACCGTCGGCAGCCTGACCAAACTGTTCTACGAAGCGATTGAGAGCGCCTCGGATAGACCGGTGCGCGGCCTCGCGGCGTGCGGTGCCAGCAAACTGCAGCGCATGCGCTTTGCCTTCTGGCCGCAGGTCAAACCAACGTTTCTCTCCTACAGCTTTATGCGTCTGGAGATCAACTTCCGTTCCTCCACCATCCTCGGGTTGGTCGGTGCGGGCGGTATCGGGCAAGAGCTGATGACCAATATCAAACTCGATCGATACGATCAGGTCAGCATTACGCTGTTGCTGATCATTGTGGTGGTGTCGCTGCTGGATACGCTGTCCGGCTGGCTGCGTCGTCGCGTAGTGGAAGGAGACGCAGCATGATCGCCTTAGCGCCGGATGTCGCCAAACTCAAGCAGGAGCATGCCGCCCTGTTTGCCGCGCAGCACCGCTATCTGCGCCGCGTTGCGCTGGTAGCGCTAGCCATTGCGCTCTATTACCTGTTCTTTTTCGAGTTCTTTGGCATTGAGTGGAGCCGTTTTCTCATCGGCTGCCAGCAGCTCAGTCGCTATTTCCTGCGTATGTTTGTCTGGCAGGATTTCCTCAACTGGCCGTTTGGTTACTACTTCACGCAGGTTGGGATTACGCTGGCGATTGTGTTTTCCGGCACGCTGACCGCTTCACTGATCGCTTTGCCGGTCTCGTTTCTGGCGGCACGCAACGTGATGCACGATCCGCTGACGCGACCGATTTCGCTGGTAGTGCGTCGCGTGCTGGATGTGCTGCGCGGCATCGATATGGCGATTTGGGGGCTGATCTTCGTGCGCGCCGTCGGCATGGGGCCGCTGGCTGGCGTGCTAGCGATAGTGATGCAGGATGTCGGCCTGCTCGGCAAACTCTATGCTGAAGGGCACGAAGCGGTGGAGCGTTCGCCGAGTCGCGGCCTCAGCGCGGTAGGCGCGAACAGCCTGCAAAAACATCGCTACGGCATTTTCACCCAATCGTTCCCGACCTTCCTCGCGCTCAGCCTGTATCAGATTGAGTCCAACACCCGTTCAGCGGCGGTGCTGGGTTTCGTTGGCGCAGGTGGCGTCGGCCTGGTGTATGCCGAGAACATGCGTTTGTGGAACTGGGATGTGGTGATGTTCCTGACCCTGATTCTGGTGGCGGTGGTGATGATCATGGATGTTGTCTCCAGCAAGCTGCGTAAACGTTACATCACGGGGAAAGGGGTGCCGTTGTGGCAGCCTGCCGCGCGCGACTAAGTCGTTCACTGCGCTGCCAGGCGCGCTCCAGCGCCTGCACCAGCTGCGCCTGATGCCAGGGTTTCGCCAGCCGCTCACACAGCGGCAGCGTGACCTGCGTCTGGCGCAGATCCTGACCGCTGATCAACACCGTTGCCAGATGCGGCCACTGCGCCTGCGCCTGGCGAATCACATCCGCGCCGTTAATGCCGCCCGGCAGCATCAAATCACTGATTAACAGATCGATATCCGGCGTCTGGCGCAGCAGCCTCAGCGCGCTTTCGCCGTCGCCACACTCCAGCGTCAGATAACCCAGTTGATGCAGATGTTCGCACAGCGTTTGTCGCACCGTCGGTTCATCATCCAGCACCAACACCAGCCGATCGTTGCTGGCCTGCGGCACCAGCGGCGGCGGCACGCTAAGCGGTTGCGCCGCTTCGGGCGCGCGCGGTAATAACAGCCGCACGGTGGTGCCTTGTCCCGGCGCGGTTTCCAGCTCAATCTGGCCGCCGGATTGCCGCACAAAGCCATACACCATCGATAAGCCCAAACCGCTGCCGCTGCCGATGGCTTTGGTGGTGAAGAACGGCTCGAACACCTGTTCACGCACCTCGGCCGACATGCCGCAGCCGTGATCGATCACTTCAATGGTGACGCGATCGCGCTTGCCGTCGGCTTCCTGTTTACGCTGATTCCAGATACGCAGGCGGATTTCGCCGCTCTGCTGCGCCATCGCATCGCGCGCGTTGACCACCAGATTGATCAGCGCGTTCTCCAGCTGTCCGGCATCGATCCACGCTGGCCAGCCGGGACGCTGCGCATCAATTACCAGCTGCTGGCCGGGCAGCAGCGCGTGCTGCAGCAGGGAATGCAGATTATCCACCAGCTCCACCACCGACACCGCGCGCGGATAGAGCGCCTGCTTGCGCGAGAAAGCCAGCAAGCGCTGCGTCAGCTGCGCCGCGCGGTCGGCGGCCTGACGCGCGCGTTCGATGCGGCTGGCGAGCGTGCCGGGCGGTAGCTGATCGACGGTTAACGCCAGGCTGCCGATGATCACCGCCAGCAGATTATTGAAGTCGTGCGCCAGTCCGCCGGTCAGCTGTCCCACCGCTTTCATCTTCTGGCTGTGCAGCAGCGCCTCCTCCAGCGCCTTGCGCGTGGTGCGCTCCAGCACGGTATTCACCATGCCGCGCCGCGGCACCGGGCTGAAGCGCAGCTCCAGCGTGCGTCCATCCGCCAGCCGCACTTCCTGCGCATCGGCTATTCCGTTGAGCTCGACATCAACGCGTTTTAATAGCTGCTGATAGTGCAAACCGCGATGTAGTTCGCGCGGCGCGATGCCGAGCAGCTCGGCATATTGCGCATTCCACACCACCAGCTGACCGCTGTTATCGAACAGCGCAAAGCCGTCGCGCATGGCGAGAAAGGTCGATTCCAGCTGGTTACTTTTCTCTTTTAGCAGGCGCGAGGTGTGCGCCAGCGAGGCGGTATTGCGCGCAAACACGTTGAAGGCGCGCGCCAGATCGCCCAGCTCATCGCGCCGCGCCAGGCCCGGCACGTTGACGCTCTTTTCACCCTGCGCCAGCCGCGTCATGGCGTGGGCGATGGCGGTCAGACTCGAACCGAGATTGCGGTAGATGTAGTAACCGGCGTAACCGGTGATCAGCAGCGCCAGCAGCATAAACAGGCCGATAAAGCCGATGATCGAATCCAGCTCTTCATGCGTCACCGCGCTGCGTGCATCACTCTGTTGCGCCACCAGCTGCACGTAATGAGTGATGTCGTCGTTGAGCATCGCCACCAGCGCTTTGATGCGATAAGTAGCGTAGGCAATAGCGATATCGCTTTGCTCCAGCTGTTGCGCCACCGGCTGCAAATCCATGCTGGTGGCGATCAGCCGCTGCACCTGGGTATTCAGCGCGCCGTTAAGCCTTAACGCTTGCCACTGGCGCAGCACCGAAGGCAATTGCTTTACTGCAGCCTGCGGAGCGCTGGATTGAATCGCCACGCTGAATAAGCTGTGGGTTTGCTGGCGCAGCGCGGCAGAAGGGGAATCGGTGCGCGTTAGCAGGTCAATGCGATTGAGTAACAGCTGTGATTGCCACAAGCCGCTCAGCATCACGTTGCGCTGCAGATGGCGCTGATGCCCGGCGCGCAGCAATTGATTGATGGTTTGTTCCAGCGTCTGGCTGCGCTCACGAATACGCGCTAGCAGCTGCGGCTGCTGTGCCGCCAGCGGCGCACTTGCCAGCAAGCTCAGCGACTGTTGCAGTTCCCGCTGCGTTTGCTGCAGGCGCGCCGATTCACTCTGATACTCCAGCGCGCCGACCACCTGCGATAACCGCACCGCCGCAATGGCCACATTGGCGATGTCACGCGCCAGCGCCAGGCTGCCGTTCATATCGGCCAGCGTTTGTGCCTGCGCCTGTTCCTGAATGTGACCTGCGTGGCGAAATCCAAAAATCGCGACCAGGCTCACCGCCAGCGTCACTGACATCACCAGCAGATTAAACAGCAGCAGGCGACTGCGCGCGCCCGCGTGCCAGTGCAGACTGTGACTCATGGCTGCCACTCCTTACCGCTCAACTGCTGGCGAGTATATAAGCGCGATCGGGGCGAAATATGACAAATATGAATGGCCGCTGACATTTTCCATTTATCTAAGCAGGTTTTACTCGCTGCAACCTTTGCCAGCAGGAGTCTGTAAATGGATGCCACACCGATACTCTCCATGCGGGGAATCACCCGACGCTTCGGCAACTTCTATGCGCTCAAGGGCGTGGATCTCACGGTCTGGCCCGGTGAAGTGCATGCGCTGATGGGCGAAAACGGCGCGGGCAAAAGTACATTGATGAAAATTCTGGCCGGTGCCTATACCGCCAGCAGCGGGGAAATTCTTATCGACGGCCAGCCGTATGTCATAAAAGGCCCAAAAGAGGCGCTGGCGGCGGGCATCACCCTGATTTATCAGGAGATCAATCTGGCACCCAATCTGACGGTGGCGGAGAACATCTTTCTCGGCAGTGAAATCACTCGCGTAGGTCTGGTGAAGCGTCGCCAGATGGCGGAAGAGGCGCAGCGGGTGATTGATCGTTTGGGTGCGCAGTTCAGCGCCACCGATCTCGTGAGCCGCCTGAGCATTGCCGAGCAGCAGCAGGTGGAAATTGCCCGCGCGCTGCACCGCAACAGCCGCATTCTGGTGATGGATGAGCCGACTGCCGCACTCTCCAACCGTGAAACCGAGCAGCTGTTTGCGCTGATTAAACGGCTACGCAGCGAAGGCATGGCGATCATCTACATCAGCCATCGCATGGCGGAAGTGTATGAGCTGTCGGATCGCGTTAGCGTGCTGCGCGACGGGCAGTACGTTGGCAGCCTGACGCGCGAGCAGCTCAACGCCAGCGAGCTGGTGCGCATGATGGTCGGGCGTCCGCTCAGCGATCTGTTCAACAAAGACCGCAACATTCCGCTCGGCGACATCCGTCTCGCCGTCAATCACCTGTGCGACAAACACAAAGTGCATCCCAGCAGCCTGTCGGTGCGTGCTGGCGAGATCGTTGGTCTTGCCGGACTGGTCGGCGCCGGGCGCAGCGAACTGGCGCAGCTGATTTTTGGCGTGCATCAACCGAGCGGCGGTGAGATCTGGATCGACGGGGAAAAAGTGCAGATTCACTCGCCGCGCGACGCCATCGCGCGCGGCATCGGTTTTCTTACTGAGAACCGCAAAGAGCAGGGCTTGTTCCTTGAACTGGCGGCGCAGGACAACATTGTGATGGCAACGCTGGAACGCGACGCCAGCTACGGCCTGCTCAATCGCCGCAAAGGGCAGAAGATCGCCAGCGAGGCGATTGATGCGCTGAACATTCGCGTGCCGCATGCGCAGGTGCGCGCGGGCGGTTTATCCGGCGGCAATCAGCAGAAGCTGCTGATTTCACGCTGGGTGGCGATTGCGCCGCGCATCCTGATTCTCGATGAGCCGACGCGCGGCGTCGATGTCGGCGCCAAGAGCGAAATCTACCGCATGATGCAGCAGATGGCGCAGCAGGGCGTGGCGATTTTAATGATCTCCAGCGAGTTACCGGAAGTGGTGGGCATGAGCGATCGCGTCTATGTGATGCGGGAAGGCGCCATCGCCGGTGAGTTGAGCGGGGCAGAGATTAGCCAGGAAAACATTATGACACTGGCCACCGGCGCGCAGCCGGTTCAGGCCTGAGGAGAGCACAATGACCAGTGAATCCGCACGCGTAAAAAGTCCCACCCTCAAGCGCGCGTTAATGAGCGACCTGCTGCAAACCGTCGGCATCCTGCCGATTCTAATCCTGATCTTGGCGGTATTTGGCTTTGTCACGCCTAACTTCTTCACCGAGGGCAATCTGCTCAACATTACGCGTCAGGCCTCGATCAACATCGTGCTGGCGGCGGGCATGACCTTTGTCATTCTCACCGGCGGCATCGATTTGTCGGTGGGCTCGATGCTCGGTACCACGGCGGTGGTGGCGATGGCGGTATCGCTCGATCCGGCGTTTGCGTCACTGACGATTCCGGCGGCGTTAGGTGCCGGGCTGATTATGGGCTTGTTCAACGGCATTCTGGTGGCGTGGGCAGGGCTACCGCCCTTTATTGTCACGCTCGGCACCTACACCGCGATGCGCGGCGCGGCTTATCTGCTGGCGAACGGCACCACGGTGATTAACTCCGACATCAACTTTGAGTGGATAGGCAACGGCTACCTCGGGCCGGTGCCGTGGCTGATCATCATCGCCTTTGCGGTGATAGCGCTGTGCTGGTTCATTCTGCGCCGCACCACCTTGGGTGTGCACATTTATGCCGTCGGCGGCAACGTGCAGGCGGCGCGGTTGACCGGCATCAAGGTCAGCGTGGTGCTGTTGTTTGTCTACGCCATGAGCGGTTTGCTGTCGGGGCTGGCCGGATTGATGAGCGCCTCGCGGCTCTACAGCGCCAACGGCAATCTTGGCGTCGGCTATGAGCTGGATGCGATAGCGGCGGTGATCCTCGGTGGCACCAGCTTTGTCGGCGGCATCGGCGCCATCACCGGCACGCTGATTGGCGCGCTGATTATCGCCACCCTGAATAACGGCATGACGCTGATGGGCGTCTCCTATTTCTGGCAGTTAGTGATTAAGGGCGCGGTGATCATTATCGCGGTGTTGATCGATAAGTACCGGACGCGGCATCACGTGGGTTGAGTTGTATTGTGCTGGCTGTTTCAGACTGTGCTGGCTGTCCCAGACTGTGCTGGCTGTCCCCCTCCTCGGTCCTCCCCCACAAGTGGGGGAGGAAGATGCTGCCATATGCTCGTACTGAAGCTACATGTGGCAACGTCTCCTTCCCCCGCTTGCGGGGGAAGGCCGGGATGGGGGACAGCGAGCACTCATCATAAAAACCAAAAAGCAGGAGAACATCGACTATGCGTTTTAATCCGATTCTAACCGGACTGCTGGCGGCTACGCTTCTGAGCGCGCCATTGGTGCAGGCCAAAGAGCTGAAATCCATTGGTGTGACCGTCGGCGATCTCGCCAACCCGTTCTTCGTGCAGATCACCAAAGGTGCGGAGCTGAAGGCGCGCGAACTGGCGGGCGACAAGGTCAACGTGACGCTGGTCTCCAGCGGCTACGATCTCGGCCAGCAGGTGGGGCAGATTGATAACTTCATCGCCGCCAAAGTGGACATGATCATCCTCAACGCCGCCGATTCCAAAGGCATTGCACCCGCGGTAAAACGTGCGCGTGATGCCGGGATTGTGGTGGTGGCGGTCGACGTGGCGGCAGACGGCGCTAACGCCACTATCACCTCCGATAACACCGCCGCCGGCGCGATGGCGTGTAAATACATCTCCGACCGCCTGAAGGCCAAAGGCAACGTGGTGATCATCAACGGACCGCCGGTTTCTGCGGTGCAGAACCGTGTCGAAGGCTGCATGACCGAGCTGAAAACCCATCCGGACATCAAGCTGCTCTCCTACAACCAGAACGCCAAAGGCAGCCGCGAAGGTGGCCTGGAAGTGATGACCGGCCTGCTGTCGGCCAATCCGAAGATTGATGCAGTGTTCGCAATTAACGATCCCACGGCGATTGGTGCCGATCTGGCGGCGAAACAGGCGCAGCGTAATGAGTTCTTTATTGTCGGCGTCGATGGATCGCCAGACGGTGAAGAGGCGCTGAAACGCAAAGGCTCGCTGTTTGTGGCCACGCCAGCGCAGGACCCGCAGGTGATGGCGGCGAAAGCGGTGGAGATCGGCTATAACATCCTGCAGGGCAAACCCGCGCCAGATAAGCCGGTGCTGATTCCGGTGACGATGATCGATCGTAACAGCGTCAGCAGCTACAAGGGCTGGACGGTGAAGTAAGCAGCCGCTGTCCCTCACCCTAACCCTCTCCCATAAATGGGAGAGGGGATAGTTAGGTTCGCTCGGTCAGCTCCCTCGCCCGCTTGCGGGAGAGGGCTGGGGTGAGGGCCAGCGTGCACTCACCCAAAGGAGGAGAAGATGCAACGCTCAGAAGTGAATGCGATCTTACAACGCACCCGCGAATTCTTTATGCGCCAGGATGTGCATCTGCCGCCGTGGGCCGATTACGGCCTCAGCCAGTGGCGCGCGTTAGATAAAAATGACGCCGATGAACTGCTGGCGCTGCATCTTGGCTGGGATGTCACCAGCTTCGGCGCTGACGATTTCAATCAAACCGGTTTAGCCCTGTTCACACTGCGCAACGGTTCGCGGGGTGGTCAGCCGTGGGCCAAACCTTATGCCGAAAAAATCATGCATGTGCGCGAAGGGCAAGTCACGCCGATGCATTATCACCCGCAAAAGATGGAAGACATTATCAATCGCGGCGGCGGCAATCTGATCGTCACGCTGCATAACCGAACGGGCAATCAGCTGGCCGAGACGGCGGTGAACGTCACGCTCGATGGCATCCGCCAAACCCACGCCGCCGGTTCGCAGCTGCGTTTATCGCCGGGCGAAAGCGTCACCTTGCTGCCTGGCATCTGGCACAGCTTTTGGGGCGAAGAGGGCTACGGCGACGTGCTGGTGGGTGAAGTGTCGATGCCCAACGACGACGAACACGACAACGTGTTTCTCACCCCGCTGGCGCGCTTCAATCCGCTTGATGAAGATGAAGCACCGCGCTGGCTGCTGTGTAACGAATATCACCGCTGGCTGGCCTAAAGGAGCCTGATATGGCACTGATTTCCCTGGCGCAGGGTTTGGCCCATGCGCAACAGAACGGCTACGCGCTTGGCGCGTTCAATGTCCTCGACACCCATTTTCTGCGCGCGCTTTACCAGGCGGCTGAGCGGCAGCGCTCGCCGTTTATTATCAGTATCGCCGAAGTGCATTTTAAGTATGTCAGCCTCGAACATCTGGTCGCCGCTGTGCGCACCGAAGCGGCGCTGCACGATATTCCGGTGGTGCTGCATCTCGATCACGGCCTGCATTTTGAGGCGGTGATGCAGGCGATTCGCCTTGGTTTCACCTCGGTCATGTTCGATGGCTCGACGCTCAGCTACGAAGAAAATGTGCGCCAGACGCGCGAAGTGGTGAAGATGTGTCACGCACTCGGCGTGTCGGTGGAAGCCGAACTCGGTGCGGTGGGCGGCGATGAAGGCGGTGCGCTGTTTGGCGAGGCCGACAGCGATAAATTTACCGATCCGGCACAGGCCGCTGATTTTGTGCACTCCACCGGCATTGATTGCCTGGCGGTGGCGATTGGCAATGCGCACGGCAAATACAAAGGCGAACCCAAACTCGACTTCGACCGGCTGGCAGCGATTCGTTCGACGGCCGGCATTCCGCTGGTGCTGCATGGCGGTTCCGGCATTAGCGACGCGGATTTCCGCCGCGCCGTCAGCCTTGGCATCAACAAAATCAATTTCTATACCGGCATGTCGCAGGCGGCGCTCGGGGCGATTGAAGCGCAGATCGTCCAACGCGATGCGCGCTACGACGCCTTTGCTGAGTTGCTGATGGCGGTAGAGCGCGACATCGCCAACGTGGTGGCGCAGCAGATGCAGGTATTCGGCAGCGCCGGGAGGGCATAACCGCATGGTGCGTAACGGAATCATCGGTGCCGGCAGCATGCTGGTGGATCACGTGCAGCGCATCAGCCATTGGCCGGAACAAGGCTGGCTAACCGAGATTCAGCACAGCGAGAAGTGCAGCGGCGGCGCGGCGCTCAATGTGCTGTTTACGCTGGCGCGAATGCAGCTGAATCTGCCGCTGGCGGGCGTCGGCATGGTGGGTGAGGACAGCGACGGCGACTACATCCTGCAACTGCTGGACGATCATCACATCGACCGTCATTTTGTGCAGCGCACCGCGAGCATCAACACGGCGATGACGCAGGTGATGGCCACGCCGGACGGCCAGCGTACCTTCTTCCATGCGCGCGGCGCCAATGGCAAGCTCGATCTGGCGCACTTCGCCGACGTCTCCACTGCACACCGCATCTTCCATCTCGGGTATTTACTGCTGCTGGATAGCCTTGATGTGCCGGACGATCAATACGGCACACGCAGCGCACGGCTGCTGGCACAGATGCAGCAGCGCGGCTATCTCACCTCGCTCGATTTGGTGTCGCGCGTGGGCGAATATCGTCCGCTGGTGGTGCCTGCGCTGCGCTGGCTCGATTATCTGGTGATTAACGAGCTGGAGGCACAATCGCTCACCGGCGTAAGTTTGCGCACGCCGCACGGGCTTGCCGCACCTACCGCTTTTGCCGAGGCGGCGACCTGGCTGCTGCAGCAAGGTGTACGTCAACGCGTTGTGATTCATGCCCCAGAAGGCGCGTGGGGCCAGCAAGCGGACGGCGAAGGGCGCTGGCAACCGGCGTGGTGCTTAGCGCCAGAAGAGATTGTCGGCAGCGTTGGGGCGGGCGATGCGTTTTGTGCCGGTGTGCTCTATGCCAGCCATGAAGGCTGGTCACTGATTGAAACGCTGAAGCTGGCGCATACCTGCGCCTGTTTTAATCTGCATGCAGCAAACGCGCTGGACGGCACGCGGCCATTAGCCGAGATGCAGCGCTGGATGGATCAGGCGATTTGCGTTTCGCGCGCCGAAGAGGCAGGACGCATCACGTCGGCGGAGAAAACATAGCCGAGACCGCGAATGGTGCGGATCAGGCTCGGTTGATGCGGATTGATTTCTATCTTGCGTCGCAGCCGCATAATCAGCACATCAATGGTGCGATCAAACACCTCAAGGCTTTCGCTGTGCGTCAGTTCGAGTAGCTGATCGCGGGTTAATACCTTGCGCGCATGCGCCACCAGCGCGCGCAGCAGCGTGTATTCACCTTGCGTTAGCGGCACGCTTTCGCGCTGCGGATTGAACAGCTGGCAGCGTGCATCGTCGAGACGCCAGCCGTTAAATTGCCAGCCTTCATCCGCTAACGCTTCTGGCTGCGCCAGCCGTCCGCAGCGCCGCAGTGCAGCGCGTGCCCGAGCCACCACCACGCGCGGGTTGAACGGCTTGGCGATGTAATCATCCGCGCCCATCTCCAGTCCTACCACCATATCTGCTTCCGAACCCATGCCAGTTAACATGATCACCAGCAGGTCGGGACGCTGCCGCTGCATCTGTTGCAGCACCAGCAAGCCGTTGGTGTCTGGCAGCATCATATCCAGCATCACCAGTGAAATTTCCGGGTGCAGCGCCAGCAGAGACAGCGCATCTTTACCCTGATGGCAGCAATAAACGGTAAACACATGTTCATTCAACACATCGTGCAGCAATTCGCACACTGCACGATCATCATCGACCACCAGAATCGCGGGCTTCATGGATGCGCCTCTTTTGTTACGAAAGGGTTAAAAGCAGTGTAACCCGATGTTTTTTACCTGCTGATTCAGGCAACAGAAACGTGAGCGCCATCGCCTGGCAGAGTGCGGAAGCGTGCAGTGCCGCACTCTTTTTGCCAAACCATCGTCAGTTAGGAAAACGATTGCGCGGCGCTGGTGCAATGCACCATAATCGCGCCTCATTCTGGTTCGGAATTATCCTAAGCGAAGCATTATTCGGAAACGTAATCGATTGCGTAGGGTGATGGCATAGCTATTGCTATGTGGACAGGGGAAGGCTAAACGCCTTGCGTCCAATACAACAATAAGTCTGTAAACCACATTGGCAAGGAGCGCGCGCATTCGTGCCGACTCCGCTCATGAGAGATGATGATGTTAGAAAAACTCTTCAAACTAAAAGCGCACAACACCACGGTTCGCACCGAAATCATTGCGGGTATCACCACCTTCCTGGCAATGGCTTACATCCTGTTTGTTAACCCGAGCATTCTCGGCGCAACCGGCATGGATAAAGGTGCGGTCTTCGTGGCGACCTGTCTGGCGGCGGCGATTGGCTGTGTGTTAATGGGCCTGATCGCAAACTATCCGATTGCACTCGCACCGGGCATGGGCCTCAACGCCTTCTTCACCTATACCGTGGTGCTGCATATGGGTTACACCTGGCAAGTCGCGCTGGGCGCGGTGTTCTTGTCGGCGGTGATCTTCTTCGCCATGTCGCTTTTCAAAATTCGTGAGTGGATTATTAACAGCATTCCGCTGCCGCTGCGTGCCGGTATTGGTGCCGGTATCGGTCTGTTCCTGGCGATTATCGCGCTGGAAGGCGCGGGTATCGTGGTGGATAACCCAGCAACGCTGGTTGGCCTGGGCGACCTGACCAAACCGGGTCCACTGCTGGCGCTGCTCGGCTTCTTCATCATTGTGGTGCTGGAAGCGCGTCGCGTTACCGGTGCGGTGCTGATCGGCATTCTGGTGGTGACCTTCATTTCTATGGGCATTGGCCTGACGCCGTTTGGTGGCGTGTTCTCCGCTCCGCCATCTATCGCGCCAACCTTTATGCAGCTGGATATCGCCGGTGCCTTTAACGTCGGTTTGGTGAGCGTAATCTTCGCCTTCCTGTTCGTGGACGTGTTCGATAACACCGGCACCTTGCTGGGTGTGACCAAGCGCGCCGGTCTGGCGGATGAGCAGGGCAACGTGCCGAAAATGGGCCGTGCGTTGATCGCAGATAGCGCCGCCGCGCTGTTCGGCTCGCTGCTTGGTACTTCAACCACCACCAGCTATGTGGAATCTGCTGCCGGCGTCAGCGCCGGTGGCCGCACCGGCCTGACGGCGATTGTGGTGGCGATTCTGTTTCTGCTGAGCCTGTTCTTCTCGCCGCTTGCGGGCAGCGTACCGGTTTATGCCACCGCGCCAGCGCTGCTGTTTGTGGCGGTGCTGATGGCGTCTGGCCTGGCGGATATTGACTGGAAAGATATCACCACCGCCGCGCCGGTAACCGTGACCGCGCTGACCATGCCGCTGACCTACTCGATCGCCAACGGTATTGCGTTCGGCTTCATCACCTGGACGGTGGTGAAACTGCTGAGCGGCCGCACCAAAGAGGTCAACCCGGCGCTGATCATTCTGTCGATTCTGTTTGTTATCAAACTGGGCTGGCTGAGCGCGTAAATGTTACTTAACGGAAGCCCGCTCGGGCTTCCGTGTCTGCTATTGCATCCCTTCGTTTATTTTCTGCGTGACACTTCGCAATCCTTTTTGATGCTCACTTTCCTTACATCTCAAAACAGCTCAGGCTGTGCGTGTTATTAGAACCTGCCCGCAAAAAATGTGCTGTGAATGGCGGGATCGTGGAATGTTAATGCTGCGCGAATCTGTTTCACTAACGGTGTGGTGGAAAGATTGAGCAGCGCGATGGAAGAGGATTCGGTGATGGATTACCCCATTAGCAATACAACTCGTGTGTTCCCACCGCTTATTTTTGACGTTGGTAACAAAGGAGATCATCAAATGGAACAACTCACCAAACGGGTTGAAGAGCTGGAAAAAACCACGCAGCAGATTCAGATGGATGTTGCTGTGCTAACCGCGCGTTCAGAACATTTTGCGACTAAAGCAGATATCGAAAAGGTCAGAGCCGAGCAGGGCGTGATGCGTGTGGAGATTATGGGCGAGCTGGGGGCGCTTGAACAACGTCTCGATAAAAAGTTTGAGCGGATGGAAGACAAATTCGATAAAAAGTTCGAAAGGATAGATGAGAAGTTCGAAAGAGTTGCTCAAAGATTTAACCAGCTCGAGGGTAAAATATCTGCCTTCAATAACAGCATCACCTGGAAAATCATGATACCGACCGGCCTTCTGGTGCTGGCGTGGTTTGTGCAGAATATCGTTTTGAAAATGTCATGACGCGCTTTACTGCACGGTTCCGGCCCTTCATGGGCCGGAACTCATCATGATTACCTAAACGGCGGCTCGTTGAAGGTTCTCAGCTTCCTCGAATGCAGCTTGTCGCCTTCAGCTCGCAGCAGTTCGACCGCGCAGATACCAATCTGCAGGTGCTCGGAGATTGCGCCCTCATAGAAGCGGTTTGCCTGGCCCGGTAGCTTGATCTCGCCATGCAGCGGTTTATCGGATACGCATAGCAAGGTGCCGTAAGGCACGCGGAAGCGATAACCCTGCGCGGCGATGGTGGCGCTCTCCATATCAACCGCTACGGCGCGGCTCAGGTTGAAGCGCAGCGCCGAAGCGGAGTAGCGCAGCTCCCAGTTACGGTCATCGGTGGTGACCACGGTGCCGGTGCGCAGGCGCTGTTTGACTTCTTCGCCGGGCATGCCGCTGACCGCTTTGGTGGCGTCATACAGTGCGCGCTGCACTTCGGCGATGCTGGGGATTGGGATATCTGGCGGCAGTACGCTATCCAGTACGTGATCGTCGCGCAGGTAGGCATGCGCCAGCACATAGTCGCCGATGGTCTGGCTTTCGCGCAGTCCACCGCAGTGGCCAATCATCAGCCAGGCGTGCGGACGAATCACCGCCAGATGGTCACAGATGGTTTTGGCATTGGATGGGCCAACGCCGATGTTCACCAGCGTTATGCCGCGACGATTCGGTGATGTCAGGTGCCAGGCGGGCATTTGATGCTTTTTCCACGCCAGATCGGACATCATCGCCGTCGGATCTTGAGTATCGGCGGTGATCACCACTTCCCCGGCGCAGGCCAGGCTGTCATACGGCGTGGTGGGATCTTGCACCTGCTCAATCGCCCAGCGCACGAACTCATCGACGTAGCGCGTGTAGTTGGTGAACAGCACGAACGGCTGAAAGTGCTCTACGCTCGTGCCGGTGTAGTGGCGCAGGCGTGCCAGTGAGAAATCGGTGCGCAGGGCGTCAAAGTGCGACAGCGGGAAAATCGCATTGGCGTGGAACAGGCCGTCGGCGGTTTCATCACCGATTTGCGACAGTTCGGTGGTGGGGAAATGGCGTGCGATGCTGGCGCTCATTGAGCGGTCCAGTGACAAGCCATCAATCACGTAAGGATAAGGAATTTCCTGCTGTGAGGGCGTGACCTCAATCAGCACGTCGTACTCCTTCTCCAGCATCTGCAGCTGCTCGCTGAGATAGTGGCGCAACAGCGCCGGGCGCGTGATGGTGGTGCTGTAGCTGCCGGTATGGGTAAAACGTCCCCACGCGCGGGTGCGATTTTGCTGCGGACCTTCACCCAGCCAGGTGATGCGCAGTTGCGGATAAACAAACAGCCCTTGCTGGCGCGCGGCGTCATCCGGCAACTGTCCGCTGGCGGTGAAATCGCGAATGGCGTTGCGCAGCGCGTCAACGGCTGCATCGTACAGGCGTTCTAGTTCGTCCAGCGCTTGCTGGCTGCTCAATCCGTTCCGTTGTGTATTCATGGGTTCTCCTTCAGAAACATGGACCGTTTTCACCAGAGCATAGCGGATAAACCCCTCGCTACGATGAAGAATCTGTGATCGACCGCATTCTGCACCATCACGGTGCTGGTGCGTGGCGTAACCGCGGCTATGTTTATGATCAGCAGGGATGTTACATCGCGTGTCTCCTGTTCTGGAGCGATGCCCGAGTAATAAATCGTCCACCGTCGCGGTATTGGCGAGCTTATTGCTTAGTTTTCAACCGTGGCCTTAATGTAGCTAGACCGTTCTTAAAGTCGGTCGCCATGAATGGCGGCCCTACGGGGTTATGGCCGCACACTGTTCTGCCAAAGTTTCAGAAATTGATTTCTCCCAGGCCGTGGTATGGCTCCGTTCCTGACCCGTTGAGGATTGAAAGCATGTCTTTGAAATTCATAAAACACCCAATGAAGGTGGCGATTGCAGGTTGTATAAGCGTGGCCTTTTACGCTCAGGCAGATATTAAGATTGGTGTGGCCGGTCCGTTCTCTGGGCCTAATGCGACGTATGGCGCGCAATACTGGAAAGGCGCAAGCCAGGCTGCGGAGGATATCAACGCGGCGGGCGGCATCAACGGCGAGAAAATCGTGCTGGTGCAGGGCGATGACGCCTGTGAACCGAAACAGGCGGTATCCGTCGCTAACCGTCTGGTCGATCAGGACAAAGTAATGGCGGTGGTCGGCCACTTCTGCTCTTCATCCACCATGCCCGCCTCGGAAGTCTATGATGAGGCCGGCGTTTTGGCGATCACGCCCGGATCAACCAACCCGAAAATTACCGAACGCGGCATGAAAACCCTATTCCGCATGTGTGGGCGTGATGATCAGCAGGGCGCCATCGCTGCGGATTACATCATCGACAAGCTCAAAGCGAAGAAAGTGGTCATCATTCATGACAAAGACACTTACGGCCAGGGTTTAGCGGATGCCACCAAAGCCTCACTTGAGAAGCGCGGCGTAAAAGAAGTGCTGTATGAAGGGTTGTCGCGCGGTGAGAAAGATTTCAATGCGCTGGTAACCAAGATCGGCGCGCTGAAACCGGATGTGGTCTATTTCGGCGGCTGTCATCCGGAAGCCGGTCCGCTGGTGCGTCAGATGCGTGAGCAGGGCGTTAATGCCGCCTTCTTCTCCGGCGACTGTATCGTGACTGAAGAGATGGTGACGGCCGCTGGCGGCCCGCAATATACCAAAGGCGTCTACATGACCTTCGGCAACGATCCGCGCACCATCGCCGATGGCAAAGCGGTTATCGACAAATTCCGCGCCGGCGGATTTGAGCCAGAAGGTTACACCCTGTATGCCTACGCTTCCGTGCAGACGCTGGCCGCCGCTTACAAAGCAACCGGGAAAGACAACACCAAGGCCAGTGACTGGCTGAAAGCCAACAGTGTCGATACCGTCATGGGCAAAAAAGCCTGGGACAGTAAAGGCGATCTCAAGGTGTCGGATTACGTCGTGTATCAATGGGACGACAAAGGCAAGTATCACCAGCTGTAATGTGCCACGCGGCCCCGCGCAGTGCGGGGCCATTCGCGATTGAGCGCGAGGTGTGCGCTCCCATTGAGTACGAGACGACATTATGGACGCCTTCTTCTTACAGCAGCTGATCAACGGTTTAACGCTCGGTGCCGTGTATGGCTTGATCGCCATCGGCTACACCATGGTTTACGGCATCATCGGCATGATCAACTTCGCCCACGGCGAGGTGTATATGATCTCCGCCTATCTGTGTGCCATTGGCTTATCGCTACTCAGCTTTTTCGGCATTCACTCTTTCCCGCTACTGATATTCGGCACCTTAATCTTCACCATTATTGTCACCTCGGCTTACGGCTGGGCGATTGAGCGCATCGCCTATCGACCGCTGCGCAACTCGACGCGCCTCGCGCCGCTGATTTCAGCGATCGGCATGTCGCTGATTTTGCAAAACTACGTGCAGCTCAGCCAGGGACCGAATCAGCAGGGCATTCCGACGCTGCTGACCGGCGTGTTGCGCATGGAATTTGATGGCGGCGTGGTACAAATCACCTGGACCAAAATCTTCATCCTGATCGCGGCGTTTTGTGGCATGGCGCTGCTAACCTGGATTATCCAGTACACCAAACTCGGGCGCATTTGCCGCGCGGTGCAGCAGGATCGGCGCATGGCTTCGATCCTCGGTATTAATACCGATCGCGTTATCTCGCTGGTGTTTGTGATTGGTGCGGCGATGGCGGGATTGGCCGGCGTGCTGGTGACCATGAATTACGGCACCTTTGATTTTTACGCCGGATTTATCATTGGCATCAAAGCGTTCACCGCTGCGGTGCTCGGCGGCATCGGTTCGCTGCCGGGCGCGATGCTTGGAGGATTGCTGCTGGGCGTCGCGGAAGCGCAGTTCGCCGGGATGGTGAATTCTGACTACAAAGATGTGTTCTCGTTTTCGCTGCTGGTGGTGATTTTGATCTTCCGCCCGCAAGGACTGCTGGGACGTCCGCTGGTCGCTAAAGTGTGAGGAAGCCCCGATGAATGCAATGACGCAAAATCCTGTGCGCCAGGCGCTGCTCGATACGCTGCTGGCGGGGTTAGTGGCGCTGGTGGTATTTGGTCCGATTGTTGGCGTGGTGCTCGACGGTTACAGCTTCAAACTGTCGCCACAGCGCGTGGCGCTGCTGGTGGCGGTGGTGATGGCGGGGCGTTTGCTGTTCAGTTTGTTTCTGCACGCGCCTGTTGGTCAGCGCATCATGCGCAGGTTTGCCAGCAGCGATGACGGGGTTTACGTGCGCGAGCCCGGCTATCGTTCGCGTTTGCGCTGGATATTGCCGCTGCTGCTGATCGTGGCGCTGGCCTTTCCGTTTCTCTCCAGTAAATATCTGCTGACGGTGGCGATTCTCGGCCTGATTTATGTGCTGCTCGGGTTGGGCTTGAATATTGTGGTTGGGCTCGCCGGATTACTTGATCTCGGCTACGTGGCTTTTTATGCCATCGGAGCGTACGGCCTGGCGCTTGGCTATCAATATCTCGGATTGGGTTTCTGGAGCATGTTGCCGCTGGCGGCGCTGCTGGCAGCTTTTGCTGGCGCGCTGCTCGGTTTCCCGGTGCTGCGCATGCACGGCGATTATCTGGCGATTGTCACGCTCGGCTTCGGTGAAATCATTCGTCTGGTGCTGACAAATTGGGTCGCCTTTACCGGCGGTCCGAACGGGGTTTCCGTACCGTCGCCGACCTTCTTTGGCCTCGAGTTTGCCCGCCGCGCGCGCGATGGCGGCGTGCCGTATCACGAGTTTCTGCACGTCACTTACAACCCGAATATGAAATTTATCTTCATCTATGTTGTGCTGGTTCTGGTGGTGTTGCTGGTGCTGTGGATTAAGCATCGCCTGACGCGTATGCCGATTGGCCGCGCCTGGGAAGCGCTGCGTGAAGATGAGATTGCCTGCCGCGCGATGGGCCTTAACCATGTGTTGGTGAAGCTTTCAGCCTTTATGTTGGGCGCGTCAACCGCGGGCATCGCCGGGGTGTTTTTTGCCAGCTATCAGGGCTTCGTTAATCCCACCTCGTTCACCTTTTTTGAGTCGGCGCTGATTCTCGCCATTGTGGTGCTCGGTGGGATGGGATCGACGCTCGGCGTGGTGCTGGCGGCGTTTGTGCTGACGGTGGCACCGGAACTGCTGCGCAGCTTTGCCGAATACCGCGTGCTGCTGTTCGGCATGTTGATGGTGCTGATGATGATCTGGCGACCGCGCGGGCTGGTGCGCACCGCACGCGTTGGCGTGCCACTGCGAAAAGGAGTGCGCCATGAGTGATGCCATCCTGCAAGTGGACAACCTGATGATGCGCTTTGGCGGCATCAAGGCGCTGAATGACGTCAGCCTGGCGGTGGAGCGCGGTTCGGTGACCTCACTAATCGGCCCCAACGGCGCGGGTAAAACCACGGTGTTTAACTGCCTGACCGGTTTTTATCGCGCCACCGGCGGACGTATTGTGCTCAACGCCAATCAGCGCAGCACCGATGTGATTCAGGTGCTGGGGCAAAAAATTCATGCGGGCGACTGGATCAATCCCACCCGGCTCGGCTCGCGGCTCTGGTACAAGATGTTTGGCGGCGCGCATCTGGTGAATCGCGCCGGGCTGGCGCGTACTTTCCAAAATATTCGGCTATTCCGCGAGATGTCGGTGATTGAGAATCTGCTGGTGGCGCAGCATATGCAGGTCAATCGTCAGCTGCTGGCGGGCGTGCTGAACACGCGCGGCTACCGCGAAGCAGAAAATCGCGCGCTGGATCGCGCTTTTTACTGGCTGGAGAACGTTGATTTGGTCGCCAGCGCCAACCGCCTGGCGGGCACGCTCTCTTACGGTCAGCAACGACGGCTGGAGATCGCGCGCGCCATGTGTTCGCGACCGGAACTGATTTGTCTGGATGAACCGGCGGCTGGGCTGAATCCGGTGGAAACCGAGGCGTTGAGCGCGATTTTGCATCGTCTGCGCGCCGACCATCGCATCAGCGTGTTGCTGATTGAACACGACATGCCAATGGTGATGCGCATTTCCGATCACATCGTGGTGCTCGATCATGGCGATGTGATTGCCCAAGGCACGCCGCAGCAAATTCGACACGATCCCAAAGTGATTGCCGCCTATCTCGGCGCAGAAGAGGAGAGCGATCATGGCTGAACCGATGCTGGCTTTTGAGCAAGTCGATGTGTTTTACGGTCCTTTGCAGGCGTTGAAACAGGTTTCGTTGACGGTGAATCAGGGCGAAACCGTGGCGCTGATTGGCGCTAACGGCGCGGGAAAATCCACGCTGCTGATGTCGATCTTTGGTCAGCCGCGCATTGCCAGCGGCGAGATCCGCTTGCGCGGCGAAGCGATCAGCCAGCGTTCGACGCACTTCATCGCGGCCAGCGGCATTGCGCAGGCCCCGGAAGGACGACGCATCTTCCCTGATATGACGGTGGAAGAGAACCTGCTGATGGGCACCATCGCTATCGGCGAACGTTTTGTTAAACAGGACAAAGATCGCATGTATCAGCTGTTTCCGCGCCTGCTGGAGCGGCGTAAGCAGCGCGCCATGACGCTCTCCGGCGGCGAGCAGCAGATGCTGGCGATTGCCCGCGCGCTGATGAGTCGACCTAAGCTGTTGCTGCTCGACGAACCCAGCCTTGGCCTCGCGCCGATCGTGGTGAAGCAGATCTTTGGCATCCTGCGCGAGTTGACCCAGCAAGGCATGACGCTGTTTCTGGTGGAGCAGAATGCTCGCCATGCATTGCAACTGGCGGATCGCGGCTATGTGATGGTGAACGGCGAGATTCGCCTGAGCGGCAGCGGTGCAGAGCTGCTCAATAATGATGAAGTGCGCAGCGCCTATTTGGGCGGCGCAGCCGATCCTGCGGTGGTGGCGACAAAAAGTTTGTAATAATGATTAAATGGTGAGGGGAAACACTTTGCATAATTCTCAGTGGCCTATCATCATTATTACTCTTCTTCCTCTCCAAAGTGATTTGGTAATCCCTTGCAAAATCCTGGCGTAGCAGTGATGCGGGCGGTCAGAAACACGGCGTGGTATCCCAAGCGCCGCTCTTACCGTACGTTGTTCTGGCGAGAAATCACCCCATTAGCCGTGCCCATCTTTATCGAAAACCTCTGCGTGATGCTGATGGGCGTCCTCAGTACCTTTTTGGTGAGCTGGCTGGGTAAAGAAGCGATGGCGGGCGTCGGTTTGGCCGACAGCTTTAACATGGTGATCATCTCCTTCTTTGCCGCCATCGATCTCGGTACCACGGTGGTGGTGGCGTTCAGCCTGGCAAAACGCAACGGCAAACGGGCGCGAGCCGCCACCAGACAGTCGCTGGGATTGATGACCGCGCTGGCGTTTGTGCTGGTGATCGCCATCGAGTTTTGGGGGCATCTGATCATTGATGTGATTGCCGGCAGCGCCGATCCCAAAGTGAAAGAGCTGGCGCTGAGCTATCTGCAAACCTCGGCGTGGAGCTATCCTGCAGCGGCGATTGCGCTGATTGGCAGCGGCGCGCTGCGGGGTGCGGGCAATACCAAAATCCCGATGCTGATCAACGGCGGTATGAATATTCTCAACATCGTGATCAGTAGCGTGCTGATTTACGGCTGTCTGGGTTGGGAAGGGCTCGGTTTTGTTGGTGCAGGATTGGGCTTAACCATCTCGCGCTATATCGGTGCGGCGGCGGCGATTTACGTGCTGTATCGCGGCATTACGCCGGCCCTGAAAATCTCCATCGCCAGCTATTTCCGGCGCTGGGACCGCAATATTCTGATGGAAGTGTTGGGCATTGGTGTGCCCGCCAGTATTGAATCGGTGCTGTTTAACGGCGGTAAGTTGCTGACGCAGATTTTTGTCGCGGGCATGGGCACCAATGAAATCGCCGGTAACTTTATCGCCTTCTCGATTGCTTCGCTGATTAACCTGCCGGGTAACGCGCTGGGATCGGCGTCGACTATTATTACCGGCCGCAGGCTGGGGCTGAATCAGGTGATGCAGGCTGAACGGCAAATCAAACACGTGTTCTGGCTGGCGATGATTGGATTATGTTCGCTGGCGTTGATCACCGTGCCGCTTGCCGGAACACTCGCGCAGTTTTACAGCCGCGACCCGGAAGTGATTTCAGTCACCAAGCATTTGATTTGGCTTAATGCCGCCTTTATGCCGATCTGGACCGCTTCATGGGTGCTGCCCGCCAGCCTGAAAGGCGCGCGCGATGCGCGTTACACCATGTATGTGTCGATGTTCAGTATGTGGGGCGCCCGCGTCGTAGCCGGTTATTTCCTTGGGATTGTGCTGGGAATGGGCGTGATAGGCGTGTGGCTCGGCATGTTCCTCGACTGGACGGTACGCGGCGTATTTTTCTGGTGGCGACTCAACAGCGGCAAATGGCTGAACAATTATCGCAAGATGATGGCGAAGAGCAGGGGATAAGCGCGTTGGGCTGGTCGCCATGAATGGCGACCCTACGGTTGTTTGTTAGGGTTTTCGTGGGGTGGGCATTTATGCGCACCGACATATATGCATGAATTGGCAAAGAAGCGCACAACTAATCGTTTTGGTTATAGGGGAGAATGCGGTTTACTGTCAGCCTCAATCATTTGTGGAGCAGCTGACAATGAAACACCTCTTGCAGCAGTGGTTTAACCAACTGATCAATGGCGAGACTGGACCCGCAGAAGAGCGCGAATTCGATCTCAGTAATCATATCGACCTGCTGATTCCCATCAGCCAGCTGTACGGTGTTGAGTTCCATCCTTCGGTATATCGCTACTATGAGAGATGAGCGCCTGCACCATGTGATCCGCTACAGCTACTGGAATGAGCTGTGCGCTGTTGAATAGAAAACCCGCTCTAGGCCAGCGGGTTTTTTTATGCCTGAAATTTGACCCTTCGTTCAAAAAAACTCATCAGATTTTCCCACTCTCTATCAATTGTATTGATTCCGTAATTATCTCGTAAAGAAATGTATTCCTAACTCGCGGCGTGCGTGTAAGATAGAAAAGTAAATGATAACCATTGGCGTTATCATTTGGGTGTCACGCCAGCTCAACGCCTTGCCGCCGGAATTCTTCTGCGCCAGGCCATCCGCTGATGTGACGTGCGCGTCAATAATTACAAGAAACTCACTCCCTTAAAAAATGGATAAAAATCGCAACCTGCCGTTTGGCAGTTTCAATTCGTTGACCCTGTTCACCGGGCTTTGCATTGGTATTTCTCCTGCTGCCGCATTAGCTGCAGATAATTCCAACAAAAAATCTGACGATACCTTAGTGGTTGAAGCGCATACGCCATCGCTGTATGCCCCCAACGCATCTGCCGATCCGAAATTCAATCGCCCGCTGGTGGATACCACCCGCACCATGACGGTGATTCCGGATCAGGTGATTAAAGATCAAGGCGTGACCAATCTTACCGACGCGCTGAAAAACGTGCCGGGCGTGGGTGCGTTCTATGCGGGGGAAAACGGTAGTTCCTCAACCGGTGATGCGGTGTATATGCGCGGCATCGACACCTCCAACAGCATTTACGTTGATGGCATTCGCGATATTGGCAGCGTGACGCGCGATACCTTCAACACTCAGCAGGTTGAAGTGATTAAAGGGCCATCGGGCACCGATTACGGACGCAGCGCGCCGTCGGGTTCGATCAATATGATCAGCAAACAACCGCGCCTCGATACCGGGCTCGACGCGTCAGTCAGCGTTGGCAGCGCGTGGATGCGTCGCGGCACGCTGGATTACAACCAGGCGATCAACGATAACGCCGCGTTCCGCCTTAATCTGATGGGCGAGAAAACTCACGATGCGGCGCGTGATAACGTGCAGAACGAGCGTTATGGCGTAGCGCCATCGCTGGCGTTGGGTCTGGATACTTCAACGCGCTTGTACCTCAACTATCTGCATGTGCATCAAAATAATACGCCAGATGGCGGCATTCCAACCATTGGCCTGCCGGGCTATTCGGCGCCGAATGCGGCGACGTCGGCATTGAATAATTCTGGCAAAGTCGCGACCAGTAATTATTACGGCACCGATTCTGACTTTGATAAATCGACCACCGACAGCGCGACCCTACGCTTCGAGCACGATATCAATGACAGCACCACCATCCGCAATACCACGCGTTGGTCACGCGTGAAGCAGGAATATCTGCTGACGGCGGTGATGGGCGGCGCCACCAATATCACTGCCCCGAACCGGAACGATGTGAATAGCTGGAGCTGGTCGCGCCTGGCGAACACCAAAGACATCAGCAACCGCATTCTCTCCAACCAAACCAACATCACCTCGAAGTTTTACACCGGTGCGGTTGGTCACGATGTCAGCGCGGGCGTGGAGTTTACGCGTGAAAATCAAACCAACTACGGCGTCAATGCGATCACGCCGCCATCGGTTAATATCTACCATCCTATCAGCAGCATTTCGGTGGGTGGGTTGGACAGGAATGGCGCCAATGCTAACGGGCAAACCGATACCGCAGGCATTTACGCCTTTGATACGCTCGCGATTACCAACAGTTTTGAGCTGAACGGCGGCATTCGTCTCGATAACTATCACACCGAGTATGACAGCGCGACCGCCTGTGGCGGCACCGGACGCGGTGCGTTGACGTGCCCAGCTGGCGTGCCGCGCAATACGCCGGTTACCACCGTGGATACCGCAAAATCGGGTAATCTGGTGAACTGGAAAGCCGGTGCGCTTTATCGTCTGACCGAGCAGGGCAACGTCTATGTTAACTATGCCATTTCTCAGCAACCGCCAGGTGGCAGCAGCTTTGCACTGGCCGCAGGTGGCACCGGCAACAGCGCCAACCGCACCGACTTCAAACCGCAGAAAGCCAAGTCCAGCGAAGTGGGCACCAAATGGCAGATGGTGGATAAACGTCTGTTGCTGAATGCAGCGCTGTTCCGTACCGATATTGAAAATGAAGTCACCGCTAACGACGACGGCACCTATTCGCAAGCGGGTAAAAAACGTGTGGAAGGTTATGAGCTCTCTGCCACTGGCAACCTCACGCCAGATTGGGAAGTGATCGCCGGCTATACGATGCAGCACGCGTCAGTGACCGAAGGAGATAGCGTATCGCAGGATGGATCTTCTGCGCTGGCTTACACGCCGAAGCACGCCTTTACGCTGTGGACCAACTATCAGGCAACCGATGCGATTTCAGTCGGTGCCGGTGCGCGTTATGTGGGCAGTCTGCGTCGCGGCAGCGATGGTGCGGTCGGTACGCCGGATCACACCGAAGGTTATTGGGTCGCCGATGCTAAGTTGGGCTACAAGGTGAACAACAACCTCGATCTGCAGCTCAATGTGTATAACCTGTTCGATACCAACTATGTTGCGTCAATCAATAAGAGCGGTTATCGCTACCATCCAGGCGAGCCACGGACTTTCCTGCTGACGGCAAACGTGCACTTCTAAGTTAACGTCGTGGGGCGTGCGCGCCCCACAATATTTGAGAGAACAACGCGATGATGTATCACATTCCTGCTGTACTGACGCCGGAAGAGGTAGCGAGTTTTAGCGCGCTGCTGCAACAGGCCGAATGGATCGACGGAAGGGCGACGGTCGGCAGCCAGGGCGCGACGGTGAAAAACAATCAGCAGATCGATACCCGCACGCCACTGTACGACCAGCTGCAAACCGCGGTGATGCAGGCGCTGAACAACAACCCGCTGTTCTTTTCCGCTGCATTACCACGATCGATTTCCACGCCGCTGTTTAACCGTTATGAGCAGGGCGAAACCTACGGTTTTCATGTCGATGGCGCGGTACGCCATAACGGCGCGGCGGGCTGGATGCGAACCGATCTCTCCGCCACGCTGTTCCTCAGCGAACCTGAAAGCTACCAAGGTGGCGAGTTGGTGATTGAAGACACGTATGGTCAGCACAAGGTGAAACTACCAGCGGGCCATCTGGTGCTGTATCCGTCGAGCAGCCTGCATTGCGTCACGCCGGTTACCCAAGGTGCGCGCGTCGCTTCATTCCTGTGGATTCAGTCGATGGTGCGCGACGATAAACAGCGTGCCATGCTGTTTGAGCTGGATCGCAATATTCAAAGCTTGAAAGCGCGTCACGGTGATAGCGCAGAGCTGTTGTCGCTGCTGAACATGTATCACAACCTGCTGCGCGGCTGGACGGAAGTGTAAAAGCAAAAAGCCCGCTTAGTTTCCTAAGCGGGCTTCTCTAAATATGGCTCCTCTGACTGGACTCGAACCAGTGACATACGGATTAACAGTCCGCCGTTCTACCGACTGAACTACAGAGGAATCGTGTGAACGAGGCGAATATTAATGGCGCCCCTTGCAGGTGTCAACAGCTTAAAACACATTTGTATTCAACTGGCTAGCATTAGTACAAAGCGATCGCGATTTAAGCAGGTTCTGCTGTTAGCATCGCCAGTCGCGCCAGGGGATCCTGACGATAGAACTGCTGCAGATGGCGATACATCGCCGGGAAACGGTTAGCCAGTAAATCCGGTGCGCTGAAGAAATACTCCGACAGCACCGCGAAACACTCTGCTGCATCGCTAGCAGCGTAGGGATCGATGGTTGCCGCCTGTTCACCGACTAATTCCACTTCCGCTTCAATCTCCGCCATCGCCTGCTGCAAATCTTTCTCCCAGCTGGCGACATCACGCAGCGCCATCACCGGAATGCCGCTGGTATAGCCGCTGCCGCGCGCATCGAGTTTATGCGCCACTTCGTGGATTACCAGGTTAAAGCCGGAAAGATCGAGTGAATCCTGAATATCCAGCGCATTCAGCACCACCGGACCTTGCGTCCAGCTCTGTCCGGCGTGCACCGCCGGCGCGTGATGCACCAGGCCGTTATCATCTTCCCAGCGATCGTCGACGTTAAAAGGTTCGGGATAGATCAGCACTTCATGGAAGCCATCGAGCCATTCGAGACCGAGCTTCAACACCGGTAAACAGAACAGCAGGGCCAGACGGGTCAACAGCAGTTCGTCGAGCTGCAGGCCTTGCAGCGGCGAGATTTTTTTCTGCTGCAGGAAGCGTTGCGCCAGCGTGACGAGAGCGGTTTTTTCATCAGGATCGAGCAGTGAAAAGATCGGCTGCGCCAGCGCCTGTTGCCAGGGAAGCGCCAGCACTGAAGTCTCTATTTGCGCATGCCACGGCCATTTGAACATTGCGTCACTCACTCTTCAGACGAAAACAGTATCCTGGCGCGGCAAAGGGGAAATTACCAGCGCGTAATCAAAGCCGGATATTCAACCAGTTAGTGGGGGATTTGTCTGTGATTGGCGTGGCAAAGCGGGAAATTCATCGTGAGGAAATAAAAAAGGTCGTCATGAATGACGACCCTGCGTTTGCATGCTTCGCTGCGTTTATCTTTAGCGTTCAACCCGCTGGAACGCGATTACCCAAACCCACGGGTTCACTTCCCAGCTGGTGGCGCCGTACTGTTTCTGCCACGCTTTGCGGTACGCTTCTTTTGGCGATTCGGAATTCATATTCATGGTGAAAAAGTTATTCAGGAAGTGCGAATCGGTCTGCACGCCTTCCGCCATGATGTCATCTTCACTAATGTCCTGAATCTTCTCGGCTCGCACCGAGGTGATTTGCAGGTCGATGCGGCTGGCCCAGCGCGGCATGTGAATCGCGGTTTGCCAGCCAAACTGCTCGGCATTCTGCATATTCTCATCCAGCTGTCCTAATTCATTGCTGTCAGCGCGATATTGGCAGTAAGCCGCATTGCGGAACGGCAGAGGATCGCGTTCGTAATCCGCCAGCATCGCCTCCGGCACGATCGGGCCGCGCCAGGTTTCACGTACCCACAAACCATCGCCCGCCTGACCAAATGGGCAGTGCGAACTGACATCGGTCATCGACATCAATTTATAGCCGTGCAGATGATTGGCGCTGACATCAAATGCGTGTACGCCTTCATGATGATCCTGACCCGGACCAAAGGCTTGAGTTTTCATAATGCGCCGGGTCTGCGTTTGCTGGCCAACCAGCAGGGCGCGTACCCGCTGTTCGGAAAAAAGAATCGGCCGTTCTTTCATTGCATACCTCTTAATGTGTCACAAACCCGGAAACTGCGAAGAATCCCCTAACATCCGTAGATGTGAGAGCTAGCATAATGGGTTTGAATCAGTTTGCTTAATAATTTGTCGACTTAGTATCAGGCTATTCTGGCAATTTTAGATGTAAAAAATGGTTCATAAGCAAAATGTGTGCTGAAAAGGACTTTGCAAGGGATCAGAAGCCATAAATTTTCCAGATACAGTACGTTATAAAGGCCATTATGGGAACCTTTTCAGATTATGCCGTGTTGATCTGCCTCTAAGAAGCCCCATTTATCAGCATAGATAACTGGAATTTATCCCTAAAGCGAAATTTGTTGATGACGCGAATATATTAAACCTATTGAACAGAGTTATTTAACTAAAACGCACTAAGGAAATACCGAAATCGCAATGGCTGCTGTGCAAGCGGCGTTAACAGCGTTATAACAAGATCGGGATCTCATTTTTACGCCTGGCACCGCCTGGACGGATGTAAAAAAAGTGTCATGACCAGGCCGCTATGATGTCCGCAGGAACGTAGATAACAGCAATAACAGGAGAAGCACGATGTCACTTACTCACTGGCAACAACGCTACGAGAATTGGCTGCAGCTCAACTGGCTGCACGACGACAAAGCCCACGATATCGCGCACCTGCGCCGCGTCTGGATGAGTGCTAAGCGCATCATGCAGCACAGTGACGCCGATCCTATGGTCGTGATGACCGCCTGCTATTTTCACGATGTGGTCAACCTGCCGAAAAACCATCCCGAACGTCATTTAGCGTCAACTTATGCCGCGGAAGAGACGCGCCGCATACTGCAGCAAGATTTCCCCGACTTCCCGTTCGAACGACTGGATGCCGTTGCGCACGCGGTGCAGGCTCATAGCTTTAGTGCGCGTATCGCGCCGCAAACGCTGGAAGCGAAAATCGTGCAGGATGCCGATCGTCTCGAATCATTAGGTGCTATCGGCCTGGCGCGCGTTTTCTACACGGCGGGCGCATTAGGTCGTCCGCTGTTTGATAGCGAAGATCCGTTAGGAAAGGATCGCGAACTGGATGATGTGAAGTGGACCTTGGATCACTTCCAGAAAAAGCTATTGGGTTTACCGCAAACCATGCAAACCGAAGCTGGACGCCTGCTGGCGGAACATAACGCCGATTTTCTCGTCCACTACATGGGCAAACTTTGCGCCGAGCTGCAGGGCAATCTGACCTCCATCGATGAGTCGGTGTTAAGAGATTTCAGCCCTATACACTCGTAATATTAAATTTTTATGACAGTCTGTTAAGTTGCATCTGCTTCCGCTACGTTGTTGTAAATCAAAAGGGAGTATGAAAATGACCGAGACCGTTAACTTAACCATCAAAATTGACCCGGCACTGAAAGAGCACATCAAACAGTTAGCCGCCGATAACCAAATCTCCATGAGTCAGGAGATCGTTAATCGCCTGCAGGCCAGTTTAGATGCGGGTGCGCAACCGGCCATTGACAGTCTGGACACTCAGGAAGCGGTGGAAGATCAGCTCTCCGCTGCGGAACTGAAGCAGATTCGTGCACTGCTGAAGAAAAGTAAGAAGAAGAAATAAGCAGAAAACCCGTCACTGACGGGTTTTTTTATGCCTGCAGATTAAATACGGAACTGCTGCGCGCGCTGCGCCAGGCGGTCCGATAAGGCGCGCAATTGCACTGCCGATTGCACCTGATGGACGTTAAGCGCTTCGTTCTGCTGCAGCTGTCCGCTCATCTCCACCACTTCCAGCGCAATCTTTTTCACCCGATGACTCTGCGCAGCACTGTTGTGCTGCAGCTCGTTCAACTGCGTCACCACGCCAGACACCGCGCTGCTGATCTGCGCGAACAGCACCTCCAGCGCTTTCACCTTATCGAAGCCAGCATGCACATGTTGCTGCGTATGCTGAATCAATCCGTCAATCTGGCGCGTCGAGGCACCGCTTTGCTGCGAGAGCAAACCCATCTCTTTGGCGACCACCGAGAAGCTGCGGCCGTAAGCGCCGGCATGTGCCGACTCAATTGCGGCATTTAGCGATAACAAACGCGTCTGCATCGACAAGTCATCCAGCATGTCAACAATCCCGGCGATATCATCCGACGCGGTGACAATTTGCTGCATCTGGATTTCCATCTTATCGACTTCCAGTGCGCAGTTACGCATCAACGCATCGGCAGATTGCGCTTCCTGCGTCGCCTGCTGCGAGAACTGGGCACCAATCTCCACCTCTTCAGAGACGCGATCTAAGCGCTGCGACAGATGATGGAAGCTGGCATTTTGCTGCTGGTGTTGCTGCATCACTTTCTCATTATGCTGCTGCATATCTTCTGCGCCGGCGGCCACGCTGACCGCCACCGTGTTGATGTCGCGCACAATCTGCTGCAAGCCGCGTCGCATGGTCTCAATTGACTGGAACAGCTGGCGCGTTTCCAGCGATTGACGACGCGGAAGGTTTTGCGCATCGACCAGATCACCGGTGGCGATCTGGTCCAGCTGCGCATTGGCGCGACGCAGCGGCAACAATACGCCGCGCATCAGCAGGCTGGAGGCCAGCACTAACAGCGCCATCAGCACCGCGCTGACCATCAGCGACAGATTGCGGCTCTGCTTCAAGGTGCTGAGGGTGTTTTGATTCACGCTGCTGAGCTGCTGATTGGCCTGCTCGATTTCACTGAACCAGGCATCATTAAACTGCTGTTGAAATGCCTGCATCGGCACCATAAAAAAGGCGTTGATGTCGTTGGCCGCTAATCCTTTCAGCTGCTCCTGCAATCCTGCTGCCAGCATGGCGAAGCCTTGCGCCAGCGGGCTATCCGCATGGGCGTGGTAGGCGGCGAACTGTTGTTGCGCATGCTTCAACGAGTCATCGGCTGCCGCCGCCAGACTTTTCCAGCTATCCACCGAGCCGCTTTGTTGATCCTGCATCAGATAAATACCGGCGCGATGGCTGTTATCACTGGCGGTGAGCAGTTCGATGCGCGCTTTATCCAGCAGGGCCAGACGTTCGCGCAGTTGATTCGCCTGCTGCAACGAGGTTTGCGTCTGGTTAACGTGGGTATTCAGTAGCAGCACGCCGGCAAACTGCAGCAAGCAGAACAGCGCAATGAACAGCAAAAACTGGCTACGTAAACTGGTGAGCCACAGCGGAATACGCGGGGAGAACCGCGCGCGTAACCGCAGCGGCAGAGTGATAACAGACAGGAGTGACATCACACGCCTCCAAAAAATAAAACAGGAGTATTGGCAGCACGCGTGACAGTTTGGTGACAGCGGGCGCGATTAGGCGGAAAACAGCATAAAGCGCGGCCCTAAATAAAATTGTGGTCCTGAATCGCTACGCCTTTTGCGCGGCGTGCTGTTCAATCAGCGGTAATAACAGTTGCGCCACCGCAGCAAATACCGGCACCACCACCGAGTTGCCGAACTGTTTGTAGGCCTGCGTATCGGAAACCGGAATGCGCAGTTTGGCTTCTCCCGGCGCTTCAAAACCCATCAGGCGGGCACATTCTCGCGGGGTTAAACGACGCGGACGGCGCGCCATATTCCCGGCTTGCTGGAAATCCGCTTCGCCTTGCGCATGATCCCAGCCGCGATCGATGAGGATTTCCGAACCATCTTTGTAATAGCGCGCCGATAAAGTGCGCACACAAATGTTCAGATTACGCGGATCGTTAAGGCCAAAGCCGAAGCCATTGCCTTTGGCTTTATGCTTTTTCGCGTATTGATACAGATAGTTCCACAGCGTGGGCGACAGCGTGTATTTCGCTTCCGGCTCGGGTTCCAGCAGGCTGTGAAGCGACGGCACCTTTTGTGGATAGAGCGCGGGCAGGGCTCGCAATGAAAAGCCGTTGCTGAGCCCGCTATCACGGCGAATGCCCACCAGTACGATGCGCTCACGATGCTGCGGCAGGAAATGGCGCGCATCGATAATTTTCGCATCCGGCAAACCGCTGTCGTTGGCATCGGCCACGTCATAGCCGAGTTCATCCAGCGTGGCCATGATGATGGCGAAGGTGCGGCCTTTGTCGTGGCTTTTGAGGTTTTTCACGTTCTCCAGCACGAAGAACGGCGGCTTCTTGGCGGCCAGAATGCGCGCCACATCGAAAAACAGCGTGCCTTGCGCTTCGCACTCAAAACCGTGCGCGCGACCCAGCGCATTCTTCTTGCTCACGCCCGCCAGCGAAAAGGGCTGGCAAGGAAATCCGGCCAGCAGAACCTGATGATCGGGAATGGTGCGATCGATATGCTGATAAATTTCTTGCTCATCGCTGATGCCAGCGGGCTGCGTTACCAGACGAATATCACTGTTGAAGTGATGCAACTGTGGATCGCTATACAGATTGGCTTTATAGGTGCGCACCGCTTCTTTATTCCATTCGCTGGTGAACACGCACTGACCGCCAATCTGCTCGAAGCCACGACGAATGCCGCCGATACCGGCAAACAGATCGACAAACTGGAATTTGGCGTCGTCATAGTGCGCCGGACGCTGCGGCAGCAAGGCCTGCAGGCTGGCCACTTCGCGGCTGGAGAGCGCCGGCGCGGCACTTTTACCGGCGCGGATGCGATTCAAACGCGGCACGCTCCAGTCGCGGCCACCGGCTTCAGTTAAGGTGATAACCACATCGCGTGCGGCATAGATATCGAGCACCTGCAGTAACAGCGACGTCGCGTCATCCTGATCGGCGGTTAACGGGGAGGGCGAGACGGGGTCGATAGCGAGCATGCGTTTTTCCTTAACAGTGAAGCGGCTATGCTAACACTCATCACGCAACGAGGAAATTGGCGTGCGGTGTGCTTTCGCTTTTGGCTTAAACCGCTAAAGTTGTAGAAGCGCTAATACAAGGAGACGCCATGGCAGACGTTCACTCGCAAGCCATTCGCAGCAAAAACATGCGCGCGATTCGCAATCAGGATACCGCGATTGAACAGCGTATTGCGTTGATTCTCAAAGATCGCGGCTTCACCTATCGCGTACAGGATAAAGCGCTACCGGGCCGCCCGGATTTTGTCCTGCCCGCCGAGAAAGCGATTATCTTTGTTCATGGCTGCTTCTGGCATCGACATCACTGCTACTTATTCAAAATGCCGGCCACGCGTACCGAATTCTGGAGTGGCAAAATTAACAGTAACGTTGAGCGCGACCGGCGTTACGTCGAACAACTGCGCGAAGGAGGTTGGAAAGTACTGATTGTTTGGGAGTGCGCGCTGCGCGGCAAACTGCAGCTGCAGGACAGCGCGCTGATTGAACGTTTAGAAGAGTGGCTGCTGGCCGCAACCGACAGCAGCGAAATCGACCATCAGGGCTTGCATCACTATCGCGTTGAATAGTGCGAGATTGTTGCTTTTAGCCGCTATAACAGTTTAGATCTCCCTTTTCTCTGGGACGCGTAATTGAGCCATGAGCAGCATCAAACTTACCGTTAAGCGCCTGTATCAACTCCGCGATGAGCGGATGGTGACAACCCAAGCCACGGCGCGCATTTATCTTGGCGACCGGCTGGTAGCCACCGAAGAGATCAGCGGCATGACGGAAAGTCCGGTGAGCAAGTATTTGCACGCCGGGGATCTGACGGGGCCGTTACGCGTCGAATGGGACTGTGCGGGCATCGCCGATATGTCAGTAACGGCGATTGAGCGTTGCCCCTGTTGTCAGGATCACGAACCGGAATAATAAGGAATACCACTTTGGCAGGAACCAGTTTACTCACCCTTCTGGATGATATTGCAACACTGCTCGACGATATCTCGGTCATGGGCAAAGTTGCGGCAAAGAAGACCGCAGGCGTATTGGGTGACGATCTGTCGCTGAATGCGCAGCAGGTTAGCGGTGTCAAAGCCAACCGTGAATTGCCCGTTGTATGGAGCGTTGCAAAGGGCTCCTTTCTTAATAAATTCGTTCTGGTGCCGCTGGCGTTATTGATCTCGGCGTTTGCGCCCTGGCTGATTACGCCGCTGCTGATGATTGGCGGTGCCTATCTTTGCTACGAAGGCGTGGAGAAAGTGCTGCATAGCCTCAATCACGATAAGGCCGAGCAGAGTCCGGAGGCGCGTCAGCAGCGTCTCGACAAACTGGCGCAGCAGGATCCGCGGGCGTTTGAAAAGGACAAAGTAAAAGGCGCAGTGCGCACTGACTTTATCCTCTCGGCGGAGATTGTCGCCATCACGCTGGGCATCGTCTCAGAGGCGCCGCTGCTGAATCAGGTGCTGATTCTCGCCGGTGTCGCCATTCTGGTGACCATTGGCGTGTACGGCATCGTGGCGATGATTGTTAAAATTGACGATTTGGGCTTTTGGTTAAAAGAGAAATCTTCCACGGTCGCGCAGGCCATTGGCGGCGTATTGCTGGCCTTTGCCCCCTGGTTGATGAAAGCCTTAACGTTAGTCGGCACGCTGGCGATGTTTTTGGTTGGTGGCGGCATTGTGGTGCACGGCATCACGCCGCTACATCACGCCATTACGGAATACAGCGCCGGATTCAATGGTTTGGTCTCGGCACTGCTGAGCAACGGCGCCAATCTGGTGATCGGCTTTATCATTGGGTCGATCGTGCTGTTGGGCGTAAATCTGATTGCTAAGCTGCGCGGCTAGCAGTTATAAAGCGCTGTAAATTTTAATCACGGTCAGGAGAACGATGATGAACGACGATATGTTTGAATTTGATATCGATGCACAGCTGGAACAGGCTGAAGCTAAAGCGGCAGAAAAAGCCAACGAAGTGCCTGCGGATATCAGCGACGAGGCGGATTGCGAAGGCTGCAAAATCTAATTTTCCTGTCCAGGACGTGCTATCAAAGCCGACAATAAATTTTGTCGGCTTTTTTTATTTACAGAGTTTTTAACTGCTTATTCTGATTTAGTAGCAGTAATAGATTAATCGTATAGGAAAAAATCGGTCACAGCTGCTATACCTAAATTCGGTCATTTAACGATGAAAGAGGGAGGTGCGGTATGATCTTTGCAATCAGTGACGAAGTTCAGCACAAACAGGGCGGACCCACCATGGTGGTCACCGGCTATGCCAGCGGAATGGTAGAGTGTCGTTGGTATGATGGTTACAGCGTGCGACGTGAGGCGTTTCACAGTGATGAACTCAGTCACGTATCGAGCGCGCAACAGCTGGCCAGTTAAACACATTCGGGACGATGCCCGTCGTCCCGAATGTGGTTCAATCCTGCATTACACCTTGCCGTCGTTATCCTCTTCCACCGCCTGATAAATCCGCTGCAGAATATCCGGAAAAGCAGATTGCACGCGGCTCCAGCTGGGAATAAAGGGTTTCTCATTCGGACGCTCAATAAAGGCTTGTCCGGCATCGAGAATCGCCTGAGTGAACATCTCTACCGCCGCTTCCTCAATGTGCTGATCAAACTTGAGGCCGTTCATGGTGGCTTCGTGGTTGTAGATCTCCATCATGTCCAGCGCATTACGGTAGTAAGTGGCTTTCAACACCCGGAACGAATCGCTGGTGAGCGGCACGCCCATGGTGGCCAGCTTACGCAGCAGCGACTGCACGATGTCATTGCTCATGCGTTTCAATCCGCCGGTACCATCATCTTCGGCCAGCGGCTGATGCTTGTGGTCGTAGTTATCGGCGATCTCAACCTGGCAGGTCTGACGCGTGGTGTAGTTACGATAAATCTCCGACAGCACGCCAATCTCTAATCCCCAATCGCCAGGAATCTTGATGCCGTTGAGCACATGCGTGCGCATGGCAAACTCGCCAGAGAGCGGATAGCGGAAGCTGGTGAGGTAATCGAGATATTCCGAGTGACCGTAGACTTTCTGTAAGGAGCGCAGCAGCGGACCGACCAGCAAACGCCCGACGCGGCCATTCAGCTTGCCGTCGGCGACGCGCGCATAAAAACCTTTGCAGAACTCATACTGAAACGACGGATTGGCCAGCGGATAGAGCAAACGCGCCAGCATGCCGCGTTCATAGGTGACGATATCGCAGTCGTGCAGCGCCACGCACTGAGTGCGGTCGGAAGCCAGCGTGTAGCCAGTACAGAACCACACATTGCGCCCTTTGCCGGGTTGGCTCGGCGATAAACCCTCTTTATCCAGTTCGGCATCCAGCGCTTTCAGGCGTGGCCCGTCATTCCATAAAATGCGATGGCGCTGCGGCAGGCGGGAGAAGAACTCACGCGCAAACAGAAACTGGTCGCGATCGGCGCGGTCGAGGCCAATCACAATTTCCTCCAGGTAAGGTACCTTCGCCAGTTCGTTAACGATATTATCCAGCGCCGGGCCTTCCAGTTCCGAGAACAGCGACGGCAAAATCAGCCCCATTTTGCGTTTGCGTGAGAAGCGCACCATCTCTTTTTCCAGCGATTCGACGCTGCGGTGGGTGAGATTATGGAAATTAGTAATGACACCATTCTGGTAAAAATCACTCATCGTCTCATCCTTTTGGTTAAAGGCCGTTACTCATTCGGCGCAAGAAAATAGTCCAGACCTTCACGCCAGCCCTGCGGACCGACGTGCGCGGTGTGGTAAACGTTCTCAGTATCGGTGCGTTGCAACTCCACCGGCGTTTTACTGAAGCCTTTTATCACCACGGCATAATCAACGCGCTCCAGCATCGGCACATCGTTGGGACCATCGCCCAGGCCGATTGTGGTGCGCGCTTCTCCTTCCTGCGCGGCGAGATGCTGCTGAATGTCTGCCAGCGCGATACCTTTGCCGGTGCCGGCGGGCATCACATGCCAGAAACGCCCGCCCTGGGTTAACGCCAGATGGTGTTCTGCCAGCGCCGCGCGGAATTCCGGTAAACGCTGTTCGTCATCGCGCCACAACACCACTTCCGACGCTTCGCGCAGGCGGCTTTGGCTGGCTTCGGCAAGGGTTAAACCGGTAAAACGTGCGACTTCGGCATCACTAAATTCATGAAAGCCGTTGAAGCGAAATCGTGCCTGCAACGCCTGCAGCGTCTGGCACAGCGCATGATAGCTGGCGCTGGTTTCGATCGGCGGCGTGTGTTCACCGCCCAACACCACGCGCGCACCGTTTTCAGCAATAAAGGGCGCACCGACAATGCCTAACTTCTTTTGTAGCGGAATAATCTCGGCCGCCGTTTTGCTGGAACAAATCACCAGCGGAATCTGATGTTGTTTCAGACGCGCCAGCCATTCACTGGCCGCATCCCAGTTATAGTCATGATGATCCAGCAATGAGCCATCAAGATCGGTAATGATCATTAGGGAAGAGTTAAGACTCAGCATCATCACACTCCTTACGCCAGTGGCATCCGTAAAGCGAAGAGTAATCAGTATAATAGCGGAATCGCGATCACACTTTTTCCCGCGACCCGGCCAGCGACATCCAGGATAATTCCTAAATGGCAAACATGGCGGGAGGCGCGATGCACATTTCGTGCACAGCTGAAACCAGCAGTGACGCGGCGCATAGGACGATTCACATGAATGCTTATACAAAATTGTTCGATTTACATGCAGGGATGAGTCTTGTCTTAATCAGACTAAGGCGTAATCTGACAGGGTGTTAAGAATTCCCTGGTGTAACGAACTTACTGATTTACTTTACCCGGCCATCCCGCCGGGTATTTTTTTGAAATCGATTTCAGCGGTTCACTTCGCTGCTGGCGAAGTCGCGAATGTCGAGTTCGAAGGCTTCCGCTAGCTCGGAGTAAGAGTCATAGGCTGCGCCATTTACCGTAACGCGATGCGCGTCTTCGACTTCCATAAACTCTTTTACCTCGCCCGACGTTCTCTTCTGAATCGCTTCCAGCAACGCATCAACATCGACATTCACTTCGCGCTGAACTCTCTCGCTGTACTCTTTTGCAGTGGTCATGGCGGCCTCCCGGAGGCAATCGGATCTACACCAGTATAGTCGTTGGTGAAAAGAGGGCGCGGAGGGCAAATGGCAGGCAAAAAAAAGCCCGCGCTGCGCGGGCAAAAATCCTTGTTACTTTTAGGTTGACTGCGCCTTTGGGGTTGGTGCAGTACTGAGAAGTGTACGAGCAGCCTGCGTCAAAAGTCTCTCTGCGAAACGTTAAGAAAGCGAAAAAGCGCATCTTGACAGAGTTTTACCTGCCTTTAAGTGCACAGTGCGTAACAGCGACTATGCTTAGCGATTGATTGTTAAGTGATATCAGGGAGTGAATATGGACTTTTTACGTATTGTCATCGCCATTTTGGTTCCGCCACTGGGCGTATTCTTGCAAGTCGGTTTTGGTGGGGCTTTCTGGCTCAACATTCTGCTGACGCTGTGCGGCTACATTCCGGGCATCATACATGCGGTGTGGGTTATCGCCCGACGCTGATCGCGATCAGGCAGTGTTGATTATCTTCCGTTAAACTGTGTCGCAGGACAATTTGTGGAGAGTAATCAATGAAGGTGAACGATCGCGTTACGGTTAAAACCGACGGCGGCCCGCGCCGTGTGGGTACGGTGCTGGCAGTGGAAGCATTCAATGAAGGCATCATGTATCTGGTGGCGTTAGAAGATTACCCGCTGGGGATTTGGTTCTTTAATGAAAGCGATCATGCTGAAGGGGTTTTTGTGGAGCCGTATGAAGGGGCATGATGCCAGGTGCGCATAAATGCGCACCCTACAACGTAGGGTCGCCATTCATGGCGACCTCTGCAAATTCAACGCTTAAAACTTCTCCCAATTATCATTCCCCGATGTCGCCAATGCCGGACGCGGCGCCAGATTTGGCGTACGCAACGCAGACTGCGCCGCTTTAGCCACGTGCGCCACCGGCGCGTCATTCAAACGGAACACCGCCACCGCCTGCGTCAATCTGCCGGCCTGATCTTCCAGCGAAGCCGCTGCCGAAGAGGCTTCCTCAACCAGCGAGGCGTTCTGCTGCGTCACGTTATCCATCTCGGTCACCGCCAGGCTCACCTGCTGGATGCCACGGCTCTGCTCATCCGACGCGGCGGCAATCTCCGCCATAATGTCCGTCACGCGCCGCACCGCTTCAACAATCTCGCCCATGGTATTACCGGCTTCACCGACCTGGCGTGAACCGTTGGTGATCAACCCCACCGATTCAGCAATCAGCGTTTCAATCTCTTTCGCCGCCTGCGCACTGCGTTGCGCCAGGTTACGCACTTCGCTGGCCACCACGGCAAAACCACGGCCTTGCTCACCGGCACGTGCCGCTTCTACCGCGGCATTCAGCGCCAGAATATTGGTCTGGAAGGCGATACTGTTGATGACGTTGGTGATCTCGGCAATCTTTTTCGAGCTGCCAGAAATATTGTTCATGGTTTGCACCACGCCGCTCACCAGATCGCCACCGCTGCGCGCTTTGCCTGAGGCATCGGCGGCCAGCTGGCTGGCGTGATGGGCGTTCTCGGCGTTCTGTTTCACCGTGGCGGTGAGCTGCTCCATGCTTGCGGCGGTTTGCTCCAGCGCGGAGGCCTGCTCTTCAGTACGCGATGAGAGATCGGTGTTACCGGCGGAAATCTCGCTGGAACCCTGATAAATCGCTACCGCGCCTTCTCGCACCGTACCAACGGTACGCACCAGCGAGGCCTGCATTAGCTGCAGGTTATGCAGCAAGCTACCAATCTCGCTGCGGCCATAGGCTTGTTCCGGCGCGGTGAGATCGCCTTGCGCGATACGCTCAATGCGATCGACGGACTGACGTAGCGGGGTGATCACCACGCGACGCAGGAACACGAAGGTCAGCAGCACCAGCAGCAAGGCGGCAGCAAACGCCACCGCCATAGCAATAAAGCCAATGCGTGATTGATGCGCGGCTTCGGCATTAATCGCTTCGGCGCGGTCAGTACGGATTTTAATCGCCTTCAGCAGCACGGCGTTGTAGGCATCATCCAGTTTGCGCGTGACGTCAGTTTCCTGCGCCACAATGCCTTCGAAGCTGCCCTGTTTAGCCGATTCAATCATTGGCTTGAGACCTTTATCAATATAGGCATTGAAGCTGGCGGTCAGCGGTTCATCGAGGGCAATATCCGCCGGCGTTTTCGCCTTGCGATCCATATAGAGTTTAAAACCTTCGCGCGCTTGTTTAATACGCGTCTCGGTGCGCGCTAAATCGGCACGATAACCATCCATTTCACCAATACGCGCGGCGGCACCGGATTGCAGCACGTTGAGTCGCGCAGTACGCAGATGGTTAGAACTGTTAGAGATGCCCATACGAATTTGAATTTCTTCGGTGGCATCGTTTAGGGAATTATTACTCTGAATCAAAAAGTAGCTGGCGAGTCCAATGCACAGGGCAAAAAGCAGCAGAATGCCACCAAAGATCATACTGAACAAAGGCATCAGGCGCAGGTTCTGCCAGATGCTGAGCTTATATTGCTCATCAATCGATGCTGTTTTCATATCCTTGCTCTCATGTAGGTAGGTGTTATGAGAATAAGCATCGGCAGGCAGGGAGAAAGGATTAGGTAGGAAAGTGGGATCAAACTCTCAAAACGTGAAAAGGGCCAATCAGATGATCAGCCCTTTTATTCACTGTAGGTAATTATCGCACGTTAACATAAATCCCTGAGGTGACATTATCAGTCAAACGAACGACATGATAAATAACCTGCTTATTATGGGTTTTAATTTTACGTTTAATATTACCTTTATGTGACGATACGGTTTTGGCTTTAATTTGCATGTTCTCAGATATCTGAATGGTATCATGACCTGACATCCACATTTTCAGCATATTTGATTCAGTCTGACTTAATGTCAGTGGATGCACGTCGAGCCCGGCAGAAATACGCGGCGAAGCGTTGAGTTTCTTTTGCAAATAGGTGCCTAATAACGAATCCAACGTCGAAGTTTTTATCGATTTTGATGTAATAATCAGGTTCTTACGAACGTAGAGGTATTCCTCAAAATGGATATTCGAGATCGCCATGAAAATAAAGAATAAGGTATCAGGATGCTGCATGATAATAGCACGAATACGATCGCTGGAATCAGATTCGTGAATAAAGCACTCTTCGTTGATAAACACAACGCCCGGCTTAATTTGCTCACATCTTTGTTGCAATTGGTCGATATCCGAGACAGGAGTAATATTTTTCTTTTTAACTCCTTTCGCAGACATATAGTCAGACAAACCCAGGCGTGTGTAATTACATGAATCCATAATAATCGTTGGCATTATAGCGACCCTCACCAATTTGTTATCCGTTTAAATCAACGATGAATACGCGTTTGCGGTACGAGAGAAATTTCCAAAGACACTTTTTTATTCTGCTCAGCAGATTGGCGATAGTTGTCCATGCGCCATCATGACTCTTCCCTGAACCGTGCTGCGAAGTTTTTTTTATAGTACATCCACGTCACTCTCATCTCAGCCATAGTGGGAATGGCTAAGGATTTGCATTAAGTGTTTTATTCGCTCTGTTTTGAGAGCCCTGTCACTATCGCGCAGATCACAGACAAATCTGATAGGACAAATCTTAAAAACATTTGTGTGGCGAAAGTATGACGCTTCAGCGAGCGTTGACAATGCCGGAAAAAAGGGATTTAGACAAGAAAAATCGCTGTGAAATTTTTTTTGTTTAAAAACAGCCCTTTGAGCATTTAATCAACCGATTCAGCAGGTTTAACCCCTTAGGAATCGTCTGACTAAAATACGCGAAGCGCGGTTTAATAAGAATAATTTTCACCAAAAATGCGCACTTATCAGAATTTCCTCAGTTGATTTCTGAGAAATATGGTTCAGAAAATGCACTAACAGATTTTGAATGCTTAACTATTACTTAAGGGCGTCTACAGAATAGTTAATCAACGGGCGCGGGAAAGTTCTGACACAAACTGGGCGAGTAAATCAAAGACTTCGCTAAACAGATGTTCGCAGAAGGGAGCAAGCAGCGGCATCATCAACCCTACGCTGAGGATGCCCACCGTTAAGGTAATCGGGAAGCCAACCGCGAAAATAGAGAGTTGTGGTGAAACACGGTTTAACAAACCTAGTGCCATGTTTAGCGTGAGGAGCAGAACTATTAAGGGCAGCGCTAACATCATGCCATTAAGGAAAATTAATCCCGCGGATTTCACCAACGCCATAAAAGCATTGGCGTTGAGCGGCTGATCGCTGATTGGCAACGTATGAAAACTGTCCACCAGCAGTGAAATCAGCCACAGATGTCCGTTGAAGGTAAGAAACAGCAGCATGGCTAGCATATCGAGAAAACGAGCCAGCACCGGCATGTTCAGGCGGCTACCCGGATCGAAGAAGGTGGCGAAGGACAACCCCATCTGTAAACCAATCACTTCCCCCGCCATACGCACCGCCGCAAAGGCGAACTGCATGGTCAGGCCGATGCTCACGCCAATCAGCAGCTGTTGCAGTAGCAACCAAAATCCCGCGGGTGTAAACAGGGTCGCCTCCACCGGCGGCAGTACCGGCAGGATGATCCAGGTGGTCAATACCGCGAGGCCAATCTTGACGCGTTTGGGAATCGATTTTTCGCTCAGCACCGGCGCGCTGGCGAACAGCGCCAGTAAACGCACCATCGGCCAGAAGAATTGTGCGACCCAATGAATCAGCTGGCTGCTGTCGAGGTTAATCATTAGCCAATAATGTACGGCAGATTGCTAAACAGCGTGCGAATGTAATCCAGCATCAGATTAAGCATCCACGGACCAGCGATTACCGCCGTAGCGGCAACGGCCAGAATTTTGGGGATAAAGGAGAGCGTTTGTTCGTTAATCTGGGTCGCGGCTTGCAGCACGCTGATGATCAACCCGCTGATTAACGCCACCAGCAACATCGGCGCGGCCATCAGCAGGGCGACGCGCATCGCTTCCTGGCCCATAACCATCACTGATTCAGGTGTCATGCTGCACTCCTCGAGAAAGAAAGGTGAGGGCGAACGCCACTCAAGAGTAGAAACTTTGCGCCAGTGAACCCACCAGCAGCTGCCAGCCATCCACCAACACGAACAGCATCAGCTTGAACGGCAGGGAAATGGTCGCCGGCGGCACCATCATCATCCCCAGCGCCATCAGTACGCTGGCGACCACCAGATCGATGATCAGGAACGGAATGAACACGGTGAAACCAATCTGGAAGGCGGTTTTCAGTTCACTGGTGACATACGCCGGCAGCAGAATACGCATCGGAACCGCTTCCGGACCCTGAATCGGTGCGGTGTTAGCCAGACGGGCAAACAGCGCTAAATCGGCTTCGCGCGTTTGACGCAGCATAAATTCACGCAGCGGCTGGGCACCTTTATCAATCGCGTCCGCCATGCTGATTTTGTCCTGGCTGAACGGCACATAGGCGTCGGAGTAAATCTTGTCGAAGGTCGGCGCCATGATAAAGAAGGTCAGAAACAGCGCAAGGCCGAGCAGCACCTGGTTTGGCGGCGCCGACGGCGTGCCGAGGGCGTTACGCAGCAAACCAAACACAATAATGATGCGCGTGAAGCTGGTCATCATCAGCAGCACCGCCGGAATAAAGGTCAGCGAGGTGATGAACACCAGCGTCTGTACCGGCAGCGACCAGCTCTGGCCACCGTTCGCCAGCGGCTGGCTGATTAAGCCTGGCAGCTGCGCATGGGCAACCGGTGCCAGCAACAGCAGCGGCAAGAGAGGAAGTAATCGACGCATCATTGTGGTTTTCCGGGACGTTTAACCAGGTTCTGGAACAGCTGACGAAAATCCTGTGGCGCAGCGCTGTGATTTGCCCGTTCTTCCGGCGGCAGCGGCGGTAACGAATGCAGATGGGTGATCTGCTGGGCGGTCACGCCCAACACCAGACGCGCATCGGCGGTATCAACAATCACCACACGCTCACGCTGACCAACCTGTACCGTCGCGCTGACTTTCAGCGCCTGGCCGGTCACCATTTTCGGTGCAAAGCCAAGGCGTTTTGCCAGCCAGCCGCAGCCGAGAATCAGCAGAACAATCACTGCCAGCACGCTGCTGACCTGGCCAATCACCGAACCGGTTGAGACCACCGGCTGGCTGGGTACCGGTTGTTCGGCTTGCGTGTGTTTTAACATGCTTAACGGCTCAGACGACGCATACGTTCAGACGGGGTAATGATGTCGGTGATGCGCACGCCATATTTGTCGTTCACCACCACCACTTCACCCTGCGCGATCAGATAACCGTTGATCAGAATATCCAGCGGTTCCCCGGCCAGCCCATCCAGCGCCACCACCGAACCCTGCGTCAAGCGCAGCAGCTCTTTAATGGTCATTTTGGTGCGACCCAGTTCCACGGTCAGTTTGACCGGGATATCCATGATCAGATCGATATCCTGCAGCGAGCCGCTGATGCCAGGATTTTCCAGCGACTTGAACACATTTTCAGTTGGATCTGGCGCGCTGGTGGTGGTTTGTTCGTTCATAGCTGCAGCCCACAGATCGTCCGCGGAGATGTCGTCGTCGGACGGTTTCTTGCTGTCACTCATCGGGCTGTTCCTCGTTCAGCGAATTCAAAATCGGGTTAATCAAATGTTCTACACGCAGCGCGTACTGGCCATTGATGGTGCCGTATTGGCTGGTCAGCACCGGCACGCTATCGACGTGAGCGATGATGCGGTCCGGCTTCTCAATGGGCAGGACGTCACCGGGTTTCAGCTGCAAAATACGTGACAGGCGCAGCGATGTTTCGGCGAAATGGGCAATCAGCTCCAGCTCCGAGTGCTGCACCTGTTTCACCAGATTGTCGCGCCAGTGATTATCTTCCCGGCGTGAGTTTTCCAGTGGGGGATTGACCAGCAGCTCGCGCAGCGGCTCAATCATCGAAAACGGAATACAGATATTGAATTCACCGACCAGGTTTCCAATCTCCACCTGGAACGGCGTGTTCACCACGATGTCATTCGGTGAAGTGGTGATGTTGGTGAACTTCACCTGCATCTCGGAACGCACATACTCTACTTCCAGCGGATAAATCGCTTTCCACGCATCGCTGTAGCCATCCAGCGCCAGCTTCAGCATGCGGCGAATCACGCGCTGTTCGGTATGGGTAAATTCACGTCCTTCAACTTTGGTCGGGAAACGACCGTCGCCGCCAAACAGGTTATCGACAGCAATAAAAACCAGGCTCGGTGAAAACACCACCAGCGCCGTGCCGCGCAGCGGCTTCAGGTGGATCAGGTTCAGGTTGGTTGGCACCGGCAGGTTGCGGGCGAACTCGTGGTACGGCTGAATCTTGATCGCACCCACACTAATATCGGGGCTACGGCGCAGCAGGTTAAACAGCGCCATACGGAAATGACGGGCAAAGCGCTCGTTGATGATCTCCAGCGCCTGCAGACGCTCACGGACTACGCGGCGCTGAGTATTGGGATCATAGGGACGGATGTCGCCATCGGTCCCTTTGGAACTGTTCTCTACTTCCGCACTGTCACTGTCGCCATTAAGCAGCGCGTCAATCTCAGCCTGGGAGAGAATGCTATCGCCCATTAAATCACCTCAAAATGAAGGCGGTAAACAGCACGTCATTGACAACCTGAGCCGGTTGACCTTTTACCAGCGGCGGCGCCAGCACCTGTTTGATCTGCTCAACCAGGGCCTGTTTGCCTTGCTCTGTGGCCAGTGCCGTCGCGCTTTGACGCGAAAGCAGTAACAGCAGACGGCTGCGCACTTCCGGCAGGTAATCGTTCAACCGACGACGGGTATCCTCATCGGGCAGACGCAGGGTGAACCCCACGTACAGCACACGGTCGGGATCGTTGTCAGGATTGACCAGGTTTACTGTAAACGTATCCATTGCAAAAAATACGGGAGCAGCCGGTGGCTCGACTTTCGCCGCGTCCGGTTGGCTGCCTTCGTGTTTATTCATCATTCGCCAGACTGCATAGCCTGCCACGCTGCAAGCGGCCAGCGTTACAATCAGTAACACCGGTAGTAGTAGTGAACGTTTGCGGCCTTTAGCTTTCGCGTTATCAGACATCTTGCAGTTACTTCCTGTGAATTATGGGCAAGCCTCTCGGCTTACCTGGACAGATTATCCCGCGTCTTAAGTCAAACAATGGGAAGAAAAGACGCGGGTTTTACGCTTACCTTCAGCGTTTAGCGGCTATCAGGCAAAGATATCGACAGCGCCGTTACCGGCCGCGCGCGCTTGAAGGGCTGCCGGGACGGCAATAGGCGTTATCTCGTTGTCACTGTCCTGGGAGAGGGTAAAGCTGCCGTGCTGTCCGTCACGACGTCCTTCCTGCTGGCCCTGATAACTCTGGCCCTGTGCGAAGGCGTCGCTGCTGACGTTACTCTGTCCCAGGTTTATTCCGCTCTCCGCCAATGCGCTACGCAGCTGAGGAAGAGCCGCTTCCAGCGCGGCCCTCACTTGGCTGTGGCTGGAAACCATATTTAACTGTGCCTGATCCTTATCAAGGGTCAGGCTGATCTGGATAGCGCCCAGATCCTGCGGATGTAGACGCAACTCGGCGTTCTGCTGCCCGTTGCGGCTAAACATCACAATCTGCTGACTCAGCGCCTGCTGCCACTCGCTGCTGCCGAGCTGCGCATTCAGCATGGGCGTCGACGGCGTGGTGCTGGTCGAAGCGGTGCTGCTTACCAACGAGCTGGTGGCGCTGAGCGGTGCGCTGGTGAATGGCGTCACCGGGTCATCACTGCTCTGCGCGGCGGCGCGCGCTTCCGGCTTACTCAGCGCATTCAGCACCTGCTTAAAACTCTCATCCAGCGTCAACCCGCTGCTGTTACTGGTGGTGGTGCTGACGCTGCTGCTCTGCGTGCTGCTGGCCGTTTGCGTTAAGAGCGTTACAGCATCGCTGGATTTCTTCTGTGCGCCATCCTGCTGCGCGTGTTCTTCTTTTACTGCACCGTCCAGGGAACCCCTTAACAGTGCGGTATTAAGCGAAGCGCGAGTGTCGGTTTTCCCTTCGCCTGCGTTGCTACTTACGCTGGTTGGGCTGGTGCGGTTCTCTACCGCCACCGGCAACATGGCGAATAACGCCTGCACATTCTGTAAGTCGCTGGCAGTTAACGAACTTGCCTCACTCTTGTCTTTATCATCGGCTGATTTCAGCGTGGCTTTAGTGTTTTCCGGCTGTAAAAGTGCGTTTAACGCATCGGGTTTCTCCAGCGCCTGTAATAACGCGCTTAGCGAAGCCTTACTGACGTCTTTTTCATCAACTTCTGCTGTCAGATCAGTCGATTGCGTGTTAACAGCTTGTTGCTTTACCAGCGTCAGCAAGCGGTTGCCGAGCTCAGTAATAAATCCCTGCGGCAGCGACTCCGCGCCCTGCAAAACATCTGATGAAACTGAAGTGTCAGCGTCTCCCAAAACCGAGGTTTGCGTAGCAACTGTTGGCAGCGTAATCATTCGCCTTTCCTCAATGCGGCCCGTTGGGCAAATTCATCCATCCGTTTCTGATCGAGACGGTTTTCTTGTCGTAATGCGTTTTCCTCAGCGCGCGTAATCAGCGTTTGATAAGCATTGAGCCGCTTATGCTTTTCACGCCAGTTGCTCAGCGCGCTGTCGAGGCGCTGATTCCACTGGGAAAGCTGTTGGCGATGCTGTTCGATGGCTTTTTCCAGCGTCTGAATAAACTGGTGATAATTGGTCCAGCGCGTGCTGGCGATGCCGCCGGACATATCCTGATTGAGCTTGTTGCGATACTCATCCTGATAATCCAGCAGCATGCTGAGTTGTTCGTCGGCCTGCTGCACACCCCGGCGCATATCGCCAAGGTGAATCACCGCACTCTCCAGTTCCTGCTCCGCCATATCGCGCAGCTTGTTGATCGCACTGGCCGTTTTCATCACTTAACCTCGTTTGGCGTTAACCGAACATCGCCTGCAGATGCAAACAGGCATCGTCATAGTCGCTGCGTTCGAAAATGCCCTGATGCAGGAAGGCTTCCATCTCGGGATAGAGCTTGATGGCGCGGTCCAGCATCGGATCGCTGCCTGCGGCATACGCACCCACACTCACCAGATCGCGGTTACGCTGGAAGCTGGAGAGCAACTGTTTGAACTGACGCACGCGCGCGTAGTGTGTCTCATCAATTAATGAGGTCATGGCGCGGCTGATTGACGCTTCGATATCAATCGCCGGATAGTGGCCGGCTTCCGCCAGACGGCGCGACAGCACGATGTGGCCGTCGAGAATGGCACGCGCCGAGTCGGCAATCGGGTCTTGCTGATCGTCGCCTTCGGTCAGCACGGTATAAAAGGCGGTGATTGAACCGCCGCCGTGCGTGCCGTTACCGGCGCGTTCCACCAGCGCCGGCAGTTTGGCGAACACCGAAGGCGGATAACCTTTGGTCGCCGGCGGCTCACCGATGGCCAGTGCGATTTCACGTTGCGCCATGGCGTAGCGGGTGAGGGAATCCATAATCAGCAGCACGTGCTGACCGCGATCGCGGAAATCTTCGGCGATACGCGTGGCGTAGGCGGCGCCCTGCATACGCAGCAGCGGCGAGACATCCGCCGGCGCGGCGATCACCACCGAACGCGCGCGGCCTTCGGCACCGAGAATGTTTTCAATGAACTCTTTAACTTCACGACCACGTTCGCCAATCAAACCCACCACGATCACGTCGGCTTTGGTGTAACGCGCCATCATGCCGAGCAGCACGCTTTTACCAACGCCGGAACCGGCGAACAGGCCCATACGTTGACCGCGACCCACGGTGAGCAGGGCGTTGATGGCGCGCACGCCGGTATCCAGCACATCTTCAATCGGCGTACGTTGCAGCGGGTTAAACGGTGCTGTGATCAGCGGGGCGCGATAGCCGGTTTCCGGCGCGGGCAAACCATCCAGCGGTTTGCCGCTGCCGTCCAGCACGCGACCCAGCAGTTCCGGGCCCAGCAGCATCTGTTTGCCGCTGTGCCCGCTGTCGCCACTGACGCGCGCATACACGCGTGCGCCTGGCAAAATGCCGTCCACTTCTTCCAGCGGCATCATCAACAGTTTCTGGCCGTTGAAGCCGACCACTTCACTTTCAACTTCAGTGATCTTGCTGCCATCGGTACGTTCAATAATGCAGGTGGCACCGAGCGGCAGTTGCAGGCCGGTAGCTTCCAGCACTAAGCCAGTGGCGCGCGTCAGGCGACCGTAGCGACGCACGGTTTGTACCTGCGAAATGCGTTCTTCGAAGGCGTCGAGCGCGCCGAGCCAGCGTGAAAGGCGTGAGGAGGTCATTACAGTGTCCCCGGAGCGGCCAGGCGGCACAGCTCCTGCCAGCGTGTTGCCACGCTCGCATCAAGGTCGCCATCTTCGGCGCTAAGCTTACAGCCGCCAGGATGCAGCGTGCTGTCGGCCAGTAAGCGCCAGCCGTGCAGATCGAGCGTGGGACCCAGCGTCTGCTCGATGCGCTGCAGATCGTCCGGATGGACGCGCAGCTGCGGTTTGCCGCTGAACATCGGTTCCTGCTGAATCAGCTGCTGGATTTGACGCAGCAGGGCGGTGCCGTCAACCTGCGTGGCCTGGCCAATCACCGTGCGCGCGGCTTCCAGCGCCAGCTGCATCAGACGTGAAGCGATTACGCTGTCGAGTGCTTCGAGCGTGTGATGGAACTCGGTCACCAGCTGCTGCATACGTGCCTGCAGCGGCGCTTGCTGCTGCTGCGCATCGGCTAAGCCTTGCTGGAAACCGGCGTCATAACCGTTCTGTTGCGCTTCGGCGAAACCTTTCTGATAGCCTTCGCTGTAGCCTTGCGTCTGCGCATCTTTGCGCATCTGCTGCTGCATGCGTTCCAGCTGTTGCTGCTGTTCCGCTTCGGCGCTCAGTTCGACATCGATCTCCGGCTCCTCTAACTGAGGTTCCGGTTCGGCACCGAACGGGCTGCCTAAATCATCAGGCTGCCAGCGCTGCCACGCGCGGGCGGAAAAGGCATCAGACATAGGTTTCCTCGCCACCACCAATCACCATCTCGCCGGATTCTGCTAGGCGGCGCACCACCAGAAGAATGGCCTTCTGCTCGTTCTCCACCGCCGACATACGTACCGGACCACGGTTGGCCAGATCGTCGCGCAGGATATCGGCCGCACGGGCGGACATGTTTTTGAGGAACTTCTCGCGCAGCGGCTGTTCGGCACCTTTCAGTGCCACCAGCAACTGTTCGGATTCCACTTCCTGCAACAGACGCTGGATGCTGCGGTCGTCCACTTCCACCAGGTTTTCGAACAGGAACATCTCGTCGATGATCTTCTGTGCCAGCTCGCCATCGAAGTCGCGTACGGCTTCGATAACCGCTTCTTCCTGCTGGGTTTTCATCAGGTTGATAATTTCTGCTGCGGTTCTCACGCCGCCCATCTTCGCGCGCTTGAGGTTGGTGCCGTCGAGCAGGCCATTCAGTACTTCGGTCAGTTCCGCCAGCGCCGCCGGCTGGACACCGCCGAAGGTGGCGATACGCAGCATCACATCGTGACGCAGACGCTCGTCGAACAGCGCCAGAATATCCGCCGCCTGGCCACGTTTGAGGTGGACAAGGATGGTGGCGATAATCTGCGGATGCTCGTCGCGAATAAGGTCGGCGGCCGCCTGTGGCTCCATGAAGTTGAGCGTTTCCATGCCGCTGGTGGTCTCGTTTTTCTCGAGAATATCTTCCAGCAGACTTGAAGCTCGCTCCTCGCCCAACGCTTTGATCAGCACCGAACGCAGATAATCGTTGGAGTTGAGGCTCAGCGCCGCAAACTGTTCGGCATCGGCTTCGAACTCGCGCAGCACTTCGGTCAGCTGTTTGTGTGAAACCTGGCGCATGTTGGCCATAGCACCACTCAGATGCTGAACCTCACGCTGGTTAAGGTGTTTGAACACCTCCGCCGCGCGCTCTTCGCCGATGGTCATCATCAGAATGGCGCTTTTTTCTGTACCGGTCAGACTCATAGTTCTTTACTCATCCATTCGCGGATAACCAGCGCGACGACGCGCGGATCGTTTTCAGACATGTCGCGGATACGCTGGCTCATCACCTCGGCGCTCATGCGGTTAGTAGATTTACGCTCCTGATCCAGCTCGTCTTTGCTGAGCTGAACGTTAAAGGCTTCTTCTTCTTCCATGGCCGCAGAGCGTGCCGCCAGCGCTTCAGCCGCTGCCTTCTCCTGCTCTTTCTTACGCACCAGCTGTGGACGTACCAGCTTGCGATAGAGGATGAAGCCAACCAACGCCACCAGCAGCCAGCGACCGGCAGTCATCAGCTGATCGAAGAACGATTGCTGCTGCCAGAATGGCAGGTCGCCACCGCTTGGCTCGGTCATGTTGAACTGAGAGTTCACCACGTTGACGCTGTCGCCACGGGTTTGTGAATAGCCCATCGCTTCACGGGTTAAATCTTCAATTTGCTTGATCTGCTGCTCGTTAAGCGCCACCGCTTTGCCTTTACCGGCGTCGCGGTAGTTCACCACCACGGCAACCGACAGGCGCTGCACATCGCCGACGTTCAGTTTGGTATGACGAATGGTGCGGTCCAGCTCGTAGTTCACCGTGTCGTTGCGCGTTGAGCTGCTCGGGCCAGTAGGTTGTGCGGTGCTGGTGGTGCTGCCGTTATTCTGCGCATTGGCGGTTTGCGCGTTGGCGTTTTGGCCGTTGGCATTATTGTTGTTATTCGTTGGCGGATTGGTCACCGGCGCGGTATTGGCTGGCGCAGGCTGATTCGACAATGCACCCGGCACGCCGCCTGGATACGGGCTGCCATTCTGTTCAGAGTTGCTGGTCTGGCGTGAACGCACGGCGGTATTGCTCGGATTGGCGTTCGGCTGATATTTCTCGTCGGTCTGCTCGCTGCGGTCGAAGTTGATCTGCGCCGTCACCTGCGCATGCACATTGCCCTGACCGACAATCGGATTCAGGATCGCTTCGATGCGCTGCTGGAAGCGCGCTTCTACTTCAGACGCATATTTCAGTTGCGCATCATTCAGGTCGCGACCTTCGCTATCGGAGCGGGTCAATAGACGACCGGCCTGATCGACAACGGTAACGTTGCCCGGCGGTAAACCGGCCACGCTGCTGGAAACCATATGCTGAATGGCCTGAATCTGGCCTTCATCTAATGCGCGGCCTGGCTGCAGGTTCAGCGTCACCGAGGCGGAAGGGGCTTTCTGCTCACGCACGAACAAGGTCGGTTTCGGCATTGCCAGATGCACGCGTACGCTCTTCACCGGACCGAGCGTTTCGATGGTGCGCGACAGTTCACCTTCCAGCGCACGCTGATAGTTGATCTGCTCGCTGAACTGGCTGATCCCGAACTTCTCTTTGTCCATCAGTTCGAAGCCGACGTTGCCGCCTTTCGGCAAGCCTTGTTGTGCCAGACGCAGACGCAGCTCATGCACTTTATCGGCGGGCACCATCAGTGCTCCACCGTTATCGGCGAACTGGTAAGGGATGTTCATTTGCGTCAGCTGCGTGACGATCGCGCCACCATCCTCATCGGAGAGGTTGTTATAAAGCACGCGATAGTCTGGCGCTTTTGCCCACAGCACCAACGCAAACACCACCGCGATAACCGCAGCAGCAGCAATAATTAAGGGAATACGCGGATTGGCGCGCAGGCGGGCGAGAAGGTCATTGAAGCCTTTCTTAGCTGTATCCTGTGTAGCGGCTGCACTCGCATTCATGACCGATTCCTGCCTGACATTATTGATCGGGTGTGGTGTTGTGGTGACAAAACGTACTCCCTGAAGACTTCTCCCCTAAAATCGGGAGAGGAGAAAAATTAAATTCCACTTAATGGCAGGCATTATTTGTTGAAAGCCGCGACATCGATGGGTGGATAAGCCGGGTTTTTTGCGGTCATTTAGCGCCTTTGTCCTATTGACAGTGTGTTAACTTTCTCATCGTGAAAATTTAATCACTTCTTTAATAGGGGTCAGGCAATGTCAATTCAGGCGATTGAGGGTGTGCTGCAGCAGCTGCAGATGACGTCTCTGCAGGCCAGCGGTAAGCAAGCGGAGTCCACTAATCAGGTCGATTTCAGTGCCACCATGAAAGCAGCACTCGACAAAATCAGCGAAACCCAGACAACGGCTCGCGCTCAGGCACAGGATTTCGAAATGGGTAAACCGGGCATCCAGTTAAATGATGTGATGGTCGATCTGCAAAAATCCTCTATTTCCATGCAGATGGGCGTGCAGGTGCGTAACAAACTGGTGTCGGCGTATACCGATATTATGAGCATGCAGGTTTAGTTTCTTTCGGGTATTTCTTTCGGGTATAGTCCAGCGCGGTAATGGTGTTATATCAGGCGGGAAGGTTGCTGCATCACAGTGAGTACACCGCCAAACGCGCTGCCTTATTTTGAGAAGAGGATTCTCACGTGAAGAAAACCCTGCTGTTTTTAATCGCTATTGTCCTGCTCACGGGATGTGACAAGGATGACGCGACTTACTACCCGCAAATGAAAAACTTTGCCTATCTGTATCAATTCGAAGCGCTGCCCGGCAAAGTCAAAACGACCCATCAAACGCTGTTTACCGCCGACGGCCAGCAGATCTTCGAAGTGAATGTCGATTTCGACCGCAACGGCTGTCCAACGCATGTTAAATCGGTGCGTAAAGACGGCGAAGTGATTGAAGTGACGCGCGACGGCAATGAATTAAAAGGCAGTGAAAACGGTCAGGACGTGGTGGTGACGCTGAATAAGAGCTGCACCATGGTGAAGAAAGTCACGCCGAGCATGACCGTGGATATTGCCTATAACAAACAGGGTTTGGTTGAGCAGATCTCATCGCCCGCCTCCGATGCAGCGTTTCACCTCGCCTATAACAGCGCCGGTGAAATGGCGGTCTTGAGTATTACCCAGGCCGGAACTGAAGTGTCGCGTGCTACCGCGGTGCGAGCAGAAGATAAGAAAAAGATCTCTGACGTGGTTACCACGGTGAAGCGTAATGACCAAATTAAAACCGTCAGCAATGTCTGCAAATATAAAAACGACATTCCCTATTATTGCGACATTATTACCGCTGACGCGGCAGGCAACGTGATTGATAAGCAGTATGGCAATATTGAGGTAACGTATTACTGATTGGTGGGGTCGCCATGCATGGCGACCAACACTATTTAATCTCAGGCCATGCAACAGCCGGGAATCCATTCAGCAGCGGATAAGCAAACAGGAAACCCTGGAACTGGCTAATGCCTGCGGCTTCCAGCCACATCCACTCTTCAGCTTGCTCGACACCTTCGGCAATCACCGCAATCTCCAGCGATGCGCAGCACTTAATGATGGCGTGCATGATCGCCTGCTTCGGTCCGCTTTTGTGCACATCGCGGATCAGCTCGCGATCGATTTTGATTTTGTCCGGCTGGAATTTTGATAACAGCGACAAGCCAGCAAAACCGGCACCAAAATCGTCCAGCGCGAGGCTGATACCTGCCGCTTTCAACTTTCTCACTTCGGCAGCAAACTCATCAGAGCGCGAAATGATCTCATTTTCGGTCACTTCGACGATCACCTGTTGCGGCACCAGCCCGCTGGCGTTGATCTCGGTAAGCAGGAATTCCACCGCGTTTGGCACCGTCACCAGTGACATCGGCAGCAGATTAATCGACAGACGATGCTCGCCAATCCCCAGTTTGCTCGCCACGCGAAAGGCCAGACGTTTCGATTTGATATCCGCGTGATAAATCGCTTCGCCGCCAAACGCGGAGAAATACTCATCGGGTGAGCCACCGTTTGGCGTGCGGATCAGCGCTTCAAACGAAGTGACGCGGCGCGCGAAGGGATCGATGATGGGTTGAAAAGCAAAGCGGCAATCCTGCAGGCTCTGATCGATACCCTCCAGATCGTTCTGCCATTCAATATCCGGAACAAATTCCCAGGTATTAGCTGGCGGGATCTCGAAGTAGTTCTCTTTGTCGCGCGCCACCACGAAGGTACGCAAAAACTGCAGCGCGCGATCTTTGTAGGTGAGCTGATAACGCGAGGTGCCTTTATCCAGCACTGCTTGCAGCACAGTGTCTTTGTCATGCTCGCGCAGATCGAACAGCTCCATGCCGACTTTGCCAAAACGGCGTTCAGGCGCGAAGTCGTGCATTAACTCCACCAGATTATGGTGGCGTGCGTCCTGACAAATACGCTTGTATATGCCCTGAACGGACTCGCGCGGTCCTTCCAGCAGCTGGAAGAAGTGCAGGCCGTCGAACAGCAGGATGCCAGTAACGTCGAAGTTTTTGTTTTTGCTATTGGCTTTAGCAACCATATCTTCGAGCGTTTTGATTGGCACGTGATCGTGCAGATGGCTGCGGTAAATAATTGTGGTGAGCATCGAGATTGTCCGGATAATTTATTATTTTGCAGCTAGATTAGCAGCCTTACCGCGGGGTCTGTCCATAGCTTCCCGCGATCAGGCTAAACTTTTTTTATTATAACAGCTTAAGCGAAGCGTCTAGCCGCTTCGGTAACGTCGCAACTCCATCAGCGTGCCGATAATTTCTAGCGCCGATTCCGCCGAATGCAGCTGCGGAAAATCATCATTCAACGCGCGCAATGTGAAGATCTGCTCATCCTGCTGTTGCGTTTGCAGGCGATAAATCCGCACTCGTGCCACGCCATCCATCAGCGCCAGCACCACATCGCCCGGCTGCGGCTGAACGTCAGGATCAAAGATCACTTTGTCACCGGGCCGGTAATCGGGCTGCATCGCCTGATCGTCTATCGTGACCGCCAGCGCGCCATCGCCCAACTGACTCTCGCTATAGAGAAAATGCGCAGCCTGCTGTTTGAGCAACAACCGTTCCTCGCTCAACCACGCTGACGCTTGCGCCAGGCTAATCAATGGCACCGCCGCAACCGGTGCGGCTTTGGCGTGGGTGGCAAACACTTCGCCATCCCCGTCGATAATCCATGCCGCGGTGCATTGCAGCCACTGCGCGAGCCGCAGCAAATTCTCGCCACGCGGTACGGTTTCCTCTTTTTCCCACTGCGATACAGCCACATGCGACACCCCAATGCTTTTGGCCAGCGCCTGCTGCGTCAATTGTAGTGCTTTACGTCGTGTCCGGATGCGCTCACCGGAAGATTCTTTTTTCATCATCTTGACATCTCCTGAAGGAACTACTTAAGTATACTTAAATTCATAAGTTAAAGTAAACTTAAATTCAGGCGTTGACCGCGAAGCTGGCAAGGGTGGTCAGCGTGCTTATGGGGCACATCCCTTGCCAGGGGTGAGAGGTGAAGCATGGAAAGTAGTTTAGTCACCAGCGTAGGTGCGTTGCTTCTCGGCGGCGGCGCAGCAGCTGTGTTCTGGAAACCGTTAATGGCGGGTATCGCCGCTATCGTCACCAGCAATCGTGCCGGTGGGGAGATCATCACCAGTTACAAAGAACAGGTGATGCTGCTCAAAGAGGGTCACGCCTTGATGCGCCAGGAAAACGATGAATTGCGCATCCGACATGACAAAAACCTGCGGCGTATCTCTTCGCTGGAAACCGATCTGCGGCTGATAAAAAACGCCCTGAGCATTTTGCTGGCCACCACGGAAGCCGAGCACAGCGAGAAGTTTCGCAGCCAGGTTAACCAACTGATTACCACTCTGGAGGAGAGTCGTGATGATGCAGATAAACAGTGAGTACGTAGTGAAAAACCATCGGCGCCAACTGTTCTTCGGCGGCTTTTTGCTGATGTTGTCGTTGATGTGCGTGGCGATGACGGTGCTATTCCTGTTCGTCAGTAACAGCGCCAATCAGCGTGTTGAAGAGATTCGACAGCAATATCGAACCATATCGGAACGACGTGAAGCACGTGTGGCGGAGCTTACCAGCCAGCTGGTGGCGCTGCAGAACAAGCTCGATGGCACCGTGAAGCACCCGGTCAGCAATCCGGCTGACAAAGGGAAACCGGCAGAAGGAGATAAGTCGCCACCTCAACCCAAGCGTTAAGGAGGGCATCATGCGAATTACCCCGTGGATTGCAGCCCGTCTTGCCCGACTGCGATCTTTATTCAGTAAGAAGGAGAGCATTATGAGCGATCAAACTGTCATCAATCCAACCAGCACCATCGCATCGTCACCAGCGGAAGATTTCGCCAACGAAGTCGCCACGCCCGTTGCTGCACCGGCGACCGCTGTAGCACCTGAAGCGACGCCTGCTGTAGTCGTAGAAGCAGCACCTGAAGTTGCGCCGGCATCGGCTACGGCACCCGAGGCGATAACCGCTGCACCCGCGCAGGTGGCGGCCACTGCCGCGCCTGAGGCGGCAACGCCTGCGCCTGCCGAGGTTGCGCCGCCCAACGAACCGGACATCGCTGCTCCCGCTGCAGCCGATGCGCCGTCAGCCGCCGCAACGGCGCAGAGCCACGACGGAACTCAGGCGTTCTCAGAAGGGGTGAAGGATTTCGTCAGAGCGTTTAGTTTTGTCGAGCAGGGCGTAATCAAACTGGGCGATGCCGCGAAGGATGAGCTGATTGATCTGGCGAGGAAGTATCTGTAATGCCTGACGACTCAGCATCGGGGACCGGGATGTCCCCTGTTTACAAACAGGTTTTAGTCACTTCCGATTATTCCTAAGGCAGCTTCGATATTTTGCACTACCTTTAATCATTCAAGCGTTATTTAAATCGTCTTAATAAGCGAAAAGGAAGATAGCATGAGTGATACAGAAACTGTAAAAACCAAAACTGAATACTTGCGTGATGTCACCTCCCAGCTTAAAGAGATGCGCCACTACGCGCAGACCAACACTGAGACGCTGTCTGCCCACTGGCTGGCGTTTGATGCGGGTGAGTACAAAGACACCGAATACGCGGGACGCTTCGACACCTTGCTGAACAAACAGGGTAAGCTGCTGGATGACATTGATGCGGCGATTCAGGATCTCGAAATCGCCATCAACCATGCTGAGCAGGAAAGCTAAGCGCCTAGCGTACTGGTGGCCTAATCGGCCACCAGCCACATTTCCGCCTCATCAAACATCTCTTCAACAATCCGCGCAACTGTTGCTTTATCGTTCTTACTCATATCAGTATCTATCGCGTTACGCTCCATCGGTTTGACGCGCACCTCAATATCGGGAAAGACGCGCTGTACACGCTTTTCCAACTCCTGCAAAATCATCTCGCGTGCACCCGGTAATCCGGCCACGTTACGCTTATCGTAAATCAACTCCACAAACATCAGGGTCGTTCCATTCATTGGATCGGGTGCGATATAGTACTGTAAATAAAAACAGGGGTAAATATGCGCCAACTGGTTATCGATATCTTATTGAAAATGGCAAAAATGGATGTGGAAGCAAAAGAGCTGGTGGCGCAGGTTGAGGCGCAGTCGTTATTGATTGCCGCGCTGCTGATTCAGGCGAAAGAGAATAACTCGTTGACTATTTCCGATACGGTGCAGGAGGCGATTGTTACCGCTTCGCGCGCATCGCAGGAATTTTTACAGTCCGATGTTGATCTGCTGCTGACCCACGTCAATCGTCTGCTGGCGGTGGCAAGTTATATCGAAGTAAAAGGGATCGAACGGGAAGGATAAGAAAAAATATTACCTCTGGAAGTGGAAATCCAGCAACACTTCCAGAGGCGGTGCAACAGCACCATTCGTTCAAGGACAATCTACGACTGACGTCGTGATGAGTAAGTTATACAAGTTTTCTCAACTTGTACAACTTTTTCCTGAACATTTTGTGTGGTTGGCGATGTATCTTTGATGCCGTTTCAGTACGTGGCCGATCACAACTCGTTTTTGATGCAGAACTCTTCCCACGTCATGCCTAAGGCTTCCGCGTGAGATTTCAGATACTTTTCAATGGCATCCGCGGCGACGGCTTTATCGGGCTCCGCCAGCTGAATGGAAAACAACATGCCATCCAGCTTCTTCTGACGCAAAAATGCGGCATAAATACGTTCTGCATGCCAGTCGCGTAACTGCGCTAATGACAGGTTCGCCAGGCGGGCATCGCTTTCGGTGAGTTCATCCAGTGCAGACTGGAAATCGGGGTGAGCGGCGAAAAACATCGTGCGCGCCTGAGCGTAATACTCTTCTGGGGTTTTCATTCGGTGTTCCTGCGTATCAACTTGCGCGCTAGTGTAACGCGCGCACGCTGCGTTGTCAGGATTCTGCTGCCGGATCGATATTCATGGCAACCAGGTGCGCATGAATGCGCACCCTACGAAACCACACTCGCCACCAATCCCGTAGGGTCGCCATTCATGGCGACCTGGCCGCACATTATTCGTAGAACATCAATGCAACTGCTGATAAATCCGCGTAACGTCATGCTGATTCTTCGCCAGCGTCTCATCCAGCGTAAGTTTACCGCTCAGCATATCCGCCAGATTCTGCCCGACGGCGTTACCCATCTGATCAAACCCGGGAATACTCACGTACTGCACGCCCTGATAAGGCACCGGATTGAGCGTCGGCTGCTCGACGGTGGCCGAATCAATCGCCGCACGCACCTGCGCGGCATACGGCGCCAGGCGCTGATAGCTCGCCTGCTGATACGTCGAATTGCGACTGCCCGGCGGCACCGCGCCCCAGCCGACGGTATCGGCCACTTGCTGGATATACTGTTTTGACGTCGCCCAGCTAATAAAGGCAATCGCCGCCTCGCGATTCGGCGTATTCGCCGGTACCGCCAGCGCCCACGACCACAACCAATTGGAGCCGTTACGCGTTATACCGCCCGGTGCAGGCGCAAAGGCCAGCTTATCGGCGACTAATGAGATCTGCGGATTCACCAGCAAACCGGCCGCCACCGTGCTGTCGATCCACATGGCGCATTTGCCTTGCGCTGTCAGGCGCAGAATCTGGCCGAAACTGTTTTTCACCGTATCCGGTGGTCCATCCTGCTTCACCACCTGCAGATAATCACCCAGCGCCTCGCGCCACTCCGGCGAGTTGAGCGTCGGCTGCCAGTTTTCATCGAACCACTGCGCGCCATAGGCATTCGCCATGGTGGTCATGAACGCTACGTTATCGCCCCAGCCAGGCTGGCCGCGCAGGCACAGACCATAAATGCCTTTCTGCGGGTCAGTCAGTTTGGCGGCGAAGTTTTTGATATCGGTCCAGTCGGGATTATCGGGCATGGTTAACCCTTTCTGCGCAAACAGATCTTTGCGGTAATAGGTCATGCTACTTTCGCCGTAGAACGGCAGGGCGTAGAGCGTCTGCTGAAACGACAGCGCTTTGCGCACTGGCGCGATGAGATCATCGCTGTCGTAATCGGCGGGCAGCTTATTGAGCGGTGCCAGCCAGCCTTTTTCACCCCACAGCGGCGCTTCATAGGTGCCAACGGTGATGACATCGAACTGCGCCTGGCCGCTGTTCATCGCCGACAGCACCGCCTGACGCAGCGCGCCATCGTCCATCACATGCCATTGCAGTTTGACGTCAGGATGCTCCTGTTCGTAGCGCGTGGCGAGCTGCTGCATGATGGTCATATCGCCGTTAGCGATGGTGGCGATATTCAGCGTGGTCGCCGCGTGGCTCAGTAGCGGCAACGCCGCCAATAGCGCGAGAAGTTTACGCATCATCTCGCTCCTTAGCGCTGCTGCAGGCGGAAGAAGGCCATCTTCTCCACCAGCAATCCGGCATGTTCGCTAACGGTCTGGCTGGCGGCGCTGGCTTCCTGCACCAGCGAGGCGTTCTGCTGCGTCGCGCCATCCATCTGAATCACTGCGGTGTTGACCTGCTCAATGCCGCTGGATTGCTGGCGGCTGGCCACGGCAATTTCACCGACAATATCCACCACGCGCGCCACGCCCTGATTGATGTCATTGAGCATTGCGCCGGAACGCTGCACCAGCGCACTGCCGGCTTCCACTTTACCCACGCTGGCATCGATTAACGCTTTGATCTCGTGGGCGGCCCCGGCGGACCGCTGCGCCAGCTGACGCACTTCGGACGCCACCACGGCAAAGCCGCGTCCCTGTTCGCCGGCGCGTGCTGCTTCAACCGCTGCGTTGAGCGCCAGCAGGTTAGTCTGGAAGGCGATCTCATCGATCACCCGGTTGATATCCGCGATGCGCTTACTGGAATATTCGATCTCCTCCATCGCGCTGACCGCATCGCGCAGCACGCTGCTGCCACGTTCGGCCTGATGACGCACGTCGGTGGCCAGTTCGTTGGCCTGTGCAGCGTTATCGGCATTATGTTTTACCGTGGCGGTCATTTGCTCCATGCTGGCGGCGGTTTGTTCCAGCGAGCTGGCCTGCGAATGGGTGCGTTCAGAGAGATCGTCATTGCCATCGGCCATCTGACGCGCCGCATCACTCAGCGCAGTGGCGCTTTCGCCCACGTCGCGCACGATCTCCGCCAGACGCACATCCATGCGCAGCAGCGACTGCATCAGTTCGCCCATCTCATCGCGTGAAACGCTGCCGATATCGTGGTTCAGTTCACCGGCTGCAATCGATTCGGCCAGCTCGCGCGCCTGAGCAATCGAGCGGTTGATCGAGCGGATCAGCAGCCAGCCGAACACCAGCGCCACGCTCAGCCCGACCAGCAATATGATAATCAGGCTGTTACGCGCCAGCTGGTAATCGCTGTTGCTCTGCTGATAGGTGAGTTCCGCATGCTGGCGCATTAACGCATCAAGCTGATCGATGTCCTGTTGCAGCAGCTGACTGCCGCTGCGCAGGCGGGTTTCAATCACCACCAGCGCGCCGGACGGGTTGCCGCCCTTAAGCAGTTCACCGGCATCTTTCAGCGCGGTTTGCCAGCCGTCGAGATGGGTGATGAATTGCTGGCTGAGGGGTTTGGTTTGCGCATCAAACGACAGCTGCTGCCAGGTTTGGCGGTCTTTGGCTATCTGCTCGCCGTACTGCGCGATGCGCGCCAGACGTTTCTCCACTTCGCTGCTGTCGGTCCAGTAGCGCAGGGCATCGAACAGGGTCGCGGATTGTTCCTGCACCATGCGATACAGGCGGGATGAATATTGCAGCGGTAACAGCTCATTCTGGTAGGCATTTTGCGCCCGTTGGTCGGCGGCGCGCAGGCCGATGATTCCCCAGATGGCGGCAACAATCAGTAAAATGCACAGCAGGCCAACAATCGATGTCAGACGCGCGCGAAGGGTCAATCGCATAACGGGATTCTCCGTAACGAAGGTGAGTGTGTAATCGGTCATTATTGTTTTTACAGGCACTTTTAACTCCAGAAGAGTTATCGGCGCAGAAGTGAGCAGCTTGAGGAAAATCATGCGGCGCGCAGTAGATACCTTGCGCAACCTGCGGGAAAAATTATAACGTAGCCGCCATTGATGCGAGTGTAGGGACCGAGAATGAAAAAGTGGATGATAGTGGCCGCGCTGGCGCTGAGTGGCTGTGCGCAGATCAGCAATTATGACCAGGCGGTGAAAACCCCGGCACCGCTGGAGCTGCAGGGCAACTGGCAAACCGTGGTGCCGCAAAGCAAGCTGATCAGCAAGCAAGCGATGGGCAGCCTGATTATTGGTGCCGAGGGCGACACGCTGGATTGCCGTCAGTGGCAGCGCGTGATTGCCAAACCGGGCAAATTAACGCGTCTGGGCGATGACTGGGTTAACGTGACGCGCCAGGTGCGCGTGATGCCGCTGGTGCTGGAGAACGGTGAGCTGCGTTACGATGGGTTGAGACTGCGTAAAGTGGATCGTCCAACCGTTGAGTGCCAGCAGGCGCTGGAAGAAGTGGCGAAACGTCCGAACGAGGCGGTGATTCAGGATATCGAGCCAGAGATTATGCGCCCGGTTTCTGTGTCGTCTGCATCCGCACAGTAATTCCCAGGTCGCCATAAATGGCGATCCTACATATTCTGCCCGTAGGGTCGCCATTTATGGCGACCTGGAAATCGAAAAAAAAACGGGTGAGAAGATATCTTCCCACCCGTTTTTCATTCAGTTCATCGCAACTAATTAACTCTGCGGCAAATACACACTACCTTGCTTGCCATACGCACTCATCACCGATTTCTGCATCGATGACTGGCCCACCAGCTGCGTCAATTCGTCCATGCGCAACTGCAGCAGACGTTTCACTTCGCTCTCATTATCGAGAATATGGCGTAACACCGGACGCAGCTGCTCTTGCAGCTGGCGCGACGGTGCGGCGGCTTCGGTTGTTTGCGCCAGTCTTTGCACCGCACTGACATAGTCCACTTCCTTGGTAATCAAATCATCCCATTCGCCGTCTGCTGCCAAACGCAGCATTCCGTGGCTGAGGTCGAGTAACTGTTGGTAAACGGTGACGAGTGACGGTGCAATATTCATTAAACGGCGTCCTGAAGGTGTTGAGGTTGTACGACTTCTTTCCAGGCATCAGCGATATTGCGCAGAAGACCTTCAACTTCTTCGAGGGCTTCGACATCATTACGCAGATTAGCCTGAACCAGACGGCGAACCATGTAGGAGTAGAGTCCTAACAGGTTATCGGTCAGGTCATCGCCTGATTGCTCATCGAGGCCCTGCTTGAGTCCGCCCTCGATGATGTTAATGGCCTTGGAAATCGAGTTACCTTTTCCCTGGATATTGTTGTCCTGCATAAACAGGCGGGCGCGGACCAGTGCGCTGATCGCACCGTCAAACAGCAAGGTAATCAATTGCTGTTGATTGGCGCTCATCACTGAGCTCTCCACCCCGATTTTTGCATAGGCTTGCGTGCCTGTAGCGCTGTACATGGTCACTCCTTACTATTTAGAACTGCTGCTCGAAGTCATGCTATCGAACTGCTGTGTCAGGTAATCGCTGGTGCTGTTCAGCGAGTTCATGGTGACGTCGAGTTGCGTGAACTGCGTCTTATAACGCGCAATCAGGGCGTTGATACGCGTGTTCATGTTGTTGTACTGCTCAGTCAGGTTATTCAGCGTCTTGCTGACGCCATCTTTCGCGGACTGAATGCTGCCGGTAGATGACAGCCAACTGGTCAGGTTAGTCGCCAGTTTGGTGGTGATACCGGTGGTTTTACCGTCACCCACAATCATCTCTTTCACGCCGGCAGGATCTTTGGTCAGCTCGGTTTTCAGCTTGTCGGAATCCAGCGACAGCTCACCGGTGGTCGGGTCGGTGGTGATACCGATTTGCGCCAGCGTTTTGTAGGTAGAAGAGCTGGCCGTGTTGGTCAGCAAACTTTTAATCTGGGTTTGAATGCCGCGCAGCGTGCTGTCGCCAACTAGCGCACCGTTGCTGGAATCTTGTGTATCTGAGCCAACATCCACAGCGGTGTATTTAGTCAGGCTGGTGAACTGATCCAGCAGATTGTTGTAGGCATCCACAAAGTTGGAAATTGCGGTGGAGGCTTTAGAGGTATCTTGCGTGATGGTCAACGTCTGATTTCCGCTGGTGACATCATTCAGATTCAGCGTAATCCCTTCCAGCGCATCGCTAATGGTGTTGGTGCTGCTGGTGATGGCGACGTTATTGACCGTTAACTCGGCATCTTGTGCGGCGACGCTGACATCCAGCGGATTATCGGCATCGGTTTTGGTTGAATCAAAGCCGACAATGCCTTGCAGCGTGTCGTCGCCAGTTACGGTAACGGAAGAAACCGCATTGGCCTCTCCGGTTTTCGACGCGGTTAGCGACAGACGATAAGCGCCATCACCGGTTTTGATAATACTGGCGCTGACACCGGCATTGGCACCGTTAATCGCATCACGCATGCCGGTTAATGAGGTTTGTGCACTGGTCAACGTAATGTCTTTGCTGGTGCCGTCGGCCAGTTTGATCGACAGCGTGCGGCTGGCATCCGAGCTACCCAGCGCGGTGGTGTTGCTGGTCTGCACGCCGGAAGTCAGCGTCTGTGCCTGTGCCAGCTGCGTCACGCTAATGCTGTATTTCCCGGCAATGGTGCTGCCAGATGTGGTGGCGCTGAATGCGGTGGTGCTGCTGGCTGCACTGGTGGCGGTGAACAAATCCGCGCTATTTAATGCCGTGTTGGCTGTCTGGAAGGTGGTTAACGCGCTAGACAAGGTGCCGTAGGCGCTCAGCTTCGCGGTGTACGCCGTCTGCTGATTAGAGATAGGCGTCAATGATGCTTTCTCTGCCGTACTCAAGTTATCCAGGATAGTGCTTAAATCGAGGCCTGAACCGATACCGAGGGTAGAAATTGTGGTCATGTTGTTTCCTTTCTATGTCGACACGGAGAATCAATACCGCGGGTTATCGGCTCTTTATGGGCAAAGTTTAGAATTATTTACCAGCAGGTAATAAAGCGAATAGCATATATAGAGAAGGGTATTTCGGGGGCTAGAAAAATGATCAAGTTAGTCTAAAGAACTCTTCGGGTAGGGCGATAAAGATAAGCGTGACAGGTTGAAGGGAAAAATTTTCACCTGGTCCTAAAAAAAATCTAAAGGTTGTTTAAGGGCAGACGATAACAACATTGACGGCGCTGAAGCCGGCGGGTTGAAGCCCACACCTTAACCGAAAGACTTGATTAACAGGAATAATTATCATGGCCCAAGTCATTAATACCAACAGCCTCTCGCTGATCACTCAGAACAACATCAACAAGAACCAGTCTGCTCTGTCTACTTCTATCGAGCGTCTGTCTTCTGGTCTTCGTATTAACAGCGCTAAAGATGACGCAGCGGGCCAGGCAATTGCTAACCGCTTCCAGTCTAACATCACCGGCCTGACTCAGGCTGCGCGTAACGCCAACGACGGTATCTCTGCTGCGCAGACTACTGAAGGCGCGCTGTCAGAAATCAACAACAACTTACAACGTGTTCGTGAACTGACCGTACAGTCTCAGAACGGCACCAACAGCCAGTCTGACCTGGACTCAATTCAGGACGAAATCAAATCACGTCTGGACGAAATTGACCGCGTATCAGGTCAGACTCAGTTCAACGGCGTGAACGTACTGTCTAAAGACGGCACCCTGAAAATTCAGGTTGGCGCGAACGATGGCCAGACCATCAACATTGACTTAAAGCAGATTGACTCTAAAACTCTGGGTCTGAACGGTTTCAACGTGAATGGTACCGGAACTATCGCTAACAAAGCAGCAACTATCAGCGATTTGGCTGCTACTGGTGCAGATGTATCAGACTCCAGTAAAATTACTGTAACAACTAAATTTGATGCACTTGATGCCAAAACTGCGTTCGGTAAGTTGAATGATGGTGACACCGTTTCAATTGGTGCTCAGAGCTATTCATATGATGCAACCAACAAAAACTTCACCACTAAAACTGTTGTTGCAACTGGTACAGACACTCAGAACCTGGGCGATTCTCTCAAAGCTGCAGCTGGTCAAACTCAGTCGGGCACATACACCTCTACCTCTGGAAAAGTAAACTTTGATGTAGATGCCAGTGGTAACATCACTATCGGTGGTCAAACTGCATATGTTGTTGGTGGCGCATTAACCACTAACAACCCAACTGGTACAGAGACCCAAGCTACAATGAAAGGTTTGTTCGGGGCTGCTGATACCAATAACAATGCTGGTACAGCCGTTGCTTCATCGGTTGATTTTGGCGGTAAAACTTACAACTTCGCAGGTGGTACCGGTACTGGCCCAACAGTAGGTGATGGCGTAACCTATAAAGACACAATTTCTTCAGATGCACTGTTAGCAAAAGTTAACGCAGATGCTACGGCTGATGACGTTAAGATTAACTTTAACAATGGTCCTTTGACTTTCACTGCTAGCTTTAAATCTGGTGTATCTGGAACAGGATCTTCAAATGCTGCATTTGTAGATAGCGACGGCGCACTGACGACTACAGCATCTTATGATACTAGCTATTCCGTCGATAAAGACACAGGATCTGTATCTGTTACCGGTGGTACCGGCACGGGTAAATATGCTGCAAACGTAGGCGCCCAAGCATATGTCAGCTCTACCGGTAAACTGACTACTGAAACCACCAGTGCTGGTACCGTGACTAAAGATCCACTGGCCGCTCTGGACTCAGCTATCAGCAGCATCGATAAGTTCCGTTCAAGCCTGGGTGCGATTCAGAACCGTCTGGATTCAGCGGTAACTAACCTGAACAACACCACCACTAACCTGTCTGAAGCACAGTCTCGTATTCAGGATGCTGACTACGCCACTGAAGTTTCAAACATGTCTAAAGCACAGATCATCCAGCAGGCGGGTAACTCAGTGTTGGCGAAAGCTAACCAGGTTCCACAGCAGGTTCTGTCTCTGCTGCAGGGCTAATCGCTCTAAGCTTCTTGCTTATCAAACCCCGCTTCGGCGGGGTTTTTTTATACCTGCATATTATGAATATGCAGGTAATTGCTCATAATTCGCTGGTAAATTGTAAGTGATACAAGTCGGTCACCATAAATGGCGACCCTACAAAACTGGGTAGGGGCGCCATTTATGGCGACCGATACGTCATTGCACAAACCCAAACCCGTCACCTCAACCCAATCCCCTTGAAGCTTCCCCCGCTTATCGCTAAGGTAAGCGCGTTTTTTCACCGCCAGGAAACCTCATGACCACCATTGCGCTGATCGACGACCATATGATCGTCCGTTCGGGTTTTGCCCAATTGTTGGGGCTGGAACCGGATTTCCAGGTTGTTGCCGAATGCGGTTCCGGGCGGGAAGCGCTCAACCAGTTGCCGGGGCGCGGCGTACAAGTGTGCATCTGCGATATCTCGATGCCGGATATTTCCGGGCTCGAGTTATTGAGCCAATTGCCGAAAGGCATGGCGACCATCATGCTGTCGGTGCACGACAGTCCGGCGCTGGTGGAGCAGGCGCTGAATGCGGGCGCGCGCGGATTTCTCTCCAAACGTTGCAGCCCCGATGAACTGATTGCTGCGGTGCATACCGTGGCTAAAGGCGGCTGCTATCTGACGCCCGATATCGCTCTAAAGCTCGCCTCCGGACGTCAGGATCCGCTCACCAAACGCGAACGCCAGGTGGCGGAAAAACTGGCGCAAGGTTTAGCGGTAAAAGAGATCGCTGCTGAACTGGGCCTGTCGCCGAAAACCGTTCACGTTCATCGCGCCAATTTGCTGGAAAAGCTCAACGTCAGTAACGACGTTGAACTGGCGCGCCGCATGTTTGATGGCTGGTAATGCAGCCACTCTTTTCGCGGCTGATTGCCGTCATCGCCAGTTTTTGTATCTTCTCTGCCGCGTGGTTTTGCCTGTGGAGCATCAGCCTGCATCTGGCGGATCGTCCTGAGCTGGCGGTGTTGCTGTTTCCCTTTGGCCTGCGCCTTGGCCTGATGTTGCAATGCCCGCGCGCCTACTGGCCGGTGCTGCTCGGTGCTGAGGGGGTGCTGCTTTATTGGCTGTCGCGCGAGGTGGCGCTGGCGCATCTGCCGCTGCTGATGCTGGGCAGCGTGCTGACGCTGCTGCCGGTGGCGCTGATCTCCCGTTATCGTCATCAACGCGACTGGCGCACCTTGCTGTGGCAGGGCGGTGCGATGGTGTGCGCGGCGCTGCTGCAGGCGTTGCCGTGGATCGCAGAACCCGCCGCACTGAATGCGGTGCTGCTCACGCTCACCGGCGCACTGACCGTGGCACCAACCTGTTTGGTGATCTGGCACTACCTCACCAGCACCCGCTGGCAGCCGCTTGGCCCTTCACTGGTCGGACAGCCGGTTAACTGGCGCGTGCGCCATCTGTTTGGTTATGTGCTGCTGTTTATGGTCAGCCTGTGGTTGCAGCTGGGTCTGCCTGCAGAGCTGTCGCGCTTCACACCGTTTTGTCTGGCGTTGCCGATTATTGCGCTGGCGTGGCATTACGGCTGGCAGGGCGCGCTGATCGCCACACTGATGAACGCCATCGCGCTGATCGCCAGCCAGACCTGGCACGATCACGCGGTCGATCTGCTGCTCTCCCTGCTGGCGCAAAGCCTGACCGGGCTGCTGCTCGGCGCGGGTATTCAGCGTTTACGCGAGCTTAATCAGTCGCTGCAAACCGAGTTGGTGCGCAATCGCCGTCTGACGGAGCGCCTGCTGGAGACCGAAGAGAGCGTCAGGCGCGAAGTGGCGCGCGAGCTGCACGATGATATCGGCCAGACCATCACCGCGATTCGCACCCAGGCCGGGATCATGCAGCGCATCAGCCCGGAAAGTGGCGTCAAGCAGAGCGGCATGTTGATAGAGCAGCTATCGCTGGGCATTTACGATTCGGTGCGCCGTTTGCTGGGGCGCTTGCGTCCGCGCCATTTGGACGATCTTTCGCTCGAGCAGGCAATCCGTTCGCTGATGCGGGAAATGGAGCTGGAAGGGCACGGCATCATCAGCCATCTCGACTGGCAGATTGATGAAGCGCGACTGAGTGAAGCGCAGCGCGTCACGCTGTTTCGCGTTTGTCAGGAAGGACTCAATAACGTGGTGAAACACGCCAGCGCCCGTGCGGTGACGCTGCAAGGCACATTGCAGGACGAGCGGTTGCAGCTGGTAATCGAAGACGACGGCTGCGGCTTACCGCTGAGTTCCCCGCAGCACGGTTTTGGCCTTGCCGGCATGCGCGAACGCGTGACGGCACTCGGCGGCTCGCTGGGGATCTCCTGTACCCACGGCACGCGCGTTAGCGTCACGTTACCGCTGCGCAAGGGATAAGCAATATGTTGTTTAGATTTCTCAAAGCACCGGCCAGCGCGCAGCCGATCAGCGATAAAGCAGCCATTGATGCGCGCTATCGTTACTGGCGGCGCCATATCATGACCACCATCTGGCTCGGCTATGCGCTGTTCTATTTCACCCGTAAAAGCTTCAACGCCGCGTCGCCGGAAATTCTGGCGGCGGGCGTGATGACGCGCATGGATATCGGCCTGCTGGCGACGCTGTTTTACATCACTTACGGCCTGTCGAAGTTTTTCTCTGGCATCGTCAGCGACCGCTCTAACGCGCGCTACTTCATGGGCATCGGGCTGATAGCGACAGGCGTGGTAAATATTCTGTTTGGCTTCTCCACGTCGCTGTGGGCTTTCGCCGTCTTGTGGGTGTTAAATGCCTTTTTCCAGGGATGGGGATCGCCGGTCTGTGCGCGTCTGCTAACCAGCTGGTTTTCTCGCACTGAACGCGGCGGCTGGTGGGCGCTGTGGAACACAGCACAAAACGTTGGCGGTGCGCTGATCCCGATGATCGTCGGGGCCGCCGCGCTGCACTATGGCTGGCGCGCCGGCATGATGATCGCGGGCGGACTGGCGATTGTCGCCGGTATTTTTCTCTGCTGGCGCCTGCGCGATCGCCCGCAAACCGTGGGTTTACCGCCGGTCGGTGACTGGCGCCACGATGCGCTGGAGATCGCCCAGCAGCAAGAGGGCGCAGGGCTAAGTCACAAACAGATCCTTGCCAAATATGTGCTGCTCAACCCTTACATCTGGCTGCTGTCGCTGTGTTACGTGCTGGTTTACGTGGTGCGTGCCGCGATTAACGACTGGGGCAATCTCTATATGTCCGAGACGCTGGGCGTGAATCTGGTGACGGCCAACTCGGCGGTGACCATGTTTGAACTCGGTGGCTTCGGTGGCGCGTTAGTGGCGGGATGGGGATCGGATAAATTGTTCAACGGCAATCGTGGCCCGATGAACCTGATCTTTGCCGCCGGCATTTTACTGTCAGTGGGATCGCTGTGGCTGATGCCGTTTGCCAGCTACGTGATGCAGGCTGCGTGTTTCTTTACCATCGGCTTTTTTGTCTTCGGCCCGCAGATGTTGATTGGCATGGCGGCGGCGGAGTGTTCGCATAAAGACGCGGCGGGCGCGGCGACCGGATTTGTTGGCCTGTTTGCCTATCTGGGCGCATCGCTCTCCGGCTGGCCGCTGGCGCGGGTGATCGATGTCTGGCACTGGAACGGTTTCTTTGCGGTCATCGCCTGCGCGGCGGGCATTTCGGCCTTGCTACTGTTGCCATTCCTGCATGCTCAAACGCCGCGCCAGCGCGAGGAAGTGTGATGCATCCCCGCTTTTTACCCTTACATCGACAAAACTAAGAAATTTTCCCGGTTGCGCCGGGCGGTTGTCTCAGGCCGAAACCGCTGCTGATTTTTACAATGCCTGCCATCACGCAGGTCATTAATCAGGAGCACTCCATGCTGGCTTTCTTAAATCAGGTGCGCAAGCCGACCCTGAATTTGTCGCTCGAAGAGCGGCGCAAGATGTGGTTCAAACCCTTTATGCAGTCCTATCTGGTGGTCTTTATCGGCTACCTGACCATGTATCTGATCCGCAAAAACTTCAACATTGCGCAGAACGACATGATCACCACCTACGGACTCAGCATGACGCAGCTGGGGATGATTGGGCTCGGCTTCTCCATCACCTACGGCGTCGGTAAAACGCTGGTCTCCTATTACGCCGATGGGAAAAATACCAAGCAGTTCCTGCCGTTTATGCTGATCCTCTCGGCCATCTGCATGCTGGGCTTCAGCGCCAGCATGGGCGCGGGCTCGGTGAGTTTGTTCCTGATGATCGCGTTTTATGCGCTGAGCGGCTTCTTCCAAAGTACCGGCGGCTCCTGTAGTTATTCCACCATCACCAAATGGACGCCGCGCCGGAAACGCGGCAGCTATCTGGGGATGTGGAATATTTCGCACAACCTGGGCGGCGCAGGTGCAGCGGGTGTGGCGCTGTTTGGTGCCAATTACCTGTTCGATGGGCACGTGGTCGGCATGTTTGTGTTCCCGTCACTGATCGCGCTGGTGGTCGGTTTTATCGGTCTGCGCTACGGTAGCGATTCACCCGAATCTTACGGTCTGGGTAAAGCCGAGGAACTGTTTGGCGAAGAGATCAGCGAAGAGGACAAAGAGACCGAAGATCAGGCGATGACCAAATGGCAGATCTTTGTCGAGTACGTGCTGAAAAACAAAGTGATTTGGCTGCTGTGCTTCGCCAACATCTTCCTGTACGTGGTGCGCATTGGTATCGATCAGTGGTCGACGGTCTATGCCTTCCAGGAATTAAAACTGTCGAAAGAGGTGGCGATTCAGGGCTTCACGCTGTTTGAAGTCGGTGCGTTAGTCGGCACGCTGCTGTGGGGCTGGTTGTCGGATCTGGCGAATGGTCGTCGTGCGCTGGTGGCATGCGTGGCGCTGGCGTTGATTATCGCCACGCTTGGTATCTATCAACATGCCAGCAATCAGTATGTTTATCTGGCGTCGCTGTTTGCTCTGGGCTTTCTGGTGTTTGGTCCGCAGCTGTTAATTGGCGTTGCCGCCGTCGGCTTTGTGCCGAAAAAAGCCATTGGCGCCGCCGATGGCATCAAAGGCACCTTTGCTTACCTGATTGGTGACAGCTTCGCCAAGTTAGGCTTGGGAATGATCGCCGATGGCACGCCCATCTTTGGCTTAACCGGTTGGGCCGGGACCTTTGCGGCGCTGGATGCCGCCGCGATCGGCTGTATCGCCTTAATGGCGATGGTGGCGGTGTTTGAAGAGCGTAAGATTCGCCGTGAAAAGCGTCTGCAACGGTTGAAAGCAGCATGATGTTTAGCCCCGGTTTTCACCGGGGCTTTTTCGGACGATAAATCCTGCTGACCTAAAACAAATTCATACGCAGGGGAATGGACGATTTTAGCTGCTGCACTACTTCCTCAGAAAAGTAACCACCTTGTTACAGTCCTCGCCCAGATTGCCGATAACTCCCCTCAGAATCATTCCAATTTTTGAACCACATTTTTCCGTTTCTGGGGTGTCTATGCGCTTCAATTATGACTTGTTACCGGGTGAGCTACTGACTTTCGAAGAGATTGCCCTGCGCTACACGCAGCAGCATCCCGACGAGAAAGAGCTTACCGCACGCGGGTTGCTGAGCCCGTCGACCAGCTTTCGCAATTTGGTGATCCGCGCGCTGTTCGCGCAGGAGGAGATCAATAGCCCGATCGAGGATCTGCTGTTTGTCTCGGACGACAACGAGCGCAAAAATTATCTGCGTCGCTTTGAGCACTACCTGAAAAACCAGCAGGCGTTTCTCTACTTCCGGCGCAACGACGAAGCGCGCAAAGAAGGGCGCTGGAAAGTGGTCGGCGAAACCCAGGTGTTTGCCATGCTCGATCCCAATTCGGCAGCGGCGCAGAATCTGCTCAACAGCCGGGGCTTTAAGCTGGTGCTGATGCGGCAGACCGAAGAGGATGAGTATTGGCAGCTGTTCGATGCGCAGGCGCATCCGTGCTTCCCGCTGTCGCGCAAAATCCAGTTTCTGGTGGTGTTGAGCACGCCGCAATACAAAGTGCCGAGCGGCGTGATGCCCGGCACCGAAGTTGGACGCCGCGTGAAAGCCAAAGTGCTGCAGCGCTCCAGCCAGGCGGAGTTTACCTCGGCGGTAAAAGCGCGCTACGGCGCCTGCATTATCACCGGCACGCAGCTGACCGAACGTCACAGCTGGCCGTGGGTCGAAGCCTGCTACATCGACACGCAAGAGAACGAAGAGGGCTTTCTGGCGGATAATAGCGCCGATAACGGCTTATTCCTGCGTAGCGACCTGCAGCGGTTGTTTATCAACAAAATGATAAGCATCAACGCGGAAACCGGTCAGGTGCTGTTTAATCCTGCGCTGGAAACTGAAGCGTTGATTACCCCTTTTTATCAGGCACTTGAGGGCAAAGTTTGCGCATTATGGGACGCGGTGCCGCCTGGCACGCGGGAAAGACTGCGTAATTTGCGCTAACGCCCGCGCGGATGGCGGTGCGATCCACCGCCATCCATAACAAATTTGAAATAACCTCGCTTTTGCCCGCCTATTCTGCCAATCAAAACCCCTACAGAATTGGATAATCATGCCGATAACTTTACTAACGCAGGGTAGTCAACGTGAACGATCTCTATACCGCCGATGGCGTGATGGATAAACATTCGCTCTGGCAGCGCTACGTTCCTCTGGTGCGGCACGAAGCGCTGCGCCTGCAGGTACGTTTGCCAGCCAGCGTTGAGCTTGACGATCTGCTGCAGGCCGGTGGCATTGGCTTATTAAATGCCGTGGAGCGCTACGATGCGCTACAGGGCACCGCCTTTACTACCTACGCCGTGCAGCGTATCCGGGGAGCAATGCTGGATGAGCTGCGCAGTCGCGACTGGGCACCACGCAGCGTACGCAGAAATGCGCGCGAAGTAGCAGGTGCCATGCATCAGGTAGAACAAGCGTTGGGGCGCTCGGCTACTGAACAGGAAGTGGCTGAGCGACTGAATGTTTCGCTGGAGGAGTATCGGCAGATTCTGCTCGATACCAACAACAGCCAACTCTTCTCCTACGACGAGTATCGGGAAGAACACGGCGACAGTGCGGAGCTGGTGACGGAGGGGCATGAGGAAGCCAACCCGCTTCATCAGTTGTTGGAAGGAAACCTACGTGACCGCGTGATTGAAGCGATTGAGGCCTTGCCTGAACGTGAAAAACTCGTGCTCACACTGTACTACCAGGAAGAACTGAACCTGAAGGAGATTGGCGCGGTGCTGGAAGTGGGGGAATCCCGCGTCAGTCAACTGCACAGTCAGGCGATCAAACGCCTGCGTGCCCGATTATCGGGGGCGCGCTAACAGACTCAGTTCCTGGCGATCGAAAAAAACAATAAAACCGGGGACTCAGCAATGGGAGCCAAAGTTAAAGCCAGACCGTTAAGTCGCTATCTTAAAGACTATAAGCACAGCCAAAGCAATTGTTCACACTGTGGCAAAGTTTTAGATCGTATGGCGTTAGTCTTTCGCGGCCAGATCATCAATAAAGAGGCCATCGCACGAATGGACCAAATGATTGACGATCAGGTGTGGATGAAACTCCAGCCAGAATTGACCGCCTTGTGTCGTTTCTGCAGCGATATATTTTGTAATACCCATCCGAATTACTTCGACATTATGGCGTTTAAGCAATACCTGTTTGAGCAGACCGAGATGAGCCACAGTACCATACGTGAGTATGTGGTACGTTTGCGTCGGCTTGATGACATGCTGAAGGCGAAAAATTTCCCGGCCGATCGTTTACGGGGCAATAGCTGGCATGAATGTCTGGAGAACGATCTGCCTGATGCGGGCAATAACAATTACCGCATCGCACTGCGTAAATATGACCAGTTTTTAGGCTGGCAGCAGGGCTGATGGTGATCCCACCCTTGTTGTTGTCGAGCATGACAGCAACAAGGGCAGCACGCGATGAATTCCGGGTGCGACTTTTCTCATCTTCTGCAACACTGTATGGATAACTGCACATTGCCCGAATGGAGGCTGCATTGTCCTTACATCTTCTGCACCAGTTCCCCCGTCTTGAATTACTCGGTGCACCTACGCCGCTTGAGCATTTGCCCCGGCTTTCTGACTATCTTGGTCGCGATATCTTTATTAAGCGCGATGACTTCACGCCGGTGGCCCTCGGCGGTAACAAACTGCGTAAACTCGAATTCCTGGCCGCTGATGCGCTGCGCGAAGGCGCGGATGTGCTGCTGACGGCGGGCGCCATTCAATCTAACCATGTGCGTCAAACCGCAGCGGTAGCGGCGAAGCTCGGCCTGAAGTGCGTGGCGCTGCTGGAAAACCCGATTGGCACCACGTCAGAAAACTACCTCAGCAACGGCAATCGCCTGATGCTTGATTTGATGGATGTGGAAATCGTCATGGTTGATGCGCTGCACAATCCCACTGAACAGCTGGCCGCTCAGGCCGAACACCTCGAAGCGCAGGGATTCCGCCCGTATATTGTGCCGGTCGGCGGTTCCAATGCGCTCGGTGCGCTCGGCTACGTTGAGTGCGCGCAGGAGATTGCGCATCAAAGCGAAGGCGTGGTGGATTTTGCCGCGGTGGTGGTCGCTTCCGGCAGCGCTGGCACGCATGCTGGCCTGGCGATTGGTCTGGAACAGCTGCTGCCCGAAACCGAGCTAGTTGGCGTTACCGTGTCGCGCAAAGTCGAGGCGCAGTTGCCGGTGGTGGAGCGCATTCGCAGCGCGCTGGCTGAGCAGTTGGAAGTGCAGGCCAAAGCGCCGATCGCCTTGTGGGATGATTACTTCGCGCCGCGTTACGGCGAGCCGAACGAAGAGGGCATGGCGGCGGTGAAGCTGCTGGCGCGGCTGGAAGGCATCATGCTCGATCCGGTGTATACCGGCAAAGCGATGGCGGGATTAATTGATGGCATTGCGCAAAATCGGTTCCGTCGTGAAGGTCCGCTGCTGTTCGTGCATACCGGTGGATCGCCGGCGTTATTTGCTTATCACCCTTCGGTCTGAGACAGAACGTAAAAACGGTTTATAATCCGGCGGTTATTCAGAAGAGGTCGCCATAAATGGCGACCCTACAAAGCACACAACAACACATCACAATAAATGGGGTAAACATGACTTTCTCTCCAATTCGTCGCCAAATGGTGATGGGCATGATGGCGGTCGCGCTGGTCGCGGGCGTTAACGTTAAATCCTTCGCCGCAGAAGATTTGCTGGCAAAAGTAAAGAGTAAAGGCGAGCTGCGCGTCGGTCTGGAAGGCACTTATCCGCCGTTCAGCTTCCAGGACGAAAAAGGCCAGCTGACCGGCTTCGAAGTGGAGTTCGCGCAGGCGCTGGCTCAACACCTTGGCGTGAAAGCCGATCTGCGTCCGACCAAATGGGACGGCATGCTGGCGTCGCTGGATTCCAAACGCATCGACGTAGTGATCAATCAGGTCACCATTTCCCCTGAGCGCAAGAAAAAGTATGACTTCTCTACGCCGTACACCATTTCTGGCGTGCAGGCGCTGACGCTGAAGAAAAACGCAGCGACCGTCACCAAGCCAGACGATCTGGCCGGCAAGAAAGTCGGCGTCGGTCTCGGCTCCAACTACGAGCAGTGGCTGAAGGATAACGTGCCGAAAGCCGATGTGCGTACCTATGATGATGACCCAACCAAGTATCAGGATCTGCGTTCAGGCCGTTTAGACGCCATTCTGGTTGACCGCCTGGCGGCGCTGGATCTGGTGAAGAAAACCGGCGACACCATGGCGGTAGCGGGCCCGGCCTTCTCCCGTCTGGAATCGGGCGTGGCGCTGCGTAAAGGCAACGACGATCTGCTGAAAGCCATCGACTCCGCCATTGCGGACATGCAGAAAGATGGCTCGCTGAGCAAACTGTCTGAAAAATGGTTCGGCGCGGACGTCACTAAATAATGCAGGAAAGCTTACAACTGGTGCTGGATTCAGCACCATTTTTACTGAAAGGCGCGCTGTTCACGCTGCAGTTGAGTATCGGCGGGATGTTCTTCGGCCTGATACTTGGCTTCGTGCTGGCGCTAATGCGCCTGTCGCACTTCTGGCCGATCAACTGGCTGGCGCGCATCTACGTGTCGATTTTCCGTGGCACGCCACTCATCGCCCAACTGTTTATGATCTATTACGGTCTGCCGCAGTTTGGTATCGAGCTGGATCCGATTCCGTCGGCGATGATTGGTCTGTCGCTGAACACCGCTGCTTACGCCTCTGAATCACTGCGTGGCGCGATTGCTTCGATTGAACGCGGGCAGTGGGAAGCCGCTGCCAGCATCGGTATGACGCCGTGGCAAACGCTGCGTCGCGTGATCCTGCCGCAGGCCGCGCGCACCGCGTTGCCGCCGCTGGGCAACAGCTTTATCAGCCTGGTGAAAGATACCTCGCTGGCCGCCACCATTCAGGTGCCGGAGCTGTTCCGTCAGGCGCAGCTGATCACCTCACGGACGCTGGAAGTGTTCACCATGTATCTGGCGGCCTCGCTGATTTACTGGGTGATGGCGACCGTGCTGTCGGCGTTGCAAAATCGCCTTGAAGCGCATGTGAATCGACAGGATCGGGAGGGTAAATGAGTGCAATTGAAGTCCGTCAGCTGGTGAAGCAGTTTCACGGCCAGACGGTGCTGCACGGCATCGATCTCGACGTGGCACCAGGCGAAGTGGTGGCCATTATCGGGCCAAGCGGCTCCGGTAAAACCACGCTGCTGCGCAGTATCAATCTGCTGGAAGTGCCGGAAAGCGGACGTATCAAAGTTGGCGATATTGCCATTGATGCGGCGCTCGGCCTCAACAAGCAGAAGCAGCTGGTGCGCCAGTTGCGTCAGCAGGTTGGCTTTGTGTTCCAAAACTTCAATCTGTTCCCGCACCGCTCGGTGCTGGAGAACATCATTGAAGGGCCGGTGATCGTCAAGGGCGAGCCGAAGGCGGAAGCCATCGCGCGTGCGCGCAGTTTGCTGGAGAAAGTGGGATTGCACGGCAAGGAAGAGAGTTTTCCACGTCGTCTCTCCGGCGGACAGCAGCAGCGTGTGGCGATTGCTCGCGCGCTGGCGATGCGTCCGGAAGTGATTCTGTTTGATGAGCCGACCTCGGCGCTTGATCCTGAGCTGGTGGGCGAGGTGCTCAACACTATTCGCGCGCTGGCGCAGGAGAAACGCACCATGGTGATCGTCACCCACGAGATGAGCTTTGCGCGCGACGTCGCGGATCGCGCCATCTTTATGGATCAGGGACGCATCGTGGAGCAGGGCGCGGCAAAAGAGCTGTTCAGTAATCCGCAGCAGGCACGTACCCGGCAATTTCTTGACAAGTTTCTTAACCAATAATCTCAAGCGTCGCCTGATAACGGCGACGCTTTTCTTATATGTTCTGGTCTCTCCTCCCTCAGTATTTTCCTAAAGTTATATCACCATGATATCGTAACGTGCTGAATATTAATGCTAAATCATTCTTAAAATCCTACAGACAATAGGGCGATTTCTTATTAGGAAAGTCCCGATTGAGACATCTTTGTAAATATAAATAATTCTTTACAAATTCATGGCGCAATTAGGACATAGCAATGACAACTGCCAGGAAAGAGGTCCTCTGGATCAACACGCTCAAAGGGGGCTGCATTTTGATGGTGGTGTTGCATCACTCCATCATCACCACGTTCGCGCCTTCGCTGCATCATCTCACCGCTGGGCTGCTGCCGGCGCACTGGTGGGTGGCGTTTAACACCTATCTGTCGCCGCTGCGCATGCCGGCTTTCTTCTTTGTCTCCGGTTTGCTGGCCGCCAGCTCAATCACCAAAAAAACCTGGAAAGAGGTGTTCACCAAGAAGTTCAGCAACATCGTCTATCTCTACCTGCTGTGGGGCGTCATTCAGTGGCTGAGCATTCATTACATCTCTACGCATCTCGGGGAACGGCTCTCCAGCACCAAAAACGCAGCCTATGCCGACACGCCGTTTGAGTTCATTAAGCTGCTGATGACCTCTATGACCAGCCTGTGGTATCTCTACGCGCTGGCAGGATTCTTCCTGTTCACCAAGCTGTTCCACAAACAGAAGATGGCCTTAATGGCGCTGGCGATTGTTGCTACGTACGCGGCTCAGTTCAGCCTTATTCCCGGCTGGGGACCCGCCAGCGTGGCGCAAAACTATCTCTATTTCCTGCTCGGCGTATTCTTCAGCCAGGCGTTGATTGAGTTGAGCGAATTGAAGCGCCAGCACTGGTTGATGCTGGGCGGCATTGCGCTGATTGGCATGCTGCATCATGTTGGCGGCATCTATAAAAATCCGTTCTACAGCTTGCTGACCATCGTGTTTGGCATTGTGCTGTGCCGCTTGCTCAATGAACGTTTCAATATGGCGTGGCTTAACTGGATTGGCCGTAACACGCTGCAAATCTACGTGCTGCACCGCATCTTTATTGAGCTGCTGGGGCTGAGTGCGATTGTGCTGGCGGTGCATTATGGCTGGTTTGACAATACCGTCTTTAGCTGGGCATGGGCGCTGCTGATGCCGATTACCGGCGTTGCATTGTGTACCAGTATTTCGCTGCTGCTGTGGACGCTGCTTAACCGTGGTCCGGGCCGCATGCTGTTTCTCTATCCGCGCCTGCTGCGCAAACCTGCGCTCGAAAGCAAAAGCGCACCGCTGCAATAACTTTGTTGATCACGCGCCGCACATTCCGTAGCGGCGCAATTCATTGCGCGATAAATCGCGCCGCTACGGAATGTGCGGTAATAAATCGCTTAGCACAACGCTAATATCGCTGCTTATCCATTTGCCACATTAAATAAATCCACATTTAGAATTTGAATTTAATCTGGCATAAGAAAGGGTGGATTGTTCTTAATTTCCCTGCGCGACAACGATCACACTTATTTTACTTAATCCTCTTTTAGTGACTCAAATTAAGACAAATTTCCTTAGCCTGCTCAGGGTTCTATTTTTGTCTGGATCTGTAAAGTATTGTTATATCAGGACCACAAAAAAACATTTAGGACTTTCGCTACATCATGCCCGCCCCGCCTGTTGAATAATCGTTTAATAATCATAAATGCTACAACGCTTATTTCCTCATCCTTCTTCTTTAAGACCTACACAGCAACAGCAGCGGGAGTCATCATATGAATAACGCCAGGAAAGAAGATATCGCATGGATAAATACCCTCAAGGGAGCCTGCATATTACTGGTGGTGTTGTATCACACCGTATTACCTGGATTCGAAGGCACGGTGAAATTATTGACGGCTGGTTGGATCCCGGCAGAAATATGGGTGCAGTTTAATACCGTATTATCGCCGCTGCGTATGCCGGCGTTTTTCTTTGTTTCGGGCTTATTAGCCACTAACGGTATTTTAAATCGGCCGTGGAAACAGGTGTTTACCAGTCGCATCACCAACCTGTTTTATCTCTATATTTTGTGGGGCTTTATTCAGTGGTGGTCGATTGTTGGCATCTCCACCGAGATCACCGGGCAGCGTATTTCACAGAACCTCAACGCGGCGTATGCCGGATCGCTGCTGGAGTTCTTAAAGCTGACATTCCTTGCCATGAGCACCTCGTGGTATCTCTACGGTTTAGCGCTCTATTTTCTGTGCGCCAAGATCTTTAAACAGCAGAAAGTGGCGTTGCTGGTGGTGGCGATTGCGCTCAACTATCTGGCGGTGGAGAAGATCATTCCGTACTGGGGACCACAAAGCGTGGCGCAGTATTTCCTGTTCTTCCTGCTGGGGGCGTTCTGGAGCCCGATGATGCTGCGTCTCAGTGAATGGCGTCGCGACAACATTGTGCCTTGGGCGATATTGGCGGCGATCTCGGGCCTGCATATCATCTTTGGTCTGGATAAGAGCTTGTTCCTGTGCATCCTAGCGGTGCTGGGCAGCGTGGCGGCGTGTCGCTGGCTGAACGCGCGTTTCAAGATGAGTTACTTGAATTGGGTTGGGCGCAACACGCTGCAAATTTACGTTATTCACCGCATCTTCATTGAGTTCTTCGGTATGTCGGCGATTCTGTTTGCTCAGCGTCATCATCTGTTTGAGCAAGCGTGGTTTTCCATTCTCTGGGCCTGCTTCTATCCGCTGGCGATTGTGGGCATTTGTTCGCTGTGTTCGGTGGCGGTGTGGCAGGTTACCAATCGCGGATTGGGTCAGTCGTTGTTTGTGTTTCCAACGTTGATCGGGTTGAAGCGGGGTAAGTCTGCGGCGTGAAAAAAAGGTCGCCATTAATGGCGACCCTACGTTGTTACTGTTAACCGATGGTCATCAAACTCGCGTTACCGCCCGCAGCGGCGGTATTGACGCTGAGTGAACGCTCAATGAGCAAACGCTCCAGCAGCAGATTGGTTTCGCCGCGGGCGAAGCCCTGCACCGAGACAATCGCTCCATCGCGTGCCGCGACCTGCTCACACAGGCTGCGCAGCTGATCGGCATCACCGTGATAAATCACCGCATCAAACTCCGCCGCCAGCGCATCCTTCACCAGCTTGACGTGCGCTTGCACTGCAGCAGGCAAAGACGTACGCAGCGCACGATGCAGCTCATCATCCTGCCAGATGGCCTGACTGCCGACGCTGGTCACCGCCGCCAGTTGCGTCAGCGCGTCTTCCGCGTTATCGGCGATGCACAGCACATGTTCGCGCGGCAGCAGGGTGAAGGTATTGCGCTCGCCGGTTGGGCCCGGCAGCAGACGCACCGTACCGGCCTGCGCCAGCTCGTCGTAACGCTGACACAGCGCCAGCAGCTCAGGCTTATCCTGCGCCCACTGCTGCAATGCCTGATGCGCACGCATCAGCTCGGCACGCACCGTGCTGTCAACCGGGCGCTCGGCATCCTGACGATCAAAGGTGATACGCAGCGCGCCATCTGGACGGTTGGCCAGCAGGCGATAGAGATAGAGCGGACCGCCGGCTTTTGGACCGGTGCCCGACAAGCCTTCGCCGCCGAACGGCTGCACGCCGACGACCGCACCCACCATATTGCGGTTTACATACAGGTTGCCGACTTTAGCGCTCGCCGTAACCTGCGCGATGGTTTCATCGATGCGCGTATGCACGCCGAGCGTCAGGCCGTAACCCGACGCGTTAATCTGCTCAACCAGCTGCGGCAAGTTATTGCGCGAGAAACGCACCACGTGCAGCACCGGTCCAAACACCTCTTTATCCAGATCGCTCACCTGATCGAGTTCGATCAGCGTCGGCTTGATAAAGGTGCCGCTGTTCCACTCTTTGCTGTCCTGCGGATTCTCCTGCGCCGCCTGATAGACGGTGAAGCCCTTGTTGCGCAGCGCCTGAATGTGACGTTCGATGTTGGCTTTCGCTTCGGCATCGATCACAGGACCAATGTCGGTCGAGAGACGTTCCGGGTTGCCCATGCGGCACTCGGCCATTGCACCACGCAGCATTTTCAGCGTGTGATCGGCCACATCGTCCTGCACGCACAGCAGACGCAGCGCCGAGCAGCGTTGACCGGCACTATCAAAGGCCGAAGCCACGATATCCACCACCACCTGTTCGGTCAGCGCTGAGGAATCCACGATCATCGCGTTCATGCCGCCGGTTTCGGCAATCAGCGGCGTCGGACGACCCTGAGGATCGAGACGACCAGCCAGATTACGCTGCAGCAATGTCGCCACCGCGGTTGAACCGGTGAACATCACGCCGCGTACGCGCTCGTCGCCGGTCAGTTGCGCACCCACGGTTTCGCCCTGGCCCGGCAGCAGTTGCAGCACGCCAGCCGGTACGCCGGCATCCAGCAGGATGTGCACCGCCTGCGCGGCAATCAGCGGCGTTTGCTCCGCCGGTTTGGCCAGCACGCTGTTACCCGCCGCCAGCGCTGCGGCAACTTGTCCGGTAAAGATCGCCAGCGGGAAGTTCCACGGGCTAATGCACACCACCGGACCAAGCGGACGATGGGTTTCGTTATCGAAATCGTCGCGCACCATGCCAGCGTAGTAGTAGAGGAAATCAACCGCTTCACGCACTTCGGCGATGGCGTTGTTGTAGGTTTTACCGGCTTCACGCACCAGCAGGCCAATCAGCTGCTGCATCTGGCCTTCCATTGCTTCGGCGGCACGCTCCAGAATCGCGGCACGCTCTTGCGGTGGCGTCGCGAACCAGATTGGACCGGCATTGACTGCCGCATCCAATGCAGCCGAGACTTCGGCTTCGGTAGCTTCACGCACGCTGCCCACCACATCTGCTGGTGCAGAAGGGTTAAGCACCGGGCGGCTGACGCCTTCGCCCAATTCACCTTCTACCAGCGGTTGGGCGATCCACGGCTGGCTGGCGCTGTTGAGCAGGGCACTGGAGAGCGACGCCAGACGATGTTCGTTGGCCATATCCAGACCGGCAGAGTTAGCGCGCTTGGCGCCATACAGATCGCGCGGCAGCGGGATTTTAGGATGCGGTAAACCAATCGCGCCTTCCGCGACGCCCATTTTCTCCACGGCGGCCACCGGATCGGCGACCAGCTCATCCAGCGGCAAGGTGTTATCAGCGATGCGGTTAACGAAGGAGGTATTGGCACCGTTCTCCAGCAGACGACGCACCAGATACGCCAGCAGCGTTTCGTGGGTACCGACCGGCGCATAAATACGACACGGTCGGTTCAGTTTGCCATCGGCCACTTTACCGACAACCTGTTCATACAGCGGTTCACCCATGCCGTGCAGGCACTGAAATTCGTATTGGCCTGGATAATAGTTATTGCCCGCCAGCTGGTAGATCGCCGCCAGCGTGTGCGCGTTGTGGGTAGCAAACTGCGGATAGATCAGGTTCGGCACCGCCAGCAGTTTGCGCGCGCAGGCCAGATAAGAGATGTCGGTGTACACCTTGCGGGTATAGACCGGATAGCCTTCCAGACCTTCAATCTGCGCGCGTTTGATTTCGCTGTCCCAATACGCGCCTTTCACCAGGCGGATCATCAAGCGACGACGGCTGCGCTGCGCCAAATCAATCAGCGAATCAATCACAAACGGACAGCGCTTCTGATACGCCTGAATCACAAAGCCAATGCCGTTCCAGCCTTCCAGCTCAGGTTCAAAACAGAGTTTTTCCAGCAGATCAAGTGACAGCTCAAGGCGATCGGCTTCTTCCGCATCGATGTTGATACCGATGTCATACGAGCGCGCCAGCAGCGTCAGGGATTTGAGGATCGGATAGAGTTCGTCCATCACGCGCTCATACTGCGCACGGCTGTAGCGCGGATGCAGCGCCGAAAGCTTGATCGAGATGCCCGGACCTTCATAAATACCGCGCCCGTTCGACGCCTTGCCGATGGCGTGAATCGCCTGCTGATAAGAAACCAAATAGGCTTTGGCATCGCTGGCGGTCAGCGCCGCTTCGCCCAGCATGTCGTATGAGTAACGGAACCCTTTCTCTTCCAGTTTGCGCGCATTGGCCAGCGCTTCGGCGATGGTTTCACCCGTAACAAACTGCTCGCCCATCAGGCGCATCGCCATGTCCACGCCTTTACGGATCAGCGGTTCGCCGCTTTTACCGATGATGCGATTGAGCGAGCGCGACAGATTAGCCTCGTTATGGGTAGAGACCAGACGGCCGGTAAACAGCAAGCCCCAGGTGGCGGCGTTAACAAACATCGACGGGCTGCGGCCAAGATGCGATTGCCAGTTGCCATTGCTGATTTTGTCGCGGATTAACGCATCACGCGTCGGCTTATCCGGAATACGCAGCAGCGCTTCCGCCAGACACATCAGCGCCACGCCTTCCTGCGAGGAGAGCGAGAACTCTTGCAGCAAGCTTTGCACCATGCCGGCGCGGCCGGTTGCACCTTTCTGGTGCCGCAACTTATCGGCAAGGCTGTAAGCCAGCTGATGGGTTTTCTCGGCCAGCGGGGCAGGGAGACGCGCTTGTTCCAGCAGCATTGGCACCGCATCCGTTTCCGGACGACGCCATGCAGCGGTGATCGCTGAGCGGCTGACTGACTGCGGTAAAATATGTTCGGCGAAGTCGAGGAAAGGCTGCAGCGCCTCGTCGGGCACGCTTTCATCACCGGCGGCATCAATCAGCAACTGCGGGATTTCAGGCACGGATTCACCGGCTTCCAGCTGCTCCAGATAATTAAAAATGGCCTGCTTGATCAGCCAGTGTGATGTGCGGTCAAGCTTCTGGGCCGCCAGTTTAATGCGATCGCGGGTGGCTTCATCCAGCTTCACCCCCATGGTAGTCGTTCCCATGATGTCCTCGTCCTCGAAAAGTAGTGATTCAACGCTTGCGTGGCAGCAATATCACCTATGTTGCAACTTTGTGCAACCAGGTTAAATGTGACCTCGGTTGCACGCTTTGAACCGCCTAAAGTGTTAAATCGATAAATGCGGCATGAAAATTGCTGCAAGAAACTCGCCAATGTTGCAACCGCCAGCAACAAGACGGTTCCTTAACCCGATGAGGTGCAACTCAAACTGTGAGCAGGCGCAACCTGCGGGCATTAAAAAAGCGAAGGAAGGTGAAACCGGTGTAACAGCTGTGTTAAATGCATTGTGCGCGCCGACCCTTTGCGGCAGGATACCGCGCCTTAAGAGAAATCGCTTTCTCTGGATGCGGTGGAACCAGGCTGCTGTCCCGTTCCGACAGCGCTGATCAAAAAGATTTCTCTTGATGGATCGAATAATAAGTGGAGAGACTCATGAGTGTAAGTACACCGATGTTGGTGACCTTTGTAGTGTATATCCTTGGGATGGTGCTGATAGGTTTCATCGCCTGGCGATCAACCAAAAGCTTCGACGACTATATTCTCGGCGGGCGCAGTTTAGGGAGCGTCGTGACCGCGCTCTCTGCGGGCGCTTCCGATATGAGCGGCTGGTTATTGATGGGCCTGCCGGGCGCCATTTTCCTGTCCGGGATCTCCGAAAGTTGGATCGCCATCGGCCTGATCATCGGTGCCTGGCTGAACTGGCGCATTGTGGCGGGCCGTCTGCGTGTGCAGACCGAGCATCACGATAATGCGTTAACCCTGCCAGATTTCTTCTCCAGCCGTTTCGAAGATAACAGCAAACTGCTGCGCGTTATCTCGGCGGTGGTGATTCTGATCTTCTTCACTATCTATTGTGCGTCTGGCGTGGTTGCCGGTGCGCGTCTGTTTGAAAGTACCTTTGGTATGGATTACCAGACCGCGCTGTGGGCAGGTGCCGCTGCCACCATTCTCTACACGCTGGTGGGCGGTTTCCTCGCGGTGAGCTGGACCGATACCGTACAGGCCAGCCTGATGATTTTTGCGCTAATTCTGACGCCAATTATCGTGATTGTCGCCGTCGGCGGCCTGGATGATTCACTGGCGGTGATCAGGGCGAAGAGCCTCGAAAACCTCGATATGCTGAAAGGGCTGAACTTTGTCGCGGTGATTTCGCTGCTCGGTTGGGGACTTGGCTACTTTGGGCAGCCGCATATTCTGGCGCGCTTTATGGCGGCCGATTCGCATCACACCATCCGCAGCGCGCGTCGTATCGGTATGATCTGGATGATCCTGTGCCTCGGTGGCGCGGTGGCGGTGGGCTTCTTTGGTATCGCCTACTTCGAGAACCATCCCGATCAGGCGGCGGGCGTAAGCCAGAACGGCGAGCGTATCTTTATCGAACTGGCGCGTATTCTGTTCAACCCGTGGATTGCCGGTATCTTGCTCTCGGCGATTCTGGCGGCGGTGATGTCGACCTTAAGCTGCCAGCTGCTGGTATGCTCCAGCGCCTTAACTGAGGATCTCTATAAAGGCTTCCTGCGTAAAAACGCCAGCCAGAAAGAGCTGGTGTGGGTAGGGCGCTTGATGGTGCTGCTGATTGCCTTGATTGCTATCGCGTTGGCTGCCAACCCGGAAAACCGCGTGTTAGGTCTGGTGAGCTATGCGTGGGCTGGCTTCGGTGCCGCCTTTGGTCCGGTGGTGCTGTTCGGCGTGTGCTGGAAACGCATGACGCGCAACGGCGCGTTGGCCGGTATGGTGATTGGCGCGCTAACCGTACTGCTGTGGAAAGATTATGGCTACGCCGAGCTGTATGAAATCATCCCAGGCTTCGCGTTCGCCAGTATCGCGATTGTGGTATTTAGCTTGCTGGGTCGCGGCCCATCAGAAGCGGCGCAGCAGCGCTTTGCTGCCGCCGAAGCCCAATACCACAGCAAGTAACCTCTATCGCCATTGATGGCGACGTGTTTGATGAACCCCCGGGTGCGCAGGAGTGCGCACTCTCTAAAACCCGCTCCCCAATCCGCAAAAACAAAATTAATTTCCTGCAGTGACTTGTATTTCTCTCTTTAGTAATGATAATCACTATCGTTCGCACTTTACGTTTTTTTACCTAAGGTTTACCCTTCTTAAAATTCAAGAGGTTGGTGATGTTCGTTCCCTTTCTCATCATGCTGCGCGAAGGTCTGGAAGCAGCGCTCATCGTCAGCCTGATTGCTAGCTATCTCAAACGCACCCAGCGCACTCAATGGTTTCCCGCCATGTGGGCCGGCGTATTTATCGCTGCCGCGCTCTGTCTGGCCTTAGGCATCTTTATCAATGAAACCACCGGCGAGTTCCCGCAGAAACAGCAGGAACTGTTCGAAGGCATTGTCGCGGTGATTGCCGTGGTGATCCTGACGTCGATGGTGTTCTGGATGCGCAAAGTCTCGCGGGATATCAAAGCCACGCTGGAAAAATCGGTTGATCAGGCGTTGCAGAAGCAGGGCAGCAGCGGCTTCCCGCTGGTGCTGATGGTGTTTCTGGCGGTAGCGCGTGAAGGACTGGAATCGGTGTTCTTCCTGCTGGCCGCCTTCACTCAGGATGTAGGATATGCGCCGCCGCTCGGCGCGGTGCTGGGCCTCGCAACTGCCGTGGCGCTGGGCTTTTTGCTCTATTACGGCGGCATTCGCCTGAATCTGGCGCACTTTTTCCGCTGGACCAGTTTGTTCATTCTGTTTGTCGCGGCTGGACTCTCCGCCGGTGCCATTCGCGCCTTCCATGAAGCCGGATTGTGGAATCACTTCCAGGATGTGGCGTTTGATATGAGCAACACGCTCTCAACGCACTCGGTGTTCGGTACGCTTTTGGAAGGGATTTTGGGTTATCAGGAAACGCCAAGTGTCAGCGAAGTGGCGGTGTGGCTTGCCTATATCATCCCGGCGCTGCTGCTGTTTTTCTTACCGGCCCGGCCTTCAGTCAACGCAGCACGTACCACACGCTGAAATTTAATCAGGCGCGATTGCGCGCCTGTTCTTCCATGTAACAGGGATATCACTATGACGATTCGCTTCCGCCGCAAGGCGCTGTTGGTTGCTATGCTGGCGTTTTCCGGTGCGGCTACTGCTGCCGTCCCGCAAGTCACGGTCACCGTGACGGACAAACAATGTGAGCCGATGTCGCTCAACGTGCAGGCCGGTAAAACCCAGTTCATCATCAAAAACAACAGCCAGAAAGCGCTGGAGTGGGAGATTCTGAAAGGGGTGATGGTGGTGGAAGAGCGTGAAAACATCGCGCCTGGCTTCAGCCAGAAACTCACCGCCAATCTGGAGGCGGGCGAATATGACATGACCTGCGGCCTGCTCAGCAACCCGAAAGGCAAGCTGGTGGTGAGCGGCGATGCGAAGAAACCGGCAAACGGTAAACCGGATGTGCTGGAGCTGGTTGGCCCGATCGCCGACTACAAAGTTTACGTGATGAATGAAGTGAAAGAGCTGGTAGCGGGCACCAAAGCGTTTACCGATGCGGTGAAAGCCGGCGACCTCGAGAAAGCCAAAGCGCTGTTTGCACCCACGCGCGTGCATTACGAGCGCATTGAACCTATTGCTGAGTTGTTCTCCGATCTGGATGGCAGCATTGATGCGCGTGAAGATGACTTCGAGAAGAAAAACGAAGATCCGAAATTCACCGGTTTCCACCGTTTGGAAAAAATCCTGTTCGCCGATAACACCACCAAAGGTGCCGAAGAGTTCGCCAGCAAGCTAAATCAGGATGTGCTCGATCTGCAAACCCGCATCAGCGAACTGGCGTTCCCACCGGCGAAGGTGGTTGGCGGCGCAGCCGGTCTGATTGAAGAAGTGGCCTCCAGCAAGATCTCTGGTGAAGAGGATCGTTACAGCCGTACCGATCTCTCCGACTTCCAGGCAAACATCGATGGCGCGCAGAAAATCGTTGATCTGCTGCGTCCGCTGCTGCAGAAAAACAACCCGCAGCTGCTGGCGAAAGTGGATGCTAACTTCAGGAAAGTCGACGGCATTCTCAGCAAATATCGCACCAAAGATGGCTTTGAATCGTACGAAAAACTGACTACCGCTGACCGTAACGCGCTGAAAGGCCCGATTACCACACTGGCGGAAGATCTCTCACTGCTGCGTGGAACCTTGGGTCTCAACTAATCATGAGTGATAAAAATGACGCGGCGCAGCCGTCGCGTCGTCGATTATTGCAGGGATTAGGCATGTTGGGTGGCGCAGCCGCCCTCGGCGGCGGTTGTCCGTTCCATACCGCAGCCGCCGATAGCTTCTCTCCCGGCACGGTTGCACCCAACTCGCGCCAGCAGGCGCAACCTTTTTACGGCGCCCATCAGGCCGGTATCGTCACGCCGCAGCAGGCATCCATGATGCTGGTGGCGTTTGATGTGCTGGCGATCGACAAAGCCGAGCTTGAACGTCTGTTCCGCTTGCTAACCGATCGCTTCGCTTTTCTCACGCAAGGTGGACCGGCGCCGGCGGTCACCAATCCGCAGCTGCCGCCGATGGATTCGGGAATTCTCGGTGCCGATATCGCGCCCGACAATCTCACCATGACGTTATCGGTCGGCACCTCGCTGTTTGATGAGCGCTTCGGCTTAAGCAAACACAAGCCTGCACAGCTGCAAACCATGACGCGTTTTCCCAACGATTCGCTGGATGCGGAACAGTGCCATGGCGACCTGCTGCTCCAGATTTGCGCCAACACCCAGGATACGGTGATTCACGCGCTGCGCGACATCATTAAACGCACACCCGATCTGCTGGCGGTGCGCTGGCGTCGCGACGGTTTTATTGCCGACCACGCGGCGCGCAGCAACGGCAAAGAAACGCCGATCAACCTGCTGGGCTTCAAAGATGGTACCGCCAATCCCGATACGCATAATCCGGCATTGATGGATCAACTCTTGTGGGTCACACACGAACAGCAGGAACCGGCGTGGACGCACGGAGGCAGTTATCAGGCGGTGCGAATCATCCGTTTTCACGTAGAAATGTGGGACCGCACGCCGCTCGGCGAGCAGCAAACCATCTTCGGTCGTGAGAAGTTATCCGGCGCGCCGCTCGGTATGAAAAACGAGCATGACGTACCGGATTACAATAAAGATCCCGATGGCGATTTTATCGCGCTGGATGCGCATATTCGTCTCGCCAATCCACGCACGCCGGAAACCGACAGCAGCTTGATGCTGCGGCGCGGTTACAGCTATTCCAGCGGTATTACCGGCTCGGGTCAGCTGGATATGGGTTTATTGTTTGTTTGCTACCAGCATGATTTAACCAAGGGATTTATTACCGTGCAGCAGCGTCTCAATGGCGAAGCGCTGGAAGAATATATTCGCCCGATTGGCGGCGGATACTTTTTCGCGTTGCCGGGCGTGGCGGATAAAAACCATTATCTTGGGCAATCGTTATTGCAGGCCTGATTAATAAATGTGCAGCGCCTGCGGTGGTTACCGCTTCGCAGGCGCATTTGTTAAGTATTCCTTAAACTTTCCGCTGGAAGTAACCGCTTCCGAATGTTCTTAAAAAGTTCTGTTACCCGTTAATAAATCATCTATTTGATAAATATGACAAATTTAATTTAAGGTAAAAGACCTTAGGCTTCGCTTATCTTTTTTTCTTTACCGGTACGTAAAAATAATGTTGCAAACCACCGCAAATATGATGCACTTTATTCATAAGCGTTGTCAGTTGTGTGGCTAAGCCACTGGAGTTCGCGCATGATTCGTCTCTCTTTGGGACAGTTAAATAGTTTCACCACACGCAGTTCACTGCGGGGGATTTCTTCCCTCCAACGTAACCTCGCTACTTTTCAAACATCGTTCTTGTTCAATCTCATTTTCTTTACCGGTGCGCGCCTGCGTCTCGGCGCTGATGCACACCATTCTCACTGGCTCGACACGGCTTACAAGGAAGCCAACTAAACCTCTAAAGCGTTCAAGTCATCGCCGCGGGTGATCCGCCGCGATAAATGAAACCAACTGTAAGGTGCCACTATGGGAAGACAGAAAGCAGTGATCAAAGCACGTCGTGAAGCAAGACGCGTTATTCGTAGCGACTCTCGCAGTCACCGTCAGCGTGAAGAAGAATCGGTCACTTCGCTGGTGCAAATGGGTGGGTTGGATTCGATTGGTATGGCGCGTGATGCACGTGACCGCGGGCCGATTGAAGCCAGAAATGAAGCTCAGGCACACTATCTCCATGCCATAGAAACGAAACAGCTTATTTTCGCCACCGGTGAAGCCGGCTGCGGAAAAACCTGGATTAGCGCAGCCAAAGCGGCTGAGGCCCTGATCAATAAGGATATCGAAAGGATTATCGTGACGCGCCCGGTTCTGCAGGCGGATGAAGATCTCGGTTTCCTCCCCGGAGACATTTCCGAGAAATTCGCGCCTTATTTCCGACCGGTATATGACGTTCTGGTTAAACGTCTCGGCGCTTCCTTTATGCAATACTGCCTGCGGCCTGAAATCGCCAAGGTAGAGATCGCGCCCTTCGCCTACATGCGTGGACGTACCTTTGAAAATGCGGTGGTGATCCTTGATGAGGCACAAAACGTTACCGCCGCACAGATGAAGATGTTCCTGACTCGCCTGGGTGAAAACGTGACGGTTATCGTCAACGGCGATATCACCCAGTGCGACCTGCCGTCCCATGCCAAGTCTGGCCTTGCCGATGCGTTAGCGCGTTTCGAAGAGGATGAGATGATCGGCGTGGTGCGTTTCGGCAAAGAGGATTGCGTCCGTTCAGCGCTGTGCCAACGCACGCTGCACGCTTACAGTTAACCGTTTGATTGAGAATGTAGCTTAAGCAAAACCCGGCGTGAGCCGGGTTTTTTTATGGTTTACGCCCTCGGCCTGACACCATCCCATCCGGTAACAATTAGCGCCATTGTATTATTGATACCTGTAAAAGTATTTTTGGTGATAAATGGCACTCCCGGTCAAAAATAATTTTAAGAACAATCCTAGTCACTTTATCAGGGTTCATCAGGGGCTTAACTCAAATCATAAGAAATTTCCTATATAAATCAGACCGCAAAGATCATCTCGCTTTATTGCCTTCCTAAAATTCCAGCTATATATTCGCGCGGTAACACACAGGGAAAGTGTGCCTACGCGTGCTTTCCGCGCCATTTTTACAAGGAGTAAACATGAGCAACTCTTACCAGAACGAGATCCCTAAAGCCCGTATCAACCTCAAGCTAGACCTGCACACCGGTGGAGCGGCGAAGAAAACCGAGCTCCCTCTCAAGCTGCTGGTGACCGGCGATTTCAGTAACGGCGCGGAAGACCGCCCGCTGTCTGAACGCGAAAAAATCAACGTCAACAAAAACAACTTCAACAGCGTGCTGGCCGATATCGCGCCAGCGGTGTCATTTGCCGTGCCGAACACCCTGGCCGGTGACGGCAGCGAAGAGAATGTTCAGCTTAACTTCCGCGACATGAAGGACTTCGAGCCGGAGCAGGTTGCCCGCCAAATCCCTCAGCTGCGCGCCATGCTGGCTATGCGCAACCTGCTGCGCGACCTTAAATCCAACCTGCTGGATAACGTCACTTTCCGCAAAGAGCTGGAAGCCATCCTGAAAGACCCGGCACTCAGCGACGAACTGCGCAGCGAGCTGTCTGCGTTAGCCACCGATCAAGCCTGATCATCCCCGTCACGGACTATAGAGAGAGAATGCTGATGTCAGTTCAGAATGAAACCCATGCCAATGGCGCAACCACCGTACTGGATCGCCCGGCTGCGGGCGGCGTCTACGCGTCGCTGTTTGAAAAAATCAACCTCAACCCGGTGTCAGAGCTGAGTGATCTCAACGTCTGGCAGGATAATCAGGCGATGTCTGATGCCACCGCCGACGAGCGCGTCACCGCTGCGATGCAGGTGTTCCTGACGCGTCTGAAAATCAGTGGTGCGAAAGTAGAGAAGCTGGATAAAAACCTGCTGGATCACCATATCGCCGAGCTGGACCGTCAGATCAGCCGCCAGCTCGATGCGGTGATGCACCACGACGAATTCCAGAAAGTGGAGTCGGCGTGGCGCGGCCTGAAGTCGCTGGTGGATAAAACTGACTTCCGCCAGAACGTGAAAATTGAAGTGCTCGACGTATCGAAAGACGATCTGCGTCAGGATTTCGAAGATGCGCCGGAAATCATCCAGAGCGGCCTCTATCTGCAAACCTACGTCGCCGAATACGACACGCCGGGCGGCGAGCCGATTGGCGCGGTGATTTCTGCCTATGAGTTTGATGCCTCGGCGCAGGATGTGGCGCTGCTACGCAACCTGTCGAAAGTCGCAGCGTCAGCACACATGCCGTTTATCGGTTCGGTCGGCCCGCAGTTTTTCCTCAAAGAGTCGATGGAAGAAGTGGCGGCGATCAAAGACATCGGCAACTACTTTGACCGCGCTGAGTACATCAAGTGGAAGTCATTCCGCGACACCGATGACTCACGCTACATCGGCCTGACCATGCCGCGCGTACTCGGTCGTCTGCCGTACGGCCCGGACACCGTGCCGGTGCGCAGCTTCAACTACATCGAAGAAGTGAAAGGTCCGGATCACGACAAATACCTGTGGACCAATGCCTCGTTCGCCTTCGCCGCCAACATGGTGCAGAGCTTTATAAGCAACGGCTGGTGTGTGCAAATTCGCGGCCCGCAGGCCGGTGGTGCGGTGCAGGATCTGCCGATCCATCTGTACGATTTGGGCACCGGCAACCAGGTGAAAATCCCGTCTGAAGTGATGATCCCGGAAACCCGCGAGTTCGAGTTCGCCAACCTCGGCTTCATCCCGCTTTCTTACTACAAAAACCGCGACTACGCCTGCTTCTTCTCGGCCAACTCAACGCAGAAACCGGCGCTGTATGACACCGCTGATGCGACGGCTAACAGCCGTATCAACGCACGTCTGCCGTACATCTTCCTGCTGTCACGCATCGCGCACTACCTGAAGCTGATTCAGCGCGAAAACATCGGCACCACCAAAGATCGCCGCTTGCTGGAGCTAGAACTCAACACCTGGGTGCGCACGCTGGTGACCGAGATGACCGATCCGGGCGACGAGCTGCAATCCTCGCACCCGCTGCGCGATGCGAAAGTGCTGGTGGAAGATATCGAAGACAACCCGGGCTTCTTCCGCGTCAAGCTGTTCGCCATCCCGCACTTCCAGGTGGAAGGTATGGACGTGAACCTGTCGCTGGTCAGCCAGATGCCGAAGGCCAAGGCTTAAGGCGCAGGAGGCGCGATGAAAATCTACCGACCGTTATGGGAAGACGGGGCGTTTCTGACGCCGCAGCAGTTTCAGCAGCAGTCGTTGTGGGACGCGCACGTTGCTGACACTGTGGCGCGCATGGGGCTGGCGCATCCGTGGGGCGTTGTACACGCGGAGTTTGACGACGGCGCGCTGGCGCTGTCTCGTCTTAACGCCACCCGTCTGACGGTGCGTTTTCCCGACGGGACGCTGATGGACACCGCGCTTTCCGACAACCTGCCGCCGGCCTGCGACCTCTCTGTTGCTGCCGGTCAGGAACAGGTTGAAGTGGTGTTGGCTTTGCCGTTGCTGAGCGCCAATGGCGGTAATCTCGACGACGGCAGCGACAGTGAGCGTCCGCGCCGCTGGGTGGCCGGTCGGGAAGAGGTGCAGGAGCTGGCGGGGCAGGAGCGTACTGGCATTGCCGTGCAGCGTTTTGCCCTGCGTCTGCGTCTCGCTAATCAGGAAAACGGCGCGTATCTCACCTGTCCGGTGGCACGTCTGGTGCGTAATGCGCAGGGGCAGTGGACGCGCGACGCGTCATTCATTCCGCCGATGCTGTCGCTGTCAGCCAGTCCGGCGGTGCTGACTGCACTGGGTGACTTGCTGCATCGTCTGAGTGCGCGCCGTCAGCGTTTGATGGCATTACGCCGTGAAAGCAACGAACGCATGGCCGATTTTGCCGTCGCCGACGTCTCGCTGTTCTGGCTGCTCAACGCGCTGAACAGCGCCGAGCCGGTGTTGCTGGAGTTGTTCCAGTCGCCAACCCGCCATCCTGAACTGCTGTACCGCGAGCTGGCACGTCTGGCTGGCGGTCTGTTGACCTTCTCACTCGAACACGATGCCGGAGATATTCCGGCCTATCGCCACGACGCGCCGGAGCAGGTGTTCCCGCCGCTGTTTGCGCTGCTGGATTCACTGCTGGAAGCCAGCCTGCCGTCACGCGTGGTTGCCATCGACCTCAGTCGTGAAGGCGTGCTGTGGAAGGGCCGATTCCACGACGCGCGGCTGCGCGAAGGGGCAGACTTCTATCTGTCGGTGCGCTCCTCGCTGCCGAATCACGAGCTGCAGAGCCGCTTCCCGCTGCTGTGTAAGGCAGGCAGCCACGACGACGTGTCGGAGGTGATCAACATCGCGCTTAGTGGCATGACCATCCGCCCGCTGCCGCACGTGCCTGCCGCCATCCCGCTGCGCCTGGAGAACCAGTATTTCGCGCTCGACCTGTCAACGGGGGCTGCGCGCGCGATGCTCGACTCCGGCGGCTGCACCTTCTACACCCCGGAATCACTGGGCGAACTGAAACTTGAACTCTATGCGGTACTGCGCTCATGAACAGCAATAATGCGCTGATCGAACGCCTTTTCTTCGCTGGCTGGCTGATGGTCAGCCAGCTACGCTGCGGTCAGCAGATTGACAACGGCGATGCGCTCTACCGCCGCGCTACCGACTGGGTAAACGACGCCCGGCAGGCGCTGACGGAGGCGGGTTTTAGCGAAGCCAATCGCGACCACATGCTTTACGCCTTTTGCGTGCTGCTGGACGAAGCGGTACTGAACCGTGGCCAGCAGGACGACGGCTGGCTGCGCTGGAGCCGAGACCCGCTGCAGGTGCGTTTCTTTAACTCGCTTAACGGCGGCGAAGCACTGTGGGAGCGCATTCGCGAACTGCTGCGCGAACCCGCAGCGGACGAGACCGTGCTGACCTGCCTGTACCGCACGCTGCAACTGGGTTTTGTTGGCCATTACCGCGCGCCGGATGACGAGCGTCGCGAGGACGTAGTGCGCGAGCTGGCGACGCGCGTGCCACCGTTTGCCCTTGCGCAGGATGCGCCGCTGGTGGTGCGTCCGGCGGGCATGCGTACAGGACGCCGTTTTTACTGGATGAGCTGGGTGGCCGCCGCCGTGCTGCTTGGCGGCCTGTGGTTCGTCCTCGACGGCTGGCTGGCGCAGATGGTGTCCGGCATATCGGGGATGGGCAAGTGAGACGCGGCATCGGTAATCATGCGCTGATCGTGCTGGCCCTGGTGCTTACATTGTGGCTGATCCTCGGCTTCTGGCCGCTGTCTGGTATCACGGCAGCAGCACTGTGCCTGCTGGCGCTGCTGGTCGCCGGGCTGATGCTGTGGCGGCAGTCACGCCAGCGTGATGTGAAAATCGATGTGGCCGATGATCGTCTGCCGCCTGAAGATTTTCGCGGCGCGGTAGTGCTGGTGTGTGGCGACAGTGCATCGCTGTTCTCCGGCAATCAGCCGCGTGAAACTGCGCAGGGCTGGTATCTGCCGGTTGATGCGCCAGAGCAACTCGCTGCGATGGTTGACTACATCACCACTCAGCGTCCGGCACTGCTGCCACAGGTCTCGCTGCTGCTTGCAGTGGTGCCGGAGCAGCGCACGTCTGCTGAAGACTTCACCTCCCAATTTCACGGCTGGCAGCGTGCGCTGCTGCAGTGCCGCCGCGTGCTGAAGTGCGCACCACCGCTGTGGACTGCATGCTGGGTATCACATCCGAACCACGAAGCAGAATGGTTCAGCATCACGCCGGGCCTGGGTGAGCTGCAGGCGTGTACCGCAGGTAATGACACGATGCCACTGCCTGAATGGTTCCGGGAGCAGCCGTCGCGCCTGATGCAAATGCAGTGGCTGGACAGCCTGCTGATGTGGCAGAAAAAGCACATCACGCCACTGACGCAGATGAAGCCATGCCGCGCCGGGATTTGCCTGACGCCGGTAACGGCGCTGGCGGACAACCTGTGGGCGCAGCATCTTACTGGGCTGACCACGCTGCCTTATGCACCCGTAGGCACCGATGTCGCGCTGCCATTGCCGGATGCGCTGCTGGCTGGCTTGCCGCGCAGGCAGGGCATCAGCCGACGCCTGAGGCTGGCGCGCGCGGCGGGCATGATTGTGGCGGTGTTTCTGGCGCTGGCGCTGCTGGCGTCGTTCCTCAACAACCAGCGGCTGATCCGCATTATTGGTGACCATCTGACGCTGTGGGCACACCTGTCTGGTGAACCGGCAGAGCCGAAGGTTAACGCGCGCGCGCAGTTAATCGCCGATCGCACACTGCTTGATGGCTGGCAGCGCGGCGGTGAACCGCTTCGCCTCGGCCTCGGACTGTATCAGGGCATGCGCCTGTTCGCGCCGGTCGACGCCGCAATCAACAGCTGGGCGCCTCCTCCGCCACCGCCGCCGGTTATCCAGCAGATTGTTGAAGGGCCGAAGACCGTGCGCCTCGACAGCCTGTCGCTGTTCGACTCCGGTAAATCCGAGCTGAAAACTGGCTCAACCAAAGTGCTGGTCAACGCGCTGGTCGGCATCAAGGCGAAGCCGGGCTGGCTGATTGTGGTGGCGGGCTACACCGACGATACCGGCAATCCGGCGCTGAACCAGCGCCTGTCGCTGAAGCGCGCCGAATCCGTGCGCGACTGGATGCGCGACACCGGCGACGTTGACGAAAGCTGCTTCGCGGTGCAGGGCTTCGGTCAGAGTCGCCCGATTGAAAGCAACGACACGCCGGAAGGCCGCGCGGTCAACCGGCGGGTAGAAATCAGTCTGGTGCCGCAGGCCGACGCCTGCCAGGCAGCGGACGCAATCCCTCCGTCATCACAGGATGGTGACGGCAATCATGAAGAAAAGGAGTAACAACATGGCAATTCCGGTTTATCTGTGGCTGAAGGACGACGGCGGTGCGGACATCAAGGGCTCGGTGGACGTGCAGGACCGTGAAGGCAGCATCGAAGTGGTGGCACAGCAACACAACCTGTACATCCCGACCGACAACAACACCGGCAAGCTGACCGGCACGCGCATTCATACGCCGTTCCTCTTCACCAAGGAAATCGACTCGTCCAGCCCGTACCTCTACAAAGCGGTTACCACCGGCCAGACGCTGAAGTCTGCCGAGTTCAAATGGTACCGCATCAGCGACGCCGGCCAGGAAGTGGAGTACTTCAACACCAAGCTGGAAAACGTGAAGGTGGTGAAGGTCAACCCGGTGATGCACGACGTTAAGGACCCGTCGAAAGAGAAGCACAACCATCTGGAGCAGATTGAGCTGCGCTACGAAAAAATCACCTGGACCTATAAAGACGGCAACATCATTCATTCCGATTCCTGGAACGAACGCGCCACCGCCTGATTACGCGTCATATTTCGCGCCGCAGGTGCGTTGGCTGCGCTCGCGCACCCCGGTCACTTACTTATGTAAGCTCCCGGAGCTGCACTCGCTTGCCGCCTTCCTGCGACACGAACTATTTAGCGTAATCCCTCCGCCGGGCGGAGATTTTTACACCCGGCGGATCGTGGGGTCGCCATTTATGGCGACCTTAAACCGCACCACGCCAGATGCCTGGTGATTCCATCCCCAACGGGTGAAATCACAAGTCATTTCCACCTCAGACCTGCTGACCTTATGCGCTTCGGTACATGGCGACGGGCGGTAGCGTGCCCCCAATCAGGAGAATTTTGCTATGGACAGCCAGTCAGCCGCTTTACTGCGTCGCCTCAACCCGTTCTGCGCACAGGCGCTGGAAGCCGCCGCGTCGCTGTGCCAGACTCGCGCCCACGCTGAAATCCAGCCGGAGCACTGGCTGCTCAAGCTGCTGGAGCAGGGCGAGGGCGACATCACCGTCATCGCGCGCCGCTACGAGTGGGATATGGACGCCATCTGGCAGGATTTGCTGGCGTTTCTCGACCGCCAGCCGCGCGCGGTGCGAGGACGTCCGCAGCTTTCCTCTTCATTAGAAGCGCTGTTAAAACAGGCGTGGCTGATGGCGTCAGCATCTGATAACAACCCGCAAATCCGCAGTATTCACCTGCTGATGGCACTGTCTGAGCAGCCGTCGCTGGTACGCTGCGAAGGTCTGTGGCCGTTGCTGAGCCTGCGCATGAGCCAGCTTGAGCGCCTGCAGCCGATGCTGGAAGCACAGTCCGACGAGCGTGCGGAAGCGGAACAGCCGGAGATGCCGGTCAGCACTATCGAGCAATCTCCCGCAGGCGAAGCCAAAACCCCCTCCACCGAAGCGCTTGCCCGCTTCACCCGCGACGTCACCGCTGACGCGCGTAGTGGCAAAATTGACCCGGTATTTGGCCGCGATAACGAAATCCGCCAGATGGTGGATATCCTGTCGCGCCGCCGCAAGAACAACCCGATTCTGGTAGGCGAGCCGGGCGTGGGCAAAACCGCGCTGGTTGAAGGGCTGGCGCTGCGCATTGCCGAAGGCAACGTGCCGGACAGCCTGAAGCCGGTGAGCGTGCATACGCTGGACCTCGGCATGCTGCAGGCGGGGGCGGGCGTGAAGGGTGAATTCGAGCAGCGCCTGAAGAACATCATCACCGAGGTGCAGGCCGCGCCGAATCCGGTGCTGCTGTTTATCGACGAGGCGCACACCATTATCGGCGCGGGCAACGCAGCGGGCGGCGCGGACGCGGCGAACCTGCTGAAACCGGCACTGGCGCGCGGCGAACTGCGCACCATCGCGGCCACCACGTGGAGCGAGTACAAGCAGTATTTTGAGAAGGACGCCGCGCTGGAGCGCCGCTTCCAGATGGTGAAGGTGGACGAGCCGGACGACGACACCGCGTGCCTGATGCTGCGCGGACTCAAGTCGCGCTACGCCGACCATCACGGCGTACACATCACGGACGCGGCGGTGCGCGCCGCCGTCACGCTGTCGCGCCGCTACCTTACAGGCCGCCAGCTGCCTGACAAGGCGGTTGACCTGCTCGACACCGCCGCCGCGCGCGTGCGTATGAGCCAGGATACGGTACCGGAAGCCATCACTCGCCTGCGTGCGAAGCTCGATGCGCTGAACATTGAGCAGCGCGCCATCCTCGACGACGAAGCGCTCGGCGGCGCGGTCTCGCAGGAACGCCTGACTGAAATTGCCACGCAGATTGCATCCACCGATGAAGAGCTTGAGGCGCTGGAGCAGCGCTACGCTGGCGTGCAGGAACGCATGCAGCAGTTGCTCGAAGGACGCAAAGACGCCAGTCAGAAACACAACATCGCGCAGCTCCAGAGCGAACTCGACGCATTACAACCCGGAGAGCCGCTACTGACCGCCGACGTTGACGCGCGCATCGTGGCGGGCGTGATTGCCGACTGGACCGGCGTGCCGCTGTCGTCGCTGATGAAGGACGAGCAGGCTGAACTGCTGGCGCTGGAAACCCAGCTCGCCACCCGCGTGGTCGGGCAGGACGCGGCGCTCAGCGCCATCGCGCAGCGCCTGCGCGCCTCGAAAACCGGACTCACTTCAGAAAACGGGCCGCAGGGCGTGTTCCTGCTGGTTGGCACTAGCGGCACCGGCAAAACCGAAACCGCGCTGGCGCTGGCCGACTTGCTGTACGGCGGCGAGAAATCGTTAATCACTATCAACCTCAGCGAATATCAGGAAGCACACACCGTTTCCCAGCTCAAAGGCTCGCCGCCGGGTTACGTCGGCTACGGCCAGGGCGGCATTCTTACCGAAGCGGTGCGCAAACGTCCGTACAGCGTAGTGCTGCTCGACGAGGTGGAAAAGGCGCACCGCGACGTGATTAATCTGTTTTATCAGGTGTTTGACCGTGGCTTCATGCGCGACGGCGAGGGGCGCGAAATCGACTTCCGCAACACCGTGATTCTGATGACCTCGAACCTCGGCAGCGATCAGTTGATGCAGCTGCTGGAAGAAATGCCCGAAGCAGCCGAATCCGACCTGCAGGAGTGCCTGCGCCCGATCCTGCGCGACCACTTCCAGCCCGCGCTGCTGGCGCGCTTCCAGACGGTGATTTACCGCCCGCTGGCGCGCGAGGCGATGCGAATCATCGTGGAGATGAAGCTGAAGCAGGTCAGCAAACGGCTGCAACGCCATTACGGCATCCGCACCACCATCGGCGAAGGCCTGTACGACATGCTTACCGACGCCTGCCTGCTGCCGGACACCGGCGCGCGCAACGTCGACAGCCTGCTGAATCAGCAAATCTTGCCGGTGCTGAGCCAGATGATTCTGCAGCACCGCGCCAGCGGCACATTAGGTAACAGCCTGACGCTGGACACCAATGAAGAAGGCGAAGTGAGTTTTATATTCTGAACACGTGACGTTCTTTTTAATGACAAGGAGTGTGTATGAAAACCCAAAATATCCCCGTTTCACCCGCGTTTATCGCTATTTCCTGGATTGGCATGCTCGGCGGCACGCTGGTTTATCTGGCGGGCCTGTGGCGCGCCGAAATGGAGCTGAATGAAAAAGGCTACTACTTCGCGGTGCTGATCCTCGGACTGTTCGCTGCGGTTTCGCTGCAGAAAACCGTACGCGACCGGCTGGAAGGCATCCCAACCACCCATCTGTATCACATGGTTTGCCTGCTGGCGTTCACCATTGCGGTGGTGCTGCTGGTTGCCGGTTTATGGAACGCCACGCTGATGCCGAGCGAGAAAGGTTTTTACGGTGTGTCGTTCTTCATGGCGCTGTTTGGTGCGGTAGCGGTGCAGAAAAACACCCGCGACGGCATGCACAGCGTATCTGACAGCGCTGATGAAAATACGCAGGAATCTCAGGCCTGATCTTTCCGGGTTCTCACGCTGCCGTCGCCGTGGTGGGAGAACGTTGACGCCATGACGGCGGTGTAATGATTTTTGGTGAATAAGCATGACAGATAAAGCTAAAAAAGCGGCTATCAAAGAGGGGAGCCTGCGCTTATTAACATCAGGTGAGATTGCGCTGGCAAAATCTGTTTATGGTGAAAAGATCAATTACAGTAAGGTCTGGATTCATCACGACAGTTATTTGCCATTTGGCCTCCAGCATGAGCGTGTGGCCATGACACCACAGGGCGAAATATATTACCGAACGCAGTTATACAAAGATGATTATTCAAAAGTATCATCCTATGACCAACATACATTCATTCATGAACTCTGCCACGTCTGGCAGTTAGAAAAGGGAATGTGCGTTATATGTCGAGGACTTGTGAGTTGGATCGCTTCCTATCGCTACAGGCTAGATGGGCGCCTTTTGAGTGAGTACCCAATGGAGCAGCAAGCACAGATTGTCGCCGATAGCTTCATCCTTTATTCGCAGGGTTACAGTAAATTTATTCAGCATCGTGATAATGATAGTGTAACTTTAGATGGTGAGTTAGATGAGTATATAGTTTTAGAGGGTTACAGAGCGGCTCTGAGAGGATTTCCATGGTGATAAGTCAATTGAATAAAATAAAGTCGTTAAGTTGCATCATTGCATGTTTTACTCTTACAGGTTGTATTGGAGACAAAGTAACATTTTCTGAAGTTGCTCAAGCGGTTCAAAAAGAGAAAGATATATGCTTTGAAGTTGAGCGAGTTAGTGAATACAGGCTAAAATCCATGAGCATATTCAGGAGGGGCATGGAAGATGATCGCGAATCTGTAAATTTTCGTGATTCGCATATAATCGATGGACAATATATCTGCATTCCTCGCGCTCTTTCAGATAAATTGTCAGACGGTGAATACATTGTCAGATTCAGTCTGAAGTCAGAAGGGCTGTTTCAGAGTGTCAGAGTATTCTCTAACGCAATACAGTTGAAAGAACATGAGGTTAAGAGTATCCCGTTGCAGCAGGATGAAACTACCCATTATTTAGGTAATCGTTTTTGAATTGGCAGTGTTTTAAATTGCTTTCGATTGCGAAATATTCATTCATTAGAAAAAATACAAACGTATTAGTTTTTTTAGTGAGTGCTTTGGTTCTTACTGGATGTCCGGGCGTTGGTGACAGAGGGTGGCACGATGAAACAACGGAAGCAGTGCGAGAAGGGCAAGAGATTTGCTTTCCCATAAAACAATCACAAGGGTATATCCCGACTTACCTGGCAATTAATCAGAGAGATACCCCGCGAACAGAGCAACAAAACAGGATTGTTGGTGACGTTGAAATTTCTGATGGCATGCTATGTCTTCCCCCGGATGAGTTCACGCCTGCTGAAGGCAAAGAGTATGTAGTTAAATTTATTCTTAAAAACGGCGGGGGCATTGATTCAATAAGAAGCTTTGTCGTTGCTGTTAAAGTGGTTAATGGAAAATTGGGTAGCTATCAGTTACAGGATTCTGAAATATCGCGAGGCTATAAATAAGTAAGTGGGTGTGTAGTCAGCGCCTAAAACGGCCACCAAGATAAATGGTTCAAATGTTGAAGCATATGCGAAAGACGATGATAAGCACATTAATATGCTTACTTGTGACCGGGTGTACGTTGGGAGAAGAGCAGGTTGGATTTGAGCGTGATGACAGGGTAAGTCTGGTTAACTATATGCTTTGTATCAGCACGCCCCCAGAGAAAACGTATTATCTGAGCGTCATTTCGATAAAAAATAAGGATGATTCAGGGTTGAGGGAAACGTATGCGGGAAGTGAATTGTTGGCAGTTCACAACAAACGTTGCCTTTCACCATCACAGTGGCCTGTTACGGAAAATCGGGCCTACACTATTCATTACACTCTGCTATCTACTTTGACGAATCGCCCATCTTTTAGAAAGGTCGCGTCAATTAAAATAAGTAATGGGAAAGTGTCATATTTGCCATTGAAAAAATTAGATTATTTTCCCGGCTTTATTTCTGAATGATTTCAAATGTCGTAACTACAGGTGGAAGCCTGTTTTTATTCTTAAGTATTCATCTGAAATTCATGATGATATGTTATCGATTTTATAAAACAGGATTTTTCTTCACTCTGATAATGAGTTCCGTCTTTCTCACTGGCTGCATTGGCGATAAGGTGACGTTTTCAGAAACGGCGAATATTACTCGAAGAGAAAATGCAGCATGCTTTGACGTGCGACGAGCCAGCGACTACACGCTAAAATTCATGAGTAAATTCAGAAGGGGGCATGAAGATAACAGGCAATATTTAATGCCCAACAATACCAACTTAAAGGACGGACGATTTATCTGTCTTTCCGAATCAGTGATTGACGAATTTGGCGATGGAGAGTATGTGGTTAGATTTAGCTTGAAGCCAATTAAAAAGCATCAAAATGTCAGGGTGTTTTCAAATGCCATACAAATTGATGGGCGTCAGGTTAAAAACATCCCACTGCAGGAGAATGAAATTACGCATTACCTCGGTAACAATTTCTAAATTAATGTTAACTTTTCGTGGAAAATGCGCTCTCGTAATAGCATCCAGAATAATTAATCCAGCCGCCGTTAAAGAACGTTAATTAAGACCAGAGAAAGTCGTCAATGTCTCTATCACTGATAGAGACATTGTGGCCGGCTGTCATCAAGGAGTGAATGACATGAACATGACTGATTTACTGCAAGGTGCATCCTCGTTAATAAACGGGACGTTGAACCGTTACAAGCTTTCTATCCCCTCATGCTCGTCCAGTATTGACGTCGAGAACTTTAACGGCACAGAAGCATTGAGTGAGAACTATCACTACGATGTGCTGTTCACCAGCCCGGATAAAGACATCACGGCCGCACAGATGTTGCGTAAACCAGCAACGCTGACCATGGGCACCGGCGAGTTGATGGGGCTGTCGGGGCAAAAAATGGTGCATGGTTACATCACTGATTTTCACCGTCTGACGGGTTCTGCCGATCAGGTGACTTATCTGGTGGTTATTGAGCCACGCCTTGCATTGCTGGATAAGCAATATCGCTCGCACCGTTTCTTTGTGAATAAATCAGTTCCTGAGGTGGTGAGCCAAATACTGGATGAACACGGTTTTCAGGGCTGGGAATATGAATTTAGTCTCAAACATGAATATCCCAGGCGCGAGCAGATAAACCAGTACCAGGAAAGCGATCTTCAGTTTATTCGCCGCTTGCTGTCGGAAGTCGGCATCTTTTACATGTTCACGCTCCAGCCAAACACCCAGACTGAAGTCGTCCGGTTTGGTGATGCACAGTCTGCACTTATTCAGGGCAAACCGTTGCCTCTTAACAGTCCTTCCGACCTGGAGGACAACGGGCAGGAATCGATCTGGGGACTGAATATCACCCACAAAGTGGTCGAAGCAGGAGTGGTCGCGAAAGATTACAACCATCGCGAGGCGCAGCGTATTTTACGCTCGGTTCAGGCGGATATGTCGCGCGGCGATGGTGATGAGATCAACTACGGGCAGGTTTATCAATACCGTCCGCGTCATCCTGACAGCGGCGATAAATATGTGCCCGCGCCGGAGACTGCGAACTATTACGCGCGCCTCGATCACGAACGTTTTTTGTGCGGCCAGACGCTGATTACTGGCATCAGCAATGACGCATCGCTGGCTCCAGGCAAGGTGCTGACCATTATTGATGGTGTTTTGCCAACGCTGCCGGAACAGCTTCAGAGTCCGGTCGTCGTCACCCGCATCCACCTCAGTGCCAGCCGTAAGTCGGCGTTACAGATTAACCTCAACGGTTTGCCTTACAGCGAAACGCTGTGCTGGCGTCCAAGGTTGTTACCACGCCCAAAAGTCAGCGGCACCATGACAGCGCGTGTCACCAGCGCAAAAGACAATGATATCTACGCCTGGCAGGATGCCTCCGGTTTGTACCGCGTGGTGTTTGATGCAGATGAAGAGAGCAAAGATCGCGGCCAGGAAAGCATGCCGGTGCGCCTCGCCAAACCTTATGGCGGTGATATGTATGGTTTCCACTTCCCGCTGATACAGGGCACGGAGGTAGCGATTGCCTTCCGTGAAGGGGATCCTGACCAGCCCTACATTGCTCATGCGCTGCATGACTCGAGACATGTGGATCATGTAACAGAGAAAAACAGCACCCGCAACGTCATCCGCACCGCTGGGCTGAATAAGCTTCGCATGGAAGATAAGCGCGGTGAGGAGCACATCAAACTCAGTACCGAATATGGCGGAAAAACTCAGCTGAATCTGGGGCATAACGTTGATGCATCAAGAACGTTAAGAGGAGAAGGCGCTGAACTAAGAACAGATAGGCATATAGCTATTCGCGGTGGGGCTGGCGTGTTTATTTCTGCAGATAAACAGCCGAGAGCTCAGGGCGATATGCTGAATATGAATGCGGCGATTGCTGAGTTACAGAGCGCTTTACAACTGGTTACAGCACTAGCCCAGAGTGCCAGAACCTCAGGTGCTGCAGAAGCCGATGTGCAGTCACAGCAACAGTTAGCAGACACACTTAATCAGCTCAAAGATGCGGGCCTTCTGCTATCCGCTCCGGCTGGTATTGCCGCAACCACTGCCAAAAATATTCAACTATCAGCGGGACACAGCGTTACAGCAACCGCAGGTGAAAATGTTGATATGAATATTGTTAAGCGCTTCACCGTTGCAGCAGGTGAGGCAATAAGCCTTTTTGCACACCGCGTCGGGATGAAGTTGTATGCAGCAATGGGAAGTGTGGACATACAGGCGCAAACAGACGCGATGCGGTTGCAGGCAGATAAAAATATTACTATGAGTAGCGTCAATGGTGAAATTGTACTCAACGCCTCAAAGGGCATCACACTAACGAGTGGTGGCGGAGCCTTTATAAAAATAAGAGATGGCGCGGTCGAGATTGGAGCACCACAAAGCATTGCGCTGAAAAGTGGAGATATAAGTTGGGGCGGAAGCGCTTCATTAAATGAAGCACTTTCTCCAGCAGCTATTAGCGATCCACAGTTTACAAATCGTCTAAATGGCCGTTTCAGAGTTGTTGATAAAACGACCCAACAGCCGAAGCCGTATGTTCCTTACCGTATTGAAACTGATGACGGAAAAATCATTAAGGGAGTAACGGATGAGGAAGGCTTAACCGAAATACATCACGGAATGAATCCGGATTCAATGCGGCTTTTTTATGAATAACAGGGAGTGACTCATGGAAAATAATAACCGGCCTGCAGCCAATGCCATGTTAGATAAAAAAGAAAACACAACGGTTACTGCAGAGCACAATTCAGGCACAGTTTATTTTTGCCCAGCAACAGAAGAATTAGTGTTTATCTCGGATACCGTCAGTGGTGATTTCGAACGCCAATGGAGTGAACTTATTGGTGCGGTAGATAACATGCACCAGAGCGGTGAAAATTATTCTCAGGCGATTGAAAAATATGGCGTGCTTTTTTCTGAGCCAGCGCGAAGTGCAGAGTGCAAAGCAGCCGAAGATGCTGCAGCTGAGGCGCAGGCTGATTATGAAAGTAAGAAAGAAGCCCTCAAGGAGAAGCTAGGAGACTTTACGCCTAAAGGTTATGAGGAAGTTGTTGAGCTCATTCCAGTTAAAACCAGGGGGCGTGGCCGCCATAATGGGCCAGGAAGCCGCTATGTATATGTGAAAAAAGGGTACTACGATCAAATGGGTCGTGGAGCCAGACATAACGTTCGAATGAATAGGCAGGACAGGAACGGGGCGAGTAAAAGTATTTTTGACTACGATGCGGATGGTAACCGGACAGGAATCAGCGGAAAAAAGATAAAAGAAGGACTCAAAGATTTTGATATTAAAGAAATCGAGTTGTTCAAGATTGATGCCGACGATATTGGCAAGATTGATGTCACGCTCACGGACTGGGCTGAAAGTTGGAACAATAGCTTGTTTGTTGATGGCCAGCGTATAAGTGAAAATATTGATGTCTCTGCAGGTGCTCAATTTCTAAGATTTACCGCAAATGCGGGAGCGTCGGGTGAATTCAGCATGAAAGGTGGACGAAATCTCTCTATAAAGGGAGAAGCGTCAAGCACGCTGACAATTGCATCAGGTGAAGCGCGGATGACTTGTTATTATCCTGACAGAGTTGGCTGGTCGTTAAAATTTGAGTCTGAAATCATTCCCATTGATATGGGCATGTTTCGCATGTTTCTGGAACCATCACTCACCGGTTTTATTGGCGCATCGGTACATGTGGAAGGGCAGTTAGAAGTAGTGACAGTTGGAACCACTCAGCGCCTGAGAGGGAGAGAACATGGCGGCCGGTTACCACCGTTCCATGAACGGCGTACCACTGGCCGGGTATTCCATGAACAAATGAACGAAGGCGACGAGGGCGTGACCCTAAGTGGTGAGGCTTTTGCCGGGGCTAAAGTCACCGCAGCTTTGAAAGGTGGATTTCAATGGCTGCAGCCTAAGGCTGCGACACAGTATCAAAATAAGACCGATGAGGAAGCAAAAAAGGTCAGTGAATTTGTCGATTTCTGCACAATCAGCGGTGATATCACTGGCTTGGTAGGCATTGGAATCGGAAGCAGTTTTTATTGCACTTTCATAAATGGCAAGTTCATTTTTAAAATAGCCGCTAGTCTTTGCTGTGGATTGGGCGCGAAAGGATCTTTTTTATTAGAAGTTGCTTATGAAAAACTCTGGGATTTTGGTTCCTGGCTTGTTTACCAGCTAAGTCTGATTGATTATAGAAAATTGACTCTAATTTCAAAAGAAGCTTTTGAAGCGTTCAGCCAAATATGCGTAATGCTCTTGAGTGACATGAAAAACAGCGTTGAGTCTATGCTTACAACTGTTTCAACTCGAGTTAGTGATATTACAAATGCATTTAAAGATTTTGGGAATGATTTAAATGATGGTTTAAAGGCTTCTTATAGGAGGAATGCGATTGCTGAAAATATTAATGCATTCCCACAGAGAATGTTGATGTTAACGCCAGAGAGTAAAGGCAATTTATTATGGTTACTGAGTCGTCACGGGCAAGCTGACCATTTAGATACTAAAAATCGAAGTAAAATGCTAATCGATATTTATCCTGAGCGAAAGGAGGCTGTAATTAATGTTCTTAACAGCATCCAGACCAAGCGAGAATGGAAGTTGGTTTTTCTACGAATGAACGAGAAAGGTCGAGCTTACGTTAATGAGCTATCAGTAGATGCTGATAATAAAGCAGAAGAAATGGAAGAGACGATTATTGATTTCTTGCAAGAAGGCTTCAATAGAGATAAGGATTTAAAAGACATAAAGGCAAGGTTAATTGTAAGTAACATATATAAAGGTTTGAAAGAAAGTCCGGCTTCAGGATATGCATTAGCCATGAATAACACCATGGATTATAAACTGGCACAAGGTGTTAATTTACATTACCCACAAATGGGAGATTTTGGTCCATTAGATCACAATCAAGCATATGCATAACAGGTAAATCCCTTTAATAAAACTAATGCAAAAACCTTCTGAAGTAATAAGGGATTCTGAAATGAAAGGATGGTCTTAAGTGCAAAGTGTTGATTCTGATAAATGATGAGATCTAAATTTAACATTTAATTTAAAACATGCATGAGGAATAATGAAAATGTGTGTATTTGAGCAGAAGTCTATGAGAATAATAGTGTTGGTCTTTATTTGTTTTTTTCTTTCAGCATGCGATGATAAAAAATATACTGTAAATGAATTAATCATAAATGAAGGTATCCTACATTCAATTCAAAAAAAATGCACAAGTTCGATCTCTCTCAGAGATACATCAAATTGCATTAATGCTTCAACTGCGACAGAAACGCTGCAACAAGCTGAGAGCGGAGATGCACAAAAGCAGCGGTTTCTAGCTGAACTATATATTTCGAATAATGTATATAGTAAAGCCATACAATGGTTATCTGCAGCTGCTGGCAATGGCGATGAGCAAGCTGTAGATAAATTAGGTCAATTGGCATATGTGATTGGGAGCAGAAAGCCTGCAACTCCCGAAGATCAAAAGATGTTACGATCTTTAGAAGAGCTGATAAAGAAATATCAGCAACCTGATTCTGTATTAAGCTATTATCTTAAAAATCTGTCAGAAGGCGATTCGAGTGCCTTAATATCTTTGGGATTAATGTACCGCAGAGGGGAAGGGGTTGAAAAGAACTTTGATACCGCCATTTCATATTTTAACCGTTACTCTCAAAATATTGGTGTAAAATCACCCGGTTGGGGTGATTATTATCTTGCTTATATGCATCTTAATGGCGAAGGTTTTAATAAAAGTGAATTGGATGGCATCCAGTTATTTGATAAATCCTGTCTGGTGGGGTTTACATTGTCATGTCTGAAATTGGCAGATCTATATTTTCATGGCGGAACTGGTTTTAATCCAGACTATAAAAAAGCAACTAAATTATTAGATGTTTTTTATGAGGGAGAAAAAATAGATTCCAGAAACATTGAACATGTTGATGATCTATTGACTATGTATGCTAAAGGTGGATACGGCATAGAGAGAAACCCAACAAGAATAAAAGAAATAAACGATTTTTTGTGTGAGAAAAAGTATAGGTATTGTGCAGAAAAGTAATGTCCTGCACCCTTTATAAGAATGGATGTATCAAATAAAAACACTCAATCCTAATTCATATTATAAGAGTGATATTTTAATTATTCATACATGGGCTGTGATTTCTCAATGTGTTATAGGTGACAGAATGATGTCTCCTTACACTTTTTTTAAAAGGATTTATTGATGAGTGTTCAAATGGCACCAGTAGCGCAGAATGAATCAAGCAAAGATGAGAGAGTGGTAAACACATATCATACCTCTTGCCAATGTTATTTTCGACCTGAAACATGTGATATTATTTTTCTTAATGAGAATGATGCAAATGAATTTGATGAGTTGTCCAACAAATTGGCTCATTTGATGAGTTGCAAAATTTAATAGTTTTGCACTGCAATGTACTTAATTATATTCATTATGCTTTTTTATTCATGATGTGAAGTATTTCAATATCTACATTTTTGTATTTTTAGCTCATTGCAAATTTCTAATTTTATATTTTAAGCGAAAATTTATGAAAGGGATTATTCGACTCGGTGATGCAACCACACACGGTGGTCGTGTGCTCCATGGAAGCAGCGGCGTTAAATTTATGGGCAAGGAAGTTGCTTGCTTGATGGATAAAGTATCTTGCCCCCAGCATGGTGAAACCAAGATTATTGAAGGTGATGCTGGTTCAAAAATTAATGGTAAGCCTATTGCGCTTCATGGACATAAGTGTGGTTGTGGTTGCACATTAATTACATCCCTCGCCAACGCAGGTAAGGCATAATATGCCAGTTAATCTCAATGAAATTCCCGATGTTATTGAAAATCCTGACCCGCCTCATAAGTTACGTTGGATCATTTTTATTGTTGTTGTTTGCTGTCTGGGCGCACTTATTACGCTATATCTTTGGCCTAAAAATGCTTCTACAAAGTCTATCTGGTTTTGGTTTTGCGCAATCATACTTCCTTTGATCACTGGGCTAGTCTGTTTAGTTGCACGTTTGCGACACTATGAAAATCGTTGCGAGCAGGCTGCATACTGGAATCATCTTCATGAACAGGAACGTGAAAGACAAATACGTCGTGGGCGACAGGCGTTATTTATAATCGGTGCGGCTTATCACACGCCGTTGGGATGCAACAAACTCTCACAAGCATTGTTAAAGGGGCATTCTCAACTCAGAAGTGAATATTATCCTGCATTGCTTAATAGCTTCATGACAGCACAACTGCCGGTAGCGCAGGTTAAAGCAAGCCAGAATACTTACGAGACCAAGTTGGACCGCGCGCTCAATAGCCTGCTCCCTATCATTGCAGATGAAATTCGGCAACTTCCACGGGTTTTGCCCGCAATTCGGATTCGCCATGATGGCACTTTATCTGATGCCCTTATTCTTGATGCATGGCGACGACACAGCTCCTCTGTGTTAACTACTTCTGAGATCTCTGTCCGCTCAGAGGATGATGGATTAATGTGGCTGGATACATGGCTGGATAATCCAAAAGATGTCGTAATTCTTTCTGTTGAAATCAATCTGTTCTCCACACCGCGTAATAAACAAGCAGAATCCGTTTCCGCGATTTTTATATCTGATGAAAAATGGGTTGCAGAGAATGATGTCGAACCCATTGCCTGTGTGCATAGGCCAGTAGTCGGGAGTGATGCGTTCCAGACCATCAATGATGCCATGCGTTGGGGTAGTGTCGCTGCTGGCGAAGCATTAACGCTCTGGCGAACTCAGGTTGAAATGGAAGCACTTTCTCCTCTGCTGGTGGCGTTGGAGCAGGGAGAGTATTTATCCGGGATTCAAAACGAGCATGTACTTGATGATTCGTTTGGACATCCCGCTGCGGCGGTTGGAAATATTGCACTGATATGTGCTGTGGAAAACGCAAGTTCTTCTGGTTTGCCACAAGTGATTCTTACTGGTGATAAATCCACGCACATGTCCGTTGTCCGCGCTGTGAAGTAATACCAAAAGGAAGGGGTAGTGAAAAAGACAAACAGATTTAGCACATGGATATTCGTGGCTATCGTCGGACTGATAGGCGCCATCCTAATCTGGATTGATAATCCAGTTTTGCGTCCCGAAACGCGGGAACATAAACTTTGGTATTCCTTAGCGATAGCAATTCTATGTTTATTGATCCTGCTGAGTGATGATTTCATTAAGCGGTGCTGGTATTGGTTAGTATCCCATGAGTTTTTCCGGCGGCTAAGTTTGGTTGGCACCAAAGAACAGGTTTCCCATGCTGCTCAGTCTGCAAGTTCTGAGCTTCATAAAACCGTCAGCGTCATTCGTCAGGCATTGCGTCATCATTACGGGCACTTCTGGAAACGCAAAGTTCGTATCCTGCTTGTCACCGGAACCATGGCTGATGTTGAACGGCTTACGCCAGGATTGACTCATCAGCTCTGGCAGGAAGATCGCGGCACATTATTACTCTGGGGCGGCGTTCCTGAATCCTCACCCGATGAAAGTTGGCTGACTGCCCTTAAACGTCTGCGTCGTCGTCCGGCGGATGCGATGGTCTGGGTCACCTCTGCCGCTGACCATCTTGCCGACACTTCGGGCGTGCCTGCCTCAGCGTTGCCCTCTGCCGCCATGATGGACGCCACCGCGCACGCGTTATCTGCACGCTACGAGAAGCTGGGCTGGCGACTGCCGCTTTATGTCTGGTCGCTGCATCCGCGCGCCGAAAAGCAGCAGGGCCGCATGACTCAGGCGGTGGGCGTTCAGACACTCACTTCAGGAAAAATAGACAAGTTACTGGCGGAGCTGGCAGCTCACCTCACCTCGCAGGGCATTCAGCAGGCGGCAGGTTCGCCGCAGCATCGTTTCCTGCTGAGCCTGGCAGATCAACTGACGCGTGAACCTGAAACACTCAACGCGCTGATTGTACCACTGCAGAATCCGTATCGACCGCTACCGCTGGCGGGGCTGGTATTCAGTCCGCCTTCTGAAGGTGCAGAGCGCGCGGTGCCCAATCACTGGGGCCGCGATAATCGCTGGGATGCGCTGCCGTCCACATTCACTTCGCTGCCCGCGCACCTGCGTCCGCAGCGTCGCGGCTTTTCCTGGTCGCGCCTGCTGGCATCCGTGGCGTGCCTGGCGGTGATTGCCTGGGGCGCGGGCCTGCTGGTGTCGTTCACCACCAACAGCAGCGTTATCAGCAACGCCCACATGCAGGCGATGCAGGCAGCCGATACCGGACAACCTCCGCAGCAGCGTCTGATGGCGCTTTCTGATCTGCAGAAAACCATGCAGCGCCTGCAACATCGTGCGGAGCACGGTGCGCCCTGGTACAGCCGTCTTGGGCTGAATCAAAACGACGCGCTGCTGGCGGCACTGTGGCCGCGTTACGCGCAGGCGGCGCTGCCGTTGCTGCGCGATGCGGCAGCCACGCATTTGCGTAAGGAGCTGCAGACGGTCGCTGACCTTCCGCCCGACAGCCCGCTGCGTGACACCCTCGCCAAACCGGCTTACGCCCAGCTCAAGCTGTGGCTGATGCTGGTGCGCCCGGAGCGTATGGATTCAGCATGGTTCAGCCAGGCGCTGATGCAGGACTGGGCGCAGCGCGCAGATGTGGCTACAGGTTACTGGCAGGGCACAGCGCCCGGCTTACTGGCGTTTTACGGCGCAGGTCTGGTTGCGCATCCTGAATGGAAACTAAAGGCGGACCCGGAACTGACCGGCCAAGTGCGCGCGCTACTGGTGCGTCAGCTTGGCGTCAGCAACAGCGAATCGCGTCTGTATCAGCAGGTGCTGGCGCAGGTGTCGCGCAACTATGCCGATATGCGCCTTACTGACATGACTGGCGATACCGATGCGGCGCTGCTGTTCAGCACTGATGAAGTGGTACCGGGTATGTTCACCCGTCAGGCATGGGACGACGGCGTGAAACCCGCGATTGAGAAAGTGGCCAATGCCCGCCGCGAGGAGATGGACTGGGTGCTGGGCGACAATCCGCCGACGACCGGGAAAACCTCCTCGGCCGATGTGCTGGAAGCGCAGCTCACCAGCCGCTACTTCGCCGATTACAGCGCGGCCTGGCTGAACTTCCTTAACAGCCTGCGCCTGCAGCCCGCGCCGACGCTGTCGGATGCCATTGACCAGTTGACGCTGATGGCCGACGTGCGTCAGTCGCCGCTGGTGGCGTTGATGAACACGTTGAACGTGCAGGGGCGTACCGGTCAGACCGGCGGGGCGCTCGCCGACTCGCTGGTGAAGTCGGCGCAGAACCTGTTTAGCAAAGATAAGCGCCCGGCAATTGATCAGAATGCCGGGCCGAGCGGTCCGCTGGATGCCACCTTTGGTCCGCTGCTGTCGCTGACCGACGCGCAGGGCAGCTCGTCGTCAATGAATCTGCGCACTTTCCTGACCCGCGTCACGCAGGTGCGCCTGCGTCTGCAGCAGGTCACCAACGCCGCCGATCCGCAGGCGATGACGCAGACGTTGGCGCAGACGGTGTTCCAGGGCAAAACCGTCGATCTGACTGAAACCCGCGACTACGGCAGCCTGATTGCCGCTGGTCTGGGGCAGGAGTGGAGCGGCTTCGGGCAGACGGTATTTGTGCGGCCGATGGAGCAGGCCTGGCAGCAGGTATTAAGCCCGGCGGCTGAAAGCCTCAATGCCCAGTGGCAACAGGCGGTAGTGAGCGAGTGGAACAGCGCCTTTGGTGGCCGCTATCCGTTCAAAAACGTCAGCAGCGAAGTTTCTCTGCCGCTACTGGCGAAGTATCTCAACAGCGATACCGGCCGCATCACCCGCTTCCTGCAAACGCGACTTAACGGCGTGCTGCACCGCGAAGGCACACGCTGGGTGCCGGACAGCATCAACGCGCAGGGGCTGACCTTCAACCCGGCATTCCTCAAAGCGATTAACCAACTTAGCCAGATTTCCGACGTGGTGTTCACCACCGGTGAAGCGGGACTGCACTTTGAGCTGCGTCCCGGCACGGCGGCAGGCGTATCGCAGACGACGCTGACCATCGACAGCCAGAAGCTGGAGTACGTGAACCAGATGCCGGCCTGGAAACGTTTCACCTGGCCCGCGGATACCGAAGCGCCGGGCGCAACGCTGAGCTGGGTCAGCACCGAGGCAGGCACCCGCCTCTATGGCGATATGCCGGGTGGCTGGGGCTTAATCCGCCTGCTGGATAAGGCGCAGGTCACCGCTAATCCAGGCATCAGCAGCAGCTGGCAACTGAGCTGGGCCGTGCCCGACGGTCGCACGCTGAATTACATTCTGCGCACCGAAGCCGGTGATGGCCCGCTGGCGCTACTGCGGCTGCGCAATTTCACGCTGCCATCAGACATATTTCTCCAGAGCGCCACAACTGTCGCGCCGGAAGACCTTAACGTCACGGAGGACGAATAATGCCGCTTAAATCTCTTATCAGCGCCTGTGGTGAAGACGCTGAGACGCTTCGCGCCCAGGCAGAACAGCAAATCGCACTGTGGAATAACTGGCTGCAGCCGGTATCGGCGGACAATCCCGCCGGTGAGGACCCGACCTATCACGACGGTTTTCAGCAGATGCAGGAGGAGGTGAACCGCCTTTCCGGGGCGGACACCGCGCTTATCTGCGAGCTGGCGGAAAACCTACTCACCTCTGTTACGAAAGACATCCGCGTGGCGGCCTGGTACAGCTGGGCACGCCTGCAGCTTGATGGCGAAGCCGGGCTGGCTGATGGCTTGTCATTAATGGCCGGGCTACTGACGCAGTTTGGCAGCAGCCTGCATCCACAACGTGCGCGCAGCCGTGAAGCCGCGCTGCGCTGGCCCGCCGGTTCGCGCATGCTCGACACACTTTCACTTTATCCAGAAGTCACCAAACAGGATGCGTTGCGTATCGCTGGCGCACTGTTGCTGATTGAGGACGCGAGCCTGGAGCACGGCGGTGCCGGGCTGGGCAGTCTGTATGCGGCGCTGGAAAATCGCCTGCTTAAAGCGGGTGGCCCGGATGCGGTGGTGCCACAGGCGGCGGGTGAGGGTGATAAGCATCAAACCAGCGGTCCGGCTGCGCCACAGATGGGGGCGATAGCCTCCGGACGCGAGTTGCTGGATCAGGCGCGCACGCTGTCGAAATACCTGCGTGATCAACCCGGCGGCTGGCTTGCTGCGCACCGTCTGATGAAATCCCTGCGCCACGATACGCTGCTGCAACTGCCGCCGCTTTCCGGCGACGGCAAAAGCCGTATCGAACCGCCTAAGGCAGACCAGCGCGCTCAGCTTAAACGTCTTTGGCTGCAGCAGAGCTGGCAGGAACTGACCGAGCAGGCCGACAGCCTGTTTTCGCGTGGTGGTAACCATTTCTGGCTTGACCTGCAGTGGTACATCCATCAGGCGCTGACGCGCGCCGGCAACACCACGCTTGCCGCCATCGTGCAGGACGATCTCAAAGGACTGTTGTCGCGCCTGAACGGCCTGGAAACGCTGACGTTCAGCGACGGTACGCCGTTTGCCGATGAGGTGACGCTCGGCTGGATACAGCAGCAGGTGATGAACACCGAACCAGTGTGGGGCGAGGGGACGTCAACGTCAGCTGGTGCCAGCAATGAAGATGATATCCTGCAACTGGAAAGCGAAGCCGTAGAGCTGGCCGATCGCGAAGGTATCGAAACGGCGCTGAATTGGCTGCAGCATCGGCCGGGAACTGCTTTACCGCGACAGCAGTGGCTGCTGCGTCTGCTGATGGCGCGCGTCGCTGAGCAGTTCGGTCGTCAGGAAATGGCGCTGCACCTGCTGGGCGCACTGGATAACAGCGCAGATGACATGACGCTCGGCCAGTGGGAACCGTCACTGCTGTTTGAAGTGAAATCGAGGCGGTTAAAACTCCTGCGCGCTCGCGCCGGGCGCAGTGAAGCGGATAAAGCACGAGTGCAGCCGGAAATGGAACAACTGTTAGCTGGGCTGGTTCATATCGATGCGGCACGCGCTGTGGTGTTACTGGGTTAAAAACAAAAGGGATTTAATATGCTGATTTTACGAGCGATTATTGTAATGATGGTTTTTTCATTAACAGGCTGTACTTATTACTTATGGAGCTTAAGTGACACCCGCTCAACAACTGTGCGAGAAATGAATTTCTCTGATCGAATTAGCGGGATGTTTGAGTATAAAAATTTACATCTGACTGAAGGAGATAATGTCACTGGAAAAGACATTATCAGACTTCCAGATGAAGGCGTAGGATTCGTTGGGGACAATAATATCTATTTTGTGACGGTTAACGGTAATGAATTATTGGCATTGAACGATTTGATGAAGAAAGTGCCATTAAGAATGAACAATGATGATAAATTTATCGATATGAATCTTAAAGGCTACTACAGTAAGAACACTAATGCAGAATTCCAACAAACAATGAGCGTTAGAACTCGAAAACCTGTAACTGCATTAACTCAATCACAAAAGAAAGCGCTTGAGGATAAGCGGTTTTCATCAGTGGACGGTTATTTACAGCGTTCAGTGACCGTTGAGGGCATCATTATCAATAAAATGAGGTTAGGTTCATCTTTCCCTCAGACAACATCACTCGATGAAAGCTATCAGGTGCGATTTTATTCATCATATCGTTACGATAAGTTCGACAGTGGCTCGGTAGCCTTAAAACTTGCATTGACACCTGTCACGTTAATTGGGGATGTTGTTTTTATTCCGCTATATCTACTCACTGCAAAGTAGTAATAGGATAGGGATATTCATCAATCTAATAAGAGGGTGAGATGATTAGATGCATCATCAGATGTTACATCGGTGGGTGGCGAAACATATTTAATTATAAAGGATGCGCAAGTCGGAAAGAGTTTTGGGTTTTCATTCTGGTAAGCTTACTAGCTTTGAATTTATATTCAGCAATAACTGGAATGCTGACTCTGACCGGCAGTGGCATAGTTGATGTCTTGTTGTTCCTTTCAATGGGTTTTTCTCTTCAACTATTATTTATATGCATCCTGATCATCCCTGTTATGTCTTTGGGCGTAAGAAGAATGCATGATATTGGTCGGAGTGGCTGGTGGTTTAGTAGCCTGCTACTTAGCAATATTTTTATTATTCCTGTATTCCTTGGTGTTCTGGTCAACAGTATTGCAAATCGCTTTTCATGGGATATCGCACTCTCTATATCGATTTGGGCAAGCCTGGTGTTGAATTTAAGCGTTATTTTTTACCTGACATATCTGTGCTGTAAACCTTCAGTAAGACCATCACCGCTTCCACATTAACGCAATAAAAATAAAATCAGAGCTACGTAATGAAAGATCTCACCCTGCGTTATTACGATACCGAAATGCGCTAGCTGCGTAATACCGCTAAGGAATTTTCCGCCACGCAACCTGATAGCACTACGAAGGACAAAATAGACCGGGCTGGCGCGCCGGATCCGATAGGTGGGTTAACTGTCAGGGATTAAATGATGAACGACCGGTTAGCGGAATGTTACGCCGGGGCCTGGCGTAAAACATTCGATTATAAAAACTGCGCCACGCGCAAGGAATTCTGGTCATTTATTCTGGTCAGCACGCTCCCATCTTTATGCTCAGGCGCCGTGCTTCTTATTGCTCTTATTTGGGTTGATTTATGGGTGGTTATATTTTGTGGAATTGGTCTTGCGACTGTTATGTCATTTTTCAGCGTAATCATTATTTTTCTTTTATGTCGCTGGGAATTCGACGCATGCACGATATTGGCCGCTCAGGTTGGTGGTTTGGCTTCCTGTTTATAGGAAGTATTTTTTTCTTTCCTGTAAGTCTGTTTTTATTATACCTATGCAGTAAGCCTTTGCTCCATCTGCATCCGGTTTATCTCTGAATAAATAATTAGAGCTCTGTGTAAGATTTTTAAGATTCACTATTAAACTTAATTATTAGTATCTTTACGTCATGGAGGACATGATGAATACATCCGGTATTCTACAGAAAGTTTTGTCCGTCTCATTAAATCGCTATTATCTCGATTTACCGGGCAGCACCTTTAGTACTGATGTTGAAGAGATTGAGGGAAAGGAGGAGATGAGCGAACTGTATAGTTACACAGTTCGTTTCACCAGCGATGCTGGCGACATACAGCCTCAGCAGATGCTGCGGAAAAAAGTCTGGTTAAATATGCAAGCTCCCTCAGATGAGCTGAAATCGGTATTGCCTGAAAAAATCGTTAAAGTCATACACGGAGTGATAACTCACTTTCGGCGATTGCAAGGTTCACGCGATCAAGTAAGCTATGAAATTATTATTGAGCCATTTGTTTCACTGCTAGGTAAACAATTCCACAGTCATCGATTTTTCGTCAATAAATCAGTGCCTGAAGTGGTAACGAAAATACTTACTGAACATGGTCTGGAAGCCTGGCAATACCAATTTAGCCTGAAGCAAAGCTATCCAAAGCGCGAACAAATTAATCAGTACCAAGAAAGCGATCTAAAATTTATTCAACGTTTACTGGCTGAAGTAGGAATTTTTTTCTACTTTCGCTTACAGGAGGATGCGCGCACTGAAGTAATCCATTTTGGTGACAGTCAGGTGTCGTTTAATACTGTCAAATCGCTGCCGCTTAACAGCCCTTCAGGTATGGGTGATTGCGGAAAAGATTCGATCTGGGAACTAAATCTTAATCATCAGGTTGTGGAAGCTAGCGTATCCGCTAAAGATTATAACCATCGTGAGGCGCAATATATTTTACGGTCTGCGGAAGCGGATATGACACGGGGCGATGGCGATGAAACTAATTATGGCAAGGTTTATCATTATCGACCTCGCCATCCGCAATCTGGTGACAAGTACACACCAGCTGCAGAAACCGCAAACTTCTATGCACGTTTGGATCATGAACGCTTCCTCGCTAGCCGAACATCCATTACAGGAATAAGCACCGATCCCTCTCTGGCTGCTGGGCAAACGCTGATAATAACCGACAATAGTGTTCCTTCAACCTTGCCAGAGTTGCTGCATAACCCACTGGTAATTATAAAGTTGAAGTTCGTTGCCAGTCGGGAATCAGCTATGCGAGTGACGATTGGCGCCGTGCCATACAGTGAAACAATTTGCTGGCGTCCAGCAATGCTTGTACGCCCTAAAGTCAGCGGCACTATGACAGCGCGAATCACTAGCGCAAAAGATAATGATATCTACGCCTGGCAGGACGCTTCAGGTCTTTATCGTGTGGTGTTTGATGCGGATGAAGAGAGCAAAGATCGCGGGCAGGAGAGCATGCCAGTGCGACTCGCCAAACCTTATGGCGGCGATATGTATGGCTTCCACTTCCCACTGATTCAGGGAACGGAAGTAGCGATAGCCTTCCGCGAAGGTGATCCTGACCAGCCTTATATTGCTCACGCGCTTCATGATTCGCGCCATGTCGATCACGTCACCGAAAAGAACAGCACACGCAACGTTATCCGCACCGCAGGTTCAAACAAACTGCGCATTGAAGATAAGCGCGGTGAAGAGCACGTCAAACTCAGCACCGAGTATGGTGGTAAATCACAGCTAAGCCTGGGGCACCTGGTTGATTCCTCGAGAGCCAAACGCGGTGAAGGTTTTGAACTGCGCACGGACAAGTGGGGCGGGATTCGTGCTGGAAGCGGTATTTTTATAAGTGCAGATAAGCAACCTGGCGCTGGTGCAGAAGTGCTTGAGATGCAGGATGCACTTAACCGCTTGCACAATGCAGGCAATCAAATGCAGCAGTTAGCTGATGATGGAAAAGCCGCAGGCGCAGAACCTGCGCAAGTGGAAACTCAACTTAATTTCATGCGCGAAGAGTTAGAACAGCTCAAGCAAGCAGTCGCACTGCTTAGTGCGCCGCAGGGAATCGCGTTAACCAGCGGTAAACATTTACAGCTTGCAGCGGCAAAGAACTTAATCGCCACCGCAGAGGCAGACGCTGATGTTGGCATCGTCAAACGCATGTTTATCGGTGTGGGCGAGGGACTGAATATATTTGTGCGCAGAATGGGTATCAAGCTATTAGCAAATCAGGGGCCGGTTTCGATTCAGGCGCAGAACGATCAATTGCAATTGCTTGCAAGGCAAGGACTGGAAATTACCAGCACCGAAGATGAAATTCATATCATTGCTAAAAAGAAAATCGTGCTGAATGCCGGGGGAAGCTACATCACGCTGGACCCGTGCAAAATTGAGTTGGGCACCGATGGTGACTTTGCGGTGAAATCAGCAGATTTCGCCTATAGCGGACCGGCAAGTATGACGGCGGAACATCCTGAATATCCCGAAATCCAATCCACCGCTAAGCAATTATTGAATCTCAAAGTACCAATGTCACCTGATGCAGAAGCCGGAAGCTGGGCTGGCATGCCGTATACGTTGTACGCCGATGGAGCAGCGATAAAACAGGGCGTGCTGGATAACACCGGCAATTTACCGATTGAACATCAAACCGTGACGAAATCTTATCGCTTGGTAATGGCAAACGGTGTTAGCTACCAGATTCCCATCGCCGCCACTTATCGCAATCCAGAGCAAGGTGTTCTAGCGAATCGCGGCATTCATCATCATCGCTCGCAAACTGAGGGCGAAATTAATGCTCCTGTTTCGCACACTGAGCACCGTTCGCTCTATGCCGCATTACTTGATGGTATTAATGACAGGGAAGAAGACGCATGAGTCAGTCAGATATCGTTTCACCTATTGCAACTGATATAACCCAGCAATGTGTGATTACACCCCCGTGGTTTGTACAGGGCAGCGAATATCAACCTTTGCCGGCGACCTATTTTCCGCTGATTAATGGTGAGGAAGCATTTGGTGCAGTGCATCATGCCATCGAAAATGCGCGCAAATCAGTGGATATTATTTGCTGGGGTTTTCAGCCTTCGATGTATTTTGTGCGTGATGGTCAAGCCCCATGTATTGGGCAACTATTAGAAGATCTTGCCCAGAAGCGTGGCATTGAAGTGAGGATCCTGGGTTGGGAAATGCCGTTTAATACCGCTGGATTAGGTGGTGAAGCTAATTTGCCGGGTAAATTTATTACTGGAGTTAAAAATAGAGCGGGTCAAACCTCGACTAATGATCAATTTTCTTTTGATCAGGATTGGTTTGAAAAATATGCGCTTGCTAACACCATTAAAGAGATATCGCGTGGAATAGGAACTACACCAAAAAAACTGCAGCAGTTCCCACAATTTGTCAGCCGTGGCTTTAATGTAGATGAGCGTGCGGAAATTGCTTATCAGACTAAGTTCAATAGCCTTGATAAAAATCTGAGCAATATGAGCACTGCTACTATGGCAGCAAGTGTTACACACCATCAAAAAACAGTGTTAGTGGATTATGAACTGCCGGAGAGAGCGGTTGGTTTTGTAATGGGTCACAACATGCTGGATGAATACTGGGACACAGACGCGCATTCAGCTGCTAATCGAGGTGAGAATAGACTCCCACCGAATAAAGGTGCGACTGGTGCTCTGCCACGTCAGGACATTTCCAGCCGGGTAACCGGACCAATACTAGAGCATTTGCATCATAATTTCGCGACTGCATGGAAGAGAGAAACCGGTCAGGATCTCTTGTTGCAGCGTCATGCCAGTGAAGTGGCTAAAAAAATGAAGCCGCAAAGATCGCTTGGTGCTCCATTAATGGCACAATTGCTGCGCACTCAGGCGCAGGAAGGTAAACGAGATATTGAGAAACTCTATTTGCAGGCAACAAACAATGCAACGCAGTTTATCTATATTGAGAACCAATATTTCCGCTGGCCTCCACTGGCAGAATTGATCAAGAAAGTCGCAGCAGATCAGACTCGTGAAGGACGCGATCCAGGAAAACACGGATCACTATATCTTTTTGTTACAACCAATGTGAGTGAGCAGGGAATTGGGCCTGGCAAAGTGAATACGCAACGTATGCTCGAGAGTTTGGGGCGTGCTGATACTATACCTGGAATTACCAAATTAAGACGTAAAGAGATGTTGTGGAATGAAATGCCAACTCCACCATCTATTGATGCAACCTACGCTGATAAATTAAAATATATTCAGGGTCGAGATAAGAAAAAAGCTGAAATCAGAGCAAAAGAAAAGGAAGTTGATAATAGTGTGGTTGTTCCAGTAGAACATCCCGGGTTAAAAATTCATGTCTGCTCTTTAGTTGCTCCTGACTCTGATCCAAATGATTGGATGCCAGTATATATTCACTCTAAGTTAATGATCATCAATGATGTATTTACCACGCATGGGTCGGCCAATATCAATACTCGAAGCATGCAGGTTGATAGTGAAATGAATATTGCTCATTGTAATACATCAGTAACAAAGGTGATGCGGAAGAGATTGTGGAATTTGCATACTAATAATTTAGGTGGGCAGGATGATGCACGGGAAGCATACATAGAATGGGATAGATTAATTCAAAGTAATAAGGTTTTTGAAGGTGAACATCATCCTCCAGAAGTTTCTGTTATTGAGTTTTACTATGCTGAAACAAAGTTAACCGATTTGGATTAATCATGAAAAATATTTTGTGTTTTATTTTACTGCTTATTGCCTGCGATCAGAGCAGGGGATATGCTTCATTGATAGGTAAAGGCACCATGGATTCATTGTTAAATTTAAATTATAAAAAAGAGTTTGTTTGCAGCCGGCAAAAAATGATTGAGTCATCGCCTGATGCAGAGGTTATATTTAACTATGCGCGTTGGATGCAAAAAAATAATCAACTTAAACAAGATGAGAACGTGTACTCTCAAGTAGAACGCCTTTATCGTATTGCTTCAGAGAATGGTAATGCTAAAGCTAACATAAACTTACAAAATGGTTCACTTAGAGGGTATTTTTATTTAAAAGATGATGAGCGTTTGCGTATGAGTCAGGAGTTAATTAATCATGGCATTGGTGCTGGGTATTATTTTGTTGCGATCTATCTTCAGCATGGTGTTGCAGGTTTACAGAAAGACCAAGAGATGGCTTTACGTTATATGCGTAAAGCTGCTGATGAAGGAAATCCACAAGCGCAGGCTTATGTTGGTGATAAATTAGCACCAAAAGATATTGCTCCTGAGATTGGTTTACAACTCCGCCGTTGTGCAGCAGAGCAAGGAGAAGGAAGGTCTGCGCTTTCCTTAGGGATTTACTATCAATTAAACAAGCAATTTGAGGCTGCCATTGAAGCATTCCAATTAGGCGTTTCTGCAGGTGATGCAGCATCTGCAAGCTTCCTAAAACATGGTTTTGACGGTCCGACAATATCAGAAAAAATTAATTATTTAGGGCAACAAAAAGATACTGAACGTACTAAAAGATATGAAATTATAAGTACAATTCTGAATGATTATTCTTATGCAAACCCTTCCATTCCAGAAATAGATGAAATTGTGCCACTTCCACCCGCACCGTTACCCGCCTGGGATGGAAAGTTGAAATGGCTGGAAGAACGAGAAGCCAATATTCCACCTGAAAAGCCCAGTGAAGCACTGATTCACCAAATGGCACGAGATAAACAGCTCGATCCTGCTACCGGCAAACCATTACCAGAGTCACCACATTTTGTTCGTGATGATTCCATCAAGCTATCATGCCGTAATGGTGAGGTGTGTCCCGTGAGTGGATATTGGGAAATGGAATGGTGGGATTACAACAGCCTAAATACTCAGAGGATAGTGCGCTTTAATCAGGGGGATATTCTGCCAGCTGACAGAGTACGGCGCGTTGTCACTCGTCCCTGGCCATTTGAGGACAAAATTGTGATTGAAGAGAAAATGATGGCGTGGCGTTTAATCGCTGAAGCTTAAGGTGTTCTTTTAAAAGTTCTGATGTTACCTAAATTTGACGTCCGAAGTTTGGCGGCATGCCATAAACGTTACATTTTAATTCTTCAGTAATAAAGAGGGTCATGCTGGCAAATCGCGGCATTCATCATCATCACTCGCAACCTGCAGAAGAAATTAATGCTCCGGATTCGCACACCGGGCACCGTTCGCTCTATGCCGCATTACTTGATGGTATTAATGACAGGGAAAAAGACGCATGAGTCAGTCATATATCGTTTCACCTATTGCAACTGATATGACCCAGCAATGTGTGATTACACCGCCGTGGTTTGTACAGGGCAGCGAATATCACCCTTTGCCAGCAACATATTATCCATTGATTAATGGTGAGGAAGCATTTGGTGCGGTGCATCATGCCATCGAAAATGCGCGTAAATCAGTGGATATTATTTGCTGGGGTTTCCAGCCTTCGATGTATTTTGTGCGTGATGGCAAAGCACCCTGTATTGGGCAATTATTGATTGATATTGCTGAAAAGCGTGGCGTTGAAGTAAGAATACTGGCCTGGGAAATGCCGTTTAATACTGCCGGATTTGGTGATGAAGCAAATTTACCTGGAAAGTTTTTGCCGATTGTAAGAAACCGCGCAGGTCAGACTTCTACCGATACACAATTTGATTATGACTGCTGGTGGTTTAAAACCTCTGCGCGCTTTAATACCATGAAGGAGATGGTCCGGGGAAAAGAAAGCACGCTTGAGAAACTTTATCCTTTTCCACATTTTGTTTGCCGTGGTTTTAATGCGAGGGATCGTGCTGAAATTGCATACCAGGCAAAATTTAAGGCTCTTGATAAAAACCTGAGTAACTCAACGATTGCTACTATGGCAGGAACTGTCACACATCATCAAAAAACCGTATTAGTGGATTATGAACTGCCCGAGAGGGCCGTGGGTTTTGTGATGGGACATAACATGCTGGATGAGTACTGGGATACTGATGCACACTCAGCCAGGAATCGGGGTGCTCATGCACCCGAACCGAATAAAGGTGCGACCGGTGCTCTGCCACGGCAGGATATTTCAAGCCGGGTAACCGGGCCAGTCCTGGAACATTTACACCATAATTTCGCGACTGCCTGGCAGAAAGAAACCGGGCAGAATCTTCTGTGGCAGCGTAATGCCAGTGAGGCTGCTAAAAACATGCGGCCGCAAAAATCACTTGGCACGCCGATTATGGCGCAATTGCTGCGCACCCAGGCGCAGGCAGGTAAGCGCGATATTGAGAAACTCTATTTACAGGCAACAAATAACGCCACACAGTTTATCTATATTGAAAACCAGTATTTCCGCTGGCCACCACTGGCAGAATTGATTAAGAAAGTCGCTGCGGATCAAACTCGAGGAGGGCGCGATCCGGGTAAACACGGCTCGCTTTATGTTTTTGTTACCACTAATGTGACTGATGGCGGTATTGGAGCAGGTACAGTAAACACGCAACGTATGCTGGAGAGTTTAGGCCGGGCAGATACCATTCCAGGTATTACCAAATTAAGACGTAAAGAGGCGCTGTGGAATGAAATGCCAAGTCCGCCATCGATTGATGCCTCACTTGATGAAAAAATAAAATATATTAAGGAAAGGAAGGATAAAGAGGCGGAAGTCAAAGCGAAAATGCAGGAAATAGACAATAGTGCCGTTGTCCCCGTAGAGCATCCGGGATTAAAAATCCACGTCTGTTCGCTGGTGGCACCTGATTCAGAGGGAAATAACTGGATGCCAGTTTATATTCATTCAAAACTGATGATTATCAATGATGTTTTTACCACCCATGGTTCAGCCAATATCAACACACGAAGTATGCAGGTCGATAGTGAAATGAATATTGCGCATTGTAATGCACCAGTAACCAAGAAGATGAGGAAGCGATTATGGAATCTGCATACGAATAATTTGGGTGGGCAGGATGATCCTGAAATTGCATTTGATTATTGGAATGATTTGATAAAAAAGAATCAGGCGTTAAAAGATTCAGGTAGTTCACCTAAAGCTTCGGTTGTTCCTTTTATGTATTCAAAAAACAAATTAAGTGATCTAGATTAAATATGAGATTTTTAATATTTTTAGCCCTTTTTCTTGTTGCATGCGATCAAAAAAATATCAGTTTATCAACAAAGAGTGACGCAATGAATCCATTGAATGCAATAAAGATTAAGTTAGACTTTTCTTGTAAATATCAAAGAGTTAACAATGGGAGTGATAACTCTTATTTACTATTTAGTTACGGTCGCTGGTTGCAAAAAAATAATCAGCTCAAACAGGATTTAAATACTAATGCCGAAATAGAACGCTTATACCGTATCGCAGCGGAACATGAAAATGCAAAAGCTATTATCAATTTATTAAATGGATCGTTGAGAGGTTATTTCATCCTAAATAATGAAGAGAAATTGAGTTTCAGTCAGACGTTAATTGACGAAGGGATTGGTGCTGGATATTATTTTATAGCTCTATATTTACATAATGAAGCAGCTGGTCTTAAGCAAGACTATGAAATGGGATTACGCTACATGCGTAAAGCCGCAGATGAAGGCAGCCCACAGGCCCAGGCTTACGTGGCTAATATACTTGCACCATTAAATATGGCACCAAGTGTTAGTCGAAAGTTGCGTCGTTGTGCTGCTGAGCAGGGAGAGGGAGATGCAGCAAACGCTTTGGGGATCAACTACCAGATAAGCAATGAGTTTCATAATGCAATTGAAATGTTTCAATTAGGAGTGGCCGCAGGAGATTCGAGTTCGGCTAGTTATTTATCTGGTGGTTTTAATGGGGCTGATAAAAACAATGATCTTTATTATTTAGGACTAAAGGAAGATAAAGAACGATCTCGACGTTATCATGATATTAAGAAAATTTTATCCCGTTACTCGTATGCTAATCCCAAAGTTCCAGAAATAAACGAAATAGTTCCATTGCCACCCGCACCGTTACCAGCCTGGGATGGAAAGTTGAAATGGCTGGAAGAAAGAGAAGCCAATATTCCACCTGAAAAGCCCAGTGAAGCACTGATTAACCAAATGGCGCGGGATAAACAGCTCGATCCTGCTACCGGCAAACCATTACCAGAGTCACCACATTTTGTTCGTGATGATTCCATCAAGCTATCATGCCGTAATGGTGAGGTGTGTCCCGTGAGTGGATATTGGGAAATGGAATGGTGGGATTACAACAGCCTAAATACCCAGAGAATAGTGCGCTTTAATCAGGGGGATATTCTGCCAGCTGACAGAGTACGGCGCGTAGTCACTCGTCCCTGGCCATTCGAGGACAAAATTGTGATTGAACAGAAAATGATGGCGTGGCGTTTAATTGCTGAGGTTTAAATATTATGGTTTGTTTTATTTAAATGTATTGCCGCCAAAAAATGTTGGCGTTTTCTCAGTTTAAAGGAGTGATTTAATGAAAGGAATTATCCGATTAGGCGATAGCCATGCTGGTGGCGGCACGGTGTTGGAAGGTTCAACCACAATGAAATTTTCTGGTATCGGCGCAGCACGTAAGGGGGATGCGGTTATTTGTCCTATTATTGGTCACGGTAAGAATTTCATTGCTGAGGGCCATGCTACGTTTAAAGATAATGGTGTGCCAGTGGCATTTCAGGGGCATCGGTGTGCGTGTGATTGTGAATTAATCTCCAGCCTGACACAAGCTGTGGCAGAGTAATTATGGCAATCAACCTCAGGCAGGTACCTACTGCGCTCAAACAACCTGAATTACCAAGATTGTGGATCTGGCTATTATTACTCGCTCTGTTTTTGGTATCTGGCACCGCTTATCAAATGTCAGTAAATTTGGAAAATAAAGCCATCGATGCTGAAGCCTTTTGGGAAAAAGCATTAGTGATTCCAGCCGCTATTTGGTTCACGCTGTTAGTCCTTCGAATGGTTTATTATTCCGGAGATGTTGCAACAGTTGATAAACTGAATGCTAAAAGAGAAAAGGCTATTCAGCAACAAGTGCAATTGGGTCAGCGCTACCTCAACATCTTAGACGTCAGCCTTCATACTGCATTGCGTTTTCCTGATGATCAGGATGGTAAAAAACAATGGCAGGCGATCCAACAAAAACAGCAGGCTCTGAAAACCCAGCCTTCATGGCAAAGCGAACGCGGTATTAGACATAGCCGGTTAAATGCCACGGCTGAACAATCGCCGGAGCAAATACTTAACCAAGCAATGACCGCAACAATTAATCAATTGAGTAAGACGTTAGCATCGTTTCCATCTGATTTACCGCTGCATCTACTACTGGAAAATCACATCGGCATACCGGATATCAATTTTCAAAAAATGTGGCAGCAACATTTTAACGATGCTCATATCCAGCAAGCGATTGAATGGCTGCATGGTTCTGGACTTCAAGCTATTGATGAGTGGCTTGATCATTGCAGCAATAAATCCTCATTGCTTTTAGTATTAGCCGTCAATTTTGCCCCTGTACAGCTGGAAGGATCGGCTGAATCGCTAGTTTATTTACTGCTGGCAAATCCGGGTTTGCCAGATTCGCCCAAACCGCTAGCGCAATTGCATCGACCTGAACAGGCTTACAGTGTGACTGAGGAGGATCTGAACTATGCGGTGCAACATGCTGCGCTGTGGGGAGATGCCACGACTGAACAAATCAAAAGCGGATGGTTGGTTGGCATACATTCTTCATGGCAGCAGAGGGTAGCAATGGCTCTTAAAGCGCTATCGTTACCGCTCAATATTGGACAGGATCTGCACGACATTAACAGCACGTTGGGTTATCCGGGGCCTGCTGCATGCTGGCTTACTATCGCTTGTGCCAGTTCCTCCTTAAATGAAGGCCCACAGATTATGCTGAGTGGAACGGGATTAGAAACCGAGCAATTGTGGGCCACGCTGATCGTGCCAGCTAAAGACCAAAACTCTAATACTTAACGCAACAACTCATGGCTCAATAATGAAAGATCTCACCCTGCGCTATTACGATACCGAAATGCGCTACCTGCGTGATGCCGCAAAGGAATTTGCGGCTACGCATCCTGATCGCGCTGCGATGCTTAACCTTGACCGGGCTGGCGCGCCGGACCCGTTTGTTGAACGTCTGCTGGAGGGCTTTGCCTTTTCCGTTGGTCGGCTGCGTCAGAAAATTGATGACGACCTGCCGGAACTGACTGAAGGGCTGGTCAGCATGCTGTGGCCGCACTACTTGCGCACCATTCCGTCGCTGTCGGTGGTGGCGCTGACGCCAGACCTGCCAAAAATGAAAATGGCGGAGGTGGCGCCAGCCGGACTGGAGGTCTATTCGCGTCCGGTTGGCCCGAAAAACACCGTGTGCCGCTACCGCACCACGCAGGCGCTGACGCTGAATCCGCTGGAAGTCGCTGGCGTGACAATGGCAACCGAGCCGGACGGGCGGTCGCTGCTGCGTATCCGCATCGACAGCAGCGGTCAGGCCGACTGGAATCAGACCGACCTGAGCCGCCTGCGCTTCTGGCTGGGTGAAGACGTACCGGTCAGTAACGCGCTGCACCAGATGCTGACGCGTCGCCATGCGGCGTTGTATATCCGCCTTGCGGGTCAGGAAGAGCGTGCGCAGCTCGACGGCTGGTTCAGCCCCGGCGGATTTGGCGACGATGACCGGCTGTGGCCTAAGGGCGACAGCGCATTCAGTGGCTATCAGCTTCTGCTGGAATATTTCACCTTCCCGGAGAAATTCCGCTTTGTTCATCTCAACGGGCTGGAGAACATCACGCTGCCACTGGGCCTTGCGTATTTCGATATTGAGGTGGTGTTCAGCGCGCAGTGGCAGAACGATCTGCCGGTGACGGATGAATCACTGCGGCTGCACTGCGTGCCGGTGATCAACCTGTTCACGCTGGAGGCGGATCCGCTGACGGTGAGCGGACTGGAGAGCGAATACCTGCTTCGTCCGAAGCGACTGCAGGACGGCCATACCGAAATCTACGCGGTGGATGCGGTTAACGGTTCGGGTATTGGCGGCAGCGCAGATTACGTGCCGTTCTCCAGTTTCCGCCACAAGGGCGGCATGATGCGTCGCCTGGCACCTGAGCGCTACTTCCATACCCGCGTGCGCAAAGGCGTGAGCGGGCTACACGATACCTGGCTCATTCTCGGCGGCCAGCAATGGGAAGCGGGGCAGGAGCTGGCCAAAGATACGCTGTCGCTGCGCATCACCGGCACTAACGGTCAGCTACCGCGCCGGGCGCTGCAAAGTACGCTGCTGGATCGCTGCGAACAGGTATTACAGACGCCGGTAACGGTGCGCAACCTGTGTCGTCCAACGCTGCCCGCTTATCCACCGGCAGAAGATCGCTTTCACTGGCGCGTGCTGAGCCATCTCGGCTCTGGCTTCATCAATATGATGAGCAGTGCAGAAGTGCTACGCGGCACGCTGGCGCTCTACAACTGGCAGGATGACGAGCTGTGTAACCGCAAGCTCGACGCCATTCTTGACGTGCAGCATCACCGTCTGCAGCGCTTTGAAAACGGTTATCTGCTGCGTGGTCTCGAAGTGGAAATCACGTTGGACAGCAATGGCTTCACCGGTAACGGTGACATCAACCTGTTCGGCGAGATGCTCAACCGCTTCCTGTCACTTTACGCCGACATGAATCAGTTCATTCAGCTCTCCCTCATCATCCGGCCAGAAGGAAAATGCATCCGGTGGAAAGAGAATCACAGCCAGCGCCTGCCCGGCTAATTGCGCAGCTGGGTGACCGGCTGCCGTATATGAACTTTTACCGCTTCTGCCAGCTGCTTGAGCAAAGCGATCCCGACGCGCCAGTGCCTGGCAGCGGCTGGCAGGTGCGCCATGAGCCGGTGCGCTTCCGTCCGCATCCGGGCATGGGCTTTCCGGCTGGCGAAATTCGCGGCTATGAAAATCCTGTCCGTCCCGGTTTGCCGCCGACCGTGCGCGTCAACTTTATGGGGCTGTACGGCACCGAATCGCCGCTGCCTACGCGCTATATCGATGACATCGCTCAGCGCCGCGATGGCCACGAGGCGATGCAGGATTTTCTCGATATCTTCAACCACCGTCTGACCGCACAGTTCTACCGCATCTGGCGCAAGTATTCCTATCCGGCAACCTTCGCAGAAGGCGGTCGCGATAATACCTCGCAGTATTTGCTGGGACTGGCCGGACTCGGCATTAAAGGCTGTGCAGAAAACGTCGCCACGCCGGTATCGCGTTTCCTGGCGCTTCTGCCAGTGATGTTGCTGCCGGGGCGCACCGGTGAGGGTGTGAGTTCGCTGGTCACCCTGCTGGCGCCGGATACGCGAGCTGAGATAAAGCACTGGGAGCCGCGCCGCATTGAGCAGCGAAACGTCCTGGCGATGAGTGTACGTCAGCCGGTGAGCATGAAGAATCGCCCGGTGATGGGCACGCACGCCACCGACGTCAACGGCCAGGTGCTGATTCGGCTGTTTACCGACAATCGCGACGAAGTCAGCGGCTGGCTGCCGGGGGGACAACTGCACGGTGATTTTATGGCGATGCTGCACGTTTATCTCGGAGCGAAGCTCGATGCGCGACTGGAGCTATGCGTGGAGCGCAGCCTGCTACCCGATGCGCAGCTAAGCTGCCGTGAAGCTGATGCGGTGCTGCTGGGACGCACTGCCGTGCTGCCCCAGTTGAGCGCATCACATTCTAAAAGAGATGACGTTATTACTATTCAGCTCGGCCGCTATGAGCGCGTCCGGGTCAACACATCAAGGATTGAGACCGATGAAGAAGGCGATTACCGCTGGTAAAACCCTGCTCCCTATAATATTCGCGCTGGCCGTCAGCGGATGCGGACTGACGCAGAAAGTGTCGGACGGCACTGTTTCGATGACCAGAGCCATTTTCTACAAACAGATTAAAACGCTGCACCTCGACTTTGTCGCGCGCGAAGGTGTTAACCGCAATGCTCAGGGCGCAGCGTTGACCACCGTGGTGCGCGTCTGGCAGTTGAAGGATCGTAAAGCGTTCGACAGCTCGGACTATCCATCGCTGCTGGCCGCCGACAGCCAGGCGCTGAAGACCGATTTAGTGGCGGAGAAATCGGTGAGCGTGCGTCCCGGCGAGTCAGTGAGTATTGATGTGCCGATGGAAGAGAATGCAAAGTTTGTCGCAGTAGCGGGCATGTTTTTGTCACCGGACCAGCAGAATGAGAAATGGCGGCTGGTGCTAACGCGTGACGACCTCGATCCCGACAAGGCGCGCATTATTGAACTGGGCGACGGTACGTTGACGTTGCTGGCCGTGAAGAAGGAGTAATCATGACACCTTCACTTTACGACATTCTGTACGGCAATTTTGAAGGTGATCTGGAGCTGGAACGTGTTGGCGAAGAGAACCAGGTGATTTTGTCGGTGCTGGATAACATGCAGCGCATTCTCAACAGCCGCGCCGGTTCGCTGGCGCACCTGCCGGATTACGGCCTGCCCGATATGACGCGCATCCTGCAGGGCATGCCCGGCACCGCGCATCAGCTGCTGTATACGCTCTCTGAGGTGCTGCTGAAATACGAGCCGCGCCTGAAGCGCATTGACGTGGTGTTACTGGAACAGAGCATACCCGGCGAACTGCGTTATGCGATTGATGCTGAGCTAAATGAGATCGGATTAGTGCGCTTCGGCACCGAATTTATGCCGGAAGGGCGCGTGATGATCCGTCACATGAAACAGCAGCAATATCTGGATGCCAGGGCATCTGTTTAATTTTTTCGCCTGATTAGGGCTTTTCGGAACACAGCAATGACTTCATCTCAACCTCGCTTCGTCAAAACCGGTGGCGATCCGCGCGCGTTCGCTGAATATGCCGCGCTGCGCCAGGAAATGCAGAAACTCACGCATCCGGCGCGTCCGGATGTCGATTGGCCGCACGTCTCCACGCTCTGTTTAACGCTGTTCGAAAAAAACGGTGTCGAGCTGCAAAGCGCGGTCTGGTACACGCTATCGCGCGCGAACACAGCAGGATCGGCAGGTATGACGGAAGGCCTGGCGGTGCTAGTAGCATTGATTACCCGCGATTGGCCGACGTTATGGCCGCAACCGGCACATTCACGTATCGAACTGCTGGCGGGACTGAGTCGTCGGTTGCAGCAATTCCTGCGTACTCAAACGATAACCGAAGCAGACTTAACGGCGCTGAGCCAGGCGGCGCGCTTGCTCAGCGAGGTTGGCGATCATCTGCAACGTCTTGAACTGCGTCAGCTTAGTCAGATTGATCCGCTGCTGGACCGCATTCGCAGTGCGGTGGTGATGCTGGAACACTGCGATGTTTCAAAATCTGATGCTGTGACTAAGCTGCCTGAAGTCGTTCCGATTGAGAAGCCCGCACTGACGTTAGCAAGTGCAGAAGTCAGTGGCTGGGTGTACGTTCCATCTCCGGGTGCGCCGGCACCCGATTTGCGGCGGCTGCGCCGTCGGGCATTTATCAGTGGCGTGGGCGCGACGCTGCTGAGCGTGTTACTCATCGCCGCTACAGGCTATTTGGTTGTGCAAAAAACTGAGCAGGAATCTCCGTTGCAGCAGGCATTACTGGCTTCAATATCACCACTTCCTGCGCCTCTCACACCGGAAATGATGGCTGAGCTGCAAGCGAATCCCGCCGAATGGCTAAACGAAGCGGCATGGCTGGAGCAAACGCAGCAGCAATTGAACCGGCTACAAAACGTATCGCCGGACTGGAATCTGCAGCTCGGTAATGCGCTGGTAATGCAGGCCAGCCTGTTGTGGCCTGATTCGGATGCGGTTAAAACGATGAGCGCACGGTGGAACAAGCAGCTTAACGCGGCAGCAATGCCAGCAGATAAAATGCAGGGATGGCAACAGGGCATGGAGCAGCTCAACGCGTTGTCGCAGCGCCTGAATGGACTTGACGAGAAGCGCGGCAAATATCTGACGGTGAGCGAACTGAAAACAGCGGTCTACAATATGACGCAGGCGTTCAACGTAACGGTGCCACTGGAAGAGGAACTGCGCGTGTTGCAGCAATCGGACGATGACGCTACACAGAATCAGTTAACACAAGCGGAAATGCACCTGAAGCAGCTTATCGCCAGTTACCAAACGATAGCTACATCGTCAAAAGAGCAGGACTAGCAAAATCCGCAGCCAACCGGTATTCGCAGCTATCAAACTCTGCGGGGGTTTGAATCCCCCTTGCAGAAAACAGGCAAAAAAAAAGCCTGAACTTTCGTTCAGGCTCTTCTTTAGAATGTGGCGGTGAGAGGGGGATTCGAACCCCCGATACGTTGCCGTATACACACTTTCCAGGCGTGCTCCTTCAGCCACTCGGACACCTCACCGCATTTTTTTGTCAACCGCGCTGGGTCAACGGGGCGCTACTATAGGGAGATCGCTGAAAAGGGTCAAGCGCTATTTTCTCCTTTTGTTCTATTCGCTTAAGCTCTGAGCGTATTGCCGTTAGCCTGCTCATCATGGCGATTCTGTCATCAAATCATTCCCTCTCTGTCACAAAAATGTCACCGCACTGTCGCAGACTTGTCCGCGGAAACATTTGGTTATATCTATGGAAAAGGATACTTAGAAATGAAACAGATACCTCTCTTTACGGTTACGCTGCTGGCTTCTCTGATCGCGACATCAGCAGTGGCAGACGATGCACACTATTCCCGCGCTGCTACCGGCGATGTCACCGAGCACGGCGGCGCGCGTCGTCTCACCGGCGACCAGACCGAAGCGCTGAAAGCGTCATTAAGTAATAGCACCGCAAAAAACGTGATTCTGCTGATTGGTGATGGCATGGGAGATTCGGAAATCACAGCCGCGCGTAATCAGGCGCGGGGCGCAGGCGGTTTCTTCCCCGGCCTTGATGCATTGCCGCTTACCGGTCAATACACGCACTATTCACTGGATAAGAAAACCCACAAGCCGAATTACGTGACGGATTCCGCCGCATCGGCCACCGCGTGGGCCACCGGCACCAAATCCTATAACGGCGCGATTGGCGTCGACGTGAACGGCAAAGATCAGGTAACGATTCTTGAGCTGGCGAAAGCCGCCGGTAAAGCCACCGGTAACGTTTCCACTGCTGAGCTGCAGGATGCCACACCAGCAGCGTTGATCGCCCACGTCACTTCGCGCAAATGCTACGGCCCGGAGAAAACCAGCGAATTGTGCCCGACTAACGCGCTGGAGCAGGGCGGTAAAGGATCGATTACCGAGCAGATGCTGAAAACCCGTGCGGACGTCACGCTGGGCGGCGGCGCGAAATCCTTTAGTGAAACCGCCAAAGCCGGTGAGTATCAGGGTAAAACCCTGCGCGAACAGGCACAGGCGCTGGGTTATCAGTGGATTGATAATCTTGATGGCATGAACGCGATTCAGCAGGCCGATCAGAGCAAGCCGGTGCTCGGTCTGTTCGCCGACGGCAATATGCCGGTGCGCTGGCAGGGACCGAAAGCCAGCTATCACGGCAACATTGATAAGCCGGTGGTGACCTGTGAAGTGAATAAAGAGCGTCCGGCTTCGGTACCGACGCTGGCGCAGATGACCAAAAAAGCCATCGATCTGTTGAGCACCAATGAGAAAGGCTTCTTCCTGCAGGTGGAAGGCGCGTCGATTGATAAGCAGGATCATGCGGCTAATCCATGCGGTCAGATTGGTGAAACCGTCGATCTGGATGAAGCGGTGCAGCAGGCGCTGGCCTTTGCGCGCGAACATGGCGACACGCTGGTGGTTGTGACCGCCGATCACGCGCATAGCAGTCAGATCGTGGAAAACGGCACCAAAGCGCCGGGTTTGACGCAGGCGGTGAATACCAAAGATGGCGCGGTGATGACCATCAGCTACGGCAATTCAGAAGAGGATTCGCAGGAACACACCGGCACGCAGGTGCGCATTGCGGCGTACGGCCCGCATGCGGCCAACGTGGTGGGCTTGACCGATCAGACCGATCTGTTCTTTACCCTGAAGGATGCGATGGGGTTGAAGTAACGGAGTGATTGGTGAAAAGGTCGCCATGAATGGCGACCCTACAAAATCAAATGCGATTACAATCCGCGTTTTGCCATCAACCGCGCTAAATCCACCAGACGATTGGAGAAGCCCCATTCGTTATCGTACCAGGCAAGAATCTTTACCAAATTGCCGCCAATCACCAGCGTAGAGAGCCCATCAATAATCGATGAACGGGCATCGCCCTGATAATCGCTTGATACCAGCGGCTCGTCGCTGTATCCAAGAATCCCCTGCAGCGGACCTTCTGCCGCCGCGGCTTTAAACGCGTCATTCACCTCTTCTGCGGTCACGTCGCGTTTCAGCGTCACGGTCAAATCCACAATCGACACCACCGGCACCGGCACGCGCAGGGAATAGCCGGTCAATCGACCCTCCAGCTCCGGAATCACCCGACCGAGCGCCTTCGCCGCCCCGCTTGAGTAAGGCACAATCGACAACGCCGCCGCCCGTGCACCGCGCAGATCTTTCTCCGGCTGATCGTGCAGCACCTGGCTGTTGGTATAAGCATGCGTGGTGTTCATTAAACCGTGCTCGATACCAAACGCCTGGTGCAGCACCGCCGCCGCTGGCGCTAAGCCGTTGGTGGTGCAGCTGCCGTTACTCACCACAAAGTGCTGCTGCGGATCGTAACGTTGATCGTTCACGCCCAGCACAATTGTCAGGTCATCGTTTTTGCCCGGCGCGGAGATAATCACGCGCTTAGCACCGCCGCTGGTGATGTGCACTGCGGCTTTGTCGCGTTCGGTGAAGAAGCCGGTGGCTTCAATTACGATATCCACGCCGACATCGCGCCAGCGAATATTCGCCGGATCGCGCTCGCTGAACACTCGCACCGCTTTGCCATCAATGCGCAATTCGCCCTCACCGGCCTCCACTTCCGCCGGTAGCCTGCCGAGCAGGGAGTCGTGTTTCAACAGATGCGCGAGGGTTTTACTGTCGGTGAGGTCGTTAATGGCGACGATTTCAATATCATCGCTGCCCAGAGCTGCACGAAAAACGTTACGTCCGATACGGCCAAAGCCGTTAATGCCGATCTTAGTCATGATTGACTCCTTTTCCGAAGATGCTGGAGTCACTCTAAGCCGATGATGTGATGGCGTAAACGCCAAAAAAGGATCACTTTACGCCAATTTCTGGCAGTGGAAGCGCTGGCGATATTCGCCCGGCGTGAGATGCAGTTGACGCTCAAAGCTGCGGCGTAAATTGATGCTGCTGCCAAAACCGGTCTGTTGCGCGATGCGATCCAGCGTGTCGTTGCTTTGCTCCAGCAGTTCACGCGCGGCGGCGAGGCGCGCTTCGGCCACATAGCGCGCGGGCGGTGCGCCGGTTTCACGGGTGAACACGCGGGTAAAGTTGCGCGGGCTCATGGCGACGCGCTCCGCCAGTTTCTCGACTGAGAGATCTTCGGCGAGGTTGGCGCGGACCCAGCGCTGCAGTTCAGCGATCGGGCCAATGCCGCTCGGCGTTTGCAGATGAAAGCGGCTGAACTGCATCTGTCCGCCCGGACGGCGCAGATACATCACCATATCCTGCGCAATATCACGCGCCACGCTAAAGCCGAAATCCTCTTCCACCAGCGCTAATGTCAGGTCAAAGCCCGAGCTGACGCCGCCGGAGGTCCAGATCGGTCCGTCCTGAATAAACAGCGGACCGCCTTCCACCTGAATCGCTGGATAGCGCGATTGCAAGGTATCGAGCAAGCGCCAGTGCGTGGTGGCGCGGCGACCTGCCAGCAAGCCGGATTCCGCCAGCAGCATCGCGCCGCCACATACCGACACCACGCGACGCGCCTGCGGAGCCGCCAGCTTGATGAAATCGACCACCATATTGCCTTCTTCCACGCTGTCGCCGCGCCCGGTGATCATGATGGTGTCCCACGCAGTGCGCGGATCGAGATCGGCCAGTTTGAGGTCGGCTAATAGATTGAGGCCGGATTGGCCATGGATCACCTGATGCGATTGGGTGGTGGCGAGGCTGACGCGATAGCGTTGCTGATCGACGCCAACCGGCAGATGGTGATTGGCGCGCATCAGGATATCGGCGATACCCGCCGCTTCAAACAGCATGCCGCCGTCGGGTACAATAATCAGAAAGGTTTTCATGGCGTGAAATAGACATTTTGACGGAATAAGCCAGAGTGTCTCATGGCGGCAATATCAGGCACAATCCATAGCGGCGCAATTTAATGCGCAATAAATTGCGCCGCTAAGGGATGGTGCAATGATCCATATCGATTACACAGATGATTTATCCGCTACGCCGATGCGCCACTGCTCGGGTGGCAACGTGCCGTTCACCGCGAAATCACCGACGATGCGATCCTTGTAGATGCGTGGATTGTGCGAGGAAAGCGTGCGCACATTGCGCCAGAAGCGGTCCAGCCCCAGCGGTTTCAGCGTGGCTGACGCGCCCAGCGCATCAAACAGCGTCGAGCTGGCATTGAGCAGCAGATCGCTCACCACATTCAGCGACTGCGACACTTCCAACTCGGCGATCGCCACCGCAGGGTTCTCCACCTCCTGATCGCCACTAAAGTGGGCGTCATACGCTCGCTGCACCGCGCTGGCGGCGTGCAGCACAATCGCGCCGCTGCTGTAGGCTGCGCCGCGCAGGCGTCCAACCACTTGCAAAATCTGCGCATCCTGCGCGGCACGCGGCGCATTGCCGTTGCTGTAAGTGCGGGTGCGCGACGCCACCTGCTGTGCCACTTCGCCGCTCTGCGCGCGGCCAATGCCAGCCAGCGTCGCCAGATGAATCAGCTGATAAAACGCCGGTGAATACCTGAAATGAATCTCTTCATTGATGTCATCGGCGGCGATCGCCACGTTGGCAAAAATCGCCGTGCCGCTGGCGGTCAGGGTTTGGCCGAAGCCGTTCCAGTCGTCGAGTACCGTCACGCCCTCTGCGGTGCGGGAAACCGTCACCGATACGCCTTTGCCGTTTTCATCGGTGATGCCGATATCAATCCAGTCAGAATAGAGCGAGCCGGTGGTGTAAAACTTGCGGCCATTAAGCCGCCAGGATTCGCCGCTGCGCGCAATGCGCGTGGAGAATTCAGACTGACGCGCATCGCCGGTTTCGCTCCACGCCGGCCCAACGATTTCGCCGCGTCCGAGGCGCGTTAGCCACTTATCACGAAACGGGCTGCTGCCGCTGTTCAGTACGTTCTCCACAAAGCCGAGATGACCGCGAATCGATTGCACCAGATTAGAATCCGCCTCGCCAAGCTCAATCAGCAGCGCGAACAGCTCAGGCAGCGTCGCGCCCAGGCCGCCATGGCTTTCCGGTACGCGCAGTGCGGTGAAGCCGCTCTGTTTCAGCCACGCAATTTGCTCCAGCGGCAGTTGACGCTGCAGCTCTCGCTCAATCGCGCCCGCGCGTATGTTCTGGAACATACGGCGGAAACGCTCCGCCAGCTGTTCATAACGGGATGACGGGCCAGCTCCCCAACCTGATTCGATGTGCGACATGACGCTTCTCTCCAGCATAGAAATTTTCATTACTATGTCATCGCCATCGGGCGCGATTTAATGCTTTTTCTGCGTAAGCTATTTCGCCAAATAACTAAACTCAGCTTATTTCACTATATGGAACAGATGATTCATTTCTGCATATTGACTGCCACTATTGTTATTTGCCGCGCTTTATATCTGTGTTCTATTCAAACGCGACTCCGAAAATTACCCATTAATTTCCAGAAAATATAATTTCAAGCGGAATAGATCCACGCGAAATCTGTTATTAGCGTTTGACCGGGAAATAGTGAGAAATGAAATATCAGGTTCTTCAGCGCTTATTCATACCGATATGGGCGACGATAAGTGGTGCGTTGCCCTTTAGCGTCAGCGCGCAGACCGTGCCGCCCCATTATAGCGACGGCACGCTGGTCTATCTGCATGAGCAGGAGCCGCCATGCTTGTGGGGCGGCTGGGTGCAGCAAGCTTATTTATCGCGTCAGGTTTTTGATTATCTGGTGAGTTATGACAACGGACAGATTCGTCCGTGGCTGGCTGCCAGCTGGAGTGAATCCGCCGATCGTAAAACCATTACTTTTCATCTACGCCACGACGTTAAATTTACCGATAACGATCTGTTTAATGCCGATGCGGTTATTGCGAATTATCCGGCGTGGCAAAAAGGCATAGGCTGGCACGGTTTTACTTATATGACCGGATTTACCAAGGTCGATGATTATACCGTGGCGCTACATTTATCTGAGCCGAATCCTGAAATCTATAACGTGCTGGCAAATGGTCATTACGGATTTCAATCACCCGATTCACTGGCGCATCACAGCAGCGAGCAGAAGTGCTTACGACCGGTCGGCACCGGACCGTGGAAAGTGGCGCGCTGGGTGCGCGGCGATGGCATCAGTTTTGTGCGCAATGACGACTATCGCTGGGCACCGCCAAACGCGCACCACAACGGCCCGGCATATATCAAGCATCTGGAGTGGAAGTTCGTGCCGGATGCCACCACGCGCTGGGGCGCGCTGGTGAGCGGCGGCGCGGATGTGATTTATCAGCCGCCGTCCGCGCAGTGGCAGGCGCTGCAGCATCATTATCAAACGCTCTCCTACGTCGCCACCGGACGGCCGCAGGCGTTCTCCTTTAATTTGCAGCGCGGTCCGTTTACCGATCAGCGGGTGCGCCAGGCGTTTGCTTACGCGCTGGACCGCAAGCAGATCGTCAAAACCGTGTTCAAAGGCGCGGTGCCGTATGAGGGCAACGGCTCGCTGAGTAAAAGCACGCCGCTCTATCTCAATGTCGACGATCGCTATTCACTCAATATCGCCAAAGCCAATCAACTGCTGGACGCCGCCGGCTGGACCGGGCGCGATGCCGCCGGCTATCGCACCAAAGACGGCAAAACGCTGGATGCGCGCTTGCCGTTTATTCAGGCGATTATCGACCAGGAGGGCGCGCTGATGCTGCAGGCGGTGCAGGATCAGGTCAAACGCGTTGGCATCAAGCTGGATCTGATCCCGCTGACGCAAACCGAAGGCTTTGCCGGCGCACGTTCGCGTCCGGCAGATAAAGAAATCAGCTTTGGTTACTGGGTTTGGCCGTCGCCCAACATCCTCGACATCGTCTACAACCATGCGCTTAACGGCGCGTTCAACGGCAATAACACCAGCTTTTTCAATAATCCCGAAGTGGAAGCGCAAATCCTTGATGCGCAGCGTGAGCCGAATGCGCAACGGCGCCAGCAAAAGTTCGACCTGCTGCAAAAGTGGTTTGACGATCAGGCGATTGCCATCGGCGGCTACAACTTCACCTACAACGTTGCCATTGCCAACAACATTCGCGGGCTTTGGCAGGATCAGGGCAACGGATTGCTGAACTTTAACGATGCTTACTTCGTGCAGGAGCAGCCATGAGTGAATTAACGTCATCGTCGCCGCAAAACAGCACCGCCGATGTGGCCAGCGTTGCCGCGCCACGCAGCCGTACGGCGTCGCTGCTGCGGCGGATTTCACTGCGCATCGCCTCCGCGCTGTTCGTGCTGTGGGGCACCATCACCGTGACGTTTTTGGTGCTGTCGGTGCTGCCGGGCGATCGCGCCACCATCCTGCTGAATATCACTTCCGGGCAGGTGATTGAACGCACGCCGGCGGAGCTGGCACCGATCAATGCGCAATACGGTTTCGATAAGCCGATTGTCGAGCAGTATCTGCACTATTTCTGGCGGCTGCTGCACGCCGATTTTGGTTTCTCCTTCGAGTTGCAGCGGCCGGTGGTGCACATCATCGCCGAGCAGCTGCTGCCGACCTTTACCCTGGCGATTGCCGCGCTGCTGCTGGCGTGGATCATCGCCATTCCATGGACGCTGCTCACCGCCGGACGCCATCGTCGGCTGGCGGCATTCGGTTCGGCAGTGGAAACCATCATGGCCGGATTGCCGCAGTACTGGATTGGCATTCTGCTGCTGATTGTTTTCGCCATCGGTCTGCGCTGGTTCCCGGTGGTCGGCGGCACCAGACTGCTCGGCACCGTGCTGCCCGCCATCACGCTGGCGATTCCGCTGGCGGGCTTTATTGGTCACGCCATTCGCGGCGAATTTGAACGCAGCATGCAGCAGCCGTTTGTGCTGTCGGCGCGGGCGCGCGGCATGAGTCTGGCGGGCGTGCGGCTGCGCCATGTATTACGCCACGCCCTGATTCCGGCCATCACGCTCAGCGGCTGGGCAATTGGCAATTTGCTCTCTGGCGCGGTGCTTGTGGAAGCGGTGTTTGCCCGGCCGGGCCTCGGCAACGTGCTGGTCAATGCGGTGAGCAACAAGGATTTTGCGCTGGTCTCCGGCATCGTGATTCTCATCAGTTTCCTCTACATCGTCATTAACCTGGTGGTTGACCTGATTTACCTGATCGTCGATCCCCGCCTGCGAGGTCGCCCATGACAACTCATCTCACGGATTACGCCGGACCGCGCATTACGCGCTTCAGCTGGCAATTGCCGCTCTCAGTGCTGCTTTCCGCCATTGTCGCGCTGTTCTTTATTGTCGCGGCCATCGCGCCTGGCGTGCTGGCGACGCACGATCCCTTCAGCACCAATCTCTATCGCGCGCTGCAAGCGCCTTCGTGGGACAACTGGCTCGGCACCGATGACATCGGCCGCGATCTCTACAGCCGCATTATATGGGGCACGCGTCAGTCGCTGCTGATTGGCATCGGCGCGATGGTGATTGCGCTGTTGGGTGCGGTGGTGCTCGGCTTTAGCGCCGCGCTGGGACCGCGCTGGCTGGCGGAGCCGGTTAATCGTCTGCTGGAAATCCTGCTGGCGTTTCCCACCTTGCTGCTGGCGCTGCTGTTTGTCGCGCTTTTGGGTCCCTCCGCCAGCAGTTTGCTGATCTCGGTCGGCATTGGCACCGCGCCCGGCTATGCGCGATTGGTGCGTGCCCAGGCATTGCAGGTCAAACAATCCGGTTATGTCGAAGCGGCGCGTGCGCTCGGACATCCGTGGCCACGGCTGTTTACCCAACACATCGCGCCAAACGTGTTCCGGCCGCTGTTCTCGCTGGTGGCGTTAGGCATCGGGCAATCGGTGGTGTGGGCATCCGGTCTGTCGTTTCTTGGATTAGGCGTGGTGCCGCCGTCGCCGGAGTGGGGCGCGCTGCTCGAAGCCGGAAAAATTAACGTCACCGTCGCCTGGTGGCTGGAAGTGCTGCCGGGCATTGCCATTGTGCTGGTGGCGCTGTCGTTTACGCAGATTGGCCGCTACATCCAGCAGCGAGCGGAAGGAGAGACGCGCTAATGAGCAACAATGTGATTGATGTGCGCGGCCTGAATATCTGGGCCAGCAGCGAAAGCGGGCAACCGCGCCATATTGTGAAGAACGTCAGCTTCGCGCTGCAACGCGGGCAATGTCTGGCGCTGGTGGGTGAATCGGGGTCGGGGAAAAGCGTCACCGCCCGTTCGCTGGTGGGATTAGCTGGAGACGGATTACACGTGCAGGCTGACACGCTGAGCCTGCACGGTGAGACGCTGCAGCAGCGTAGCGACAGTTGGTGGCGCAAGGTGCGCGGCAGCAAAGTGGGTTTCATTTTGCAGGACGCGCTGGTGTCGCTGGATCCGCTGCGTCCGGTGGGCAAAGAGATCGCCGAAGCGCTTGCGCTGCATGGTTGGGGCAACGCCGCCAGCCGCCAGCAGAAAGTGCAGGCCTTGCTGGAAGAGGTCGGCGTGCCGCAGGCGGCTTATCGCGCCAGCCAGCGGCCGGGAGAGCTGTCGGGCGGCTTGCGCCAGCGCGCATTGATCGCTTCGGCGATTGCGCTGCATCCGGATGTACTGATCGCCGATGAGCCCACCACCGCGCTGGATGTCACAGTGCAGGCGCAGGTGCTGGAAGTGCTGCGCCAGATGCTGGATCGCGGCACCAGCGTGATTTTGATTAGCCACGACCTGGCGGTGGTGGCGAAAATCGCCGATCAGATTCTGGTGATGCAGGGCGGATCGATTGTGGAGGCGGGCACGGCGCAGCAGGTGCTGCAACAGCCGCAGCATGCGTATACCCAAGGTTTGATAAACGCGATTCCCAGCGAACACACCAAAGGGCAACGCCTTTCCGGCAGCGCGTCCAGCGTGCCAATCCCAACTGTGATGCCCTCGGATGAAGTGCTGCTGGAAGCGCGGCATATCGTGAAGCGTTTTCGCGGGCACCGCGCCGTCGATGACGTTTCCTTTACCCTGAAGCGGGGCGAGACGCTGGGAATTGTCGGCGAGTCGGGTTCGGGTAAAACCACCTTGTCGCGCATCGCGCTGGCGCTGGAATCACCGGACAGCGGCGAGGTGCTGTTTGCTGGCCGGCCGTGGAGCCATGCGTCCGCCGCCGATCAGCGCGCCATTCGCCGCCAAATCGCCGTGGTGTATCAGGATCCGCTCTCCTCGTTCGATCCGCGCTGGCACGTGGCCGACATCCTGCTGGATGCGATTGCGCTTGATCGGCAGGCGCCGACGCAAACGCCACGCGAGCGGGCGATTAGCCTGCTGCAATCGGTTGGGCTCGGTGCGGAGCATCTCAGCCAATGGCCGGCGCGTATGTCGGGCGGCCAGCGTCAGCGTGTGGCGATTGCCCGCGCGATTGCGACCCATCCCAAAGTGATTGTGCTCGACGAAGCGGTCTCGGCGCTGGACGTCACCATTCAGGCGCAGATTCTCGATCTGCTCAGCGATCTGCAGGCGCAGCTCGGCGTCAGCTACCTGTTTATCTCGCACGATCTCGGCGTGATCCATCACATGAGCGATCGCGTGCTGGTGATGCAGAACGGCCAGGCGGTCGAGCAGGGCGCCGCCGATGAGGTGTTCTACCGCCCGCGCCATCCTTACACCCAGACGTTACTTGCCTCGCTGCCACGCCTGGCCGCGCTGGAAACCGCTTAACTTTGCTACTGGAGCGAACATGTCACGCGAACTGATTTACAACGGATTTTTGCATCTCACACCGAATCATCACAGCCACGGTTACTGGCGCACGCCGGAAGGTCAGGTGCAGTACAACTACAACCAGCTTGATGCCTATGTGCAGACGGTGAAAACGCTGGAGAAAGGGTTGTTTGATACCTTGTTCATCGCCGATGTGGTGGGCGTGTATGACATCGAATATGGCGACGGTAAAACCACCATGCGCGCCGGCACCCAGTTCCCCGAGCCCGATCCAATCACCATTCTTTCGGCGCTGGGTTTAGCCACTGAAAATCTCGGTCTGGTGGTGACCAGCAACGTGATTCAGACCCATCCGTTCTCGTTTGCGCGCCAAATCTCCTCGCTGGATGAATTTACCCGCGGTCGCATCGGCTGGAATATCGTCACTTCGTATCTCTCCAACGGTTTCCGCAACTACGGCTATCAGGACATTGTGCCGCACGACGAGCGCTATGAATGGGCGCAGGAGTATCTCGATGTGGCGTATAAGCTGTGGGAACTGTCGTGGGAAGAGGGCGCAGTGCTGCACGATCCCGCCACCAACCGCTTTTTCGATGCCGACAAGATCCACAAAATCAACCACGTCGGTAAGCGCTATCGGGTGGAAGGGCCGCACATTGTTGAGCCGTCGCCGCAGCGCAGCCCGGTGTTCTTCCAGGCCGGCAATTCCGACGCCGGACGCCGCTTTGCCGCGCGCAACGCCGAAGTGACGTTCCTGCCATCGCAAACGCCAGACACCGCGCGCAAAGATATCGCCATCCTCAATCAGGATGTGGTGGATTTTGGTCGCCAGCCGGAGGATTTGAAGAAACTGGTGATGCTTTCCACCGTGATTGGATCGACAGAGGAAGAGGCGAAGCGTAAGCAAAAATATCTGTTCGACAACATTGATATCAATGCATTGCAGGGCTTTTACAGTGGCGGTTCGGGCATCGACCTGGCGAATATCGATCCCGATACGCCGCTGACCGAACTGAGTCGCCGCGAGGAGTTCAGCCAGCATATGCGCTCGAAATTCCGTATCGCGGTCGATGCTGATTATGGGCAAGGCCGCGTGCTGACGTGGCGCGAATACCTGATCCAGCACGCGCTGCTGCCGGGCCGCTTCGCCGGTACGCCAGAGCAGATCGCCGACCGGGTGCAGCAGTTTGCCGATGCCGGCGTTGATGGTTTTAATGTGGTGCCGGTCACCACGCTGGGCTGGTGGGATGAGTGGGTCGAACACGTGGTGCCGGTGCTGCAAAAACGCGGCCTGGCGCAAACGGCGTATAAGGCAGGCACGCTGCGCGAGAAGATTTTCGGCAAGGAGAGCAAGCTGCCGGCGTCGCATCCGCAACGGACGTTGACGCTAGGTGAGTAACACGATTACCAGGGCACCATTTATAGCGTAATGCTTGGCAGTTAACCCAGCGGCGAGTGCGCAGGCCGGGGCCACTTTTGGGCCGGCGATCCTCGCGCCGCTTACGCGGTACCTTCACTTTGCTCGTCTGCCTTACGGACCGGCGAGGACGGGACGTCCTTGTCCCGGCTCCGCCTTTCGCCCGCGTCCTGCGGGCTCTCCTGGCTTCCTCGCTTCGTTCAGCGCTGCGGAATGCCTCCCCAAAACTGGCCCCGGCCTGCTTTGATGCTTTCGTGCGTGTTGTTGAAAAGGGCACATTTGCAGAAGGCACCGCTTTAGCGGCGCGAGGACGGCCCATGACGTAGCAGATGTGCCAGAGCCCGCACCGGAATTAAAGCAAAAGGCTTTTTAAGCACACAAGCATTACAACATTCAGGGCGACTTCTGATTAATGAATTTTCCTCATAGGCGCAATGCCATTTCAGACCATTATCTTCACAATTCCTTCCGCTAACATGTATGGATTCGATCTCTCTGGAATTCAACATGGATCACGCCTCAACGCGTCCGCCATCCTTTACCGTCAAGTCGAGCGGTTTGCCGTTTATTCTCATTCTGAGTGCGTTGATGGCGATCACCTCGTTATCCACGGATATCTATCTGCCCGCCATGCCGATCATGGCGCGCGAGCTGCACGGCGATGCAGAACTCACCATCACCGGTTTTCTTATCGGCTTCTGTATTGCCCAGCTGATTTGGGGGCCGCTAAGCGACCACTTTGGCCGCAAAGCGCCGCTGTTTGTTGGGCTGACGCTGTTTGTGATTGGCTCAGCGGGTTGTGCGCTCTCCACTGACATTACCCACATCGTGTTCTGGCGCGTGTTCCAGGCGCTGGGCGCTTGTACCGGACCGATGCTGGCGCGCGCCATGATTCGCGATCTGTTTGCTCGCACGCGTGCCGCGCAGGTGCTCTCGACGCTGATTGTGGTTATGGCGATTGCGCCGATTGCCGGGCCGCTATTAGGCGGACAGATGATCCGCGTGACATCCTGGCATGCCATCTTCTGGCTGCTGGCGGCCATAGGCGGCGTGATGCTGATTCTGATCTGCTGGTTGCCGGAAACGTTGCCGCCGGAAAAACGGGTGAAAGCCTCGCTGCCGGGCGCGTTTCGCAACTATTTCGCGCTGCTTAAAAATCGCCATTTCATGCGTTTTACCCTGTGCGTCGCGTCGTATTACGTTGCGGCGTATGCCTTTATTACCGGCTCGCCTTTTGTCTACATCACTTACTTCGGCATTGATGCGCAGCATTATGGCTGGCTGTTTGCGGTCAACGTGGTCGGTTTGATGGCGGTGAGCATGGTGAACCGACGTTTAGTGCATCGTTATCCGCTTGAGTCGCTGCTGAAGTTTGCGGTGCTAACCGCCACCGTGGCGGCGCTGATCCTCGCGCTCTGCACCAAACTACAGCTTGGCGGCATCGTAATGATCATTCTCTCGGTGTTCGTGTTCTTCTCGATGAACGGCATCATCGCGGCCACTTCAACGGCGGCGGCGATGGATGCGGTGCCGAATATGGCGGGTTCCGCTTCAGCGCTGATTGGCTCGCTGCAATACGGTAGCGGCATCATCTCGTCGCTATTGCTGGCGCTGTTAAGCGACGGCACGCCGTGGACCATGGGCTGGATTATCGTGCTGTTTACTGTGGTGAGCGCGGTGATGGCGATTACCGCCGCCAAGGCTATGTCGCAAGCTTAAATGTTCTGGTCGAAAAACGGATCGAGTTGGCTCATCGCTTCATCGACATAACGCGGCACCCAGTAGGTCTACTGGCATGGCGCCAGCGCCAACAGTGCGATGACGCACCTCGCGGTGACTGGCGTGGTGGATGGCAAAAGCGTAACCTGGATGGAGAAAGTCACTGATGAACACTATCGCGCCGATTAAGCCACTCACAGTCGGCATCGTCATGATGTTCGCCGGAAACCTGGCGACCTATGCTGCAACCCAACAAGGAGTGACACCTGCAATGAATCAGTCAACAAATCCGTCCGATACGCTCTCGTCACGTCAACAAGCCATTCCGCTGATGGCGGCGTTTATGGCAACCAGCAACATGGAAAAACTGGATGGCGCACTTAATCAGGGACTGAACGCCGGATTAACGGTAAACGAAGCCAAAGAAATTCTGGTGCAGCTGTATGCCTACACCGGTTTCCCGCGCAGTCTCAACGCGCTGAGCGCGCTGATGAAAGTCACGGAAGCGCGCAAGCAGCGCGGCATCAAGGATGAAGTGGGCAAAGAGCCGCTGCAGCCGGTGCCGGTGGGCGATGCGCTGCGTCAGCTGGGCACCGATAACCAAACCAAAATTTCCGGCGCGCCGGTGCAAGGGCCACTTTTCGACTTCGCGCCGGTGATCAATCAGTTCCTGCAAAGTCACCTGTTTGGCGATATTTTTGCCCGTGACAACCTTGACTGGCAAAGCCGCGAACTGGCGACAGTGGGCGCATTGGCCGCCACGCCGGGCGTGGAGGCGCAGCTGCTGTCACATACGCGCGTCAGCTTGCGCGTAGGCATCACGCGCGGCCAGTTGCAGCAGCTGGCGGAACTGTTGCGTGCCAACGGGGAAGCGCAGGCGGCGGATCGCGCGGAAGCAGCGCTGCAGGCAACGTTTCAGCCTGCATCGTAGCGGGCCCGGCCAGCTCCGGAGCTTCATTGCGAGTTTTGAAAAGGGCTCATCTGCTATAGGCCCGTGACGCAGCAGATGTGTCAGGGCCCGCACAAATAACGCACCAACGGCCTCGATATGCCTCTGCTGGGCTTTGGTGTGTTTCAGATGACCGATGCCGCCGAGTGCGAGCGCGCGATAACCGACGCCATTGAAACCGGCTATCGTCTGATCGATACCGCCGCCTCCTACCAAAACGAAACTCAGGTCGGCAATGCCCTCAAGCAGAGTGGCATCGCGCGCGATGAGCTGTTCGTCACTACCAAATTGTGGCTGCAGGACACCAACTATCAAGGTGCCAAGGCGCAGTTTGAGCGCTCACTCAATCGCCTGCAGATGGATTATGTCGATCTCTATCTGATTCACCAGCCATACGGCGATGTGCACGGCGCGTGGCGGGCGATGGAAGAGTTGCAGCAGGCAGGCAAGATCAAAGCGATTGGCATCAGCAACTTCCAGCCGGATCGCCTCGCGGATCTCATCGCGTTCAACAAGATTGTTCCGGCGGTCAATCAGGTGGAAGTCAATCCGTTCAACCAACAGCTGCACGCGGTGCCGTGGATGAAGAGCCGCAACATTCAGCCTGAAGCCTGGGCGCCGTTTGCGGAAGGCAGAAACGGTTTATTCCAGCATCCGCTGCTGACGAAGATTGGCGAAAAATACGGCAAGAGCGTGGGTCAGGTGGTTCTGCGCTGGATCTTCCAACGCGGCATCGTGTCGCTGGCGAAATCGGTGCGCAAAGATCGCATGGCAGAAAACATCAACGTGCTGGACTTTGAACTCGGCGAGGCAGAAATGCAGCAAATTACCGCGCTGGATAGCGCGACCAGCGCCTTCTTCTCGCACCGCGATCCCGCGATGGTGGAGTGGCTGACAGGCCGTAAACTCGACGTGTAATCATCACCGACGCAACCTGAGGAACAGAGAGATGCAAAAACGTTATCTGGGAAATTCCGCACTGGAAGTTTCAGCGCTTGGCCTCGGCTGCATGGGGCTAAGTCATGGCTACGGTCCGGCAACGGATACTCAGCAGGCCATCAAGCTTATCCGGGCGGCCGTTGAGCGCGGCGTAACATTTTTCGATACCGCCGAAGTCTATGGGCCGTACCTGAATGAAGAAGTGGTTGGCGAAGCATTACAGCCGTATCGCGACGAGGTGGTTATCGCCACCAAATTTGGCTTCACCTTTGGCGCTGATAATAAGCAGCAGATCCTCAATAGCCGACCGGAGCATATTCGTGAAGCCGTTGAAGGTTCACTGCGTCGCCTGAAAACCGACGTGATTGATCTGCTGTATCAGCATCGTGTTGATCCCGACGTGCCGATTGAGGATGTGGCTGGCACGGTAAAAGATCTGATTAGTGAAGGCAAAGTTAAACACTTTGGTCTGTCAGAAGCGGGCGCGAATACCATTCGTCGCGCCCATGCGGTGCTGCCGGTCACCGCGCTGCAAAGTGAATATTCTATGTGGTGGCGCGAGCCGGAACAGGAAATCTTGCCGCTGTTAAAAGAGCTGGGCATCGGTTTTGTGCCTTTCAGCCCGTTAGGCAAAGGCTTCTTAACCGGCGCGATTAAATCGGGAGCGACCTTCGGTGAAGATGATTTCCGTAGCAAAGTGCCACGCTTTGCCGCCGAGGCGCTGGCAGCTAACGAAAAACTGGTGACGCTGGTGGCACAGCTGGCGGCGGAAAAAGGCGTGACCTCCGCCCAGATCGCGCTCGCCTGGCTGCTGGCGCAGGAGCCGTGGATTGTACCGATTCCGGGCACCACCAAACTGCATCGTCTGGAGGAGAACCTTGGCGCGGCGGAAATTGCGCTTTCCGCGGCAGAGTTGCAAAAGCTCAATCAGGCGCTGGAGACCATCAAAGTGATGGGTGAACGTTATCCTGCGGCGCTGCAGGCGCGGGTCGGCGGTTAAGCCAGGCTAACGCTTGCGGCGCGATGTTCAGCTGTCGCAAGCGTTGCATGTCGAAGCATTTTCGATTGCATCGACATTTTTTTGTATTTGACGTTTTTTTCTCAGTGGGTATGCTCAGCCACGTCAGGATCCCCCGGCCAGGGTTGGTTGAGACGATTACAGAGAGCCCATGAAAAACAGTAATGACAAACAGTTATGCGACATCGCGATTGGTGATGCGGTGATGGAATTATTTAACCAGGATGCGCCGGTTTCGCGTACCACGCTGCTCGCGCAATTAGAGAAGATGATACATGCGGGTGTGACGGCGGAAGAGGTGCGGATCGCCAGACTGGCTTTAAGTGTGGTGAAAAGCAGCATCGATAACGCTGAGCAATCTGAAAAGAACGTGATGAGCTTTAGGGCGAAAAACGTCGCGGCGGATGACTCAACGCAGCACTGATAGCTGCATGCCGGACAAAGTTGTCCGGCATAACGGCGCGGCGTTACCAGCGGTACTTATTCGAATCTTCCCACTCTTTAACTTCTTTCTCCGCACGGTCTTTTTCATAACCGTAACGTTCCTGGATTTTGCCGACCAGCTGATCGCGTTTTCCTTCAACCACGGTCATGTCATCATCGGTCAGGTCGCCCCATTTTTCCTTCACTTTCCCTTTGAACTGCTTCCAGTTGCCGCTAATACGATCTTCGTTCATGTTGATCTCCCTATTTCGTGGTGACTGTGTGCTGCCCTTCGCTGGCCTGATGCCAGCGGGTGAATTAATCCTGGCACAGGATTTGCGCTTTGCTTGCCTGAGCTGTGAGCTGACTCATAAATTTGCGAATGTGTGAGCCAGCGTGGAGAAAAAAGCCGTTAATAGCAAAAAGTGATTCTCTAACTCTTTGCTCTATAAGGCATTATGTTTGCCCGTCTATACAGACAATGCCGGGTTGCGATATAGTAACCGCCGATAAGACATTTCCGTCAACTTTTGGAAACCTGCATTACCCAATGCCATCCGCCATGAGCAAAACGCCAACCACTGACACGAAAAACAGAGAGCGTGGCCGCCCAAGAGAGTTCGATATCGAACAGGCTCTGGACAAAGCCATGATTGTTTTTCGTCAAAAGGGTTTTCATGCCGCGTCACTGAACGATTTGGGCGAGGCGATGGGGCTGACGGCGGGCAGCATTTATAAGGCTTTCAAAGATAAGCGCAGCCTGTTTCTGCTGGTGTTTGAACGCTACCTTTCGGTGCGCAATGCCGATCTGCGCCAGCGTCTGGCACAGTTCACCAGCGGCCGCGAGAAGCTCGGCGAGCTGCTGCAATTTTACCTCGATTCCGCGCGGGCGGTGGAAGGTCGTACCGGCTGTTTAGTGGTGGGCAGCGCGGTGGAGCTGCAGGTGCTGGATGACGATCTTTCGCAGCTGGTGAGTGAAGCGGTCATCCGCAATAAAAACTTCCTCGCCTCGCTGCTCAAAATGGGCCAGGAAGATGGCTCGGTCACGCCCAATCTGGATGTGGACACCGCCGCGGGATTGATCCTCTGCATCGCCTTTGGCATGCGCGTTGTGGGCAAGATCACCGATGTAAAAGATGAACCAGAGACCATCAAGTTAGTTATGAAGCTGCTGGACTAAAATTTGTCTAATTAGGAGTCGGATACTTCCTAAATAAGCGAAGCGTAAAGACGGAGGGCAAGTGAAAGACGAAGATTCAGATATTACGGAAGAGATTCGCGCATTGGTGGGCAGGGTAGTGACACGTATCCTGCGTCCTGATGAAGCGCTTACCGTTCAGGAACTCATAGGCGCGTTGTATCGCCTAAGTTTGCGCTCCACCGACAGCAAAACCAAAGTCGCCTGCGAGAAAGCCATTCGTATCCTGGCGAAAAAACTGCACTAATAGGGTCGCGCGTGCCGCGCCTTGTTGTTCTCCTCTGCTGAAGTCTGGCAATCCCTCGCCAAACACCTGTCTGATTAAAGCGGGCGATGCGCGGTCTCTTTCGCCTTCCACAGCGCAAACAGCGTGATCAGCAACGCCAGGCTGACATACAGCGATACCCACAGCGTGCTGCCCATCTCTTTATACAAGGTCGTGATGATCAGGGGCGCAAAGCCACCGCCAATGATTCCTGCCAGCGTGTAAGCCAGTGACGATCCGGCGTAGCGCACGTGGCTGGGGAACTGCTCGGTGACAAACGCCGCCTGCGGTCCGTACATCACCGCATGAATCAGCAAGCCGCCAATGACCGCCAGCACAATCAGCACCGGCTGTGAGCTATCCAGCAGCACAAAGAACACAAACGACCAAACGATTGCCAGCAGCGCACCGGCAATGTAGACCGGACGACGGCCGAGCTTGTCGGAGAGCGCACCAAACATCGGCACCGTAATCGCATTGCCAATTGCGCCGAGCATAGTGGCCATTAACGCCAGCGGACGCGGCAGTTGCAGCACGGTGGTGACGTAGGTGAGGGTGAACACCACCACCAACGCATACAACACGTCGGAGCCGATACGTGAACCGCCAGCGATCAGTAGCTCACGCGGATAGCGAACAAACACCTCTTTCAGTGGCGTATGCGTGGTTTTCTCCGCCTGCTGCATCGCGACAAAGGTTGGCGTCTCTTCTACGCCGCGACGCAGCCATAAGCCAAACATCACCAGCAGCAGACTCAGCAGGAACGGAATGCGCCATCCCCACTCCTGAAACTGCTCGCCGCTCAACGCAACCGTTACCAGCGTGATAAATCCGGTACCAATCAAGGTACCGCACGAGGGACCCACCTGCGCAAACGAGGCGTTACGGCCACGCTTGTCGGCATCGCCATGCTCCATCGACAGCAACACCGCTCCGGCCCATTCGCCGCCTAATGCAATGCCCTGAATAAAGCGCAAGGCCACCAACAGCACTGGACTCCAGATGCCCCACGCCGCATAGCCCGGCAGCAGGCCCATCAGCGCGGTGGTGACGCCCATAATCACCAGGGTGGTGATCAATACTGCTTTACGCCCGGCGACATCGCCGAGATGACCAAAGATAAAGCCGCCCACCGGACGGGAAATGTAGCCGACCGCATAGGTGGAGAACGCCAGAATGGTACCGACCAGCGGATCGAAGCTGGGGAAAAAGACGTGGTTAAACACCAGCGCCGCCATGATGTTGTAGACCGTGAAGTCATACCACTCCAGCGCGGTGCCGATGGAGCTGGCCGCCGCGAGGCGACCGGTTTTGCTGTGGCTGGCGCGCGCGCCTGACGCGTGCGGCAACGTTGAATCGGTATTAGCCATGAGCCATCTCCTGTTGGGTTAACTGCCAGCTGAGGGAGTAGAGCTGTACGTCCGCGTTGAGTGCCTGCGCGGCATCGGCGGCGAGGGTTTTACACACCTGGGCGTCGCGGCAGGTCAGCAGCAGCATCGGATGCATTGGTCGCGTTGCGCTGGTTTCCCGTGGCAGCGGCGAGCTCAGCGTGGTGTCAGGCGTCAGCAAACGTGAGGCGATATAGCCGGGCGTTTGCTGCACGCTGCTTTGCCAGCTGCCCAGCGATGCAACATCTGTACCCGCTTTTAAGGTCAGCACCGCCAGATGGCTACCGGTGCCTTGTCCATGCTGATGCGATATGGCGCAGACGCGGCGCATCGGATTGACCATTTTGCTGAGGTTCTTCACCGACCATTCGGTCTGGCGCGTGAAGGCGGCGTGATAATCGGCGCTGGTAAAGGCTTCCAGCGATACGGTTTCATACAGGCCGAGGTATTTGCGTTCGGCATCCACCGCCTGATAACGCGTGCCGCTAAGAAAGCCGCTGATGGCCACGCGCTCTTCAACGTGTTCGTGGTCGTACCATTGGTTGAAATCCGCTTCATCTGCAGCATCGATATTGGTGGCGACAAACAGCATGCCGTGGGGTTGAGTCATGATCAGCTACTCCGTTTCAGGGTGGTTTCAATCGCGGCAGCCCAGCTGAGTAATGCAGCATCGTTGCCATGGGGGGAAGAGAGCATCAGGCCAACCGGCGCAGCGCCGGGCTGATGACAAGGCAGAGAAATCGAACAGCCATCCAGCATGTTGATCACGCTGGTGTTGCGCAGCATCAGCAGGTTGACCTGCATGTAGCGCGCGGGATCGTCGAGCTCAGTCAGCGTCGGCGCGATCAACGGCACCGTCGGCATCAGGATGCCGTCGAAGGGCGCAACCGCCTGCTCGACGCGTTGTTTCCAGTCGGCGCGCAGTTGGTAAAGTTCGGCGGCATCCTCTTCGTTCAGTAAGCTGCCGCGATTAATGCGCGTCAGAACCTGCGGATCGTAGGCTTCTGGCTGGGATTGGGCGTAATGCTGATGCCATTGCCAGGCTTCCCACGCGGTAATGCCTCCACGTGCGTTAATGGAGTCCAGTTCTGCCAGCTCTGGCAGCGGCAGCTCGGTGATTTTCACGCCCTGCGCGCACAGCACATCAAGCGCATGCAGCCAGGCGGCGCTGACGTGTTCGTCAAGGCCAGCCAGCACGCGCGTCTGCGGGATAACGAAATGCGCGTCCGATAGAGTGCGTTCATCCAGCGTGAGCGGTCGATCGGCAATCACGCTATCGAGCAACCAGCAGCTGCGCACGTCGTGAGCGATCACACCGATGCTGTCGAGCGATGCCGCCAGCGGCAGCGTTCCGCGTTGATCGATGCGGCTGGCGCTCGGTTTGAAGCCGGTTAAGCCGCACAGCGCCGCCGGAATGCGCACCGAACCGCCGGTATCGGTGCCAACCGCCGCCAGACACATGCCGTCGCTCACCGCCACCGCTGCACCGGAAGAGGAACCGCCCGGAATGCGCTGCTGCGCGCGCTGCCACGGATTGGCGGGTGTGCCGTAATGCGGATTGACGCCGAGGCCGGTGAAGGCGAACTCGCTCATATTGGTTTTGCCAACGATGGCGGCACCGGCCAGCTGCAGCCGATCCACCATGCTGGCGTTCGCCGTGGCTGGGCTGGTGTTGCTGAGCAAGCGGGAACCGGCGGTAGTGACTTCTCCGGCGACATCAAACAGATCTTTGATGCTGATGGGCAGACCATCAATCGCGCTGCGTGGCTGTTGCTGCTGCCAGCGCGCACCGGCTTGCGCGGCCTGCTGCTGCGCATCCGCAGCATAAACGTTGGTGAACACGCGTTTGCCTTCACCGCCTTCCGACGCGATCGCACGCAGCGCATCCTGCGTCAGGGTTTCAGGGCTGATTTGCCCGGCGAGCAGCTGCTGGCTCGCTTGCCATAACGTTGTCATAGGGAACCTCAGGCGATAACCGGCAGCGAGCCAGTGATGTAGGTGTGTTCCAGCGTGCGGTTGAGCACCGGATCGTGCAGCGCCATGCGGAACTCACTGGCAGGACGAATCCCGCCGATGGCGCTGAGCGTGCCGCACGACATGGCGAAACCTTCCTCAACCTGGCCTGTAGCAAAGTAGCGGCTTAACAGATCGAGCGGCGTCAGCAGCGAGGAGAGGGCGCCTTGCTGATAAGTTACCCAGTCACCGTTGACGTTGATCCATGCACGAAGCTCGAGCTGATCCCAGTGCGCTTTAACGTCCGCCATGCGCCACGCGTGACCGGCCACCGGTTTGATGCACGCCTGTTTCGATAGCGCCACGCTGAAAGTTTCCAGATGGCGATCGGTATGATCGGAAATCAGCGACACCCAATATTCGCCGCGATGGAAAAACACAAAGGGTTCAGCTTCACCGGACGTCTGATCGCCGACCACTTCCAGCTGCGTTTCCTGACTTAATTGATTGGTGGCGACGCGGTAAAACAGCGGCACTGCACCAGGAGCGGGCACGCCCAGCGCTTCCAGCTCCCTGATATGGTGCAGCACCGCTTCCTGATCGCGTCCTACCCAGCCCGCGATAACAAGTTGATTAACCTCAACATCCAGTACTGCCGCATCGGCGTAATCTGTCGTAAACCGTAATTGCATGGGATCGATCTCCAGGTGAGAAATGCGTGTGAAATTTCACTGTGATTTCAATCTAGCCATTTTCATGCCAGGTTTTTGTGTAATATGTCTCAGTTACCTAATAAGGATTTGTGTGATGAGTAATGTGATGGCTGAAAATGTGAGCTCGCCGACGACCCCGAAAAGCATTTCGCTTAACGAGCGCGCCTATCTGGCGTTCAAGCACCGGCTGATCACGCTGCGCTACAAACCGGGCGACTATCTCAATATCGCGCAGGTGATGGATGATCTTGAGATGGGCAGAACGCCGGTGAATCAGGCGGTGCATCGACTGGAGACGGAAGGGCTGTTGCAGATTATCCCGCGCAAGGGCGTGATGGTGGCGCCGCTGTCAATTGATGATGCGCTGGAGTTAATTGAGGTGCGTCTGGTGAATGAGGCGCTTTGCTTGCGGCTGGCTTCGCAGCGGGTCAATGCGGCGCAGATCATCTATCTGCGGGAGATGAATCAGCGCATTGCCAATGCCAGCGCCTCACGCGATCGCGAACAGATGATGCTGCTTGACCGCGAATTTCATCAGGTACTGGCGGACATCGCCGCCAACGGTCGGCTGGCCGATATTCTCAGCATTATCCACGCGCAGGCGCAGCGCTTCTGGGCCACCACGCTTTCCAGCGCTGCGCACATGAACGAAGTGATCGCCGAACACGAAGCGATCATTGCGGCGCTGGAGCAGGGAAATGCCGAGCAGGCGGAAGAGGCGGCGCGGGTGCATATCTATTCGTTTAAACAGGCGCTGCTGAATAATTAATACTCGGCTTCTTCACCCGGCAGCGGAATAGAGAGTTCCATGCCCTCAACCCCGGCGTAGAAAATAATCAGCTCGGCACGCTGATCCGTGGTGAAACCACGATGGGCAATGTCGATGGATTCATTAAAGGCTTCGCCAGCGTTAAACGTTTTAGTCTCGCCGTTGGCTTTGTCTTCGATAGTCAGCGATCCCGATAAAATATACGCGGTATTCGGCATCGGATGCGTATGCCACGGCAGCTCGGAATGTGCAGGAATGGTCATCTTCATCACCGTGATCTCGGGCTTACCGGCTGGATAGTGTTCAATATGCTGGCCATTCCAGGCTTGCCCGCTTTGCAGTAGCGTTTCTGCACTGTTTTCATGTTCGTTATCGGCGCTCATCTCATTCCCCTGAATCGTCATTAACAATCTCTCCCGCACAGGATAGTGCAAATCAGCAAGGCTGCGCGTGCAATCACTGTCAGCCTAAGCCGCATCGGTGATGCTCGGATCACTTGTAAAAGAATTGTGATCGGGCACCAGGAACCGCTTAAAGTAATCGATTACTTTGTTTCTCTCAGTGGAATGTAATCGATTTCTTTTGGCGCGAGGTCAGCATGTTTTCGGCAACGACAGGTTCTAAGATCGCGGTGAGGCAGCAGCGTCTGCTGATTCCCCGCTTGTCATTGATGATGTTCATGCAGTTTTTCATTTGGGGAAGCTGGTCCGTAACGCTCGGGCTGGTGATGACGCAGCACAACATGTCATTGCTGATTGGTGATGCTTTCTCAGCAGGGCCGATCGCCTCAATACTGTCGCCCTTTGTGCTGGGCATGTTGGTTGACCGCTTCTTCCCTTCACAGAAAGTCATGGCGGTGATGAACCTGGCGGGCGCGGTGATTTTATGGTTTGTCCCGGGCGCGCTGGTGGCCGAAAACGGCGCGCTGCTGATTGGCTTGCTGTTTGGCTATACGCTGTGTTTTATGCCGACGCTGGCGCTCTCTAACAACATTGCCTTTCACAGCCTGGCCAGCAGTGACAAAAGTTTTCCGGTGGTGCGGGTGTTCGGCACCATTGGCTGGATTGTGGCGGGCATCTTTATTGGTGTTACCGGCATCGCCTCCAGTACCGCGATTTTCACCCTGGCCGCGATCTGCTCGGTGGCATTGGCGATTTACAGTCTCACGCTGCCGCATACGCCTGCACCGGCGAAAGGCATGCCGCTAAAAGTGCGCGATCTGTTCTGTGCGGATGCCTTTGCGCTGCTGAAAATCCGTCACTTCTTCGTCTTTGCTCTCTGCGCCACCTTGATCTCCATCCCGCTCGGCACCTATTACGCCTACACCGCGTCCTGGCTGGCGGATGCGGGCGTGAGTAACGTCAGTACCGCGATGTCATTTGGTCAGATGTCGGAAATCTTCTTTATGCTGGTGATCCCGCTGCTGTTTCGCCGCCTTGGCGTCAAATACATGTTGCTGGTCGGCATGGTGGCGTGGTTTGTGCGCTACGCGCTGTTTGCCATGGGCATGAACGATGAAAGCCGCGCACTGATCTACATGGGCATTCTGCTGCACGGTGTCTGTTACGACTTCTTTTTTGTGGTGGGCTTTATTTACACCGACCGCATCGCCGGCGAGAAAGTGAAAGGGCAGGCGCAGAGCATGGTGGTGATGTTCACCTACGGTATTGGCATGCTGCTGGGCTCGCAGATCTCGGGCGCGCTGTATAACCGCCTGATTGCCGGACAGGGCACGGCGCAAAACTGGGCAACATTCTGGTGGATCCCCGCAATTGCCGCAGCGGTGATCGCCGTTCTTTTCCTCTTCACCTTTAAATACCGGGATGAAGCGGTTTGATTGACGGGAGATGTAAGTGAAAACGTTAAAAGGACCGGGAATTTTTCTCGCGCAGTTTATTGGGCAACAGCAACCGTTTAATTCGCTGGCAGGGTTGGCGCAATGGGCCTCTGCGCTCGGTTATAAGGCGCTACAGATGCCTTGTAATCACCCGCTAATTTTTGATCTGCCGCGCGCCGCAACCAGTCAAACCTATTGCGATGAAGTGACGGGTTTGCTGGCCAACTACGGCTTGCAGATCAGTGAATTATCGACGCACCTGGAGGGCCAGCTGATTGCCGTCCATCCGGCGCACGATCGCGCCTTCGACGGCTTTGCACCCGCCGCCTTGCACGGCGACAAAGAAAAGCGCACCGCGTGGGCGATTCAGGCGGTGAAGCTGGCAGCGGCCGCGTCAGCCAACCTTGGATTGCAGGCCCACGCGACGTTCTCCGGTTCGCTGGCCTGGCCATATCTCTATCCGTGGCCGCCACACAATCCTCAGCTATTGAGTGAAGCTTTCTCAGAGCTGGCGCGGCGCTGGCTGCCGGTGCTGGACGAGTTTGACCGCTACGGCATTGATGTCTGCTACGAGATCCATCCCGGTGAAGATCTTCACGATGGCGTGACGTTTGAACGCTTCCTGGCGTTGGTGAACAATCACCCGCGCTGCAACATCTTGTTCGATCCCAGCCACTTGCATTTGCAGCATATCGATTATCTGCAGTTCATCGATATCTACCATCAGCGCATTAAGGCGTTTCACGTTAAAGATGCCGAATATCTGCCGAACGGACGCAGCGGCGTGTATGGCGGTTATCAGCGCTGGATAGATCGTGCTGGTCGCTTCCGCTCACCCGGTGACGGACAGATCGATTTCCCGGCCATTTTCAGCAAGCTGGCGCAATACGATTATGCTGGTTGGGCGGTGCTGGAGTGGGAGTGTTGCCTGAAAGAGGCGGAAACCGGCGCGCGCGAGGGCGCCGACTTCATCCGTCGCCACATCATTCCGGTGGCCGAGCGGGCATTTGATGACTTTGCCGCACAACCGCAGCAGGCGGCCAGCATCCGCGCCCAGTTAGGGTTAAATGCGGCAAAGTCGCATGATTAAGGCGGGCGCGAAATTATGCTAGCCTCCGTAGTATCTGAGTAAGCAAGAGTTGCAAGCATGTCCATCCAAAAAATCGCCCGCTTAGCGGGCGTTTCTGTGGCAACAGTTTCACGGGTACTGAATAACAGCGATACGGTAAAAGCGCTGAATCGTGAGAAAGTCCTGCACGCTATTAAAGCGAGTAATTACCAGCCAAATTTATTAGCGCGTCAGTTGCGAACTGCACGTAGCTCAATGATTCTCGTGATGGTGTCGGATATCTCCAATCCCTTTTGTGCCGAGTTGGTAAAAGGCATTGAGGAGCAGGCGGAGAAAAACAGTTATCGCATTCTGTTGTGCAATTCTGGCTCAGACATCGAGCGCTCCCGCTCCAGTTTGCAATTGCTGGCCGGGAAAATGGTGGATGGCATTATCACCATGGATGCGTTCAGTAAGTTGCCAGAACTGGCGCAGCTGATTGGCGAAACGCCGTGGGTGCAATGCGCGGAATACGCCGATGCCGGTGATGTCTCCTGCGTGGGCATTGATGATGTGCAGGCATCAAAGCACGTCGTGGCGTTTCTGGCGGGCAGGGGACGACAGCGTATTGCCTTAATCAACCACGATCTCAGCTATAAATATGCGCAGCTGCGGCAGGCGGGTTATCAGCAGCAACTTATCCATGAAGCACGCAGCTGGCAGGCCATCACGTACGCCACCGAGCTGAGTTTTAATGCCGGTAAACAGGCGATGGAAGCCTTGCTGAGAGCGCCCGAGCGTCCAGATGCCGTGTTTGCCGTGTCGGATACCTTAGCGGCGGGCGCGCTGTCAGCCATTCATGCCGCCGGGCTGCGCGTGCCGCAGGATATAGCGGTGACGGGGTTTGATGGATCCGACCTCGCCGAAATGGTCACGCCGCCGCTGAGCACGCTGGCGCAGCCGTCGCGCGATATGGGGCGCAAGGCGTTTACCTTGCTGCTGAATAAGATCGATCAACCTGATTCGCCGGCTCAACGCATTATGATGGACTGGCACTTTGTGGTGCGCGCCAGTACTTAATCGGCGTTTACGAAGGCTGCGAAGTATATGGTCTGATGTTGTAAAGGTGCCGTTCAGAGCTTCAGGTCCGTATTTTTCAACCAAACAGGCGCTGGCGATTTTGCGTCAGCGCGTGCGCCACATCAGGCAGCATCGGGAAAGAACTCTGACCACCATATTTCTGGATTGAGCAGGAACTGATTTCAGCCGCGAAAGGAATCGCTTCTTCCAAATCGATGTTGTTCACCAGGCAATAGGCGATGCCGCCAATAAAGGAATCCCCTGCGCCGGTGGTATCCACCACATCCGGACAGAACACGGCGGGATAATGTCTGGCACCGGCATCACCGGATAACACCGCGCCTTTCTCGCCCAGCGTAATAATCACCCGGCCATTCACCTTCTGCTGTAGCGCTGCCGCACAGGTCATCGCTTCCTTAACCGACGTGACAGCGGTATTGCTCATAAAGCTGGCTTCGGTCTCATTCACCACCAGTAAATCGACCTGACTCAGCGCCTGCGGAGAGATTTCGCGTGCTGGCGCGTTGTTCAGCAAAATCTTGCATTCATGGCGGCGTGCCACGCTGATGGCACGTTCAACCACACGATCGGGAATTTCCGACTGCAGGATTAACAGTGGCCGATCACTGAATAACCCATCGTGAATATCAGATTCGGTTATCAGGTAGTTTGCGCCCTTAATAATGGTGCTGCAGTAATCGCCGGATTCCAGAATCTGCACGATGCCAATGCCGGAGGTTTTTCCGCGCTGGCTAATGTTATCCACCGATACGCCATTTTCGTTCAGTGATTTTATTAGCTCAGAACCATAAATATCATTGCCCACGCAGCCCACCATATTGACGTTCAGTCCCAGCTTGGCGCACTGAACCGCCTGGTTTGCCCCTTTACCGCCCGGCATCAACATTAATTCGTTGCCGGTAAACGTCTCCCCAATTTCCGGCAGGCGATCCTGCTGGACAAGAATGTCGTAGTTAAGACTGCCAATAACAACAATATTATGTTTCATCATTTCGGCCCTTAATTGGCGGTGCGCTTGGACGCAACCGCATTTCTGGTGTTGTGTAAACTGGTCTGACTTTTTTCGCTGGTCTTGCTGGCTATAAGGGTAAAGATGGCATCCAGAATATTCAGATGCACAATGCGCGTGGTGGCGTTCTCTCCGGTAATTGGATTGTTTTTAACCGACGAGATAATCGAGTGCCGGGCAATTAAACTCAGTGGGCTGTTGGGATAATTGGTCAGGCAGATGGTTTCTGCGCCGTTCTCATTCGCCGCTTTTACCATCTGAATAATGTCCGTGGTTTGGCCGGAGTGAGAAATCGCCAGCAGGATATCGCCGGGTTGCATCAATGAGGCGGTCATCAGCTGCTTGTGGCTGTCACTAAACACCGACGAGAAGATGCCGATCTTCAGCAGCTTATGATTGAAGTCATCACAGATAGAACCTGAGCCACCGCACCCGGCAATAACTATGCGTGCGCTTTCTGGTTTATTAATAAACAGATACGCCACTGCTTTTATCACGGCACTATTAATCACGCTCAGGGAATCCTGCAGTGCCAGCACCGAATTTAAAAAGGTGCTTTCAATCACCTGCTCGACATATTTTTCTGAATCGGGGATTACCGGAATATCGATGATATCTTCCTGCGTGCTGACTTGCCGGGCAATATTGATTTTCAGATCGTGAAAACCGGTAAAACCGAGTTTCTTCGATACTTTAGTAATGCTCGAGACGCTAACATTCAGATAATTCGCAATATCAGTGATGCACATTTTAGATAAAGACTGCGGATTGTCGTCAATAAAACGTGCAATTGAACGTTCCTTTTTTCCCAGCTCAGGCGCAAGGGTGCGAGCCAGCAGAAATATCTCATTGCCTTTAAGTCGATTATGCATTTTGCGCGCTCATTAAAAACGTTGCCGCTAAGCTAGCATGGCAGTTAGGGGAAAAGTGTTAACTGGATCACACGCTGTAAAACGTTTTACTGATGCATTTTACTGACAGTAAAATAAAAGCATCGTTATTGCGATTGTTATTTCATTAACAGTAAAATAGCTATTTAACTTATTGTATTGCAATGATTTTACTCGCAGTAAAATTTTTACTATTATAAATCTACCGTTTATTTTATTAGCGGTAGTATTTAGCTGATCGCATTTACCTGATGAATATTCTCATTTATAAGAACATGGAAATCCCATTAAAGGTAATTTAAAAAATGAAATTCTCATCACGTATAAATTCATTTCGCTCCAGAGCCGATCTGTTTGCGGCGAAGAACAATATGGATACTTGCGATCTTATTACGCGTATGGGTAGCGTTGCGGGCTTGACGCATATTGAGCTGAATTATCCGGAACACTTTATTGGTCAGGATAAAGCGCTGATTAAACAGACCATCGCCGATAACAATTTGCAGGTGGGCGGCATCGCACTGCGTTATAACAAAGAGTTCATCGAGGGTGAATTCACCAATCCGGATGCCGCACTGCGAAAAAAAGCGATTGAAATTACCCTTGAAGCCGCAGAGATGTGCAAATACCTTGGCGGTAATACCGTCACGCTGTGGTTTGGCTACGATGGCTACGATTATCCGTTCCAGCAGGATTATTTCCGCGCCTATGAGTGGCTGGTCAGCGCATTACAGACCGTGACCCAGGCACACGCGGATATGCAATTCAGTTTTGAATATAAGCCGTATGAACCGCGCACCTTCTCCTTTATTGGTGATGTCTCTTCAACGCTGATGCTGATTGATGATGTAGGCTCCGACAATCTCGGTATTACCCTCGATTTCTGTCACATGATCATGAAGAAAGAGAATCCCGCTTTCTCACTGTTCCAGTCGGCACGCAAAAACCGTCTGGTGGGCTTCCACCTGAATGATGGTTATGGTCATTTTGATGATGGATTGATGCTGGGTTCCGTGCACCTGATGCAGACGCTGGAATACATCTATTACGCAAAACGCGTTAACTTCAGCGGCCTGATCTATTTCGATACCTTCCCAAGCCGTGAAGATCCGGTTGCCGAATGCGCGCAAAACATTCGCATGTATAAAGCGCTCTCCAGCTTTATTGATCGCCTGAGCATTGATGAAATCGATCAGCTGATTAAAAGCCAGGATGCGCTGAAAGTGCAGGGCATGCTGATGAAAATCATCGCTGAATAAAAACAAAATCAAAACTTACCTCTATTAACTACCACCAGTCAGTGTCTGACACGGGGGAAACTATGTTCGACAAAATAGGTTTGCCTAAAAACTTGCTTTGGGGCTATATCGGCCTCGCGATATTCATGATCGGCGATGGTGTAGAACAAGCGTGGATTGCCATCTGGCTGGTGGATAAAGGGCTGTCTGTCGCGCAAGCCTCTTATCTGATCACCGCATACGGTGTCACGGTGACGCTGGCGGCCTGGGTGACCGGCGTACTGGTGCAAACCCTCGGCCCGCGCAAAGTGATGCTGTATGGGTTGATCACCTTTGTTATCGGCAGTATCGGGTTTATCGGCGTTGGCCTCAAGACCATGCACATGGCCTGGATGCTGCCGTTTTATGCCATTCGCGGCATCGGTTATCCACTGTTTGCCTACTCGTTTCTCATCTGGATTAACTACAGCACGCCGGTGGAGCGCCGTTCTACCGCAGTGGGTTGGTTCTGGTTTACCTTCTCGCTGGGTTTGAGCGTCATCGGTCCGTTCTTCTCCTCGCTGGCATTGCCGGTGATGGGCGAAATTCATGTGCTGTGGGTCGGCATGGTATTTGTGGTCGTCGGCTCCGTGTTAGGCATTTGGGTGAACCGCGACGTGGTACCGGCATCTGAAATTCATCCTTTCAGCGCGGCGGAGTTAATTAAAGGCATCACCATTCTGCAGCGTCCGGTGATTGCGATGGGATTGGTGGTGAAATCGGTAAACGGCATCGCCCAATATGGCCTGGCGACCTTCCTGCCGCTCTATCTGATCAGTTTCGGCTACAGTAAAACCGAATGGCTGCATATGTGGTCGGCGGTGTTCCTGGTGGCGATTTTCGCCAATCTGTTCTTTGGCTTCTTTGGCGATAAGTTTGGCTGGCGAACCACTATCATGTGGGTCGGTGGCTTTGGCTATGCCGCGGTGCTGATTTTGGTCTGGGCCGTGCCGCAGCTGCTGGGCCATAACTTCTATGTGATGGCATTGGTGCTGTGCCTGTGCGGTATTACCATGGCCGGTTATGTGCCGCTGTCGGCGCTGTTCCCGTTGCTGGCCCCGGACAGCAAAGGCGCGGCCATGTCGGTGCTGAATCTGGGCGCAGGTCTCGGGGCATTTATCGCACCTGCCATCACCGCGCTGTTCTACTCATCGCTGGGTGCGGGCGGGGTGCTGGGAATTTATGCCGGGCTTTATGTTCTGAGCGGGGTGTTGACGCCATTCCTGAAAACGCCTGAAGAGCTGGATGCGCGAGTGGCGATGACGGACAAAGCGGCCTGAAAGACGTGAGATTTTGGTTATAAAAAAAGCCCAGTTAATTAACTGGGCTTTTTATTGCGATTAAGAGATTAGACGTTGAACAAGAAGTTCATCACATCGCCATCTTTTACAATGTACTCTTTACCTTCTGAGCGCATTTTACCGGCTTCTTTCGCGCCTTGTTCGCCTTTAAACGCAACGAAATCTTCAAACGCGATGGTCTGAGCGCGGATAAAGCCTTTCTCGAAGTCGGTATGGATTTTACCCGCCGCCTGTGGCGCGGTGGCGCCGACAGGAATGGTCCATGCACGCACTTCTTTCACGCCTGCGGTGAAGTAGGTTTGCAGGTTGAGCAGCGCATAACCGGCGCGGATCACGCGGTTCAGGCCCGGCTCTTCCAGACCCAGTTCAGCCATGAACTCGTCGCGTTCGTCATCTTCCAGCTCAGCGATATCAGACTCAACGGCAGCACACACTGGCACCACCACCGAACCTTCGGCTTCGGCAATCGCACGCACCTGATCGAGGTACGGATTGTTTTCGAAACCGTCTTCGTTGACGTTAGCGATGTACATGGTTGGCTTCAGCGTCAGGAAGCTGAGGTAGCGGATGGCCGCTTTCTCGTCAGCATCCAGATTCAGTGCGCGCAGCATGCCCGCTTCTGACAGATGTGGCAGGCACTTCTCCAGCGCAGCCAGCTCGGCTTTCGCATCTTTGTCGCCGCCTTTGGCTTTCTTCTGGCAACGCTGAATCGCACGTTCGCAGGTGTCGAGATCCGACAGCGCCAGCTCGGTGTTGATCACGTCAATATCTTCCGCCGGGTTAACTTTACCCGCAACGTGGATGATGTTGTCGTTTTCAAAGCAGCGCACCACGTGACCGATGGCTTCGGTTTCACGGATGTTGGTCAGGAACTGGTTGCCCAGGCCTTCACCTTTGGACGCGCCTTTCACCAGACCGGCGATATCGACGAATTCCATGGTGGTGGGTACGACGCGCTGTGGCTTAACAATCTCGCTCAGCTGATCGAGGCGCAGATCGGGCATTGGTACCACACCGGTGTTTGGCTCGATGGTGCAGAACGGAAAGTTGGCTGCTTCGATACCCGCTTTAGTCAGCGCGTTGAACAGGGTGGATTTACCGACGTTCGGCAGGCCCACAATACCGCATTTAAATCCCATGGTCTGATTACCTTTCTCACTGAGTGCGCAGCGCTGTTCAATAGCGCCGACAGATTCAAAAAATTTCGCGCATTATACACAGAATTGCCTTCTGCGGCTCGGGAATTGGCCTTAGCCCGCCTTGAACGCATGCAGGCGGTTCATCGCCTTAATCTTATCTTCTTTCAGCCACAGTTCGGTGCAGCGCACCGCTTCGTCTACGGCATCATCAATCAGCTTTTGTTCGCTGGCTGGCGGCTTACCCAGCACGAAACCGGTCACTTTATTGCGGTCGCCAGGATGACCAATACCCACGCGTAAACGGTGAAAATTATTGTTGTTGCCCAGCTTGCTGATGATGTCTTTCAGGCCGTTATGGCCGCCGTGGCCGCCACCTTGCTTGAATTTCGCCACGCCCGGCGGTAAATCCAACTCATCGTGCGCTACCAAAATCTCTTCTGGCGCAATGCGATAAAAAGTCGCCATCGCCGCCACCGCTTTGCCGCTGAGATTCATAAAAGTGGTGGGCACCAGCAGGCGCACATCTTCTCCCGCCAGCGACAGGCGCGCGGTGTAGCCATAAAACTTTGGCTCGTCTTTTAAGGACTGATTGTTGCGGCTCGCCAGTAAATCGACATACCAGGCGCCAGCGTTATGGCGGGTTGCGGCGTATTCAGCGCCGGGATTGGCCAGCCCCACAATCAGTTTAATGCTGCTCACGATGTTTATCCTGTCTTGCTGCGGAAAGGGCGATAGTTTACTGCCTGGTGGCACGGATGACAAAGGCCGCGCGCCACAGATAATGTCTCTACGTGACTAATCATTTTCTATCGAAATCAAGGCGCTGGCGGTAAAGATTTGTCAAAGGTTGTGAAGGATATGTGATCCTGTACGCAACTTAAGCGGCAGGTATTGCCTAAGCTTATGGCTAGTTAACCATACGTGCTGTTTTGCTTTTAAAAGGATGGAGGTGGATCATGAAACGTCAAAATTGCCGCTTTGTAGGTAACGGTTTGATGTGTTTGGGTTTACTGACGATGGTATTAGGCGTCGGCTATTCCATTATCAACCAGCTTCCTTCACTCAACCTGCCGCAATTCCTTGCGCACGGTGCGATGTTCAGCATCTTCGTTGGCGCTTTACTGTGGCTGGTGGGCGCGCGCGTCAGCGGACGTGAGCGCGTGGAAGATCGTTATTACTGGTTACGTCATTACGGCGATAAGCGTTGCCGTCGCAATCACTCATCACATTAAGTGAGTACGGTTTGCTGCAGCGGCTGTAACTGCGCGAGATAACGTTCGATGCGGTTACGGCCGCTGGCTTTTGCGCGGTACAACGCTTCATCGGCCAGCGCCAGCAACAGCGGGAAGGGTTCGCCAGGCTGCAGCGCGGTGGCATAACCGATGCTGACGGTATAACGCACGTCGTTAGGTTGCGACAGCTGTGTCGCCAAACGGATACGTTCACATACCCGCTGCGCCTGCTCGGCATCGCCGGGAATGATCGCAGCAAACTCCTCGCCACCCAAACGGGCAAAATGTCCACTCTCCGGCATCAACGCCTGCACCACCTGACAAAAATCGATTAACACTTGATCGCCTTGCTGATGGCCGAAACGGTCATTGATGCTTTTAAAATGGTCCAGATCGAACAGCACCGCGCTATAGACAAAGTGTTGTGACTGTCGCGCGCTGCGCAATAACATTTTATCGGCCTGCTCGAATAGCGCGCGGCGGTTCCACACGCTGGTGAGCGGATCGTGCATTGATGCCAGTTTATGGGCGATTTGCGTGCGTTCGTTGACCATCGCCAGAATGGTGAAACTCAGGCCAATAACAAACAGGATCGATTCAAGAATCACATACACCGAGAAGCTGGAACCGCCAATCGCACCGCGCACCGGCGTCGCCACCGCATCGTCCAGAAAGATACGCGCCACGTGAAACAGCAAATGGATCCATAGCAGGATTTGCGCCGGCCAGAAGGTGACGGTCAACGACGCGCGCACGCGCCACAGCAAGCGGATTAGCGCGCCGGTATAGATGATGCACAGCAGGCAAACCACCAGCACGCGCTTCGGCTGGCTATGATAAAACGCGGGGAACAGGCACAAAATCGCCCACAACAAACCGCCGCCTAACCAGCTGAGGCCAATCGCTTTACCGCAGAAGATGCGGAAGGCATTGAGCAGATTGCCATAAGCCAGCAACAGCATGACGTTGCCGACCGCGACCGGTAAAAAATGGAATCCCGCACTGCGTAAGCTGCTCAGGAACACCGCCGCCAGGGTTAAAACCAGCGCCAGCGTGGTGCAGCCCAATACGCGATCATACTGCGCACCGACCCAGGCAAAAATCAAAATGATACTCAAAAACCCCAGCACAAAGAGCTCGCAAACAAACAGTGTGTAGAGGTCGAGAGTCATAGTGGTCGGAGCTCTTAAAAAAGTGGGGAAGAAAATACCATTAATTATTGGAGCGCTAAAGGGCGGCAATGCGAGTTGATGGAAAAGAGTGGATGGCAGCGATAATAGCGAGATTTAACGAAATTTATCGCGCAAATATCAATGGGGAAAGTGGCTTAATCGGTGAGTCAGGTTGAGGGCAGGGTGCAAAGAAAAACCGGGCACGAGGCCCGGTTTCACGCGATGAATTAATGCTCAAACATCGCGGAGATTGATTCTTCGTTGCTGATACGACGAATCGCTTCGGCCAACATGCCAGACAGCGTCAGAGTACGCACGTTTGGCAGAGATTTCATCTCTTCAGACAGCGGAATGGTATCGCAGACAATCACCTGGTCAATCACCGACTTACGCAGGTTTTCCACCGCGTTGCCGGAGAAGATTGGGTGAGTAGCGTAAGCGAAAACACGTTTCGCGCCGCGCTCTTTCAACGCTTCAGCCGCTTTGCACAGCGTACCGCCGGTGTCGATCATATCGTCGACCAGTACACAGTCACGACCCGCAACGTCACCAATTATGTGCATCACCTGAGAAACGTTCGCGCGCGGGCGGCGTTTGTCGATGATAGCCATATCGGTATCGTTGAGCAGTTTGGCGATGGCGCGGGCACGCACTACGCCACCGATGTCTGGGGAAACTACAATGGGATTTTCCAGGCCAATTTGCAGCATATCTTCCAGCAGGATTGGGCTGCCGAAGACGTTATCCACCGGGACATCAAAGAAGCCCTGAATCTGTTCAGCATGCAGGTCAACGGTGAGAACACGGTCAACGCCCACGCTAGAAAGGAAATCGGCAACCACTTTGGCGGTGATCGGTACACGAGCAGAACGCACACGGCGGTCCTGACGCGCATAGCCAAAGTAAGGAATGACAGCAGTAATACGACCAGCAGAAGCCCGACGCAAGGCGTCGACCATCACAACCAGCTCCATCAGATTATCGTTGGTGGGGGCACAGGTGGACTGGATGATGAAAATATCACCACCGCGTACATTTTCGTTAATCTGTACACTTACTTCACCATCACTGAAACGGCCAACAGCGGCGTCTCCGAGGCTAGTGTAAAGGCGGTTGGCAATACGTTGTGCTAGTTCCGGGGTGGCGTTACCAGCAAATAGCTTCATATCAGGCACGAGAAGAACCTCAGGCTTGGCGTCCAGAGAATGAACGGCTCTAGAGTAACCGGCGAATACCAAAGAGCATGTTCATACGGGTGTGTTAATGCGCAACATGCAGTGTCTGGAACGGGTGACACTGTCACGTAGACGCTTTTAGCCCAGAAAGTGTGCGCTGCAACGGCGAGAGGTTAAGCCCGCGCGCCACAAATCCGCAAATCCATTTCGGGGCAAGCTCCAGCACCTGACGTGCGTCGGATTCGGTGTCAAATTCAGCAAACACACAAGCTCCGGTCCCAGTCAGGCGCGACGGCGCGTATTCTAGCAGCCAGGAAAGCAGCTCATCAACCTTACGAAAACGTTTTCTTGCCACAGCCTCACAATCATTGTGAAAAGGACGCTGTAACAGTTCATCTAATGTGCGGATTGGTGAATCACGCGTCAGTTCGGGATCGCGGAACAGATCCGGCGTCGCGATGCTCACGCCCGGATGGGCCACCAGATACCATTTTTCTGCCGGTTCAGCCGGCTGCAACAGTTCGCCAACGCCTTCAGCAAAGGCCGCGTGACCCTGAATAAAGACGGGCACATCCGCGCCCAGTTTGATGCCAATCGTCGCCAGCTCAGCAACGCTTAAGCCGGTTTGCCACAGATGATTCAGCGCCACTAACACCGTCGCTGCATTCGAAGAACCGCCGCCAAGTCCGCCGCCCATCGGCAAAACCTTCTCCAGCGCGATGCTGGCACCGGCCTGCGCGGGCAAAGTACCACGCGCGGCGGCAACGGTTTTTAACGCCTGCGCGGCACGCACAATCAGGTTCTCGTCATCCGGCACACCAGCCAGCGGTGTGAGCAGCGTAATCTTGCCGCTGCTGTCTGGTGTGATTTCCAGCGTGTCACCGTAATCGAGAAACTGAAACAGCGTTTGCAGATTGTGGTAGCCGTCAGGACGACGGCCAGTGATATACAGGAACAGGTTCAGTTTTGCTGGTGCGGGCCACGTGGTGATCATTGGGTGGTCCAGCTATCCATGCGTAATTTGATGCGCTGACCGCCTTCAGACAGCTCCAGATTCGCCGGCAGCGGCGGATTCACTTTGCTGTCGTAATCAGAAATATTCACTTTCCACTGCTGACCGTTACGACTGTAGTTCAGGCTTTGCAGCTGATAATTGTTGTTGAGCTGATAATCGCTGGCATCGCCTGGCAAGCCCATCATCCACTGACGCAGATTGGCGAGCGGAATATCCATGCCGGTGAGCTGTGAAATCATCTTCTCGGCATCGTTACTCACGTAGCGTTTGCCTTTGTTATCTACGATCTGCACCACGGAACCTTGTGCATCCAACTGCAATTCGGTGCTGCCGAGCGGATTGGTCAGCAGCAGGCGATAGCGATCCGCAGCGGTTTGCTGCCAGTTAAAGCGTGCATACACTTTTTGCTTATCCGACAGGTAAGCGAACGCACCGCGCGTCTGATACTGGCTGATTTTCGCCACGGCTTGCTGATGCTGCTGCCATTGCGGTGATGTGGTGCTTGGGCCCGGACCTTGTGGTTTGTTAATGGTACATGCAGCCAGTAACACGCTGGCAAGGGGTAAAAGGCGCAGTAACTTGCGCGGGGGCAAATGCATCACGTGGTCATCTCCTCAGACACGTTTTTACTTCGTAACCGGTAACGCTAACCATCCGCATGTAAGCCGTCAATGCTGTTATGGCAATAATTGCGCACGATCAGTTTAATCTTATTACTGTCATAGGCTTTGTATGGCTTTTCTTGACCTGTGGCATCTTGTAGAATGCGCTGCACAAAACCCTGACAACACTTGGGATATCCCAACCCGAATCACATGACGCTGCTTGCACTCGGAATCAACCACAAAACTGCACCTGTTGCGCTACGCGAACGCGTTGCGTTTACACCAGACACGCTGGAACTGGCGCTGAATAGCCTGCTGTCCCAGCCGATGGTGCAGAGCGGTGTGGTCCTTTCGACCTGCAACCGTACAGAACTCTACCTCAGTGTAGAGCAGCAAGCCGACCTGCAGGAGAAGCTGGTGCGTTGGCTGTGTGACTATCACGATCTGCGTGAAGAGGATGTGCGCAACAGCCTCTACTGGCATCAGGATAACGCGGCGGTCAGCCATCTGATGCGCGTGGCCAGCGGGCTGGATTCACTGGTGTTGGGTGAACCACAGATTTTAGGTCAGGTTAAAAAAGCTTTTGTTGATTCGTCACGCGACCACGCGCTGAGCAGTGAACTGGAGCGCATGTTCCAGAAAACCTTCTCGGTGGCCAAGCGTGTGCGCACCGAAACCGAGATTGGCGCCAGCGCCGTATCGGTCGCCTTCGCTGCCTGTTCACTGGCGCGTCAAATTTTTGAATCTCTCAGCACCGTTAACGTGCTGCTGGTCGGCGCTGGTGAAACCATCGAGTTAGTGGCGCGTCATCTGCGTGAACACTCCGTCAAGAAGCTGATGATCGCCAACCGCACCCGCGAACGCGCACAGCTGCTGGCCGATGAAGTGGGGGCAGAAGTGATTGGCCTCGGCGATATCGAAACCCGTCTGGCCGATGCCGACATCATTATCTCTTCCACCGCCAGCCCGCTGCCGATTATCGGTAAAGGGATGGTGGAGCGCGCGCTGAAAGCGCGTCGCAATCAGCCGATGCTGCTGGTGGATATCGCCGTACCGCGCGATGTCGAGCCGGAAGTGGGCAAGCTGGCGAACGCCTATCTCTATAGCGTTGATGATCTGCAAGCGATCATCGAGCAGAACATGGCGCAGCGTAAAGCCGCCGCCGTGCAGGCTGAAAGCATTGTGGTGCAGGAGAGCGGCGAATTTATGGCCTGGCTGCGCGCGCAAAGCGCGGTTGAGACCATCCGTGAATACCGTTCGCAGGCCGATCAGGTGCGCGCCGAGTTACAGGAACGCGCGCTGGCCGCGCTGCAGCAGGGCGCTGACGCCGAAAAAGTGCTGCAGGAACTGGCACACAAGCTGACCAACCGTTTAATTCATGCACCAACCAAATCACTGCAGCAGGCCGCGCGCGACGGCGACAGCGAACGCCTGCAGATCTTACGTGACAGCCTCGGTTTAGAGTAATCTGGTCAGTCACGACCTATCACTGGGATACCCGCTATTACATGAAGAGCTCTATTGTTGCCAAGCTGGAAGCGCTCCAGGAACGCCACGAGGAAGTGGAAGCGTTGCTGGGCGATGCCGGCGTGATTGCCGATCAGGATCGTTTCCGTGCGTTATCACGCGAATATGCCCAGCTTAGCGACGTCACCCGTTGTTTCCGCGAATGGCAGCAGGTGCAGGAAGACGTTGAAACTGCCGAAATGATGCTGGAAGACCCGGAAATGCGCGAGATGGCGCAGGAAGAATTAAAGCTGTCACGCGAGAAGCGTGAAGCGCTGGAACAACAGCTGCAAGTGCTGCTGCTGCCGAAAGATCCCGACGATGAACGTTCGTGCTTTGTCGAAGTGCGCGCCGGAACCGGCGGTGATGAAGCGGCGATTTTTGCCGGCGATCTGTTCCGTATGTACAGTCGTTACGCCGAAGCGCGTCGCTGGCAGGTTGAGATCATCAGCGCCAACGAAGGTGAGCACGGCGGCTATAAAGAAGTGATCGCCCGCATCATCGGCGATGGCGCGTATGGCCGCTTTAAGTTTGAATCGGGCGGCCATCGCGTACAGCGCGTGCCAGAAACCGAATCGCAGGGCCGTATTCACACCTCGGCTTGTACCGTTGCGGTGATGCCGGAACTGCCCGAAGCGGAAATGCCGGAAATCAACGCCGGCGATTTGAAAATCGACACCTTCCGTTCTTCCGGTGCCGGTGGTCAGCACGTTAACACCACCGATTCCGCGATTCGTATCACCCACTTGCCAACTGGCATTGTGGTGGAGTGTCAGGACGAACGTTCACAGCACAAAAACAAGGCCAAAGCGTTGGCGGTGCTGGGCGCGCGTATTCACGCGGCGGAAACGGCAAAGCGTAATGCCGCAGAAGCCTCGACGCGTCGTAACCTGCTTGGCAGCGGCGACCGTTCGGATCGTAACCGCACCTACAACTTCCCGCAGGGCCGCGTAACAGATCACCGCATCAACCTGACGGTCTACCGTCTAGATGAGGTGATGGAAGGCAAGCTGGATTCGCTGATTGAGCCGATTGTGCAGGAGTATCAAGCCGATCAGCTGGCCGCGCTGGCTGGACAGGACTAATGATCATCCGTCGCTGGCTACAGCAGGCTGTGGTAGCGCTCTGTGGCGGCGACAGCCCGAAGCGCGATGCGGAAATATTGCTGGGTTTTGTGACGGGCAAAGCGCGCAGTTGGCTGATTGCTTTTGATGACGCGGAACTGGACGCGCAGCAGCTGGAACAACTGAATGCGCTGCTGGCGCGCCGCGTCAACGGTGAGCCGATTGCGCATCTGGTCGGTGAGCGTGAATTCTGGTCGCTGCCGTTGCGCGTTAGCGATGCCACGCTGATCCCGCGCCCGGATACTGAAGTGCTGGTGGAGCAAGCGCTGGCGCATCTGCCGGCCGCCGCGACGTCTCTGTTGGATTTAGGCACCGGCACCGGCGCGATTGCGCTGGCGCTGGCCAGCGAACGGCCAGGCTGCCAGGTTATCGGCTGCGATCGCATCGCGGCGGCGGTGGAACTGGCGCAGGACAATGCGCAGCGTCTGCACATTGATAACGCCCGCTTCATCCTCAGCAACTGGTTTAACGATCTTCCCGCCCAACGTTTTGATCTGATTGTCAGCAATCCGCCCTATATTGATGCCGCCGATGTACATCTGCAGCAGGGCGACGTGCGCTTTGAACCGCGCAGCGCGTTAGTGGCGGACGATCAGGGTTTGGCCGATTTACGTTTTATCATTCACACCGCACCGCACTGGCTGCACGCTGGCGGCTGGCTGCTGCTGGAACATGGCTGGCAGCAAGGTGATGCCGTGCGCGCCATCATGACGCAGCACGGTTATCAGGCGGTGAGCACCGTTGACGATTACGGCGGTAATCCGCGCGTCACACTAGGACAATTTTTTAATAAGGAATAACGATGGCGAGCTGGTATCCCCTGATTAAACATTTTCACTTGCTGACCGTCGCGCTGACGATTTGTCTGTTTTTGCTGCGCTTCTACTGGCAAACCACCGGCTCAGCGATGCTGCAACGCCGCTGGGTGCGCATTGCGCCGCACGTTAACGACACCTTTTTGCTGTTAAGCGGTGCGCTGCTGGTGATGATTACGCATTTTTATCCGTTCACACCGCAAGGAAGCTGGCTGACGGAGAAGCTGTTAGCGGTTATTATCTACATCGCCTTAGGTTCCGTGGCATTGAGCCGTCGCCCACGTAAAATGGGGACACGTTGGATCGCCTTCCTGATTGCAATCGTAGCGTTGCTGTTTGTGATTAAGCTGGCGATGACCAAAATGCCGTTATTGGGGATTGTATGACCTCGCCAGAGCAACTCGATTACAGTGAAACACCGTTGAGTGAAGCGGTGATTGGCGCCACATGCGCCATACGCAATGATTTTTCCGCGCCTTCGGTGCAACAACAGTTGGCGGCGCTGGTAGATGAAGCCCGTGAGTTCGTCAGCAGCGAACAGGACGCCGATTTGCAGCTGGGTAAGCTGCTGGAGCTGTTCTATCGTCAGTGGGGATTTGGCGGCGCCAGCGGCGTGTACAATCTCTCCGACGCGCTGTGGATCGACAAAGTCTTGAAGAGCCGTCAGGGCACTGCGGTGTCGCTGGGCGTGATTCTGCTGCACATCGCCGATGAGTTGGAATTACCGCTGATGCCGGTGATATTCCCGACCCAGCTGATTCTGCGTGCCGACTGGTTAGATGGCGAAATGTGGCTGATAAACCCGTTCAACGGTGAAACGCTGGATACGCATACGCTGGAAGTGTGGCTCAAAGGCAACATTAGCCCAACCGCCAAGCTGTATAACGACGATCTCGACGAAGCCAAGACCATCAACGTGATGCGCAAGATGCTCGACACCTTGAAATCCGCGCTAATGGATGAGAGGCAGATGGAGCTGGCGCTGAACGTCAGCAAGGTGCTGCTGCAGATCGATCCTGACGATCCTTACGAGATTCGCGACCGTGGTTTGATCTATGCGCAATTAGAGTGTGATCACATCGCGCTGAATGATTTGACCTATTTCGTTGAACAGTGTCCTGAAGATCCGGTCAGCGAGATGATTAAAGTGCAGATTCACGCAATTGAACAGAAACAGGTAACGCTGCACTAAGCGTTACCCGATAAAAGGAAAGGAAAGGGCATGACACAGAAAGTAGTGAATATCGGCGATATTAAGGTCGCAAACGATCTGCCATTCGTTCTCTTCGGCGGCATGAACGTGCTGGAATCGCGCGATCTTGCCATGCGCATCTGCGAACACTACGTTAAGGCCACCGACAAACTCGGTATCCCTTACGTATTCAAAGCCTCTTTTGATAAAGCCAACCGCTCTTCAATCAAATCCTATCGTGGTCCAGGTTTGGAAGAGGGCATGAAGATTTTCCAGGAGCTGAAGCAGGCGTTCGGCGTGAAAATCATCACCGACGTGCATGAAGCATCGCAGGCGCAGCCAGTGGCTGACGTGGTTGATGTGATTCAGCTGCCGGCATTCCTCGCCCGTCAGACCGATCTGGTGGAAGCGATGGCGAAAACCGGCGCGGTAATCAACGTCAAGAAGCCACAGTTTGTCAGCCCAGGCCAGATGGGTAACATCTACGACAAATTCGTCGAAGGCGGTAACGATCAGGTTATCCTGTGCGATCGCGGCAGCAACTTCGGCTATGACAACCTGGTTGTCGATATGCTCGGCTTCAACGTGATGAAAAACGTCACCCAAAATAGCCCAGTGATCTTCGACGTAACCCACGCGCTGCAAACGCGCGATCCGTTCGGTGCTGCATCTGGCGGTCGTCGTGCACAGGTCGCCGAGCTGGCGCGTGCTGGCATGGCGGTTGGCATTGCTGGCCTGTTCATCGAAGCACACCCAGAGCCAAACAGCGCCAAATGTGACGGTCCATCCGCGCTGCCGCTGGATAAGCTGGAACCCTTCCTGGTGCAGATGAAAGCAATCGACGATCTGGTGAAGAGCTTCCCAGAGCTGGATACCAGCAACTGATTGTTTTGAAATGTGAAAAAGGCGCCGATGGCGCCTTTTTTATTGGCTGGTCGCCATAAATGGCGATCCTGCAACATGCACGATTTCCGTAAAGTTGGCATTTATGCCGACCGCTAGTCTCACAGCATAATCGTCAACAAATACCCGGCAAACAGTGCCAGATGCGCGGCACCGTTCAACACGTTGGTACGGCCCGTTGAGAACGAGATGTGGCACAGGATCAGCACGGCGCTCATGATCACCATCTGCGGTGGCTCAAGGCCGAACACCAATTGCTGGTCGGTCAGGGTAGCGATGATGGTCACTGCAGGCACCGTCAGTGAAATGGTCGCCAGCACCGAACCGAAAAACAGATTCATTGCGCGCTGGACCTGATTCATCAGTACCGCTTTGATTGCACCTAAACCTTCCGGCGACAGAATCAACAGCGCCACCAGGAAGCCGGTGAACTGCGCCGGGGCGTTCAGTTCTGTCAGCAGACTTTCCAGCGGATTGGCGTTCATCTTGGTCACGGTAATCACCGCAATCAGATGCACGATCAGCCATGCGGTGTGCCACAACGAGCTGTGCGCAGAAGGCTTACCGTGGTGCGGATCGTCGCCATCATCTTCGTGCTCATAAACGAACAGGCTTTGGTGGGTTTTGGTTTGAATCAGCAGGAACACGCCGTACATGGCCGCAGAAATCGCCGCGATGATCAGCGCCTGCGTGGTCGTGAAGTTACCGCCAGGTAACGCATTGGGGAACACCAGCACCAGAATCGCCAACGGGAAAATGGCGATCATGTACTGTTTTACGCCCGCCAGATTAACGTACTGCGTGGCAAACTTGCGCCCGCCCAGCAGCAGGGCAAAGCCGACTAAACCGGCGGTCACAATCATGATGATCGAGTAGAGCGTGTCGCGCATTAGCGCGGGCGCGGCATCGCCGGTGGCCATTAGCGCGGAGATCAGACTCACTTCAAGTATGACGACGGAAAGACTGAGAATCAGCGAGCCATAAGGTTCGCCTAAACGGTGTGCCAGCACGTCGGCGTGACGCACCACGCTGAAGGCGCTAAACAGAATGGCAACTAATGCCAACAGATTGATGCCGATAACCGGCAGAAGCGCTGTCTGGTTGCCGAAGAAGCTCAGCACCGCCAGCGCAGCAACGGGGAAAATCAGTGAGTACTCGGTATGGCGGGTTTTCTCATGTCCAGGCATTTACCATCCTCTCCGGAAAAAGTACCAAGCAGGCAATCATTGCCTGATAAATATAATGAGTTTTCTGACGCAACGCAGTGTAACTTTTCATCAGCTGTGTTGCTGTGACTTTACGCGATTTTACCAAAAGCGTTTATTATGCATAACACGGCAAAAGAGTGTGTTATCGCTGGATTAACGCCTTTATTCATTATGTTGCATGAGTCACTCACCCAATTAAAGATGAGATTGATCTGGTTAATCGTCGTATAGGGTGAAGTTTATAGAGGTTTAAACCTGTTTTAGGTAATCTGCCAGTGAAAGTGCGAGTTTGCTTTTTAACCCAGATGATCCAGGCTTAAACCCTGAGCATGAAACAGGAGGAAATATGCCTTATTCATCAAACAAAGAGCTGCCAGACAGCGTGCGTCATGTCCTGCCGGCTCACGCGCAAACCATCTATCAAAAGGCCTTTAACAGCGCCTGGGACCAATACAAAGATCCCGACGACCGGCGTGGTGATGAGTCGCGCGAAGAGGTCGCCCACAAAGTCGCCTGGGCAGCGGTCAAGCATGAGTACGCAAAAGGTGACGATGACAAGTGGCACCCTAAACCCTAGTTTGTCATGCGGGCCAGTGCGGCCCGCCTCGCACTTTTCCCTTCGCCATTCAAGTTCCCCACCAGGCAGCCGATGCTATTTACACAGAATTTCCCTTTTGTGATCGGGGTCAATCTTGAATGTTTTGTTAAAAATGAATTAATGTCTTCTCTTAAGACGATGCCATGAGCGTCGCCTGTAGACATCAGTTTTGAGGAACCACACCGGCAAGATGTCAGCGCAGTAGAGGAGACCACAGTGTTAACGCGGGAATTTTTGTTAAAAGCAGATTGTAAAACATCGTTTGGCGATATTGATGAAGCGCTGTTCTGGAGCTGTGAAAAGCGTGCGGCATCGCTGTCCGCGACGCTGGCCTGTCGTCCTGACCAAAGCCCGGTGTGGATTTTTGGCTACGGCTCGCTGATGTGGAATCCCATTTTTGAAGCGGCCGAAGTGGCGCCGGGTCGTTTAGAGGGCTGGCACCGTGCGTTTTGCCTGCGTCTGATTGCCGGTCGCGGCACTGTAACCGCGCCTGGCCGCATGCTGGCGCTGAAAGAGGGCGGTTCTACCAGCGGACTGGCGTTCCGCTTACCGGAATCGCGTTTGCATGACGAGCTGGAGCTTCTGTGGAAGCGCGAAATGATCACTGGCTGCTATCTGCCAACCTGGTGTGAACTGGAGCTAGAGGACGGACGCAACGTCACCGCGCTGGTGTTTATCATGGATCCGCGTCATCCGCTGTATGAAACCGATTCCTGCCGCAGCACCATTGCGCCGTTGATTGCCCAGGCCAGCGGTCCGCTCGGCACCAACGCACAATATCTCTACGCGCTGGAGCAGGAGCTGGGCAAGCGTGGCATGCAGGAAGCGGCATTGACGCGCCTGGCAGCAGATGTCAGAGCGCTGCAGAGTCATTCAGCAGCGCGCTGATACAGATTACTGCGCCGGATTAATCAGCCAGGTGCCCGGCTTATCGATGGTCAGCGATTGGCTATGCACCTGGTTGCCGTTACGCACCTCAATGCGATAGTTCCCCGCCGCCAGATTGAGTGAAGCGAATCCGCTGGAGGAGGGCTTCACATCGCGGGCTTCGCCATTCAGCATCACATTCTCACCCGCCTGTAAACGCAGATAAACCGTCGCCACCGTCGGTGCGCTGCTCGCTACACTGTTGCCTGCGGCGGCAGGCGCAGCGGGCGCGGTGCTGGCGGCGACCGGCGGTACTTCGCTGTGACGATTCGCTTTCCACACCACCACCACAACCGCCAAAACCGCAATCGCAGCGGCCACCACTAAACCTGGCGACAAACGACGCACGTTGCGCGGCGTCAAAGGTTCCACTGCGGCTGCGGCATGATTGACTGCTAACACCTGCGGTTCCGGCGTTGCAACACTCGGCTCCACCGGTACAACCGGCTCGGCCACGACAGGAATGGTGGTGGAGAGCGCTTCAACATCGCTTACCGGCAGATTGATCAAGCAGGCAAAGGCATCAATGCTTTGTGGACGATCTGCTGGCTTCATGGCTAACGCGCAGTCAATGGCGTGCAGCAGCGGCAGCGAATAGCCTTCCGGCTTGCGCTCCACCAGCGGCTGATAATTATCCTCAATGCAGCGCACCACGCTCACCGGCGGCGCATGGCCGGTGATCAGGTTGTGCAGCACCGCGCCTAGCGCATAGATATCGGTCCACGGTCCTTGCTCGATTTCGCCTTCTTCGCTGTATTGCTCAATTGGCGCAAAGCCGGGCTTCAGCATAATCTCGGTTTCATCCGAGAGGTTGCCGATCTCTTTGCGTGCCGAGCCAAAATCGAGCAGCACCGGCAGCTGATTTTCCTGAATCTGGATGTTATCCAGCGAGATATCGCGATGCAGATAACCGGCGGCGTGAATGGTATCGATGGCGCCAAACAGCGGCGGCAGCAGACGACGGATCCAGCTTTCATCGATGCTGTCCGGACTGGTAATCTGCCACTCTTTTAGCGTCATGCCGCTGTAATAGAGCGTGCCCATGTAGGCGGTGCCGTTCTCCTCCCAGAAGCGCAACACATGCAGCAAGCCGGGATGATTGAAGCGTGCCAGCAGGCGCGCCTCCTGAATAAAGCTATTACGACCGGCGGTAAACAGCTTATGGAAACGCTCACCGCGCAGTTCCAGCGACATATCCGCCGCACGCACCGCCAGCGAGACGGGCATGTACTCTTTGATCGCGATGGTGCGTTCAAGCTGATGATCCCAGGCACGATAAACAATGCCGAAGCCGCCGCCGCCAATCACTTCCTTGATTTCAAATTCATTAAACCGGTAGCCCGCAGGTAGGGCGTTAGGTGTATGGTTTTCGTTTGCCGACATAGTGAACTCTCTGAACACGTCCTGTAGCGCCCCGTCATCAGGATGACGGCAGGCAACGACCGCTAATTAATTAATGTTACGCCAGGCACCAATCGCCGGATCGGCGAGATCCGCATGCAGGGTGTCAATCAGTAACACAGTCACTTTTTGCTGTGGCATAAATTGCGGCGACCAAACGCCGCGTAACGTCTCAACCCGCTTTTTCAGCACATCGCTGTCCTGATCGGCGGTTTTGTCCATCTTCACCAGAAGTGTGCCGCTGAAGCGCCACACATGCTGTTGTGCATCAAACGGCAGCACTAACCAGCTATCATCGGCATCCGGACGCGTAACAATCATGCGCTGGTTATTTACCGAGACCACTTCCAGCGGCGGACCGCTTATCTTCAAATCTGCAATCGGGTAGCCCTGATAGAAATTCAGCGCCAGATTGTGGGTTTTGCCGGCGCTCATCAGCGTCATTTCGCTCGGGCCTTCCAGCCAGCCTTCGGTGGAGCAGTGCTGATTCGGGTTATCCGGGATAAACAGCGATTCACCTTTGTCATCCCACCAGGTACGGAAATGGCAGCCGCCCGGCAAGGCAAAGTGCTGCAGCGGCGTGCTATCCGCCGGGCGTGACAAATCGAGCGGCGCGGCGTTGCTGGTGGTGGCGCTGGCGGTGGCATCGTTCAGCACGATCGGGCGCCAGTTCTGTAATTTGGCCGCGCTGCCGTTAGCCAGCACGCTGCCCTCTTTATTGGTCATCTGCCACGGCAGTTCATCCAGCAAGCCACACTGATTGGCCAGCAGCGTACCAACGCGCGGCAGGAAGCTGGTCAGGATGCTGGAGTCGGTGCTTTTGCCCGAAACAATGCGCAGCGGCAGCGTCTCTTTGCACCAGTCGTTGGGTGCTTTGCTCGCCACGTTATCAATGTAGACTTCCAATGACAGGCTCGGTGAATACACCACACGATAATCTTCTGCCTGAGCATTTACGGCCAGCAACAGGGTTGCGAAGCCCGTCAACCACACTTTCATAAGAATCCTTGGATCAATAACGTGACGGCAGAAAACGTGCCGCATCAGCCTGGGAATAAAGCAGCGTCGCTTCCTGCGGTTCGCCAATCCAGACGGCCAGAGCGCTGAGATTGTCGCTTTTTACACTGCGGTTAACGGCTTGTTCCATCAAAGTCAGCCACTCTTCGCAGGCATTCACCATGCGCAGGGCCAGTTCCATTTCGTGGGTGGTGAGATTGAGCCAGAATCCATCGCTGCAAACCAGAAACGCATCGCCATCGGCCAGCGTAATCACCTCGCTAAAAGTGGCCGGACGGGCAGGTTCAACACCGAGCGCATTATAGAGTAAATTACTGTTAATGCCGGTATTTTCATAGCCCGCCTCACGTAGCTGCTGGGCCAGACTGTGGTCACTCGTCACCTGATTTAGCACCCCATGACGGAAGTGATAAATCCGGCTGTCGCCAGCGTGCGCCCACCATGCGCGCTGTTTTTCGCGGTCGATAAACAGCGCGGCGAGCGTGGTGCTCATACGTGAAAAATTCGGATTGTTTCCCTGTGCCTCAATCAGCACCTGCTGGCAGTGTTCGATGGCGGCGCGCGTGCTTTCAGGGGTGAACGTCGCACTGTGCTGCAGCTGCGTTAGCAGCGTATCGCGCACCAGTTGCGCGGCGATATCACCGCCAGGCAAACCGGCGACGCCGTCACACACCAGAAAACAGGCTTTGTGATCGTCCAGCTCGGCGCCGGTACGATCCTGATTTTCGTCGCGCATGCCTTGCTGGCAGCGGCTGGCAAACATCATCTTCATGCGTCTTCGGTCCGCGTTTGAGAATCTTTGTATTGATTCACTTCCATATCATAGGCATGCAGGAAGGCTTCGCCGAACAGCGTATGGAAGTCATCCTCAATTTCGCCAGCGGTACGTTGATAGTGGCGTGAGAAGTAATCCCACAGCGCCGCTTTGCGTCCGGTGCTGAACGCCATTTTGGGCAGCACGCCATCTTTGCGTGCTTCTTCTTCTAAGCGCTGCGGGTTAAATGATTGCAGCATGGCGGCAATAATCGCGCGGATACCGGCAATCATGCCGAGCTGATGCGCCTGCAAATCCACTAGCGCATCGCGCACCGCCGGTTCCGGCGGCATAAAGCCCGGCATCTGGCTTTGATACATCTGCATCAATACGGTTTTACCGGACGGCAGAATCTTGAACGGGTTATTCGCCTCATTGAGGATCATCGTCATGTCGGCTTTCACGCCGCGCTTGAGGATCGAGCGCGAGGAGAGCAGGGCGACGGTACCTTGCGAAAACAGGCTCAGCATGCGACCGGTTACGCGCATCTGCTCTTCGGTGATGGTGGTTTGATGGCCGTTGTTCAGCCCCATCCCTTCCAGCAGCGCGGCAATCAGTTTGTCCTGAGAGACGCCCGGCAACATGGCTGGCAGCGTCGGCGCATCGCTTTGCGGATCAATCGCCAGACGCGGATCGTTGCGGCGCTCCTGACGCGCAACCGGCTCGGGAATCACCTCGGACTCCTGCATCATACCGAGCGGGTCGTCGCTGCTGTCGGCAAAGAACGCCAGCGGATCGTCCTGGCGGGCTTTCAGGTTGTTAGGGTCGCGGACTTCGAGCCCATACTCACCGATTTGCAGCGTGTCGCCATCCTGCAACGCCACTTGCGAGCCGCGTTGCAACGCGACGCCGTTCAATACCACCGACGTGACGCTGCCCTGATTGGTCAGGCGGCACTCGCCCTCCGGCGAAAGATGCACCAACGCCTGCAGACGCGATATGGCGCGCGATTCGTCAGGCAGCACCAGATCGTTATCCTGACTGCGGCCGATGGTGCCACCGGGCGGTTTAAAGGCTACCGTCTTGGCGGGCACATCCGTATTGCACTGCACAATGGTAAATTGCATGAGTCATCCCGTTAACAAGGCAAACGCCACGGCCTATTCAAACATCGGTGGATAGAGGCCGTTGCGGCCCGGCTGTGCACCAGACGCCGGGTTAAACAATAATGAAAAAAGTTGCGCAGTCAGCGGGCCACTGTGTTTATGGGTGGCATGGCTAAAACCGTCACTGCGATTACTCCACCAGTAGCTCATGTGCTGCTGCGGATCGAATCTGTCAGCCACTTCACGCCAGCTCAGCGTACAGGGCAAATCATCAAAACCAATCACATCCATGATGTCGCTGCGCTGCGTATCCGGCACCAGCAGCGGCGAAAGACGCTGCATCTGCTGCTCCAGCGCATCGGGATTGAGCCGATCGCGCACCGCGTGCAGCAGCAGCGCGCCCAGCTCCTGAAACCAGTCGCCGGACATCGCCAGCTGCGCGCTGTGCCAGTTGCTCAGCGGGAAGCTGCGCAGCGCCAGCAGCGGCCAGCTTCGGCCCACGCGATCGCAGGACGGCAGCAGGCAGCCCATCTGTACCTGCTGACGCAGCGGCGAAAGCGGTAACACAAAATTCCACACCGGCGCACGTAAAAACTGTGCGGTGCTGGCATCGGCTTGCTGATGCCAGTGCAGTAATCCTTGCTGAAACCAGTGGCTCCACGGCGTCACGGTATTTTCGCTCAGACGCTGGCGCAAAAAATCGCCGGTGGCCGGTAACTTGCCGTACCAGCCCGGCGCAGTGTGTGTCGGCATGATTACCTCACCATTACTCACTGTGTCTGGTCAATCGCTGCGAAACAACGTGCGGCGCAATCGCCAGCGTGTTGCTGCTGTCACCGGCATTTTTCAGATTCTCCGCAAGCTTACGCATCATCAACGCATTGTCACGCGCATACGGCGAAGACTGAATTTGCTGATCCAGCAGCTGGCTCAGATGCCAGTCGAGCTGCTGCAAATCGCGCGCGCTGACATCCTCCGGCAGCGTGCGCTGCAGGTTTTGCATCAGCCAGCCACGCAGGAACTCGCCGTCATAATTGCGCGGCTGATAGAGCATCTGATAGGCCCGCAGCGCATTGCGACTGTAATCGTTATCGGTGCCAGGATCGTCACGCAGCAAATTGGTGATCTGCTGCGCCACGCGCGGCAGCAGTAAAGACTTAAGCGCATTTTGATAAAGCGCCCACGCCGCATCGCTGACCTGGTTGCCGCGATACAGACCAACGCGCATGGTAAGCGGTGGATTGTCGAGGGAAAAACGCTCGGAGAGCGGCAGTTTCACCAGGTTATTTAAGAAGGGTAGCAGATCAAAAATATTATCGGCGGGCTGATGGATCACCTGCTGACTTTGCGTGGTGATCGGCGCAATGCGTTCGGCAACCTGGTCCAGATAACGCTGATTCTGAATATAGCTGGTGAGCCACAGACAGGAGAGCAGCAGCAGCGCGCCGGTCAGCACGCCATAACCGATCCAGTGGAACAGGCGGTTGCGGTATTCCCAATGGCGATTGCTGCCCGCCAGACCGCTTTCGCGGAATACTAAATCGCTCAGCAAATCGCGGATAAAGAAACTCTGTCCTTTGTTGCCGGGGATCGGACTGCTGCGATCGACGCTATTCCACGCGGCGAGGCTGCTTTCACCGGTATGCGGCAGCTGCAGCTTGCGGTTCAGCTCGCCCATGATGCGGTCAAACGGTAAACCTTCCTGCGTGCCGCTGGTGAAGAACAGGCCGCGCGCCGACCAGGCGATCGGCTCCTGATGGCTGGAAAACACCACATCGAGATACTCATTCAGCAGCGGACGCAGCGAACTGAACTCTTGCGGGAACAGGAAGCTGTCGGCGCGCTGGGTGAGATCGCGCTCGCCGGCCATGACGTCGGCCAGCTGCTGCTGTAAACGCTGTTCTAAGTGCTGATATTGCTGGCTGAAGCTGCGGTGCCAGTCGTCTTTATGCGGTTTGCCCGGTTCCCACGGGAAAGTGAAGCCCCAAATCGCATCGCGCTGCGGCTTGCTGAGCGTGCCGTAAAAACTCATAAACCCTTTCAGCAGGTCGGTTTTGGTCACCATCACATACACCGGGAAGTGAATGCCGGTGTGCTGATGCAGCTCCGCCATGCGTTCACGTAGCGCGCTGGCCTGCGCATGGCGGGCTTCGGCTGAATCGGTCAACAGATCGGAGACGCTGATGGTCATGATCACGCCGTTGATCGGCTGGCGGGTGCGATAGCGCTTCAGCAGATTGATAAAACTGTGCCACTCCGCGCCGTCACGCGCGCGCTGGCTCTCCTGCAACGCATAACGCCCGGCGGTATCGATCAGCACCGCGCTGTCGGTGAACCACCAGTCGCAGTGGCGCGTGCCGCCCACGCCGCGAATCGCCGCTTTGCCGAGGCTGTCGGTGAGCGGGAATTCCAGGCCAGCATTAAGCAACGCGGTGGTTTTACCGGCGCCCGGCGCGCCAATCATCACGTACCACGGCAGCTGATAGAGATAGTGACTTTGAAAACGAGCCAGCCAGCTCTGCTGATGGCGACGACCAAACTGGGTGCGCTTTAAACGCAGCGCCGCTTCACTGAAGCGCTGCGCCAGCAGGGTTTCAGTGGCCTGGCGATCGGATAACTCTTCCTGGCTCATCTGCTGCAGACGATTCAGCAGCTTGCTGTTAAACCAGCCGCGCCACAGTGCAGGAAGAAACTGGAACAGCAACCAGAGCAGATAGAGCAAACCGACCGCTAGCTGGCGCGGCAATACCGGCTCGAGCGGCCGCGTATCGCCCCAGCTCCACAGCGGTCCGAGCATCCACAGCACGCAGCTCAATGCCGTGACGCCAATCAGGCTCCACAGCAGGCGATGGGTTAACAGATGTTGCAGTGATGCGCGCATCATTGGCCTCCCTGATGATTGCCGAGGGTTTCCGGTGTCACAAACAGGGTGATTTCCACCCGTCGATTACGGGCGCGGTTTTCATTACTGTCGTTCGGCAGCAGCGGATTGCTGTCGCCGCGACCTTCCGCTTTCACGCTGTGACCTTCCGCGAGCTGCGGATTAAGCAGCTGCATGATGGCGCGTGCGCGCGCAGAGGAGAATTCGTAGCTGGAGGCGAAGCGGCCATCGACCGGGCTGTTATCGGTATACACCGATACCAAAACCGTGCCTTTAACGGTTTTCATTGCGCTGGCGACATGCGCCAGCAGCGCCCGTCCCACCTGATTCACCACCGTGCCGTCGCTGGAGAACAGTTTGTCAGCGGGGATGATCACTTTGCTGCCGAACGCGCCGTCGCTCACTTCCAGCTGTCCGGCGGCAATCACATCATTCAGACGTTGATGGAGATCGAGCAGCGCTTGAGGGGAAGTAGGGCGACGTCCTGGCGTGATTTGTGGCAGCGGGGTTTGATAGATGGTGCGCAGCAGCGGTTCGGCGGCGTTGCCGAGTCGCCAGTTCAGTCCGCTGTAAATCAGGCTCGCCACCAGCGTGGCCAGGGTAACGCAGGCCCAGAGCGGCACCATCGGACGCGTCAGGGTGCTGACCAGCGGATGCACTTCCACCAGCGGCACCGCCGGATTGGCGCTCGCCGGGCGATGTTCCGTAATGAGTTGTGCCAGGCGTTTGCGGATGGCTTCACACTGCGCGCGGCCGCTGTCACTGCCGCGATAACGGCCTTCATAACCGAGCAGCAGGCAATAGTGGATCAGTTCCAGCAGCCACAGATGCTGCTGCGGGCTTTGCGATACGCGCGACAACAGCTGGAACACTTTCTCACCGCCCCAGCTTTCATTGTGAAAGGTGACCAGCATGCCGTTGCCGGACCACACGCCGCGCGTGCCCCACGGCGTTTGCGCTGCGGCTTCATCCAGCACGCTGCACAGGCAGTAGCGCGCGCCGATAATCATCTCAAAAGGTAAGCCCGCTTGTTTACAGCGTTGTTCGAACTGGCGGATCTCTTCGATCAGTAACTGGCGCAATCCGGCAGGATCGTCATGCGTAGCGGCCTGCCGTATACGTACCACGGCATTCAGGATGGGTGCTGCGGCATTAAGCAAAAGGTTATCATTGCCCGCGACAATGCCATCGCGAGCAAGGGAATCCTGAGTCATTAAATCTTGGTTATCCAGGCAAGGGCGAAAATCACAGCCCGCAGAGCAAGCGCTTCTGCGGGCATTGTGCGCCGGATTGCATTATCAGTCTAAAATCCAGGTCGCGGTATCGTTAGTGCGACAAGCCTTGCTGGCGCCGCCAACGGCCACACAAACCTGTTTGCTGTTGCGGCGGGGGCGCGGACGATCGCTTCGAATGGTCGCGTCGTAACGGCTGCTCTCCACGCCCGCTTTCGGCGGAATATAGCCAATTAACTGGCCGTTAGGCTCATCAGCCACTGCTAGCCAGCTGTGTTCAACACGGCCCAGCACTTCGAATGGTTTAGCGTTATCAAGATAGCGCACCACCTTGCCACCATAATCAGGCGTGGTCATTACCGAGGCGGCGTACAGCGCGCGATAACTCTCATTGACCGGCGTGAATTCGCCAGGTGCTGCCACCGCATGACGATGGACCAGTTGGACGCCATTCACTTCACTGGTTACCAGCGTGTCATCTGTAACGGGTGGCGGTGGCGCTTTGCAAGCAGCCAGACTTAACACCGCCAGCAACACAAGCACGAGACTCTTATTCACCATGATCCTCAAATTTCATCAGATTAGCTGCAGAGTAATCTGCGGCACGGGCCGTTAAGGCAGGCAGATTAAGCAGCGCGAAAGCCATCAAAAAAACAGACAGATTACAGAAAGATAGTGCTGAACTAAGTCTACCTAAGACTTTTGAGAATTCAAACCATTGCACCATGAGAAATCCCGTGCTAGCGGGCGAAAAAGCAGCGCAGGCCGATGATATAAAACACATAGTCACGGTGATAGATAAGCTGAGTTAATTTATTCGCTGCTGTTAGCGGTGCAAGGCTGCGCAACGGCATTTGGTCACGGTTAGTACCAAACGAAAATGGTAAATAAGATTAATCTATTTATGTGCGATAAAAAAGATTGCTTTGCGAAACAATTTTCTCAATTTCAGAATTTCCGGGCCCCATACTGCCATTTTGGCACGCAGCACGGCATGGCTTTTGCTAGGCGCATTTATAAACTTGCGGCGGCCAATAATCGACCGCAATTTAACTTATGGCTAAATAAGCTCACATTTCCCCCCTTTAATCCGCGCTTTAGCCTGACAGGGTTTTGGCATTCTATGCTCAGAATTCCTGCCAGCTGAGGTAAGTCGTGGCTGAAGAGAGTAACGAGGACAAAACAGAATCGCCCACGCCCCACCGACTTGAAAAAGCGCGTGAGGAGGGGCAGATTCCGCGTTCGCGCGAGCTGACTTCAGTGATGATGCTGTTGATTGGATTGCTGATCCTGTGGGTCGGCGGCAACAGCATGGCGGAGCGTCTGGCCAGCATGGTCGCCACCGGATTTCGTTTTGATCACGGCATGGTGAACGATGACAAAGTGATCATTGGTCATATCGGCAGCCTGATTAAGCAGGCGGTGATCGCGCTGCTGCCGCTGATGGGCGGCTTAGTGGTGGTGGCGATTGCCGGGCCGATGGCGCTGGGCGGCCTTAACTTCAGCGGCAAATCCATTAAGTTCGATCTCAAAAAGCTCAACCCGCTCACCGGTATTGGCCGCATGTTCTCCGGCCAAACCGCTGCAGAGCTGGTGAAATCGATCATGAAAGCGGTGCTGGTTGGGCTGGTGGCCGGTTGGTACATCTGGAGCCACTGGGAAGAGATGCTGCGTTTGATGAGCGAATCGCCGATCAACGCGCTACATCACGGTTTGTCGATGATCGCCGCCTGCTGTGGGCTGATCATGCTGGGCCTGTTCCCGATGGTGGGTTTTGATGTGTTCTGGCAGCTCTACAGCTACTTCAAAAAGCTGAAGATGACGCGCCAGGAGATCCGCGACGAACATAAACAGAACGAAGGCGACCCGCACGTTAAAGGGCGTATTCGCCAGGCGATGCGCGCGGCGGCGCGCCGTCGCATGATGGCTGATGTACCGAAAGCCGACGTTATCGTCACTAACCCGACGCACTACTCGGTGGCGCTGAAGTATCAGGAAGGCAAGATGAGCGCGCCGAAAGTGGTGGCCAAAGGCGCGGGCGATATCGCCCTGAAGATTCGTGAGCTCGCCAAAGAGCACCGTATCCCGATTCTCGAAGCACCGCCGCTGGCGCGTGCGTTGTATCGACACACCGAAATTGGTCAGTTCATCCCCGGCGCGCTGTATGGCGCGGTAGCGGAAGTGCTGGCCTGGGTTTGGCAGCTGCGACGCTGGAAGCGCGAAGGCGGCCTGATTCCAAACAAACCAAAAAACCTGCCGGTTCCGGCAGACATGGACTTTGCAGGAGAGAACACTAACGATGGCTAATTTAGCCGAGAAGCTGCGTTTACCGGGCAACTTTAAAGACACGCAATGGCAGGTGCTGGCGGGCCCGGTACTGATCATGTTGATCTTGTCGATGATGGTGCTGCCGTTACCCGCATTCATTCTTGACCTGCTGTTCACCTTTAACATTGCGCTGTCGATCATGGTGCTGCTGGTGGCGATGTTCACCCAGCGCACGCTGGAGTTCGCCGCCTTCCCGACCATTCTGCTGTTCTCGACGCTGCTGCGTCTGGCGCTGAACGTCGCCTCAACCCGTATCATTTTGCTGGAAGGCCATACCGGCGCCGATGCCGCCGGACGCGTGGTGGAAGCCTTTGGTCACTTCCTCGTTGGCGGTAACTTCGCCATCGGTATCGTAGTGTTCATCATCCTCGTCATCATCAACTTCATGGTCATCACCAAGGGTGCGGGACGTATCGCCGAAGTCGGCGCGCGTTTTGTGCTGGATGGGATGCCAGGTAAGCAGATGGCGATCGATGCCGACCTCAACGCAGGCTTGATTGGCGAGCAGGAAGCCAAGCAGCGCCGTACCGAAGTGACGCAGGAAGCCGATTTCTACGGTTCGATGGACGGTGCGAGTAAGTTCGTCCGTGGTGATGCTATCGCCGGTATCCTGATCATGGTGATCAACATCATCGGCGGCCTGTTGGTCGGCGTGGTGCAGCACGGCATGGATCTCGGTCACGCCGGTGAAACCTACACGCTGTTAACCATCGGTGACGGCCTGGTGGCACAAATCCCCGCGCTGGTGATCTCCACCGCCGCAGGTGTCATCGTGACGCGCGTGGGCACCGATCAGGACGTCGGCGAGCAGATGGTAACGCAGCTTTTCAAGAACCCGCGCGTGCTGATGCTGAGCGGCGGCGTGATTGGTTTACTCGGCCTGGTGCCGGGCATGCCAAACCTGGTGTTCCTGCTGTTTACCGCTGCGCTGCTGGGCCTGGCCTGGTGGCTGCGCGGTCGCGAAATGCAGCCGAAGAAACCGGCGGAAGCCTCCAGTCTGGTAAAAACTCAGGAGACGCCGGCCACGGTGGAAGCGTCGTGGACCGATGTGCAGCTGGAAGATTCGCTCGGCATGGAAGTGGGTTATCGCCTGATTCCGATGGTCGATCACCTGCAAAACGGCGAACTTTTGGGGCGTATCCGCAGTATTCGTAAGAAGGTGGCACAAGAGGTCGGCTTTCTGCCGCCGGTGGTGCATATCCGTGACAACATGGAGCTGCCGCCCGCGCGTTACCGCATCCTGATGAAAGGCGTAGAAATTGGCAGCGGCGATGCTTATCCGGGCCGCTGGATGGCGATTAACCCTGGCACCGCCGCTGGTTCACTGCCGGGCGAGCCGACCGTCGATCCGGCCTTTGGTCTGGCGGCAATCTGGATCGACAGCGCATTGAAAGAGCAGGCGCAGATTCAGGGCTTTACCGTGGTGGAAGCCAGCACCGTCGTGGCGACGCACCTCAATCACCTGATTGGCCAATACGCCAGCGAGCTGTTTGGCCGACAGGAAGCGCAGCAGTTGCTGGATCGCGTTACGCAAGAGATGCCGAAGCTGACCGAAGATCTGGTGCCGGGCGTCATCACGCTGACCACGCTGCATAAAGTGCTGCAAAACCTGCTGACCGAGCGCGTCTCGATTCGCGATATGCGCACCATTATTGAGACGCTGGCGGAACATGCGCCGGTACAGAACGATCCGCAAGAGCTCACCAGCGTAGTGCGTGTGGCGCTGGGACGTGCGATTACCCAACAGTGGTTCCCGGGTAACGGCGAAGTGCAGGTGATTGGCCTCGACGCCACGCTGGAACGTCTGCTGCTGCAGGCGCTGCAAGGCGGCGGCGGACTCGAACCCGGTCTGGCGGATCGCTTACTGGTGCAGGCGCAAGGCGCACTGCAGCAGCAAGAGATGGCGGGTGCTCCGCCGGTGCTGCTGGTCAATCATCCGCTGCGTGCGCTGCTGGCGCGCTTCCTGCGCCGCAACCTGCCGCAGCTGATTGTGCTGTCGAATATGGAGTTGACCGACAACCGTCAAATCCGTATGACCGCCACCATTGGAGGCAAGTAATGCGTCGCTGGTGCTGGGCATTGATGATGTTGCCGATGATGACGCTACCGCTGGCTGCCGCTGCGGCCAGCGGTGCCTGGAGCGCCAACGCCAGCGGCCCAAGCCTTGGCGTGCGCGGTAACTGGCTGATGACGCCTGCGCTGCGTGCGCCTTCCAGCGCGCCGGGCAATATTTCGCTGGTGTACTGGCGTTATCAGCTCAGCCGTCCTGCGCCCTCGGGTTTGGTGGTGCGCTTGTGTGCGGGCGATCGTTGTGTCGAGATTGAAGGCGCCAGCGGCAGTACGCGCGGCTTAGCCAACGTGGCGGCGGAAGAGACGCTGCATCTGGCGTTTGGCTTTCAGGGGAAGGGCGCATTGCCGCCCGGCTTACGGGTGGTGAGCAGTGAAGTGACGGTGAATTATCAGTAACGCGTGTTACCTCGGCGACGCGCCCTGCGCCGCCGAGTGCATGGATTAAGGCTTATCTCCCTGACCGTAAATTGGGGGTGAAGCCAGTTTTGCATCCTCTCTTAACCCTTTCACCTGCTTCGCATCCACTTTGGCCGCTGCCGGATTACCAAACTGCTGGGTAACAAAGTTACTGACATCCGCCACCTGCTGGTCACTCAGTTCAGGCGCAAAAGGCGGCATAAACACTTCGCCCTCGCGCATATGGCGATGCACACCGTTGAGGACCACCGATACCACGTTCAGCGCATCTGCCGCGCCGGTGCTGGTGTGATGGAACAGTGACGGATAGGCATGGAAACCGCTGCCCGATCCCGCACCTTCCGCGCCGTGACAGCTGGCACAGTTACCGGCAAATACCACCGCGCCGGGCTGAGCATGGCGGGTCGCCTCATCGGCACCGCGCAGTGCAATCAGCGCGGTGGAAGGTTGTCCCCAGCTGTCGCGCGCCCGGGTTTGCTGTGCGTCCGGCTGTGGCTTAACGCTGCGCAGATAGGTGGCGATGTCCTGCAGATCGCTTTCGGGCAGATATTGCAGGCTGTGCTCAATCGCTTCGGCCATCGGCCCGGAGGCGCTGGCTTTGTTGGCGACAAACCCGGTTTTCAGGTAGGTCACCAGCTGCTGCTGGCTCCAGTCACCGATGCCAGCCTGCTTATCCGGCGTAATGTTGTATGCCATCCAGCCGCCAAGATCGCCGCCGGCCAATGCTTTATCGTTGTCCATGCCCATGGTCAGATTACGCGGCGTATGGCAGGTGCCGCAGTGCGCCAGCGCTTCAACCAGATAGCGGCCGTTATTCCACTGCGCGCTCTGCTGCGTATCGTTCTGCAATTCGCCTTTATCGAAGTTAAACCACTTCCAGAAGCGCATGCCCCAGCGTTGGTTGAATGGGAACGGCAGGTCGGTTTGCGGTGAAGCCTGATGCACCGGCGGCATCGACATGAGATAGGCTTTGATTGCCAGCACATCGTCGCGCTTCATTTTGGTAAAGGAGTCATACGGCATCGCCGGATAGAGCTGCTCGCCATTTTTGCCAATGCCGTCGCGCACCGCAGCAACGAACTGATCGTCACTCCAGCTGCCGATACCATACTGCTTATCGGAGGAGATATTGCTGCCCCAGATTTGGCCGAAAGGCGTACTGACCGCAAAGCCGCCGCCAAACAGCGGGCCGTTGGTGGCGGTATGACAGGCGGTACAGTCACCGGCGCGCGCCAGATATTCGCCGCGCTTAATCTGAGCGGCATTGTCTGCCGCCTGCGCCACGGCGCACTGCATCAGGACCACCGCGATAGCGGCCTGAATCAATACAGGTTTCATCGGGTGCTCCTTACAAGCTTGCCAGAACGCTATCGGCCATACGCAGCGCCAGCGCGGTTCCGGTCAGCGTTGAGTTGACCGTCGAGGCCGACGGCATAATGCCGGTGCCGGCGATAAACAGGTTCGGGTGATCGTGGGTGCGGCAGTGACCATCCACCACCGAATCCTGTGGATTGCTGCCCATGATCATGGTACCGGTGATGTGCTGGTTGTTGTCGTAAACGCCGCGCTTGCTGTAAACCGCCTCGGTGCCGCCCATCTCTTTCACCATGCGCTGGAAGTCGATCATCGACTGGTCGTAGCCGCGATGCACGTAGTCCGGGAAGCGGTAGTAAACCTCGAGACGGGGAATGCCCCAGGCATCCTTCTCGGTTTTACTCAGCGTGACGCGGTTCTGCGGCTCCGGCAGCATCTCCAGCAAACACTTGAGCTGAACAAAACGCTCAGCCTGGAAGGCCAGCTTGTCGTTAAGCGCCTTGCCATAATAGCCCTGACGTACCAGACGTTCGGTGAGATAACGCACCGGCGAGGTGTTGGCGAGGTCGATACGCAGCGCCGAACGTTCACCACGGAAATCGCCGTCGCGCATATTGTTGATGCTGCCGGGACGCATTGGCCCACGGCCAAACCACACCGGCTCATCGGCGTAGAACTCCACTGACGATCCCGGATGATCCATCAGGTTGCGGCCCACCATGCCGGAGCTGTTGGCGATGCCGTTCGGGTAGCGATCGCTGGTGGAGAGCAGCAGGATTTTCGGGCTTTCAATGCCGTTGGCGGTCAGGACAAACTGTTTGCCGGTCACGCGATGAGGCACTTTATTCTGATCGAGATAGTGCACCGCCTGAATGGTGCCTTTGTCGTCAGCCTCAATGCGGAACACCACCGCATTGGTGACGATTTTGACACCGGCATCCAGCGCCTTACGTGCGGCAATGCCGCCGTGATACTGCGCATCAATCGGACAAACCGGCATGCAGTTATTGTTGCCGCAGCAGGCTGGGCGACCGTCATAGGCGATGCTGTTACGCGCCTGCGGACCAATGCCCACCTCATAACCCAGCGGACCGAGTCGCTGCTTCAGACGATCGAAGCCGTACGGCAGCGGAATGCCCGGCAGCGGGTAAGGGCGCGAACGCGGCGAAGCCAGATCGCTGTCGCCAGATACGCCCATCTGGTATTCCGCGTCGCAGTAATAGGGTTCCAGCTCGTCATAGCTGATGGGCCAGTCGCGGCCAACGCCGTACAGCGACTGAATGCGCATATCGTTCGGCAACAGGCGGAACGCTTGTCCAGCCCAGTGCCATGTGGTGCCGCCGGTACCGCGCAGATATTGGGCGCGATAGGGATCCGGGCCTTTCTGGATCAGGTAATTGTTATCGCTGGGTATGAATTTTGGCTGCGGTGCCCACGGCTGCGGCGGATACGGCTCGGTGAAATCGCCCTTAAACGGCGAATTGCGAAAATACTCCACCGCCTGATCGCGCTTAATCTCCGGGCCGGACTCCAGCAACAATACCGACGCGCCCGCTTTGGCCATCTTCAGCGCCGCCAGTGAACCGGCAATGCCGGCGCCAATCACCACCACGTCGGCGCTTAATGAATCAGACATGTGCTCTCCTTGCAGGCGGCTGCGTCCAGAAGTTAGGTTGCCCCGGCGCGTAGCTCGGTGGTAACAGGGAATCACGCACCAGCTGATAGCTGACGATATTTTCAAAGGCGATACATTGCGGACGCGGCAGCGGTCCGACGACGCCGAGATACCAGCCGGAAACCAGCGCCTGATAAAGATCGTTAAGGGCTTTGGGCTGGCTACTCAGCAGCGCCAGCAGGCTGCTGCCGTTGGCGGCGGGTTGCTGCTCCAGCAGCGCGCTGAGCGTATCGAGCTGGCTATCCAGCTGCGGGAAATGCGCGTGCAGCCAGCTGTAGAGGCGCTGCGCCAGCAAGGCATCCGGCTGGTCCAGTCCGGTTAATCGGACGGAAATCGCAGTAAAACTGGCGGACGGAGCCACTGCGGCGGCCAGCGGTGGCGAGGCGAAAGCCAGGCTGCCGGGTAGCGCCTGCGTCAGGACGCCAGCCACCAACAGGCCCGCCGTGCCGGTCAGCAACCGGCGGCGTGAAAGAGTCATCATGGAAATTCCCGAAAGTTATTTCAGCGCCTGAGCGGCAGCCTCTGAAGCCTGGTTATCCAGATCCTGTTTGGGGGTGCTGACGCCGACGGCGCCGACCACTTCATCCTGCAGCGTGAGCGGGAAACCGCCACCGAGTGCCACAGCGTGCGGGATGGCGAGAACCGTGGTTTCGCCACTCTGCAGACGCTGCATAAATTTCAGGGAAGGGGCGTGATACAGCGCCGAGGTGCGCGCTTTACCAATGGCGGCATCGACGCAGCCCGGCGATGCGCCGTCAAGGCGCTGGAAGGCCAGCAGCGTACCGCTGGCATCAACCACCGCTACACAGCCGGTGCTGTGCTGCGCGCTGATGCTGTTTTTGACACTGGTCATCACCTGGTTGGTGTGGCTGGCGTCCAGCGCGGCGGCGCTGGCCTGGCCAATACCCGCTGCCAGCAGCAGGGAAAGGGCGACAGATGCTCTAATCTTCATGTTTTGCTTCCGATATTTATTGTTTTAAAACGTGCTTCTCGTCTCGCTTACGCTACGCTGTTGCAAAAATGTAAACAATTGCCGATAAACAAAACGCATACCTCTATGCGTATAACTCATTGAGGTGGATAGATCTTATCCAGCGTCTGTTGCCAGACGAAGGGCGTCAGTTGTTGATAGCGCAGGGAGCGGGCGTTTAACGCATCAATCAGCCCTTGCTGCGTGGCAACAATCGCTGCGCTCATGGCGGCCGGTACCTTGACGTCCTGCAGCGTTTTCACCACTTCCTGCATCTCTTCAGCGCGTCGCTGGCCGTGCTCTGCCACGCGGCTAATCAGGTAGTGCGGCAGCTGATCGTTCCAGCCCAGCGACGGGAAACTGGCGTGCAGCGAGTCGAGTACCGCTTGCTCTACGCCATACTGGCGCGCCGCGCTCAGGCATTCGGTGGTCAGCGCTTCGAGGCCTTTGATCATCACGCTGCGGCACATCTTAATCGCTGAAGCTTCACCCACTTCGCCACCCAACAGGCGGCTGTGGAGACCCAGCTGTTGCAGCAGCGGCTGCACCTGTGCAGCCTGAGCGCCGCCAATCAGCAGCGGCGTCGCCAGCCGCTTGGGCGGCACCGGCGCCATCACCGCCACGTCGATATAGCTGGCCCCCGCAGCGTGAATCACTTCAGCCGCGGCGCGTTTGGTGTGCGGTGCCACCGAGTTGAGATCGAGAAAGTGCTGCCCGGCCTGTAACCGCGCTGCCGCCTGCTGCGCCACGTTGAGGGCCTGCGACGCGGTAACGGTGGAGAACACCAGCGCGGCGTCCTGCAATGCATCCGCCAGCGAAGCGGCCAGCCGCACGCCGCTCTGCTGCGCTTTTTGCTGCAGCGCGGGCAGGGTTTCTGCCGCGAGGGCTTTGCGATCCCATACCGTCACCGCATTGCCCTGCGTCTGTAAATCATGGGCGAGAATGCCGCCCGCTTCGCCAAAACCGATAAAGGTGATGTTCATCAATTACTCCTTGCTGAAGGGCCAGACCGCCGCCGGAATCATGACTTCACCGGCGAAAATGGCACGCGCAGTGCGCAACAGACCGCAGCCCGCCAGCGGGTTATCGCCTTCGCGCTGCAGCAGCACGCTGAATTCTCCGCTGGGATGTTCCACGCTCAGGCGCTGTTGAGGTTTCTGGCTGGTGCGTGCCAGTCCGTCGGCGACGCTGCCGGGGATCAGGCAGGCGCTGGCGACACTCACCGCGCCAAGCACACCAATCGAGGCATGGCAGCGGTGCGGAATAAAGGTGCGTGAGCTGATGGCGCCACCGTGACGCGCTTCAGCCAGCAGCGTGACTTTGGGCACTGTTCGCTGGCTGACATCCCCTAAATTCATCCGCGGCCCGGCCTGCAGGCGGATCGACTCCAGCCGCTGCTTGAGCTCGCTGTCGTTATCCAACGCGTCGCGGCTTTCATAGCCGCTGCGATTGACATCCGCTGCACGCACCAGGATCACCGGCATGCCGTTGTCGATGCAGGTGACGTCGATGCCATCAAAACGATCGCGCGGCTGACCGGTTGGCAGCAGCGCGCCACAGCTCGAACCGGCAATGTCTTTGAAGGTGAGGGCGATCTCGCCTGCGCTGCCCGGCACGCCATCAATGCGCAGATCACCGTCATAGTCGACTTCACCGTCGGGCGTGGCGAACGCCGCCTCGGCAATCTGCCCGGTGTTCTGCATGAAAATGCGCACACGGGTGCGTTCGCTGCCTGCCTTGACCAGCCCGCGTTCGACGGCGAAAGGCCCGACGGCGGCGAGGATATTGCCGCAGTTTTGCCCGTAATCGACGCGGGCTTGATCGACGTTGACCTGGGCAAACAGGTAATCGACATCGGCATCGTCACGGTGTGAAGCGCTGACGATCGCCACTTTGCTGGTGAGCGGATCGGCCCCGCCGAGGCCGTCAATTTGACGGATATCGGGCGAACCCATCACCGCCAGCAGTACCCGATCGCGGGCCGCCGGTTCGGCTGGCAGATCCTGTGCCAGAAAGCAGGCGGCTTTGGAGGTGCCGCCGCGCATCAGCAAGCAGGGAATGCGACGCTGGCGCATGGTTTATTCCTCCAGTTGATCGAGCGTGTCGAGATAGCGCAGTCCTTTTTCCGCCAGGCGCGGGCGCATCTGATAGATATCTAGGCCCAGCTCACCGGCCGCTAAACGCAGGCGTTTGCTCTCTTCCAGCTCTTCACGCTGACGCGCTTTGGCCGCCACGCTGGCGGCTTCATCGCGTGCCACCACCACCACGCCGTCGTCATCGGCGACGATAACGTCACCCGGCCAGATCAGCTGCCCGGCACACACCAGCGGCACATTCACCGAGCCGAGCGTCTCTTTCACCGTGCCCTGCGCATATACCGCACGCGACCAGACGGCAAAGCCCATCTCACGCAACGTGCGGCTATCGCGCACACCGACATCCGCCACCAGCCCGCGCACGCCGCGCGCCTGCAGCGAGGTCGCCAGCAGATCGCCGAAGAAGCCGTCGCTGCACGGCGAGGTTGGCGCAACCACCAGCACATCGCCCGGCTGACAGAGTTCCACCGCGACGTGAAACATCCAGTTATCACCCGGCGCCACCAGCACGGTGACCGCGCTGCCCGCGATGGCACAATCCTGCTGAATCGGGCGAATGGCAGGATCGAGCAAACCTTTACGCCCCTGCGCTTCATGCACAGTGGCGACGCCAAAGCGCGCCAGCGCGTCGATATCGGTGGCTGCCGCACGCGGGATGTGGCGCACCGCGACGCCTTTTTTCGCGATGATGCTCATGCCAGATCCTCCGTTACGCGCGGGAAGATGCTCTGATAACCTTCGCCATAAATGATGTCGCGGCTGGTGGTAATGCCGACGTTACGCTTGGCCTGCACGCCGCGCTGCTGCGCTACGCGCGTGTAGTATTCCCACAGATGTTCCTGCCCGGCCATGCACTGAATCGCCTGATATTTTTTGTCCCACACTGAGGTGATATCCAGCAGCACATCCGGCTTCCAGTTGCACTGTTCAGGCTGGTGCGGTTCGAAGCAGTACACCGGCGGCGCACCGACAATTTTTTCGCCCGGACGGTAGCCTTCGGCTTGGGCGATAATGCGCGCTTCCTGCGCCAGATTGGTGGCCATTGGGTGATCGTAGTTGTAGGGATCCTGCAACGAGTGAGTCAGAACAAAGTGCGGCAGCACCCGACGATAAACGTCCGCCAGGCGGAACAGGGTTTCTTTATCGGCACGCAGCGGATAATCGCCGAGATCAAAAAATTCGATGCTGGCACCGAGGATCTCGGCGGCGGCCTGCGCCTCGCTGCGGCGGGCGGCTTTGACTTTCGCCTCGCTCATCTCCCCCTTGCGCCACAGCTTGGCCGACTCACCGCGCTCGCCAAACGAGAGGCAGACAACGTGGACGTCATAGCCCTGCGCATGGTGCAGCGCAATGGCACCGCCGGCGCGCCAGACGAAATCCGCTGAGTGAGCGCTGACCACCAGCGCGGTTTTTTTTGGGGTGTTGTTAGTCATGGCATACTCCTCCGCTGTTTTTTTCCATGCTGTCACCGCCAACCTGGCGGCGATAATTCATTTAATTGCAGCGGGTATGCGTTTTATTTATATTGCGACATCGATCGGTGGCGGAAACAGGCAGGGAAAGATGGCGGAAAAGGGCACGCAGGAGCTGACAAATCTGATGCAAATCAGGGCATTTAGCCAGGTGGTGGCACAAGGCAGTGTCTCACGGGCGGCAGATGAATTATTTCGCACCCAGTCGGCCATTACCCGCGCTATTCGCGACCTTGAGCTCACCCTAGGCGTGACGCTGTTTGAACGTCACGCCGGTGGCATGATGCTGACTGACTTCGGTAAATGTGTGCTGCCGCGCGCGCTGCGGGCGATTGAGGAGCTGCATCAGGTGCCGCAGCGGCTGGCAAAATTGCAGGGACGCGGTGCGCAGCGTAGCGACGCGGAACCGCTGTGGCTGTTTAACGTGCGTCGGCTGCAAATTTTTATCACGCTGTGCCAGACGCGGCATATGCAGACGGTGGCGGCACGTCTCGGACTAAGCCAGCCGGCGGTGAGCGCCGCGCTGCGCGTGCTGGAAAACGGCGCGGGCATCGCGCTGCTGGAGCGCACGCCGCACGGCATGATGCCTTCGCTGGCCGGACGTGAAATCGAAGCCAACGTGCGGCGTGCGCTCAATGAACTGCGCCACATTCCGGCCGACATCGCTGCCCGCAGCGGGATACTCGAGGGAACGGTGCGCGTAGGCGCATTGCCGCTGGGACGCACGCGTATCCTGCCGCAGGCGATCGTGATGCTGACGGCACGTTATCCGGGCGTGCGCGTGGTCACCAGTGAAAGCGCCTTTGGCGTGCTGGCCTCGGAGATGCGCTCGGGCGATATCGATTTTATTTTTGGCGCGCTGCGCCGCGATGAAGATGCGCTGGACGTCACGCGCGAGACGCTGTTCTCCGAACGCATGGTGCTGCTGGCGCGTCACGATCATCCGCTGGTGGGACGTGAGCTCTCTACCGAAGATCTGCGCGCGGCGCGTTGGGTGCTGCCGCGTTCGGCCACGCCGGCGCGTTATCTGCTGAATAATAGTTTTCAGGCGATGGGCATTCCGGCACCCGATCCGGTGGTGGAAACCGGCGATCTGGCGTTGGTGCGCGGCTTGCTGATGCAGTCGGATATGCTGGCGGCGGTCTCCGCGCACCAGCTGGAAGTGGAACTGGCGTCCGGCGCGCTGGTGGCGTTGCCGGTGCCTTTGCCGGATACCGATCGCGCTATCGGGCTGACGGTGCGTGCGGGCTGTCTGCACTCACCGGCAGCGGATGCGTTGATCCGCTGCCTGCGTGAAGTGTGCGGGCAGGACCAATAATCAACCTGCGCGCGCCGCTTCCATCAACGCATAGCGGTAACCGCGAATGCCGTAGCCGCAGATCACGCCTTGTGCGACGTCGGAAAGATAGGAGTGATGACGGAACGGCTCACGCTTGTGCACGTTGGTGATGTGCACTTCCCACAGCGGCAACCCCACGCCGGTGACCGCATCGCGGATCGCCACCGAGGTGTGCGTCCACGCCGCCGGGTTGATCACCAGCGCCTGCGCTTCGAGACGCGCCTGCTGAATCCACTCAATCATTTCCCCTTCGTGATTGGTCTGGCGAAACTCAATCGCCACGCCCAGCTCTTCCGCCGTTGCGCGGCACAGCGCTTCCACGCTTTGCAGCGTGTCGGAGCCGTAGGTTTCTGGCTCGCGGGTGCCCAGCAGATTGAGGTTCGGGCCGTTCAATACATAGATGGTTCTCATCGTGACTCCTGTAATTCAGTAAAACCAAAGAGCCGCTGTGGCGTGTGCCAAAGCACCTGACGGCGGCTCTTTTCATCGGGGATCAGCTGTTCGATCAGCAGCAGTTGCGTGCCCATATCCATGCGTTCACTGGCGCGCAGGAAAGGCCAGTCCGATCCCCACATGCAGTTTTCCGCGCCGAATGCGTCCAGCAAGGCCAGCAAATAGGGATGTCCATCGCTGAAGGGATAGGGCTGCCGGGAGAATTTCGCCAGCCCGGAGAGCTTGACGCTGGTGCGCTGCTGGCCGGCCAGCGACAGCAGCGCCTGAAAGGCTGGTTGTGCTACGCCCGCGCTGACGTCAGGCCGACCGGAGTGATCGATCAGCAAACGCGTGCGGGTGCGTGACAGCAGCGGCATCAGCGCCAGTAGCTGATCGTTTTGCACCTGAATCTGGGCAAAGAGATCCAACTCCGCCAGCCTGCCCATCAGGGCATCAAGCTGGAGAAACGGCTCGGTGCCCAGCATCGCCACGTTAAGCGCAATGCCGACGATGCCTTGATCTTTCAGGCTGGCGAGCGTGTCGCTCTCCACGTCACGCGGCGTGACGGCAATCCCCTTGAAGCGTCCTTCGCCGCGCTTGATGGTATCCAGCAGGCAGCGATTGTCGGTGTTATAGCCCGACGTTGGGCCGACAATCAGCGAGTGGCGGATGTTGTAGGCCTGCATCACTGCGCGATAGTAATTCGGCGTCGCCAGCTCGTGTCCGTCCGGGTTATAGGCGCTCTCGGGTGCCCAGGGAAAGTTTACTGGATCAAAAACGTGGTGATGGCAGTCGATGACCGGTTGCGTAAACATCAGTCTGCTTTCCCCGCCACCGAATAGAGCACCTGCTGATTGCGCGTCTGCTGGAACTGTTCCAGCGTTTCACCGCGCATCGCTGAGTAGATATGCAGGTTAGAGACGCCGACTACCGCACCCAGTTTTTCCAGCAGGAAGAAGCTGACGCCGTAATGGATCATGCCGCGCCAGTCGAGCTGGGTAATCAGCGTTTGCTCTTCAGCGCTCAGCCCGGCCTCCTGATACAGCGCCTGCGGAGCTTCGCGGAATCGCTTACGCCATTCTGGCTGAATCATGCGGTGCAGGAAGCGGTTGATGCGCAGCGCTTTAAGGCTGCGCGCCTGGGTGAACGGATAGGTGCCGGGCAGTTTTTCCACGCCGCTGAGCTGCAGGTTGATCTTATCGCGCTGACGCTGGTGCACATCGACCGGCGCTTCGCGTGACTGATTTTCGAGGATCAGCGTGGCGATCCCGGTCATCGAAGGCAGATAGTAATCCTGATGCAGTTTCTCGACGTTGGCCGACAGCGCACCGCGCATGATCAGCCACATAATCACTTCCGCACCTTCCAGGCCGCCGAGCGTGGCGTATTCCGCCAGGGTGATTTCGGTCAGGCGCTCGGGATCGTTGATCAACAAATCAATAAACTGCGCATCCCATTCGGGATTGTTGAAGCCGCAGCGCTCGCCGTGTACCTGATGTGACACGCCGCCGGTCGCGACCACCGCAACGTTCAGATCCTCCGGGAAACTTTCTACCGCGCGCTTCAGCGCCTGGCCGAGTTTATAGCAGCGACGCGCCGTCGGGATCGGGAACTGCAACACGCCGACCGCCAGCGGAACCACCTGCATCGGCCAGCCGCCTTGCCACGGTGCCAGCGCCGACAGCGGCGAAAACAGGCCGTGATCCAGCGCTTTGTCCTGGAAGAATGACATATCGAACTCATCCGCCATCAGGCTGGCACCAATATGCTGTGACAGCGCCGCATGGCCTTTTACCGGCGGCAGATCGCGCGGGCCGCCGCCTTCATCCGCAACGGCATATTCGTCATCAATGCCCAGCACAAACGCCGAGTAGTGATCAAAAAAGAAGGAGGTGACGTGATCGTTAAACACATACAGCAGCACATCCGGTTTTTTCTCCTTCAGCCAGCGCTGCATCGGGGCAAAGCCATCGAAAATCGGGGCCCATGCGCCTTCCTGCTGCTTGTTGTGATCGACCGCAAAGCCAATGGTGGGAGTATGCGAAACCGCTAAACCGCCTATGATTTTAGCCATAATTTTTTGACCTCTACTTCATCGATTATTGAGGGTACGCGACAGGGACGGCAGGTCGTTAAGGTCGATGCCTTTAACCTGACGGGCCACCTGTGCAGGGTGATGTCGGGTGATGGAAAGTGCCGCCAAAACTGCCGGGAGCGACAAAACGATAAAAATGGCTGTTTGCCCAGGGAACACGCCGAGCAGCACGCCGCCCAGCGACGAGCTGATAATGGCGCCGCTGCGACCAATGCCGTGCATCCAGCACACGCCGGTGGCGCGCATTTCGGTGGGATAAAAGGCCGGGGAGAAGGCCTGCAATCCGGTTTGTGCACCGTTGATGCAGACGCCGGCGAAGAACACCAGCAGCGCCAGTACATTCGGGCCAAAGCTCCAGATGCCCTGCGACACCAGGCAGAAGCTGCCCAGCAGATAGAACAGGGCGATAACATATTTCGCTTTAAAACGGTCCATCAGCCCACCAACCATCAGGCCGCCGAAGGTGCCGCCGAGCTGGAATAAGCCCGCCACAATCGCCGCGCGCTCCAGCGTTACGCCGCCAGAACGCAGGATGGTTGGCAGCCAGCCGTTAAGCAGGTAGATGACAAAAAGCCCCATGAAGTAGGTGAGCCATAACACCACCGTGCCGCCTGCATAGTCGCGGCTGAACAGCTGCAGCACCTGCGCCTTTTTCGGGATGATTGGCGCATTGAGCACAAAGGCGGTGCCAGCGGAGAATTCGCCGCCCAAACGTTTGAGCACGGCGGCAATCTTGTCGCGACTGACTTTGCGCACCACCATATACATCGCCGATTCCGGCAGCAGCCACAGCAGCAGCGGTAACATCAGCAGCGGCAGCAAGCCTCCTAAACCCAGCACTGCTTGCCAGCCAAAGTGCGGCAGCATACCGGCGGCAATGAATCCGCCCAGTCCGGAACCGATATTAAATCCGCTGTACATCACGGTGATCATCAGGCTGCGACGGCGCTCCGGCATATATTCCGACACCAGCGTGACGCAGTTGGGCATCACCGCACCGAGACCGAGGCCAGTGAGAAAACGTAACACGCCCATTTCCAGCGGCGTGCGGGCGAAAGCGCTCATCAGGCTGAAGCAGGCGAAGACGGCAATCGACAGTAGCAGCACGCGTTTGCGGCCAAATTTGTCGGACCACGGACCGGCAATCAGCGCGCCAATCGCCACGCCGAACATCGCGGCACCGAGAATCGGCCCCATTTCCGCATGGCTGATGCCCCAGTCTTCAATCAACGCGGGCGCAATGAAACCCATCGCTGCCGCGTCGTAGCCATCAAACATGATGATGATGAAACACAGGCTGAGGGTCAGCCACTGGTATCCGGTGATCGGGCGGGCGTCGATCCAGCCTTTTACATCGATAATGTCGTGATTGCTCATAGGATACGCTCTGATTTTTTTATTAATGACGTTATCGGGTTGAGATTTTTTTCTGCCCTGACATTGGCCGGGCGCATCACTTTAACCCGATTGCAGGGGTAAGTTTTATAGTTTTTAGCTTTTAAAACAGATTGTTGCATGTTTTTGTGTTCTTGCTTCCATAACCAAATTAGGGATGGCGTGCGAGTTTGTCTGCCATAAAATGGTTATGAAGGTATGAGTTTTGTTTATTTGGTGAGCTGCGTCGGAAAAATGAGAAAGCGAGTCGAGGCTGAGAAATGGTGGGTATTGAGCAGGGCAGAAGCGCTATTTAGAGCAGGCTGAAGAGCAGAATTTTGTCAGAGGGGGAAGCAGCGGAGAGCCGTTTGCGGCGCTCTCCGCCAGATATATTACATGCGTTCGACGGTTTTGATGCCCAGCGTATCCAGACCTTGCTTCAGCGTTTTCGCGGTTAACGCGGCCAGCTGCAGACGGCTCAGACGGATATTCTCGTCCTCGGCGGAGAGAATTGGGCAGTGTTCGTAGAAGCCGGAGAACTGGCCGGCCAGATCGTAGAGGTAAGCACACATCACGTGTGGCGTACCGTCGCGCGCGACCTGAGTAATCACTTCTTCGAACTGCAGCAGACGCGTGGCCAGCTGCGCTTCACGCTCTTCGGTCAGCACGATGTCGCCGCTCAGGCTATCGGCATCAATGCCGGCTTTGCGGAACACCGACAGCACGCGCGTGTAGGCGTATTGCATGTAAGGCGCGGTGTTGCCTTCGAAGGCCAGCATGTTGTCCCAGTCGAAGATGTAATCGGTGGTGCGGCTTTTTGACAGGTCAGCGTATTTCACCGCGCCGATGCCAACCACTTCCGACAGATCCTTCAGCTCCTGCGCGGACATCTCTGGATTTTTCTCGCTGACCAACGCATGCGCGCGTTCAACCGCTTCATCCAGCAAATCGGTGAGGCGAATAGTACCGCCGCTGCGGGTTTTAAATGGACGACCATCTTTACCCAGCATCATGCCGAAGGCGTGATGTTCAAGCGGTACCGATTCCGGCACGTAACCGGCTTTACGCACGATGGTCCACGCCTGCTGCAGGTGCTGATGCTGACGGGAATCGATGTAATAGAGCACGCGATCGGCATGCAGGGTTTCGAAGCGGTATTTGGCGCAGGCGATGTCGGTGGTGGTGTAGAGATAGCCGCCATCTTTCTTCTGAATGATCACGCCCATCGGTTCGCCTTCCTTGTTTTTGAACTCATCAAGGAAAACTACTGTGGCGCCTTCGCTGGTCACCGCCAGGCCTTTTTCGCGCAGATCGGCGACGATGCCCGGCAGCATGTCGTTGTACAGGCTTTCACCCATCACATCTTTGCGCGTCAGCGTCACGTTCAGGCGGTCATACACCTGCTGATTCTGGCTCATGGTGATATCAACCAGCTTCTTCCACATGCTGCGGCAATATTCGTCGCCACCCTGCAGTTTCACCACGTAATTACGCGCGCGCTCGGCGAAGGCTTCGTCGGCATCGTAGGTCACTTTGGCTTCGCGGTAGAAGGCTTCCAGGTCAGCCAGCGCAATCTCTTCGTGATGTTCGTTCTGCTGTTTTTCCAGATAGGCAATCAGCATACCGAACTGCGTGCCCCAGTCGCCGACGTGGTTGGCGCGGATCACGTTATGGCCGAGGAACTCCAGCGTACGCACTGCCGCATCACCAATGATGGTGGAGCGAACGTGACCGACGTGCATCTGCTTCGCCACGTTAGGCGCGGAGTAATCCACCACGATAGTTTGCGGCGCAACCGCGCTCACGCCAAGGCGCGGCAGCTGCAGCGCCTGCGCGGTTTGCGCGGCCAGCCATGCACGATCGAGGAAGATATTGATAAAGCCGGGACCGGCGATTTCGACTTTGCTGGCGATGCCGTTAAGATCCAGATGTTGAATCACCTGCTCAGCCAGTTGTCGCGGTGCCTGACCGAGCTTTTTCGCCACGGCCATCATACCGTTTGCCTGGTAATCACCGAACTGTACCTTCGCAGACTGACGAACCTGAGGTTCGCAATCGGCAGGCGCACCCGCCGCAATCATTGCCTGACTGACTTTGTCGGAAAGAAGAGCCTGAATATTCACCGCGTTACCTTCATATGCTGAAAAGGCCCGCCTGTAGGCGGCGAGCCGATGTCGTCATCCCGCAACTGCGCGGCGGGACGAAAAATAAGAGGGGAAGTATACGTGAAATGTTAAAGTGAGTCAGCTATTCGGTATCTGATGACAGGCAACATCGGGCCCTCAGCGCCGATTAACGGCGCCGTGGGTGACGACGAGGATTTTTAACGCTTTTGTCTTCACGCACCTTCCAATGGCGGGAAATTGCAAATCCCATTAATGCAATCAGGACCGCGACAACAATGAGCATAGACATAAGGCCGTTCCTTGTAGTTGTGAAACCCAAATTTATAAGAAAGGGTTTCAAGCTGCAATTGTTTGCAACCTAAATAAGAGTTATCTCATTGTATTAACTATTATGATTAATAACAAATAGTTAGGTCACTTTCATAAAGTAACTGCTGGACCTGATTAGGCGATAAATCCGAAATGAATGGTCTATTTATGCAGTTTTCAGCCTTTTTGACGCCTAAATCGGATGAATCCGACAATTTTGTCAAGCGGAATCAACGGCTAGCAAATTTCATATTGATTAGTAAACCTGAACTGAATTAGAGGTAAGGCTTGATGCAGACCCACTTTCCTATGGAATTGGATGATTTAAAACAAGACATGGCTCGTTTTGAGCAGTCGCTGGTGAATTTTTCTGAACGTTTAGGCATTAATCTGGCCGAACATGAAGCCGATCACGTTGCGGTACGCTGCCACCAGTTTGCGACAGCAGAACGCTGGAAAGCGGGCTTATTGCAGATCGGAACGCGGTTTTCCGAGGCAATGATCAATGGTCGCCCGATCTGCCTGTTCAAACTGCATCAGCCATTGAACCTGGCGGGCTGGCAAATCGATGTGATTGAACTGCCGTGGCCGGGCGAAAAGCTGTATCGCCATGAAGGCTGGGAACACGTGGAGATTGTGCTGCGTGGAGAACCGGAAACGCTGGGTGTGCGGGCGATGGCGCTGCTTTCAGATGATGCGCTGACGCAGCCGGGCATCTCGTTTAAAACCAGCGCGCCCAAAGGCGAGAACGAGCGTTTGCCCAATCCGACGCTGGCGGTGACGGACGGGCAAACCACGATTAAGTTTCATCCGTGGCGACTGGAAGAGATCGTCGCCAGCGAGCAGGCTTAACGGCGCGCCGCGACCGCTTTTTGCAAACGCGCGACCGCCTGTTCCAGCGTGGCGCGCGTACAGCCAAAGTTGAAGCGCACGAAATTATCGTCGCCAAAATCGTGGCCCGGTGAAAAACCGAGACCGTGCTGCTCGAAGTAATCCATTGGGCTGGCGACATCCAGCTTGCTGGCGTCGATCCAACCGAGGTAAGTCGCTTCCGGCGCGGCCATCTGCAGTTCGGGCAGTGCATTGACCTGCGCCACCAGCCAGTCGCGATTGGCGCGCAGATAATCCAGCTGCGCTGCCAGCCATGCATCGCCATCGCGCCACGCCGCTTCGGCCGCCACCAGCGCCAGAATATCCACGCCAGGCACAATGCCTTCACGTACGCGTTTGAACCGTGCTCGCAGCTCTGAATTGGGAATGATCGCCAGCGATGCACCCAATCCAGCAATATTGAAAGTTTTCGACGGAGATAGCAGCGTGATGCTGCGCTGTGCGGCATCTTCACTTAAGGCCGCAAACGGAATGTGCTGCGCGCCGGGTGACAGCAATAAATCGCAATGGATTTCATCGGAGCAGACGATCAAATCATGCTGCTGCGCAAATGCCAGTTGCGCTTCCAGCTCGTCACGACGATAAACCGTGCCGCCCGGATTCTGCGGATTACACAGCATTAGCAGGCGTTCATTGCCCTGCATCGCGCTATCATCCAGAACCATCACCCAGCGATCGTTTTGTAAACGCAGCGGTAAATTTACCTGCGCGCGGTCAGCCAGCTTCGCTGCACCGCGAAACGGCGGATAGATCGGCGTCGGGGAAACAGTAGATTCGCCAGACTCCGTGAATGCGCGGACCGAAAGATTCAAACCACACACCACGCCGGGCAATAACACAATCCAGTCCGGCTCAATCTGCCAGTTGTAGCGCTGCGCTAAACGCGAAAGGGTGATATCAATCAATCCGGTTGGCGTTGCACCATAGCCAAATACACCGTGCTCAGCGCGCTGTTTAATGGCCTCAATCACACCCGGCGGCGAACGGAAATCGCTGTCCGCTACCCAGAGCGGCAGCACATCGCGATCACCATATTTGTGCCATTTCAAACTATCGCTGTGACGACGGTCTATCCATTGATTAAAATCGAATGCCATAGTGCGAGTTCCACGTAAACTGTCCAATTAAGTAGACTAACTGAAGCATTCATCCCGAGCCAGAAGTCATGAGAAGGAGCATGGTATGACGAAACTGGAAATTTGTTGCTACGGCATCGACTGCGCAATGACTGCGCAGCTGTCCGGTGCCGATCGCGTGGAGCTGTGCAGCGCACCGCGCGAAGGTGGGTTGACGCCTTCAGCCGGCGTGCTGGAAGTGGCACGACGTGAAATTTCGATCCCGGTACATCCTATTGTCCGTCCGCGCGGCGGCGATTTTTGTTACACCAACTATGAGTTTGAGTCGATGAAATCTGACGTTGCGCTAATGCGTGAACTCGGTTTTCCTGGCTTAGTGATTGGCATGCTGGATGAAGATGCGCATGTCGATATCGTCCGCATGCAGCAGATCATGAAACTGTGTGACGGCATGGACGTCACCTTCCATCGCGCCTTCGATTTATGCCACAGCCCGAAACGCTCACTTGAGGTGCTGGCTGATTTAGGCATCGCGCGTATCCTGACGTCTGGCCAGCAACAAAGCGCCGAAGCAGGAATTGCATTATTACGGGAACTAAATGAACACAGCACAGGTCCGATTATTATGGCCGGTGCGGGCGTGCGTTTGAGCAATATCCAGAAGTTCATCGACAGTGGATTGCAGGAAGTCCACAGCTCCGCCAGCCGTTTAGTCGCTTCGCCGATGCGCTACCGTAAAGCCGGTGTTTCTATGTGCTCCGAAGCGGAAACCGATGAATTCAGCCGCTATTGCGTTGATGGTGACGTGGTTGAAGCCATGAAAAGCATGACGCAGTTGAGCGCCGTCCGGGTAGCCTGAATTTACCCCGATTTTGCCGCGCAGCACGCCAGTCCCAACGACGTGATGTTTGCAAGTACCAACCCCAGTTCTTCTAACTGGGGTTCTTTTTATCTGCAATTCCCGCGGAGATAGCGTGATCGAGTAAATGATGCTTTGATTACTCTTTGGCTTCGTACGGATAACCTTCATGAAATCCATCCCTTGTACCGTATTAATGCTGCTTCTCCCTTACTGCGGCGTCGCGCTGGCGGTCAGCACGGCGTGTCCGCCGATGAGCAAAAACATCACCAGCAGCAACAACTGGATCATGCTGGGCGGCGATGCCAAAGGCGCAGTGCGACAGGTAGTAGCGGGCGAATTTGGCAAAGATGTGAACTCGCAAAAGCGCGTACTCGGCCAGTTTGATCAGTGCGGCGATTTGATGGTGGCCGATATCTCCTACGACAAAAATGAAGGCAACGTCCTGCTGACGATGGAACAACATATCGCCCGCGTTCAGCGCGGCTGGGTGGCGGAATATGCCTACATGGTCAAAGTGATCAAAGCGGGGCAGGAGGAAGTGGTCGACAACCGTCAGGGCACCATCAACTGGCAAATCGGGCAGCATGGCAACATCGTCAGCTCATCCGATAAATTCACCAGCATGGGCAAAGATGGCTTTACCGATACCACTTATCGCTATGACAAACAGTTCAGAGTGGAAAAAAGCGTGGCGCGCGGCAGCGATAATATGACCAACGGCGAAAGCAGCTGGCGCTGGAATCCACAAGGATTGGTAACCTCATCCACCAGCGCGCGCAGCAAAGATACTTATAGCTATGATAACCAGTGGCGAGAACTGCGTTTGAACAGCACCGCGACCACGCCAGTCAGCACGCTGCGCTCGGTGGATGAGTGTCAGCTGTGGGATGAAGTGGGCAACTGCACGCTCAGTTATCTGCATGAAACCGAAGTTTTCGCCAAAGGCACCATTGAACGCCATCTCAGCTCCGCTTATAAATACCAATACTGGAACGCACCCAACGAAACCGCCGCACAAGATTAAAGCAAACTACACAAAACCCACATTAAGGCAAAGAATCAGGGCCGCGGAGTAAAGCTTCCGCCGCATGGATGCGGCGGCAGAGTCCACAAGGACGTGTTCACGACGCCTTTACGGAGCGGCCCTGATTCTTTGCCTGGAACGCACTGAACCAAACAGGGAGCCCGCACATGACACTCATCCTTTCATTCCTTTTCGCCATCACCATCCTCACACTCACGCCCGGTTTTGATACTGCATTAGTGCTGCGTTCAGCCGCCGCGCAAGGCTGGAAACGTGCCTGGGCTACAGCATTTGGCGTTACGCTGGGTTGCCTGGTGTGGGGCGTTGCGGTGGGTTTGGGATTGGGCGCGCTGCTGCTGGCCTCGGAAATGGCGTATAACCTGCTGAAATGGGTCGGTGCGGCCTATCTGCTCTATCTCGGCGTCAAATTACTCATCAACCCACGCACCCAAGCGGAAGAAGGGCCGCGCGCGCAGAGTAAAGAGCAAAGCTATGTTGCCTGCTTTACGCGCGGACTCTTTGGCAATCTATTAAACCCGAAAGTCGGCGTGTTCTACGTCACCTTCCTGCCGCAATTCATTCCGGCGGGTGCGTCGGTGCCGCTGTGGTGTACGCTGATGGCGCTCACGCACATGGTGATTGGATTAGTGTGGAATGCGGTACTGATTGGCAGCAGCCAGTACTTTGCGGCGCATCTGCGTCGTCCAGCGGTGCTAAAAGTGATGGATCGCCTGACGGGCTGCGTGTTTATTGGCTTCGCCGCGAAGCTGGCGCTATCGCGGCGTTAGACATTACGGCTTGCGGGCCACTAACACGGCGCGCAGCGGGGCGGGATAACCTTCAACGGTCTTACTGCTATCATGCGGATCAAGGAACTCGGCCAGCGACTCGCTGGTCATCCAGCTGGTGCGACGCTGCTCTTCCACGGACGTCACCGCGTAATCCGCGATGCGCACATCGACAAATCCGCACTTCTCCAGCCAACTCTTCAGCGCCGCCGCAGAAGGGATAAAGTAAACATTACGCATCTGCGCATAACGCTCGCCCGGCACCAACACCGCGTTCTCATCGCCTTCAATCACCAGCGTCTCCAGCACCAGCTCACCGTCACTGACTAACTGATTTTTCAGCTGCATCAAGTGATCGAGCGGCGAACGGCGATGATAAAGCACGCCCATTGAAAACACGGTATCAAACGCTTGCAACGCCGGCAGTTGCTCTATGCCCAGCGGCAGCAAATGCGCACGACGATCGTCGCCCAACAGCTTACGCACCGCTTCAAACTGGCACAAAAACAGTTGCATTGGATCGATGCCGACCACCAGCTTCGCGCCCGCGCCAATCATGCGCCACATGTGATAGCCGCTACCGCAGCCGACATCCAGCACCGTGCGATGCTGCAACGGCGAAATGTGCGGCAACACGCGATCCCATTTCCAGTCGGAACGCCATTCGGTATCGATCTCAGTACCGTACAGCGAATAAGGACCTTTGCGCCACGGCATCAGATTGCGCAGTAGATTCTCAATGCCAAGACGCTGACGATCGGTCAGATCCTCAACATCCGCGCTCACGCTGTGCAACAAATCCAGCTTCTGCGGCGTCAGCAGCGGCAGATAATCAACTGACTTCTCCCAGTCGCGGAACTTACCGTGCAGATTCTCACGCTGCCATGCGGCGACTTGCGCCGGTAACACTTCCAGCCAACTGGCGAGCGGGCCGGTGGCGATCTGCTGATAAAAACGGCCAAACTCAATCATTTCAACGCCACCAACGAACCAAAATTAAAGCACTGGAACCACAACTCCGCATGTTTGAAACCGGCGGTTTTCAGGCGCGCTTTATGCGCTTCAACGCTATCGGTCAGCATCACGTTCTCCAGCATGCTGCGTTTCTGGCTAATCTCCAGCTCGCTGTAACCGTTAGCGCGTTTGAAATCGTGATGCATGTTAAACAGCAACTCGCCGACATCGGCATCTTCAAAACTGAACTTCTCCGACAACACCAGCGCGCCGCCCGGATTTAATCCGTTAACAATCTTCTTCAGCAGCTCGAGACGTGCCGGTGGCTCAAGGAATTGCAGGGTAAAGTTCAGCACCACCAACGAGGCGTTCTCAATGTGGATGTCCTGAATATCTGCTTCGATCACCTGCACCGGCGTATCCGCGCGGAAGGCGTCGATATGGCGACGGCAGCGCTCCACCATCGCCGGCGAATTATCCACGGCAATAATCTGGCAGCCGGGCACATGAATATTGCGGCGCACCGACAGCGTGGCGGCACCGAGTGAACAGCCGAGATCGTAAACCTGGCTATTCGGCTGAACGAAGCGTTCCGCCAGCATGCCAATCATCGAAATGATGTTGGAATAACCCGGCACCGAGCGCTGAATCATATCGGGAAAAACTTCAGCTACGCGCTCGTCAAAGGTCCAGTCGCCCAGCTTATCGATGGGCGCGGAAAATAGCGTATCGCGATCAGACATAATGAAAGGTCCGGAGAGAAAACGGAAAGGGCGCTATTTTGGCAGAAACGCGGGCAGGCTGCACCCTTTGCGTTGCGTCTAGAACAGGCTCGATTGATGCGGCCAGTCGGGCAGATCGCGTAACCCTGGCTCCAACTGCTGCAACTGTGGCCACAATGCCTGAATCAGCGGAAACACCTCGCCCATATCCGGCGTATGAATAAACAGCAGCGGATCGCTATCCCGCTGCCACGCTTGCAGCTTGCTGTGCCACGGCTGAAACAGCGGCACGCTCTCCGCCACGCTATCACTGCCAATGAAACGCACCATCGGTTGCGCACCGGTACGCACCACATGCAGCGGCACGCGCGGCTTTTGCGATCGAGCGTGCACCGCTGCGGCCGACTGTGAGGTGGAGGCATGCACCGGACGACTATCCAGCATCACCCGATTAATTTGACGCTCCAGCAAACCGCGATTCAGCGCGCGTTCAGCATCTCCTTTGGCGAAAAATGCCTGATGCCGCACCTCAACGCCATAGCGGAAATTGCGCGGCAAACTGTCGAGAAAAGACCATAGATCGCCGAGCTGAGCCGGAGAAAACGCCGCCGGCAGCTGCAGCCAGTATTGACCAATGCGCGTGCTGAGTGGATCGAGCAGGCGGAAAAACTCATTCAGCAACTCATCACAGTCGCGTAGCGCCGCTTTATGGCTGATGCTTTCGGGAAACTTGAAGCAGAAACGGAAATCGTCGTGCGTCATGTCGCGCCAGCGCAGCACCACTTCCGGCTTTGGCAGCGCATACAACGTGGTATTGCCTTCCACACAACCAAACAGCTGCGCGTAATCGGCTAAGGTCTCAATACCGAACTGTTTCCATTGCGCGTGCTGCCATTGCGGTAATCCAATACGAAGTGTCAACGCGAACTCCTGAATCCTTTAGGGCGGGAAAGGGCGGCTTAATGTAACCTGTTTTGATGTCGGCAGGAAAAACAGCGCGATAAAGCATAATGTTTTGTCCGCTTTGATCGGGCTCCACTTATCCTGCCTGGGTTTTTCCATTATAATAGCCGCCTTTTTTGCGACAGCATCTCAGAAGGTTACGCGGCCTGATGTTGTCTGGCAGCAGCGGCGAAGTTAAAAGGATACGTTATGCGTACAGAATATTGCGGACAGCTCAATCTGTCTCACGTGGGTCAGCAAGTCACTCTCTGCGGCTGGGTAAATCGCCGTCGCGATTTGGGTAGCCTGATTTTTATCGATATGCGTGACCGTGAAGGTATCGCTCAGGTGTTCTTCGATGCCGATCGTCAGGACGCTTTCCAGCTGGCATCTGAGCTGCGTAACGAATTCTGTATCCAGATCACCGGCACCGTGCGTGCACGTGACGAAAAGAACAAAAACAGCGACATGGCGACCGGCGAAGTGGAAGTGTTTGCCCATGAGCTGAACATCATCAACCGCGCTGAACCGCTGCCGCTGGACTCTAACCAGGTCAACAGCGAAGAAGCGCGCCTGACTTATCGCTATCTGGACCTGCGTCGTCCGGAAATGGCTCAGCGTTTGAAAACCCGCGCTAAAATTACCAGCTTCGTGCGTCGCTTTATGGACGACCAGGGTTTCCTCGATATCGAAACGCCAATGCTGACCAAAGCCACGCCAGAAGGCGCGCGTGACTATCTGGTGCCAAGCCGTGTGCATAAAGGTAAATTCTACGCGCTGCCGCAGTCGCCACAGCTGTTCAAACAGCTGCTGATGATGTCGGGTTTTGACCGCTACTATCAGATCGTTAAGTGTTTCCGTGACGAAGATCTGCGTGCCGATCGTCAGCCTGAATTCACCCAAATCGACGTGGAAACCTCTTTCATGACCGCCGAGCAGGTGCGTGAAAAGATGGAACGTCTGATTCGTGAACTGTGGATCAACATCAAAGGTGTGGATCTTGGTGACTTCCCGCAGATGACTTTTGCGGAAGCGATGAACCGTTACGGTTCAGATAAACCAGACCTGCGTAACCCAATGGAGCTGGTGGACGTTGCCGATCTGCTGAAAAACGTGGAGTTCCAGGTGTTTGCCGGTCCAGCCAACGATGCCAAAGGCCGCGTGGCTGCCCTGCGTGTACCGGGCGGTGCAGCGCTAACACGTAAGCAAATTGATGAGTACGGCGAATTTGTCAAAATCTACGGCGCCAAAGGTTTGGCGTGGATGAAAATCAACGAACGCGCGAAAGGCTTCGAAGGCGTACAGAGCCCGGTTGCCAAGTTCCTCAGCGCAGAAATTGTTGAAGACATTCTCAACCGCACTGGCGCACAAGATGGCGACCTGATCTTCTTCGGTGCGGACCGCGCCAAAGTGGTGGCGGATGCGCTGGGCGCGCTGCGTCTGAAAGTGGGCCGCGATCTGCAAATCACCGATGATAAAGCCTGGGCGCCGCTGTGGGTGATCGACTTCCCTATGTTTGAGGAAGATGAAGAGGGCGGCCTGGCAGCGATGCACCATCCGTTCACGTCGCCGAAAGACATGAGCGCAGAAGAGCTGGCAACCGATCCAGTTCAAGCGGTGGCCAATGCTTACGATATGGTGATTAACGGCTACGAAGTGGGCGGCGGTTCCGTGCGTATCCACAGCGGTAAAATGCAGCAGACGGTATTCAGCATCCTCGGTATCACCGAAGAAGAGCAGCGTGAGAAGTTTGGCTTCCTGCTTGATGCACTGAAATACGGTACGCCACCGCACGCGGGCCTGGCGTTTGGTCTGGATCGTCTGACCATGTTGTTGACCGGCACCGATAACATTCGTGATGTGATCGCGTTCCCGAAAACCACCGCCGCAGCGTGCATGATGACCGAAGCCCCAAGCGAAGCCAATCCAGCTGCGCTGCTGGACCTCGGCATTCTGGTGGCGCCGAAGAAAGAAAAGACAGAGAACAAGTAATGGGCTTTAAACATCCGGTTTCGGTGTTGGTGGTGATTTTTGCCCGCGATACCGGCCGGGTGTTAATGCTGCAGCGACGTGATGACGACAGCTTCTGGCAATCGGTCACTGGCAGCCTGGAAGCGGGCGAAACCCCGCGCCAGGCAGCTCAGCGCGAAGTGTTAGAAGAACTCGCCATCGATATTGCGCACGAAAAGCTAGTGCTGGACGATTGCCACAAGCAAATCGAGTTTGAGATCTTCCCGCACTATCGTCATCGTTACGCACCGGGCACCACGCACAATCGCGAACACTGGTTCAGGTTGGCTATACCCGCAGAACGCGACCTGCTGCTCACCGAGCATCTCGCCGCGCGCTGGCTCGAACCCGCCGCTGCCGCAGCCCTCACCAAGTCCTGGAGTAACCGCCAGGCGATTGAAGAATTTATCTGAATGCTCGCCGCCGCGCGTTTTTCCGGTGGCGAATGCATTAAGTTTTATGAATCTGGTGAGTTTTCAATGAACGCACCGAACAATATCGAACAGTCAGGCGTAATCGGCGCCGCGAGGTTGTTCACCGCCAGCGCACAGCAACCGGAGCGTACTTATGCACGTGAGGATTGCGAGCACTGCCGGGGGACAAGATCGCAAGTAAGATAGCCTGCACCCAGTAAAAGATCGGAGAATATGTAAGATGGCTGGACACAGTAAATGGGCGAATACTAAGCATCGTAAAGCTGCTCAGGATGCTAAGCGCGGTAAAATCTTCACCAAAATCATTCGTGAGCTGGTCACCGCCGCGAAACTGGGCGGTGGCGATGCGGGTTCTAATCCACGTCTGCGCGCAGCGATGGATAAAGCGCTGTCTAACAACATGACGCGCGACACCATGAACCGTGCCATCGCACGCGGCGTGGGCGGTGAAGATGATTCCAACATGGAAACCATCATTTATGAAGGTTACGGTCCGGGCGGCTCAGCAGTGATGATTGAGTGCCTGAGCGACAACCGCAACCGTACCGTGGGCGAAGTGCGTCATGCCTTCACCAAAACCGGCGGCAACCTCGGTACCGACGGTTCGGTTTCTTACCTGTTCAGCAAGAAGGGCGTGATCTCCTTCGCGCCAGGTCAGGACGAAGATGCGGTGATGGAAGCGGCGCTGGAAGCCGGTGCTGAAGACGTTGTGGCCTATGACGACGGTGCGATTGATGTCTTCACCGCGTGGGAAGAGATGGGTACGGTGCGTGATGCGCTGGAAGCGGGCGGTTTGAAAGCGGACTCGGCTGAAGTCTCGATGATCCCGTCAACCAAAGCTGAAATGGATGCCGAAACCGCGCCGAAACTGCTGCGCCTGATCGACATGCTGGAAGACTGTGACGACGTGCAGGAAGTTTACCATAACGGTGAAATCTCTGATGAGATCGCAGAAACGCTGTAATGGCGTTGCTTAAAACCCCACTCACCGGAGACGCGCCGTGGCGATAATTCTCGGGATCGATCCCGGCTCGCGCGTCACCGGTTACGGTGTTATTCGCCAAACCGGCCGCCAGCTTACCTATCTGGGCAGCGGCTGTATCCGCACCAGCGTCACCGATCTGCCGACGCGCCTCAAACTGATCTACGCGGGCGTCAGCGAAATTATCACCCAGTTCTCACCCGACTATTTTGCCATCGAGCAGGTGTTTATGGCCAAGAATGCGGACTCAGCGCTGAAACTGGGCCAGGCGCGCGGTGCGGCGATTGTCGCGGCTGTGAATCATGATTTGCCGGTGTTTGAATATGCGGCGCGCCAAGTGAAGCAAACCGTTACCGGTACCGGCGGCGCAGAGAAAAGTCAGGTGCAGCATATGGTACGAACCTTGCTAAAACTGCCGGCCAATCCGCAGGCGGATGCCGCCGATGCGCTGGCCATCGCCATTACGCATTGCCATATGAGCCAAAATGCGGCGCGTATCAGCGATACGAAACTGGTGATGACGCGCGGGCGTATGCGATCGGGTTAGCGGAAACGAAATGCTAAGTTAGGCTGGATATTCATCCAGCCTTTTTTATGCTATAAACTCAGGCTTACTAACAGATTAAGGAACTGCTCAGGTGATTGGTCGTTTACGAGGCAACATTCTGGAAAAACAGCCGCCGCTGGTGTTGATTGAGGCGCACGGTGTCGGTTATGAAGTGCACATGCCAATGACCTGCTTTTACGAGCTGCCGGAGATCAATCAGGAAGCGATCATCTTTACGCAGTTTGTGGTACGTGAAGATGCGCAGCTGCTGTTCGGTTTCAATAACAAGCAGGAACGCACGCTGTTCCGCGAGCTGGTTAAGGTGAATGGCGTTGGGCCAAAACTGGCGCTGGCGATTCTGTCTGGCATGTCGGCCCAGCAGTTCGTGACCGCCGTTGAGCGACAAGAGATTGCCTCGCTGATCAAACTGCCGGGCGTGGGTAAAAAAACCGCCGAGCGTTTGATTGTGGAGATGAAAGATCGCTTTATCGGCATGCACGGCGATCTGTTTGGTGGTGATTCAACCTTTACGTTGACCACGCCATCCGCTGCACAAGACAATAACGATGCTGAAGCCGAAGCGGTTTCAGCGCTGGTGGCCCTCGGCTATAAACCGCAGGAAGCCAGCCGTATGATCAGCAAAGTCGGTAAACCGGATGCGGATTGCGAAACCCTGATTCGTGAAGCCCTGCGCGCAGCTATTTGAGGTAAAGCATGATTGAAGCCGATCGTCTGGTCTCGGGCAGTTCCTTTAACGAAGAAGAAACGCTCGACCGTGCCATTCGCCCTAAGCTGCTGACGGAATATGTTGGCCAGCCGCAGGTGCGCGAGCAAATGGAGATTTTCATCCAGGCTGCGAAACTGCGTGGCGATGCACTCGATCATCTGCTGATTTTCGGCCCGCCGGGATTGGGTAAAACCACGCTGGCTAATATCGTCGCTAACGAAATGGGCGTCAATCTGCGTACCACGTCCGGTCCGGTGCTGGAAAAAGCCGGCGATCTGGCGGCGATGCTCACCAACCTTGAACCGCACGATGTGCTGTTTATCGATGAGATCCATCGCCTGTCGCCGGTGGTGGAAGAAGTGCTGTATCCGGCGATGGAAGATTATCAGCTGGATATCATGATTGGTGAAGGTCCGGCGGCGCGTTCGATCAAGCTCGATCTGCCGCCGTTTACCCTGATTGGTGCCACGACGCGCGCCGGTTCTTTAACCTCGCCGCTGCGCGACCGTTTCGGTATCGTGCAGCGCCTTGAGTTCTATAACGTGCCCGATCTGCAGCACATTGTGGGCCGTAGCGCGGCCTGTCTTGGTCTGGCGCTGAGCGAAGAGGGCGCGTTGGAGATAGCGCGTCGTGCACGCGGTACGCCGCGTATCGCTAACCGCCTGCTGCGCCGCGTGCGTGACTTTGCGGAAGTACGAGCGAACGGCAACCTGAGCGGCGAAGTGTCAGCCAGCGCGCTGGATATGCTTAACGTCGACAGCCAGGGTTTCGATTACATGGACCGTAAACTGCTGCTGGCGATTATCGATAAGTTTTCGGGTGGTCCGGTGGGCTTAGATAACCTGGCAGCGGCGATTGGCGAAGAGCGGGAAACTATCGAGGATGTGATTGAACCCTTCCTGATCCAGCAAGGATTCATTCAACGCACGCCGCGTGGCCGAATGGCAACGCAACATGCTTACAAACACTTTGGTATCAGTCGCGAAGAGTAAAACGGCGTTATGCCGCCGGTTTTTTTGCCATGCTGATGATGAACAATACCGCCGCGCATAACACCACCGAAGGACCGGCTGGCGTATCGTAAGTGGCGGAGAAGGTCAGCCCGCCGGTCACCGCGATAATACCGGCAATCACCGCAAAACCGGCCATCTGTTCCGGTGAGCGTGAGAAGCGACGTGCCGTCGCCGCCGGGATAATCAGTAGCGATGTAATAATCAAGGCACCAACAAACTTCATCGCTACGCCGATGGTTAATGCGGTGACCAGCATCAACATCAAACGCGTGCGCTGAATGTTAACGCCATCCACCTGCGCCAGCTCCGGGCTGATGGTCATCGACAACAGCGAATTCCACTGCCACGCCATCACCGCCAGAACAATCGCCACGCCGCCGGCCATCATCCATAAATCATTGGGCGTCACCGCCAGCAGATCGCCAAACAGGTAAGCCATCAGATCGACACGTACGCCTTGCATCAGACTAACGACCACCAAACCCAGCGACAGCGCGCTGTGCGCCATAATGCCGAGCAGGGTATCGATAGCCAGATGCGGGCGACGCTCCAGCCATACCAATCCCAACGCCAGACACACGGTCACCAAAATCACCGCATAGTAAGGATTCACGTTGAGCAGCAAACCAAACGCCACGCCCAGCAAGGATGCATGCGCGAGAGTATCGCCGAAGTAAGACATGCGGCGCCAAACAACAAACGAGCCAAGTGGGCCGGCCGCCAGCGCCAGCAACACGCCGCCCAGCCAGCCAGGCAATAACAGTTCAATCATGACGGGCCATTTCCTTTGCGCAGAACAATACGTCCCTGTAAATCGTGACGGTGATTATGATGATGACGATAAATCGCCAGCTGCTGCGCGCCGCGTGGGCCAAACATCGCGATAAACTCGGGATGTTGTGACACCGCTTCTGGCGTGCCGGAACAGCAGATGTGATGGTTGAGACACAGCACTTCGTCGGTTTTCGCCATCACCAGATGCAGGTCGTGTGAAACCATCAGCACACCGCAGTTCAGTTCGCGGCGCAGCTGATCGATCAAATCGTACAGCGCAACCTGGCCGTTGACGTCAACGCCTTGTGTCGGCTCATCGAGCACCAGCAGTTGCGGGTCATTAAGTAACGCGCGCGCCAGCAGCACACGCTGGGTTTCACCGCCAGAGAGTTTTTGCAGTGTCGCATGCAGCAGATGCCCAGCTTGCACGCGCTTCAGCGCCGGTAAAATGGCATCGCGTTTGGTGCCGCGCGATAGGCGCATAAAACGTTCAACGGTGATCGGCAACGTTGGGTCGATGTGCAGTTTTTGCGGCACGTAACCGATACGCAAATCAGCGGCGCGCTTGACGCTGCCGCTGGTGGGTTTGAGCAGCCCGAGCACCGCGCGAACCAGCGTGGATTTGCCGGCGCCATTCGGGCCGAGCAGGGTGAGAATTTTTCCCGGTTCAAGTGCGAGGCTAATGCCTGCGAGCACCGGACGCTGGGAGAATTTCACAGAAATGTTTTCAAGTGTGACAAGTGGCGGCATGTTATTTACGGGTTGCATTGAATTTCGAATGTTATAATATCACATTCCATCAACGGGTCACGATGGAATGACGTATTATGTTACACAATAAAAAGTGCCTTATTTTCACCCTTACTGCTGCGGCATTTGCCGCCACAAGCACGTTTCCCGCGCACTCTGCGGTGGTTGCTTCAATCAAACCTCTCGGATTTATCGCAGCGGCTATCGCAGATGGCATTACGCCGGTTGAAGTATTGCTGCCCGATGGCGCCTCAGAACATGATTATGCTTTACGTCCTTCCGATGTAAAACGTATTAAAAACGCAGACTTAGTGGTGTGGACAGGCCCAGAGATGGAAGCCTTTCTCACTAAGTCAGCAGCGGAGTTGCCCGCTAACAAAAACCTCGAAATTGCAGCATTGCCAGGCATAAAACCGCTATTGATTAGCGGCGATGATGAAGATGAGGAACATGAGCACGGTCACGATCACGATCATGGCTCAGAAAATTCCGAAGTCCAAGACGGGTCTCATGCGCAGCACCATCACGGACAGTTTAATATGCATCTGTGGATGTCCCCTGACATGGCCTTACAATCTGCGGTTGCAATCCATGGAAAATTATTGGAACTTATGCCGCAAAGCAAAGCCAAACTTGACGCTAATCTGCAGGAGTTTAAAGCAGAATTAGCCGATGCAGACAAACACATCGGCGCGCAACTCGCGCCCGTGCGGAACAAGGGTTATTTCGTTTTTCACGACGCTTACAGCTACTTTGAAAAACATTACGGTTTGTCACCTTTAGGTCATTTTACCGTCAACCCTGAAATCCAGCCGGGCGCCCAGCGTTTACATCAAATACGAACACAGTTGGTTGAGCAGAAAGCCGTTTGCGTTTTCGCTGAACCACAATTCAGACCGGCCGTCATCGATGCCGTGTCCCGTGGAACTTCCGTACGAAAAGGCACGTTAGATCCGTTGGGGATGGACATCAGCTTATCCAAAGACAGTTACGTGAAATTCCTTTCACAGCTGTCTAGCCAGTATGCGAGCTGCCTGAATGGAGCATGAGGAATAGGTAAAAGTGCAGCAGATAGCCCGCTCTGTCGCCCTCGCATTTAATAATTTGCCGCGCCCCCACCGCGTTATGCTGGGTTCATTAACCGTTGTCACGTTGGCCGTCGCAGTATGGCGGCCTTACGTTTACCATCCGCGCGATGTCGCGCCCATCGTGAAAACCATCGCGCTGGATAAAGACGAACTGCGTACGCTATTGCCGGAAGCCAGTGAGCCGATCGATCAGACGACCGAAGAACCGGCCGACGATATTCCTGCTGACGATATTGATAAAGACGTTCCAGATAATCCTAACGTACATGATTACACCGTCTCTTCAGGCGATACGCTTAGCAGCGCGTTAAATCAGTACGGTATTGAGATGGGCGATATCAACGCATTAGTCAGCAGCGATAAAGATCTGCGTAACATGCGCGTTGGTCAGCAACTGAGCTGGACGCTGGATGCAGATGGACAACTGCAAACCTTCAGCTGGGAAATCGATCGTCGTGAAACCCGTACTTATCAGCGCGCCGACAATGGCAGCTTTAAGATGCAGCAGGAGCTGCAAAAGGGTGAGTGGCAAAACAACGTACTAAAAGGTGAAGTGCGCGGCAGCTTTGCTGCCAGCGCCCAGCGTGCGGGCTTGACCAGCGCAGAAACCAGCAACGTGATCAAAGCGATGCAGTGGCAGATGGATTTCCGCAAACTGCGCGCGGGTGATGACTTCAGTGTGTTGATGTCACGTGAAATGCTTGATGGAAAAAGTGCCCAAAGCCAATTACTTGGCGTACGTTTACGCACCGGTGGCAAAGACTATTACGCCTTCCGTGCGGAAGATGGCAAGTTCTACGATCGCAATGCATCTGGGTTAGCACGTGGCTTCATGCGCTTCCCAACTGTTAAGCAGTATCGTGTCTCTTCCAACTTCAATCCGCGTCGCCTTAACCCGGTAACCGGCCGCATCGCACCGCATAAAGGTGTCGATTTCGCTCTGCCCATTGGTACGCCAGTTTTAGCTGTGGGCGATGGTGAAGTGGTAATGGCGAAAAACGGCGGTGCTGCCGGAAATTACGTGGCGATTCGCCACGGTCGTCAATATATGACGCGTTACATGCACTTGAGTAAAGCGCTGGTTAAACCGGGGCAAAAGGTGAAACGTGGCGATCGTATTGCGCTGTCGGGTAACACCGGACGTTCAACCGGCCCGCATCTGCACTATGAAGTGTGGATCAACAATCAGGCAGTGAATCCGTTGACGGCAAAACTGCCGCGCATGGAAGGGTTGACGGGTAAAGATCGCAGCACTTACATGGCGCAAGTGAAAACCTGGTTGCCGCAGTTGACGTTGAAATAACGCATTATTGCGCGTAACACTTAAAAACCGACGGATTCTTCGTCGGTTTTTTGCTATCTGGCGCATGAAGATTGCAAAATTAACCATCGTCACTATTATTGACCGGTCATTGTCAGAGGCGAGTGCATGGAAACCCGAAAGAAAAATAACAGTGAGTTTATTCCCGTTTTTCAACGTTCTTTTTTAAAGCCGAAATACTGGGGAAGTTGGTTGGCGGTTGGCGCGCTGGCCGTCATGGCATTACTTCCTGCAAAAGTGCGCGATCCGATTCTGGGCGGATTGGGCAAGTTCGCCGGTAAGTTGGCGAAAAGTGCGCGCCGCCGTGCGCTGATCAATCTCTATTATTGCCTGCCGGAATTGAGTGAAGCGCAGCGCGAAGAGATTGCTGATCGTATGTTTGCCACCGCACCGCAGGCGATGGCGATGATGGCCGAATTGGGCATTCGTAATCCAGAGCATGTGCGTAAGCGTGTTGACTGGCACGGCCGGGAAATCATTGAGCAGCTGCAGGCCAATAAAGAAAACGTCATATTCTTAGTGCCGCACGGTTGGGGCGTGGATATTCCAGCGATGCTGCTGGCATCTGAAGGTCAGATGATGGCGGCGATGTTCCACAATCAAAGCGATCCGTTAATGGATTTTCTGTGGAATACTGTGCGACGCCGTTTTGGTGGCCGTATGCATGCGCGAAATGACGGGATTAAGCCGTTTATCGCGTCGGTGCGTCAGGGTTATTACGGCTATTATCTGCCGGACCAGGATCACGGCCCGGAACACAGCGAATTTGTGGATTTCTTTGCTACTTACAAAGCCACATTGCCCGCAGTGGGCCGCCTGATGAAAGTATGCCGCGCACGCGTTGTGCCGCTGTTCCCGGTGTATAACAGTGAAACCCATCGTCTGGAAATCTATGTGCGTCCGCCAATGGATGACTTGCTGGATGCCGATGACAATACGCTTGCGCGTCGCATGAATGAAGAAGTTGAAGTGTTCGTGCGACCGCATCCGGAACAGTACACCTGGATTCTGAAGCTGCTGAAAACGCGTAAGGAAGGGGATATCGAACCTTATGCGCGCAAAGATCTTTATCCTCGTAGGAAATAAACATGGGGCCGTCTGGCCCCTTTATCATTCTATTGCCGCCACGTGACTGCGACGTTTACGTTCGCGCAGGAACAGGGTCACCAGACCAAACCACAGTACGCCAGCGGCGAAGTTAATCCCGCTAAACCACGGTGTGCCGCCGCTGAAGTAGCCACTTTTTGCCAGCTCAATGCCTACCGCTAAGGTCAGAATACTGATCATACCGAGCATCGCCGCCACGCTGCCTTTACCTTCGTTGCTTGAGTAAAGCGTCAAACGGTAAAGACCGGCATTCACCATGCCTGCGCCGAAAGCGTACAAGCTTAACCCGGCGGTCAGCAGCAGATAGGTGTGACTATCGAGCAAATTAGCCAGCAGCGAAATACTCAAACCAATCAGAATCGGCCAGGCGGCAAACTTCACCGGCTGCTCAATCGGCACGCGTCCAGCCAGTTTGCCAAGCGTGATGTTGCCGGCAATCATCGCCAGAAACACCGGCAACTGCAGCAGCGCATACTGCATGCGTGACAATCCTTCATCGTGCATCAGAATCACTGGCGACAGCGCTACCCACGTCAGGATCGGAATAAACACTAAACCAATGGCAAAAGATCCGTACATCACCTGACGATCGCGCGCCAAACGCGCATAGCCGCGCGCCAGCTTTGGCAGGGCGATAGAGTGACTGCGATCGCCAGCGGTTTCCGGCATGACGCGCCATAGCAGGGCAAACGCAATCACGCTGCAGATGGCAAACAGCCAGAACATGCTGCGCCACTCGCCAACGGTGAGCCACGCGGCTCCGGCCAGCGGACCCGCGAGCGGTGCCAGCAGCGCGACGTTGGCCATCAGCGCCATCATGCGTACTGCCAACGCTTCATCAAAGGCTTCCTGCACCGCCGCGTAGCTGACGGCGCCAATAAAGCACAGGCTGATGCCCTGAACAAAGCGCAGCGCGACAAACTCTTCAATGCTGCTAACCCACGTTGTGAGAATGCAGGCGGCGGCAAAGAACAAGATGCCAAACAGTAGCACCGGCCGGCGGCCATATTTGTCTGAGAGCGGACCGAGCAGCCATTGCAGCACTACGCCGCCCATCAGATAAGCGGTCAGCGAGGTCGAAACCCATTCCGGGCCGACGCTGAATTCAGACGTCACCAGCAGCATGCCGGGCTGAATCATGTCATGCGCGATGTAGGTGGCGAATTCAAACAGCACCAGCGCGAGCGGAAACAGCAGCACGCGCCCGGTGAGTTGGGTAATAGGTTGATAGCGGGCCATCTGGCCTCCTTGTCAAAAAAATAAAAACGCGACTGCCAGGCAGTCGCGTTTGTCCATGTTGTTACAGCCGCTGTCGGTGCTGCGTATTAGTCTACGCGCAGAACACGGCTGGTGTTGGTGGTGCCGGTGGTCGACATCACGTCACCCTGAGTGACAATCACCAGGTCACCTGAAACCAGGAAACCTTTTTCGCGCAGCAGATTCACTGCATCGTGCGCGGCGGCCACACCATCATTGTTACTGTCGAAGAATACCGGCGTAACACCACGGTACAGCGCTGTCAGGTTCAGCGTCCGCTCGTGACGTGACATGGCGAAGATCGGCAAACCAGAAGTGATACGTGAGGTCATCAGCGCGGTACGGCCCGATTCGGTCATGGTGATGATCGCTGAAACCCCTTGCAGATGGTTGGCAGCATACATCGCCGACATGGCAATCGCTTCTTCGACGTTATCGAACTGCACTTCCAGGCGGTGCTTAGAAACGTTAACGCTCGGGATTTTCTCTGCGCCGAGGCACACTTTCGCCATCGCTGAAACAGTTTCAGCCGGATACTGGCCTGCAGCGGTTTCCGCCGACAGCATCACCGCATCGGTACCATCCAGCACGGCGTTCGCCACATCCATGACTTCGGCACGTGTTGGCATCGGGTTGGTAATCATCGATTCCATCATCTGCGTTGCGGTGATGATGGTGCGGTTCAGTTGGCGCGCACGACGAATCAACGCTTTCTGAATACCCACCAGCTCAGGATCGCCAATCTCTACACCCAAATCGCCACGCGCAACCATCACCACGTCAGAGGCGAGGATGATGTCATCCATCGCTTCCTGTGAGGCAACGGCTTCAGCACGTTCCACTTTCGCCACCAGTTTGGCGTCGCAGCCGGCGTCGCGCGCCAGACGGCGGGCATAATTCATATCTTCGCCGTTACGCGGGAAGGAGACCGCCAGATAATCCACGCCGATTTTCGCGGCGGTAACGATATCAACTTTGTCTTTCTCGGTCAGCGCATCGGCAGAGAGACCGCCGCCGAGTTTGTTGATGCCTTTATTGTTAGAGAGCGGGCCGCCGACGGTGACTTCGGTGAACACTTTTACGCCCTGAACTTCCAGCACTTTCAGCTGAACGCGACCGTCGTCCAGCAGCAGGATATCGCCGGGCACCACATCTTCTGGCAGACCTTTATAGTCGATACCGACTTTTTCTTTATCGCCTTCGCCTTTAGTTAAATCAGCATCCAGCAAGAAACGATCGCCGACGTTGAGGAACACTTTGCCTTCTTTGAAGGTCGATACGCGAATTTTTGGCCCTTGCAGGTCGCCAAGGATCGCCACGTGGCGACCGAGTTTCGCCGCGATTTCACGGACTTTGTTGGCGCGCTGTTGATGATCTTCCGGTGTGCCGTGGGAGAAGTTGAGTCGTACAACGTTAGCACCCGCCGCGATGATTTTTTCGAGGTTGTTGTCGCGATCGGTGGCTGGACCGAGGGTTGTAACGATCTTGGTTCTTCTGAGACGTCTGGACATGAAGGACTCCGTTAGCAAAGTATCGTGCCGCTCTCAAGTGACACGTAGTGTTCATCTATTCTATATGATCGATGGGCTGTGATTCGACTCACATTGTGAATGTGATGTTAATTATTTTCCTGCGCCTGTTTCTCCAGGCGTGAATCTTTCAGCGCTTCTTTCACCCGTTTCAAATTTTCACGGAAAGCAGCGCCGCGCTCAAGGGTAAACCCTGTCGCCAGAACATCAATCACGGTTAATTGTGCGAGGCGGGAAACCATTGGCAGGTAGATATCGGTATCTTCGGGTACGTCGAGCGTCAAAGCCAGCGTGGCTTCCGCCGCCAGCGGGGAACCCGGAGAAGTGATAGCCAGCACAGTGGAAGCGTTTACACGCGCCAGGCGAGCCAGTTCTACCATATTTTTGGTGCGACCAGTATGTGAGATGAGAACAAACACATCGTTTGGACCACTATTTATGCAACTCATGCGCTGGATCACAATATCCTCTGACCAGATGACCGGCAGATTAAATCGCAAAAATTTATTGGTGGCGTCATGTGCCACGACGGCGGAGGCACCAAGGCCGAAAAAGGCAATTTTATGCGCCTTTGACAGCGCCTGAACCGCCTGACGAATCACCTGAGAATCGAGTTGCTGGCGTACGCGGCTGAGGCCGGCTAACGCGGAATCAAAGATTTTGTAGCTGTAGCTTTCCACACTGTCATTTTCTTCCACATCGCGACTCACCCAGTTCGGGCTTTTGACCAGGCTCTGCGCGAGCTGCAATTTGAAGTCAGGGAAGCCGCGCGTGCCCATACGATGGCAGAAGCGATTCACCGTCGGTTCGCTGACGTCAGCGGCGCGTGCCAGCGTGGCGATGCTGGAGTGCATCGCCTGTTGCGGCGCGGCAAGAATCTGCTCTGCGACTTTACGTTCTGATTTGCTTAACGCTTCGAGTTGCGCCTGAATCTGTTCCAGCATGGTTTAACCTAATGAGCGTCAATCACTTTTTCGCGTTCATCAATCAATGAAATCGCTGCCAATTCACAAGAATATACCGTGTAATAGCCCCTCGCACGCAGCGGAGGACAAATGTAAACGCGATTTTTTTGCGATACTTTGATCGCTGACGTGTTTTGCCACGACAAATATCGAAACAGAAAATGTGCTCAAATGGCACGCTACAACACACTTAACACCTTTATTACGTTCACAGTTAACGCCAGCAAAACACTGCGTTCGGGTTGTCCTAAACCCGCTAAAAACGTACATTGTGCTGTAAGAAAATTACAATAAGGACCTGGCGTGATGAGAACGCTCAAGCCGGGTATATCCTGCAACGAGGAGAGGAAAATGGCGGTTACACAAACAGCCCAGGCATGCGATCTGGTGATTTTCGGTGCCAAAGGCGATCTCGCGCGCCGTAAACTGTTGCCATCACTGTATCAGCTGGAAAAAGCCGGTCAGATTCATGAAACCACTCGCATTATTGGCGTAGGTCGCGCGGATTGGGATAAAGCCGCGTATACCAAAGTGGTACGTGAAGCGCTGGAAACCTTCATGAAAGAGAAGATCGATGAAGCGCTGTGGGATACCCTCAGCAGCCGTCTCGACTTCTGTAACCTCGACGTAAATGACACCTCGCATTTCACCAAACTGGGCAAAATGCTTGACCAGAAAAACCGCGTCACCATTAACTACTTCGCCATGCCGCCAAGCACCTTTGGCGCGATTTGCGACGGTCTGGGCGCCGCCAAGCTGAACGCCAAACCGGCACGCGTAGTAATGGAAAAGCCGCTCGGCACCTCATTGGAAACCTCACAAGAGATCAATGACAGCGTCGGCAAATACTTCGAAGAAGGCCAGGTTTTCCGTATTGACCACTATCTCGGTAAAGAGACGGTGCTCAACCTGCTGGCGCTGCGTTTTGCCAACTCCATCTTCGTCAACAACTGGGACAATCGCACCATCGATCACGTGCAGATCACCGTGGCAGAAGAGGTGGGCATCGAAGGCCGTTGGGGTTACTTCGACAAAGCCGGCCAGATGCGTGACATGATTCAGAACCACCTGTTGCAGATCCTCACCATGATTGCCATGTCGCCGCCATCCGATCTGAGCGCGGATGCGATTCGTGATGAAAAAGTCAAAGTGCTGCGCTCACTGCGTCGTATTGATCAAACCAACGTGCGCGAGAAAACCGTACGCGGTCAGTACACCGCCGGCTTTGTGCAGGGCAAGAAAGTGCCTGGTTATCTGGAAGAAGAGGGCGCTAACAAGCAGAGCGCCACGGAAAGCTTTGTTGCTATTCGCGTGGATATCGATAACTGGCGTTGGGCTGGCGTGCCGTTCTATCTGCGTACCGGCAAGCGCTTGCCAACCAAATGCTCTGAAGTGGTGGTGTACTTCAAGAATCCTGAGATGAACCTGTTTAAGGATTCGTACGCTGAACTGCCGCAGAACAAGCTGACCATTCGTCTGCAGCCGGACGAAGGCGTGGATATCGAAATCCTGAACAAAGTGCCCGGACTCGACCACAAGCATAAACTGCAGACCACCAAGCTGGATCTGAGCTATTCCGAAACCTTCAACCAGTCGCATCTGGCCGATGCTTACGAGCGTCTGCTGCTGGAAACCATGCGCGGTATTCAGGCGCTGTTTGTGCGTCGTGATGAAGTTGAAGCAGCGTGGGGCTGGGTGGATTCGATCATTGATGCCTGGAGCGCCGATGCCGAAGCGCCGAAGCCGTATCAGGCGGGAACATGGGGACCGGTTGCCTCTGTCGCGATGATTACTCGCGATGGCCGTTCCTGGAACGAGTTCGAATAGAAACCTAATATTGAGCCCGCCAAATGTGCGGGCTTTTTTACGTCCAGAATTCATTTTTCTGAAAAGTGAACCAGAGTTTCAAAAAATTCTGATATCCGATGGACGCCGCTCCAGACGATCTTGTATGGTAGAGCCCAATTATTGACAGCGTGGCTAAACGCCGGGCTGATGCAACTAAGGAAACGTGATGAAGAACTGGAAAACAAGTGCTGAACAGATCCTGAAAACTGGCCCGGTCGTGCCGGTCATCGTGGTGAACAAGCTGGAACACGCGGTGCCGATGGCGAAAGCGCTGGTGGCTGGCGGTGTGCGCGTGCTGGAAGTGACGCTGCGTACGCCGGTGGCGATGGACGCGCTGCGTGCAATGATTAAAGAAGTACCGGAGGCGATTGTCGGTGCGGGCACGGTGATCAACACCCAGCAACTGAAAGAAGTCACTGACGCCGGTGCGCAGTTTGTCATCAGCCCAGGATTGACGGAATCGCTGCTGAAAGCCGCGGTTGAAGGTCCGGTGCCATTGATTCCAGGTATCAGCACGGTTTCAGAACTGATGACCGGCATGGATTACGGCCTACGTGAGTTCAAATTCTTCCCGGCGGAAGCCAATGGTGGCGTGAAAGCATTATCCGCGATTGGCGGTCCGTTCCCGCAGGTGCGTTTCTGTCCAACCGGCGGCATCTCGCCAGCCAACTATCGGGATTATCTGGCGCTGAAAAGCGTGCTGTGCATTGGCGGTTCGTGGCTGGTACCGAATGATGCGCTGGAAAGCGGTGACTGGGATCGTATTACGCGTCTGGCGCGTGAAGCGGTTGAAGGGGCACGCGCATAAGTTTATGAATTGGTCGCCATTGATGGCGACCACTTAATCTTACTTAACCTTCGACTTGTACCGCGGCCGCACTCGCCACGGCGCGCGCGATAGCGTCATCGGTGTTTTCACCGGTCGCCAAAGCCACGCCTAAACGGCGCTGACCGGCGATTTCCGGCTTACCAAACAGGCGCAGCTGCAATCCGGCGCCCAGCGCGGCTTCGATATTCCCGAACACAACGTTCTGGCTGTTCAGCTCAGGTAAAATCACTGCCGACGCAGCGGGACCGTATTGACGAATGCCGCCAATCGGCAGGCCGAGGAAAGCGCGCACATGCAGCGCAAACTCGGACAGATCCTGCGAAATCAGCGTGACCATGCCGGTATCATGCGGACGCGGTGACACTTCGCTGAACACCACTTCATCACCGCACACGAACAGCTCCACGCCAAACAGGCCGTATCCACCGAGCGCTTTTACCACGTTAGCGGCGATATCCTGCGCGCGTTGCAGCGCCAGTTCACTCATTTGCTGCGGCTGCCATGATTCACGATAATCGCCATCTTCCTGACGATGACCAATCGGCGCGCAGAAGTGAATGCCATCTACTGCGCTGATGGTCAGCAGGGTGATTTCGAAATCAAACTTCACCACGCCTTCAACGATCACGCGGCCCGCACCGGCACGTCCGCCTTGCTGCGCATAATCCCAGGCTTTTTCCAGCTGGCTGGCTTCGCGAATAAAGCTCTGTCCTTTACCGGATGAGCTCATCACCGGCTTAACGATGCACGGGAATCCAATCGCCTCAGCCGCGGCCACAAAATTCTCTTTGCTGTCAGCAAACTGGTAAGTCGAGGTTGGTAAGGACAACTCTTCCGCCGCCAGACGGCGAATGCCTTCGCGGTTCATGGTCAGACGTGCGGCGCGTGCGGTCGGCACCACTTTCTGACCTTGCGCTTCCAGCTCCAGCAGTTTTTCGGTGGCAATGGCTTCAATTTCTGGTACCACGAAGTGCGGCTTTTCCTCGGCAATCAGCGCGGCCAGCGCGTCGCCGTCCAGCATGTTGATCACATAGCTGCGATGCGCCACGTGCATCGCCGGAGCATCGGCGTAACGATCCACCGCGATCACTTCCACACCAAGACGCTGGCACTCAAGTGCCACTTCTTTGCCTAATTCGCCTGAACCTAACAGCATGACACGCGTAGCGGCAGGGCGCAGCGCGGTTCCGAGAGTCGTCATAATTTCACCTTAGCAGTCAAAATGCGCGCGCAGTATAAACGAAAACGTTTGCGTACTCACGCTTTCGCCGCGATCAGGTTTGCCATACTTTTCCCGCTCTGACGTTAACTGACACAGCCTGCGGCAGCATGGAGAACGGAAAAATAAACAGGAGTTAAACGATGAGCAATTGGCTGCAGCAAATTCAATCGGTGCTGGCGAAAAAGGGTGGAGACGGAAAATCGGGCGGTTTAAGTGACATGCTGGCCCCGGGCGCATTGGGCGGGCTGGCGGGATTGCTGGTAGGCAGCAAATCCACGCGTAAGCTGCTGACCAAATATGGCGGCAAAGCCTTGCTGTTGGGCGGCGGCGCGGCGGCGGGCGCGCTATTGTGGAACAAATACAAACAGCGCATACGTGAAACCCATCAGGATGATGCGGGCTTCGGCCAGCTGCAAACGCCGATGGATCAACGCGCAGAGCGTTTGGTCACGGCGCTGGTGTTCGCGGCGAAAAGTGATGGTCACATTGACGATCAAGAGCGTGCCGCAATTGAGCAAAACATCCAGCAGGCCGGCTACGGCGCACAAGCCGAAGCGCTGATTCAGCAGGCGATGAATCGCCCGCTCGATCCCAACTGGCTGGCCGCTGACGTCAAAAATGAAGAAGAGGCGTTGGAGCTCTATTTCCTCAGCTGTGCAGCCATTGATGTCGACCACTTTATGGAGCGCAGCTATCTCTCCGCGCTCGGCGATGCGCTGAAAATTCCCCAGGATGTGCGCGACGGCATCCAGCGCGATATCGACGCGGAAAAAGCCGCCTAGTCCCGTGCGAAGGTTGCATCCGCAGCCTTCGCTTTTCATGTTTGGCTTACCCTGCGTAAAGTGATGTTGCGTGCAGCTTGGCATCGTGCGTGATTAGTGCCACGCTTGCTGAATGTTGTCCTTCAGGGAGAAGAGCCTAATGAATCAGCCACACGCGAAAAAAATTCCCCATGCCATGAGTCTGCACGGTGAAACGCGCATAGATAATTATCACTGGTTACGTGATGACGACCGCGAGAATCCAGAAGTGCTGGCCCATCTGCACGCCGAAAATGATTATGGCCGCGCCATGATGGCGTCGCAGAATCCGTTGCAGGAACGGGTGTTGAAAGAGATCGTCGACCGTATTCCGCCGCAGGATCACTCGGTGCCCTATGTGAAAAACGGTTATCGCTATCAAAGCCGCTATGAAGTGGGCAATGAGTATCCGGCCTATTTCCGTCAGCCGACCGACGCACCGGCGGATGAACCTTGGCAGTTGTTACTTGATGGTAACCAACGCGCCGCGCACAGTGATTTTTACACCATGGGCGCGCTGGCGATTACGCCGGACAATCAGGTGATGGCCTTAGCTGAAGACTTCCTGTCGCGCCGCCAATACGGCATTCGCTTCCGTAATTTGCAGAGTGGCAGCTGGTATCCGGAAGTGCTGACTAATGCGTCATCCAGCGTGGCCTGGGCCAACGATTCCCGCACGCTCTATTACGTGCGTAAGCATCCGAAAACACTTCTGGCGTATCAGGTGTGGCGCCATGAGCTGGGCCATCCGCAATCTGACGATCAGCTGGTGTATGAAGAGAAGGATGACTCTTTCCACCTCAGCGTGCACAAAACCACCTCCGAGCACTTCATTCTGATTGCGTTGTACAGCACCAATACCAGCGAGATTCTGATGATCGACGCCGAATATCCGGATGCGCAGCCACAAACCTTTTGTCCGCGTCGACGCGACCATGAATACAGCATCGATCACTACAATCATCAGTTCTACATTCGCTCAAATCGCGACGGTAAAAATTTCGGCCTCTATCGCAGCGCGTGGCTGGCGGAAGCGCGCTGGCAATCGCTGGTCCCGGCGCGTGACAACGTGGTACTGGAAGATTTCCAGCTGTTCCGTCATTGGCTGGTGGTTGAAGAGCGTCAGCACGGCGTAAACACCTTGCGGCAGATAAACTGGGAGAGCGGCGAGAGCTTTGGTATCGCCTTCGACGACCCCGCCTATGTCACCTGGCTTGCCTACAATCCTTCGCCGGAAAGCGACACCTTGCGCTACGGCTACTCCTCCATGACCACGCCAACCACCTTGTTTGAACTGAACATGGAAACCGGCGATCGTCGCGTGCTGAAGCGTACGCCGGTGCCGGGCTTCAAATCTGAGGATTACAAAAGCGAGCATCTGTGGATCACGGTGCGCGATGGGACCGAAGTTCCGGTTTCGCTGGTCTATCACCGCAAGCATTTCCAGCGCGGCAACAATCCTTTGCTGGTGTACGGTTACGGCGCTTACGGCAGCAGCATGGATGCCAGCTTTGGCACCAGCCGCATCAGCTTGCTGGAGCGCGGCTTCGTCTACGCCATCATTCACGTGCGCGGCGGCGGCGAGCTCGGCCAGCAATGGTACGACGGTGGCCGCCTGAAGAATAAAATCAACAGCTTCACCGACTTTATTGATGTCACCGAAGCGCTGGTGGCGAAGGGTTATGGTCATCGCCAGCAGCTCTATGCGATGGGCGGCAGCGCCGGCGGATTACTGATGGGCGGCGTGGTGAACATGGCGCCGGAGCTGTTCCACGGCGTGGTGGCACAGGTGCCATTTGTCGATGTGGTGACGACGATGCTCGATCCGACGATTCCGCTGACCACCGGCGAATACGATGAGTGGGGCAATCCCGAACAGGCGGAGTTCTATCACACCATTCGCCAATACAGTCCGTATGACAACATCGAGGCCAAAGCCTATCCGCATTTGCTGGTTACCACCGGTTTGCACGATTCACAGGTGCAGTATTGGGAACCGGCTAAGTGGGTGGCGAAACTGCGCGAGCTGAAAACCAATGATTCGCTGCTGTTGCTCTGCACCGAGATGGATTCTGGCCACGGCGGCAAATCGGGTCGTTTCAAAGCGTATGAAGGTGTGGCGCAGGAGTTCACTTTCCTGATCGGCCTGGCGCAGGGCAGCTTGCCAGACCGCGTCGATTACTGATCGCTCTTCACGTACTTGCGCAGCGCCTGCCGTAACGGTGGGCGCAAATCGCGCACATTTTCCAGCACCCAACGCAGATAGCCGGGATCTTTACGCGCGATACTGCCAATACTCTGACCGCGATATTTGCCAAACGGGAACACATCGCCGCTCACGGGCGCAGGCTGGCACAAATTCGCCATCTGCTCGGCGTTCCAGCCGGAGGTTTCCATAATGCGGATCAGCAGCGCAGCGGTGACGTAGCAGTCATACAATGCGCGGTGCGCATGCAGTTCGGCCGGTGGCGTGACATCCAGCTTCAGGCTGTGACGCAGCGCCTGATTGCCATATTTAATGCCTGGCCACAGCTGACGCGCCAGCGTCATGGTGCAGATCCATTCGCCCGGCATAGTGGGCAACATGCGACGATCAAAACTGGCGTTGTGTGCCACATAATGCGGGCTGCCATGATAGCGGCCAATCGCTTCTTCAATGGTGGGTTTGCCCACTACCATCGCTTCGCTAATGCGATGTACCGCCATCGCCTGACGACTGATGGGGCGATCCGGGCAGATTAAATCGCTCATCGGATTGACGATCTGACCATCAATGACATCCACCGACGCAACTTCCACCACGCCGCCCTGCAGGCCGCAGGTTTCGGTATCAATAACACGTAACATAAATTACTTCTGCTTAGGTTCGTAGGGTAGGCGCGACAGGCTAAGCGAAGCCTGGCGATAGTTCATTAAGCGCTGACGAAACCAGTCACGCAGCGCTTCGGGTTGCTCGCGTTCCACCATTTCGGCAATCACCGGCATATTGTAGCGCTCTTTAAATGCAACGCCCGCGGCGGCCAGATCGACATTGACTTTGTCTTTCTCTTCCTGCGAGAGCAGGGCAAGGTTTTGGCTCATGCTTTTCTCCTGATAAACAGGGGCAAAAGTAATGGTTTCGGTCCCAGGGATCAAGCGGATTGGATCGCACCGCAAGTCTCGACACCTGCGGATCGGCGGCGTATCCTGCTGCCACGTTTGCGGTGGTTTGCCGTATTTAAGAGGGAAGAAGTCATGAAGAAAACTGCGTTCAACTCTGTCGTCGCGCTACTTCTGGCGTCATCAACGCTGGCCTTTAGCCAGGTTGCCATGGCGCATGCTCACCTGAAAACCCCGGTCCCAGCCGACAAAGCGGTGGTGGAAACCTCCCCGCAGAATTTAACGCTGACCTTTACCGAAGATGTTGAAGCGGCATTCAGTGGCGTGGATGTTCTCAATGCACAACATCAACCGGTAGCGGTCGGGAAAGCCAAACTCAACGATAAACAACACGATCAGCTGATTGTGCCGATCAGCCAGCCGCTGCCGTCGGGCAACTATCAGGTGAACTGGCATGTGCTGTCCGTGGATGGGCATAAAACCAAAGGTAGCTACACCTTCAGCGTGAAGTGATTGATGAGTTTGAGCACGTTGTGGATTGGCCTGCGGGCGCTGCATTTTTTGTCGGTGCTGCTGCTCGCCGGTAGCGCCTTCTATACCGCGCTGCTGGCGCCGCGCCGCTATCGTCCGCTGCTATCACAACGTTTAGGTTTAATTTTACGTATCAGCGCGCTGCTGAGTTTGTTCAGCGCCCTGTTGATGCTGGCAACGCAAACCGGCTTGATGAGCGGCGACTGGCGAAATGTCAGTGACAGCGCAACCTGGCAGGCGGTGCTCAGCACGCGCTTCGGCCAGGTTTGGCGTTGGGAAATCGCTTTCGCACTGCTGAGCACATTAGCGCTGCTGCTGCGTGGCACACTGCGGCAAAATCTGCTGCTGTGTAGCGGCCTGTTGCAGTTGGTGGCTTTAGCCGGTGTTGGCCACGCCGCGATGCGCGATGGCTGGCCCGGATTGCTGCAACAAGGCAATCACGCGCTGCATTTGATTGCGGCTGCATTCTGGGCGGGCGGATTACTGCCGCTGTTATTGCTGATGCGTGAAGCGCGTCAGATTGCCTTTCGCACCGATGCGATCCGCTGCATGATGCGCTTCTCGCGTTACGGACATCTCGCGGTAGCGTTAGCGCTGCTGACGGGCATGATTAATAGTCTGCTGATTGCCGGTTCACCGCTAAATTGGCAAGCCACGCTTTGGAGCGAGTTGCTGGTGGTGAAAGTGCTGATGGTCATGCTGATGATCGCTATTGCGCTGACCAATCGCTATCTGTTGGTGCCGCGCTTTCGACTGGCGGCCAGCAATACATCGCATCTGTTTATTCGCCTTACGCAGCTTGAGCTGCTGCTGGCCATTATTGTTATTGGGTTGGTGAGCGTGTTTGCCACGCTGTCACCGGCCTGAATGTGTCATTAAAGAAGATGAAATGAGGTCGATATTTTGCTGAAGAAACTGATTCCAGCTTGCGTATTGATGGCGCTGTGCAGCCAGGCGATGGCGGCACAGATTATTACCGTCAGCCGTTTTGAGATTGGAAAAGACAAATGGCCCTTCACCCGCGAAGAGGTGATGTTGACCTGCGAGAAAGACGGCGCGCTGTTCGCGATTAATCCAGGCACTTTGTTGCAGTATCCGCTCAACGATAAAGCCTTTGCGCGCAAAACGGCCGGGCAGGGCACGCTGCAATCGATCGACACCATTGTCGCCGTTGATAAAGCCCATCCAGGCCAGAAAATGAGTCTGCAACCGATCATCGATCGCGCGCAGCAACTGTGCGGCAAGTAATCCCTATATTCTCAGGCGTAGCGCACAATTCTGCCGCTACGCTTGCTCCCTCGTTCTGTCACCACGATCACAGAGTTGTCACCTTTCGCGACCAAACCGCATGATTGGCTGGAAAACCAGCAATCCTGGTCTACCTTTAAATGGCAAGGCGTCCTCGCCTGCAAAAATGCCAACTTTTAGCGCACGGCTCCCAAAGAGCCATTTCCCTGGACCCGATACAGGAATCGTATTGGGTCTTTTTTTATCTGCATAATAATGAATTGTCTGCACGCGCTAGGCTTACCTTTATGCCGGCATCTACACTTAATTCTCTAAGCAACTCAGGAGGATTTATGTCTGATAGACCGATCGAAGCGGATGAGCTTGAAGAAGATACTAAGGTGAAGCCGGATGAGCATGAAAAAGACGATGAGAGTCTGGCACCGGAGTCGGGCGACAAGCAGCCTGATTGATGATTAAACCCACTTCGGTGGGTTTTTTATTTTCTGCTTTTCTTTTTTATATGAAATAAAAATTTTTTTACCTTGCTACCTGGTAAGATAAATGCGTTAATGCGTCGTCGGTCTGAATAGCAGACAGTTAGAAGGTTAGTTCCCATTGTATTTCTCATCCCGGTTAGTGCCGCTTCAAGCCCTTTCTCTTTGAGTCTTATCCTAAGTTCTGATTCGTATCTGCAACTCGGCCCTTACGCCAATAGGCTCATTTAAAAGGTAAAAATTATGTCTAATAAAATTCTTGGAACGGTAAAATGGTTCAACTCAGAAAAAGGCTTCGGCTTTATTTCTCCTGAAAATGGCAGCAAGGACGTTTTCGTCCACTTCTCAGCCATTCAGGGCACTGATTATCGCTCACTTGATGAAGGTCAGCGTGTTGAGTTTTCAGTTGAAGATGGTCCAAAAGGTCCGTCTGCAACAAATGTATTAGGTCTGTAATTATTCGCATTTATAATCGTTTAAGATGTCCGCATTGCCAGAGTTCACAATATCGTACCTCCGCGTTCGATATTACGAAAATGAACCCACATGGCGCTAAATGTATTTTCTGCAAATCATCAATGATTGTGTTGAAAACTGCATAATAGCGGATATTCTGCCCTGATAATTATCAGGGCTTATCAGGCAATTGCCTGATATCAGAATCATTAGCACTGCTCAGGCAGTGCTTTTTTATTTTAAATACCCCCGCATATCTTCACTTATTCCCACGTTTACCATCTTACCCACATGCTACTTTTTCTCTTATTCCGAAATAAATTACCGTCATAGAGAGAATCTTGCGAGATGCACAAGCCCGTTATCCTGATCGCCTTGCTGCTGAGTGGTTGCGCACTGAAACAGTATCCGCAGTCCGCCAAAGTGAGCGATGCCGAAGCGCAAACCTATGACTGTGCAGCACTGAATCAGGAGATCGCTAAAAGCCAAAGCGTTCAGCAGCAGATTGATAAAACCGGCGAGTTTGATGCGTTAACGGTATTGGGATTCGTCGGGGATTTTGGTATCGGTAATGGCATTGCAAAGGCCAGCGCTAACAGCAAAGTGAAGGCGCGCCTGGAGCAGTTGCAGAAACTGCAATCAGTGCGTTGCGCGCACAGTGCAACTTAATAATTAGCCTTCTGAGCATCTACCCCGACAATTGTGCGGTCAAATAGCTGCAGCCAGCATGCATAAAAAATGGTATAAAGTTGGCGCATCTGTTTTATTGCCGGTTAATAAGGATCCTTCATGGCAAACACACAATATCTTCTTTGGGTAATGATTGGCACGTTAACTCTGCTTTGTATCTTTATTGGTGTGGTCGTTGGGCGGGCAAAAACGCCGCGGATTGGAACAATGACTTTTGCGGGTTTATTAGCCTTCTTCTTAGTGGCGATATTTTTAATTACTCGCTAAAGCATTGAACGCTGCAACGAGCAATATTTGCTGGGATCATTTCTGTACAGTGTCCCAGCGACTACCATTACGGATGTGCCCCCAGCGTGGGATAATCTCCTGTTCTAACTGATAAATTAGAGCGAGGATGAGATTAAGATTATATCGCGTGACTTCATTATGGTGAGTGATGCAAGGCGATGCTGATTCGATCAAATTGAAGTTTTGATATTTCTCAAGCAACTCCAGGTGAGGCAGAATCTCCTGTTCACGCTGATAATCAGCGAGAGCAGTAAATAGGTAAATATTCTTGTCCGTTTGGCGATCGCGTCGAATAGCGTTCGGCAAAAGCTTATTTAATAGCGAGATGGCTGCGGGCGTTGTCGAACCCATCATTGCGTCACCCACATTCGGCCACATTGTGGCTGCATAATCCCCGAGATAAAACTGTGGTACGGCAGTAATGATATTTTTAATATTATGCCGAACCCCGAAATAGAGCGCCGCGCTGCCACCTTTTGAGGCGCCAAGTATGGAAACGTTTGAGGGTGTTGTCAGCTCAATTACCGAGCGAATAAGCTGGCTTACCCCATGTTCAATTTCAAAATTCATATTGTTGCACAGATAGTAAGCGGGCAAGCCGTTGAAATCATCCTTGATCCACAACACCGCTGATTGAGTATGCTGTAAAAGGGTGAAATCGTAGATGGTGGGATCAGGAAGGTTAAACCCTGACATCACTATCAATAAATGCTGATTGTCTACTGAAGCCGGTTTATAGCGATAGTGGATATCGAGATAAGGACGAAAATTAAAAATGTAGTCAGTCACGGTCAGCAGCTCAGAGAAGGAATTCGCCCAAGACAGGCGACCAATTTGTCTGATAATTAAGAATGGCGATAGATGGAATAACGACGTGGCAGCATCCTGCCGCCACGAGAATATTCAGAGCGGTTTACGCGCGGCCAGCAAGAACATCATCGGGCGATCGCGTTCTTCCGCCAGCGCGGGATTGAGTGCAACCATCTCTTCGCTCGGGCCCCATTCATCAAGATGCACGATCTCAAATCCTGCGCCAATTAACGCATTGATCCAGGTTGCCAGCTTGCGATGTTGCTTCTTCACGCCATCGGCAAACCAGTTGCTGATGCGTTCCCCTTCCTGCTGGTAATGATTAACTGGCCAGCTGCGCTGCTGCTGTTCATCCACAATCCACTGCTGTTGAGTAGGTGCAGTGTAAATCGGATGCTCACAGGAAAACACCAGCGCGCCGCCCGGCGTTAGCGCCTCAAACACGGTTGCGAAGAGTGCGTCAATATTGCTGAGGTAGTGCAGCGCCAGCGAACTGTAGGCGAGATCATAGGATTCGTTCAGTTGCAGCGATTCTAAATCGGCGCGCTGATAGCGAATCCCGGTTCCCTGCGTCATGGTCGCGGCTTGCGCTAACATCTTCTCGGAAACGTCCAGACCCAGCACCTCACGCGCGCCTTGCTGCTGCGCGTAGCGGCAAAACCAGCCGTAACCGCAGCCGAGATCGAGAATACGTTTATCATGCAGGTCGGGTAGTAGCGCACGCAGTGCGGGCCACTCTGGCGCGCCGTCTAATCCCTTAACGGAACGTGGCAAGGTGGCGTAACCGGCAAAAAAAGTGGGGTTGTCGTAAATATTCTGGCTCATACAGGCTCCTTTATATGATGCGCAAAGGAGTTTAGGCGTTTAGCGCGGAATGTAAAGTCGCGTAATTATCCCACAAATAATAGATGTACCAGACGAGCGAGTGATTCCAGCAGCAGCAAGCTACCGATGAAAATAACGATTAATACACCAATGAATTGCTTCCGTCCGCTCATGCTGTTCCCTCCGCTGGCTAACGTTGCCGGACTATACTTTAAGCCGGGCTCACTAAACTTCCAGTCAACCGGGGAAGATTACATGCTTTACCAAAAGGTGAACGCGCAAATGTGGCGAAATATTTGGGTGGTTGGCGATCTGCACGGTTGCCGCGCCCAACTCGATGCGCAACTGCTCAAGCGGGATTTCGATAAGCAGCAGGATCTACTGCTGTCTGTGGGCGATTTAATCGATCGTGGCCCGGACAGCCCCGGCTGCTTAGCGCTGATGCAGGAGCCCTGGTTTCGCTGCGTGCGCGGCAATCATGAGCAGATGGCGCTCGCTGCGCTGGATGGGCGCGACCAAACCTTGTGGATGATGAACGGCGGCGAGTGGTTCTGGCAACTCAAAGGCGCAGCGTTGATTGCTGCGCGCCATGCGTTGAAGCGCTGTGCTGAGTTACCGTTGATCCTGCATCTGGATTTCGGCGATCGCGTGGTGGTGATTGCCCACGCCGATTATCCCGCCAGTCATTATGCGTTAGGGAAAGAGGTTGACTGGCAGCAAGTGGTGTGGAGTCGCGATCGACTGGGACGCCATCAACGCGGCAGTTCAGCCCGCATCGATGGCGCCAGTGATTTCTACTTCGGCCACACGCCGCTAGAACAACCGCTCAATGTGGCGAATCAGCATTATATCGATACCGGCGCGGTCTTCGGCAATCGCCTCACCCTGGTGCAGTTGCAGTAACGCTTAGCGGAACAGACGTCCGTCGCGCACCAGTTCACGCGGATAACTGTTTTTAATCCGATTACCCACTTTCTTCGCCAATCCCAGCGGCTGCTGCTGGTAAGTGACGATCACCTCATCCCGGCTGGGCAACGTGTCCGGATGAATATCCTGACCGCGATACCAGGTTTCCGCTTCTGCATCGGTGAGTTCGAAATCCAGCGCGCTGCCTGGCTGCGTCAACGCCACGACCGCTTCATGCTGCCAGCGATAGCCTTTCGGGAAGGTTTCGGCCAACTTGAGGCCGATGCGCGAGAAGCGCACTTTACCCAGCCAACTCTCTAGCGCCGCGGGGAACAGCCACAGCTCTTTATCGCGCTGCCACAGCGTGTGATTTTCATCCCAACGCAAGCCGACTATGGCCGCAGCCTGTTGCACTTCGGCGCTCAGCTTGCGGCTGGCTGGTGAGAAGGGCAGTTTGCCGACTTTGTAGGTTGGCTTTGGCAGCGCGGGAATGCTGGCGGTTTTACGCAGACGCGCGACGAAAAAACCTTCACTATCGAAAATCTGCGGGAATACGTGCAGGAAACCTTCGGCGGTTAACGCCTGATCGGCTCCGTCGAATAAACCGTTCAGCGGCACGATTTCAACCGCGTCGGGATAACGCTGCTGCAACCAATGAATCACCTGCTGATTCTCGATTTGATTCAATGTGCAGGTAGAGTAAATCAGCGTGCCGCCTGGCTGTAAGGCATGGAAAGCGCTGTCGAGCAGATCACGTTGGGTTCCCGCAATCGCTTCGGTGCTGGCCAGCGTCCAGTTACGCAACGCATCAGCATCTTTGCGCACCACGCCTTCGCCAGAGCAGGGCGCATCGAGCAGAATGGCATCGAAACGCTCCGGCAGCGCGGCGCCAAATACACGACCATCAAAATGGGTCAGCGCAACATTGCTGACGCCACAGCGGCTGATGTTAGCGTGCAGCACTTTGACACGGCTGGCCGAGTATTCGTTCGCCAGAATGGCGCCTTCATTGCGCATCAGCGCGGCCATCTGGGTGGTTTTAGAACCGGGCGCGGCAGCCACATCCATAACCTGACGTGCATCGGGTGCGGCGTCAAAAAGCGCGGTAACCGGCAGCATCGAGCTGGCTTCCTGAATGTAGAACAGTCCGCTCAAATGCTCCGCCACGCTACCGAGCGGTAGCGATTCATCGTCACGCTCGATCCAGAACCCTTCGGCGCACCACGGAATGGGCGATAAGCGCCAGCCATAATCGGCGGTTCGGGCGAGGAAATCATCCACGCTAATTTTTAAGGTGTTGACACGTAAGCTGCGACGCAGCGGTTGCTGGCTAATGGCGATAAAGCGTTGCAGTTCGGCGTCGTCAGCAAGGCTGGCGCGCATCAGCGCGAGGAAATCTTCGGGAAAGCGATCGGACACGGGCATCTACCGGGAAACGAAATGAGCGCGAAGTGTAACACGCGAAAAAGAATCGGGCAGCCAGGCTGCCCGATTTGCTTAAGGTTGATGAGGGTCCGGAATCGCCGTGCCCCAGTCGCGCCACGCTTTCGGCGCTTCATCCTGTAGCAGGAAGTGTTTGTTGGCGCCAGCCTGCGGTGCTAACGGCACCGTCGGCGGCGTGGCAAACTGTACGCCGCCGCGAATGAACTGCTGGAAGGTGCCGGTTTTCAACACGCCGCCGATCAGACCGAAATCGAAGTTATAGCCGGAAGCCAGCCAGAACACCGAGTTGTTGCGCACCAGATGTTGATACTTCTTGCTGATACGCAGCGCGATCTGCACGCGATCCGCCATATTACCCAGCGACGTTCCGGTGACGGTGCCCACTTCGACGCCACGGAACAGCACTGGCGTACCGACCGACAGCGATCCCGCGTCAGCGGCGTCGACATAAATCGTCAGGCCGTTCAGGTAGCGTGAATCGGTGATGGTGCTTTCCTGCAGTTCAAAGGTGCGCGCCGGAGAACCTTTGCCCGGGTCGACGTTGAGATAAGGCTGCAGCAGCGTTTCGATATGGTTAACGCCCGCCGCAGAAATCTCCGGCGACACTACCGAGAAACGGCTGCCGATACGTGCGAAGTCCTGCACGTATTCCGGATAAAGCACCGCTTTGGCGACAACCTGATTGTTATCAGAACTCAGCGCCAGTGATTCAACCTGACCAATATTGATACCGAGATAGCGAATCGGCATGCCCGCCGCCAGTTTGCTGGCATCGAAGGTGTGTAGCGTAATCTGGCTACCAACTGCACGCGCCGCGGTTTCTGACGAGTAGAGCAGGCGTTTCACGCCTTTGGCCGCCTGCGCGCCGGTGAGATTATCGAAACTGATCGCGCCTTTGAGCGCGCGGTTGAGCGGGGACGCTTGCACCGTCAAACCGCTGCCGTTGAGCTGCACTTTGGCGCCGCCTTCGGCCCAGAACACACTCTCGCTGGTCAGCAACTTGCGATACTGCGGCTGGATATGAATCGAGATTTCAAACGCATCCGCGCGCGGCACTACATCCACCACTTCACCGACCTGGAATTTGCGGTACAGCAGCACTGAACCGGCCTGTACATCCGGCAAGCTTTTGGCGGTAAGTTTCAGCGTGGTTGGCGGCTGTTCACCCACGATGCCTTCTTCGGCACGTTCCGCATCCGCATATAAAGGATAACGACTGGAAGGATTGCCTTTCGCGCCAGGAATCAGGCGAATGCCGCCATCTACCCACTCGCGCGCGCTGGCGCCCAGCACTTTCATCCCGTCAAGTCCAAACTTCACATCAAGGCGGCTATTCACCACAAACTTGCTGTCAGCATGCACCAGATTACGGTGCTCCGGATTGATGGCCGCCACAAAGCTGATGCCATTTTCATCCAGCGTGCGTGAAATCACCTGACCGATTTTCATGCCATACAACATCACCGGCTGGCCGGCATCGATACCGTAGGTTTCCGGCGCGCTGAGTTTTACCGTCAGCACGTCCGGTTTCTGCAGCAATGTTTCGCTGGCTGGTAACACGGTGAAGTGATCCTGCGGCTCGCCTTCGCCTGGCACCAGTTCAAAGGTATTGCCGGTTAACAGGCTGCTGAGATTGGTGTCGGTCAGGCTGATCTTCGGCGTGCGCATTTCAATGCGCGTCCCGCTGCGCATCAAACCGGTTACTGAAGGATCAACCGTCAGCTCGCCGGTGACTTTGCCGCCATCCAGCAGGTTGAGTTTGGTTAAGGTGCCGACTTCCAGTCCCTGATACATCAGTGGCGTGCTATCGGCTTTCAGGTTATCGCCGCTCGGCAGGTTAAGTTTCACTTGCACGCCGCGCTGACTGCGCGCCAAATCCGGATAAAGCTGGTAGTTGGCATCCACCTGAGCTTGCTCGCCGTCATTAGGTGAATCGAAGGCAATCGCGCCATTCACTAACGCGGCGAGGCTTTCCAGCTTCACTTTGGCACCGCTCAGGCTGACATCCGCATCAACGCCGGAAACATTCCAGAAGCGGCTCTGCTTTTTCACCAGATTGATAAAGCGGCGCTCAATCAGCACATCAATGGTGACACCGTCGGTGCTGTTGTTGAGGCTGTAATCGTAAACGCGACCCACCGGAATTTTGCGGTAATAAACCAGCGAACCGGTGTTGAGCGAGCCGAGGTCGGGCGCGCGCAAGTGGATAAGCAGTTCGCCGGTATTAACGCGATACTTCGGTTGGGTATCGAGTGCGGTGAAGTGATCGCTCTCTTTACCTTTACCCGGCATCATGCCGATGTAGTTACCGCCGACCAGCGCATCAAGCCCGGAGACGCCCGCCAATGACGCTTTCGGCGTCACCAGCCAGAACTGGGTGTCTTCACGCAGTGCATCGCGCATGTCGCTTTTGATGCTGGCTTTAATCTGGATGCTGCGATAGTCATCACTCAGCACAATGCCTTGTACCGTCCCCACTTCCACGCCCTGATAACGAATCGGCGTGCGGCCTGGCACAATCCCGTCGGCAGTCTGGAAGTTAATGGTGATCGTCGTACCGCGTTCCTGATAGTTGGTCCATAGCAGCCAGCCAGCAATCAGCAGGGCGATGATGGGCAATAACCAGAATGGCGAAATCTTGCGCTTGTTGCGCAGATTGGCGCTAGTCGGTGTAGTCGGCGTTTCCTGTTGCATGTGCATCCCAGATCAGGCGGCTATCAAGCCACTCTACAGCCATAATGGTCAGGACAACGGCGGCACCAAAATAGAAGGCGGCCGGTCCCATGGTGAAAGCCAGCAGCTGATCACGATTGACCAGCGACATGGTTACAGCAATGACGAACAGATCCAGCATCGACCAGCGGCCCACCCAGGTGACGGCGCGCAGCAGGCGAATGCGGGTTTTTAAGCCCTGTTCGCATTTAAAGTGAATGCTGAGTAACAGAGTCAACATCACTAACACTTTGGTAAAGGGCACCAGAATGCTGGCGATAAACACCACCGCGGCCACCGGTATATTGCCCGATGCCAATCCCAGAATGCCGGAGAAGATGGTGTCTTCACGGCGTGCGCCATTAACATAGACCACCGAAATCGGCAGCAAATTGGCGGGGATCAGCAGCACAATCGAGGCGATGAGCGCTGCCCAGGATTTCTGCAAACTGTGGCGTCGGCGGTAGTCAAGCGGCGTGTGGCAACGCGTGCAGCGCCCACGCTCATCGGCTACACCGGTTTGATGGCAATTCAGGCACACTTGCCACTCTTCAGGCGGGGAGGTGGGCATCGCTTGGGGATAATAGTGTTCCCACAGTTGCTCGACGTTCAGGTGGATCAGCGTCAGCAGGCTCAGCACCGTCAGCGCAATATAGGCCACTAAACCGTAGCCCACTTCCAGTGAAGCGTAATCCTGCACTTTGATCGATGCCACCGCCACGCCGACCAGATAGATATCCAGCATCACCCACTCTTTGAGCTTATCCATCATCAGCAGGACCGGGCGCAGGTTCATCCCGAGCGCGTTGCCCACCCACAGATAGAGAATGCCGATGACCAGCGTGACCGGCGCGCCAATGGTGCAAAACGCCACCATTGAAGCGGTGAGGATGTTGCCTTGCTGCGTCATTTGGATCACGCCCTCCAGCAGGCTGGCGTTAATGCGCATGCCAAGCAAACGAATATCAACTAACGGCAAGCTAAAGGCGAACGGCATCAACACGATCATGACCACCGCCATGGCGGTGAGTCGCGTCATCGACCAGTCACGACCGCTCTGAATTTGTGCATGACAGCGAGGGCAATAGGCTGTCTGATGCGATTTCACATCCGGTAAGGAAAAAAGGGTATCGCATTGCGGACAACGCTGATAACGTGCGTGGGGCAACGTCTGGCTGATAGCGTGAATTTTCATAGGTGACGCAAGTGCCCATCGTTCGTTACGTTTACCGGCATGCTGAGTAGCGCAAATTTGCCTGCAATATTCGGTGGTAGCAGAATACGCTTATCCACCGACTGCTAAGGGTATAGTAACTAACAGAATGATTCACCTTCTGCGCCTGGATTATTAGTGCTTATTTTAACAACTGAGTGACAACAAGGTCACCCCAGTGACGAGTTATGGTTGAACAATGAACAAAAAAGCTTTTTACGAGGATTTGAATCGCGATGTCCGCGCCCTGTTGGCGGGTGAAACCTCGTTCCTGGCCGCGCTCGGCAATTGCAGTGCACTGCTTTTCGAACGCCTGGAAGGCGTGAACTGGGCTGGATTCTATTTACTGACGGAACCGAACACGCTGGTGCTGGGCCCGTTCCAGGGCAAAATCGCCTGCGTACGTATTCCGGTTGGCAAAGGCGTGTGTGGAACCGCGGTAGCCGAGGACAAAGTGCAATTGGTGGAAGACGTGCACGCGTTCCCTGGCCATATCGCGTGTGACGCCGCCAGTAATGCCGAAATCGTGATTCCTCTGAAAGTAAATGGCACCCTCGTGGGTGTTTTAGACATTGATAGTACGGTTTATTCTCGCTTCGATAGCGAGGACGAAGCGGGGCTGATGGCCCTTACCGACGGGCTTTGTGAAGTGCTGGCGGGCAGCGACATCGTAAAATTTATTCAGCTGACGCACAGCTAATCGACTGGATCACATAGCATTTGGCGATGTTGTCATTATAATGTCGCCTGTTCATGCCTGCTCTGGTCGGCAAATCCGTTGTAATCAGGAAATTTCATGGAAAATCAACCTAAGTTGAATAGCAGTAAAGAAGTCATCGCCTTTTTGGCGGAACGTTTTCCGCAATGCTTTAGCGCCGAAGGCGAGGCGCGTCCGCTCAAAATCGGCATTTTTCAAGATCTGGTCGAGCGTGTTCAAGGCGAACTGAGCCTGAGCAAGACGCAACTGCGTTCTGCCTTACGTCTTTATACCTCTAGCTGGCGTTATCTTTATGGTATCAAAGCGGGTGCCATTCGTGTCGATCTCGATGGCAACGCCTGTGGCGTGCTGGATGATCAACACGTAGAACATGCGCGCAAGCAACTGGAAGAAGCGAAAGCCCGCGTTCAGGCGCAGCGCGATCAGCAGAAAGCGAAGAAGCGTGAAGCCGGTGAAGAGACCGCTGAACGTCGTCCGCGCAAGCCTGCTCCGCGTAAAGCTGCCGAAGGTGATGCAGCGCGTAAGCCACGTCCTCAGGCGCCGCGTGCGGCCGCGACTGAGCGTGCAGCCGCACCGCAGCCACCGCGGGCCAAACCTGTCACTGATACCTCAACGTTGCAGCCCGGCCAGAACATCAAAGTGACTGCAGGAAAAGGTGCAATGGACGCTACCATTCTTGAAATTACTAAAGATGGCGTTCGGGTTCAGCTCGCTTCCGGCATGGCTATGATTGTGCGCGCAGAACATTTGCAGTTCTGAAACGGAGGCTGACCCTGGCATGAACAACATTTTAAAGATCGGTATGATCGCGGGCCTGCTTTTAGCAGGCCCCACCTTTGGTGCAGATAATATTACCCGCGCCGACCAGATTCCCCAGCTACACGAAGAGCCACAGCATCCCACCGTCAGCGAACGCGTTACCTCGCGTTTCACCCGCTCTCACTATCGTCAGTTCGATTTGAATCAGGACTTCTCCGCGAAAATTTTTGATCGCTACCTGAATCTGCTCGACTACAGCCATAACGTTTTGCTGGCATCGGATATCGCGCAATTCGCCGATAAGAAAACCACCGTGGGTGATGAGTTCCGCAGCGGTAAGCTGGATGTGTTTTACGATCTCTACAATCTGGCGCAGAAACGCCGCTTTGAGCGCTATCAATATGCGCTGAGCGTGCTGAATCGCCCAATGAATTTCACCGGCAATGACACCATTGACATTGACCGGGCAAAATCGCCATGGCCAAAGAGCGTCGATGAGCTCAACGCGCTGTGGGATGCCAAAGTTAAATATGACGAACTGAGCCTGAAACTGGCCGGTAAAGATGAGAAAGAGATCCGCGAAACGCTGACCAAGCGTTACAACTTTGCCATCCGTCGTCTGGCGCAAAGCAACAGTGAAGATGTGTTCCAGCTGGCGATGACCGCGTTCGCGCATGAAATCGACCCGCACACCAACTATCTTTCGCCGCGCAACACCGAGCAATTCAACACCGAAATGAGCCTGTCGCTGGAAGGTATCGGCGCAGTGCTGCAGATGGATGACGATTACACGGTGATCAACTCGATGGTCGCAGGTGGTCCGGCGGCGAAGAGTAAAGCGATCAGCGTGGGCGACCGCATTGTCGGTGTCGCACAGCCGGGCAAACCGATGGAAGATGTGATTGGCTGGCGTCTGGATGATGTGGTTTCTAAAATCAAAGGACCGAAAGGCAGCAAAGTACGCCTCGAAATCCTGCCAGCGGGCAAGGGCACTAAAACCCGCACCGTCACGCTGACGCGTGAAAAAATCCGTCTGGAAGATCGCGCTGTGAAAGGCACCGTGCATAACGTCGGCAAACAGAAAGTTGGCGTTCTCGACATTCCTGGCTTCTACGTTGGTTTGACTGACGATGTGAAGGTGCAGCTGCAGAAGCTGCAGAAGCAAAACGTCGACAGCGTGGTGATCGATCTGCGTACCAACGGCGGTGGCGCGTTGACCGAAGCCGTTTCACTTTCGGGCCTGTTTATTCCAAGCGGTCCGGTGGTGCAGGTGCGTGATAACAATGGCCGCGTGCGTGAAGACAGCGATAACGACGGCATCGTCTATTACAAAGGTCCGCTGGTGGTGCTGGTCGATCGCTTCAGTGCTTCGGCTTCTGAGATCTTCGCTGCGGCGATGCAGGATTACGGCCGTGCGCTGATTGTCGGTGAGCCGACCTTCGGTAAAGGCACCGTGCAACAGTATCGTTCGCTGAACCGTATCTACGATCAGATGCTGCGTCCAGAGTGGCCAGCGCTGGGTTCTGTACAGTACACCATTCAGAAGTTCTACCGCATTAACGGTGGCAGCACGCAGCGTAAAGGCGTAACGCCAGATCTGCTGATGCCAACCGGCGTTGAAGCGGCAGAAACCGGCGAGAAGTTCGAGGACAACGCGCTGCCTTGGGACAGTGTGAATGCGGCAAGCTACACCAAAACCGGCGATATCGCGCCGCTGGTACCGCAGCTGACCAAAGAGCACGCCGATCGCATCGCTAAAGATCGCGAGTTCCAGTACATCATGAAAGATATTGCGCGTTTCGATGCGATGAAAGACAAGCGTAATATCGTGTCGCTCAATCTTGCCCAGCGTGAGAAAGAGAACCGCGAAGATGATGCACTGCGTCTGGAGCGCATTAACGCGCGCTATCAGGCGGAAGGTAAAGCGCCGCTGAAGAGCATCGAAGATCTGCCGAAAGACTATAAAGAGCCGGATCCGTATCTGGATGAAACGGTGAAAATCGCTAACGATATGGCGCAGCTGGAGAAATCTCAGCCTGCTGCCGCAAGCGCGAAGTAACCGTCTGGCTTGTGAAATAGCACCGCTTCGGCGGTGCTTTTTTTTACGCTAAAATCGTTGTTAAGCGCCGCTGATGCAGCGAGTTGCGCACTTCACTGCCTAATGTAAAGTTATGTCTTTTTAGGCACTTAAAGATTAAGGTTGCTTGAAATGCGCGGCGATGACCATAGGATAGATATCCGCGCATATGCGCGTGCACAACTGAGGAAGATTAACGTTTATGATGCGTATTGCTCTTTTCCTGCTCACCAACCTGGCGGTGATGTTGGTATTCGGACTGATTTTGAGTCTGACAGGAATCCAGTCAAGCAGTGTTATGGGTCTGATGATTATGGCAGGTCTGTTTGGCTTTGGCGGTGCGTTTGTTTCACTGCTGATGTCTAAATGGATGGCGTTACGATCCGTTGGCGGTGAAGTCATTGAACAACCGCGTAATGAGACGGAACGCTGGCTGATGGATACCGTCGGCCGCCAGGCACAACAGGCTGGCATTGCGATGCCGCAGGTGGCGATTTATCACGCGCCCGACATTAACGCCTTTGCGACAGGCGCACGACGTGACGCGTCGCTGGTCGCTGTTTCCACCGGCCTGTTGCAAAACATGAGCCGTGATGAAGCAGAAGCGGTGCTGGCGCACGAAATCGCCCATATCGCCAATGGTGACATGATCACCATGACGCTGATTCAGGGTGTGGTGAACACCTTTGTGATCTTCATCTCGCGCATTTTGGCGCAGATCGCTTCCGGCTTCCTGTCGGGTAACCGCGACGGTGAAGAGAGCAGCAACGGAAACCCGATGGTCTATTTCGCGGTATCGATGGTGTTAGAACTGCTGTTCGGCTTCCTCGCCAGCATCATCACCATGTGGTTCTCACGTCACCGTGAATTCCACGCCGATGCGGGTTCTGCCAAACTGGTTGGTCGCGAGAAGATGATTGCCGCACTGCAGCGTCTGAAAACCAGCTACGAGCCGCAGGAGCCAAGCAGCATGATGGCGTTTTGCATCAATGGTAAAAACAAATCGTTGAGCGAGCTGTTCATGTCGCATCCGCCGCTCGATAAACGTATCGAAGCGCTGCGTAGCGGTGAATACCTGAAGTAGTCGGTAATAGACAGAAAAAAGGGCGCCAGATGGCGCCCTTGCTGTTTCTAAGATTCGGCTGCCTGCCGTGACTGCGTCATGCGCGCCAGGCTCACCAAGGCAGCGACGCTGGCAAAGCTACCCGCTAACAGCAGTGAGGCGTGTGTACCGCTGTCGTTAAACAGATTAAACATTAGCGCCACTAGCGCCGCGCCGCTGCTTTGTCCCACCAGACGCGCGGTACCCAGCATTCCGCTGGCACCACCGCTGCGATTACGCGGTGCTGCGGTGATGATGGTGTGATTGTTAGGCGACTGGAACAGGCCGAAACCGGCACCGCACAGCATCATGCGCCAGATGATATCCACGTCAGTTGGCTGCGTCGGTAAAAGCGCCAGCAGGAATAGCCCGGCAGCGAACATCGCTAATCCCAATCCGCCTAATAATCCGGCATGGAACTTCTCGATAAGGCGACCTGCAATGGGTGCCATCACCATAGTTGCCAGCGGCCACGGCGTGAGCAGCAAGCCGGTTGCCACTTCATCCCGGCCCAGCACATTTTGCAGGAAGAACGGCAACGCCACCATCGCCAGCATCTGCGCGCAGAATGAGCAAATTGAGGTGCCGATCGACAGCGAAAAGATCGGAATGCGCAGCAAGTCCACCGGCAGCAATGGCACCGGCATCGCTAACTGGCGACGAACGAAAACAATGCCCACCAACACCAATGCTACCAATTCGGCCACAATCAGCCAGCCGTTTTGTCCCTGCGAGAAACCGCTCAGTGCAGATATGAGCAGGCCAAAGAACAGCGCATTCATCACGGCGCTTGGCACGTCGAATTTCTGTTGTTTGGCTTTCTGGGTGTTATCCGGCAGGAAACGCAACGCCAACCACAGCGCAACAATGCCGAGTGGAATGTTGATCAGAAACAGCCATTTCCAGCTGGCAACAGACAGGATCGCCGCCGCTACGGTTGGACCGGCCGCGCTGGAGACCGCAACAATCAGCGAATTGATCGCCATACCGCGCCCGAGGAAGCGCTGTGGATAGATGATACGGATAAGCGCCGTGTTAACGCTCATCAATGCGGCACCACCAAAGCCTTGCAGCACACGCGCCACGGTCAGCGTATTCAACGATGAGGAGAGGGCGCAAAACAGTGAGGTAGCGATAAACAGCGCGAGTCCAACCTGATAGACGCGGCGGTAGCCGAGCATATCGCCGAGAAACGACAGCGATAGCAGCGAAATAACGATGGCGATTTGGTAGGCGTTAACAATCCAGATCGATTCGGCTGGGCTGGCATTCAATTCACGCGCAATTGTTGGTAAGGCCACGTTGGCGATAGCTCCATCCAGCACCGCCATCATAATACCGAGCGCAATGGTGATGATCGCGCCATAGCGCTGTGGAAGGGGTAATCCATCCTGGGCAACAGTAGAAGGCATAAGTAAAGTAAGTAAAGAGAGTGAATATCATCATGCTAATCAATTCGCTGCCGAAAAGCACCGCATTCATTGACATAAAATTACGTGTGGATGTGTCACTTAGCGTCAGTCGTTGCCGCCATCAGGCTGAAACGCATATACTGGCGCTTCTGTTCCGTTTTTTTTGAAACACTGTCAAAAAGGATACGCGCCATGGCGAGCAGTGATAATGATAAACAGCCAGACTCGGTTTCATCAGTGATGAAAGTGTTTGGCATTCTGCAGGCGCTGGGCGAAGAGCGCGATCACGGCATCACCGAATTGTCCCAACGCGTGATGATGTCAAAAAGTACCGTTTATCGCTTTTTACAGACCATGAAATCGCTTGGCTATGTGGCGCAGGAAGGAGAAAGTGAGAAATACTCGCTGACGCTCAAGCTGTTCGAACTCGGCGCCAAAGCGTTGCAGAACGTCGATCTGATTCGTAGCGCCGATATTGAGATGCGTGAGCTGTCGCGTCTGACTAAAGAAACCATTCACCTCGGCGCGCTGGAAGAAGACAGCATCGTCTACATCCATAAAATCGATTCTCTTTATAACCTGCGTATGTATTCGCGCATCGGCCGCCGCAATCCACTGCACACCACCGCGATTGGTAAAGTGCTGCTGGCATGGCGCGATCGCGCTGAAGTGCAGGAGATCCTGAGCGAAGTGGAATTCCGCCGCAGTACTGCGAAAACCATTGTCACAGCAGAAGCGTTGCTGGCGGTGTTGGATCAGGTAAAAGTGCAGGGATATGGCGAAGATAATGAAGAGCAGGAAGAGGGCTTACGTTGCATCGCGGTGCCGGTATTTGACCGTTTTGGCGTGGTGATTGCGGGGCTAAGCATCTCGTTCCCCACCATTCGTTTTTCCGAAGAAGCCAAAAATGAGTATGTGGCGATGCTGCATCGTGCGGCGCGCAATCTGTCTGAACAAATGGGCTACCACAACTATCCTTTCTGAAATGAAAAACGGGCTGTTGCCAGCCCGTTTCAACGCTTAATTGTCGACCACTTCGCCACTTTTCTTCAGCAGTGGACAATCCGTTACGCCAACGATACCGCTGTCTGTGTGCAGATACTGTGCCGTAATCATACCGCGTGCGGTCAGATAACTGCATTGCAGCCCCAGTCCCGCCGCATTCTTATTGCTGCCGGTGAGTACGCCATAGCCGGTCAGCAGCATCGCTAACCAAATTAATGCCACCAGCATAATCGTCCGAATAAGTAGTTTCATCTTATCTCCTTGTGATACACAACGCAGCGCATCCAACGTTGCTGCGAATCTACTGTAGCAGCATGCCGCGCTTTAGCCATCTAATCGATCAGAGATAACTGAAAGAGAGGGCAGGCGGGATAATCTGCTTTCCGTCGCTACCCATTATCTTTTGCGTCGGCAGCGAGTAGAATCAGCGGCGGAGTAGATGTTTGATTTTTGACTATAGAGGCAGTTATGAACGAATTAGCCGCAAACACCAGCCCGCTGTTTAACTATGGCGTTCTGGCCATCATCATTCTTGTGGCCTTTATTGTCTGGTTCTTTGTCAACCGGGCAAGCGTGCGTGCCAGTGAGCAGATTCGTTTGCTGGAAGCCGTTATCGAAGAGCAAAAGAAACAGAATGCGCTCCTGCGCCGTCTGGTTGACGCACAGCCATCCACAGCAAAACCACCAGCGGATGAAGACGCGGATGATAAACGCGATTTTATTCGGATGATCCCGGAACGTTAAGCCGTTAAAAGGGGTGAAATAATCGCCATTATGGCAACCGCTGCGCACTGAAATGGTGCGTGGCGGGATAATGGCTTCTAGTAAATTCCCTTTTAAGCCAGGTATGAATAGCAACCATCCCTGCCCGAATGAATATCAACTAAGATTTATCCTAAGGAGTTTTTGTTAAATCAAGCTCTTCAATGTTCTTTTTAACATTTAATTGTTGGGTAGATAGTTAAAATTGAGATAAATGCCACCTAATGTTAATGCGTTTATATGGGGCGCATATTATTGGTTTCTCCTGATTTTGGTGCAAAGCAATTAATAACTTATACCTGAGAAAATTATTTGTACAAGATTTGAACGGCGCGCAGTTGTTGTGTCGCGAGCGAAGTTTTCAGTGGAATATTTTATTGATGCCATATTAGTGCAATATTTTTGTCGTACCGTTAACCCCTAAAATTGTACCAATATAGACATTACCGCTGCGCTTGACTAAGCGGCAATCTGGCGCTAACTATACTGACTGATAACCCTTTTTTGCGCACCTTCCGCGTTGGGTGTCAATATGTTGATTGATGAAGTGCCGCGCCAATTAACTAATTATGTGCGTCACGTCGATCACCGTTTAAAAATGGCTTGCCATTAATTTACGGATATGTGATAACAAATCGTAGGTCAAACGAGGTACAGTTCTGTTTATGTATGGCATCTTCAGTAAAGAAGTTACGAGTAAAGACGTTGACGTTGAATACCGCTTCCTTGCCGAACCTTAAATTAGTGCCTCATTCAGTAATGTCTCTGGTTTATCTGTAAGTCTGCCTGCGGGCAATATAATCATTGAAAGGAAATTTGCGAAATGGCAAAGATTAAAGGTCAGGTTAAGTGGTTCAACGAGTCTAAAGGTTTTGGTTTTATTACTCCTGCTGATGGTAGCAAAGATGTGTTCGTACACTTCTCTGCAATCCAGGGCAATGGTTTTAAAACTCTGGCCGAAGGCCAAAGCGTTGAGTTCGAAATCCAGGATGGCCAGAAAGGTCCTGCTGCGGTCAACGTTACCCCAATCTGATTTCGCCCTCAGGCTCGGTGCCATGCACCACTGAAACGAATCCTAAAGCCCCGTTCACTGAACGGGGCTTTTTCTTTTATTCTTTCTGTAGCCAGATGATCAGGGTAAACTGCGCCGCGAATTGCTAACCCGGAGTTGTCTATGTCTTTGATTTGCCCACTTTGTCATCAGCCTTTATTGCAGCAGGCGAATAGCTTCCGCTGTGATGCAGGTCATCAGTTTGATCAGGCGAAAGAAGGGTACGTCAATTTACTGCCGGTGCAGCACAAAGGTTCGCGCGAACCGGGCGATAGCGCCGAGATGCTGCAGGCACGACGCGCCTTTCTCGATGCCGGACACTATCAGCCGTTGCAAGAGGGTGTCGCCGGGATCCTCGCGCAGCATCTGAGTGAGCAAGGTGCGCAGCTGTTAGATATCGGATGTGGAGAAGGTTATTACACTGCGGCGATGGCAGATGCGTTACCGCAGGCGCAACTCTTTGGGCTGGATGTAGCGAAAGCGGCGATTCGCATGGCAGCAAAACGTTATCGCGAGGTGAAATTTTGCGTGGCGTCCAGCCAGCGTTTACCTTTTGCCGATGCTTCTCTGGATGGCGTGGTGCGCATCTATGCGCCCTGCAATGAAGATGAGCTGAGCCGCGTAATTAAAGCAGGTGGCTACCTGCTAACGGTGACGCCGGGACCGCATCACTTGCAGCAATTCAAGGCGCTGATTTATCGCGAAGTGCAGCTGCACGCGGCGGAAGAGAAGGTGTATGCCGGCTTTAAGCAGGTCGATCAACAAAACCTGACTTACAGCATGACGTTGAGCGGAAGTGAGGCGGTGAGCTTATTGCAGATGACGCCATTTGCCTGGCGCGCGCGCGAAGAAGTGTGGCAGAACCTGGCGGCATCCAGCGAGTTTAACTGTGATGCCGACTTCATGCTGACGTTATGGCAGCGCGATTAACGCGCTTCAACCAGCGTATTGTAGATTCGTTCCAGGTCATCAAGCTGTTTGACGGCAATCAGCAGGCGGCGCTGCTCCAGCTGCATCACCAGAATGCCGTCTTCAGATAGATTCATACTCTGAATGCGACCGTAGTCGATCCACACGCTGCCAAAAAACAGTCCATTTTCCTTCATCAACAGCTTCGGGCTGCGCACCCAGAATAGCCAAATCGCCATAAAGCACAGCACCATCAACAAATTGGTGGTGAGTTGTGTGCCATGTTTATCAATGTTGTTCCACAGCAGAATCAGCAGCAGCACCACAAAAATGGCGCTATCGATTTTATGGCGACGGCGCAGTGCGACGCGCAGTTTGGTAGGGCCATTGCGGCGCGGCAGAATCGCTTCATCATAGATGGCGAACAGAATGAAGCCTGCAATCAGCAGGGCGATCAGGGCGTCAGTCAGTGACATTAGGTGTTCTTCCTCAATCGAAATTACCTCAACGTGGGCGCTCAGGTAATGCCGCTCGAAAATAGCCGGGAGCAGGACTCCCGGCGGGATGATTACAGACCGAGCAGGCCGATCCAGTAACCGAAGATACCGAGGGCGAAGAAGCCGACGATAATCCACAACGCATTCACCTTACGACGCAGCAGCCACATACAGCCAAAAGTCAGCAGTAGCGGAATCAGGCCTGGCATCAGCTGATCGAGGATCGATTGCACCGTAGTAACCGTGGTTTTACCAGTTTGGTCGGTGATGCGCGACACCACCAGCGGCACATTCACATGCGTCCACTTGTTAACCAAGGCCCCCATGACAAAGAGGCCGAGAATCGACGCGCCCTCCGTCAGTTTCTGCAGGAAACCGCCGCCCATATCGCTGACGATATCCACGCCTTTACGGTAGCCATAAGCCACACCGTAATAACGCGTTAACAGACGCACAGCGTTAAACAGGATGAAGAACAGCAATGGACCCAGCAGGCTACCGCTCATCGCGATACCGGCACCCAGCGCAGCAAACACCGGACGCACGGTACCCCAGAAGATCGGGTCACCTACACCAGCCAGCGGACCCATCAGACCCACTTTGATGCCGTTAATCGCCGCATCATCAATTGGCGCACCGTTGGCACGCTGCTCTTCCATTGCCATGGTAACGCCCAGCACCGGCGCCGCTACGTAAGGATGGGTGTTGAAGAACTCGAGGTGACGTTTAATCGCCTGTTTACGTTCGTCGTTGTTTTCTGGATAGAGGCGACGAATCACCGGCACCATTGAGTAGCAAAAACCCAGCGCCTGCATACGTTCAAAGTTCCACGAACCCTGAAACAGGTTAGAGCGCAGGAACACACCGCGGACATCGCCGGGGGTGAGTTTCTTTGGAGTGTTAGTTGTATCAACCATGATTTCACCTGTTCCTAGTCGAGTTCGTTATCGAGGTCATTGTTTGCAGGACCGCTGGTTGCAGCACCTGCAACGCGGTTATATTTCGGTGCCAGCTGGATATACAGCACCGCCATCACCACGCCAATCACGCCAAGCGCAACCAGGTTAAAGTTGGTGAAGGCTGCAGTAACGAAGCCAAGGTAGAAGAACGGCATCAGGTAGCCCGCGCGCATCATGTTGATGACCATCGCGTAACCCACCACCACGATCATGCCGCCGGCGATGTTCAGGCCGTTGGTGACCACGTCTGGAATTGAGTTCAGCAGTTCCTGAACCACGTGAGTACCGACAGAAATCGCCACGATCAGTGCTGGGATGGCAATACGCATCGCCTGCAGTACCAGCGCGGAAACGTGGATCCAGCTGATCGCCGTCAGGTTACCTTTCTCGGCTGCCTTATCGGCGGCGTGCTGGAAGGCCACGGTGATGGTACGCACGATGATGGTCAGAACCTGACCGGCCGCAGCCAGCGGAATCGCCAGCGCGATACCGGCGCCCACGCTTTGACCACCGGCAATAACCAGAATGGTTGAGATAATCGAAGCCAGCGCCGCATCCGGTGCAACTGCCGCACCAATGTTCATCCAGCCCAGTGCAATCATCTCCAGCGTACCGCCGATGATGATACCGGTTTTCATATCACCGAGGACCGCACCAATTAAGGTACAAGCCACCAGCGGACGGTGGAACTGGAACTCATCAAGAATCGATCCCATCCCGGCAATACAGGCCACAATAAATATCAAAATGATTTGTAGCGTGGTTATCTCCATTGCATTTCTCCTCTGCAAGGTCTCTAAAATTCGCCCACGTATGCAGGCAAAGGGCGAACTACGGATTGACCTTGGCGATCAGGTCCATCATTTTCAGTCGCTGATCGCTGGACACTTTACGTACTTCCAGTTCGATACCGCGCTCATTAAGTTTGCGGAACGCCGTGATATCTTTTTCATCCACCGATACCGCGTTGTTCACCTGCGTTTTGCCCTGACGGAACGCCATGCCGCCAATGTTGACCGACTTAATGTCCACGCCTTGCTCGACAATCCTCACCACATCGGTGGGATTGGTGAACAGCAGCATCACCTTGTCATTGCCATATTTCGGGTTGTTCCACACGCGAACCATCTTATCGATATCCACCACGTGCGCGGTAACGCCCGGCGGGGCCACCTGCGTCAGCAGCGTTTTGCGCACATGATCGTTAGCCACTTCATCAGACACCACGATGATGCGGGTAACGTTGGTCTCTTTGGTCCAGCGCGTGGCCACTTGCCCGTGAATCAAGCGGTCATCAATACGTGCCAGGCCGATTTTCATGTGATCGCCTGCAGCCATTGGTTTTTGCGGCTGAGCAGGCGCTTTCGCTGCAACCGGAGCAGGCGCAGCTGCGGCTTGCGCTGGCGTTTCAGTTTTGAGGGCTTTAACGCCTTCACGACCGGCCTCTACCGCGATGTGAATCAGTTCTTCCAGCGATGGGTTGTCATCACGTCCCATCAAGGTTTCCACCAGCATCGGGATGTTGACGCCAGCGATGACATCATAGCCATCCTTATCCACCACAATGCGGCTGGCCGCATTAAATGGACTGCCACCCCAGGTATCGACCAGGAACAACACGCCCTTTGACGTGTCGAGATCGGCCAGCCGCGCCTGATACTTTTCGATTAGTGTTTCTGCATTTTCGCCGGGAACGAAATCAATCCATCCGACATTTTCCTGCTCACCCAACAGCATCTCTGCTGTTTTAAGCAACTGTTCTGCCGCCCAGCCATGTGTACCAATTACAATAGCAATGGTCACTTGCTACCTCCGTTCGCGTGAGAGATTCTCTGGCATTGCCGGGAATCATTGAATATTACCGTTAGTGTTTCAGGTGGATCGTTAATGATGTGATAGAGAAAAAGCATCAATAAATAAAACGCAACAATCCGCTGCACAGCGATAAGGTCGCGATTTATTTTAGTGATCGAAAAAATAAATTATGTGATGTTTGTCAGCTATTTCGCGCGTAACGGTGCTAATGTGCACTTTTGTTCGATATTCCTGCGTTAACGTAGATATTTGTAAATGTAATAAATTTTTTTGACGTCGTTGATGTAACTGATACATTAGCGTTCTGTTTTTTATTCAGGAGTAACGGGCTTCAGCTCACCTTTATGGACCGTCACCGACGTCGCTCAACATGTTCTCAGCGCTTTTCCGCGCCCGCTTCCACGCTCTTCAGCGTTATCACCGCCTGTAACGATCTCTCGTCTCGCCCTCTGGTGCAGACTCAATTTCGTGCGCCTTCACGTCCGGTAAGGAGTCATTGATGGAATTTCTCTTCGACCCCTCAATTTGGGCGGGTTTGCTCACGCTGATCGTGCTGGAAATTGTTCTCGGCATTGATAACCTGGTGTTTATCGCCATTCTCGCGGACAAATTGCCGCCGAAGCAGCGCGATAAAGCCCGTCTAATTGGTTTGTCGCTCGCCCTGGTGATGCGTCTTGGCTTGCTGTCGCTGATCTCCTGGATCGTGACGCTGACGCGGCCCCTATTCAGCGTAGGCGATTTCAGCTTTTCCGGACGAGATTTAATTCTGTTGTTTGGTGGTTTGTTCCTGTTATTCAAGGGAACCATGGAACTGCATGAGCGGCTTGAGAACCGCGGGCTCGAACATCAGGGCAATAAGAGCTACGCCAGTTTCTGGGCGGTGGTGATTCAGATTGTGGTGCTGGATGCGGTGTTCTCACTCGACGCGGTGATTACCGCGGTCGGTATGGTCAACCATCTGCCGGTGATGATGACCGCCGTGGTGATCGCCATGGGCGTCATGCTGCTGGCCTCGAAACCGCTGACGCGTTTTGTGAATGAACACCCAACGGTGGTGGTGCTGTGTCTGAGCTTCCTGCTGATGATTGGTTTGTCGCTGGTGGCCGAAGGCTTTGGTTTCCACATTCCCAAAGGTTACCTGTACGCCGCGATCGGCTTCTCGATCATCATCGAGCTGTTTAACCAGATTGCGCGCCGTAACTTTATTAAGCATCAGGAACATCGCCCGATGCGTGAACGCACCGCCGAAGCGATTCTGCGTTTGATGGGCGGACGCCAGCGTAAGCAAGCGACGACAACCGAAGAAACCTCGTTGACCGAAGCGATGCCGCAGGAAGCGTTTAAAGACGAAGAGCGCTACATGATTAACGGCGTATTGACGTTATCGCAGCGTTCAATCCGCAGCATCATGACGCCGCGCGGCAACATTTCGTGGGTCGATGTTTCGCGTCCGCTGGATGAAATCCGTATTCAGCTACTTGATACGCCACACAGCTTGTTCCCGGTATGTCGCGGTGAGCTGGATGAAATCATCGGCGTGGTGCGTGCCAAAGAGCTGCTGGTGGCGCTGGAACACGGAATGGATGTGGCGACCTTCGCCGCTAACACGCCGGCGATCGTGGTCCCGGAAACCCTGGACCCGATCAATCTGCTGGGCGTACTGCGCCGTGCTAAAGGTAGCTTCGTAATTGTCACCAACGAATTTGGTGTGGTGCAGGGCTTAATCACGCCGCTGGACGTGCTGGAAGCGATTGCCGGTGAGTTCCCGGATGAAGATGAAACGCCAGACATCATTGCCGATGGCGACGGTTGGTTGGTGAAAGGCGGTACCGATCTGCACTCGCTGCAGCAGCTGCTGGATCATCACGAGTTGGTGAAGGCCGATGAAGATCACGCCTCGCTAGCCGGTTTGTTGATTGCACAGAAAGGTCAGCTGCCGCTGCCGGGCGAAGTGATTGATTTGCCGCCGCTGCATTTCCAGGTGATTGAGGCGACCGATTATCGTATCGATCTGGTGCGCGTCACCAAAGATAAGCCATTCGATCACGAAGAACACGCCGGGTAAGTCATCGGACTGAAGTAAACAAAAACGGCCATCCCAAAAGGAGTGGCCGTTTTTTTATGCGCTAAGCTGCGCCTGATGCTGCTCCAGCCATTGCGGGAAATCTTCAATCGGCATCGGGCGCGCGTAGAAATAGCCTTGCAGATGGTCGACGCCGCGCTCACGCAGATAATGCGCCTGCTCGGCAGTTTCCACACCTTCCGCCACCAGCGAAATATTCAGGCGCTGCGCCAGCGAAATCACCATATCGGTGACGGTAGCGTTAATCGCATCGGTACCTATGGCGGCGGTGAAAATCTTATCGATTTTAAGCACGTCCGGTTTGAGGTCTTTCAGATAAGCCAGCGAACTGTGGCCGGTACCGAAATCATCAATCGCCAGACGCACGCCAATCTCATGCAGCTGCGACACCACCGATTGATCGATGATGGGCAGCGCATCACGCTCCGTCAGCTCAACCACCAGTTTTGGAATGGGATTGGCCGGCCACCAGATATTTTGCAGATCTTCCACAATGGCGCGATCGCGAAAATGGCTGGCGGCAACGTTAATCGCAATGTGGAACGACGGACATTGCGGCAGATTGGGCAGCTCAGCCACGACTTTCGCCAGCACGAAGCGGGTCAACGGCGCGATCAGATTTTGCCGTTCGGCCAGCGGAATAAACACGTCCGGCGCAATCCAGCCCTGACGCTGGTTATGCCAGCGCAGCAGCAGCTCCATACCGTCACACTCGCCGCTTTTGGCGTTAATCAGCGGCTGGCAATAAACCATAAATTCGTTGGCAGTGATGCCATAACTGATCTGCCAGCTGAGGCTCATACGGTTGGCGGTCGCCAGCCAGACGATGTAACCCATCAGCAGGCTCAGCATCAGCGCCAGCGGCAGCTGTGAAGGCAGCGTGTTAAGCGCCAGCCGGGCGGGAGAAGGGCCGTACAAGGTGATGCTAAACGGATAACGCAGTGATGCCTGATCGTACGCCACTTCATCTTCAGACGGTTCAGTTTGTTCAATCAGCGGATTACCGTATTCAAGGCTCTGACCACCCACGTTGAAAATGGCGCGCTCAACCCACGGCAACTGCGGCTCCAGCAGATAATTGGTCATCAATTCAATATTAATGACTTGCAGCAGACCTTCGCGATTATCCAGCGATTTTGGCGTCCACAGCAGCAGCACCGGCGATCCTTTCAACAGATCACTGTCCGTGGCCAACATCATGCGCTGATTATTGATAGCTAATTCAGGATAGGTTTGGCTGAAGGAGAGGTTTTGCGGGCCGAAAATGCTGGAGCAGTAGAGCGCGTCGTCCTTAACCAGCAGCACGGTGCGCACGGTTTGCAGCGCGGCAATTTTCTCAATCAGCGGATAACGCACTTGCGCACAAGGTACGCCAACCAGACCGAGTGTGTTGTTGGCGGAAACATCCAGCGGCGAGAACATACGATCAAAGCGTTCAATCGCGCGGGTTGCGAAATTCAGCGACTGCTGCTCAATGCGCGATTTCTCTTCGATATAACGAAAAGTTAGCGTCAGGACCAGAACCAGCGAGGCGATCACTAACGCAATAAGCAGTCGCTTACGGCGAAATTGACCCACAAATTGCTGGGGAATGAGCATCAGTAACCACCTTGCAAAACAAAGATTGAAGCCAAATTAACGTGTAGGTTATCGGCATTGAGGCGGCCAGGTTTAGCGCGGCTGAATAAAAAATACGGCACTAAAAAAAGCGCGGCCACAAAGGGCCGCGCTCGAAATCAATGTATCTGTTTTACTCAGTTGGAGGTAGCTACAGATGAATAAAAATAGCCAACTGTTGTTTAAATCACCAGCGAAGCGTTAATCGCACTGGACCTTTATCGCTAATCCGCCGCGAGAGGTTTCACGGTATTTAGCGTTCATGTCCTTACCGGTTTCGTACATGGTCTCAATCACTTTATCCAGCGACACGCGTGGTTCGCTGGTACGGCGCAGCGCCATGCGCGCGGAGTTAATGGCCTTTACGGAAGCGATGGCGTTACGCTCAATGCACGGCACCTGAACCTGGCCGGCGACTGGATCGCAGGTTAATCCCAGATTGTGTTCCATGCCGATTTCCGCCGCCACGCACACCTGTTCCGGGCTGCCGCCCAGCAGTTCCGCCAGACCGGCGGCTGCCATGGAACACGCCACGCCCACCTCGCCCTGACAACCCACTTCGGCACCCGAAATAGAGGCGTTCATTTTATACAGCACGCCAATCGCACCAGAAGAGAGGAAGTAGCGGATGAAGATATCGGGCGTAACGGGTTCGATAAAGTGATCGTAATAGGCCAGCACCGCTGGCACGATGCCGCAGGCACCGTTAGTAGGTGCCGTCACCACACGACCGCCGGCCGCGTTCTCTTCATTCACTGCCAGCGCAAACATATTCACCCAGTCGATCACATCCATCGGATCTTTCGAGTGCTTTGAGGATGACACCAGCAGACGGCGCAGTGAAGCCGCACGACGAGGTACGCGCAACGGACCCGGCAGCACGCCTTCGGTATTCAGACCACGATCGATACAGGCCTGCATGGTTTGCCACACGTTGCCAAAATAGGCGTAAATCTCGTCGCGAGTATGCAGCGCCAGTTCGTTTTTCATTACCAAACCGGACAGCGACAGCCCACTTTCGCGACAGTGGCTGAGCAGCTCTTTAGCAGAGTGGAAAGGCCATGGCACGGAAACTTCGTTCAACACCGGTTGGCCGAAATGCTCTTCATCGACGATAAAACCGCCGCCGATGGAGTAGTAGGTTTTACTCAGAATCAGCAGATCGCCCGCGAAAGCAAATACCGTCATGCCGTTTTCATGCAGCGATAGGTTTTCGCTGCGGAACACCATGCCGCCTTCACGGGGGAAATCCACTTCACGCGCGCCGTTGGCTAACAGCAGACGCTCGCGCTGCTCCACGTCTTTAATGAACGCAGGAATGCCATCAATATCGACGGTGGCCGGTTCGAAGCCCGCCAGTCCCATGATAATCGCGATATCAGTGTGGTGACCTTTGCCCGTGAGCGACAGCGAACCATAGACGTCAACCGCCACGCGCGTCACGTCCTGCAATTTGCCTTGTTCGGCCAGCAGATCAACAAACTGCTTGCCCGCTTTCATCGGGCCGACGGTATGTGAACTGGATGGGCCGATGCCCACTTTAAACATGTCAAAAACACTAATCACCGGTGACACTCCTCACAAATCTTATTCTGCACGGCATAAGCCGTTTATGCGGCTAATAGTAATCGCCCATGCCGTATAACGAGCAGCTTTTCGCATGAAATAAACTAATTATAAACCCCAGAAATAGTTATCCGTTTGTACAGTTGTGAAGCGGATCGGTTTTCCCGGCGAAAGGCTAACGTTCAGCGCTGCGGATTGCCGGCCCAAAAGGGCCCCGGCCTGCTCCGAAGCTTCAGTGTGTGCTGCTGAAAAGGGCACCTTTGCCAGAGCTCGCATCAGATCTAAAGCAAAAAGATATTTTAACTGGCAAGCATTAGGCGATTTACGGCAGGGCGATTTGTTGACCGAGCGCACGAATAATCCCGGCGGTCATGCCCCAGATAAAATAATCCTCGTACCAGGATAACCAAACCTGATGTTGGCGATGACCACGGCGCAAGGTGAGATCGCTGTAGCGGCTCAAACGCAATGCTTCCGCCAGCGGCATGGCAAAGGCGCTTTCCACTTCGTCCGGATTGAGCTGCAAAGCAAAATCAGCCGGAATAATGCCAACTACCGGCGTAACGGCGAAACCGGTGCTGCTGGTCACCGGCGGCAGAACGCCGATGATCTGCACCTGTTCCGGCTGGATTCCCACTTCTTCCTGCGCTTCACGCAGTGCGGTGTGGATCAGCGAGGTGTCAGTGGCATCCTGCATGCCGCCGGGAAAGGCGACTTGCCCGGCGTGTTTACGCAGGTGCGATGAGCGGCGCGTGAGCAGCAAGCCAGGTTCTGCGCCGTCGATCACCGGCACCAGCACCGCCGCACGGCGTCCGCTGATGGCGCTTTTCGGCACGTGCAGCGGCGGTTGCAGGACAAAGCGGCTGAGGAACTGCTCAAGGGTTAAATTCATTTCAGGTCCCATCACGCAGGCTGGGCAAAATACGGTTCACCTTATGGAAGGTTTCCTGATATTCGGCATCAAGGTCGCTGTCTGCCACTAATCCGCCACCGGCGGCGCAGTAAAGCTGATGGTTTTCCGCAATCAGCGTGCGAATGGTGATGCTGGTATCCATACGGCCACACAGGCTGATGTAGCCGATGCTGCCACACCACGCATTGCGGCGATGCGGCTCTAACTCTTCGATGATCTCCATCGCGCGGATCTTCGGTGCGCCGGTAATTGAACCGCCGGGGAAACAGGCGCGCAGCAGGTCGGTTGCACTCAGCGTCTCAGGCAAACGCGCACGCACGGTGCTAACCAGATGATGCACCGCCGGGAAAGGTTCAACCACGAACAGTTCCGGTACGCTGACGCTGCCGGGCACGGCCACGCGGCCAATATCATTGCGCAGCAGATCGACAATCATCAGGTTCTCAGCGCGATCTTTCTGCGAGTTGGCGAGCTTCTCTGCCTGCAAACGGTCGGCCTCGGCATCAGCAAGACGCGGCAAAGTACCTTTAATCGGACGCGTTTCTATTTCCTGCTGCTGTAAAGCGAGGAAGCGCTCAGGCGATAAACTCAGCAGCACGCTGTCCGGCAAACGCAGGAAGGCGCTGAACGGCGCGCGATTCGCCTGCGTAAGACGCAAAAATGCCTGCCACTCATCACCGCGATAGCCCGCCTGAAAACGCTGTGCCAGATTCACCTGATAGCAATCACCGGCTTGAATATAGGCCTGCACCGCGTGGAACCGCTGCGCATACTGGTCATAACTGAGGTTGGATTGCCACTCGCTGGTCAAGGCGAAAGGCTCGGCGGGCGGCGCGGTTTGTGCTTGCAGCCAGTGCCAGCGCTGCCCGGCATCGCTGAGCGAAACCAGCGTCAGTTTTTGCATATGGTGATCGGCGATCAGCGCCCAGTCATAAATGCCTACCGCCATATCCGGCGTGGTGAGATCCTGCAGCGCGCGCTGCGGCAGGTTTTCAAAGCGTCGTCCTAAATCGTAACCGAACAGGCCGAGGGCGCCGCCCTGAAACGGTAATCCGGCATCAAAAGCTGGCGTGAAGCCCAGCGCGGCACATTGCTGTTGCACCAGCAGCAGCGGATCGGCGGCGGAGTGAATGACGTCATCACCGCAGATAATTTCGGTGCTGGCACCGCGTGTAGTCAGCGTCGCGCGCGGATCGGCGGTGAGGATATCAAAGCGATTATCCGCGTGATCGGCCTGGCCGGAGGTCAGCAACATCGCCCAGCGTTGGTGGGCTAGCGGAGCAAAAAGGTCTAACAGCGTTTCGGGCGTATACTTCAGAACGAGGCTTTTTACCATCATGGGACAAATCACTTCAGCAAGCAGGTCGCTAGCCTGACATATTTTTTTGTTGCTGGCACCCGTTTGTTCCACGTGGTAATAATGCGTCCCCCATGCACCAGGAGTGAATTATGTTTACAGGTCTTCCAGCGTTATCCCATGAGCAACAGCAGCAAGCGGTTGAACGCATCCAGGAATTGATGGCGGGCGGTATGTCGAGCGGACAGGCGATTGCGCAGGTGGCGCAGGAGATTCGTCAAACCTATAAAGGTGAAGCCATTCGGGCGATGTTCGAAGACGACGAGGATGAAGAAGACGACAACTAATAACGCCCGAACGGATTTTACAGCGCGGCGATGATTTTAATTTCGACTTTGTACTTCGGGTTCATCAAACCGGCCTGCACGGTGCAACGCACCGGCGCATTGCCTGGCGAAACCCACGCATCCCAGGCGCGATTCATCGCCGGAAAATCGCTTTTCTCCACCAGAAAAATGGTGGCGTCGAGGATCTTGCTCTTATCCGATCCCACGCGCGTCAGAATGGCGTCAATCACCGCCAACGCATTGGCGGTTTGCGCTTCCGCATCTTCATCCAGGTTTTCCGGTACGCTGGTGTAATAGACGGTTTGGTTATGCACCACGGCTTCCGACATACGGTGCTCTGGATCAATACGCGTAATGGTCATGCTGTTCTCCTTTAATTTTGCTGCGCTAGCCTGCCATATCCCAGGGGCGCATGTCATCTGTTGTGGTTGCCCGCCGGGAATCCTGACATAATTACAGTGGTTTTAATTTTTGATGTGAGGAAGTGTGGCAGACGATTTTGCAGCTGATGGCGCACTGGCGCAGGCAATTCCGGGCTTTAAACCGCGTGAAGCACAGCGCCAAATGGCCAAAGCGGTAACCGAGGCGGTGAAAACAGGCGGCGAGCTGGTAGTAGAAGCGGGCACCGGAACCGGTAAAACCTATGCCTATCTGGCGCCGGCATTGCGGGCAAAGAAAAAAGTCATTGTCTCCACCGGTTCCAAAGCGTTGCAGGATCAGCTCTATAATCGCGATCTGCCTACCATCGCGCGTGCCCTGAAGTTCAGCGGCAAAACTGCGCTGCTGAAAGGGCGCTCCAACTATTTATGCCTCGAACGTCTTGAGCAGCAGAATCAAACCGGCGGCGATCTCAGCGTTCAGGCGCTGGGCGATTTGATCAGCGTGCGCGGCTGGTCGTCAGAAACCACCGATGGCGACGTCAGCAACTGCAACGGCGTGGCCGAAGACAGCCCGATCTGGCCGTTCGTCACCAGCACCAACGATAACTGCCTCGGCAGCGATTGCCCGCTGTATAAAGATTGCTTCGTGGTCAAAGCGCGCAAAAAAGCCATGGACGCCGATGTGGTGGTGGTGAACCATCATCTGTTTCTTGCCGATCTGGTGGTGAAAGAGGGCGGCTTTGGCGAACTGATTCCGGAGGCCGATGTGATGATCTTCGATGAAGCGCATCAGCTCCCCGATATCGCCAGCCAGTATTTCGGTCAGCAGCTGTCGAGCCGTCAACTGCAGGACCTCGCCAAAGACATCATCATCGCCTATCGCACCGAAGTGCGGGATGTGCAGCAGCTACAGAAATCTGCCGATCGTCTGGCGCAGTGCGCGCAGGATTTTCGTTTGACGCTCGGCGAACCGGGTTTTCGCGGCAATCTGCGCGATCTGCTGAGCGATAACAACATCATGCGCATGTTTACCTTGCTGGATGATGCGCTCGAACTCTGTTACGACGTGATCAAACTGTCGCTGGGGCGCTCCGCGCTGCTGGACGCCGCTTTTGAGCGCGCGGCGCTGTATCGCACGCGCCTGAAACGGCTGCGCGCCATTGACGAGCCCGGCTTCAGCTATTGGTATGAGTGCAATAGCCGCCATTTCACGCTGGCGCTGACGCCGCTGTCGGTGGCGGAACGCTTCCGGGAAGTGATGGATAACCGCAAAGCCGCGTGGATTTTCACGTCTGCCACGCTGGCGGTGAATGAGCAGATGAGCCATTTCTCCAGCCGCCTTGGCGTGGATAACGCTACTACGATGATCCTCGATAGCCCGTTCGATTACACCCAGCAAGCGCTGTTGTGCGTGCCGCGCAACATGCCGGAACCCAATCATCCCGGCGGCGCGCGCCAGCTGGCGCGCATGATGAAGCCGCTGATTGATGCCAACAAAGGCCGCTGCTTCTTCCTCTGCACCTCGCACAAGATGATGCGCGAGTTAGCCATCGAATTCCGTGCTTCCATGACGTTGCCGGTACTGCTGCAAGGTGAAACCAGTAAAGGACAGCTGCTAAAGCAGTTCCTGGAAGCCGGTAACGCGCTGTTGGTCGCCACCAGCAGCTTCTGGGAAGGTGTTGACGTACGCGGCGATGCGCTGTCGTTGGTGATCATCGACAAGCTGCCATTTACCTCGCCGGAAGATCCGCTGCTCAAAGCCCGCATGGAAGATTGTCGCCTGCGCGGCGGCGATCCCTTTAATGATGTGCAGCTGCCCGATGCGGTAATCACCCTGAAACAGGGCGTGGGGCGTTTGATTCGTGATACCGAAGATCGCGGCGTACTGGTGATTTGCGATCAGCGCCTGGTTTCTCGCCCCTACGGCGGCCTGTTCCTGAACAGTTTGCCGTCCACGCCGCGCACCCGCGATATTGCGCGCGCCATCGAATTTGTCCGTCAGCCAGTGGATCACTAATTGTGCCAGGCTGTGATAAGATGCGCGCCATTTTGACTCTCTGAGGTTGTTATGTCCGCCCGAATTTTAGCCCTGGACACGGCGACAGAAGCCTGTTCTGCCGCGCTGCAAAATCTGCAGCAGATTGATGCCCGCTTTGAAATCGCCCCGCGCGATCACACCCAACGTATTCTGCCGCTGGTGCAGGAGCTGTTGCAGGCGCAGCAGCTGGAGCTGACCGCGCTTGACGTGCTGGCGTTTGGCCGTGGACCGGGCAGTTTTACCGGTGTGCGTATCGGCATTGGAATTGCTCAAGGGCTGGCGCTTGGCGCGAATCTGCCGATGATTGGCGTCTCCTCGTTAGCGACCATGGCGCAGGGCGCGTGGCGTTTGACCGGCGCGACGCGCGTGCTGGCCGCAATCGACGCGCGCATGGGCGAACTCTATTGGGCTGAATATCAGCGCGACGAAAACGGTGAATGGCAGGGTGTGGAAACCGAAGCGGTGATCAAACCCGACGTGGCGCAGCAACGTATTGCCGCATTAGGTGGCGAATGGACGGCTGTTGGCACCGGCTGGCAAGCCTATCCGCATCTGCTCACCTCGCCAGGCGCGCAGCTTATTGCCTCAGAGGTATTGTTACCGGCGGCGGAAGATATGCTGCCGCTGGCGCTCAGCGCCTGGCAGCGTGATGAAGCGGTTGCGGTGGAGAATGCCGAGCCGGTTTATCTGCGCAATGAAGTGGCATGGAAAAAGTTGCCGGGACGCTAGGCCGCGCGCAACTTATCTTCGCGTGCTCAGTCTAATCAGAGAAATAACAGGAGAAGTGCTATGCCAATAAGTCGTAAAGGGATGTCTGGCGCTCTGTTAGCCTGCGCAATGCTGCTCAGCGGCTGTGTTTCGGTGCCAGATTCAATTAAAGGAAGTTCTGAGCTTCCACAGCAAGATTTACTGCGCGTGATGAACGCGCCGCAACTGTTTGTCGGCCAGGAATCACGCTTCGGCGGGAAAGTGGTGAAAGTCACCAATCTTAACGGCTTAACGCGCGTGGAGATTGCGACCCAACCGCTGGATGAGAGCGCGCGTCCGCGTTTAGGTGCAGCCTCAGTTGGCCGCATCTTTGCCGACATCCGCGGCTTTGTTGATCCGGTGGATTTGAATAACCAATACATCACGGTGCTGGGCAACATCAAAGGCATCGAGAAAGGCGATATCGGTAAGGCCAGCTACAACTTTGTGGTGATCGATGTGCGCGGCTATCAGCGCTGGCATTTGACGCAACAGGTGATGACGCCGCCGCAGCCGATTGATCCCTACATCTGGTATGGCCCAACGCGCCATCGTCCCGGATATTGGGGACCCAATCCGTACTGGGGCATGAACCTCGGCCAACCGGCGCAGGTGCAAACTATCCTCACCGAGTAAGCTATTAATTGTGTTATTTACGGCCCGGTCGCGGTGCTTGCGAACGGGCCTTTTTATTGGGCGCGCAACCGATGCGCGAAATTTAGTGATGCGCTTCGCAACCTGAAAATGCCGAAACAGGCAAACTGGTACAATCAGTTAAAATATTGTTAACAACATTGATTGTCGAGGCGGCGATGGCTACGCAACAGGATTATCGGGGTGATTCTTTGAATAAGGTTTGGCTCAAACGCTATCCGGCAGATGTCCCTGCGGAAATTAATGCGGATCGTTACGCTTCTCTGGTCGATCTTTTCGAGCACGCAACAGAGCAATACGCCGATCAGGTGGCTTTCATCAATATGGGCCAGCCGATGACCTATCGGCAGCTGGAAAAGCAGAGCCGCGCCTTTGCCGCCTGGCTGCAGCAAGGTTTAGGGTTGAAGCAGGGCGATCGCGTGGCGCTAATGATGCCCAATCTGCTGCAATATCCCGTCGCGCTGTTTGGCGTACTGCGCGCTGGCATGGTGGTGGTCAACGTCAATCCGCTCTATACGCCGCGTGAACTCAAGCATCAGCTCGTTGATAGCGGCGCCAGCGCCATAGTGATCGTCTCGAACTTTGCCCACACGCTGGAAAAAGTGGTGGCCGAAACGCCGATCAAACATGTGATGTTAACGCGTATGGGCGATCAGCTGGCGCCGGTGAAAGCCACGCTGGTGAACTTCGTCGTTAAATACGTGAAAAAGCTGGTGCCAAAATACCATCTGCCGGGCGCGGTCCCGTTCCGCAGCGCCTTGTCGCAGGGCGAAGAGATGACCTATCAGCGCCCAACCGTGACCAATGACGATCTCGCTTTCCTGCAATACACCGGCGGTACCACCGGCGTGGCCAAAGGCGCGATGCTGACGCACCGCAATATGCAGGCTAATCTGGAACAGACTAAAGCTACTTACGGCAAGCTGCTGCGTCCGGGCAAAGAGCAAGTGGTGACCGCGCTGCCGCTCTATCACATCTTCGCGCTGACGGTGAACGGGCTGTTGTTCCTTGACCTTGGCGGCACCAACCTGCTGATCACTAATCCGCGCGATATTCCCGGCTTTGTTAAAGAGCTCAGCAAGTTCCCGTTTACCGCCATTACCGGCGTGAACACCTTGTTCAATGCGCTGCTGAATGATGCCAATTTCAATAAGCTCGATTTCTCTACGCTGCGCCTGTCAGCCGGCGGCGGCATGGCGGTGCAAAAAGCGGTTGCCGAGCGCTGGGAAAAACTCACCGGACACTATCTGCTGGAAGGCTACGGCCTGACCGAGTGTTCGCCGCTGGTGTCAGTGAATCCGTATGACATTACCTGTCATACCGGCAGCATCGGTTTGCCGGTGCCGTCCACCGATGTGCGCATCGTTGATGATGAAGACAAGGATGTGGCGCCAGGCGAACCGGGCGAGCTGTGTATTCGCGGACCGCAGGTGATGACCGGCTACTGGCAGCGCGCCGACGCTACCGATGAAGTGCTGAAAAATGGCTGGCTGCATACCGGTGATATTGTTACCGTTGATAGCGAAGGCTTTATTCGCATCGTCGATCGTAAGAAAGACATGATTCTGGTGTCAGGCTTTAACGTGTATCCTAACGAGATCGAAGATGTGCTGATGCAGCATGAGAAAGTGCGTGAAGCCGCGGCGATTGGCGTTCCCAGCGATCTGTCGGGCGAAGCGGTAAAGGTGTGCATCGTAAAGAAAGATCCTTCACTGACGAAAGAAGAAGTGCTGGATCATTGCCGTCGCCAGCTCACCGGCTACAAAGTGCCGAAGATTATCGAGTTTCGTGACGAGTTGCCGAAGACCAACGTGGGCAAAATTTTGCGTCGCGAATTGCGTGATGAGGCGAAGCGAGAAGGGCAGTAACGCGCCATTCTCCTCAGGTTAACGCCGGCACAGTCCGGCGTTTTTATTGCTTTTAACATGGAGCGCTGCGCGTAGTTTGCCGCAGCGAGAAAGACAACGTGAATTACACCCTGATCGACCAAAATGACCAACTGGCCGCCGTGTGCGAGAAAGCACGCCAGCATGCCGCCGTGGCGCTGGATACCGAATTCGTGCGCACACGCACCTACTATCCGCAGCTCGGCCTGATTCAGCTGTTTGATGGCGACCAGTTGATCCTGATCGATCCGCTTAATATCAGTGACTGGACGCCGTTTGTGGCGCTGCTGCAGGACAAGCAGGTCACCAAATTCCTGCACGCCGGTGGCGAAGATCTGGAAGTGTTCCTGCATCGCTTTAAATGCCTGCCCGATCCCATGATTGATACGCAAATTCTGGCGGCATTTACCGGCCAGGCGTTGTCGTGGGGCTTTGCCTCGATGGTGATGCATTTCAACCAAATCGAGCTGGATAAAAGCGAATCGCGTACCGATTGGCTGGCGCGTCCGTTGACCGAACGTCAATGTGAATATGCCGCTGCCGATGTCGCCTATCTGCTGCCGATTGCCCATCAGCTGGTGGCGCAAACTGAAGAAGCCGGCAACATGGCGGCGGCGTTAAGCGAATGCAATATGCTGTGCCAGCGCCGCCTGGATGTGCTGCAACCGGAAGAAGCCTGGCGCGACATCACCAATGCGTGGCAACTGCGTCCGCGTCAGCTGGCGGCGTTGCAGCGCCTGGCCGCGTGGCGTTTAAACCTCGCGCGTCAGAAAGATATGGCGGTGAACTTCGTGGTACGCGAAGAGAATCTGTGGAAAGTGGCGCGCTTTATGCCGGGCAGCCTTGGCGAGCTGGATCATTTAGGGCTGAACGGCCATGAAATCCGCTTCCACGGTAAAGCGATGGTGGCGCTGGTGGCTGAAGCGCAGGCGCAGGATGAAGCGACCTTGCCGCAGCCGCTGCCCAATCTGATCGACCACCCACACTACAAGCAGGCGTTTAAAGCCATTAAAGCGCTGGTGCAACAGGTGAGTGAAGAGAGTGGTTTCAGCCAGGAACTGCTGGCATCACGTCGCCAGATTAATCAGGTACTGAGTGTGTATTGGGGATTGAAAAACGCGTCGCGCACACCTGAGTTACAGACAGGTTGGCGGGGCGATTTGCTGAAAGTAGGTATCGACGAGATTTTGCAGGCACTTTAACGCGAGCATTTTCCCCTGCGCAACACCGCAGGGGAAAATCAGGATACCGCTTTAATCATTTAGGAACGTCTTCCGGCTCCGGCAGCGTTACGTTGAGCTCGAGGATAGAGATATCATCCCCTTTCTGATCCAGCTGAACGGTCACCATATCCGGGTCAATTTTTACGTATTTACAGATCACTTCCAAAATATCGCGCTTCAGCTGCGGCAGATAGTGGGGCTCGCTGTCGCCCCTTCTGCGTTCGGCTACGATAATCTGCAGCCTTTCCTTGGCTATATTGGCTGTGTTCTTCTTACGGGATAAAAAGAAATCAAGTAATGCCATTGGTTATCCCCCGAACAGGCGTTTAAGGAAACCCTTCTTCTCTTCTTCGATAAAGCGGAAGGGGCGTTCTTCGCCAAGCAGGCGATCTACGGTATCAGCATAGGCTTTACCGGCGTCAGCGTTTGCGTCGAGGATCACCGGCTCACCCTGGTTAGAGGCGCGCAGGACAGATTGATCTTCCGGGATGACGCCAACCAGAGGAATGCGCAGAATTTCCAGCACATCTTCCATGCTCAGCATATCGCCACGGGTTACGCGGCCAGGATTGTAACGGGTCAGCAGCAGATGCTCTTTCACCGGATCCTGGCTGTTCTCTGCACGACGGGATTTCGAAGAGATAATGCCGAGAATACGGTCGGAGTCACGTACTGAAGAGACTTCCGGGTTGGTGGTGATGATGGCTTCATCGGCGAAGTACAATGCCATCAGCGCGCCAGTTTCGATACCTGCTGGTGAGTCACAGACGATAAAGTCGAACTCCATCGCCGCCAGATCGTTCAGCACTTTTTCAACGCCTTCACGCGTCAGTGCATCTTTATCGCGCGTCTGTGAAGCCGGCAGAATGTAGAGTTGCTCTGTGCGCTTGTCGCGAATCAGCGCTTGATTCAGCGTTGCATCGCCCTGAATGACGTTTACAAAGTCATACACCACGCGGCGTTCACAGCCCATGATCAAATCCAGGTTACGCAGACCGATATCGAAATCGATGACGACGGTTTTTTTGCCTTTCTGCGCTAACCCGGTAGCGATGGCCGCGCTTGACGTGGTCTTGCCAACGCCCCCTTTACCCGATGTAACTACAATAATGCGTGCCATAAATGTTGATTTCCTTAACGAAAGAAAAGGGGCTTAATTAAGTGTCTGAATGGTAAGCGCGCCCTCTATCAGGCTGAGGCGCGCCGCTTTACCAAAGAATTCCGCCGGGATTTGATCGATCATCCAATATTCCCCGGCAATAGAGACCAACTCTGCGGCGAGGTTGGTGCAAAAAATCTGGCTGTCGCGTTGTCCGCCGACGCCGGCCAACGCGCGACCGCGCATCATGCCGTAAATATGGATGTTACCGTCGGCGACCAGTTCGGCACCGGCGCTCACGCTGCTGGTGACGATGAGATCGGCATTGCGCGCATAAATCTGTTGGCCCGAACGCACTGGCGTATTAATGATGCGGGTTTTACTGGCGGCATCAGCCACCACCGCCGGAACAACTGGTGCGGCTACAGCGACCGGCGCAGCGGCTTGTTTGCGGCTCTCTTTACCTTCAGAAAGGACCGGCAAACCTGCGCGGGCAATCATTTTTTTCAGGGCTTCATCTTTGCAACCGCTGACACCCACGATACGCAGACCGGTCGCCATCACCGCTTGTTGCATCTGTTTCCAGTTAATGTCGCCGGTTAACGCTGAAACATTCAGCACCACCGGCGCATTCAGCAAAAAGGCCGGTGCCTGATCGATTTTGTCCTGTAGCGCCTGACGAATCACCTCGGGTTGCGAATGATGCAGATGAACGACTGACAGGGTAAAACTGCTTCCCTTGAATTCGATTGGCGTTTGCGACATCTGTGCTGACTCAGTCCTGTTTTACGACCCTTAAATGCTCGCCGATAAAATCGGCAATAACATCAAACGGTCAATATTCGAAGTTCTGCAAGCATGTTATAGTTACTGCTATATTCAGGCAAGTGACGCCATCGGTTAATTCGAGTAAAAAATATGTTTTGTGTGATCTACAGAAGCCCGCAACGTGAACAGACTTATCTCTATGTTGAAAAAAAAGACGATTTCTCACGGGTGCCGGAAGAACTGCTGCGTGGCTTCGGCAAACCCCAGCTGGCCATGGTGCTGTCACTGGATAAACGTGACAAGCTGGCTAACGCGGATATCAATAAAGTTAAGCAAGGTTTAAGCGACCACGGTTTTTATTTGCAAATTCCACCGCCGGTTGAAAGTCTGCTCAACATTCATCTCGATCAGGGTAAAAAAGATTAATTCAGATTCCTCTGTAAATATATCCTGTAGAAATAATCAGTGCTATTTGCGTTAATTAACTGCCCGCTTTAACCTTTTATTGCGGGCAATTATCCGGGCGTTTAGCTGATTTTGTTGTACACGATTAATGACTTTTGACAATTTCCGCCACGCCTGCCGCCATAAACCCGCTAATATATTCCACCTCAGCCTGCCGCGTTCCGGCACTGAGCCAGACTTCATCGCCAGATGCACTGGCGGCAAACACAACCAAAGCAGGGGAATAGCATGTATCAGCATCGTAACTGGCAGGGCGCTCTGTTGGATTATCCGGTCAGCAAAGTGGTTTGCGTCGGCAGCAACTATGCAAAGCACATAAAGGAAATGGGAAGTGCCACGCCAACCGAACCGGTAGTGTTTATCAAACCGGAAACCGCGGTGTGCGATCTGCGCCAGCCGCTGTCAATCCCGGCAAATTTTGGTGAAGTGCATCATGAAGTTGAGCTGGCGGTGCTGATTGGCTCGACGCTGAAGCAGGCGAGCGAAGAGCATGTGGCGAAGGCGATTGCCGGTTATGGCGTCGCGCTGGATTTGACCTTACGTGACGTGCAGGCCGGTTTGAAGAAAGCGGGCCAACCGTGGGAAAAATCCAAAGGTTTTGATAACTCGTGTCCGCTGTCCGGTTTTATTCCGGTTGCCGAGTTTAGCGGCGATCCCCAGAACACCGAACTGAAGCTGATGGTTAACGGCGAAGTGCGTCAGCACGGGACGACCGCCGATATGATCCACAAAATTCTGCCGTTAATTGCCTACATGAGCCAGTATTTCACTCTGCGCGCGGGCGATGTGGTGCTGACCGGTACGCCTGAAGGCGTTGGCCCGATGCGTTCTGGCGACAAGCTTGAAGTGTCGCTGGCGGGTCACGGTATTTCGACGCGCGTTCTGTAAAACTTGCATCACCGCACCTGAACCTTTATAAGGTGCGGTCTCTTTGCTAACCCGGACCGCCATCATGACTGAACAACCTTTCTGGCAGACTAAACGCCTTGACCAAATGAACGACGCAGAGTGGGAATCCCTGTGCGACGGCTGCGGCCAATGTTGCTTGAATAAGTTGCAGGATGCGGATACCGACGAAATCTACTTCACCAACGTGGCCTGCAATCAGCTGAATATCAAAACCTGCCAATGCCGTAACTACGAGCATCGTTTTGAGTTAGAAGAGAATTGCATCAAGTTGACGCGTGAAAACCTCACCAGCTTTGAATGGCTGCCACGTACCTGCGCCTATCGCGTGTTAGGGGAAGGCAAAACCTTGCCGGCCTGGCATCCGCTGATCGCCGGTTCTAAAAAGGCGATGCATGCGCAGCGCATTTCAGTGCGTTTTATTGCGGTGCGTGAGAGTGAAGTGCGGGATTGGGAAGAGCATATAATCGATCGACCGGATCGCAACGGTTAAATATAAAACAGGCAGCCAAGGCTGCCTGTTTTTTTGGTGTTAACGTCCGAACAGATCGCGGCGTTTCGGTTTGAACAGTTGTGAAATCAACACCAGCAGCGCCACCAGCAGATAAGCGCCGAAAATCACGATCATCCACTGCGGCATGCTCCAGGTCAGGAAAGTCCAGCCGCGCTCGGCGCAGTCACCGCTGGCCACAAACACCGAAGGCAACCATTTATCCAGTGGCAACCAGGTTGGGAAACGAGCGGCAAAGTCGCAGGTGACAAACGGATTGGGATGCAACTGAATCATGGTGTGATCGTAAGAGAGGCGAGTGCCTTCAATCGCGCTATAAATCCAGATGAGGATCGCCGCCCAGCGCAGCGGGGTTTTTGGCGCAATCGCACCCACGATGCCCGCGCCCATCACGCCAAACAGCGCGCAACGCTCATAAATACACATTACGCAGGGTTGCAGCCCCATGACATACTGAAAATACAACGCCGTCAATTCAAACGCTAGCGCCGTTAGGGCCAGCAGAAGCCAGGCACCGCGTCCACGCGAGCATTGATTCAAATATCGCAACATATTGCTTTTCCTGTAACCGTTAATGTTTCGCAGTGTAAACCAAAAGCGCAACCGTGCCAGCCAGGTAAAGGGAAAAAATCATGTACAAAAATGACTTAAGTCGCGTTGAGGCCAAAAAAGATCCGGTCATGCGCTTCATCCGATAAGTGCAAGCCGCAGGCGCAGCGCAAACGTGTGCTTGCCAGCGTCGTTTCGTCTGAATTCACGGCTGAATTTTGCGCCAGCGCGCGCTTTTAATCGGTTGGCAGGCTATTTCCGCTATAGCCGCTCTGGTATGATGAGTCGCATTACGATAAAGAAAGCAACGAGAAATAAATGCTATGGTGATTAAGGCGCAGAGCCCCGCGGGATTTGCTGAAGAGTATATTATTGAAAGCATCTGGAACAGTCGTTTTCCGCCGGGATCCATTCTACCTGCCGAACGTGAGCTTTCTGAACTTATTGGCGTGACCCGCACCACGTTGCGTGAAGTGTTGCAGCGTCTGGCGCGCGATGGCTGGTTAACCATTCAACATGGCAAACCGACGCGCGTTAACGATTTTTGGGAAACCTCCGGTTTAAACATCCTCGAAACCCTGGCCCGACTCGATCACGATAGCGTTCCACAGTTGATTGATAATCTGCTGTCGGTGCGGACTAACATCTCTTCGATTTTTATCAGCCGTGCGCTGCGTCATCATCCTGATAAAGCGCGCGAAGTGCTGGAAAATGCACTGATCGAGGAAGACAAAGCCGAAGCCTATACCGAGCTGGATTATCGCGTGTTCCGCGGCCTGGCGTTTGCATCAGGTAACCCGATTTATGGTCTGATTTTGAATGGCCTGAAAGGGTTGTATACCCGCGTGGGTCGTCACTACTTCTCCAGTCTGGAAGCGCGTGAACTGGCGCGTAACTTCTATCGCCAGCTGGCTGACCTGTGCGTGGCTAATCCTTCGCAGGAGCAGATTGTCGATAGCGTGCGTGAATACGGACGCCGCAGCGGTGAGATTTGGCACAAGATGCAGAAAAGCATGCCGGACGATTTAGCCAGCAAGCGATAAAAGAAAAACCGGACTTCGACAGTCCGGTTTTTTTTGCCTTACAACGTTGGGCCGCGCGTGGGCGAACGATCCAGCAACTCGACGCTGCCGTCTTCATTCTGCTGTTCCAGAATCACATCAAAGCCCCACAAACGATGCACATGCTTCAACACTTCTTTGCGGCTCTTATCAAGCGGCGCACGCTGTTGCGGCACATAACGCAGCGTTAGTGAGCGGTCGCCACGCAAATCCACGTTGTAGACCTGAATGTTAGGTTCCAGATTGCTCAGATTGTACTGCGCCGACAGCTGCTGACGAATGGCGCGATAACCTGCTTCATCATGGATCGCCGCAATTTCGAGGAAATTGTTACGGTCATCATCCATCACCGTGAACAAGCGGAAATCACGCATCACTTTTGGTGACAGGAACTGGCTGATAAAGCTCTCGTCCTTAAATTCGCGCATGGCGAAATGCAGGGTTTTCAGCCAATCCGAACCGGCAATGTCCGGGAACCAGTAGCGATCTTCTTCGGTCGGTGTCTGACAGATGCGTTTGATATCCTGGAACATCGCGAAGCCCAGCGCATACGGGTTGATGCCGTTATACCACTGGCTGTTATACGGCGGCTGATACACCACGTTGGTGTGGCTGTGCAGGAACTCCATCATGAAACGTTCCGAAACTTTGCCTTCGTCATACAGATGATTAAGGATGGTGTAGTGCCAGAACGTGGCCCAGCCTTCGTTCATTACCTGCGTCTGTTTCTGCGGATAAAAATACTGACTGACCTTGCGAACAATGCGCAGCACTTCACGTTGCCAGGATTCCAGCAATGGCGCATTTTTTTCCATGAAATAGAGCAGGTTTTCCTGCGGTTCAGAAGGGTAGCGCGATGCCTCAACGTGCACCGACTCCTTCTCTTTACGCGGCAGGGTACGCCACAGCGTATTCACCTGACTCTGCAAATACTCTTCGCGGCTCTGCTGGCGAGCTTTCTCTTCCTGCAGCGAAATTTTCTGCGGACGCTTATAGCGATCCACACCGTAGTTCATCAACGCATGGCAGGAATCGAGCAGACGCTCAACCTCCTCTACGCCATAGCGCTCTTCGCAATCGGTAATGTAATTTCGCGCAAACAGCAGGTAATCCACAATCGAACTGGCATCGGTCCAGCTGCGGAACAGATAGTTATTTTTAAAGAAAGAGTTGTGACCGTAACAGGCGTGCGCCATTACCAGCGCCTGCATGGTCATGGTGTTCTCTTCCATCAAATAGGCGATACACGGATTGGAGTTGATGACGATCTCATACGCCAGGCCTTGCTGACCATGCTTGTAGCGCTGTTCCGTTTCGATGAATTTCTTGCCGAACGACCAGTGCGCATAGTTGATCGGCATACCCACGCTGGAGTAGGCATCCATCATCTGCTCGGAGGTGATCACTTCAATTTGGTGCGGATAGGTTTCCAGTCCGTAACTTTTGGCTACGCGGTCAATTTCCGCCAGATAATCATCCAGCAGTTCGAAGGTCCAGTCGGGACCATCACTGAGTCGTTTACTGTTGCGGGTTGGCTCGTCAAAGATTGTCGTCATAGCGCACCTCTGTTTTGCAAGCGGCAGGAGTTACCTGTCACGATCGTTTAAGGCCTCATCCTGAGTAAAGATGGCCCAAAAAACTGAGCGAACACTTCAATGATAGTCCACTGTCGCCTATCCGAAACTGAATCTCAATCGAATTCTTTTGGCAGAAAATCATTCAAAAAGCGTTAGTTAAGCCAATACTGATGGCAAATGTTGGATATTATTCATTTAGCAGAATAATGCTCTGTTTATAAGTGGATTGTATGACTGCGGCGCTTTCTCCTGAAAAAAGTCAAAACCGCTCCCTTCCGCATAATAAATGGCTGATTAAGGGATTTAAGGCATAAAAAATCCTGATTTTGCCGCTGTTGCATGATTTCAGTGTGCAGTCAGGTAAAAAACATGTGAAATAAGTCGGTCGAATGTAAGATTTCAATAGCGGTCGGGTTATGCTGTGTTGGGCTGGGTTAATAGTTAATTATTCTTTTGCTGCGACGAGGGGCTTATGCGCGTAGTGATTCTTGGTAGTGGTGTGGTTGGGGTAGCGAGCGCATGGTATCTGGCGCAGGCCGGACATGAGGTCACGGTTATCGATCGTCAACCTGCCGCCGCGCTGGAAACCAGCGCCGGTAATGCGGGACAGATTTCACCGGGCTATGCTGCGCCTTGGGCGGCGCCGGGCGTTCCGCTGAAAGCGGTCAAATGGATGTTCCAGCGTCACGCGCCGCTGGCAGTTCGTCTCGATGGCAGCAAGTTCCAGCTGGAATGGATGTGGAATATGCTGCGTAACTGCGACATGCAGCACTATCAAGAGAATAAAAGCCGCATGGTGCGCATCGCGGAGTACAGCCGCGACTGCCTGAAAACGCTGCGCGCCAGCACCGGCATTGCCTATGAAGGTCGGCAGGGCGGCACGCTGCAGCTCTTCCGCACGCAGCAACAGTTCGAAAGTGCCAGCAAAGATATCGCCGTGCTGCGCGATGCGGGCGTGCCCTATGAGCTGCTGGAAGCGCATCAGCTCAAAAATGTCGAACCTGCGCTGGCGGCCACGGCGCATAAACTCACCGGCGGTTTGCGTCTCCCTAACGACGAAACCGGCGACTGCCAACTGTTCACCCAACGTCTGGCTGCGATGGCAGCGGCGGCGGGCGTAACCTTCCGCTACAACACCTCGGTTGATCAGTTGTTGCGTGAGGGCAATCGCATTTATGGCGTGAAGTGTGGCGATGAAGTGATCAAAGCCGATGCTTACGTGGTGGCATTCGGTTCCTATTCAACCGCGCTGCTGAAAGACATTCTGGCCATCCCGGTTTACCCGTTGAAAGGCTATTCGCTGACAATTCCAATCAAGAATGCCGATGCCGCACCGGTTTCCACCATCCTCGATGAAACTTACAAAGTGGCGGTAACGCGCTTTGACGATCGCATTCGCGTGGGCGGCATGGCAGAAATTGTTGGTTTTAACACCAAACTGTTGCCGGCACGACGCGAAACGCTGGAGATGGTGGTCCGCGATCTCTATCCTGAAGGCGGTTTTGTCGAACAGGCCACGTTCTGGACCGGATTGCGTCCGATGACGCCAGACGGTACGCCGATTGTCGGGCGCACGCCGCTCTCCAATCTCTATCTCAATACCGGTCACGGTACGCTGGGATGGACGATGGCTTGTGGTTCCGGTCAGCTTCTGGCTGATTTAATTTCTGGTCAGAAACCGGCGATTGCCGCAGATGATTTGTCAGTGCTGCGCTACCTGCCAGGTTTTGAGCCACATTCTTCGCCACTGCGTAACGCCAGCGCGGCGCGCTGAGACCTCAGGGAGAGTAAAAGCATGTCACGTCCAACCGGTGCCACCATCAATCAACAGGCACTGCGTCATAATCTGGCCGTTGTTCGCCGGGCGGCCCCGCAATCACGCGTCTGGTCGGTGGTAAAAGCCAATGCTTATGGTCACGGTGTGGCTCGCGTGTGGCAAAGCCTGGCAGAAACCGATGGTTTCGCGCTGCTGAATATGGAAGAGGCGATCCTGCTGCGTGAGCAGGGCTGGAAAAAACCGATCCTGCTGCTGGAAGGTTTCTTTCATGCCGAGGATTTAGCGCTAATCGATCGTTACCGCCTCACCACCAGCGTGCACAGCAACTGGCAGATTCAGGCGCTGGCAAAAGCGCAGCTGTCGGCACCGGTCGATGTGTACCTCAAAATCAACAGCGGCATGAACCGGCTTGGTTTCCGTCCTGAGCAGGCTCATGCGGCGTGGCAAAAACTGCGCGCTTTGCCGAACGTCGGTGCAATGACGTTGATGGCGCACTTCGCTGATGCAGAGAATCCGCAAGGATTAGTTGAGCCGATGAAGCGCGTCGAACTGGCGGCGGAAGGGCTCGATTGTCCGCGTTCCCTGTCTAACTCTGCGGCTACGCTGTGGCATCCTGAAGCGCATTTTGACTGGGTGCGTCCCGGCATTATTCTCTATGGCGCGTCACCGAGCGGCGACTGGCAGGATATCGCCAGCACCGGATTGCAGCCGGTCATGACGCTCACCAGCGAAATCATTGGCGTGCAGCAGCTGAATGCCGGTGACGGCGTGGGTTACGGTTATCGCTATCACGCCAGCGGCACGCAGCGTATCGGCATCGTCGCCTGTGGTTACGCCGACGGTTATCCGCGTCACGCACCCACCGGCACGCCAGTCAGCGTGGATGGCATACGCACGCAAACGCTGGGCGCCATCTCCATGGACATGATGATGATCGATTTGGAACCTTGCCGGCAGGCCGGCATCGGTTCGAAGGTGGAGCTGTGGGGCAATCAGGTGAAGATCGATGAGGTGGCAAAAGCCGCCGGAACGGTGGGCTACGAGCTGATGTGCGCGCTCGCGCCACGCGTTCCGGTTGAGGTTATTTAAGCGCGGTCACGCGACCGTGCATTTTCTTACTGCAGCGCCAGGCAGTCATCGCCAGCGCTGCACCCAGCAGCATCATCAAGGCCAGTGACGACTTCTCCGCAACGGGCAATGCCACGATTGCCATGCTGCCGCCCGCACCACACGCCATCTGAATAAATCCCTGCAGTGCTGAGGCCACGCCCGCTTGCTGCTGATACGGCTCCAGCGCGTAGCTGGTGGCGGGACCGACCGTGAACGCCAGGCCGGCAACGGAAACCGCCACGGGAATCATGTACAGCGCCCAATGGTTTTGCCACGTCGCCGGTAACAGCGTGGTGCCCATCATCAGCAGAATCGCGCCAATCAACATGGTGGCGAAACCCATCGCCAGGCAGAACGGGCGTCCCGCTTTGCGAATGGTTTTGTTCACGAACGCGCTGACCAGCATGATCCAAAAACCGTTGGCGCCAAAGGCGAAGGAGAATTGCAGCGGCGTCAGGCCGCCTTCGGTCATCAGCACATGTGGTGCCAGCGACACATAGGTCAGCACCATGCCCAGCGCGCCGGCATTCGCAAAGGCAAAGGCGAGAAAGCGCGGTTCACGGGCGATGGCAGCGTACTGCGCCAGCGGTAAACCTTTAACGCGTAAGGTGTCCGCTGGACGCGTTTCCGGCAGCCACAGCAGCACAATCAGCCCAATCACCACCGCATAGCCGCACAGGAACCAGAACGGCATCCGCCAGCCGTAGGCTTCGGCGAGGATCCCACCCAACAGTGGCGCCAGCGCGGGAACGATATTCAGCGCACCATTGAGAAAGCCGTAAGCGCGTGCGGCATCCTCGCCACTGAGACGGTCACGCACGCCGCTGAAGGCCACCACCGCAGTGCAGCACACGGCACAGCCCTGAATGATGCGGGCGAGGAAGAACACTGGCCACAGCGTGCTGGTGGCGGCAATCGCGCTGCCAATGATATAAAGCGCGAGGCCAATCAACGCAAGCGGCTTACGACCAAAATTATCCACCAGCGGACCGGTGATCAATTGGCCAATGCCCATCACCAATAAAAACAGGGGAATAGTGATTTGGATGAGGCTCACCGGGCTGTTAAGACCTTCGGCGATTTGCGGCAATGTCGGGAGGTAAAGATCAATGCCAAGCGGCGCCAGCAGCACCAGGCTAAGAAGTATTAAGGTGAATTTTTGCATTACGAACCGGACGACCTGTTAAACAATCCGGAAGGGTAATGACTCTTAGGGGAAAAAGAAAGGGATAATAAAAGCGATGCCTGCCGAAGTGCACAGGCACCGCCTCGAGGGTATTAGTAAGCGCCGTCGCGACGAACCACTACGCCAGCGGTTTTGAACAGAATTGCAATGTCAGTCCATAACGCCCAGTTTTTCACGTACCAGGAATCGAAGTAGACGCGCGTATCGTAGTCGATGTCGTTACGTCCGCTGACCTGCCACAAGCCGGTCATGCCCGGTTTCGCCATCAGGTAGTAATCCACATCACCGGCATAACGCTCCAGTTCTGCTTCAATCACCGGACGCGGACCGACCAGACTCATTTCGCCACGAATCACGTTCCACAGTTGTGGCAGCTCATCAAGGCTGGTTTTGCGCAGGAAGTTACCAATTTTGGTCACACGCGGATCGTTTTTCAGTTTGAAATCGCGGTCCCATTCGGCACGCGCTTCCTCGCTGGTCGCCAGCAAATTTTGCAGCACTTCCTGCGAGTTGGTCACCATTGAGCGGAACTTCAGGCACTTAAACTTCACGCCATCTTGCCCAACGCGTTCATGACCATAAATCGCATTGCCGCCGTCACGTTTCACCATCGCACACAGCAGTCCAAATACCGGTCCGAGGAACAGCAGCAGCATGGATGCCACCACGATATCGAAGGTGCGTTTCAGGAAGCGCGAAGAGCGTTTCGCCAGGTTATTGCTGACGCGCAAAATCATCACTTCATGGCTGAAGATGAATGACATATCGGTGCCATACAGCGGCACGCCGCGCAGCGTTGGGATCACGGAAATTGAACGGCACTTCATTTTGGACAGGAACTTCAGCCATTTATCGCGCACCACTTGCTGCTCAAATTCGGTGGCGACGATAAATTGCGTGTTGTCACGGTCCATGGTTTGCCAGTTGATGTCTTTCCAGGTGATCACCGGAACGCCATTAACCTTCTCATGCTGTTGGTCATCATCCAGCGAGATAAACGCCTGCACGTTATAACCGAGGATCTCCTCGCTCTGCAGTGCCGCATAGGCTTCCATGGCATTTTTACCGGAACCAATGATAATGGTTTCCTTCTGCCACTGACCGGCGCGGTTGATGGCGCGTTTTACCACGGCACGCATTAGCGGCAGCAGCAGCAGGGCGTAAGTCCAGCTGAACACCCAAACCATGCGCGAGAAGTCCCATTTTGAAAAGGCAATCAACGCCAGATCAAGCAGAGAGAAGACGAACAGGGTTTTAATCACTTCTTTCAGTTCAAACCAAAACGGCTTGCGATAAGTGTAGTGACGCATACGCACCCAGAACCAGGCGGTGCAAAGAATAGAAAGGCTAAATTGGGCAATAAACCGGTATTCAATCTGCTGGGGCGGAATAAAGGTATCCAGTTCGCCCCAAATACCTTGAACGGTGGCGGCAGATAAAAACAATGCCAGATTTAATGCAATTAAATCCGAGAAACTAAGTGCGACTTTTGCGATGAGGTTTTTGCGCAGTCCGCTCCACGAGCGGGTTGCATCATTCATTATCAAAGTACTTGCCATAAAACCTGCTCTCTTTTCTTAAGTAAAAGATGGCCTGACCAGAATCAAGTACGCGCTCAGGAGTGGTCCGCTGAAAAATGGAAAGAATAATTCTTTCAGCGAGATATAAGTCAGTGCTGCCATAAGCGCTGCAAGGAAAGGACCGTTTGAGACGTGATGAACGTCACGAAAAGCTGCAGCAACGTTTAAGAGTATGCAGGAGTTATTTGACAGAGTTAATATGGAAATAGTCTGAAAAGGAAATAAATGACTAAAGAAATAATTGGCTATTTAATTGAAATGTATGGTTAAAAGTTAATTAATCGCGAATATTACGCTTCATTTTAAGACAGCTTTTCGGAATGACCGCCATTCACATCAATGGCGGCGCCAGCCAATCAGGCGGGTTTTTTTAATACCCACAGGTCCTGCTGCTTGTCATAGTGTCCGATTTGCAGATCGACAGCCTCTTCATCAATCCATGCCGGTACACTGGTATCCACATCCCAGCCGTCGAGTTGGTCACTCAGGCCGGGATTGGTATGGCAGGGAATACTGACAGTGTCGCCATTGTCACTATTGAACTCTGCATCAACGATTTCATATTGACCAATCTTCACCACGCGTCCCATTACATTCTCCCGTATTTGCTGGGTTGAATAGTGAGCATAGTCGTTCACACGCAGTTTACGAGCGATAAAGCCTCGGATTAATCCTTGTCTTCGCTGACGCGCACACCGACCTTCACAATCTGGTTATCTTCTTTCTCTGCCACCGTCCAGGTTAACTGCTTCCATTCCACCTGATCGCCAACCACTGGCGTGCTGCCGAGCAAACTCATTACCAGCTGTCCAAGCGACTGCTGATCGTTGGTCTGTTCATCTAACTCCAGGCCGTAAATTTGCGCCACGTCGCGCAGGCGCGCCTCGGCATCCAGAATAAAGTCGCCGAAGAAGCGTTGATCCAGCGATACCGGCGGCGATTGACTAAACATTTTGCCCAAGGCGGGGAGATCACGTTCACGGCCAATCACACACAGCACATCGCCTTCTTTCAGGCGCGTATTGCCGTTGGGATGCATTAACGCGTTATCGCGGAACAGGGCGGCGATGCGGGTTTCGCGCGGCATCTGCAAATCACGCAGCGCTGCGCCGACGCACCATTTGTCGGCGCTCAGCTGATAAATAAATTGTTCCCACGGATTCTCCGGATGGATATCCAGCCCAACCCGGCTAATCGGCGAGGCGGTTGGTGGCACCACCACTTTGGCGCGTTTGGCGGCATAGCCCAGCGAAGTGCCTTGCAGCATCAACGACACCAATACTACAAAGAAAGCGATGTTGAAGTAGAGCTTGGCGTTCTCCAGCCCGGCCATCATCGGAAATACGGCGAGGATGATTGGCACTGCGCCACGTAAGCCCACCCAACTGATGAAGATACGTTCGCGTCCGGTGAAGCCTTTGAACGGTAACAGACCAACCAGAATCGACAGCGGGCGCGCTACCAGAATCAACCACAGCGACAGAATCATCGCCGGCACCGCGATGTGCCACAAATCGGAGGGTGTCACCAGCAAGCCCAGCACAATGAACATGCCGATTTGGCTCAGCCATGCCATACCATCAAAAGTTTGCAAAATACCGTGGCGGTTGCGAATCGGGCTGTTGCCCAGCAGGAAGCCGCAAAGATAAACCGCCAGAATGCCGCTGCCTTCCATCACGGTGGTGAGCGCAAACACGATGATGCCGCCACTCACCGCCAGCAGCGGATATAAACCCTGCGCCAGATTGATACGGTTAATCAACTGCTGCAGCGCCCAGCCGCCGCCCAGGCCTAATACGATGCCAAGACCAAACTGCTGCACCAGATGCACCACAAACATCCAGCTCAGGCCGGACTGGCCTTGCTGAATCATGTCGATCAGCGTGATGGTGAGAAACACCGCCATCGGGTCGTTGCTGCCGGATTCAATCTCCAGCGTGGAGCTGACACGTTCGTTGAGGCCTTTATCACCCAGCAGCGAAAATACGGCGGCGGCATCGGTAGAACCGATAATCGCGCCAATCAGAAAGCCCTGCATCAGATCGAGCTTAAAAAGCCAGGCAGCGGCAACGCCGGTTAACCCTGCGGTGATCATCACGCCAACCGTCGCCAGCGATAATGCCGGGCCGAGCGCCACCTTTAGCGAAGACGCTTTGGTACGCATTCCGCCATCGAGCAAGATGATGGCTAAAGCCAGGTTAGAGACCAGATAGGCGACGGGATAGTTATCAAAGGCGATGCCACCGATACCATCAATCCCGGCCAACATGCCGAGAGCGAGGAAGATCACCAGAATCGGAATGCCAAGGCGTGATGAAAAGGAACTGAGCAAAATACTTGCTGCTACCAGCACGGACCCAATAATGAACAAACTGTAAATCATGCTGGTATTCAACGGCGTTCTCCTGCGGTGGGGCAAAAAAGACAAACTGCGGGCGATTCACACAGACAAGGTGGAAAGATAATGCCTTATCAATAGCTTGTCAGCGCTTAATTGCACATTTTTTCATTCTGCGGGGCCGCATCCCATACACAGCTAAATTTGTATGAAAAAACAACAGGAAATGGCGCGAAGTGAGTGGGGCTGCTGCAAAGAAAAAGCCGGTCAGTGACCGGCTTATAAAATCAGGCTTCTGCAGCCTGTTTGTGGAAAAGTTCTCTAAATACCGGATAGATGTCTTCTGGCTCGCGAATATGTTGGATTGCGAAGTTATCAAACATTGCCTGCAGATGTTCATACTCGCGCCATAAGGTCTGGTGCGCGCGGCGCGTGATCTCGATATAGCTGTAATAACGCACAACCGGCAGAATATGTTTGGCTAAGATCTCGTGGCAGAGCGGTGAATCATCGGCCCAGTTATCACCATCCGACGCTTGCGCCGCATAGATGTTCCACTGTGACGGGTCATAACGCTCTTTAACTACTTCATCCATCAACTTCAGTGCACTGGAAACAATGGTGCCGCCCGTTTCCTGTGAGTAGAAGAATTCCTGTTCGTCGACCTCTTTGGCTTGAGTGTGATGGCGAATGTACACCACGTCGACGTTCTTGTAGGTACGGCTCAGGAACAGATACAGCAGAATGTAGAAACGCTTCGCCATATCTTTGGTGGCTTGATCCATCGAACCAGACACGTCCATCAGGCAGAACATCACGGCCTGGCTGGAAGGTTCTGGTCGCTTCTCGAAGTTTTTGTAGCGCAGGTCAAAGGTATCGATAAACGGTACGCGGTCGATGCGCGCGCGCAACTCAGCGATCTCTTTACGTAAACGCTCCTCTTCCAGTAACTGCGCCGGTTCGCTGTTTTCCACTTCGGATAGCGTAGCTTCCAGTTCGTTTAACATGCGGCGTTTACCCGCCGTCATCGCCGTACGACGAGCCAGCGAGTTCTGCAGCGAGCGCACCACACTGATATTAGCCGGCGTACCGTTTGAGGTGTAGCCCGCGCGATGGGTTTTGTACTCGTTTAACTGCCGATGTTGATTCTTACGCAGGTTCGGCAACGCCAAATCTTCGAACAGAAGATCGAGATATTCATCTTTAGATATCTGGAAGCTGAATTCGTCCTGGCCTTCACCATCCTGACTGGCGTTGCCTTGGCCGCTACCGCCGCTGCCGCCGCCACCTTGCGGACGTTCAATGCGATCGTTTTGCACGAAATGGTCATTCCCAGGATGCACGCGATGGCGACTGCCGCCGCGGCCCTGATGGAAGCTCGGTTCGTTGATATCGTCAATTGGAATCGAGACCGATTCGCCGCTCTCGACATCGGTCACCGAACGCTTGTTGATGGCCTCGGAGATCGATTGCTTAATTTGCGACTTGTAACGGCGCAGAAAGCGCTGCCGATTTACGGCGCTTTTGTTCTTACCGTTGAGACGCCGATCGATAAAATAGGCCATAAAAATCCCCCAAACTGCATTGCAAGCTTAGGCCGGGAAACCCGGCCTCCTGTTGCAGCACCGTAGCGCCGCAACGCTTACAGATAACGATTATGAAGATTTACGCACGCGCAGATACCACTCGCACAGCAGGCGTACTTGCTTGCGGGTATAGCCTTTTTCCATCATGCGATCGACAAAATCATCGTGTTTTTTCTGCTCGTCCGTTGAGGTTTTGGTATTGAACGAAATCACCGGCAGCAACTCTTCGGTGTTCGAGAACATTTTCTTCTCGATGACCGTGCGCAGTTTTTCGTAGCTGGTCCAGTTCGGATTGCGTCCGCTATTCTGCGCACGGGCACGCAGCACAAAGTTGACAATCTCGTTACGGAAATCTTTCGGGTTACTGATCCCGGCAGGTTTCTCGATCTTTTCCAGCTCGGCGTTCAGCGATTCGCGGTCAAACAGCTGTCCGGTGTCGGGATCGCGGTACTCTTGATCCTGAATCCAGAAATCAGCGTAGGTAACGTAGCGATCAAAGATGTTTTGACCGTATTCCGAGTAGGACTCCAGATACGCGGTCTGAATCTCTTTACCGATAAATTCGGCGTATTTTGGAATCAAATAGCCTTTCAGGTGCTCCAGATACTTCTCGGCTTGATCCTGAGGGAACTGCTCGCGCTCAATTTGCTGCTCCAGTACGTAGAACAGATGCACCGGGTTGGCCGCTACTTCGGCATGGTCGAAGTTAAACACGCGCGACAGGATTTTAAACGCGAAGCGGGTTGAAAGACCGTTCATGCCCTCATCAACGCCCGCGTAATCGTGATACTCCTGCCAGGATTTGGCTTTTGGATCGGTATCTTTCAGGCTCTCGCCATCATAAACGCGCATTTTCGAGTAGATGCTGGAGTTTTCCGGCTCTTTCAAACGCGACAGAATCGAGAAGCGGGCCAGGGTTTCCAGCGTGCCCGGCGCGCATGGCGCCGTGGTCAACTCACTGTGATCCAACAGTTTGTTGTAAATCTTAATCTCTTCAGAAACGCGAAGGCAGTAAGGCACTTTGACGATGTAAACACGGTCAAGGAATGCCTCATTGTTTTTGTTATTACGGAAGGTGACCCACTCTGATTCGTTGGAGTGCGCCAGAATGATGCCGTTGAACGGCAGGGCAGAGATTCCTTCGGTACCGTTGTAGTTACCTTCCTGCGTGGCGGTCAGCAGCGGATGCAGCACTTTAATCGGTGCTTTAAACATCTCCACGAATTCCATCACGCCCTGATTCGCGCGGCAAAGTGCACCTGAATAGCCGTAAGCATCAGGATCATTTTGCGCGTGATTTTCCAGCTTGCGGATATCCACTTTACCGACCAACGCAGAAATATCCTGGTTGTTCTCATCGCCCGGTTCTGTTTTGGCAATCGCTACCTGCTCCAGAATCGACGGCCACACTTTCACTACTTTGAAACGGGTGATATCGCCGCCAAACTCATGCAGGCGTTTCGCCGCCCAGGGCGACATGATGGTGCCCAGATAACGCCGCGGCACGCCATACTCCTTTTCCAGAATATTGGCGTCTTCCTGCGGGTTAAACAGGCAGAGTGGATGATCGTTTACCGGGCTGCGCTCGCCGTCGGCGCTCAGCACATAGATCGGCACACGCTGCATCAGCGCTTTCAGGCGCTCGGCCAATGAGGATTTACCGCCACCCACCGGGCCCAGTAAGTAAAGGATCTGTTTCTTCTCTTCCAAACCCTGCGCGGCGTGTTTCAGATAGGAGACGATTTGCTCAATCGCTTCCTCCATACCGTAAAACTCTTCGAAGGCCGGGTAGCGTCCCATGACACGGTTGGAAAAGATTCGGGAAAGGCGAGGCTCTTGCGCAGTGTCAACCATCACCGGCTCACCGATGGCCATTAATAGTCGCTCGGCAGCGTTGGCGTATGCACTGCGATCCTGTTTACAGATGGCGAGGAATTCCTGCAATGAGAACTCTTCGTCCTTGGCAGCTTCATAACGCTGACGATAGTGATCGAATATATTCATAGCGATGCCCGTCCTTTCGTTTTTAGCACAGGTAAAGGAGCGTAATAAAAGTTTGTAGCAGCTCCCGGAAGATATTCTTTATTGAGTACAGCAACCCTTATGCCAACCTGACGTTTTTTTATCGGGATACACAATTCTTATGGTTACTCTGCTCGTACAAAAAAGTCTCGTCTTACATTTAACTGTAGAAGGCATTCAGAAAACCTGCAGCCACTTTTCTCCTTATTCAGCGATATATCAATAACAAAGTCTCATAAGCACTGAGGCAATCAACCTAAGCCGTGAGAGCGATGAAGCTACTGAGAATATTTCGCTATGCTGATTAGAGAGCATCATTAAACGTTAACCGATAGCAAAAATTTGGTTAGACTCTGCGTGTGATTGTTATATTAATGGACTGAATAAATTGTGAACCAATTCAAACTTAAAGCGCTTGCTCTGGCTGTACCTTGTTATTTTGCGGCGTTCGGCACTCATGCAGAACCCTTATCTCTTGGCGCTTCGGTGATTTATGCGCAGTCACCTTATCGGGGCGGACAAGACCGCTATCTGCCGATTCCGGTGATTAATTATGAAGGTGAAAACTTCTGGTTCCGTAGCCTGCAAGGCGGCTATTACCTGTGGAAAGACCCGCAGAATCAGCTGTCGCTGACGGTGCTGGGATCGCCGCAGCAGTACGATCCGAAAGACAACGATTTGGGTGACATGAAAGCGCTGGATAAGCGCCGTATGACGCTGATGGCCGGCGCCAACTATCGCCATGTTGCCGATTGGGGTATCGTGCGCACCGCTCTGCTGGGTGATGTGCTCAATAACAGCAATGGGTTAATCTGGGATCTCACCTATCTATATCGCTTTGATTTCGGCGCATTCAGCCTGACGCCGGGCATTGGTGCCATGTGGAACAGCGCCAATCAGAACCGTTATTACTACGGTGTTTCATCCCATGAAAGTGCGCGAACCGGCATCGCTGAGTATCATCCAGACGACAGCTGGTCGCCGTATGTCGAGATGAATGCCAGCTACCAAATCAGCCAAAGCTGGAACGCCAGCTTGTCTGGTCGTTACACGCGCTTCGACAGCGAAATCAAAGACAGCCCGATGGTCGATAAGAGTGGCCAGTTCACACTCTGGACCGGCATCAGTTACAGCTTCTGACGATTAAATAAACGCCTCGTAATGAGGCGTTTTTCTTACATTGCACCAATTCAGAGCCCCATTTCAGCGCAACAGGAGGAGTGATGAAGACTATCCAATTTCACGGTGAATCAGCTTTACCCGCTATTGGCCAGGGAACCTGGTATATGGGTGAAAATGAAGCGCTGCGCAGCCAGGAAGTGGCGGCACTGCAGGCGGGATTAGATCTTGGACTCAAGGTTATCGACACGGCAGAAATGTATGCGGAAGGCGCTGCCGAAGAGGTGGTCGGCGAAGCGTTACGCGGCCGTCGCGATCAAGCCTGGCTGGTATCGAAGGTGTATCCCTGGAATGCCGGTGAAGTCGATGCTATCGAGGCCTGCGAGCGCAGTCTGCGTCGTCTGCAAACCGATTACCTCGATCTCTACCTGCTGCACTGGCGTGGCAATGTGCCCTTGGAAGAAACCATTCGCGCGATGGAATCCTTGCAGCAGCAGGGCAAAATCCGCCACTGGGGCGTCTCGAACTTTGACCATGACGATATGCTGGAACTGTGGAATGAGCCCGGCGGCAAGGCCTGTTTAACTAATCAGGTGCTGTACCACTTAGCGTCGCGGGGGATTGAGTATGATCTGTTGCCGCAGTGTCAGCAGCGCGAGATGCCGATTATGGCCTATTGCCCGTTAGCGCAGGCTGGACGACTGCGACAAGCGCTGTTTGACGATGCGCATCTTCAACAGATTGCACAACAGAAGGGCATCAGCGTGGCGCAAGTGCTATTGGCTTGGGTGATCCGTCAACAAGGTGTTTTGGCCATTCCTAAAGCCAGCAGCGTTGCACATGTGCAGCAAAACGCGGCCGCGCTTAGCATCAATCTGACTAATGAAGAGCTGAGCATCATTGATCGGGCGTTTCCTGCGCCTCAATCTAAAACTTCATTAGATGTGGTTTAGCGGCGCAACGGCGCCGCATCTTATTACTTATTAACGATACGAATTGTGGTACTCAAACGCGCAGGGGATTCACCCGCGCTTTTTAACGGCTTGCTAATGCGCGCCGTTTCCACGCACACCATGGTTTTATAGCCTTCATTTGGCATGTCCCCCATGCTGCATGATAACTCCGGACCTGGATTCCACGTGACAACGTCACTCTGATAGTGGTGATAGACTTCAATCTGGCGTTTGCCCGCTTTATCGTGAATCACGCTGCAATCATCCGCCGCGGTGTGAATACGATCCACGCGGTTTGGATAGGTCTGCTTGTCGTCTGATGCGCCAACCGCATTATCGTTAACCTTATCGATAAAGCTGTTACCCAATCCGCTCACTTCGACCTGCGCGATATCCGCAATTCGGAAGTAGCTGTGCAGCGCTGCGGTGGCTTCATAGTCGCCGTAGGCTTCCAGCTCAATTTCACAATGCTCAGCAATCCGGAAGCGAGCAAGCAGGGTGAAATCGTGCGGCCAGAGCTTTTTGGTTTGTGCGTTGCTTTCCAGCGTAAAAGTCAGCATTACCGCATCTTCGTTTTCGTCATGGGCGGTCAGCGTCCACGGCATATTGCGTGCAAAACCGTGCGCCGGTTCACCTGCCGGACCAAACCACGGCCAGCAAATCGGCACGCCGCCGCGGATTGCTTTACCTGTGGTAAACGGGGTTTTTTCACTGAGCCAAATCACCGGTTTTTGGCCGCTAGGCTGCCACGAAAGCAGATGCGCACCTTGCAGGGCAATCGCCGCACGCACTTTAGGATGGCTGATTACCACAATCGGCAAATCACCCTGCTGGCGCTGTGACAGATAAGGGGTGATTTGATTCACTACCGGAAGGGTATAAAGCGTATCTTGCATGGTCAGACCTTCTCTTTTATCCAGTCGAAAAAAAGGGGCGACCGAAGTCACCCCTTGTCTATGTAGCCGGTTAGCTTACTTTGAAGCAACCAGTGCAATCAGATCCAGAACTTTGTGTGAGTAACCAGTTTCGTTATCGTACCAGGAAACCAGTTTCACGAAGTTGTCGTTCAGAGCGATACCTGCTTTAGCATCGAATACTGAAGTCAGGGTTTCGCCGTTGAAGTCGGTAGAAACCACGTCGTCTTCGATGTAGCCCAGAACGCCTTTCATTTTGCCTTCTGACTCAGCTTTGATCACTGCACAAATTTCTTTGTAAGTCGCTGGTTTTTCCAGGCGAACAGTCAGGTCAACAACAGACACGTTTGGAGTAGGAACGCGGAACGCCATACCGGTCAGTTTGCCGTTCAGCTCTGGCAGAACAACGCCAACTGCTTTAGCTGCACCGGTAGAAGATGGGATGATGTTCTGCGCTGCGCCACGGCCGCCGCGCCAGTCTTTGTGAGACGGGCCATCAACGGTTTTCTGAGTAGCGGTAGTCGCGTGAACGGTGGTCATCAGACCTTCAACGATACCGAAGTTGTCGTTGATAACTTTAGCCAGTGGAGCCAGGCAGTTGGTGGTGCAAGACGCGTTAGAAACGATGTCCTGACCAGCATATTTGTCAAAGTTAGCGCCACGTACGAACATCGGGGTGCTGTCTTTAGATGGACCAGTCAGAACCACTTTCTTCGCGCCAGCGGTGATGTGTTTACGCGCAGTTTCGTCGGTCAGGAAGATACCGGTCGCTTCAGCAACAACGTCAACACCCACTTCGTCCCACTTCAGGTTAGCCGGGTCTTTCTCAGCGGTAACACGGATTTTCTTACCGTTAACAATCAGTGCACCGTCTTTCACTTCTACAGTGCCGTCAAAACGACCGTGAGTAGAGTCATACTTCAGCATGTATGCCATGTAATCGGCGTCGAGCAGATCGTTGATCGCGACGATTTCGATGTCAGAACGCTGCTGCGCAGCACGGAAAACGATGCGACCGATACGGCCAAAACCGTTAATACCTACTTTGATAGTCATATATTCCACCAGCTATTTGTTAGTGAATAAAAGGTTGGCTGTAAAATTACAAAAACCTTACCAAGCGTCAAGCGGAATCGTGTCAATTGTTGCGACAGGTCAATTCCAACACCAGGAATAATTCGTTGCGCAATCGCTTACGCAGCACCCTTATTGCGCGCCTATGTTACGCCGAATGCGGGCTGAAAAGGGATGACTTTTACAAAGGGTGATCGCCATCACAAAATCGTGCTGTGGAACAGATGTCGGAGGCGTTAGCACGAAAAAAGACCCGATAGATGTTGTACGTTTGTTAGAATACTAGTCGATTTTTTCAGAATGACACTCCGGAACTCAAAATGGCTAAAGACACCGCACCCGACGCAAAAATTGCGCAGCTTTCCGAAATGCAGCGCTATGTCACTCAGCATCGTGGAACGGAGCCCCCTTTCTCGGGCGCCTTGCTGCACAACAAGCAGGAAGGGATTTACCACTGCTTAGTTTGTAATTCGCCGCTGTTTCTCTCCGAAACCAAATACGATTCAGGCTGTGGCTGGCCAAGTTTCTATCAGCCTTTCAGTGACGACGCTATCCGCTATCTGGAAGATGATTCACACGGCATGCACCGGGTTGAGATTCGCTGTGGCAACTGTGATGCGCATTTGGGACATGTGTTCCCGGATGGCCCACAGCCGAGCGGCGAGCGCTACTGCGTGAACTCCGCCTCGCTAAACTTCACTGATGAGCAGGGCAATCAGCAAGAGGGCTAAGCATGAAACAGGAACTGGAAGCGATGCTGGAGGCGATGACACCGGAAGTATACGAGCGACTCTCCACGGCGGTTGAAATCGGCAAATGGCCAGATGGCGTCGCGCTGACGCCAGAGCAGAAAGAGAATTGTCTGCAGCTGGTGATGTTATGGCAGGCTCGCCACAATGACGATCCGCAACATATGACCATCAGCAAAGGTGGGGATATGGTGATGAAATCGAAGAAACAGCTTAAAGAAGAGTTTGGCATTGAGCCCGAAGTCACGCGCATCAACCTGCACTAACAATCAAAAGGGCTGGTTCTCACCAGCCCCTAATTTTCAGATTAATACCGCACCTTGTGCTTCCATCTGAGCGAAAGCAATTTCACTGTCATCCGGATTCAGGTTCACACCGCGGCAGCCCTCTTTAACCACCTCCACGTTGTAACCTAACTCCAGCGCATCCAGCACGCTGTATTTGACGCAGTAATCGGTCGCAATACCCAACATCACTAAATCGTTAATGCCGCGCTCGCGCAGCCAACTGTCGAGTTCTGTCTTGCGTCGATGGCCGTTATCGAAGAAGGCGCTGTAGCTATCCACCTCAACATCGCCCCCTTTATGAAACACGGCATCAATCAGAGAGCGATCGAGATCGGGATGAAAATCCGCCCCGACAGAATTCTCAATACCGTGATCGGGCCACCAGATCTGCGCTAAACCGTTTAATTCGCCAAGCGTGTAGACCGGCTCGCCGGAGATCGAGGCGAAGCTGCCGTGATTGGCTGGATGCCAGTCTTGCAATGCCACCACACATTCACCCCGCTCGTGAAACTCACGCGCAAATCGATTGGCGACGGCAACCGTTTGGTCACCTTCACGCACCGCCATTGGGCCGCCGGGGCAAAAATCGTTCTGAATATCGATGATTATCAATGCCCGCTTCATTGGTTTCGCTCCGTATCAATCTTCGGTCAGTTCGCCGCGTAAATTCTGCTGCATTTTGGCACGAATTTCCGCGCTGGTAAGGTTCTGACTCAATAAAAAATGCAGTTTGGTTAATGTGGCCTCAACGGTGAGATCAAAACCGCTGATCACACCCGCATGCTCAAGCGCATTGCCGGTGGCATAGCCGCCCATATTCACTTTGCCGGACATACACTGCGTCAGATTCACCACCACAATGCCGCGATCGCTGGCCTGTTGCAGTTCCGAAAGAAACTCAGCATTTTGCGGCGCGTTGCCAACGCCGTAAGAGCGCAGGATCAAGGCTTTCACCGGTTGACGCAGGAAATTACCCACCACGTCGGCAGAGATACCCGGATAAATCGTTACCACGCCAATCGGCTGTGGTGTTATCGGATGCACAATCAGCTCGCCGTGACCTTGCGGTGCGGGCGGGGTGTTTAACCGGCGGATATGAATACCCGCTTCCAGCAAGGGCGCCAGGTTTGGCGATGCGAAGGCATTAAAGCCGTCAGCATGTGCCTTAGTGGTACGGTTGCCGCGGAACAGCGTGTTATTGAAAAACAGGGCAACTTCACTGATCGGATAATTGGCCGCCACATACAGCGAGTTCAGCAGGTTTTGCTGCCCATCAGAACGCAATTCTGCCAGGGGAATTTGCGAGCCGGTGACAATCACCGGCTTAGCGAGGTTCTCCAGCATAAAGGAGAGCGCCGAAGCGGTGAAGGCCATGGTGTCGGTACCATGCAAAATTACAAAGCCATCGTAACGATCGTAGTTTTGCTTAATATCGTTCGCAATCGATTGCCAATCCTGCGGCGTCATGTCCGAGGAGTCCATCAGCGGCTGATATTCATGGATGGTGAAATCCGGCATTTCAGGCCGATGGAATTCGGGCATGTTTGCCAGCTGCTGTTGCAGATGACCCGATACCGGAATATAGCCCTGCGCAGAGCGCTGCATCCCGATGGTGCCGCCGGTGTAGGCTACGTAGATATTTTTCTTTTGCATGAAGGAACTCAGACTTGCCGTAAAACGCGCAGTATAAGGGGATTGCGAACGAAAAGCAGCCCGACCAGCGGCCGGGCTGTAAAGATTAGCGTACGTTGCCGCAGTTCAGGCAGAAAGCGTAGCGATTTTGCGGATCGTTGAGGTTATTCAGTAAGCCAGGTTGCTGTTTCATTGCGCTCATTACGTCCAGCATTGGCGCAGGCAGCCAGACTTTCAGCGCAGCCGGCAACACCGCCTGAACCGACGCGTTCATCTGATTCAGCAGCAGATCGATCATGCCCGGATCGTCCTGATACCAGCTCAACTCCGGCTTAGCGACTTTCGCCAGCTCAGCAGCTTTCGCCACGGCATCGTCAAAGTCACCCAACGCATCGACCAAACCATTGGCTTTCGCATCGCTACCGGTCCAGACGTGACCCTGCGCAATCGCATTGATTTCCTCAGGCGTTTTGTGACGCGAGGTTGCCACCAGGCCCACGAAATTACGATAGCCGTTCTCAATGGTCAGCTGCATCAGCTGCTGCACTTCGGTTGGCAGCGCTTTGGTGGTGGCGACGTCCGCCAGCGGTGATGTGGCAACGCCGTCAGTATGCACACCCACCGAACTCAGGCTGTTTTCAACGGTGTTAATCACGCCAAAGATACCGATGGAACCGGTCAGCGTGCTGGGTGCCGCCACGATGTAATCAGCTGGCGTTGAAATCCAGTAACCGCCCGAAGCCGCCATGCCGCCCATCGAGACCACCACCGGTTTACCCGCATCGTGGGCTGCCGCCAGCTCTTCACGAATGGCTTCAGATGCCGTGACGCTGCCGCCTGGGCTGTTGACACGCAACACAATGGCTTTGATTTTAGCATCCAGGCGCGCATCGCGGATTTGCGACGCCGTGGTATCACCGCCGACGTTTCCGGCGCTCTCTTCACCGTCCATAATCGCACCGCTGGCGAGGATCACGGCGATATTGCCATCCTGACTCTGCGGCGGCTGTTTAACGGTGTAATCGTAGATACTGACGCTACGGTAATCGTTATTCGCCTTATCCCAGCCGAAGGTCTTTACCAGTTCCTGATCGGCGGCTGCTCGCGTATCCAGCACATCCACTAACTTATTGTTCAGCGCATATTTCGCGGTATCACCTTGCACCGCTTGCAGGCCGCTAATGATGCCGGCTGCACCTGGGAACAGCTGTTCTGGTGTGATCTGACGATTGGCTGCCACAGTATTCAGGTAATTCTGCCATAGCTGGCCAATCCAGCGCCCATCAGCGTCGCGTGCTTCTGGTGACATATCGTCACGCAGGAACGGCTCAACCGCAGATTTATAAGTGCCTACGCGGAAGACATGCGAATTAACTTTCAGCTTTTCCAGCAAAGTCTTGTAGTACAGGCCGTTGGTGGCGAAACCGTGCAGATCGACCGTGCCCTGAGGTGAGAGATACACCTTGTTGGCGTAACTGGCGATGTAGTATTGCGCCTGGCTGTAACTGTCGCCGACTGCATAAATAGGTTTGCCGGCGTCACGGAATTCGCGCAGTGCTTTACCCACATATTGCAGCGAAGGTTGATCGCCACCAGCAAAGTCACGCAGCTCCAGCACGATGCCAGTGATGTTTTTATCAGTTTTTGCCTGGCGGATCGCATCGACGACATCGAACAGGGAATTCTCCTGCAGGCGATCGCTATTGGCGCCCAACAGTTGACGGCTGATACGACTCAGACGATTGCTGACGGAAGGTTTATCGACCAGCACTCCGCTCAGATCGATTTTCAATGCGCCTTGCTGTACAGGTTCACTGCTATTGGAACTGGAAACCTGCAGCCAAATCCCGACGCCCGCCAGGATCAAAACAATAAGAAATAAATTAAGAATAAATTCCCGAATAAAATTCAGTACCCGCCAGGTCCAGCGGAACAGACCGGAAATAATTCGCCACAAAGTGCGCATAAACTCTCCATATTCACGTAGCAGGGCAGCCAGCACGCGGTCTGCCCCGATGTCGGGTTCATCCTAAAGAGCGGCGTGCGAAAAGTCAGCAGGAAATCGCGCCAGACTGTTACAAAAGATCGTGCTGTGCCAGGATTAGCCCACGCTTTTTATTCACGGGAGAAGAATAATGGATGCATTGGATTTATTAGTTAATCGCCGCTCGGCGTCTCGTCTGGCAGAACCGGCTCCGGCAGGTGAAGCGTTGCAAAATATTCTGCACGCCGCGATGCGCGCCCCCGATCACGGTACGCTGCAGCCATGGCGTTTCATTATTGTCGAAAATGAGGGGCGCGAGCGCTTTGCTAACTTGCTGGAACAGGCCGCGCGTGACAGCAATCTTGAGCAGAAGGCGATTGACAAAGCAGCCTCCGCGCCTTATCGCGCGCCGATGATCATCACCGTGGTGGCGCATTGTGAAGAGAACGCCAAAGTGCCGCAGTGGGAGCAACTGGCGTCTGCCAGCTGTGCAGTGATGGCGATGCAGATGGCCGCCGTGGCGCAAGGTTTTAATGGCATCTGGCGCAGCGGTCCGTGGACCGATCATCCGTCCGTGCGCGAAGCCTTTGGCTGCCGCGAGCAAGATGCGATTGTCGGTTTCCTCTATCTCGGCACGCCGCAGTTGAAAGCCAACACCACCGTGGTTGCGCCGGACACCGCGCAGTTTGTCAGTTATTTCTGACAGACAATGCTGGACTTTTGCGGCAGGTTAGGCGCCGTTGCAAAGATTGCACAGAGCCTGTGCGAAAGATCGAGGTTAGGTCGTGCAACACTTACTCCCAACTGACAGCCAGGCTAACATAGCGCCTTCTGTTCATCGCATAAGGAAGTCGCCATGAGTGAACCTGTTCGTTTAACGCAATACAGCCACGGTGCGGGTTGTGGGTGCAAAATTTCGCCGCAGGTGTTGGAAACCATTCTGCGCAGTGAGCTCAGTCCGTTTCACGATCCGCAACTGCTGGTTGGCAATGAAACGCGTGATGATGCTGCAGTCTACGATCTCGGCAACGGTACTGCGGTGGTAAGCACCACCGACTTCTTTATGCCGATCGTCGACGATCCTTTTACCTTTGGTCGTATCGCCGCCACTAACGCCATCAGCGATATCTACGCCATGGGCGGGAAACCAATCATGGCGATCGCTATATTAGGCTGGCCGGTGAATCTACTGAGTCCGGAAGTGGCGCAGCAGGTGGTCGAGGGCGGGCGTGCCGCTTGTCAGGCGGCGGGAATCGCCCTGGCGGGCGGTCATTCGATTGATGCGCCAGAGCCGATCTTCGGCCTGGCCGTAACCGGTATCGTCGATGTGGCACGGGTGAAAAAGAACAGCGCGGCGCAGGCCGGTTGTCAGCTTTTCCTCACCAAACCATTAGGCATTGGCATTCTCACTACCGCGGAGAAAAAAGGCCTGCTGCGGCCTGAACACCAGTCGCTGGCCGCCGACGTAATGTGCCAGCTGAATAAAGCCGGAGCGGAGTTCGCCAAACTGGCGGGCATCAGCGCGATGACCGATGTCACCGGTTTTGGCTTGCTCGGCCATTTAAGTGAAATCTGCCAGGGTTCAGGATTGCGTGCCGAAGTGATTGCAGCGCAGGTACCGCGCCTGGCGGGCGTCGATGACTATATCGCTGCGGGAGCGGTGCCCGGTGGCACCAGCCGCAACTTCGCCAGCTATGGCGAGCAGGTTTCACCCTTAGATGACGCCACCCGCGCGTTGCTGTGCGATCCACAAACCTCCGGTGGTCTGCTGGTGGCGGTTCAACCCAGCGCCATTGAGGCATTCCAGCGCTGCGCCTCTGCAGCAGGCGTGCAAGCAACGTCTATTGGCGAACTGTTTGCCGCTAGAGCCGATCGTCCACTGATTACCGTAGTTACCTGACGTTAAGGAACGACGCCATCCATGCGTTTGTTTATTGCCGAAAAACCCAGCTTAGCGCGTGCGATTGCCGACGTGTTGCCAAAACCGCATCGACGCGGAGACGGCTATATTGCCTGCGGGAATGACCAGGTTGTGACCTGGTGTGTTGGGCACCTGCTGGAGCAGGCGCAGCCCGACAGTTATGACAGCCGCTATGCGCGCTGGAATCTGGCTGATTTACCGATTATTCCGGAAAAATGGCGCTTGCAGCCACGTCCATCCGTGGCTAAGCAGTTAAAAGTGATTGAAGGCCTGCTGCAACAAGCCAGCATGGTGGTGCATGCGGGTGACCCCGATCGTGAAGGTCAACTGCTGGTGGATGAAGTGCTGGATTATCTGCAGCTCGCACCAGAGAAACGTAAAGCGGTGCAGCGCTGCCTGATTAACGATCTTAATCCTTCGGCGGTTGAACGTGCGGTTGGGCGCTTACGTGAGAACCGCGAATTCATTCCGCTGTGTGTGTCTGCGTTAGCGCGTGCGCGCGCCGACTGGCTGTACGGCATCAACATGACGCGCGCCTTTACCTTGCTGGGCCGTAACGCCGGTTACGACGGCGTGCTGTCGGTTGGCCGCGTGCAGACGCCGGTGCTGGGTTTAGTGGTGCGCCGCGATGAAGAGATCGAAAACTTTATCCCTAAGGACTATTTCGAAGTTAAAGCGCACATCGTCACGCCAAAAGACGAGCGTTTTGTCGCGACATGGGTGCCAAGCGATGCTTGCGAGCCGTGGCAGGATGAAGAGGGGCGTTTGCTGCATCGTCCGCTGGCGGATCACGTGCTTGAGCGCATTAATGGTAAGCCGGCGCTGGTCACCGGATATAACGACAAACGTGAATCCGATACCGCACCGCTACCATTTTCGCTTTCTGGCCTGCAGATCGAAGCCGGTAAGCGCTTTGGCCTCAGCGCGCAGAACGTACTGGATTGCTGTCAGCGGCTTTATGAAACCCATAAGCTGATCACCTACCCGCGTTCCGATAGCCGCTATCTACCCGATGAGCACTTTGCCGGCCGCCATGCGGTGCTGAACGCCATTCAGGCGCATCAGCCCAATCTGACACCGCCAGCGGATTTCAATCCCGATCAGAAGAACCGCTGCTGGGACGACAAAAAGGTCGATGCGCACCATGCCATCATTCCCACTGCGCGTGCCAGTAAGGTTAATCTGACCGAAAATGAGGCCAATATTTACGGCCTGATCGCCCGCCAGTATTTAATGCAGTTTTGCCCGGATGCGGTGTTCCGCAAATGCGTTATTGATCTTGATATCGGCGGCGGAAAATTTATCGCCAAAGCGCGTTTTCTGGCTGAAGCCGGCTGGCGTGCGCTGCTCGGCAGTAAAGAGCGTGACGAGGAGAACGATGGCACGCCGCTGCCGGTCGTCGCTAAAGGTGATGAGCTGCTGTGCGAGCGCGGCGAAGTGCTGGCGAAGCAGACTCAACCGCCGCGTCCGTTTACCGATGCGACGCTGTTGTCTGCGATGACCGGCATCGCCCGCTTTGTGCAGGATAAAGAATTAAAGAAAGTGCTGCGTGCAACCGATGGTTTAGGTACGGAAGCGACGCGTGCGGGCATTATCGAATTGCTGTTCCGCCGCACTTTCCTGGTGAAAAAAGGCCGCTATATTCATTCGACGGATGCGGGCAGGGCGTTGATCCATGCACTGCCAGAAATGGCCGCCCGGCCCGATATGACGGCGCAATGGGAATCGACGCTTACCCGGATTAGCGAGAAGTCTTGTCGCTATGATGAGTTTATGCAGCCGCTGGTCAGCACCTTGATTGGGCTGATTGGTGAAGCACGCCAGCGACCGTCGTTACAGGCCTTTCGCGGATTGACAGCGCCTGGGGCCAAAAAGAAAGCCAAACCGAAAACGGCTCGTCGCAAAACCAAGGAGACAGAGTGATGCGTTATGCAATGATGTTGCTGGGCGGATTGTTGTTATGCAGCACCTCGGCGCTGGCCAACCGCCAGCCGGAAAACAATCGTATGGGCAATACCGATGTGGTGGTGGATCTGCCGCCAGAAGCTTGGACACAAGGGCAAAACAATCGTCAGAGCAATTGCATGCAGTGCTGTACCTATGAGAACCGCAGTTATTCTGAAGGTGCGGTGGTCAAAGCAGAAGGCGTGTTATTGCAGTGCGGCAGGGATGAGAAGGTATTAGGAACCAATCCGCTTATCTGGAAGATCATCAAATAAAAGCGCGTGGCGCTAGACGCCACGCTGCTTCATCACAGCTTAAATGTCGACCAAACCGGGGCGTGATCCGACGGTTTCTCCATGCTGCGGATATCGTAATCGATGCCACTCTCAATGCAGCGCGAGGCAAGCGGTTGGCTTGCCAGCAGCAGATCAATGCGCAGACCACGGTTGTCGTCAAAGCCTTTCGAACGGTAGTCAAACCATGAGAAACGATCGTTGGTTTCCGGGAACTTAGCGCGCCAGGTATCAACTAAACCCCACTTCAGCAAGCGATCCATCCACTCGCGCTCCTCAGGCAGGAACGAGCATTTTCCGGTACGCAGCCAGCGTTTACGATTGTCTTCACCAATGCCGATGTCAAAATCGGTGCTGCTGATGTTCATGTCGCCCATGATCAATACCGGTTTATCCACGACTAGCTGTTGCTCAAGATAGCTTTGCAGATCGCGATAAAACTTCTCTTTCGCCGGGAACTTGGTGGGATGGTCGCGGCTTTCACCCTGCGGAAAATAACCGTTGATCACCGTGATATCACCAATCGGACTCGGGATTTCCGCCATGATCAAACGACGCTGCGCATCTTCCTCATCGCCAGGGAAACCACGGTAGACGTTAACAGGCTCAGCTTTGGTCAGCAGCGCGACGCCGTAATGACCTTTCTGTCCATGATAAAACACGTGATAACCCAGTTTGCTGACGTCTTCGAGCGGGAACATATCGTCATGCACTTTGGTTTCCTGCAAGCCGATGACATCGGGTTGATGCTGTTCAACCAGCGCGGCTAATTGATGAGGACGCGCACGCAAGCCGTTGATATTGAAAGAGACAAATTTCATTTCGCTGCCATTTTTATCCGCAAAAGTATGGCGCGATGGTAACGAGTTTTTGGGCAAAAGTCATGGTGTGAATCAGGAGGTTACAACGATTAAAACAAGTGGGAAAAACAGGAGAATGGTATTGATGGTGGTGGGAGAAGGATTCGAACCTTCGAAGTCTGTGACGGCAGATTTACAGTCTGCTCCCTTTGGCCGCTCGGGAATCCCACCGGGGATATGACATATTGTGGCTTCAGGCAGAGACGATTCAGATGGTGGTGGGAGAAGGATTCGAACCTTCGAAGTCTGTGACGGCAGATTTACAGTCTGCTCCCTTTGGCCGCTCGGGAATCCCACCACTGGCCTGAATCATTGCGTCTTAAAGCGGGGCGCATCATAACAAATGCGCTCAGCCTGTAAAGCGCCGTCACTGAAAATAAAAACTGTTTGCCCACTTTTTATGCGTGGCGCTGAAGAGTTGTGCAGTTCAGCGCCGAAGTGGTTAAAGAATGATCGTGCGGTTGCCGTAAACGAACACGCGCTGGCCTAACACTTTATACAGCGCGCGGCTCAGCACATTCTTCTCAACGTCTCGTCCTGCACGCATCATCTCTTCTGCGGTGTAGCTATGATCGACGTTGATCACGTCCTGCATGATAATGGGACCTTCATCGAGGTTATCGTTCACGTAGTGCGCGGTGGCGCCGATGATTTTCACGCCGCGCTCATAAGCCTGATGATACGGACGCGCGCCAATGAACGCCGGCAAGAAGGAGTGGTGAATATTGATGATCTGGTTTGGATAACGTTGCACAAAGGCGGGCGTCAACACGCGCATATATTTTGCCAGCACCACATAATCAGGCTGATAACGGTCAATTTCATCCGCCATGCGGTTGTCGTGCTCTTCACGCGTGTGGCCTTCGTGGCTCACCATCACAAACGGAATATCGAAACGTTCAACCAGTGAGCGCAGCGTTTCGTGGTTACCGATGACTGCAGCAATCTCCATATCCAGACCGCCAAACGCGCTTTTCATTAGCAGATCGCCCAGGCAATGCGCCTCTTTGGTCACCAGAATCACGACACGGCGACGACCGGCACTTTGCAGTTCACGCACTGAACCGACGGGCAGCGCGCTATCGAGATCGGCCAGCAAGGTGTTGTCGTTGAAAATGCCTTCCAGCTCGGTGCGCATGAAAAAGCGTCCGGTGCGGTGATCGACAAACTCATTGTTCTGCACAATGTTGAGTTCGTGCTTGTAGCAAATGTTGGTGATCTTGGCGATCAAACCTTTCGCATCAGGGCAAATGGTTCGTAAAACTTTTCGTTGGATGGTTTGCGCTTGCATCTCGATCAGAGTCCTGTCAAAGCGATGAATGGTAAAGCCGTTGTGTATCTGTCCAGATTACCCACAACATTTTTTGTATTTTTTATCGGCGCCACAAGGACAGCGATCGTTACGTCCCAACTCAGGCGTTGTTCCGTCGACATAGTACCAGCGTTGATCCTCGCGAAGAAAGCGCGAACATTCATAGATGGCTGAAGTGCGGCCTTTTTCGAGGTAACGCGCAAAAAACGTCACGAAGGCTTCATTCTCATGGCTTCCATGATTACAACGAGTTACATTCAAGCCCAGCCATTCAGTACCGGCAAAACTTTCGGATAATAACGTCTCAAGGTCGGCCACGCGTTTACTGGAGTGCCAGGTTTTCGCCAGCCACGCGGCATCTTTCACGACGTAAGCGGTGTAACGTGAGCGCATTAATTGTTCCGCGCTGGACGGGTTCGCTTGGCCATTCAGAAAGGGTTGGCAACATACGCTATACTCCTTTCCGCTGCAGCAAGGGCACTTTTCAGACACGTCATCTCCTGGAAGTGATTAAAGTAAATTTAAGCGTGCGCTATGGTAGCCGACTGTCAGGCGTGATGCTACGTACCATGCCAATCATGAGGTGAGATGAGAAAGGTCAGGATTGGGCTGGCACTGGGTTCAGGTGCTGCCAAAGGTTGGTCGCACATCGGCGTGATCAATGCGCTGGAACGCGCAGGGATTGAAATCGATGTGGTGGCCGGATGTTCTGTTGGCGCGTTGGTCGGTTCGGCTTACGTGAATGGACGGCTGGGCGTGATGGAGAAGTGGGTGAGTGCATTCCGTTATTGGGATGTCATTCGATTAATGGACCTGTCGTGGCAGCGCGGTGGTTTATTGCGCGGCGACCGGGTGTTTAGCCACATCCGCCAGCTGATTCCCAACGACCTCATCGATGAGTGCGATAAGCCATTTGGCGTCGTCGCGACCAATCTCAGTACCGGACGAGAAGTGTGGTTGACCGAAGGCGATTTGCATCAAGCTGTGCGTGCGTCCTGTAGTATGCCAGGCTTATTGCCACCCATTGCTTACAATGGATACTGGTTGGTGGATGGCGCGGTGGTGAATCCCGTGCCGATCTCATTAACCCGCGCATTGGGTGCTGACATCGTTATCGCCGTGGATTTACAGCATGACGCACATCTGATGCAACAGGATTTATTGTCAGTTACGCCGCAGAGCGGTGAAGAAGCGGCGGCAGTAGAAGCGCTGAGCTGGGGAAAGAAACTGCGTCAACGCTTGATTGGCCTGACGCATCGCCGTGCTAATCAAACGCCGGGTGCGATGGAGATTATGTCGACATCTATCCAGGTTCTGGAAAATCGCCTGAAACGTAACCGCATGGCGGGCGATCCGCCGGATGTGCTGATTCAGCCGTTTTGTCCACAAATTTCCACACTGGACTTCCATCGTGCAGAAGAAGCCATTGCGGCTGGCAAGGCCGCCGTTGAGAAAAAAATGGATGAACTATTACCGCTGGTCCGTGGCAGATAGTCAGGTTGTTCATTCACAGGTGTTGCGACTTCAGCCAATTCTGAAAGGCGCAACGGCATTTTATGAACCACTATTGAATTATCTGGTACGCAGGGGGAGAGAATGGAAAAACCGCTAATCGGCAAAAAGATACTCATTGTCGAAGATGAGGTCGTTTTCCGTTCATTGATAGACAATTTATTAACCAGCTTAGGTGCAACAACGCTTGAGGCAGGTGATGGTGTTGATGGCTTAACCTTGTTGTCGGCGCAGTCAGTGGATCTGGTTATTTGCGACCTTGAAATGCCGCGTATGGGCGGTATCCCGTTCGTTGAGCGTCTTCGCACGCGCGGCAACAATGTGCCCATTCTGATTATCTCCGCCACACAAAATATGGCGGACATCGCGCATGTGTTGCGTCTGGGCGTGCAGGACGTATTGCTAAAACCGCTCAAAAATATGGAACGTTTCCGTGAAGCGGTGTTTGAGTGTCTCTATCCATCAATGTTTACCTCCAAAGTCGAGGAGGATGAACAACTGTTTCAGGATTGGGATGCGCTGGTCAGCGATCCGCTGGCGGCCTCTAAATTACTTAAACAGCTCCAGCCGCCGGTGCAGCAAACCATTGCCAATTGCCGTATCAATTACCGTCAGCTCACCATGGCGGAACAGCCGGGCTTAGTACTGGATATCGCGGCGCTATCAGATAACGATTTGGCATTCTATTGCCTTGATGTAACGCGCGCTGGCGATAATGGCGTGTTAGCCGCGCTGTTACTGCGCGCACTGTTTAATGGTTTGCTGCAGGAGCAGCTCTCCGGCCAGAAGCAGCGACTGCCTGAGTTGAATGGGCTGCTGCGTCAGGTCAACATGCTGTTAAGGCAGGCGAATCTAAGCGGGCAGTTCCCGTTGCTGGTGGGCTATTATCATCGCCAGTTAAAAAACCTAATCCTGGTTTCTGCAGGGCTCAACGCGACGTTGCATGTCAATACTCATCAAATCCAACTCAGTAATGGTGTGCCGCTTGGTACTATGGGCAGCACTCATCTTAATCAAATCAGCCAACGTGCCGACGCCTGGCAGTGTCATATTTGGGGCGCCGGAGGCAGGTTACGTTTGATGCTTTCAGCCGAAGAATAACCGGTTAGATTTAATTTTTCCGTGGGTTAAAGACAGGACCAGGAGCAAGCTTTACACTTGGGTAATAGTCCTAAATTCCGTGGATTAACTTCTTCCAGGATAATTCCACCTGATAGTAACTGATATACTCATTTCGTTTTTAAACCGACATATCAAGTATTAACTTGAACGGCCTATTAAGAGAGGTATTTTTGATGTCTGCCTATAAGACTAAAGTTAAAAAAGCGGTAATCCCAGTTGCAGGCCTCGGCACGCGTATGCTGCCTGCGACCAAAGCTATTCCAAAAGAGATGTTACCGTTGGTCGATAAGCCGTTGATCCAGTATGTCGTAAATGAGTGCATTGCAGCAGGCATTAACGAGATTGTGCTGGTTACGCACTCTTCTAAAAACGCCATCGAAAACCACTTTGATACCAGTTTTGAGCTGGAATCTATGCTGGAAAAACGTGTTAAGCGTCAGCTGCTGGACGAAATCCAGTCAATCTGCCCTCCACACGTCACCATCATGCAGGTTCGTCAGGGTATCGCGAAAGGCCTGGGCCACGCAGTAATGTGCGCACATCCGCTGATTGGTGATGAGCCGTTCGCTGTAATCCTGCCAGACGTAATCATCGACGAATACGAATCTGATCCAACCAAAGACAACCTGGCAGAGATGCTGGCTCGTTACGAAGAGAGCGGCCGCAGCCAGATCATGGTCGAGCCGGTTGCTGATGTAACCGCTTACGGCGTAGTTGATTGCCAGGGTGCTGAACTCTCTGCAGGTCAGAGCGCGCCAATGGTTGGCGTGGTTGAGAAGCCTAAAGCTTCAGAAGCCCCATCAAACCTGGCCGTTGTGGGACGTTACGTGTTGTCTGCTGAAATCTGGCCGCTGCTGGCGAAAACGCCTCCAGGTGCAGGTGGCGAAGTTCAGCTGACTGACTCCATTGCGATGCTGATGGAAAAAGAGACCGTTGAAGCTTATCACCTGAACGGTGTCAGCCATGACTGCGGTAACAAACTGGGTTACATGCAAGCGTTTGTTGAGTACGGCGTTCGCCATCCAGTGCTGGGTAAAGATTTCACCCAGTGGCTTGAAGGCGCGGTAGGCAACAAAAAGTAACTCAATAAACACAGGATAATTCAATGAAAGTCACTGTATTTGGTATCGGCTATGTCGGTCTGGTTCAGGCTGCGGTGTTGGCCGAAGTCGGACATGACGTTCTCTGCATTGATGTCGACGAAAAGAAAGTCGAGAACTTAAAGAAAGGCAATATTCCGATCTTTGAACCAGGCCTGACGCCGCTTGTTATGTCTAATTACGAGTCGGGTCGCCTGAAGTTCAGTACGAATGCGGAAGAAGGCGTTAATCATGGCGTGATGCAGTTTATCGCCGTGGGTACGCCACCGGATGAAGACGGTTCTGCCGATCTGAAGTATGTGACTGCCGTTGCGCGCACGATTGCGCAGCACATGAACGATCACAAAGTTGTTATCGACAAATCTACTGTACCAGTGGGTACCGCAGATCGCGTGCGAGCGGTAATGACGGAAACCCTGCAAAAGCGTGATGTAAACATCGCCTTTGACGTGGTTTCAAACCCGGAATTCCTCAAAGAAGGTGCGGCAGTCAATGACTGCATGCGTCCTGAACGTATCGTTGTCGGTACCGATAATGATGAAGTGGTTGAGCTGTTACGCGAGCTGTACGAGCCGTTCAACCGTAATCATGATCGTATGATTTTGATGGATATCCGCAGTGCAGAGCTGACCAAATATGCGGCTAACTGCATGCTGGCAACCAAAATCAGCTTCATGAACGAGATCTCTAACCTGGCAGAACGTCTGGGAGCCGACGTTGAGAAAGTTCGCCAGGGTATTGGTTCAGATTCACGTATTGGTTATCACTTCATCTATCCAGGCTGCGGCTATGGCGGTTCTTGTTTCCCGAAAGACGTGCAGGCGCTGATTCGCACTGCTGAGTCAATTGGTTACACTCCGCGTCTACTGCAGGCGGTTGAAGACGTCAACGATTCGCAGAAGAACAAGCTGCCAACCTTTATCAAACGCCATTTTGGCGACGATTTGCGCGGCAAAACCTTTGCTCTGTGGGGACTGGCGTTCAAACCGAACACTGACGATATGCGTGAAGCCTCCAGCCGCGTGCTGATGGAGACGCTGTGGGAAGCAGGGGCAACGGTTCAGGCGTTCGACCCAGAAGCGATGGACGAAGCGCAACGCATTTACGGCCATCGTAACGATCTGAAGTTGATGGGTACCAAGGAAGCAGCGCTGCAGGGTGCGGATGGCTTAGTGATCTGTACTGAGTGGCAAAACTTTCGTGCGCCAGACTTTGACGTCATCAAAAGTGCGTTAAAAGAACCCGTGATTTTTGATGGTCGTAACCTGTATGATCCTGAGCGTATCAGCAAGCGCGGTTTCACGTACTATGCAATCGGCCGCGGAGCGTCAATTAAAATCGTAGAATAATGAGGGATGTATGAAGTTTCTGGTCACCGGCGCGGCAGGTTTTATTGGATTTCACGTCAGTCAGCGTTTGCTGGCCGCTGGTCACCAGGTTGTCGGCATCGATAACCTGAATGACTATTATGATGTCAGCCTGAAACAGGCTCGTTTAGACCAGAACACCCAACATCCTAATTTTATTTTCGTAAAAATGGACCTGGCGGATCGCCAGGCCATTTCCTCTTTATTCGCTGAGCATGCGTTTGAACGCGTTATTCATTTGGGCGCTCAAGCCGGCGTGCGTTATTCAATCGAAAATCCCCATGCTTATGCCGAAGCAAATCTAATCGGCCACCTCAATATTCTTGAAGGTTGCCGTCATCATAAAATCGGCCACCTTTTGTATGCCTCATCCAGTTCAGTTTATGGCCTGAATCGCAAAATGCCTTTTTCAACGGACGATTCCGTTGACCATCCGGTTTCACTTTATGCGGCCACAAAAAAAGCCAACGAATTGATGTCGCATACCTATTCACACCTTTATCAATTGCCCACTACGGGATTACGTTTCTTCACCGTGTATGGCCCATGGGGCCGTCCGGATATGGCATTGTTCAAATTTACACGCGCGATGTTAGCGGGTGAGCAAATTGACGTCTATAACAACGGACAAATGACGCGTGACTTTACGTATATCGATGATATTGCTGAAGCAATCGTGCGCTTGCAGGATGTGATTCCTCAACCGGATGAAAAGTGGACGGTGGAAGCAGGTTCTCCCGCCAGCAGCTCGGCTCCTTACCGCGTTTACAACATTGGTAATAGCCAGCCGACCAGCTTAATGACGTATATTGAGTCGCTGGAAAAAGCATTGGGCATTGAAGCAAAAAAAAATATGCTGCCCATGCAACCTGGCGACGTACTGGGCACCAGCGCTGACACGCAACCTTTGTACGAGGCGATCAATTTCCGTCCTCAAACTAGCGTAGAGCAGGGTGTGCAGTATTTTGTTGATTGGTATCGCCGCTTCTATCAACAATAATTAAGCATGAAAAAAGGAAGCCATTGGCTTCCTTTTTCATACCTGGTTAAAGTGAATTAGCGATGAGCTAATTACAAAGCTGAGCGCTGGAATGATTACAGTAGGAAATCGTCGAGTTGTTTACCTTGTTCTTCAATTGCTTTTTTAATCACAGCAGGAGTGCGGCCCTGGCCAGTCCAGGTACGGTTTTCACCGTTTTCATCAACGTAAGAATATTTAGCCGGACGCGCAGCGCGCTTAGCTTTGCCCGGAACTTTCGTTTCAGATAATGCCTGTAACAGATCATTTGGGTCAATACCATCGGCAATCAGCATCTCGCGGTATTGTTCAAGTTTGCGTGTGCGTTCTGCATTTTCCGCTTGTGCATGAGTATCATCTTCACGACGCTCATTGACCACAACCTCGAGTTTTTCTAGCATCTCTTCCAATGTTTCCAGAGAGCATTCCCGAGCTTGTGCGCGCAATGTACGGATATTATTAAGAATTTTAAGTGCTTCGCTCATTGTCCTAATCTCAAAATATAATAAATGGGAGTTGTTCTGCCGAATCATAATAATGGTGCAAAAAAATAACTGCAATAGCCAGATTTAAAAGCAAAACGCAAAAATAAAAAAGAAGTGCAAATTTATAACGCTCTTCAGAATATATTTACTTATTTGGTAATCTTTTCTAACTTGCTGACCAGACTGAACGCTGAATCTTACGCTAAACCTGACGCTTCGGCTTTAATTTAAATGAATAAAATATAGGCTCAATCGCTATTTTGTCAAAACGTGCTTTCTTTCAATGGGTACTATGATGTCCATCTTAATGGTGATGTTATTTTGAGCAGATGATAAAAATAATGCATCGCTACAGCTATACAGGTTTATGGTAAACTGCGCCGCAACAGATATAGGCTGCGATGAGATTTTCTAATGGCTCAACTTTATTTTTATTACTCTGCGATGAATGCGGGTAAATCAACGGCTTTGCTACAGTCTTCTTATAATTATCATGAACGTGGTATGCGATCGTTGGTTTATACCGCCGAGATCGACAACCGCTTTGGTGCAGGCAAAGTCAGTTCACGTATCGGGCTTTCGTCTCCTGCATTTTTATATAACGATGAGACAAAGCTCGATGAGGAAATAGCTGCAGAACATGCGAAGCAACCCGTGCATTGCGTGTTAGTCGATGAAAGCCAGTTCCTTACGCGCGAACAGGTCAAAGCATTATCTGATGTTGTCGACAATCTGGATATTCCGGTGCTTTGCTATGGCCTGCGCACCGATTTCCGTGGAGAGCTGTTTGTTGGCAGCCAATATTTACTGGCATGGGCGGATAAGCTGGTTGAGCTTAAAACCATCTGCCACTGTGGCAGAAAAGCCAGTATGGTGCTTCGTCTTGATGCAAAGGGTAAACCTTTCAGCGAAGGCGAGCAGGTGGTGATTGGTGGCAATGAGCGTTATATATCGGTCTGCCGTAAACATTATAAGCAGGCAATCGATCAGGGTTCACTTCAGGCGATATATGGCTCACAATCGCCGCAGGTTTAACTCATCAGCAAGCCATAAAAAAACCCGCCGTAGCGGGTTTTTTGTTCAAAGCGGTTTAGGCTTTTTTCGTTTTCTTGTCAATTTTCACTTCGGCTTTAACTTCTTGAGCATTCTCAATCAATGACTCAGAGAATTCACGACCGTAGAAGGTATCCAGCATGATTTGTTTTAACTCAGCAATCAGCGGATAGCGTGGGTTCGCACCGGTACATTGGTCATCGAATGCATCCTCAGCCAGTTTGTCCACTTTCGCGAGGAAATCAGCTTCCTGCACACCCGCTTCGCGGATTGAGGTTGGGATGCCCAACTGCGTTTTCATCTCTTCAAGCCAGGCGAGCAGTTTTTCAATTTTCTGCGCGGTGCGGTCGCCAGCGGCGGAGAGCCCCAGATGGTCAGCAACCTCAGCATAACGACGACGTGCTTGTGGGCGGTCGTACTGGCTGAAAGCCGTTTGCTTAGTCGGGTTGTCATTGGCGTTATAGCGAATGACGTTTGAAATCAGCAGGGCGTTTGCCAGACCGTGTGGAATGTGGAACTCAGAGCCCAGTTTATGCGCCATTGAGTGACACACACCCAGGAAGGCGTTTGCGAACGCAATCCCCGCGATAGTTGCCGCATTGTGAACGCGTTCACGTGCTACCGGATTTTTTGCGCCATCGCGATAACTGGCTGGCAGGTTCTCTTTCAGCAGTTTCAGTGCTTGCAAGGCCTGGCCATCAGAATACTCATTCGCTAATACGGAGACATAGGCTTCGAGTGAGTGCGTTACCGCATCGAGGCCACCGAAGGCGCAAAGTGAACGCGGCATATCCATCACCAGGTTGGCATCAACTATGGCCATATCTGGCGTCAGCGCATAATCCGCTAATGGATATTTCTGGCCGGTCGCATCGTCCGTCACCACGGCAAACGGCGTTACTTCAGAACCAGTACCGGAAGTGGTAGTGATGGCCACCATACGCGCTTTAACACCCATTTTCGGGAACTTATAGATGCGTTTACGGATGTCCATAAAGCGCAGTGCCAGTTCTTCGAAATGCGTCTCAGGATGTTCGTACATCACCCACATGATTTTTGCTGCATCCATCGGTGAACCACCGCCGAGTGCGATAATCACATCAGGTTTAAAACTGTTCATCTGCTCTGCACCTTTACGGACGATGCTCAGCGTTGGGTCAGCTTCTACTTCGAAGAAGACTTCGGTTTCAATACCGTGAGATTTCAGTACGCGAGTCACCTGATCGGCATAGCCATTATTGAACAGGAAGCGGTCGGTAACGATAAAGGCGCGTTTGGCACCATCAGTTGCCACTTCTTCCAGAGCAATCGGCAGTGAGCCGCGACGGAAGTAAATAGACTTCGGAAGTTTATGCCACAACATATTCTCAGCTCGCTTGGCCACGGTTTTCTTGTTGATGAGATGTTTTGGTCCCACGTTCTCAGAAATGGAGTTACCGCCCCATGAACCACAGCCCAACGTCAGTGATGGAGCCAACTTGAAGTTGTACAGGTCACCGATACCGCCTTGTGACGCCGGCGTGTTAATCAGAATACGCGCGGTCTTCATTTTGTCGCCGAAGTAGTGCACACGCTCAATCTGATTATCCTGATCGGTATACAGACATGAGGTGTGGCCGATACCGCCCATGGTTACCAGTTTTTCAGCTTTATCGACCGCGTCGTGGTAATCCTTCGCCCGGTACATCGCTAAGGTTGGAGAGAGTTTTTCATGCGCGAAAGGCTCTGATTCATCAACCAGTTTCACTTCACCAATCAGAATCTTGGTGGTTGCCGGCACGCTAATTCCCGCCAATTCGGCAATCTTAGTCGCCGGCTGGCCGACAATCGCCGCATTCAGCGCGCCATTCTTCAGAATGATATCCTGAATCGCTTTCAGCTCTTTACCTTGCAACAGATAGCCGCCGTGGCTGGCAAAACGCTCACGTACCGCGTCATAGGCCGAATCAACCACAATTACGGATTGCTCAGACGCACAAATCACACCGTTATCGAAGGTCTTCGACATCAGGATGGATGCGACAGCACGTTTGATATCCGCTGTTTCATCAATTACGACTGGCGTGTTACCGGCACCAACACCAATTGCGGGCTTACCGGAACTGTAAGCGGCTTTGACCATGCCCGGACCGCCGGTTGCAAGGATCAGGTTGATATCAGGGTGATGCATTAACTGATTAGAAAGTTCGACAGATGGGGTGTCGATCCAGCCGATGATATCTTTTGGCGCACCCGCCGCAATCGCTGCCTGCAGCACAATGTCAGCCGCTTTGTTAGTGGCATCTTTCGCACGTGGATGCGGAGAGAAGATAATGCCGTTACGGGTTTTCAGGCTGATCAGTGCTTTGAAAATCGCCGTAGAAGTTGGGTTGGTGGTAGGAACGATGCCGCAGATCAGGCCAATCGGTTCAGCAATAGTAATCGTGCCAAAGGTGTCATCAGTGGCGAGAATACCGCAGGTTTTTTCATCTTTATAAGCGTTATAGATGTATTCAGAAGCAAAGTGGTTCTTGATGACTTTATCTTCAACAATACCCATACCTGATTCGGCAACGGCCAGCTTGGCCAGTGGAATTCGTGCGTCTGCAGCGGCGAGGGCGGCAGCGCGGAAGATTGCATCAACTTGTTCCTGACTAAAATTAGCGTACTCACGCTGTGCCTTTTTTACACGTTCAACCAGTGCATTAAGTTCGGCAACATTAGTAACGGCCATAGTGCTCTCCTGAAGGAAGTTAAACTCTTTTAGTAAACAAGCCTGAATCCAGAAGTATAGTCACGCTATGCTTATATATTGGTCAGGTTGGCGTCTGTTTTGCCGTTGCTTACTAAAAGGGTTTCCTGGTCAAGATACTTAAGCGTCAGGAAGTTGTTTCGACGGGGTAAGATTACCCCTGATGAGGTAGCTAAATTTTGATTCAGATCAATCCTGATCTAAGCTGACACCTTTCAGCACTAACTTTCGCAAGTAAAGTTAGCGCGATGTGCCACATATTCTGCACGCATCGGCTGCATCGCAATAACCAACGGTTAACAGCAGTTGAAAAAACTGGCTCAAAGCCAGACGTATAGCATAAATTTCTGCCGTCACCTCTGGTTTTTCGCCCGGCTTATGCACTACATTAAGCGCGCTTTTCTACTCAGACTTTACCGGAGCCTACTTTGAATCCCGTGCTACTCGATCTTTCCGGCTACATTAAGTTTTTTGTCGGTTTGTTTGCCCTGGTAAATCCGGTAGGTATCATCCCGGTCTTTATCAGCATGACCAGCTATCAGGCGGTGGTTGAACGTAATAAAACCAATCTTACCGCCAACCTGGCCGTGGCCATCATCCTCTGGACGTCACTGTTTCTTGGCGATGGCATCCTGCATCTGTTTGGCATTTCGATAGATTCATTCCGTATTGCTGGCGGTATTCTGGTGGTCACTATCGCGATGTCGATGATCAGCGGCAAACTGGGTGAAGATAAGCAGAACAAGCAGGAGAAGTCAGAGAGCGCTATTCGCGAAAGCATTGGCGTGGTTCCGCTAGCGTTACCGTTAATGGCTGGTCCCGGTGCAATTAGTTCAACCATTGTCTGGAGTACGCGTTATCACAGCTGGCAGAACTTAATTGGTTTTAGTATCGCGATTGCCATTTTCGCCTTTTGCTGTTGGCTGCTGTTCCGCGCAGCACCGTTGATGGTGCGAGTGCTTGGACAAACCGGGATTAACGTGATCACCCGTATTATGGGCTTGTTGTTAATGGCATTGGGCATCGAGTTTATTGTTACAGGTATGAAATCTATTTTTCCTGGTTTGCTGAATTAAACGAAGTTATTTTTTTCTTTTAAGAGATTTCACGATCCAAAATGGTGCATATCTTCATTTTATTGCACCATTTTGGTTAATTTATTCATTAGCCTTAACTGCAAACGTCCAGCATCACTTTTACTACTATCCTCTTCCCATCCGAGTAAAACCTCACACTAAACTGTGATAATTGTCACAGATAATTGTTCTGCACATATCTTTGAAATTAGCATTTGAGAAAAGTTGATAAGTTAATCGATGACTCTTTATGCGGATAATGGCTATTTTTATAGTCGAATTCGTAAAAATCATATTGAAAGAACAATAACGAGTAAATTACATGCAGTCATCCTACAAATAACTTTAAAATCATTTGGTTAATCGATAATTCAATAAAAGAATTAACACTTTTCCTATTCACCCGAACGTGATAAAAGAGAATCTGCTAACATTTTTGCAGTTTAGCTTTGGCGTGCGGGCATCTGTTCTGATAATTTTCGGCACATCACAAATTTTTTATCTGATAGTGACAAATGTGTACGCTTCTTGCTTACAGGCTATCAGGCTTATGATTAAGGTTGATATTTGTTGATGAAATGCATGGTAGCGAAAACGGCCATACGTTCAGTGCTTGCCTTCTGCCTTACAGGCGCACTGGCAGCAAGCCAGGCAGCCCAAATTCCCGCGGGCACGCAATTATCAGAATTACAGCGTATCGTGATCAATAATGGCAGTGAGGTGGCAACGCTTGATCCGCAGAAAGCAGAAGGCGTGCCGGAATCCAATGTCATGCGTAATTTGCTGGAAGGCCTGGTTGAAACCAATAATAACGGTCAACTGGTCCCCGGTGTCGCTAAGCAATGGCAAAGCGAAGAAGGGCGCATCTGGATTTTCACGCTGCGTGACGATGCGCGCTGGAGTAACGGCCAGCCTGTTACTGTTCAGGATTTCGTCTACAGCTGGCAGCGCCTGGCCGATCCTAAAACTGCTTCGCCTTACGCCAGCTACTTACAGGCTGCGCATGTGGCGAACGTTGACGCCGTTCTGTCTGGAAAAGCCGTACCCTCTGAACTCGGCGTTAAAGCCCTCGATGATCGTCATCTGCAAGTCACCCTTTCTGAACCCGTTCCCTACTTTGTTGCCATGCTGGCTCACAGCGCGATGAAACCGGTCTATCGTCCGGCGATAGAGCAGTGGGGCGAGCAGTGGACACAGCCGCAACACTATGTTGGCAATGGCGCTTTTACACTCGCGGAGTGGGTGGTAAATGAAAAAATCGTGGTTAAACGCAATCCACAGTATTGGGATAATGCCCACACGGTGATGGAAGAGGGCGTATTTTTACCGCTCTCCTCAGAGAACAGCGATATCAACCGCTATCGCAGCGGTGGCACCGATATGACCAACAGCGTAGTGCCGCCGGAAATGTTCAAAAAGTTACAGCAGGATCTCGGCGATGAGGTCAAAATCAGTCCGCTGCTGTGCACCTTCTATTACGAAATCAATAACAAAAAAGCGCCATTCGATGACGCGCGCGTACGCGCCGCGCTAAAGTTAACCCTCGATCGCGACATCATTGCGCAGAAGATCATGGGCCAGGGCCAGATTCCTGCCTACGGATTGACGCCGCCGTTTACCCACGGTATTACGCTTTCCCCTCCGGCCTGGGCGCAACAAACGCAGTCCGAGCGTAATGCCAGCGCCAAACAGTTATTAGCCGATGCCGGCTTTAATCAGCAAAACCCGCTGCGTTTTACGCTGCTGTACAACACCTCCGAACAAAACAAGCGACAGGCGATTGCTGCGGCCTCGATGTGGCAAAAAAATTTGGGGGCGGTGGTGACATTGCAGAACCAGGAGTGGAAAACGCTGCTGGAGACGCGCCATCAGGCGCAGTATGACGTGGTGCGCGCCACATGGTGCGCGGATTACAATGAACCTTCTACCTTCCTGAATATGCTGTTGAGCGGTTCGTCCAATAACACCGCGTTTTACCACAGCCCGGCGTTTGACCAGTTGATGAAGCAAACATTAACCAGCGCAGACGAAGCAAAGCGCGCCTCGCTTTATCAGCAGGCGGAAGCGCAACTCGATAAAGACTCGCCAATCGTACCGGTCTATTACCGCGTTAGCGTGCGGTTGGTAAAACCCTGGGTGGGTGGTTTTACCGGCAAAGATCCACAGGACATGCTGGCGTTGAAATACTATTACATAAAGAAACATTGAGTAATGGGCCGATCCGGCGCTACAGTCGGGCGGCACTTTACCGTGGTAAACCCTGAAGGGTGATTAGGGTCTTCGTTCAGACACGCGAAGATCACCTGGAAACGGGGTACGCCGGGCGTTAAATCGACCCGGTAAAGATAATAAAACTGGAGCGTAATAATGAACAACATCACAAAAAAAAGCCTGATTGCCGTGGGCGTATTAGCCGCAATCGGCGCGCTGGCAGGGAATGCCGCGCTGGCAGCAACAGTGCCAGCAGGCGTTGAATTGGCAGCAAAACAGGAACTGGTTCGCGGTAACGGCGATGAAGTACAGTCGCTGGATCCCCACAAGATTGAAGGTGTACCCGAAGACAACATCGCGCGTGACCTGTATGAAGGTTTAATCACCAGCGACAGCGATGGCAAACCGGTACCGGGCGTGGCGGAAAGCTGGGAAAACAAAGATTTCAAAGTCTGGACTTTCCACCTGCGCAAGAACGCTAAATGGTCCAACGGTGAGCCGGTCACCGCACAAGATTTCGTTTACAGCTGGCAGCGCCTGGTCGATCCGAAAACCGCATCGCCATACGCCAGCTATCCGCAATACGGCCATATCGTCAATGTCGACGACATCATCGCCGGTAAAAAGCCAACTTCCGAGCTGGGCGTAAAAGCCATCGACGATCACACGCTGGAAGTGACGCTGAGCGAGCCCGTGCCGTACTTCTACAAGCTGCTGATCAACTCCGTGATGTCTCCGGTGTATAAGCCGGCGATCGACAAGTTTGGCGATCAATGGACCCAACCGCAAAACTGGGTTGGTAACGGCGCCTTTAAACTTGAATCCCACGTGATCAACGAACGCGTAACGCTGGTGCGTAACCCGCAGTATTGGGATAACGAGCACACCGTGCTGAACAAAGTCACCTTCCTGCCAATTAACTCTGAAGTCAGCGACGTTAACCGTTACTTCTCTGAGAACGGCAGCGATATCACTTACAACAACATGCCTATCGAGCTGTTCAAAAAACTGCAGCGTGATAACGGCAAAGAGTTGATGGTGAAGCCATACCTGTGCACCTATTACTACGAAATCAATAACCAGAAAGCGCCATTCACCGATCCACGCGTACGTACCGCGCTGAAACTCGGTCTGGATCGCGACATCATGGTGAACAAGGTTCTGGCGCAAGGTCAGCAACCGGCTTACAGCTTCACCCCGCCAGCCACCGATGGCATGGAACTGCTGCCGCCGGATTGGTTCAAGTGGGATCAGAACAAGCGCAACGAAGAAGCGAAAAAGCTGCTGGCTGAAGCCGGTTACACCGCAGATAAACCGCTGACCTTCAACCTGCTGTACAACACCTCCGATCTGCACAAGAAACTGGCGATCGCGGCCTCTTCTATCTGGAAGAAAAACATCGGCGTCAACATCAAGCTGGAAAACCAAGAGTGGAAAACCTTCCTCGACACGCGTCATCAGGGCAACTTTGATGTCTCTCGTGCGGCATGGTGTGCGGATTACAACGAACCGACTTCATTCCTGAACATCATGCTGTCTGACAGCAGCAGTAACACCTCGCACTACAAGAGCGCTGACTTCGATAAAGTTATCCACGATGCGGTTAAAGCCACAGACGATAAAGCGCGCGTAGCGGATTATCAGAAAGCTGAGCAGATCCTGGATAAAGACAGCACCATCGTGCCGGTTTACTACTACGTCAACGCGCGTTTGGTGAAACCTTACGTGGGCGGTTACACCGGCAACGATCCGCTGGATAAAACCGTCGATAAAAACCTGTATATCATTAAACATTAATAGCACTCAGGCTATCGATAGTGGCGGTGCTGCGGCACCGCCTTTTTACTTTGTGAAGCAACAGCCTGGTAGGTACGGCAATGTTAAAATTCATCCTGCGTCGGCTCCTTGAAGCCATCCCGACGCTGTTTATCCTCATTACCATCTCTTTCTTTATGATGCGACTGGCACCCGGCAGTCCATTTACCGGCGAACGTGTTCTCTCGCCGGAAGTGATGGCGAATATCGAAGCGAAGTACCATCTCAACGATCCGATTGGCAAACAGTACCTGAGCTATCTGGTGCAGTTGGCACATGGCGACTTTGGCCCTTCGTTTAAATATAAAGACTACTCGGTCAATTATCTGGTCGGCCACGCCTTCCCGGTGTCAGCCAAACTTGGTCTGGCTGCCTTCTTCCTCGCCGTGGTGCTGGGCGTAACGGCTGGCGTGATCGCCGCCCTGAAGCAGAACAGTTTGTGGGATTATGCCGTGATGGGGGTCGCGATGACCGGCGTGGTGATCCCCAGCTTTGTCGTGGCACCGTTACTGGTGCTGGTGTTTGCGATTACCTTACGCTGGCTGCCAGGCGGCGGCTGGAACGGCGGCCAATGGAATTATATGTTGCTGCCGATGGTGGCGCTGTCGCTGGCCTACATCGCCAGCATCGCGCGTATCACCCGTGGTTCGATGATTGAAGTGATGCACTCAAACTTCATCCGTACTGCGCGCGCCAAAGGTCTGCCACTGCGCCGTATCGTGCTGCGTCACGCGCTGAAGCCTGCCATGTTGCCGGTGCTTTCCTATATGGGACCGGCGTTTGTCGGCATCATCACCGGTTCCATGGTGATTGAATCCATCTATGGTTTGCCGGGCATCGGCCAGCTGTTTGTTAACGGGGCATTGAACCGTGACTACTCGCTGGTGATGAGCCTGACCATTCTGGTTGGCGTGCTGACCATTCTGTTTAACGCGATCGTTGATGTGCTGTACGCCGTGATCGATCCGAAAATCCGTTATTGATTGTGGAGCTCGCCCATGATGTTAAGTAAGAAAAACAGCGAAGCTCTGGATACCTTCAGTGAAAAACTGGAAGTCGAAGGGCGCAGCCTCTGGCAGGATGCGCGTCGCCGCTTTATTCACAATCGAGCGGCATTTATCAGCCTGCTGGTGCTGCTGGTGATCACACTGTTCGTGGTGTTTGCCCCGATGCTGTCGCAGTTCAAATATGACGATACCGACTGGGCGATGATGTCTGCCGCGCCGGATACCGTCTCCGGTCACTGGTTTGGCACCGATTCATCGGGTCGCGATCTGCTGGTGCGCGTTGCGATTGGTGGCCGTATCTCGCTGATGGTGGGCATTGCCTCCGCGCTCATCGCGGTGCTGGTCGGCACGCTGTATGGCTCACTGGCGGGTTATCTGGGCGGTAAAATCGACTCGGTGATGATGCGTATTCTGGAGATCCTCAACTCCTTCCCGTTCATGTTCTTCGTCATTCTGCTGGTGACCTTTTTTGGTCGTAACATTCTGCTGATCTTTGTGGCGATCGGCATGGTGTCGTGGCTGGATATGGCGCGTATCGTGCGTGGGCAGACGTTGGGCCTGAAGCGCAAAGAGTTCATCGAAGCGGCGCAGGTCGGCGGTGTCAGCACCTTCAAAATCGTGCTGCGTCACATTGTGCCGAACGTGTTGGGCGTGGTGGTGGTGTATGCCTCGCTGCTGGTGCCAAGCATGATCCTGTTCGAATCTTTCCTCAGCTTCCTTGGCCTCGGCACACAGGAACCGCTGAGCAGTTGGGGCGCATTGCTGAGCGATGGCGCCAACTCGATGGAAGTGTCGCCGTGGTTACTGATGTTCCCGGCAGGTTTCCTCGTGGTCACGCTGTTCTGTTTTAACTTTATCGGTGATGGCTTGCGTGATGCCCTCGACCCGAAAGATCGTTAAGGAGTTTCCCGATGACCATTCATGAATTTCAGCCTGCCATGGCTGCACGTGCGGGAAACAATAACCTGCTGCTTGATGTAAAAGACCTGCGCGTCACCTTCAGCACCCACGATGGCGATGTCACCGCTGTGAACGACCTCAACTTTTCACTGCATGCGGGTGAAACGCTGGGCATTGTTGGCGAATCCGGCTCGGGGAAATCTCAAACCGCGTTTGCCTTGATGGGGCTGCTGGCAAAAAATGGGCGCATTGGCGGTTCAGCGAAATTTAACGGCGCAGAGATCCTCAATCTGCCGGAAAGCAAGCTCAACAAACTGCGCGCAGAGCAGATTGCGATGATCTTCCAGGATCCAATGACGTCGCTTAACCCTTACATGCGCGTCGGCGAGCAGTTAATGGAAGTGCTGAAGCTGCATAAAGGCATGAACAGCGCTCAGGCGTTCGAAGAGTCGGTGCGCATGCTGGATGCGGTGAAAATGCCGGAAGCGCGTAAACGTATGAAGATGTTTCCTCATGAGTTTTCGGGTGGTATGCGTCAGCGTGTGATGATTGCGATGGCGCTGCTGTGTCGGCCGAAGCTGCTGATTGCCGATGAGCCGACTACAGCGCTCGACGTGACCGTACAGGCGCAGATCATGACGCTGTTGAATGAGCTGAAGCGCGAATTCAATACCGCGATTGTGATGATTACCCACGATCTCGGCGTGGTAGCGGGTATCTGTGACAAAGTGCTGGTGATGTACGCCGGTCGTACCATGGAATATGGCCGTGCACGTGATGTGTTCTATCATCCTGCCCATCCATACTCGATTGGCTTGCTGAGTGCGGTGCCGCGTCTGGATGCTGAGGAGGGCGAGTCGCTGACCACCATTCCAGGCAACCCGCCAAACCTGCTGCGCCTGCCGCAAGGCTGTCCGTTCCAGCCTCGCTGCGCCTACGCCATGGACATTTGTGCCAAGGCACCGCCGCTGGAGCCTTTCGCTGAAGGTCGCTTGCGTGCCTGCTTCAAGCCGGTGGAGGAATTAGTATGAGCACCGCAGTCGAAGAGAAAAAAGTCCTGCTGGAGATCGCCGACCTTAAGGTGCACTTCGAGATTAAGGATGGCAAACAGTGGTTCTGGCAGCCACCGCACACCCTGAAGGCGGTCGACGGCGTCAGCCTGCGTTTGTATGAAGGTGAAACGTTGGGCGTGGTGGGTGAATCAGGTTGCGGTAAATCGACGCTGGCCCGCGCCATCATTGGCCTGGTGAAAGCCACAGAAGGGCGCGTCGCCTGGTTAGGACGCGATCTGCTCGGGCAAAGCCAGGAGCAATGGCGTCAGGCGCGCAGCGATATCCAGATGATTTTCCAGGATCCGCTGGCATCGCTCAATCCGCGTATGACCATTGGCGATATCATTGCTGAACCGCTGCGCACCTATTACCCGAAGATGCCGGGCCAGCAAGTGAAGGATAAGGTGAAAACCATGATGATGAAGGTTGGGTTGTTACCTAACCTCATCAACCGCTATCCGCACGAGTTCTCGGGCGGCCAGTGTCAGCGTATTGGCATCGCGCGTGCGCTGATTCTCGAGCCGAAGCTGATCATCTGCGATGAGCCGGTATCGGCGCTGGACGTGTCGATTCAGGCGCAGGTCGTTAACCTTTTGCAGCAATTGCAGCGAGAAATGGGGCTGTCACTGATCTTTATCGCACACGATTTGGCGGTGGTAAAACACATCTCCGATCGTGTGCTGGTGATGTATCTCGGGCATGCGGTTGAGCTGGGTACTTACGATGCGGTGTATAACAATCCGCAGCATCCGTACACCCGCGCGCTGATGTCAGCGGTGCCGATTCCCGATCCGGACCTGGAGAAGAACAAGCAAATCCAGCTGCTGGAAGGGGAGCTGCCATCGCCGATCAATCCGCCATCGGGTTGCGTGTTCCGTACCCGTTGCCCGATTGCCGGACCAGAGTGCGCGAAAACCCGGCCGCTGCTGGAAGGCAGCTTCCGTCATGCGGTCTCTTGTTTAAAAGTCGATCCGCTGTAAATGAAAACGCCGGGCGATTGCCCGGCGTTTTTTTGTCTGTCGCTTACTCGCGCCACAGGATGTGGCAGAGTTTGTGATCTTTCTCGCGGCAAAGCAGGACGCGTGCGAACACATCAGTGATCGGCTCGCCGTCGGCTTCACCCAATCCAATCACCACTTCTGCGAAGAAGTCTGGGTTGAGATCGAAATCAACATGTTCCTGCCAGTCTTCCGCCGGATCGAACAGTTCCGCGCCACCGCGCTCTTCAAACTGCAGATTGAACAGAATAATGTCAGCGGGATCGAGATTGTCGCCAGCCAGCTCAAGAAAAATATCGTAAGCCTGCTCCAGCGTTTCATCTTCAGTAAGGCGATTATTTAAATCCATGGTCATTCCTGCTTGCCCTGAGGCGGTAATATTTTCGCTCGTTTTACAGTAAAGGACTAAAGAAGTAAAACAGTCGTTCAACGATGCGTTGCCACCAGGCACGTTTAGCCCAGCGAGCACCATCCAGTAAGCGTGAGCGGGCGATGTAATCATCCTGCACGGTAGCGAGATCGCTGCCAAAGCCGTCATCATCAACCACCAGAGTGATCTCAAAGTTGAGCCACAGGCTGCGCATATCCAGATTTACCGTGCCGACCAAACTCAGCTGCCCGTCAACCAGCACACTTTTGGTATGCAACAGGCCATCTTCAAACTGGTAAATCTTCACGCCGGCTTCCAGCAGTTCGGTGAAGAAGGCACGACTCGCCCAGCCTACCAGCAGCGAATCATTATGGCGCGGCACAATGATGCTCACTTCCACACCGCGTAACGCTGCGGTACAGATGGCGTGCAGCAGGTCATCGCTCGGCACAAAGTAGGGCGTGGTCATAATCAGCTGCTGACGCGCGGAGTAGACCGCTGTGAGTAACGCCTGATGGATCATATCTTCCGGAAAGCCGGGACCAGAAGCGATTACCTGAATGGTATGTCCGCTCTCCTGTTCGAAGGGCATCACGTTGCCATCCGGCGCGGGCGGCAGAATGCGTTTGCCGGTTTCAATCTCCCAGTCGCAGGCATACACAATGCCCATGGTGGTTGCCACCGGGCCTTCCATGCGCGCCATCAGGTCAATCCATTGTCCCACGCCGGCTTCCTGCTTAAAGAAGCGTGGATCGACCAGATTCATGCTGCCGGTATAAGCGATGTAGTTATCGATCAGCACCACTTTACGATGCTGTCGCAAGTCCATGCGGCGCAGGAACACGCGCAGCAGGCTTACCTGCAATGCTTCAACCACGTCGATGCCGGCATTGCGCATCATATTGACCCACGGACTGCGGAAGAAGGTGACGCTGCCCGCTGAATCCAGCATCAAACGGCAATGTACACCGCGACGCGATGCGGCCATCAGCGATTCCGCCACTTCATCGGCCAGCCCGCCGGGATGCCAGATATAGAACACCATCTCGATATTATGCCGTGCCAGCTGGATATCACGGATCAGTGCGTGCATCACGTCATCGGAGTTGGTCAGCAACTGCAGCTGATTACCTTTCACGCCGGCGATGCCCTGACGATGGCGGCACAAATCAAACAGGGACCGCGCCACGTCGCTGTGTTCAGTGGCGAAGATATGCCGGCACTGTTTGAGATCGTTGAGCCATTTGGCGGTGGAGGGCCACATGGTGCGCGCGCGCTCGGCCCGCCGTTTACCTAAATGCAGCTCCCCAAAGGAGAGATAGGCGATTATACCCACCAGCGGCAGAATGTAGATGATCAGCAGCCAGGCCATTGCTGAGGTGACTGCGCGGCGTTTCATCAGAATACGTAGCGTGACACCCGCAATCAGCAGCCAGTAACCAAACAGCAGCAACCAACTGATTAGGGTATAAAATGTGGTCATTAAGTGGACGTCCTGTTCGCGCTTTGTTGTGCAAAGTTTACGTGCTGATCACAGGTAGTGAAACCTTTAATCGTGAATGACGTTTCGATGAAGCTTTCGATTTGGCATTTCCCAACAGATCTTTATAATGCCTGCCGAGTTTAGCCTGTCTGAGAGGATGTGATGAGACGCAGCAAAAATGAAGTGGCGCGCTGGAGAATGTTACGTCAGGTACACCGTCGTCGTTCTCGCTGGCTGGAAGGGCAGTCGCGTCGTTATAAACGCATCCACACCATTCGTCATCAGGTGGCGCAGCAGCATCGCCGCTCCATCCTGTTTATCTCGCAAATGGTCTGATGGGCTTACGCGGCCACTATGCGCCGCGTAGCACCCGAATGACATTGACCATCTCGACTGCCGCTGCCAGCACAATTAACATCACGATGTGCTGTCGAGCGTTGCGCCAGCCTTGCTGACGCCATAGCCAAAGTGCTCTGCCGATGAGAGCGAATGCTATCACCAGCAGTAAAACTGACTGCCACATAGATTAGAAAACGCGTTTGAACGGTTTGACCGCGACTTTCTCATACACGCCTGCGGCAATGTAGGGATCATCCTTGGCCCATGATTCCGCGACTTCCAGTGAAGAGAATTCGGCGATGATCACGGAACCGCTGAAACCGGCCGGGCCTGGATCGTTGCTGTCAACCGCTGGCAGCGGACCCGCAGCAATCAGTCGACCTTCATCTTGCAACAGCTTCAAACGAGCAAGATGCGCGGGACGTACCGAGTTGCGTTTTTCCAGTGAATCAGCGGTATCTTCCGCATAAATGACGTAAAGCACGATGGGATACTCCCGTTAGACTTGCCGAAATTGCGTGACACGTTAAGTGATCGTTAATCAGAGTGCAAACGAAAGATAAATACGCTGTCATTCAGCGCAATCAGGGTTAAAAAAGGCCTTTCTGCGGGCGCTTGCACATCGCTTATTGAAACTGATTGCTATTTGCATTTAAAATCTGCGCTTCACTCAATGAACATGAATGATATGACCACGTTGACTACGCCTTTACCTTCACGTACCCCCATTGCTGTAATTTTATCCGTGGTACTTCACGGTTCGTTGATCGCTGGCATTCTCTATGCATCTTTTCATCAGGTGATTGAAGTTCCAAAAGCGTCCCAGCCTATCAGCGTTTCGCTGGTGGCTCCGGAAGTGCAACCCGAACCTGCGCCTGCTCAGGTCACGCCGCCGCCACCTGAACCTGAGCCGGAGCCTGAAGTGGCGCCAGAGCCGCCGAAGGTTGAGCCGGTACCGATTCCTAAACCGGAACCTAAGCCGAAGCCAAAACCTAAACCGAAGCCTAAGGTTGAAAAGAAGGTTGAGCCGAAACCGCGTCAGCAAGTGAAGCCGCAGGAAAATCCGTTTAAGCAGGAAGCGCCAACCACGCAGACGCGTCCAACAACCGCGCCGAAAGCCAATCCGACCGCAACGCCGAGCATTTCAGATGGTCCGAAAGCGATGAGCGTCAGCAAGCCTGCCTATCCGGCACGTGCGTTCGCGCTGCGTGTTGAGGGACGTGTGCGGGTGCAGTTTGACGTTGATAGCGACGGTCGTGTGGATAACGTCCAGATTTTGTCGGCAGAACCGCGCAACATGTTCGAGCGCGAAGTGAAGCAGGCGATGAAGAAGTGGCGTTATCAGCCGGGTCGTCCGGGCAAGAATTTGACCATGAACATCGTGTTCCGCATCAACGGCGGCGCCAATATCGAATAAGCTCAGGATTGAGAGGCAAAAAGAAAGCGGTCAGATGACCGCTTTTTTAGTGTTACAGATCGCTTAAATTACTTCTGCCGGGCGGCAGCGGGCGAGATTGCCCGGTATTGTCGACGGCGACGTAGACAAACACCGCTTCGGTTGCGCAGTAGGTCTGTCCAATCGGTTCGGACGATACTTTCTTGATCCACACTTCGACGTTAATGGTCATGGAACTGTTGCCGGTGCGGATGCAGCGTGCGTAGCAGCTCACCACATCGCCAACCGCCACCGGTTTAAGGAACGTCATTCCGTCCACGCGCACGGTGACGACACGTCCTTCGGCAATCTCTTTCGCCTTGATTGCGCCGCCCATGTCCATCTGCGACATCAACCAGCCACCAAAGATATCACCGTTAGCATTGGTATCCGCTGGCATTGCCAGGGTACGCAACACCATCTCGCCTTGCGGCGACTTATGTTTTTCGTCCATTGCTCAGTTCTTCTGCAGGTGAAGAGAAGCCCGACGCGGTCGGGCGGAGTGGCATTATTTTTGTTCTTGTTGCGGCATCTGTCGCCAGATATACACGCCGCTTAACAGGGTAAAGAGTAGGGTCAGGCCGGTCAGACCGAACACCTTAAAGTTAACCCAAAATTCCTGCGATAACCAAAACGCAACATAAATATTCGCTAAGCCGCAGGCGAGGAAGAAGATTGCCCAGGCAATGTTGAGATTGCGCCACACGCCTGACGGTAGTTGTAACTCTTTACCCAACATGGTTTGGATCAGCGGTTGCTTCATAAACCACTGGCTGTAGAGCAGCGCGACGGCAAACAGCGAATAGATCACCGTGACTTTCCATTTGATGAATTCATCGTTATGGAACACCAGCGTCAGCGTGCCGAATACCGCAACCAGCACAAAGGTAAAAATGGTCATCTTTTCCAGCTTGCGGTAGAGCACCCAACTGACGACCAGCGCCAGACCGGTGGCAACGATCAATGCGCCAGAGGCGACAAAGATGTCGTACAGCTTGTAGAAGATGAAGAAAACCACCAGGGGAAGAAAATCGAGTAACTGCTTCATAGCGTTTCCAATTAGGGCAGGAGCGTACAGTTATGGCGCCCGGGTGAGCGCCATAACGATTAACGTAACAGCATATACAGCCGGTAAAGATAGATAATCAGCACTGCGGAGACCAGATTACCCAGCGCGTTCAACACCACGGAGGCGATATTGGCGGGCAGCACGGTCAGCGATGAAAAGAAGAACATCAGCACAATTTTGGCCAGCAGCCACAGCACAATAGCCGGTGCGATAACCTTAATATTCTTCCAGGCGAGACGCATGCTGGCACGCATCGCGCCAATCACGCCGAGCTTCTCATTGGCGAGAATCACCGGTGCCAGTGAAAACAGGATCGCCAGAATCACGCCCGGTACCATCAGCACCATAAAGCCCAATTGAACCAGCAGGGTAATCAGGAAGGTCTGCAGCAGCAGCTTTGGCAGGATGGGCGCAGATGCACCAATAGCGCGCAGCGCGCTGACGCGTTGTCCGCCCGATACCATTGGGATTAGAAGCAGCATGCCACCCAGCAGCAGCGTGTTGCCAATCAACGCAGCGAACGTGCCTGCAGCGGAAGCGCGCAGCAAAATACGCTGCTGATCCGGAGACATATTTTGTACCAGCTCAAACAGCGACGATGCGCTGTCATCGGACTGGCTCAACAACGAGAGCTGGTCTTCACCTGGCGTTAACGCGTGGCCGACGATCACAGTAATGAACGAGGTCAGCAGCGCCAGCAGTAAAATAGTAACCAGCTGATGGCGCAAAAAATTTCCTGTGTCACGGTATAACGAGCTTGCCGTGATAGACATGTAAACTCCTTGAAAGAACCGGATTAATTAACCCGGCGATTGTACATGTTCTACTGGCGTGCTGGCACCCGCATTGGGATAACTTTCTGTCATAACAGGTAAAGAAGGGTGAAAAAGCGCAGGAAGACCGTAGCGAGCACGGGCGCGATCGCAAGCTTCGTTCTGTTCACCGTTCTCGCCGGACATCGAAAACTCCCGACAGGGCGAAGGGCGCTGCTGATAAATACCGCAGGAGACGCAGCCGCCGACGTCGCCCTGCAGCGCAATACAGCGCGGCTGGCGTTGGTTGGTGCCGCGCATATTGCGCATAAACGGGGTTAACGGTTCGGTTAATTCAACGGGAACAGCACCGGCGCCATCATCGGCTTCGGCCCAGTAAAATGAGACACGGAAGTGCGCGCAGCATGCGCCACAGGTCACGCAAGGATTTAGTGAATCGCTCATCTGATCGCCCGCCACCTTTAAGGTATCGAACCAAAATCACACAGGGGAAAGTTAAAATAGTCACGGCGAAAAATTTTCGCAAGCGGACTTTTATTACGCGCTGTAAAGCCAAAATTGATCTGAATCAATTCATTGTTTTTTAAGTGATTAATTTAGATTGATGCAGATGATCTTTTACCAAAAAAGGGGTAAATGTTGTGCCGTATTCAACATTGGGACCCATCTTTATTTGGCAAAGGAGTGATTATGAAACTGGCAAAATGCGCACTGCTGATGGCGCTGGCAATTCCGCAACTGGCTCTGGCTCATGAAGCCGGTGATTTCTTTATGCGTGCAGGTAGCGCCACCGTTCGTCCGACCGAAGGCTCTGACAATGTGCTGGGTATGGGCGGCTTTAACGTTAGCAACGATACGCAACTGGGCTTGACCTTCACCTATATGGCTACGGATAACATCGGCGTTGAGCTGCTGGCTGCAACCCCATTCCGTCATAAGGTTGGACTGGGCGCCACCGGTAATCTGGCCACCGTTCGTCAGCTGCCGCCAACCTTAATGGCGCAGTACTATTTCTTTGATAGTAAAAGTAAAGTCCGCCCGTACGTTGGCGTCGGTATCAACTACACCACCTTTTACGATGCCAAATTCAACCAAACGGGTGAGGATGCCGGATTAAGTGACCTGAGCGTAAAAGACTCGTGGGGCATGGCGGGCCAGGTTGGTCTGGATTATCAAATCAACCGCGACTGGATGCTGAACGCATCGCTGTGGTACATGGATATTGATACCGAAGTGAAATTTAAAGCTGGCGGTGAGCAGCAAAACATCAACACGCGTATCGATCCGTGGGTGTTCTTCTTTGGTGCGGGATATCGGTTCTGATCGGCAACCAGAAATGAAGCGGGCGACCAGAAGGTCGCCCGTTGTGTTATTTGATCTGCATATTGTTAACCACAGATTTCACGCCCGCCACGCTACGGGTTACGGCCACCGCGCGATTTGCCATCTGCGGTGAGCTGACAAAACCGCTCAGCTGAACTTTACCCTTGAAGGTTTCAACATTGATTTCGGTCGATTTCAGCGCCTCGTCATTCAACAGCTGAGCCTTAACTTTGGTGGTTACCACGGTATCGTCGATGTAACCGCCAGTGCCTTCTTTGGTTGCTGTGGGTGCACACGCGCTAAGCGCCAGCGCCATTACCGCAGCCATCATAAATCCTGCAACGACTTTGAAAAATTTCATTGGTTATCTCCCTGTCTTAGATGATGTTTCGCCGCAATGGGGCGGCGCAGTTAATTGTGGTCTGGAGATGCGAAATCAGCAAATCGGCGCGCGTGAAAAAGTCAGAAATAGGGCGTTTTTACCACTTAATGATCCAATCGCAGTTTTCGCTGGGCGAGAAAATCTGAGAGTAGACGGGAATTTGAGTTTGGGGATATTTGTGGCAATAAAAAGGCCTTATCCGCACCAGCGAATAAGGCCCTGAAGATTTTAGCGGGTGGCTGCTTTCAGACTACTCACAAAGGCTTTCAGCTCGCTGAGCAGCGTTGCCGGATCGTTCTGGTTACGCTCAATAATTTTCACAATTGCCGACCCGGAAATGGCACCCGCCGCACCGGCGGCGATGGCTTCTTTCACCTGGCCGGGTTCAGAGATACCAAAGCCCTGCAGCGGCGGCGCAGCGTTAAACTCACGCAGCTTTTCGATCAGGTGATGCAGCGGCAGGCTGGCACGATTTTCCGAACCGGTGACGCCTGCGCGTGACAGCAAATAGGTATAACCGCGACCGTGCGCAGCGATCTCACGCAGCAGTTCATCGTCAGCATTTGGTGGACAGATAAAGATCGGCGCCACATTGTGGCGCAGCGCAGCCTGACGGAAGGGCGCAGACTCTTCCAGCGGCACATCCGCAACCAGCACGGAATCGACGCCCACCGCTTCACACTGTGCATAAAAGTTATCGATACCTTTGCTGAACACCAGATTGGCGTACATCAGCAAGCCAATCGGCAGCTCGGGATATTTCTGGCGCACGGTCGCCAGAATTTCAAAGCACTGCGCCACGGTGGTGCCGGAAGCAAAGGCACGCAGCGTCGCGCCCTGAATGGTTGGGCCGTCGGCCAGCGGATCCGAGAACGGAATACCGAGTTCTAACGCGTCCGCACCGCCTTCCACCAAAGTATCGATAATTTTCAGCGACAGTTCAGGTGACGGATCGCCGAGAGTAACGAAGGGAACAAACGCGCCTTCTTGCTGCGCCGACAGACGTTGAAACAGCTGATTATAACGTTCCATCAAATCTCTCCCTTGGCTTTCAAAATATCGTGAACGGTGAAGATGTCTTTATCGCCGCGACCAGAAAGGTTAACCACCAGCAGCTGCTCTTTTTCCGGATTTTCGCGGATCATTTTCAGTGCATGTGCCAGCGCGTGTGAGGATTCGAGCGCAGGAATAATACCTTCCGCACGGCACAGCTCTTTAAAGGCGCTGAGCGCTTCGTCATCGGTGATCGAAACATATTCCGCGCGGCCGATACTGTTCAGATGCGCATGCTGAGGACCCACTGACGGGAAGTCCAGACCCGCAGAGATTGAGTAAGATTCTTCAATCTGACCCTCTTCGGTCTGCATCATCGGCGCTTTCATACCGAAGTAGATCCCTACGCGACCGTGCTTGAGCGGCGCACCGTGTTCTCCGGTTTCGATCCCGTGACCGGCCGGCTCTACGCCGATCAGACCAACACTTTCTTCTTCGATAAAATCAGCGAACATGCCGATAGCGTTCGAACCACCGCCCACGCAGGCTAACACCGCATCCGGCAGGCGACCTTCGCGCTCCAGAATCTGCGCTTTGGTCTCTTCACCAATCATGCGCTGGAATTCACGCACGATAGTCGGGAACGGATGCGGGCCAGCGGCGGTGCCGAGCATGTAGTGCGCGGTTTCATAGCTGCCAGACCAGTCGCGCAGCGCCTCGTTACAGGCATCTTTCAGCGTGGCTGAGCCGCTATGCACCGGAATCACTTCCGCGCCCATCAGACGCATACGGAATACGTTTGGCGACTGACGCTCAACATCCTTGGCACCCATATAAATGCGGCACTTCATACCCAGCAGGGCACAGGCTAACGCTGACGCGACACCGTGCTGACCGGCGCCGGTTTCCGCGATGATCTCGTTTTTGCCCATGCGCTTAGCCAACAGCGCCTGACCCAGCACCTGGTTGGTTTTATGCGCACCACCGTGCAGCAAATCTTCACGCTTAAGATAAAGGCGGGTTTTGCTGCCTTTAGTCAGGTTGCTGCACAGCGTCAAAGCCGTTGGGCGTCCAGCGTAGTTTTTCAGCAGGTCAGTAAACTCGGCCTGAAACTCGGGATCGCGCTGCGCTTCAACAAACGCATTTTCCAACTGGCGCAAGGCTGGCATCAGGATTTGTGGTACGTACTGGCCGCCAAACTCGCCAAAATAGGGATTCAATAACGTGGTCATTTTTTCATCTTCCTTATTCGGCCCGCGCCATGGCGGGCAAGCGAAATTAATAGGCGCGCAGCGTGCGGAATACCGCCGCGACTTTGCTGGCATCTTTAATGCCTGGCGCAGATTCTACGCCGGAGTTGAAATCAAGGCCGGCACAGCCCAGCTGCGCGGCCTCTACGCAGTTGTCAGCGCTTAGGCCACCGGCCAGCAGCACATTGCTGAGATCCTGGCCTTGCAACAGTGACCAATCGAAACGCTGGCCGGTGCCGCCCTGGCCGTTATCAAACACGTAGCGATCGACGTGCGGCCAGTCGCGCGCAGGTAACTGCTCCTTAATGCTCAGCGCTTTCCAGATTTTGGTGCTTGCTGGCAGCGCCTGACGCAATTGTGCGACAAACGCCTGATCTTCATCGCCGTGCAGTTGCACTGCTGACAGATTTAACGTTTCTGCTAACGTGACAATGTCACTCAACGTGTTATTACGGAACACGCCAACATACTTCAGCGGGGCAGCCGCCTGAACAACCTGCGCCTGCTCACTGCTGATTTTACGTGGCGAGCCTTCGGCGAAGATCAAGCCACCGTAAATGGCACCGGCTTCCTGCGCTGCGCGTGCATCTTCGGCGCGGGTCAGGCCGCAGACTTTGTTATCACCGAGCAATACGCGACGCACGCCAGCGGTGAGATCGGCTTCTTCCATCAGCGCGGAGCCAATCAGGAAGCCGTTAGCGAAGTGGCTCAGCTCACGAACCTGCGCATAATTGTGAATGCCAGATTCGCTGATGACGGTGACGCCATGTCCGAGGCGCGGCGCTAACTGACGCGTGCGATTCAGGTCGATGGACAGGTCGCGCAGGTCGCGGTTATTAATGCCGACGACTTTGGCTTCCAGCGCAATCGCGCGTTCCATCTCTTCTTCATTACTGACTTCGGTCAGCACGCCCATTTTCAGGCTGTGCGCCACGGCGGCGAGCTGACGATATTGCTCATCATCGAGCACCGACAACATCAGCAAAATGGCGTCGGCCTGATAATGTCGTGCCAGATAGATCTGATACGGATCGATGATGAAGTCTTTGCACAACACCGGTTGCGTGATGGCGGCGCTAACAATCGGCAGGAACGCAAAATCGCCCTGGAAGTATTTCTCATCGGTTAACACCGACACCGCAGAAGCGTAATGACGATATACGCCAGCGATGGTGGCGGGATCGAAATCCTCGCGAATCAGCCCTTTGGAGGGCGATGCTTTTTTGCATTCCAGGATGAATACGGTGCGTGAGCCACGCAGTGCATCGTAAAAATGACGTTCCGCAGGCTGCAAATCGTTCTGGAAGGTGGCCAGCGGCTGCTGTGCTTTGCGCGCTTCAACCCAGACGGCTTTATCTTGTACGATTTTCTCTAAAACAGTGCCCTTAATACTCATCTCATCCTCTCGCTGCCAGAGCGACAACGCGCTCGTAGGCCTGTCCGCTGCGAATGGCAGCGATGGCGCGCTGTGCGTTGTCGCGCAAATCTTCATTTCCGAACACTTTCAGTAACATTGCGACGTTGACCGCCACCGCCTGCTCATGGGCGGGCTGGCCTTTACCCTGGAGTAAACGGGTCAGAATGTCACGGTTTTCTTCCGGCGTGCCGCCTGCCAACGCGTCTTTATCATGGAAGCCAAAACCGAAGTCTTCTGGCGTCAGCTGATAGCCAGTGATTTCGCCATCACGCAGCTCGGCGACCTGCGTTGGGCTGTGCAGCGCTACTTCATCCATGCCACCGCCGTGAACCACAGCCGCACGTTGATAGCCGAGCACTTTTAGCGTTTGGGCGATCGGCAACACCAGCTCCGGGCTATACACGCCGATCACCGCCAGCGGTGGACGCGCAGGGTTAATCAGCGGACCCAGCACGTTAAAGATGGTACGGGTTTTCAACTGCTGACGTACCGGCATCGCGTGACGAAAACCGCTGTGATACTGCGGAGCAAACAGGAAGCAGACGTTGAGATCGTCCAGCGCCTCACGTGCTTGTTCCGCAGGCATATCCAGATTGATGCCAAATGCCGCCAGCAGATCGGAAGAACCCGATTTGCTGGAGACGCTGCGATTACCGTGCTTTGCCACTTTCAGGCCGCAGGTTGCCGCAACAAAGGCGCTGGCGGTCGAGATATTGATGCTGTTGCTGCCGTCACCGCCGGTACCGACGATATCGGCAAAGGTGTAATCCGGGCGCGGGAACGGTTTTGCATCGGCCAGCAGCGCGGAAGCGGCACCGGCGATCTCTTCCGGACGCTCGCCACGGACTTTCATGGCAATCAGCGCGGCGGCTAACTGCGTCGGCTCCAGCTGACCGGTAATAATAGCGCTAAATAGCTGGTGGCTTTCGCCCTGGCTCAGCGTCTCAGACTGATAAAGTTTTTCCAGAATAGTTTGCATCATAATCTCCCTATTACTTCGCCAGCGCCCAGGCCAACGTCTGTTCTAATAAGCGCGCGCCCTGAGTGGTGAGAATGGATTCGGGGTGGAACTGGAAGCCACACACACGGTCGGCATCGTGGCGCACGGCCATCACCATGCCGTTGTAGCTGGCGTTAACGGTCAATTCGGCTGGCGTATTGCTACCGACCAGCGAGTGATAGCGCGCCACCGGCAGCGGATTGCTCAGGCCAGCGAACATGCCTTCGCCATCGTGGGTAATAGAAGAGGCTTTGCCGTGCAGGATCTCGCCGGCCTGGCCGACATGGCCGCCGTAAGCTTCAACAATCGCCTGATGACCGAGACAGATGCCGATAATCGGCAGACGACCGCGCAGCGCTTGCAGCAAATCTGGCATGCATCCGGCATCTTTCGGCGCGCCCGGACCCGGCGACAGCATCAGAATTGGGTTTTCCATCTGCTGCAGGCGTTCAATCAGCACCTCAGCGGGCACGTTGTTGCGGTAAATCACCACGTTATGGCCAAAGGTACGCAGCTGATCAACGAGGTTGTAAGTAAAAGAGTCGATGTTATCGAGCAGCAGGATATCGGCCATCAGAAAATCTCCTTGCAGTGATGGGCTGTTGCGATGGCACGCAATACCGCGCGCGCTTTGTTGCGGCTCTCGTCCGCTTCTGCCTGAGGCTGGGAATCCAGCACCACACCGGCGCCGGCTTGTACGGTGGCTACGCCGTCTTCAACCCACGCGGAACGGATAACGATGCAGGTATCAAGGTCGCCGTTAGCGGTGAAATAGCCGACTGCGCCGCCGTAGCTGCCGCGACGTGTGCCTTCTTTCCCGGCAATCAGTTGCATCGCACGCACTTTCGGTGCGCCGCTCAGCGTGCCCATGTTCATGCAGGCGCGGTAGGCGTGCAGCACGTCGAGATCTGCGCGTAGCGTGCCGACCACGCGTGACACCAGATGCATGACAAACGAGTAGCGGTCAACTTTAGTCAGGTCTGCCACGTAACGGCTGCCCGGCACGCAGATACGCGCCAAATCGTTACGTGCTAAATCCACCAGCATCAGGTGCTCAGCCATCTCTTTATGGTCGGTGCGCATTTCCAGTTCGATGCGGCTGTCGAGATCGCGATCCAGCGAGCCATCGGCATGGCGGCCGCGTGGACGCGTACCGGCAATCGGGTAGATCTCAATCTGACGCGACGTCGCGTCATATTTCAGTGAGCTTTCTGGCGAGGCACCAAACAGCGCGAAATCCTGATCCTGCATAAAGAACATGTAAGGACTTGGATTGCTGTTTTTCAACGTGTCGTAAGCGGCCAGTGGAGAAGGGCACGGCAGCGAGAAGCGACGTGAAGGGACAACCTGGAAGATTTCGCCAATGCGAATCGCTTCCTGCATCTCACGCACCACGTTGCAGTACTCTTCATCGCTCTGACTGGTGCTCAGCGTCATGTGCTCGACGCGCTGGACCGGCAATGCGGGCGCTGCTTGCGTCATCTGGCCGCGCAATTGTTCAATGCGGCCTTGCAAACGCTGGAACTCGCTGGTCAATGGGCTGAACAAGCTGGCCTGCAGGCGAGCAGTGCGCTGCTGGTGGTCGATCACCAGTAAGGTTTCGGCCAGATAGAAGCAGTAATCCGGGCAACGCTGTTCGTTGCGCAGTTGCGGCAGATCTTCGAAACCGGCCACTAAGTCATAAGCGAACAAGCCGCCAAGTAGCATCGCTTCACGCTCCTCTTCCGGGCTGTTCACCAGCTGCGGGATCAGGCGCAGCGCATCAAATACGGAAAGGGCCTTCAGGCGGGAATCTTCGTCCTGCATGCCTTGCGGCTGGGTGAAATGCAGCTCGCGGCCATCAGGGCGCACCTCGATACGCACTTCAGAGGGCAGCGCCTCGTCCAGCAGCGGCAAGATAGCGCGACCATTTTCCGACAGCGCTTTGATGGTGACGATGTTGCCCAATGCGCTGACGCGCAGCGCGCTATCCACGATTAACAGGCTTTTCAGGTTTTGTTTGCTGTCGATATCTGCGGATTCAAGCAGCAGAGTTGCTGGACGTGCGCCGCATAACTGATGAAACACTGCGGCCGGATCTTCGCGGTAGGGCGCGGTACCGGTTATCAACTTCAATGTAGGTTTCGCAATAGCCATAATGGATTCTCTGAATTTCGCTCAAAAAAAAGCCCGCTCGGCGGCGGGCTTAGGTATCAATCTGCACTGCGGTTACGCAAATTGTGCACGACGACGTCGCCCGATAAAGGGATCTTCGCGCCACCAACCATTTAGATGCGTACCAAAAATAGTCATGATTAAATACCCGTTACGTGTGAACTTGTGTACTAGTTAACTGGTTCGGGCGAAAAATGTCAATACCCTTTTTCAGCCAGGGGCAAAATCGTTATCATGCCTGCCGGTTTATGCAGTTGCTGGAGTTATCTTGTCGGACATCGCTCGTTTTCCCCTTTACGATTTACACAGCCATACGCTGGCTTCTGACGGCTTATTGACGCCGACCGCGCTGGTGCAGCGCGCGGTTGAGATGAAAGTCGGTGTGCTGGCGATTACCGATCACGACACGGTGGCGGGCGTGGCAGAAGCGCAGGCGGCAGTGATGCAACAGGATCTACCGATCCGCGTGCTAGCCGGTTTAGAAGCATCAACCTTATGGGAAAATCACGAAATCCACATTGTGGGGCTGAACGTCGATTGCCAGCATCCCGCGCTGACTGAATTCCTTGCGCAGCAGTATCAGACACGCCTTGATCGTGCGCAGCAGATTGCCGAACGCCTCGAGCGCGCTCGCATTCCTGATGCGCTAGCCGGTGCGCAGCGACTGGCGCAGGGCGGCTTGATCACGCGTGGCCACTTTGCGCGTTATCTGGTGGAGATTGGCAAAGCCGACAATATGGCGCAGGTATTCAAGAATTATCTGGCGCGCGGTAAAACCGGCTACGTGCCTCCGCAATGGTGTACAATTAAACAAGCCATTGATGCTATTCATCATTCTGGCGGCTATACCGTTTTGGCGCATCCCGGTCGTTATGGTTTGTCGGCTAAATGGTTAAAACGGCTGATTGCGCATTTTGCCGACGTGGGCGGCGATGCCATGGAAGTCGCGCAGTGCCAGCAAGCGCCCAACGAGCGCACGCAGCTGGCAACCTATGCGCGTGACCATCAGTTAGCCGGGTCGCAGGGATCAGATTTCCACCAACCTTGTCCGTGGATAGAACTGGGACGCAAGTTATGGCTACCGGGCGGCGTGGAGCCGGTTTGGGAACGCTTCCCCGAGTTGGCGCCCAGCATTGCTGTTGCAGACAGGTGATATGAGGTTTTTATGAGTCAATATTTTCACATTCATCCCGACAATCCGCAGCCGCGCCTGGTAAATCAGGCCGTTGATTATCTGAATAAAGGCAGCGTGATTGTTTATCCAACCGACTCTGGCTATGCGCTGGGTTGTCGTCTGGAAGAGAAAAATGCCATGGAACGCATTTGTCGCATTCGCCAGTTGGATGGCAATCACAACTTTACGCTGATGTGCCGCGATCTGTCGGAGCTGTCGACTTACGCGCAGGTGGATAACTCCGCGTTTCGCCTCCTGAAAAACAACACGCCGGGCAACTACACCTTCATTTTGAAGGCGACGAAAGAAGTGCCGCGTCGTCTGATGAATGACAAACGTAAAACCATCGGGCTACGCGTGCCGTCCAACCCGGTGGCGCTGGCGCTATTGGAGCGCCTCAACGAGCCGATGATGTCGACTTCGCTGATGCTGCCCGGCAATGATTTCACCGAGTCCGATCCGGAAGAGATTCAGTACAGCATTGGCAAGCTGGTGGATCTGATCATTGATGGCGGCACGCTGGGACAGCAGCCGACCACGGTGATCGATCTCACCAGCGATGCGCCGGTGGTGGTGCGCGAAGGTGTCGGTGACACGCGCCCGTTCCAGTAATCATGCATGGTCAGGCGTGGCTTCCTGCGTCTGACCAATATTGGATTCCAGCCAGGTTTTGAAATCCCCGTACGGAATATACAGCGAGACATCTTTTAAGATGACTTTCTTGCTGCGAACGTTAGATATTTCATGGCTGTAACCGACAATCACCCCGCCAATAGTTTGGTCCGCATTATATACCGCGCCACCCGACATCCCTTGCACCACGCCAGCATTTGATGCCATTGCCATGCAGGGCTTTTTATTCCATTTATTGGTAATGGCGGTACGCGCTAAATTAACGCCGCTCGATTCCACCGGCATAGCGGAAATAAAGCTGTAACCGTACATTTTAATCGGTTCACCAATAGCACCGTTGCGGAATTTCGCCAGCGTTTCTGGACTGTTTTTATGATAAATAATCGCGACGTCGCAATAAGGATGATAGGCCTTGACACGCTGCACGGCCGTTTTTGCCACGTGCGCCGCCGTCAGGCTGTATTCTGGCGTCAAAGGAATGGTTGTACCGAGAATGCCCAAACCCAGCACGGTCGGGATGCCTGTCACGCTCATATCAACGTGTTGCATCGCAGTACGACTGTACTCAGTGTGGCCCACGGAACAACCGCTCAGTGCCAGCGCAGCGAGCGCAGGCCAAAGCAGAGAGGTTTTCATGGCTGTGATCTTCTTTAAAGCATGTCCGTAAAATCCCTGGTGAAGACTTTCGACATGCAAATTAAATTCATTCCGTAAATGAATAAACGCGTCTAATCCCGCGCGCGCCGGTTTGTAATATCAGTGAAATTACACAGTGGTTCGTTAATGATTTGTAAGTTGAACGAATATAAATAGTAAATGAAAGCTATGTTATTATGACGACGCACTGGATTTCAGGCTTAAATTTTACACAGTTTTTTCTGCAGAACAATTCATCAAATTTAATATTAATCAAATAATACAAAAATACAGACTTAATCCAACCTGTAGTGCCAATAAACTATCAGTTTGCATTTATTACTGTAATGGACCTTATTTAATGCTATTAAATAGTTTTTTATGCTGTTTTATTGTTTTTACTTAGATTTAAAGTTTGTGATTATCCTTAAGCGTGGCGAGCAATAGCGGTTAAGCAGTCTTGCAAAGTGCTAATGTATCAGCTGGCTTAAGTCGGTAACAGATTCAATCGGGAAAGGTGAGCGTCAAGTGATAATAATTCAGTCACTTGGCGTGGATGCTGCGGATGCAAATAAGATCGATCTATCAGCGAGCTGAATGTTTATCGTCATGGTCTTAATGGCCATGTTTTTACCAGACCCTCTGTTATCGGCAGCAAAGGAAAAGGTGTTAACGAAACTTGCGTTAGTGTAAAATCGCGGGCCGTCTGAGATTGCAGCAGCGATGCAGAGCGGTAACAGATTCTGATATGGGAATTGGTAATCCCTGTATCGCACCTCTTCTTACCACGACGCCTGGGAAGGCGACAACGAGGCTCCATGAGCGAAAAATTACAGAAAGTATTAGCGCGCGCCGGTCACGGTTCGCGTCGCGAAATCGAAACCATGATTTCAGCCGGACGCGTCAGCGTTGACGGCAAACTGGCGACGCTTGGCGATCGCATCGAAAGTGATAAATCCCTGAAAATTCGTATCGATGGCCATCTGGTTTCCATCGCTGAGTCGGCGACCGAAGTTTGCCGCGTACTCGCGTACTACAAACCGGAAGGTGAACTCTGCACGCGTAACGATCCGGAAGGGCGTCCAACCGTATTTGATCGTCTGCCGCGTCTGCGTGGTTCACGCTGGATTGCCGTCGGTCGTCTGGATGTAAATACCTGCGGTTTGATGCTGTTCACCACCGATGGTGAACTGGCTAACCGTTTGATGCACCCAAGCCGTGAAGTGGAGCGTGAATATGCGGTTCGCGTGTTTGGCGAAGTGGATGACGATAAAATCCGTCAGCTGAGCAAAGGCGTGCAGCTGGAAGATGGCCCGGCATCGTTCAAAACCATTAAGTTTGCCGGCGGCGAAGGCATTAACCAATGGTACAACGTGACGCTGACCGAAGGACGTAACCGCGAAGTGCGCCGTCTGTGGGAAGCGGTTGGCGTGCAGGTTAGCCGACTGATGCGTGTGCGTTACGGTGATATCCAGTTGCCAAAAGGCTTGCCACGCGGCGGCTGGATCGAGATGGAATTACCGGCAGTCAACTATCTGCGTACGTTAGTCAGTATGCCGGAAGAGACGGTAACGAAAGTGGCCGTTGAAAAGGATCGTCGTCGCACCAAAGCTAACCAAATTCGTCGTGCGGTAAAACGTCACGGTGTGGTGAGCAACAATCCGCGTCGGAATAACACCAAACGCGGTTCCTGATCCTAAGCCTGACGCCGCGCTCTGCGGCGTCAGCGTGTTACCAATCTATTCCTTGCTGTGCCTGAATTCCCGCATCAAACGCATGTTTCACCGGACGCATTTCCGTTACGGTATCAGCCAAATCCAGCAACGTGCGATGACAGCCTCGACCGGTAATGATTACGCTTTGCTGAGCAGGGCGCTGTTGCAGCGCATCGACCAGCTCCGCTAAATCCAGATAATCCATGCTCACCATGTACGTGATTTCATCCAGGATCACCAGATCGACGCGGCTATCGGCCAACATACGACGCGCCTGCTGCCACACCAACTGACAGGCGGCAGTGTCGGTCTCGCGGTTCTGCGTATCCCAGGTAAAACCGGTGGACATCACCTGAAATTCGACGCCGTGCTGTTCCAGCAAGTTGCGTTCACCGTTGGGCCATTCGCCTTTAATGAACTGTACCGCCGCCACTTTTTTACCGTGTCCGCAGGCGCGCAACGCGGTGCCAAAAGCAGCGGTGGTTTTCCCTTTGCCGTTACCCGTGAACACCATCAAAATGCCGCGCGTCTCGGTGGCGGCGGCGATACGGGCATCAACCTGCTCTTTTAGTCGCTGCTGGCGTTGCTGATGGCGATCATTCATGCGGTTGCCGGCCCCGCTTTGCGTCCCGGCTGCGCATCAAAGCTGGTGCCGGTTTTACGTCGGCTGTCATCACCCATCAAATAGAGGTAGAGCGGCATTAAATCCGCGGGGGTTTTGAGTAAATTGGCATCCTCATCCGGGAAAGCGCTGGCGCGCATTTTGGTGCGCGTACCGCCAGGATTGATGCAGTTGACCCGCAAGTGACGGTTTTTATACTCGTCGGCCAGCACCTGCATCATACCTTCAGTGGCAAACTTTGAAACCGCATACGCGCCCCAGCCTGCACGGCCGGTGCGGCCCACGCTGGACGTGGTGAACACCAGCGAACCGGCATCTGATTTCAGCAGCAGCGGCAGTAATGCCTGGGTTAAATAGAAGGTGGCATCAAGGTTAATCTGCATCACGTCACGCCAGATCTGTGGATCGAGCTCCTCCAACGGTACGATTTCGCCCAGAATGCCAGCGTTGTGCAGCACGCCATCCAGTCGCGGCACCAGCGCAGTAACCTGGTCGGCTAACTGCTGGCAGCTTTCTGGCGTAGCTTTGGCCAGATCCAGTAATAAAGAAGCGGCTGGCTGCTTATTTAACTGGTTAATGGCCTGCTCCGTTTTCTGTAGGGTGTCGGCGTTGCGGCCCAACAGGATGACGCGCGCGCCGTAGCGCGCATAGGTCAGCGCCGCTTCACGGCCGATGCCATCGGAAGCGCCGGTGACGAGGATGATGCGATTTTCCAGCAGATCGCTTTTCGGTTGATAATGCACAGCGATGTCCTTTGCTCGGGTGAGAAGGTTTTTGGCTTTATGCCTGAATTTGCCGCGCGGTGCAACGCTTGAGCCTCGCATTCTGTGCCGCCTGCGGGCATTTCAGGCGACGACAGCGCGTAAAGCGGGTAAACTTATAGCTGTTGTAATTTACTGTTTAATAAGGCGGCAGAATGGATTTTTTCTCCAGTTATGGATTATTTCTGGCTAAGGCCGTTACCGTGGTGGTGGCGATCGCAGCTATTGTTCTGATTGTGCTAAATGCCGCGCTGCGTAAACGTCACAGCAGCGGTCAGCTGCGTTTGACGCATCTTGATGATGATTATCGTGAGATGAAGGAAGATCTGCAGCTCGCCAAAATGAAGCCACAGGCGCAAAAAGTGTGGCTCAAGCAGCATAAGAAAGAAGAGAAGCAAAAGGCGAAAGCCGATAAACGCAATGCTAAAGCGGGCGTGAGCGAGACGCTGAAGCCCACGCTGTATGTGCTGGAGTTCAAAGGCAGCATGGACGCGAGTGAGGTCACCTCATTGCGTGAAGAGATCTCCGCGGTGCTGGCAGTTGCGGTGCCGGGCGATGAAGTGCTACTTCGCCTGGAAAGCCCCGGCGGCGTAGTACACGGCTACGGTTTGGCGGCTTCGCAGCTGCAACGCCTGCGCGATGCCGGTCTGCAATTGACGGCGGTGGTGGATAAAGTCGCTGCCAGCGGCGGTTACATGATGGCTTGCGTGGCGGATCGTATTGTGGCCGCACCGTTTTCTATTATTGGTTCAATTGGCGTGGTCGCGCAGATTCCCAACTTTAACCGCCTGTTAAAGCGTAACGATATTGACGTTGAGCTGCATACCGCCGGTCAGTACAAACGGACTTTGACGCTGTTTGGTGAAAACACCGAAGAAGGGCGCGAGAAATTCCAGGAAGATCTCAACGAAACGCATCAGCTGTTTAAAGATTTCGTGCAGCAGATGCGTCCGTCGCTTGATCTGAACAAAGTGGCGACCGGCGAGCATTGGTATGGTCGTCAGGCGCTAGATTTGGGTTTGATTGATGAAATCGGCACCAGCGATGCGTTGATTATCAAGCATATGGATCGCTTCACCGTGCTGGGCGTCCATTACGCACGTAAGCGTAAAATGATGGATCGCTTCACCAACAGCGCCAGTCTGGCGGCAGAGCGGTTGATTCTGAAAATATGGCAGCGCGGTGAGAAGCCGCTGTTGTAACCGAGCCCGGCAACTGCCGGGCTTTTTTATGCCAGATGATATTGAGAGGAGAGTTCGACCGCGAGGTGTTTAAACACGTTAAATACCGTGGTGGTTTTGGCGGTGGGCAAGCCTTCATCATTAAGAAAATAGGGACCGCGAAATACCAAAACATCACCTTGCTGAATCACATCATTGGCTTCTAATCCGACAAAATAATCGTCGTGCTGCGTGATTATCTGATTGGCTATTTCCAGTAACGCGTGGCGTGAAATAGCTTCCGTTGGCACTGACATTTTTCACCTCTTTTTTGACAGCCATTTTTCCCCTTCTATATTACTTGCGAGCCATCGCGTTCAGCAAATCAGCATTGCGTCATAAAACTGGCGCAAAATTAGGCAGAATGCTAATTAAGTTGCGTAACGGATTTTATCAGGTAGAGTGTGGGCGATTCAGCTTTCAGGGAGATCACACCCGGATGTGTGGTTCTGTCAGATGGAAAACTCGCTCCTAATCATAAAGTTGCAGAAGTCGACGCAATCTGACCTGAGATTATCCCTGCTGCCTTGAAATGCGAAATCCTGGCAGCAATATTGAACCCATTGGGTTTTGGGACCTCCAATTCTCTCCCGTTTATCAGGACGTTTCATTTAGGTAAAGGTACATATGGGTAAATCACTCGTAATCGTTGAGTCCCCGGCAAAGGCCAAAACAATCAATAAATACCTCGGTAATGACTACGTGGTGAAATCCAGTGTCGGTCATATCCGTGATTTGCCGACCAGCGGTTCAACTGCCCGTAAAAGTGCCGACGGGGAAAAAGCGAAACCTGAAAAAAAGGTTAAAAAGGATGAGAAAGCCGCACTCGTAAACCGCATGGGTGTGGATCCCTGGCATGGTTGGGAAGCGGATTATCAAATTCTGCCAGGCAAAGAAAAAGTTGTCGCTGAGCTGAAAAATCTGGCTGCCGATGCAGACCATATCTATCTTGCAACCGACCTTGACCGCGAAGGGGAAGCCATTGCCTGGCACCTGCGGGAAGTGATCGGTGGGGACGATAAGCGTTTTAGCCGCGTGGTGTTTAACGAAATCACCAAGAATGCGATTCGTCAGGCGTTTGACAAGCCGGGCGAGCTTAATATCGAACGTGTCAACGCACAGCAAGCGCGCCGCTTTATGGATCGCGTGGTGGGTTACATGGTATCGCCACTGCTGTGGAAGAAAATCGCTCGTGGCCTGTCAGCCGGTCGCGTTCAGTCGGTTGCGGTGCGCTTGGTGGTTGAGCGCGAGCACGAAATCAAAGCCTTTGTGCCAGAAGAGTATTGGGAAATCGATGCTGATTTCGCCACGCCGAAAGGCGCCGATCTGGCCATGCAGGTGACGCATCAGAATGACAAAGCGTTCCGTCCGGTTAATCGTGAGCAAACTCACGCGGCGGTGGCGATTTTGCAGAAAGCGCGTTACCAGGTGCTGGATCGCGAAGATAAACCGACCAGCAGCAAGCCTTCTGCACCCTTTATTACCTCAACGCTGCAACAGGCGGCGAGTACGCGTCTGGGCTTCGGCGTGAAGAAGACCATGATGATGGCGCAGCGCTTATATGAAGCGGGTCACATCACCTATATGCGTACCGACTCCACCAACCTGAGCCAGGATGCCGTGGCGATGGCGCGGGGTTATGTTGAGAGCAGCTTCGGTAAAAAGTATCTGCCAGAAGCGCCGAATACCTATGCCAGCAAAGAGAATTCACAGGAAGCGCACGAAGCGATTCGTCCTTCTGATGTGAATATCGTGGCTGAGCAGCTGAAAGATATGGAAGCTGACGCGCAGAAACTGTATCAGCTGATCTGGCGCCAGTTCGTTGCCTGCCAGATGGTACCGGCTCAGTACGACTCCACCACGCTGACCGTGGGCGCGGCTGAATTCAAATTGAAAGCCAAAGGCCGCACGCTGCGTTTTGATGGCTGGACGCGCGTGATGCCTGCGCTGCGTAAAAATGATGAAGATCTGACGCTGCCACCGGTAGATGTTGGCGACATGCTGGATCTTAAAGAGTTGATGCCAAGCCAGCACTTCACCAAACCGCCGGCGCGCTTCAGTGAAGCGTCACTGGTGCGTGAGCTGGAAAAACGCGGCATTGGTCGTCCATCAACCTACGCCTCGATTATCTCCACCATTCAGGATCGTGGTTACGTGCGTGTTGAGAACCGCCGTTTCTACGCCGAAAAAATGGGTGAAATTGTTACCGACCGTCTGGAGTCTAATTTCCGCGAGCTGATGAACTATGACTTCACCGCGCGCATGGAAAATAGCCTCGACCAGGTGGCGAATAATGAAGCCGAATGGAAAGCGGTACTCGACTCCTTCTTCAGTGATTTCAGTCAGCAGCTAGATGATGCTGAGAAAGATCCGGAAGAGGGCGGCATGCAGCCGAACCAGATGGTGTTGACGTCAATTGATTGTCCAACCTGTAGCCGCCCGATGGGGATTCGTACCGCCAGTACCGGCGTGTTCCTGGGGTGCTCGGGTTATGCTTTGCCGCCGAAAGAGCGCTGCAAGCAGACCATCAACCTGATCCCGGAAAATGAAGTGCTCAACGTGCTGGAAGGCGATGATGCTGAAACCAACGCGTTGCGCGCCCGTCGTCGTTGCCAGAAGTGTGGCACCGCGATGGACAGTTATCTGATCGATAACCAGCGCAAGCTGCACGTCTGTGGTAATAACCCAGAGTGCGACGGCTACGAGATTGAGCAGGGCGAATTCCGCATCAAGGGCTACGACGGTCCGATTGTTGAGTGCGAGAAGTGTGGTTCTGAAATGCATCTGAAAATGGGTCGTTTCGGTAAGTACATGGCGTGTACCAACGACGAGTGCAAAAACACCCGTAAGATTCTGCGTAACGGTGACGTCGCGCCGCCAAAAGAAGATCCGGTGCAGCTGCCAGAATTGCAGTGTGAAAAGTCGGATGCTTACTTTGTGTTGCGTGATGGTGCAGCGGGCGTGTTCCTTGCTGCGAATACCTTCCCGAAATCACGTGAAACGCGCGCGCCGCTGGTGGAAGAGCTGCAACGCTTTGCCGACCGCCTGCCAGAAAAGCTGAAATATCTGTCAGAAGCGCCAGCCGCCGATCCGGAAGGGAATAAGACGATGGTGCGTTTCAGTCGCAAGACCAAGCAGCAATACGTCTCTTCCGAAAAGGATGGCAAAGCCACTGGCTGGTCAATGTTCTATATTGACGGCAAATGGCAGGAAGCGAAAAAGTAATTCCCCGCAAGGCCAGTATTCGCTGGCCTTTCTCTTATCCTTATAGCTAATCGTTCTACATTCTTCCTTTAACTGATATAGTAGTTATAGAACTCTTATCGTTTCGCTGACTCGCTTTCCCTCCCTCACCGCAATGAAAGCGGAAACACGCCCGCCGGGAATGCACCTCTGTCGCTACCAGGAAGATATAACTATGAAATTGCAGCAGTTGCGTTACATCGTCGAAGTGGTTAATCACAATCTTAATGTCTCATCGACCGCCGAAGGCTTATATACCTCGCAGCCAGGCATCAGTAAGCAAGTCCGTATGTTAGAAGATGAGCTGGGCGTGCAGATATTTGCGCGCAGTGGTAAGCATCTGACGCAAGTAACGCCTGCAGGTGAAGAGATTATCCGGATTGCGCGCGAAGTGCTGTCCAAAGTTGATGCGATTAAATCTGTTGCTGGTGAACACACCTGGCCAGATAAAGGCTCGCTGTATGTAGCAACTACCCATACGCAGGCACGTTATGCGCTGCCAGGCGTGATTAAAGGCTTTATTGAGCGCTATCCTCGCGTTTCTTTGCATATGCATCAGGGATCGCCGACGCAAATAGCTGAGGCGGTTTCAAAGGGCAATGCAGACTTTGCCATTGCCACAGAAGCGCTGCATCTGTATGACGATTTGATTATGCTGCCGTGCTATCACTGGAACCGCGCCATTGTGGTAACGCCAGATCATCCGTTGGCGGGTAAATCAAATGTGACGATAGAAGAGCTGGCGGATTTCCCGTTAGTGACTTACACATTTGGCTTTACAGGCCGTTCAGAATTGGACACCGCGTTTAATCGCGCCGGATTAACGCCACGCATCGTCTTCACCGCGACGGATGCTGACGTCATCAAGACGTACGTGCGTTTAGGCTTGGGCGTTGGCGTAATTGCCAGTATGGCGGTTGATCCGGTTGCAGACCCCGATTTGGTGCGTATAGAAGCTTCAGAAATTTTTACCAATAGTACGACCAAAATCGGCTTTAGACGTAGCACCTTCCTCCGCAGCTATATGTATGATTTCATTCAACGTTTCGCACCACACCTGACGCGTGATGTGGTGGATGCGGCGGTCGCATTGCGCTCTAATGAAGACATCGAAGCTATGTTCCGCGACATCAAGTTACCCTTCAAGTAAATTCCTAACTCATTCTTTTGCCAAGGTGTCCAGTGGGCACCTTCGGAATCCCTTAGCGCTTAGCGCCACGAGTACTTCAAAAAAAATCATTATTTTTTTGTAAATGAAACATGGGTCACATGTTTTTTCATTGTTATCTATTAAATGCGAATCAGTACACAATTTTTACGATGCTGCTTTGCAGCTCGCCAGGAATATTCCCATACTCTAGTTAAGAGTTGATGAGGAAGGGCTTTTTAACTGGCTTGGTAAATTAAACTCAAATTTAGATTGGATCTAATTTGCTGTTAACCCAAATTTACAATGTAACGTTTTAATTAATAGTTGTGTTGGTAATTAAATTTATCTCATCAATTTTTGGCGTTTTGATAAATAGCGTTAATCGTTGTGCTCAATAAAAATAACTGGATTTTCGGTCTTAACAAGTTTAGGATTCGTCCTAAATCTTAATCGTTGTCATCAATCGTTTTATTGAGAGTGATTATCAAAAACTATGAATACGAGAATAACTGTACAGCCGGGCTTCCGGACTAAAAGCACCAAAGTTGAGCGTACTGGTAATACCCGTCGCAAAGCTTGGATGACTGTCTTCGCTGCTTCAGCACTGTTCTGGGTAGTGGTGGCGTTAATGATTTGGCGTATGTGGGGTTAAGCCATGTGGGCAAATACACTCAGTCGTAAGCATCCGGTTTCTGCACGTCAGCCGCAAACGCCTGCGTGCAAAGTTAAAGACGTTGTATCCACTGAACCTCAGGTCATCATTCCGACTTCGTGGGAACTCAGCGAGAATCAGCGCAACTTTATTGAATCCTTCATGGATATGAAGTCGAAATAACGCAGCATGCGTTCCGTACTATATTTAGTCGTTTAGTCCCTCTTTTTGCCGGATTATCCGGTGGGCAAGTTAAAAGCCCGTCCTTTAACACTCAGCATTAAAAAAACGGTGTCATCAGTACAACGCTGAAGACGGTGGACTTTTTTTTGCCCGGAATCCGGGAGGGAGTGAATTATGAGCATCAATACAACGACATTATCCTGGGTGAGCGTTTATACCTTTTCCCTGGCTTTTTGGGCCGCCGCCTTCTGGGCGATGATTTAAGCCCAAACTCAAATTACACTGAATTCTATAAATGCCCTGACAAATGTCGGGGCATTTTTCATTGTGTCTTAATGTGTCTATTCGTGTTGTTATCAAAACGTTAACGGCAATGTAGTCTATCTTTAAGTTAAACCTTGCAGTCACTGAGGTTTAAAAAAGATTCACTTACATGGAGGCGCTATGTCGTTAACGTTACGCGAGCAGAGTCAGGACACGCTGGATGTTCGGGCAAAAAAATATCATTACTACAGCTTGCCCAAAGCAGCTCAGCAACTGGGCAATATCGATCGCTTGCCCAAGTCGATGAAAGTCCTGCTGGAAAACCTTTTACGCTGGCAGGATGGTTATTCTGTCACGCTTGAAGATATTGAAGCGCTGGTCGCCTGGCAAAAAGATGCTCACGCCGATCGTGAGATTGCCTATCGTCCCGCGCGTGTATTAATGCAAGATTTTACCGGCGTACCGGCGGTGGTAGATTTGGCTGCCATGCGCGAAGCGGTGAAACGCCTTGGCGGCGACGTCGCCAAAGTCAATCCCTTATCCCCGGTAGATCTGGTCATTGACCACTCTGTGACGGTGGATCATTTCGGTGATGACAAAGCCTTTGATGAAAATGTGCATCTCGAAATGGAGCGCAACCATGAGCGCTACGTTTTCCTGCGTTGGGGGCAAAAAGCCTTCAATCGATTCCGCGTAGTGCCGCCGGGCACCGGGATTTGTCATCAGGTCAATCTGGAATACCTCGGTAAATCTGTCTGGCATGAGACGCTGAATGGGCAAGAGGTTGCCTATCCCGACACATTGGTCGGCACCGATTCGCACACCACTATGATCAATGCGCTCGGCGTACTAGGTTGGGGCGTTGGAGGGATTGAGGCTGAAGCGGCGATGCTTGGTCAGCCGGTCTCGATGCTGATTCCTGACGTAGTCGGTTTCAAACTCACCGGTAAATTGCGTCCGGGCATTACCGCAACGGATTTGGTGTTAACTGTCACGCAAATGCTGCGCAAACATGGTGTTGTGGGTAAATTTGTAGAATTTTACGGTGACGGCTTAGCCGACCTGCCGCTTGCCGACCGCGCCACCATCGCCAACATGGCGCCTGAGTATGGTGCGACCTGCGGCTTTTTCCCTGTCGATGATGTCACCCTGAGTTATATGACGCTCACCGGCCGCGATGCGGAGCAGGTTGAACTGGTTGAGGCTTATGCTAAGCAACAAGGTATGTGGCGTAACGCGGGTGATGAGCCGGTGTTCACCAGCTCTTTAGCGCTGGATATGGGCGACGTTGAGTCCAGCCTGGCCGGACCAAAACGTCCGCAGGATCGTGTATCACTGGGTGATGTTCCCACCGCCTTTGATGCCAGCAATGAGCTGGAAGTCAATCAGGCGCAAAAACCGCACAAAACCGTCAGCTATCGCGATAGCGAAACCGGAGAAAGCTATCAGCTGAATGACGGTGCGGTCGTGATCTCGGCGATTACCTCCTGCACCAACACCTCGAATCCAAGCGTGCTGATGGCTGCCGGTTTACTGGCGAAGAAAGCCGTTGAACGCGGTCTGATGCGCAAGCCGTGGGTTAAAGCCTCGCTGGCACCCGGTTCCAAAGTGGTTTCTGACTACCTTGCTGTAGCCCAGCTCACGCCTTATCTGGACGAGTTAGGATTCAATCTGGTCGGTTACGGTTGTACTACTTGTATCGGTAACTCCGGTCCATTACCGGATGCGATCGAAAGCGCGATAAAAGAGGGCGATCTCACGGTTGCCGCTGTGCTTTCGGGTAACCGTAACTTCGAAGGCCGTATTCATCCGTTGATTAAAACCAACTGGCTGGCATCGCCGCCGCTAGTGGTTGCTTATGCCTTAGCGGGCAATATGAAGCTCAATCTGCAGTCCGATCCGCTCGGCCAGGATCGACAGGGCAACGATGTTTTCCTCAAGGATATCTGGCCTTCGCCGGAAGAGATTGCGGAAGCGGTGCAGAAAGTGACCAGCGATATGTTCCACAAAGAGTATGCCGAGGTGTTTGACGGCACGCCGGAGTGGCAGCAAATCAAAGTGAGCGAAGCGGCTACCTACGATTGGGATGGCGATTCGACCTACATTCGTCTGTCGCCATTCTTTGACGACATGGATAAAACGCCGAAGCCGGTGCAGGATATCAAAGGTGCGCGCATTCTGGCGATACTGGGTGATTCGGTAACCACCGACCACATTTCTCCAGCGGGGAGCATCAAAGCAGAAAGTCCAGCCGGACGCTATTTGCTGTCGCATGGCGTTGAGCGCACCGATTTCAACTCTTACGGTTCGCGTCGTGGTAACCACGAAGTAATGATGCGCGGCACCTTCGCTAATATCCGTATTCGTAACGAAATGGTGCCGGGTGTCGAGGGCGGTTATACCAAACACTTCCCGACTAACGAGCAGTTGGCGATTTACGATGCGGCGATGAAGTATCAGCAGGAAGGTGTGCCGTTAGCGGTGATTGCTGGTAAAGAGTACGGTTCAGGCTCAAGTCGGGACTGGGCAGCAAAAGGGCCGCGCTTACAGGGCGTGCGCGTGGTTATCTCCGAATCCTTCGAGCGTATTCACCGCTCAAACCTGATTGGTATGGGGATTCTGCCGCTCGAGTTTCCGGCTGGCGTGACGCGTAAAACGCTGCAGCTTACGGGTGAAGAATTTATAGATGTGGCAAACTTGTCGCAGCTTAAGCCGGGTGGCACGGTAACCGTAATTCTGACGCGCGCGGATGGCAGCCAGGAGACGCTGGAAACGCGCTGCCGTATCGATACGGGTAACGAGCTAACCTATTACCAGAACGACGGCATTTTGCATTATGTGATACGCAATATGCTGAACTAAAAGAAAAGCCGGGATTTCCCGGCTTTTTTTATCTGCTATAAAGACCGCTTACGACTTTGGCAACAGATGACCCATTTTTTCGGCTTTCGTATCGAGATAGTGCGCGTTTTTCGGGTTACGCCCGACAACCAATGGCACGCGTTCGACGATATTGATACCGGCTTCACTCAGGATTTCAACCTTGCGCGGATTGTTTGTCAGCAAGCGCACTTCATTGACGCCCAACAGTTTGAACATATCTGCACATAGCGTGAAGTCACGCTCATCAGCGGCGAAACCGAGCTGATGGTTGGCTTCGACCGTATCGTAGCCTTTATCCTGCAATGCATAAGCACGAATTTTATTCAGCAATCCGATGTTACGACCTTCCTGACGGTGATACATCAGAATGCCACGACCTTCTTCCGCAATCGCCGTTAACGCCGCTTCCAGCTGGAAGCCGCAGTCGCAGCGCAAGCTGAACAGGGCATCGCCGGTGAGACATTCGGAATGGACGCGCGCCAGCACCGGATTGTGATCGCTAATATCACCATAAACCAGCGCGACATGGTCGTGGCCGGTTGCCAGTTCTTCAAAACCAACCATCAGGAAATCTCCCCATGGCGTGGGCAGTTTGGCTTCTGCTACCCGTTTAAGCTGCATGTGACTCTCCAGAACCTTCAGAGGATGCGCTATCATCATGATAACGCACGGGCCATGTGGCCCGATGAAACTTACGCTATTGTGCCACAACCCGAACGGCTGCCGTTAATCGGTCAGAGTGATTGTAGTGATAAAGCACAATTATCCAAGCCGCAATAGGTATGTTATTCTTTTTTCAGCTAAAGTTATGCTTAACGCACCTGTTAATGCGGATCTAAAAGGAAGCGAATGTTAAAAATCATTCAGCGCACCACCTTAGGGGCGTTTTTATTGTTGTTGATGCCGTTGGGCGTATGGATATCTAACTGGCAATGGCAACCCGGGGAAAGCGGCAATCTACTTCGCGTGCTGTTTTGGATGACGGAAACCGTCACCAGTCCGTGGGGCATCCTCACCAGTATCATCCTCAGCGCCTGGGTGTTGTGGTGTTTACGCTTTCGGCTTAAACCCGCGATTCTGCTCATTCTTATCATGAATGGTGCGATTCTTGCTGGTCAGTACACCAAATCCTCAATCAAAGAGCATGTGCAGGAACCGCGCCCCTACGTCATCTGGCTGGAAAAAAGTCATGGCATTAACGGTGATGAGTTTTATCAGCTTCATCGACAGCAGCGCGGCGAAATGGTCTCAACTTTGCTGGCCAATGACACTGAGCTGCCGCAATGGCTGAAGAATCATTGGGCATTTGAAACCGGTTATGCGTTTCCTTCCGGGCATACCATGTTTGCCGCCAGCTGGGCGCTTTTAGCCATCGGCCTGTTATGGCCGCGCCGTCATTTTGCCACCGTTGCCGTATTATTCGTTTGGGCGACCGCGGTGATGGGCAGCCGTTTAGTGCTGGGTATGCACTGGCCGCGTGATTTAGTGATGGCAACGCTGATATCCTGGTTATTGGTGACCGTTGCTACGCTGCTGGCCCAGCGTTTTTGCGGCCCGCTCACCATTCCTCCAGAGGAACATCGTGAGATCGCGCAACGTGATGATGGATTGTAATCAGCCTATTCATCCCCATATGATTGATTGTGCTTGCAGAAAAAAGCGCTAACTGATGTGGGGATAAGCAGCATCGACGGCGGTTTTTTGGCATACTTCTATTGGATAACCTCTCGACAGGACGCATTGTGAAATATTTGCTTATTTTTCTCGTGGTATTGGTCATTTTCATCATCTCCGTCACGCTCGGAGCGCATAACGACCAAATCATCACCTTTAACTATCTGCTAGCGCAGGGCGAATTCCGCATTTCAACACTGCTCGCCAGCTTGTTTGGCGCTGGATTCCTGCTGGGATGGGCGATTTGCGGCCTGTTCTGGTTACGCTTACGTGTTTCTCTGGCAAATGCACAGCGTAAACTTAAACGTATGCAGGCACAGAATGAACAATCAACCGCAGTGACCCCATCACCAACTGCCAGTCGTCGGGATTAATTTTCGATGCTTGAATTGCTGTTTCTGCTTCTTCCTGTTGCTGCGGCGTATGGCTGGTATATGGGCCGCCGCAGTGCCCATCAGGATAAGCAACAGGAAGCGAACCGCCTGTCGCGCGATTATGTGACCGGCGTAAACTTCCTGCTCTCCAATCAACAGGACAAGGCGGTTGATCTCTTTCTCGACATGTTGAAAGAGGACAGCGGCACGGTTGAGGCGCATCTGACGCTTGGCAATCTGTTCCGTTCGCGTGGTGAAGTTGATCGCGCCATTCGCATTCACCAATCCCTAATGGAAAGTGCGTCGCTCAGCTACGAGCAGCGCTTGCTGGCAATCCAGCAACTCGGCCGCGATTACATGGCAGCCGGATTGTACGATCGTGCCGAAGATATGTTTGGGCAACTGGTGGAAGAGACCGATTTCCGTATTGGCGCGTTGCAGCAATTGTTGTTGATTCATCAGGCAACCAGCGACTGGCAAAAAGCCATCGATGTGGCGGAAAAGCTGGTTAAGCTCGGCAAAGACAAGCAGAAAGGGGAAATTGCCCATTTCTACTGTGAGCTGGCGTTGCAGGCTTTAAGCAGTGACGACCTTGATCGGGCGATGAGCTTGCTGAAGAAGGGCGAGTCAGCCGATCATCAAAGTGCGCGCGTCTCAATCATGATGGGCCGCATTTTGATGGAGCAGGGCGAGTACGCTAAAGCCGCCAGCCGACTGCAGCGCGTGCTGGAGCAGGACAAAGAGCTGGTGAGTGAAACGTTACCCATGCTGGAAACCTGCTACCAGCGCCTGAACCAATCCGAAAACTGGGCGCAATTTTTACAGCGTTGTGTCGACGAGAATACCGGCGCCGCAGCAGAGCTTTATCTATCTGATATTCTTGAGCAACAGCAGGGACCGGAAGCGGCACAGCTGTATATCAATCGTCAGCTTCAGCGTCATCCGACGATGCGTGTATTTCATCGTTTGATGGATTTCCACTTACACGAAGCGGAAGACGGACGTGCGAAAGAGAGCTTGATGGTGCTGCGCGATATGGTCGGCGAGCAGATCCGCACTAAGCCGCGATATCGCTGCCAGAAATGTGGCTTCACTGCCCATGCTTTGTACTGGCATTGCCCATCTTGTCGCGCCTGGTCTTCAGTTAAACCCATCCGTGGACTCGACGGCCAATAAATGGCCGCATCACTTTTCTGGTGACATCCATTTAGTTACAACATACTTTTAAGTTTGATTAAGAAACTGCCCTAGCATCGTGCAACCAGCAGTCAAACAGGTGAGTTCTGGCGGCAGCGTGATTGTCGGCACCGGCCTGCGCAGGTAGAATGCTTGCCGTTTGTCCATCGCGCCTGCGGGTGCCAGTTACTGAGGAAACGTTATGCCTGTAACCACTTCACCTATTCTGGTGGCACTCGACTATCATGATCTCAACAGCGCGCTGCAGTTTGTAGACCGCATCGATCCAGGCCAGTGTCGCCTGAAAGTGGGCAAAGAGATGTTCACGCTGTTTGGTCCATCGCTGGTGAAAACGCTGCAGGAACGTGGTTTTGAAGTGTTCCTCGATCTCAAGTTTCATGACATCCCGAACACCACCGCACATGCAGTCGCTGCAGCAGCCGATCTCGGCGTGTGGATGGTGAACGTGCACGCCAGCGGTGGCGCTCGCATGATGAACGCGGCACGTGAAGCGCTGGTGCCATTCGGCAACGATGCGCCGCTGCTGATTGCTGTCACCGTATTGACCAGCATGGATGAAGACGACCTCAAAGGTTTAGGCATTACCTTATCTCCAGCCGCGCAGGCTGAGCGGCTGGCACGTTTGACCCGCGATTGCGGCCTGCACGGCGTGGTTTGTTCGGCGCAGGAAGCCGCGCATTTTAAGCAGGTGATAGGTCAGGATTTCGCGCTGGTTACGCCAGGCATTCGTCCGGCCGGCAGCGATGCGGGCGATCAGCGCCGTATCATGACGCCGCAGCAGGCAAAACACGCCGGCGTGGATTATATGGTCATCGGGCGTCCGATCACCCAATCCACCGATCCGGCCGCCACGCTGCAGCAAATCCTGCAGAGTTTACAGGAGGCTTAATGGCTCAGGACAATCGATTGGTGTATTCGACCGATAGCGGTCGTATCACCCATGAAGAAGAGAAAGCGCCACGACCTAAAGGCGATGGCATCGTGCGTATTCAGCGTCAAACCAGTGGACGAAAAGGTAAGGGCGTGTGTCTGATTACCGGTGTCGATCTGGATGATAGTGCTCTCGAAAAACTGGCTGCTGAACTGAAGAAAAAGTGTGGTTGCGGTGGAGCAGTGAAAGAGGGCGTAATTGAGATTCAGGGCGATAAACGCGATTTGATAAAAACGCTGCTGGAAGCCAAAGGCATGAAAGTCAAGCTGGCGGGTGGTTAAGCAGTTCGGGCCACTTTTTAGGTGGCCCGTTGTTAAGTAGATGCGCTGCGTAGCCTGATAATTATAATTTATTTGCTGATCTGGTGGCCGATGATGCCGCCGACAGCTGCGCCACCAACGGTACCAAGTCCGCTACCGTTGGTCAGCACTGAACCACCAATGGCACCCGCACCCGCACCGATTGCGGTATTACGGTCGCGTTTAGACCAGTTAGAGCAGCCGCTCAGCGCGACAACTAGTGTTGTTGCCAATACGGCAGCAGTAAGACGTTTCATTGTTGTAGTCATTAACTTCTCCTTGATTGTTAACACCGTGGTAACCATATAAGTATAGATGTTACACCGCACTCGGCAGGGTAAAACGGTCCTAAAATGCGAGTTTGCAAGCCACTTCTTGTTTAATCATCAAAACCAACCCGCGCCACACATTTAACGCCTTAGCCACTTTCCGCAGCTTTTACAGCCGTTCCATCCATAACGCTTTTTCTCCCTGCTCCGCACAATTCAGCTATCACAGTTCGCAGGAGAAAAAAGATGCTGGAAGCGTTAAAGCAGCAGGTGCTGGAAGCCAATCTCGATTTACCCCGTTACAACCTGGTCACCTTTACCTGGGGCAACGTCAGTGCGGTGGACCGCGATCGGGGTTTACTGGTGATCAAGCCGTCGGGTGTGAAGTACGAGCAGATGCAGCGCGACGATATGGTGGTCGTCGATCTCGCCAGCGGCGAGGTGATAGAAGGGAAAATGCGCCCATCTTCGGATACCGCCACCCACCGCGCGCTCTATCTCGCCTGGCCAGAGATCGGCGGCATCGTGCATACGCACTCGCGCCATGCCACCATTTGGGCTCAGGCTGGACGTGAAATCATCGCGTTAGGCACCACGCACGCCGATGATTTTTACGGCACCATTCCCTGCACGCGGCAGATGAACCGCGAAGAGATTGAGCAGGGATACGAGTGGAATACCGGCCAGGTGATCATTGAAACTTTTGCGCAGCGCGGAATTGAACCAACGGCAATCCCCGCCGTGCTGGTGAACTCCCACGGCCCGTTTGCCTGGGGTAAAGACGCGCATGCTGCAGTACACAGCGCGGTGGTATTAGAAGAGGTGGCCTATATGGCATTGCATACCGAGCAGCTGCGCACTGAGTTACCGCCGATTTCGCAAACTTTGCTTGATCTGCACTACCTGCGTAAGCACGGTAAAAATGCCTGGTATGGGCAGAATTAAAGTCAATTCTGAAACATATACGCCTGCTGGCGTAATGCCAGTTAATTAAGCTAATGGTGAGCGCGCAGGCCGGGGGCACTTTTGGTCCGGTGGTCCTCGCGCCGCTTACGCGGTACCTTCACTTCGTTCGTCTGCCTGACGGACCGGCGGAGACGGGACGTCCTTGTCCCGGCTCCGCCTTTCGCCCGCGTCCTGCGGGCTCTCCTGGCCTCCTCGCTTCGTTCAGCGCTGCGGATTGCCGGCACAAAAGCGCCCCCGGCCTGCTCATAAGCTTCAGTGCGAGTTGTTGAAAAGGGCAGATGTGTCAGCGCCCGCAAAGATAATCCATCCTTACAGAAAAAACGCCTCCCGGCTCCTCTCTTTTAACTTCCAATCATCTGGTATGGCGATTCACGTCATAAATACAAAATGATCAATCAATAAAAATAAAACAGCGTTTCATAAATGCATTTGCGATCACTTTTTTCCTTTCTGCCAATCGTTATCTTGCTCGCCATGCCATCTGGCAATTCATAAAAACACCTCCCTCTGGCTCAGTTAAGGTGACCCCTTTATGCATATCAAACGTGCAATCGATAAAATTCCTGGCGGCATGATGCTGATTCCGCTGTTTTTGGGCGCGCTGTGCCATACGTTCTCTCCGGGCGCAGGTAAATACTTTGGTTCGTTCACCAATGGGTTGATGACCGGCACCGTCCCGATTCTTGCGGTGTGGTTCTTCTGCATGGGCGCATCTATCAAACTCAGCGCCACCGGCACAGTACTGCGTAAATCGGGCACGCTCGTGCTCACCAAGATTGCGGTGGCGTGGGTGGTCGCGGCGATTGCTTCACGTGTGATGCCGGAAAATGGCGTGGAAGTGGGCATGTTTGCCGGTCTCTCGACGCTGGCTTTAGTAGCGGCGATGGATATGACCAATGGCGGTTTATACGCATCCATCATGCAGCAATACGGTTCGAAAGAAGAGGCCGGTGCGTTTGTCTTGATGTCGCTGGAGTCCGGGCCGCTGATGACGATGGTGATTCTCGGCACCGCAGGCATTGCGTCGTTTGAGCCACATGTCTTCGTTGGCGCGGTACTGCCGTTTATCGTCGGGTTCGCGTTGGGTAATCTCGATCCCGAACTGCGCGAGTTCTTTGGCAAAGCGGTTCACACGCTGATTCCGTTCTTTGCTTTCGCGTTGGGTAATACCATTGATTTGACCGTCATCGCGCAAACTGGCCTGCTGGGCATTATGCTGGGTGTCGCAGTGATCATTGTCACCGGCATTCCGCTGATTATTGCCGATCGACTGATTGGCGGTGGCGATGGTACAGCGGGGATCGCGGCATCCAGCACTGCAGGCGCAGCGGTGGCCACGCCAGTGTTGATCGCCGAGATGCTGCCACAGTTTAAACCGGTAGCACCCGCCGCAACGGCGTTAGTCGCCACTTCGGTCATTGTCACCTCCGTCATTGTCCCCATCATCACCGCGGTTTATTCACGACGCGTTAAGCGTTCTCATGTTGCTGTGGGGCAACGCGCTGCCATCAAGTAAGCCCGCTAATGCTTCCCCGGCCGCTGGTCGGGGATATCTCTGGATTTTGCTTTATAAATCAATCTCTCATTTGGTCTGGCCTCACTCTGGATTACGCTGATGTGGCGTTTAACGCACTACATAAACATAAACAGAGGATGAGACAATGACAGTAATTAACCAACCAACATGCAGACTGTTCACCGAAGTTGGACAAACCACACAGCTCGCGGCCTACTATGAAGAGGGTCGCCGCACCATGTGGATGATGCTGCGTGCGCAACCCCGTCCAAGTTTTAACCACGAATTAATTGAGGAGATCATGAACCTGAGCTATTCCGCTCAACGTTCCGGTCTGCCGATTGATTTCTGGGTGACGGGTTCGTTAGTGCCACAGATGTTTAACGCCGGAGGCGATTTGCGTTTCTTTGTGGAATGCATTCGCAACAACCGTCGTGAAGCACTGCGCGCTTATGCGCGTGCCTGTGTCGACTGCATCCACTCCGCAGCGCGGGGTTTCGATACCGGTGCGGTTACGCTGGCAATGATTGAGGGCAGTGCGCTCGGCGGCGGCTTTGAAGCGGCGCTGGCACATCACTTCATTCTGGCGCAGAACAGCGCGCGCATGGGTTTCCCGGAGATCGCATTCAACCTGTTCCCGGGTATGGGCGGCTACTCGTTAGTGGCGCGTCGGTCTGGCATGAAGCTGGCCGAAGAGCTGATTATGGAAGGTGAGTCACATAGCGCGGAATGGTATGAAACGCGTGGATTGGTCGACAAGGTGTTCCAGCCGGGCGATGGTTATCGCACCACACGCACCTTCATCGATACGTTACGTCCAAAACTGAACGGCGTGCGGGCAATGCTGAAAGCGCGTCAACGCGTATTGCAGTTATCACGCGCTGAGCTGATGGATATCACGGAGGACTGGGTCGATTATGCCTTCACACTGGAACCTAAAGACATTGCTTACATGGAACGACTGGTACAACTGCAGAACCGTCATAGCGCATCCTTGCGCAAAGCCGGCTAATCTCGCAGACCAGCGTTAAACGCGGGCAGGATGCTTAGCCAGCCAATGCCCGAGCTGTTCTGCGGGCATTGGTTTTGCATAATAATAACCTTGACGCCCATCAACGCCGTTGGCCATAACAAACTTCTCTTCGGCTTTGGTTTCAATGCCCTCGGCAATCACCTGCAGCTTCAGGGCTTTGGCCACCGCGACAATCGCACGCACCAGCGACTGCGCCACGGGTTGTTTGTTGATATTACGTACAAAGCTCTGATCCAGCTTAATGGCATCAATCGGGACGCGCGCCAGTTGAGAAAGTGAGGAGTAACCGGTACCAAAGTCATCGAGATGCACTTGCGCACCCAGCTCCTGGAACTGTTTCATCAGCATCAGCGCACCGGCTTCATTCTCAATCAGACAGCTTTCCGTCAGTTCGATATCAATCGGACAATCGGTCAAACCGGCTTCATTCAATGCCTGTTTCAGATCGGTGTAAATGCTCTGGTCGATCAGCTGCTTAGCCGAGACGTTAACCGCGACGCGCAGAAAGATGCCTTCGCTGCGCCACTTAATGATCTGCTGCAGCACGTTGAGCATCACCCAGCGGCCCAAGGGCACAATCAAACCGGACTCTTCGGCGTAGGAGATAAAGTCGCCCGGCGGCACCAGACCGCGCTCCGGCGAGTTCCAGCGCACCAGCGCCTCGGCGCTCAGAACCTCGCCCTCGGCATTGAGCTTTGGTTGATAATGCACCACCAGATGATCCAGCTCGAGCGCTTTACGCAGGTTGGTATCGAGCCACAGATACTCAAACACGCGCTGATTCATCTCGTTAGCGAACACGCAGAACTTGCCGCGCCCATTCTCTTTGGCGTGATACATCGCGGTATCGGCGTTACGAATCAGGCTTTCGCGATCTTCGCCATGCAGCGGGGCGAGGGCGATACCAATCGAGCAGCCGCTGTAAACCTCAATCAGGCCAATGCGGAACGGCTGACGCAGCCGCTCAAGAATGCGCGACGCCATCGCTTCCAGCGCTGCCTGGCTGGTGTGTTCCGCCAGCACAACAAACTCATCGCCGCCAAGGCGCGCCAGCGTCTGGTCTTTGCCAAGGCAGCTGAGGATGGCTAACGACACCGCTTGCAGCAGCTGATCGCCAAACATATGGCCGTAAGCGTCGTTCACCTTCTTAAAATTGTCTAAATCGAGGTACACCACGCCAGTTTGACTGCCATTCGCCAGCTCCAGTGCCAGACTAATCTGCTGATGGATCGCGTTGCGATTGGGTAAGCCGGTGACGGTATCGGTATTGGCCAGCACGCGCAGACGTTCCTGAGCGCGGCGTTCTTCGGTTATGTCGGTTCCGGAACAGATGAGGAAAATTTCATTTTTTCCGCTACCGCTGTGAACGAACTTATTACGAAACAGAAACAGTCGCTGGCCTTTACGGGTTTTTATCCAGCGTTCAACTTCGTAAGAACTGCCTTCACGGAAGAAACCGGCGATATTACGGCGTGATGCCTGCGCTTCCTGCTTGGTCATAAACAGCTGGAATACGTTGCGGCCAATCACTTCCTGCTCTTTCAGCCCGGTGTACTCTTCACTCAAACGGTTGAAACGCTGGATATTGCCGCGTTGATCGAGGATCACGATGACGGAATTCGCCTCAGAAACCACTTGCTCGGCGAAGGATAAACCCAGCGTCAAATCGCGCGCGACAGACGACGTATCGCCCCAGGCTGAAGAGGTGCCAGCCCAGGTAGATTGATTGACTTTACGGCCGACAAAATGCATCGGAACGGGTTCGCCATGCAGCGACAGCGTGAGGTTAATACTTGAGGTAATGACCGTCATCGCACGTAATAAACTGGCCTGTGCGGGAGTCAGCGGAACCGCCATATTGGTGTTCGCGTTCTCATCTTCGGCAAAATGCAGAGCATCACTATCTGAAGTTAAACGCCAATGAGGGCTGGTGGTGCCAAACAAGGTATATAGCAATGTTTGCCCTTGTTCATCGGTCATGGAAACTTCCTCCGGGGGAATGCTCAGCGGGCGGTATCTCATTATTTTAGCAACAGTATTCAACCTCCTGCGTCAGCACAAGATGCAATCCAAATATATTTTTGTTTTTATTAAAGAATGGCACGAAAAAGCCCCGACAAGCGGGGCTGATCTCTGTTAGCAAGGGCACTTACCCAGTTTTCCGGCCTGGCTGGGAAAGCGGGCATCGAGGCAGTGACGGTGAAAAGCACGCTCATCCATGGGGGCGATGGTTGGATGATGTTCGCGCATATGCTTCAGATAAGTTTGATAGTCATGAACGCCGACCATTAAACGAAAACTTTGCTGCAATCCCTGCCAGATGCGCTGCCAGCGCGTAAGATTTTGCCCAGCCGTGGCGGGTGCGATTGGTAAGCACTGCTGAATGTGCCACGCCCCGGTGGGTTTTCTCCAGTGATAAATGAACTCAGACATTTCGCACCTCTTTGCGCAGTGAGATCTCAGATTCATGGGTGGTTGGCACCGTGCTGTTGAGCGCCCGACGAATCACGAAGAAGGCCGCCACCAGCATGGTCACCGCCACCAGCATGAAGAAGGCGCACAGGGCCGCGTTAATTTGATTGCTGAAGACGATGGTTTGCATGTCAGCGACACTCTTCGCCGGGGCGATGACGATGCCGTCATCAATGCCTTTGCGGAACTTGTTGGCCTGCGCCAGGAAACCAATCGAAGGTTTTTCGTGGAAAATCTTCTGCCAGCCCGCGGTCATCGAGGTAATAAACAGCCAGGCGGTTGGAACAATTGTCACCCACGCATAACGCTGCTTCTTCATTTTGAACAACACCACGGTGCCGAGAATCAGCGCCATTGACGCCAGCATCTGGTTGCCGATACCAAACAGCGGCCACAGCGTATTGATGCCGCCGAGCGGATCGACCACGCCCTGATACACAAAGAAGCCCCAGCCCGCCACCGCGACGGTGGTTCCCGCCATGTTGCCCAACCATGAACGGTTATTCGCCATCGACGGTACCACGGTGCCCACCAGATCCTGCACCATAAAGCGACAGGCGCGGGTGCCGGCATCCACAGCGGTCAGGATAAACAGCGCTTCAAACAAGATGGCGAAGTGATACCAGAACGCCATCATGGCGCGGCTGTTAAACACTTCGGTAATGATATGCGCCATGCCGACCGCAAAGGTTGGTGCACCACCAGCACGCGAAAGAATGGTGCTTTCGCCGACGTCGCGCGCAATGCCGCTCAGCATCTCGGGCGTCACCACGAACCCCCAGCCATTAATCACCTGCGACGCATTTTCCACCGTGGTGCCAATCAGCGCGGCAGGGGTGTTCATGGCGAAGTAGACGCCCGGATCGAGCACCGAGGCACAGATCAGCGCCATGATTGCCACAAAGGATTCCATCAGCATCGCGCCGTAGCCGATAAAGCGGATATGACTTTCGCGCTCCACCAGTTTCGGCGTGGTACCGCTGGAAACCAGCGCATGGAAACCTGAAATGGCGCCACAGGCGATGGTGATAAACAGGAACGGGAACAGCGCACCGGAGAAGACCGGCCCGGTGCCATCAATAAATTTGGTCACTGCGGGCATCTTCATCTCGGGCATGGCAAACACGATGCCGATGGCCAGACCGATGATCACGCCAATTTTCAGGAAGGTGGAGAGATAATCACGCGGCGCCAGCAGCAGCCACACCGGCAGCGAAGAGGCGACAAACCCGTAGATCACCAGCACCCACGTCAGCTCGGTGCCTTTCAGCGTGAACAGCGGGCCCCAATAGGGATCAGCCGCTACATTGCCGCCGTAAATAATCGCCGCCATCATCAGCACGAAGCCAATGATCGACACTTCCGCGATTTTTCCCGGACGCAGGAAGCGCATATACACGCCCATAAACAAGGCAATCGGAATGGTTGCGGCAATGGTGAACAAGCCCCACGGACTGTTGGCCAGCGCCTTCACCACCACCAGCGCCAGCGCGGAGAGGATGATGATCATCACGCCCAGTGCGCCGAGCATGGTGACCACGCCAGCGAACGAGCCTAGCTCCTGACGCGCCATCTCACCCAGCGAGCGGCCATCACGACGCGTTGAGATAAACAGGATCAGGAAATCCTGCACCGCACCAGCAAACATCACGCCAACCAAAATCCAGATGGTGCCAGGCAGGAAGCCCATTTGCGCCGCAAGGATCGGACCGACCAGCGGGCCCGCACCGGCAATCGCTGCAAAATGGTGGCCGAATAGCACCCATTTATTGGTCGGCACATAATCGAGGCCGTCACTTAAGCGCTCCGCCGGCGTGCGACGGCGATCGTCCAGTTCGAAAATACGCTTAGCGATAAACAGGCTGTAAAAGCGATAGGCAATGCTGTAGCAGGCGACGGAGGCAATCACCAGCCACACCGCGTTGACGTGTTCGCCACGGCTGAGGGCCAGCATGGCAAATGCGCCCGCGCCAATTAACGCCACCGCTAACCAGATGAGACTGGTTTTGACGTTGTTCATGAGTTAACTCCTTGTAGGGACCGGGAAAAGAGGCGATCGAATACAACAAGTTAAAAGTAATGTAATGAATTGTTAACGACAGACAAAGGCATTAGAAATGTGAAGCGGAAAGCAAATTTAACATTTGCTAAAGCGGGCGGAGAGAAATGCGGGATAACGGCTGTTATCCCGCGAGTTTTCATGCTCAGGCGGCCGGACGCGCGACCACGCTGCGGGTTTCCATACGCACTTCGGCGATGGTCACGTCGATGATGTCAGTGACACGGTAAGCGACTTCACCTTTAATCTGCACGGTGCCGCTTTCCTGCGAGCACACCAGCTCATCACGCACCGCGTGGATGAACGGCGCAGGAATGAAGGCTACCGCGCCATTCTCCAGCAGACGAACGCGCATGCCGCCGCGAGACACGTCGATGATCTCGGCGCTGAACTTGCGATCGGTAGCGGCAAACGGTGCGAGGAAGCGTGCGTACAACCAGTCACCGACATCGCGCTCGGCCATACGGTTCAGGCGACGACGTTCGCTCATGATGGTTGTCAGCTCATCCTGCGGACGGCCAGTGCTTTCGCCGCGCACGATCGCTTTCAGCAAGCGATGGTTGATCATGTCGCCGAACTTACGAATCGGCGAAGTCCAGGTCGCGTACGCGTCGAGGCCAAGACCAAAGTGCGGGCCCGGTTCGGTGCCGACTTCTGCAAACGACTGGAAGCGACGAATGCGGCTATCCAGATACTGGGTTGGCTGCGCATCGAGTTGACGACGCAGCTGGCGGAAGCCTTCCAGCGTGGTAATCGCCTGCGGATCCACGGTGATGCCATGACCCGCCAGCACGCCAGCGGCCTGCTCAGCGTTGGCCAGATCGAAACCGGTGTGCAGGTTATAGATACCGAAACCCAGCTTCTCCTGCAGCACTTTGGCGGCACAGACGTTGGCCAGAATCATCGACTCTTCAACGATGCGATTGGCGATGCGACGTGGCTCGGAGATGATATCCAGCACTTCGCCTTTCTCGCCCAACACGAAGCGGTAGTCCGGACGATCTTTAAACACCAGCGCGTGGGTTTGACGCCACTCACTGCGCGCCAGGCAAACCTGATGCAGCAGGCGAATCTGCTGAGCAATGGCGTCGTTTTCAGGCTGCCAGCTGCCGCTGTTTTCCAGCCAATCGGAAACTTCGTCATAAACCAGCTTGGCTTTCGACTCAATCCACGCAGCAAAGAAATGCACGTCATCAGCCAGGCTGCCATCTTTCAGCACGGTAACGCGGCATGCCAGCGCGGGACGACGCTCGTTCGGACGCAGGGAACAGACGTCGTCAGAGAGTTCGCGCGGCAGCATTGGTATGTTGAAGCCCGGCAGATAGTTGGTGAACGCGCGTTTCGACGCCAGCTTATCCAGCTCGCTGCCTTCTGCCACGTAAGCGGTTGGATCAGCGATAGCGATGGTCAGGATCAGATTGCCGTCGGCAGCCTCTTCCACGTACAGCGCATCATCCATATCCTGGGTGCTGGCGCTGTCGATGGTGACGAAGTTCAGTGCGGTCAAATCTTCACGCTGCAGATTTTCGTCGAGCATCTCACCAAAACCGACGTCCGGAGCCTGACGTTCGAGGTTATGGCGCGACAACGTTACCCACCACGGCGCGAGGTGATCGTCCGCAGTGACAATGAATTCGGTCAGTTCAGCATAGAAACCGCGATCGCCTTTCAGTGGGTGACGACGCATCTCTGCTACCGCCCAATCGCCGTTCTGGAAGTCGTGGGTCACGCCACGTTCGGCGCGGCACTGAATCGCCTCTTTCAGCAGCGGATGATCCGGCACAATTGACAGGCGATCGTCTTTCTTCTGCACGCGGCCGACAAAGCGGGTCAGGAACGGCTCAACCAGGGTTTCCGGCTCGGCACTCTCGCGGTCTTTATCGGTGTGGATCACGGCTGAAATACGGTCGCCGTGCATCACTTTCTTCATCTGCGGTGGCGGAATGAAGTAGCTTTTCTGGGCATCAACTTCGAGGAAGCCAAAGCCTTTTTCCGTACCTTTAACAACACCTTCGACGCGCGGAGTCTGCGCGTGAAGCTTCTCTTTAAGCTGCGCGAGCAGCGGATTATCCTGGAACATAATTTATATAGTTTCGTGGCCTAAGAGCGGCTGACAGTTTTACGCGAATCGGGTCCGCGCGGCAAGGCCAAAACAGGCTAAAAAGCCGCTTTACGCGGCTTTTTACCTTCTGATAACGCTTTGGTCAGGCGATACGTTGTGACGGTGTGGCGGCGCTTAATGCCAGCTTCACCGGCACCGATTTTGAGGTCGGCGTACCGCTGCCGTCGCCAAAACTCGAGAGCGGCACCAGCGGGTTGGTTTCCGGATAATACGCCGCGAGGTTACCGGGCGGAATGTTATACGGCACCAGCTTGAAACCGCTGACGCGACGGGTTAAACCGTCATTCCATAGCGTTTCGATATCCACCAACTGGCCTTCAGTGAAGCCCAACGACGTCATATCATCCGGATGGATAAACACCACTTCGCGCTGACCGTACACGCCACGATAACGGTCATCGAGGCCGTAAATCGTGGTGTTGTACTGATCGTGTGAACGCAGGGTTTGCAGCGTGAACGGCACCGCGACATCGCCCAACTGCGGGAACAGCGACGTTGGCAGGGCGGCGGCGCTGAACTCAGCACGTTTGCTTGGCGTATTGAAGCGCAGCTCGGCGGCAGCGCTACCCAGGTAGAAACCGCCCGGAATGTCGCACTTGTTATTGAAATCAGCAAAGCCGGGAATCGTGGCGGCGATGTGATCGCGAATCAGATCGTAATTGCCTGCCATCGCCAGCCAGTCGATTTTATCGCTGCCTAATGTCGCATGGGCGATGCCAGCCACAATCGCGGTTTCAGAGCGCTGCGTCTCCGCCAATGGAATGCCGACGCCTTCTGAGGCGTGCACCATGCTGAACGAGTCTTCCACGGTAATGTACTGATTACCGCTTGCCTGACGATCGCGTTCGGTACGGCCCAGCGTTGGCAGAATCAGCCCTTCGCGGCCCGGCACCAAATGGCTGCGATTGAGTTTGGTGCTGATGTGCACGGTCAAACCGCAATGCTGCAACGCTTCTTCGGTGACCGGTGAATCCGGTGCGGCCGCCGCGAGGTTGCCGCCCAGCGCAATCAGCACTTTCACTTCGTCACGCAGCATCGCGTTCAGCGCTTCAACGGTGTTGTGACCATGCTCGCGCGGGGGTTCGAAATCAAAGTGCGCGCCGAGTGCATCGAGGAACGGCTTGCCCGGCTTCTCATCGATGCCCATGGTGCGGTTGCCCTGCACATTACTGTGGCCGCGCACCGGACACAGGCCTGCGCCTTTCTTGCCCAACTGACCAAACAGCAGCTGCAGGTTGGTGATCTCGCGAACGGTATCCACCGAGTGTTTATGCTGAGTAATGCCCATCGCCCAGGTGACAATCACGCGTTCAGCACTTTGATAGATCGCCGCCGCCTCACGAATCTGCACTTCGCTGAGACCGGATTGGCGCACGATATCGTCCCAGCGGGTGTTATCAACGGCGGCAAGATACGCGTCAATGCCATGAGTGTTGGCATCGATAAACGCCTGATCGAAAATGCCTTCTTCACCGGCAGCTAAACGTGCACGCTGTAGCTCAAGCAGGGCTTTCACCATGCCGCGCACCGCCGCCATATCGCCGCCCAGATTAGGTTGGTAATAGGCGGAACTGATGGTGCCCGCCATCGACGTGACAATCTCCAGCGGCTTTTGCGGATCGGCAAAACGCTCGAGGCCGCGCTCGCGCAGCGTGTTAAAGGTGACGATTTTCGCGCCGTGATCGGCCGCGTGCCGCAGGCTGTGCAGCATGCGCGGATGGTTGGTACCCGGATTCTGACCCAACACGAAAATCGCGTCGGCGTGATCAAAATCGTCCAGACGAATGGTGCCTTTACCCACGCCGATGCTGCGTTTCAGGCCGGTGCCGCTGGCTTCGTGGCACATGTTCGAGCAGTCGGGGAAGTTGTTGGTGCCCATCACACGGCCAAACAGCTGATAAAGCCAGGATGCTTCATTGCTGGCGCGGCCGGAGGTGTAAAGCTCCATTTGATTTGGATGATCCATCGCCTTCAAATGGCGAGCAATCAAGGCTAACGCATCGTCCCAGCTGATCTGTTCGTAGTGGTCGGTCTCGCTGTTGTAGCGCATCGGATGGGTCAAGCGTCCCTGATACTCAAGGAAGTAATCGCTCTGCTGGTAAAGGGTGCTGACGCTGTGCTGGGCAAAAAATTCCGGCGCAACCACACGACGCGTGGCTTCCCACGTCACCGCTTTTGCTCCGTTTTCACAGAAGCTGAAGGTGCTTTTGTTGTCATCGCCCCATGCGCAACCTGGGCAGTCGAAACCGCGCGCTTTGTTCATGCGCATCAGGTTTCGCAGGTTTTTCAGGGCAGCTTTACTATCAAGGACAAAACGGGTGGTGGCTTCCAATGAACCCCAGCCGCCCGCAGCAGCGCGATAGGGTTGAATCTTACGTTTAAATTTCATAGTTGCAGGCTTATTTGTTTATGAGTTGTTATCAGAATATGTCTTCTGTTAGCGGGAAGTGTGCGACTCTCCTTAAAAGTTGTCTAATTGATTGGTTTAATGGTGCGATAGGCGGCGTTTATCGTGAAACGCGCGTAAAGCGTGACCTAAGTCAAACTTTCCCGGCTGTTAAGGGGCGGCAGTTACGTGCTGCTGAGATAACTGACTAATAATTGCTCTTTCCATTCTGAAAAGGGCACGCAGCATGAAGAATCTGGCAAGCCAAATTCACGCCTTCGGTAAAGCCTTGATGATGCCTATCTCGGTGATTGCTGCCGCAGGGATCTTTCTTGGCCTGGCCGCCGCAATGCAAAATCCGGCCATCACCGGCGATGCCTTCGCCAATCTGCAGGTGCCACAGCTGATTATCGGGTTTATCCGCAAGGTGGCGGGCGCGCTGTTCGCCAATTTGCCGCTGTTCTTTGCGGTGGCCAGTGCCATCGGGCTGGCGAAAGCGGAGAAACCGACCGCCGCCTTTGCCGCCGTAATTGGCTATATCGCCATGAATGTCGGTATCAGCTCCACGCTGGCGTCGAAAGGTTTGACGGCCGCTACCACCACGCCAGAAGCGCTGCAGAAAGCAGGTATGGATCAAACCGCAGCGATGATGACGTCGGCCGAATACATCGACATGCTCGGCATCTTTACTTACAACATGAGCGTGCTGGGCGGCGTGATTGCCGGATTGATTACCGTGCTGCTGCACAACCGTTTTTACACTCAGCAACTACCGACGGCGATTAGCTTCTTTGGTGGACGCCGCTTTGTGCCGATCGTGACCGTGGTGGTGCTGCCGCTGGTGGGCGTGCTGCTGGCGTTGATTTGGCCGACGATTGGCGAAGGCATCGCGTGGGTGGGTTTGATGATTGGTAAAAGCGGGCAGTACGGTGCCTTCCTGCTCGGCACCAGCGAACGCTTACTGATTCCTACCGGTTTGCACCATATCCTCAACGAAACCGTGCGCTTCACGCCAATTGGCGGCATGGCAACGGTTGATGGACAAAGTATCGTCGGCGCGCTGAACATCTTCAACACCTCGCTAACGCATCCCGGCGCCATCCCGGACGATACGGTGCGCGGCGCGACGCAATTCCTCGCGCAGGGCAAAATTCCGGTAATGATGTTTGGCTTACCGGCCGCCGCGCTGGCGATCTACCACACTGCGCGCCCCGAGCATAAGCAGCGCGTTAAAGCGCTGGTGCTGGCCGGTGCACTGACTTCCTTTACCACCGGCATCACCGAGCCGCTGGAGTTCTGTTTCATCTTCGTGTCGCCGGTGCTCTATATCCTGCATGCGCTATTAACCGGCCTGTCATTTATGTTGATGTCGATGCTGCATTTGATGATTGGCAACGTGCAGGGCGGCGCCATCGATCTGGTGGTGTTCGGCATTCTCGGTGGCAGCAAAACGCATTGGTGGTGGACGATTGTGCTCGGCGTGATTTACATGCCGATTTACTACTACGGCTTCCGTTTTGTCATCACGCGGATGCGGGTTGAAACGCCGGGACGGGAATCCGATGAGGAGCACAAACCCGAACAGGTGGCGGCGGATGAGCGCACCAAAGTGATCATCAGCGGGCTGGGCGGCGAAGCCAATATAGAGGACGTCGATTGCTGCTTCACCCGGCTGCGCGTGCGGGTCAAACAGATGAATGAGGTGGTCGATCAAACGTTACTGACCACCGGCGCGAACGGCATCAATCGCGTCAGCGAACACGATATCCAGGTGATTTACGGCCCGCAGGTCGAGAAGATCGCCAACGACGTAAAAAGTGCCTTGGGTGTGGCGTAACACAATGGCCGCTGCGCCTGGACGCAGCGCAGCGGCAACCGCCATGATACACTGCTGTTTTCCAGCCAATTCTGCTTTCCATGGACATCAAACAATTAATCTATCTGACAAATCTTGAACGCGAACGCCACTTTGGCCGCGCGGCAGAGGTCAGCTTTGTCAGCCAGCCGACGCTATCGATGCGCCTGAAAAACCTCGAACGCGAATTAGGGCTGTCGCTGATCAACCGCAGTAATAATTTCGATGGCTTTACGCCGGAAGGCGAGCGCGTACTGACCTGGGCGCGGGAAATTGTTTCGGTGTACCAGGGATTGAAGCTGGAAGTGGAGTCGCTCAAGCATGGCGTCAACGGCACCTTGCGGCTGGGTGTTATGCCGCAGTGCAGCGTGGCGCTGCCTGCGTTGTTGAAAGCGGTTGAAGCGCGTTATCCACAGCTGGATTATCGCGTGGCCGCGATGAGCGCCGATCAGCTGCTGGAAGCGCTTAACAGCCACACCGTGGATGGCGGTATCGGTTTTTTTGAACTGACGTCACTGCGCGAGCTGCATTTTCAAACTGCGCTGTTGAAAGATCCGGGCGTCGAGGCGCTGTTCAATCCGGCGCACTTTCCGGCGCTGCTCGAGCAAGAGAACATCTCGCTCGCCACGCTTGCCTGCCAGCCGCTGTGTCTGGCAGAACCCACGCGCTATTTTCGACGTTATCTTGATGGGCAGCTGCGGGAAACCGGCTTGATCCCACGCGTGATCGTTGAGAGCGCGTCGATTATGCAACTGCTGCAAAGCGCGCAGGTTGGTTTGGGCGTGATGGTGTCGCCCTGCGGGCATCTGTTGCCGGAGCTGATGCAGAATCTGTCGCGGCGGCCGATTGAGATGGCGCCGATGGGCCGGCAGGCGGCATTAGTGATTGCCGAGCCGGGCAGAGCATCGCCGCTGGCTCAGCATTTCTTTGATGAAGCGCGGCGGCATCTGCCCGATTAACGGGTTTCGCCGAGCGCCATCAGCAGGCGATCCTGCCAGCTGGCGAAAGCCACCGCTTGCAACAGTGTGAAGATGCGTTCGCTGCCCCAGCCCGCGTTCAGCAGCGGCTGCAAATGCGCAGCGCTGAAGCGGTCGGGCAGGCGAGTGAGCTGGGCGCTGAGTGAAATCACCGGCGATGCTGCGCCAGCGCTTTCGACATCCTGCAGCAGTGCGTCACGCCATTCATCGGTAACAAAATCAAACTGACGTCGACAACCCAGCACGCGTGCGCTAACCGCCTGCGCCAGCGCTTCATCCCCGGCAAAATGTTCACTCAGCCGCTGTTTTAGCGTGGCGAAGCCATACAGCACTTGCGCATCATGTACCAGCAGCCAAATGGCATCATCCAATCCCTCAATACCCTTACAGAAAGTAACCGCCGCCAGCTGATCGGCGCTGGCATAGCGCAGTTCAACCGGTTTCAACGCGTGCTGCCAGCCGTCGTTGCCGGTAAACAGCGCTGCGCTGGCGTCCGGCGGCGGTGTTACGCCCGGAATCCAGCGCACCGGCAAGCCCATCATCGCCTGCAGCGATGCCACCACGCGTGACTGATAGCTGACATATCCCACCAGTTGATTCAGCGTGACGATATCGGGCTCGGTTAAGCCCACCGCGTCCAGCGCGCTGATGCTGCTGGCGGTGATCAGTTCCGGCTGCATCGCCAGTTGACGCGCATATTGGGTGATTTGCGTCAGGCGATTATTACTTTCACGTGACGAGTCCGGACCCGGCAACGGATTGAGCCGGGCGGAGTAGTGATTGCACAAGCGCTGCACACCTGCGACCTGCGCCACCGTTAGCGCGGTGCTGAGGCGATCGTACAGCGTTAAGGTGTGGGTCAAACTGGTGGCAAGCGTATCGGGAAACATAATCTGGCTGAGATCGCGCGCGGCCAATAACGCAGGCTGAAAACGCGACAACAGCGGCTGTAACGCGGTCGCTTCCTGTTGCAAACCGAGTAAGAAACGATCGTCGATATAGGCGGCTTCGGGCACCAGCGGCGCAGTGGCGGTGCTATTCGGGCGAGTCTGGCTTTCATAAAACCAGTGGTCATGGCCGGGAGAACGGCGTTGTTCCATGGTCATTCCTTGCGCTAAAAACGGACTTGCTGCACAGCGTGCGAATCTGAAAAGCAGGCATGCAACAAAGGGCTAGCTTATCGTCGCTGAACGGCTGTCCACGGCAAAAGAATGATGGGGAATAATTAATAGCTTACGAGTATAAGGAGGGCGTTATTTGAAGAGGAGGTCGCCATGAATGGCGACCCTGGGGAAATCTTATTTCAGTTCCAGCTCGTTCATTGCGGCAATGCTGAAGCCGCCATCAACGTGTACCACTTCACCGGTGATACCACCCGCCAAATCAGAGCACAGGAATGCAGCTGAGTTACCCACGTCTTCAATAGTAACGGTACGACGAATCGGGGTAACCGCTTCGCAGTGCGCCAGCATTTTACGGAAATCTTTGATGCCTGATGCCGCCAGCGTACGGATTGGACCGGCAGAAACGGCGTTAACACGCGTGCCTTCTGGACCCATCGCGTTCGCCATGTAGCGTACGTTAGCTTCCAGAGACGCTTTCGCCAGACCCATCACGTTGTAGTTCGGGATGGCGCGCTCTGCACCCAGGTAAGACAAGGTCAGCAGGGCGGAATTCGGGTTCAGCATCGCACGGCACTCTTTCGCCATCGCAACAAAGCTGTACGCGCTAATGTCGTGAGCGATCTTGAAGCCTTCACGGGTCACGGCATTCACGTAATCGCCATCCAGCTGATCGCCAGGTGCGAAACCGATGGAGTGAACGAAACCGTCAAATTTCGGCCAGGTTTTTGCCAGTTCGGTGAACAGCGCAGTGATGCTCTCGTCTTCCGCCACATCGCATGGCAGAACAATGTCTGAACCCAGATCTTTAGCAAACTCTTCCACACGACTTTTCAATTTGTCGTTCTGGTAGGTGAAAGCCAGTTCTGCGCCCTGTTTGTGCATCGCCTGCGCAATACCGTAGGCGATTGAGAGTTTACTGGCAACGCCAGTAATCAGAATGCGCTTACCGGAAAGAAAACCCATAGCTGTAATCCTTTTGGTCATTGTTGTTGGCGGTCGCGGTGGTTGAAAAACAGGCGACCGACGTTAATCTCGTGCGAAGTCTAGCATAAGTAGTTATGCATAGGTAATAGAGGAAAACATCTCCACAATTTAGGACTAGACAAGTCAAAGCTTAAGAAATATTTTATTAATTGATGTTGGATTAAGGAAATACCTCGAATATAAATCTTAAGTAATCAATCTATTATCATGTTTTATAAGGGATTTAAATATGAGTGCTGATAGTTTGTTAAATGCGGGTGCAGAATCATTTGGTAAGATAATTAAAAGCGATAGCCGCTTTATTATACCTACTTATCAACGCGATTATTCTTGGGAAGAGCCTCACTGGGAAGACTTATGGAATGATATTAATGCTAATAGAAGTGTCGATTCTAAGCATTATATGGGGTCTATAGTTCTAATCCCACGTGAAAAAAAAGGATTCGAAGTTATTGATGGTCAGCAGAGAATGACAACATTAACATTAGTCATTCTTTCTGCAATAAGCATCATTGATGATATGATTATAAAAGGTGAGAATGTTGATGAGAATGAATTAAGAAAAAACATATTAATGGACGGGTACATTGGCAAAAAATCATTATCATCATTAACTACAATAAATAAGTTGAAACTAAACGAAAATAATGATCCTTTTTTTACTACATTTTTGCTTCAGTTAAGAAAACCTCATAACCTCCGCGGGCAATTAAAAAGTAACAAGCAGCTTTATGAATGCTTTCAGTTTTTTAAGGAAAAAATCAACTTAGATATCCTTAGTGAAGGAGGGATGGATGCCCTAATAGATTTCGTTGAGTATATATCGGATAATTTGTTGTTTATAAAAATAACTGCAACGAATGATTTAAGTGCATTTCTCATTTTTGAAACATTAAATGACAGAGGATTAGCACTTTCAGTTACGGACTTACTCAAGAACTATATATTCTCAATAGTTAATGAGGATGATAGGCAGCATATTAAATATTTATGGGACTCAATAATTCATCAAATATCTTATCCTAACTTCCCGCGTTTTCTGAGACACTCTTGGATGACTTCACGTGGGCACATTCAGGAAAAAGAGTTATTTAAAACAATCAAGCAAGATGTAAAAACTCCCAAGCAGGCCTTTGACTTGATGAAAGAGCTTGAAGAGATGGCTGCTGTTTACTCTGCGTTGAATGAACCAAATAATTCCTATTGGGAAGATAATAATAAAAATAAAAAACATGTTAAAGAATTAGAATTATTTAAAATTTCTCAATGTTTTCCTTTGTTGATGTCAGCTCATAAATACCTTGAACCGGACGAGTTTACAAAAGTGTTAAGGATTTGTACAGTAATTTCGTTTCGCTATCTTGTTATCTCCGGTCAAAATCCAAATGCCATGGAGAAAATCTATACTGACGTGGCTATGTCAATAAGTTCGGGCACCATAAAACGCGCAATTGATGTTTTTGATAAACTTAAGGGGTTATATATTAATGATGAGGATTTCGTAAGAAACTTTGAAGACAAAATAGTAAAAACTAAAAGATCTGCAAAAATGGCAAGGTATATTCTATTTGCAATTGAAAACCATCTCGGTTCCAAAAGTCTTGACTACGAGAGTGATGCGGGGACGTTAGAGCATATTCTTCCTGAGAATCCTTCTCTCGAATGGGAAGGGAGTTTCCCTATTGATACTCAAGAAAATTACATTTATCGGATAGGTAATTTCACAATTTTAGAATCCTCTAAAAACAATGCAATTGCAAATAGCTCTTTGGAGGAAAAGTTGCCAGTTTATCAAACGAGTAAATATGAATTATCTAAAAGGTTTGGACACAAATCTTGGAATCCTGAAAACATAAGAATTAGACAAAGTTATCTGGCTAAACAAGCTAAAGCAGTCTGGTCAATATAATATAAAGGTAATAAGAGGCTACTCATTCTCAATGAGTAGCCTCAATTTTAATCCTTACGCCAGGCTTCGGCGGTTAAGGCTTCACCAAAGTGGCTGGTGATCAGGCGCTTGGTGAGATCGTGCAGCGGCGAGGCCAATACATCGGCGGTGCCGCCGCGCTCGACCACTTCGCCCTGATGCATCACCAGTACCTGATCGCTGATGTGCTTCATCATGCCGAGATGCTGCGTGACATAAATATAGGCGATGCCGTGCTTCTCCTGCAGTTCCAGCATCAGGTTCACCAGCTGTGAACGCATGGTCATATCCAGCGAGGCGAGGGCTTCATCGGCGACGATCACTTTTGGCTGCAGAATCAGCGCTCGCGCCAGCGCCAGGCGCTGCTTCTGGCCCGGCGCCAGCATGTGCGGATAGTATCCGGCGTGGTCGCGCAGCAAACCGACCTGACGCAGCGTGGCGATAATGCGTTTTTCACGCGCGTCATCATCCAGCTCGGTATTCAGGCGCAGCGGGAAATCGAGTATCTGGCTGATGCGCTGGCGCGGATTCAGCGAGGTTGAGGGATCCTGAAAAATCATGCGAATGCGCTGGCTGCGATAACCATAATCACCGTACTCCAGCGGATGATCGTCAATCAGCATCTCGCCCTCGCTCGGCTCGACCATGCCGCTGAGCATTTTTGCCAGCGTCGATTTTCCCGAACCGTTTTCACCAATCACCGCCAGCGTCTGTTTTTCACGCAGGGTAAAACTGACGCCTTTCACCGCCTCAACGTGCTGACGACGGAACAAACCGGTGCGATAGCGGTAGGTTTTACTCAGGTTGCGCACTTCCAGCAGCGTTTCCATGTTTACTGGCTCTCCATATTCAGCGGGAAGTGACAAGCAAACAGATGCGCTTTATTGCCGGTCAGGCGCGGTGTTTCGATGCATTTACGCTGCGCATACGGGCAGCGCGGCCCCAGACGACAGCCAATCGGCAGATGTTCCAGCGACGGAATCGCGCCAGAAAGCGTGTTGAGGCGGCTTTTGTGCGGCAGTGCGCTACCGAAATCGGGCATCGCCCGGATCAGCGCCTGCGTGTAAGGATGATGCGGCGTATCCATTAACTCTTCGCTCTGCGCGATCTCCACCGTCTGGCCGCAATACATCACATTAATGCGGTCGGCCCAATGGCTCATGGTGCGCAGATCGTGGCTGATCAGCAAAATGGTGGTGTTGTTATTCTGATTGAGGCGGCTCAGCAGGCGGAAAATCTGCGCCTGCGTGGTCGGCTCCATCGCATTGGTTGGTTCATCGGCAATCAGCAAACGCGGCTGATTGGCCAGCGCGATGGCGATCATCACTTTCTGGCATTCGCCGTCGGTGAGTTCATACGGGAAACTGCGCATGATGTCTTTATGATCTTTGATGCCGACGCGATGCAGCAGCTCAATGGCGCGCACTTTGCGCCAGAACCACAGCCGTTTATACCAACGGCCTTTGTGCGTCCAACGCGGAATCGCCTGCATCAGCTGGCGACCAATACTTTCTGACGGATCAAGACAGGATTGCGGCTCCTGAAAAATCATCGACACGTTATGGCCGACAATCCGACGGCGTTCGCGCGGTGACAGGCGCAGCAGATCAATATCATCAAACACCATGCGATCGGCGGTGACGCGCCAGTTATCTTTGGTGACGCCGCAAATTGCTTTGGCGATCAGGCTTTTGCCTGAACCCGATTCACCCACCAAACCGCGGATTTCGCCTTCGCTTAGCGTCAGGTTGATGCGATCAACCGCTTTGACCGGACCGTCAGCGGTCATAAATTCGATGGTCAGGTTACGGATATCCAGTAGCGGCATTATTCAACTCCCGCTTCTACAGCGCGACGAATGCCGTCGCCCAGCAGGTTAACGATCAACACGCTGACCATCAGCGCCACGCCCGGCAGCATGACCGTCCACGGCGCAACGTAGATCAGCTCCAGCGCGTCACCCAGCATCGCACCCCATTCGGGTGAGGGCAGCTGCGCGCCAAGATCGAGGAAACCGAGTGCGGCGATGTCCAGAATCGCCATCGACAGCGAGCGGGTAAATTCGCTCACCAGCAGCGGCAGCACGTTAGGCAGCACCGCATTCCACAAGATATTCAGATTGCGCGCGCCATCGAGACGCAGCGCCACCACATACTCTTTTTCCATCTCATCATGCACAGCAGTATAGATCTCGCGCACCAGACGTGGGATCAGCGCGAGAAACACCGCCAGCATCGCGTGTTCCAGGCGCGGGCCGAGAAACGCCACCACGATAATCGCCAGCAGCAGCGAGGGAATCGACAGTAAGGTATCCAGCACGTGATTCATCACCGCCGAGCGCATGCCGTGCGTGATACCGGCAAACACGCCAAGCACCAGCGCGCAAATTGCCGCAAGCACCGTCACCAGAATCGCCGAACCCACGGTCGGCGCTACGCCGCTTAGCAGGCGGCTCAGCACATCGCGGCCTAAATCATCGGTGCCGAGGAAGAAGGAGACATCGCCGTAGCGCGACCACGACGGCGGCAGCAGCTGATAACCGAGGAATTGCTGATCGATGCCATAAGGCGCCAGCAGGCCGCCAAACAGGCACAGGAACAGCAGCAGGCCAAAGCCGTACAGGCCGACCATGCCGCTGGTATCGCGATACAAGCGCTGCCAGCTGCGACGCAGCGTGCTGGGCAGCCGCTTCTCGTCGTAGACATTATCTAAGGGCATACCATTCCTTATGTTTCAGCGGGTTAAGTGCCGCACCCAGAATGTCGGATAACACGCTGACCAGAATCACCAGACCGCCCACCACCATCACGCCAGCGGAAATCGCCGCGTAATCCTGCTGGCGAATCGCGTTAATCAGCCAGCGGCCGAGGCCCGGCCAGTTGAACACCACTTCGGTAATCATCGCCAGAGTCAGCATGGTGGAAAATTGCAGGCCAAGGCGCGGAATCACCGGCGGCAGCGCATTGTGCAGCACGTGGCGGCGGATCACCGTGAAGCGCGACAGCCCGCGCGTGGCGGCGGCTTTGACGTAATTTTTGTCCATCACATCGCTGGTGCTGCTGCGCAGTAAGCGGATCATCTCGGTAGCAGGCGCAACGGCGAGAACGACCACCGGCAGAATCATGTGCGTTAAGGCGCTGACCAGCATTTCATGACGCCACGGCGACGGGCTCAGCCAGGCATCAATCAGCGCGAAGCCGGTAACGTTTTGCACCGGATAGAGCAGGTCGAAACGTCCGGACACCGGCAACCAGCCGAGCGTTAACGAGAAGAACAGCGTAAACAGCAGCGCCAGCCAGAATACCGGCATCGAGAAGCCGAGCAGCGCCAGCGCGCTGATGGCTTTATCCTGCCATTTTTTACGCATCACGCCGGCGCAAATTCCCAGCGGAATGCCCACCAGCAGCGCCAGAATAAATGCCATCACGCACAGCTCCAGCGTGGCGGGAAACACTTCGCGCAGCTGAAGATCAATCGGCTGGCCGTTGGTGCTGGAGACGCCAAAATCGAACTGCAGCAAGCCCTTAAACCAGAACCACCACGCATCAAACAGCGACGCACCTTCAAGCGGGGCGTTTGGCGTGAAGTAGCTCAGACTGAAGCTCACCAGCGACAGCAAAAACAGGGTGATCAGCAGCAGCACCACGCGACGCAGAATATAGATAATCATGCTTACTCCTCGCTGCTCTCATCGCGGTAAACGCCAGCGAACGAGGCGTTACCAAACGGGCTCAATACCAGGCCTTTGATGTCATGCCGATAGGCTTGCAAACGCAGCGATGACGCCAGCGGCAGCACCGGCAACTCCTGCGCCAAAATCTGCTGAGCCTTGTCATAGCTGTCAATGCGCGCCGATAGCTGCTGGGACAACAGTGCATGCTGCAACGCTTCATCAAAAGCGGGCGAGCACCAGTGTGCGTAGTTGGTTTGCGAACGGATCGCCGCGCAGCTTAACAGCGGACGGAAGAAACTGTCGGGATCGTTACTGTCGGTTGCCCAGCCGGTGAGCGTGAGGTCATGGTTCATCTCCATCAACTGCGCTTCCTGGAAGCGGCCTTCCACCGGCGCGATAGTGACGCGCACGCCAACCTGAGCCAAATCCGCTTGCAACAATTCAGCGGTTTTTAGCGGGCTGGGATTCCACGACTGCGAGGAAGAGGGCACCACTAAACGTAAATGTAAATCTTCCAGCCCCAGCGCTTTCAACTCTTCACGCGCTTTAGCCGGATTGTATTCGGTGACGCGCGCATCGTTGTCATACGCCCAAGACGCACGCGGCAAAATGGAGGCGGCAGTTTCGGCGGTGCCGTAATAGATCGACTCCATCAGGCGTTCGTTATTGATCGCCAGCGCCAGCGCGTGACGCACTTCCGGGCGATCCAGTGGCGGTTTGCGCGTGTTGAACGCCAGATAGGCGATGTTCATGCCGGGACGCAGCGTCATGCGCAGGCGCGGATCGTCACGCAAAATGCTCAGCTGGCTGGCGGCGGGATAGGCCAGCACATCGCATTCGCCGGTCAGCAGTTTGGATAACCTTCCGGTGCCGCCGACGCCCAAATCAATCACCACCTGCTGCAGACGCGGCACGCCTTTCCAGTACTGCGGATTACGCGCCAGGCGGAGATATTGCCCGGTACGGTATTCGCTCAGCTGGAACGGGCCGGTGCCGACCGGTTCGCGGTCCAGCTGTTCCTGCTGGCCTTTAGCGCTGAGTTTATTGGCGTACTCCTGCGACAAAATCGGCGCGTAATGCGTCGCGATATGCCACAAGAAAGAGGCGTCCGGGCTGTTCAGGCGGATTTCAACCGTATCGCTATCGAGCTTTTTCACGCTCTGCACCGAATCGGCAAACTGCAGGCTATCAAAATAGGGATAGCTGCCGCCGTTGACGTTGTGCCACGGATGCTTGCGATCAAACATGCGTGCAAAGCTGAACACCACATCATCGGCGTTCATTTTACGCGTCGGTTTAAACCAGTTGGTGTGCTGGAAGGCGACATCTTTACGCAGGTGAAAACGGTAGGTTGCGCCGTTATCCCGCACTTCCCAGCTCTGGGCGAGGTCGGGAATCAGCCGATAAGTATAAGGATCCACGTCCAGCAGCCGGTCATACAGCTGCGCCGCCAGCGTATCGACGACTAAGCCGCTGCTGACCATTTGTGGATTGAAGGTATTAACCGTGCCGTTAACGCAATAGACAAAACCGCTGTTGCGGATGTTGTCCGTTGGCGCGGCCCACGCTGACGCGCTCATCATGCTGAGACCCAGCAGCAGAGAGGGGAATAATTTTGGCATAGAACTCAACGATTCTGAGGCAATAGCGTGAGTGTATCTTAAACGTCACGTACTCCCCAAATTCGCGACGCTTCTGTTGTGTTTTTCGCCAAACTGGCGATGGGGTAATCACAATCTCTGTGTGGAGATGAGAAAAATTCTCAATTAAGGGTTTACAGATGATAATAAGAATGATTATTATTCTTCTGCGCTTCGACGGTGGCTCTACCGAAGAAGAGCACGACATTGCTCACATTGCTTCCAGTATTAGTTGCCCGCGTTAACCCGCGGGCCTTTTTTCGTCCTGTTTCGAGCGGCTGCTGCGTTGGCTGCGCTCGTCCACCCTGGTCACATACTTATGTATGCTCCCAGGGATGTCCTCGCTTGCCGCCTTGCATCTACTCGAAACAGTTAGAAAAAAACACCGTGCGATTTGCTTAAAAAAAATAAAATCAAATTAATACACGCCATTTATGGCGACCTGGTTAATCCTCGTCACGGGCCTGAATACCGTGCTTTTTCATCATGGCGCGTAATTGGTGATACGTCACACGCAATAACTCGGCGGCGCGGCGCTGGTTGTATTTGGCTTGCTGTAAACTCGCTTCAACCAGCTCGCGTTCCTGTTGATTTTGCCACTGACGCAAATCCAGCGGCAGGGAAGGCAAGGCAGATACGTCCGCCTGGGCAATGACGTCGGCGGGCGGCGTGCGGGGGGCGAACGGGTTAATGATAATGTTATCCAGCTCATCGTCGGCGCTGTGATGGCGATAAACCGAACGCTCGACCACGTTCTTCAGTTCACGCACGTTGCCGGGCCAGCTGTGATTCAGCAGCGTCAGCTGGGCGCGATCGCTGAAGCCAGGGAACAGCGGCAAGCCCAGTTCGCGGCACATCTGAATGGCAAAATGGTTGGCCATCACCAGAATGTCACTGCGACGTTCACGCAGCGGCGGCAGCTGCACCACATCAAAGGCGAGGCGATCGAGCAGGTCGGCGCGGAATTTTCCGGCGGCGGCAAGCGCCGGCAGATCTTCATTGGTGGCGCACACCAGACGTACATTCACCTGCAACGATTGATTGCCGCCAACGCGCTCCAGCTGGCCATATTCAATCACGCGCAGCAATTTCTCCTGCACCAGCATCGGCGCGGTGGCGAGTTCATCAAGAAACAGCGTGCCGCCATCGGCGCGTTCGAAGCGTCCCAGATGGCGTTTTTGCGCCCCGGTAAACGCGCCGGCTTCATGACCGAAGAGTTCGGAATCGAGCAGGTTTTCATTCAGCGCAGCACAGTTCAGCGAAACAAACGGCCCTTCCCAGCGGTTTGACAGATAATGCAGGCGGCTGGCAATCAGCTCTTTGCCGGTGCCGCGTTCGCCAATCACCAGCACCGGTTTTTCCAGCGACGCTAAGCGGGAAACCTGCTCTAATACTTCCAGAAAGTTATTGGATTCACCCAAAAGGTTGTCTGAACTGTTCGACATGATGAAATTCGCCACTGATTAATCAATTTCACTACCTTAAGGGATGTTCTGGCGGATGTAAAATAAACAAATTGCGTAAAATCAATAAATTAAAAGTTGGCACGCGAATTGTATTAGTAATGAGCGCCTCGCGCACCTACATACAAAATTTGAGGAACATCATTATGGGTATTTTTTCTCGTTTCGCCGACATCGTGAACGCTAACATCAACTCTCTGCTGGAGCGCGCCGAAGATCCGCAGAAACTGGTACGCCTGATGATTCAGGAAATGGAAGACACGCTGGTAGAAGTCCGTTCAACCTCAGCCCGCGCGCTGGCAGAAAAGAAACAGCTGCTGCGCCGTATTGAGCAGGCTGACATTCAGCAGGCCGAATGGCAGGAAAAAGCGGAGCTGGCGATCAATAAAGGTAAAGAAGATCTGGCGCGTGCTGCTTTAATTGAGAAGCAAAAGCTGACCGATTTGATTGCTGCGCTGCAGCAGGAATCGACTCAGGTTGAAGAGACGCTGGACCGCATGAAAGGCGAGATCGGTGAGCTGGAGAAAAAACTCACTGAAACCCGTGCGCGTCAGCAGGCGTTAACGCTGCGCCATCAGGCAGCATCGTCATCACGTGATGTGCGTCGTCAACTCGACAGCGGCAAGATTGATGATGCGATGGCACGTTTCGAATCCTTTGAACGTCGCATCGATCACATGGAAGCAGAAGCAGAAAGCCAGCGTTTTGGTAAACCAAAAGGTTTGGATCAGGAGTTCGCCGAGCTGAAAGCCGATGATGAAATCAGCCAGCAGCTGGCCGCGCTGAAAGCTAAAATGAACCGCCCTGAGTGATCGCCACGGGCCTGATTGCGGGCCCGAGTTAAAAATGGTGTTAGTGATTAAGGAGAGTCAATGAGCGCACTTTTTTTAGCCATACCTTTAACGATTTTCGTGCTGTTTGTCGCACCAATTTGGTTATGGCTGCATTACAGCAACAAACGCAACGGCGGCGCCGATCTATCGTCGAGTGACCTGCAGCGTTTGCAACAAATTACCCAGGATGCGCGCCGCATGCGTGAGCGTGTTGAAGCACTGGAAGCCATTTTGGATGCCGAACATCCAAACTGGAGGCAACCATGATGAATGGCCGTAAACTGTGGCGCATTCCGCAGCAGGGCAAAGTACGCGGCGTCTGCGCGGGTATCGCCGAGTACCTCGACATTCCGGTGCGCTTGCTGCGTGTGATTGTGGTGCTGTCGCTGTTCCTTGGACTGTTTATGTTCACCATCGTCGCCTATTTTATTCTGGGCTTTGTGCTGGACGAGAAACCCGTTGATGCGACATCTGAACGGGCACCCAGCGCACGTGAACTGCTCGACGAGCTGGAAACAACGCTGCAAAGCGATGAGCGAAAGGTGCGTGAAGTTGAACGCTACGTTACTTCAGAGACGTTTAGCGTGCGCAGCCGCTTCCGCCAGATTTAAATTCCCGGGCTTTCGGGCCCACTTCTTCTATTGTGATAAGAGGCTCTATGCAAACTCAACGTTTTACTGCTCTGCGCCGTCGCGCGACACCTGCGTTGATGTCGGCGGGGAAATTTATCATCATTAGTGCAGTAACTTACGGGCCCGGCGGTATCGCTGGCTGGGCGGTGAAATCGGTGGCGCGCCGTCCGCTGCGCCTGTTGCTGGCGGCCGCCCTGGAACCGTTGCTGAGCAAAGCGTTTAAACGTTTATCGGCACGATTCATCAGGGAGAACGATGAAAAGACTGCAAAATGAATTTGTGGCGTTGATGAACCGCGGTGTTGACCGCCATCTGCGCCTGGCTGTAACCGGTTTAAGCCGTAGCGGTAAAACCGCGTTTATCACTTCGCTGGTTAACCAGCTTCTCAATGTCCACAGCGGCGCACGTTTGCCGCTGTTTTCCGTGGTGCGTGAAGATCGCCTGCTGGGCGTCAAGCGTGTGCCGCAGCGCGAACTCGGCACGCCGCGTTTCACCTACGACGAAGGTCTGGCGCAACTGTACGGCACGCCGCCGATGTGGCCGACGCCGACGCGTGGCGTAAGCGAAATGCGTCTGGCGCTGCGCTATCGTCCGGATGAATCGCTGCTGCGCCATTTCAAAGATACCGCCACGCTCTACCTCGAAATTGTCGATTACCCCGGCGAATGGCTGCTGGATCTGCCGATGCTGGCACAGGATTATCTCAGCTGGTCACGCCAGATGGTGGGCTTGCTGCAGGGCGATCGCGCGGGCTGGTCAGCGCAATGGCGCAGCTTGTGCGCCGATCTCGATCCTTTTGCGCCCGCCGATGAAAATCGTCTGGCAGCCATTGCCGCTGCCTGGACCGATTATCTGCACCAATGCAAAAGCGAAGGCTTGCACTTTATCCAGCCGGGCCGCTTTGTATTGCCGGGCGATATGGCCGGCGCGCCGGCGCTGCAGTTCTTCCCGTGGCCGCAGGTCGACGAGATGCAGGTTAGCAAGCTGGCGCAAGCGCCAGCAGGCAGCAACTTCGCCATGCTGCAGCAGCGTTTCAACTATTACTGCCAGCACGTGGTGAAAGGATTCTATAAAAATCATTTCCTGCGTTTCGATCGCCAAATCGTGCTGGTCGATTGTCTGCAACCGCTTAACAGCGGGCCGCAAGCGTTCAACGATATGCGTCTCGCCTTGACGCAACTGATGCAGAGTTTCCACTACGGTCAGCGCACGCTGTTCCGCCGTCTGTTCTCTCCGGTGATCGATAAGCTGCTGTTTGCCGCCACCAAAGCCGATCATGTGACTTCGGATCAGCACGCCAATATGGTGTCGCTGCTGCAGCAACTGGTGCAGGACGCGTGGCAGAATGCGGCGTTCGAAGGCATCAATATGGATTGCCTCGGTTTAGCCTCGGTGCAGGCCACAGAAAGTGGGCTGGTTGATCATCGTGGCGAGAAATTACCGGCGTTGCGCGGTCATCGTCTTGCCGATAATGAAGCGCTGACGTTCTATCCTGGCGAAGTGCCGCCGCGCTTGCCTGGCCACAATTTCTGGCAGCAGCAGGGATTTCAGTTTGAACAATTCCGGCCGCAGCAGCTGGATGTCGATCGCCCGCTGCCGCACATTCGCATGGATGCCGCACTGGAATTTTTACTGGGAGATAAATTGCGATGAGCGACGAAACACCTTTAAAAGGACGCATAGATTTTTCCCGTCCGCTGACGGTGGAAGCGGAAAAACCGCTGCGCGCCGCACAAACCTTTAGCGCGGACAGCGAGAAAGCCTTTCTCGCCACGGCGGAAGCCGAGCCGCTGGAAGAGGGCGAAGGCGAAAAAGTGGTGGAAGCCGCGCTGCGGCCGAAGCGCAGCCTGTGGCGTAAAATGGTGGGCGTTGGCCTCGCTATTTTCGGCGTCAGCGTGGTGGCGCAGGGCGCGCAAACGCTGCACGATGCGTGGCTGGTGCGCGACTGGTTTACCCTCGGCACCGGCGTGGCAGGCACATTGATAGTTGCCGCGGGGGCGGGTGCGCTGATTGGTGAATGGCGGCGTTTATATCGTCTGCGTCAGCGGGCCGAAGAGCGCGATATTGGCCGCGAATTGCTGCACAGTCATGGTGTCGGCAAAGGTCGCGCGTTCTGTGAAAAACTGGCGCAACAGGCGCAGCTCGATCAGGCGCATCCTGCACTGCAGCGCTGGCATGCGGCGCTGCATGAAACCCACAACGATCGTGAAATTGTCACATTATATGCCCAACTGGTGCAGCCAGTGCTGGATCGTCAGGCGCGCCGGGAAATAAGCCGTCACGCCGCCGAATCGACGTTAATGATCGCCGTCAGCCCGCTGGCTTTGGTCGACATGGCGTTTATCGCCTGGCGCAATCTGCGGCTGGTCAATCGCATCGCGGCGATCTATGGCATTGAGCTGGGTTACTTTAGCCGCATCCGCCTGTTCCGCTTAGTGCTGCTCAATATGGCGTTTGCCGGGGCTTCCGAACTGGTGCGCGAAGTCGGGATGGATTGGATGTCACAGGATCTTGCCGCACGCCTGTCAACCCGCGCTGCGCAAGGGATTGGTGCCGGTTTGCTCACCGCACGTCTCGGCATTAAAGCCATGGAGCTGTGTCGCCCGTTACCGTGGCTGGAAGATGATAAGCCGCGTCTGGGCGATTTCCGTCGCGAGTTAATCGGTCAGCTGAAAGAATCCCTGGTAAAAAGTGGGGATAAAGCAGGGCAGGCTGCTAAATAATCAGCACTTGCGTACCTTTCACGCTGCAACTGGCGTGAAAGGTAAAATTATCTGTGTTACCACGCATATTCGGCGGGATTTTTGTTGGTCACTCCGTTACACTTCCCTTTATCACCTGCCTCTGGCTGTCAACTTTTCCTGACAGGCCTCTTCTGAGGCGCTGCAAGTTAGCGTATTATCACTAAAATCAAAACCTGACTAAGGCTCATCGCAATGCGTTTGGAAGTTTTCTGCCAGGACCGAATCGGTCTGGCGCGCGAGTTGCTCGACCTGCTGGTTGCCCGCAATATCGACCTGCGCGGCATCGAAATTGCGCCACTTGGTCGCATTTACCTCAATTTTACCGCGCTGGAGTTTGAACCCTTCAGCAATCTGATGGCGGAAATCCGCCGTACACCTGGCGTGACAGATGTGCGTACCGTCTCGTTTATGCCCTCTGAACGCGAGCATCGCGCATTGAGCGCGCTGCTGGTGGCGATGCCAGAACCGGTGTTATCCATCGATCTGAAATGCAAAGTCGAGCTGGCCAATCCGGCAGCACAGAATCTGTTCACCCTTGATGAACAGAAGCTGCGCAATCAAAACGTTGGCACCCTCATCACCGGCTTCAATTTCCAGCGCTGGCTGGAGAATGATCGCGTTGACGCACAGGCGCAGCATGTGGTGATTCAGGGACGCGATTTCCTGATGGAAGCGCGACCAATTTATCTGGCAGAAGAAGAGGGCCAGAGCGACCTGCCGGTCGGCGCGATGATCACCCTGAAATCGACCGCGCGTATGGGCCGACAGTTGCAGAATCTTACCGTTACCGATGAATCGGAGTTCGATCATATCGTGGCGGTTACGCCAAAAATGCGTCAGGTGATCGATCAGGCGCGCAAGCTGGCGATGCACGATGCGCCGCTGTTAATCGTGGGCGATACCGGCACCGGCAAAGATATGCTGGCGCGTGCCTGTCATTTGCGTAGCGCGCGCGGCAAAAAACCGTTCCTGGCGCTGAACTGCGCCTCATTGCCGGATGATGTGGCGGAGAGCGAGCTATTTGGTCACGCTGCCGGTGCTTATCCCAATGCGCTGGAAGGCAAGAAAGGCTTCTTCGAGCAGGCTAACGGCGGTTCGGTATTGCTGGATGAGATTGGCGAAATGTCGCCACGCATGCAGACCAAACTATTGCGTTTCCTCAACGACGGCACGTTCCGCCGCGTGGGTGAAGAGCATGAAGTGCACGTTGATGTGCGCGTGATTTGCGCCACGCAGAAGAATTTGATTGAGCTGGTGCAGCGTGGTGAGTTCCGCGAAGATCTGTTTTATCGCTTGAATGTGCTGACGCTCAATCTGCCGCCGCTGCGTGAACGTCCACTGGATATTCTGCCGCTCACCGAAATGTTTGTCGCGCGTTTCGCCGATGAACAAGGCTTGCCGCGTCCGCGCCTCTCATCGCAGCTAACGCCGTTCCTGACGCGTTATAACTGGCCGGGTAACGTGCGCCAGTTGAAGAATGCGCTGTACCGCGCGCTAACGCAACTGGAAGGTTACGAGCTTGGGCCACAAGATATTGTGTTGCCAGAGCAGGCGCTGGATGTGTCATTTGGTGAAGAGGCGATGGAAGGTTCGCTGGACGATATCACCAGCCGTTTCGAACGTTCGGTGCTGACGCGTCTCTATCTCTCTTATCCCAGCACGCGCAAACTGGCTAAACGCCTCGGCGTCTCGCATACCGCGATTGCCAATAAGCTGCGTGAATATGGGTTAGGGCAGAAGCGCAACGAGAGCGAGTAATAAGGCGCGTACATCTCGTAACGTCGTTCCGCCTGTAGGGTCGCCATTCATGGCGGCCTGGTCCGCAAACGTGCATCTACACTTGCAAGCAGATGTCTTGTCATTGGTCGCCATGAATAGCGACCCTACGGTTATTTAGCTGGTTTTTTCGTCGGGTGCGCGAATATTTACCTGACTTCCTTCCCTCATAAACACCGGAATTTCGCTCAGTGGCGCGGCAACGCTGATGCGTTGGCCGCCTTGATAGCACTCGCCATTGCGGGCAATCCATTGCTCGCCAGCAGGTAACCACACTTCACGTTCACGCTGGCCAGCGTGTAGCACCGGCGCCACCAGAAGGTCGCGGCCCAGCAGATACTGATCTTCCACTTGCCAGCTCTCTGGCTGCTGCGGGTAGTGATAGAACAGCGGGCGCATCACCGGATCACCGAGCTCATGCGCTTCGCGCATCAGGCCATCAATATAGGGGCGAATCTGCTCACGTTGCAGCAGGCAGCTTTTCATCAGCGCGTAATTCTCCTCACCGTAACTCCATACTTCATTGGGTGAGCCGCTGTTGCACTGCGCAATGCCATCGCGCCAGGTTTCTTCAGGTGCAATTTGTGGCTCGCGGTAACCATGCAAACGCATCACCGGACAGAATACCGCCCATTGGAACCAACGGATCAACAGTTCATGAAACGCCGGATCATGAGTATTCCCGCCCTGAAAACCGCCGATGTCGGTGGTCCACCATGGAATACCTGCCATCGCCATATTCAGCCCGGCAGTAAACTGATTACGTAAGGCATGGAACGAGGAGTGAACGTCGCCCGACCAGGCAAGCACGCCGTAACGCTGGCTGCCCGCCCAGGCGCAGCGCACCAGATTGACGATCTCGCTCTCGCCCTGTTGTTGCAGACCTTCATAAAATCCGCGGGCAAACAGCTGCGGATAGATATTGCCCACTTCCTGTACCGGGCCGAGATGATAGCGGTAATTATCAAAATCGTAGGCGCGGTATTCTGGCTCTGCTTCGTCGAGCCAGAAAGTGCGGATGCCGTGGTCATAATAGTTGCGCTTAACTTCCTGCCAGACGAACTCGCGTGCGGCGGGATGCGTGGCGTCAAAAAAGGTGGTATTGCCCATAAAATCAAGGTTCACCGATACGCCGCGCTCGCTGTTAACCAGCAAGCCTTTGGATTTCATCAGACGATAGTTATCACTGCGGCTATCCACCGTGGGCCACACCGACACCATGGTTTCGATGCCCATCTCTTTCAGCTCCTGCACCATAGCACGCGGATCCGGCCAGTCGCGCGCATCGAAACACCAGGTTCCCTGATTTGGCCAGTGGAAAAAGTCGATGACGATCACCGAGAGCGGTAGCTGCAGGCGGCGATATTCGCGCGCGACCTCCAGCACTTCCTGCTGAGTGCGATAGCGCAGTTTGCATTGCCAGAAACCGGTCGCGAAGCTGGGCATCATCGGCGCTGTGCCGGTGGCGCGTCCATACTGACGCACGATCTCAGCGGGTGTGTCGCCTGCGGTGATCCAGTAATCCATCTGATCGGTTACTTCGGCTTGCCAGCGCGTGCCGTTTTTACCAAAGGTCACTTCGCCGATGGCCGGATTATGCCACAGCAAGCCGTAGCCGAGATTGGATACCATAAACGGCACGCTGGCCTGCGAGTTGCGCTGCGCCAGCTCAAGCGTGCAGCCTTTCAGATCGAGACAATCCTGCTGATACTGGCCCATGCCATAGATTTTCTCTTCGGCACGCGCTTCAAAGCGCACGCTCAGCTGATATTTCCCTCCCGGAATCGGTCGAAAGGCGCGCGCATCCAGCTTCAGGGCGCTGATGTATTTGTCCTGGCTCTTTTCGCTGGCACCGATGCCCACGGTGCTGCGCTGACGCCAGAACTCCTCGAGCAGCAATTCGCCGTGCTGATTATAGAAAGCCAGCTGGCCGCGAATATTCAGCGTGGCGGTGATATTGCCGTTACGCAGGCTGAGAGATTCATGCTCGCGCTGGATCTCCACCTCGCAAGCCGCAGGCGATAACAACGCCCAGTCATGGTCGATCAGTTCGGGCTGACAGGTGGCTCGTACTCGCAGGCTATGCGCGCCCCAGGGTTCGATAACCAGCGTCTGACGGTCAAATGTCCAGATAATACGCTGGGATTCGGCGCGTAATTCACTCATGACAACTCCTGTGGTTGTAAAAGGGGGGAAGCAGTGGCAGTCGGTTGGGCTGACACTTTGTGCTGATTGATGGTGCGCATGGTGGCATCGTTTAGTTTGTAGCCGCGCATCGCCAGCGCGCTTAACAGCGACAGCAGGCCGGGAACTACCGAAAACAGTGCCACGATGGCCATCATGGCGGCGGGTTGCTGATGCGGTGCCTGAGCGACGTAACCGCTCAGGCCAAGCGTCCAGCCGACAATCGCGCCGCTAATGGCCATGCCCATTTTCAATACGGCGAGCAGAGTCGAGAAGACGGTGCCATCGAGGCGTTTTCCCTGACGATATTCACCGTAATCCACCACATCGGCCATCATCACCCACATCAGCGTGGTGGTGACTTGATAGAAGCTGGAGACGATGAATGTCATGCCAACCAACAGCGCCAGCGAGCCGGGAAGGAACACGATGCTGATGCTTAGCACGCCAGCAGTAATGGCGCTGAGCGTAAAGGCGGTGATTTTGTTCAGGCGGCGCGTCAGCAGTTTCGCCAGCACGCTACCGACGCTTTTGCCGACAATATGCGCGGCCAGCAGCCACATGAAGAGGCTGGCATCACCCAGAAAATAGGTGACGTAGTACATCATCGCGCCGAGCCGCACCACGCCGAATGAGATATTGCAGAACACCAGCAACGCGACCACGCGCCACTGATCGTTACGCAGCAAATCGCGCAGATCGGCAAGAAAGTTGCCGTGGTTAGCGGGAGCATTGATGCGTTCGCGTGTATTGAGAAAACAGATAAAAAACAGCAGGGTTGCCAGCGTCGCCATTATCGACATTGCTGCGAAGTAACCGTCCAGTTTGTTACCGCCGCCCAGCCAGGTGGCGAGCGGGATCATCAGGAAAGTGGACATCGCGCCGCCCAGCGTGGCGAGGAAGAAGCGCCATGATTGCAGGGAGATGCGCTGATTATCATCGGCGGTGATAATCGCCCCCATCGAGCAGTAAGGAATATTGATGGCGGTGTACATCAGCATCATCAGGCTGTAGGTCACGGCGGCGTAAATCATCTTGCCAGTCAGCGACAGGCTTTCCGGCACCGCATAAATCAACATACAGCTCACGCCGAACGGTACCGCGAGCATCAATAGCCAGGGACGGAATTTGCCCCAGCGTGAACGGGTTCGGTCAGCCACCATCCCCATCGCCGGGTCGATCACCGCATCGGCGACGCGCGCCAGTAAAAACAGCGTGCCAACAAAGATTGCGGGCAAACCCACCACATCGGTGTAGTAAAAGGTGAGAAAAATAATGACGTTATCGATGGCGATATGGCTGGCCATATCACCGAGGCCGTAACTGAACTTTTCTTTAATGGATAAGCTTGCTTGCATAAAGATTCCCGCCTGTCTTTGAATCGCTTAAGTGCAATTGACGGTTAGTTATAGGTAGCGATGCTGATGGGAACAATTGCGGGATTTGTTACGGGTTTTATGTTTTTTAATTAATGTGATACGGGTAACAAGAATCACAGTAAAAATGCAACATGGCGGGAAGAAGTGCTACGTATCGCGATAAATCAACAGGTTGAAAATTGAGCCATCCTGAAGGTGAGCATAAAAAAAGCACCGACGCGTTAATCATTCGGTGCTTTTTGTTTCGCCTGGCAGGCGAGAGATTTACTTCAGCGCAGCCAGCGCGGCATCGTAGTTTGGCTCTTCGGTGATTTCATTCACCAGCTCGCTGTAAATCACTTTATCGTTTTCATCCAGCACCACAACCGCACGTGCGGTCAGGCCTTTCAGCGGGCCATCAGCAATCGCCACGCCATAGTTTTCTTTGAACTCGGCGCCGCGCAGGGAAGAGAGCGTGATCACGTTGCTGACGTTCTCTGCGCCACAGAAGCGTGACTGGGCGAAAGGCAGGTCGGAGGAGATGCACAGCACAACCGTGTTGTTCGCTTCACCTGAACGCTCGTTAAACTTACGCACCGATGCCGCACACACGCCAGTATCAATGCTTGGGAAAATGTTCAGAACTTTGCGTTTGCCTGCATAATTAGCCAGGGATACGTCAGTAAGATCTTTTGCGACCAGGTTGAAAGGTTTAGCTTGCTCGCCAACTTGTGGGAACTGGCCTGCAACCGGCACCGGATTGCCCTGAAAGTGAACAGTCTGAGACATGCGATTTCCTTTTTTAACGATGAAATATCTGACTTTTGGAACGTCAGAACAGGTATAGCGCTTGTTTATGACATAATTTTTAAGGGTTTACGAGCGCATTTCCTGCCGATAATCGAGCCGGCTCGCATTAAAGCGACGGATTTAAGGAGAAATAATGAGAACAGTGAAGAGTTATCCGGAAGCCTGGCCGTTACATTCGCCTTTTGTTATTTCGCGCGGCAGCCGCACCGAGGCGCATGTTGTGGTAGTGGAAATCGAGCAGGATGGCGTTAAAGGTGTTGGCGAAGCGACGCCTTACGCGCGCTACGGTGAAAGTGAGGAGTCGGTGCTCAAGCAGATCGCCTCGCAGCTAAGCGCGTTGCAAAGCGGCATGACGCGAGAAGCGCTGCAACAGGCGTTACCGGCGGGCGCGGCACGCAACGCGATTGACTGCGCAATGTGGGATCTGGCACGACAGCAGCAGGGCGAAAGTCTGGTGCAATTGTGCGCGGTACCACTGGCTGAAGAGATTGTCACCGCACATACCATCAGCATCGATACGCCAGATGCGATGGCCAGCAGCGCGCAGGCGCTGTGGCAACATGGCGCGCGTTTATTGAAGATTAAAATGGATGATCACCTGATCAGCGAACGTTTGGTGGCGATACGCAGCGCGGTACCGGACGCGACTTTGATTGTCGATGCCAACGAATCCTGGCATGCCGAAGGCCTGGCGGCACGCTGTCAGCTGCTGGCCGACCTCAATGTCGCGATGCTGGAACAGCCGCTACCGGCCGCAGAAGACAGCGCGCTGGGCAACTTTATCCATCCGCTGCCAATCTGCGCCGATGAAAGCTGCCATACGCGTGAAAGCCTGCCGCAGCTGAAAGGGCGCTATGAGATGGTGAATATCAAGCTGGATAAAACCGGCGGATTAACGGAAGCGCTGGCGCTGGCAGAGGCGGCGCAGCAGCAGGGATTCGCGATTATGCTCGGCTGCATGCTCTGCACGTCGCGGGCGATTCGTGTGGCATTACCGCTGACGGCGCGCGCGACCTTCGCGGATCTCGACGGTCCAACCTGGCTTGCGGCCGATGTTGAACCGTCGCTGCATTTCTCTCACGGCGTACTCAAGCCGCTGGCTGCCAGCGCAGCAGATTGATCATCGCTTCCAGATAGACTTCGGTGGCTTCGTCCACCGAAATCGGCGGCATCTCGGCGGTAATGCATAACAGGCCGAGATCGTCGCACCAGCTGCCAAACGAACCCGGCGTGGCATAACCCACGCTGCTCACCACCGGCAGCGCGGTCTGCTGCGCCAGCCACTGCGCTAAATCGCTGTGGTGCGGATCATCAATACAGGCCAGCGGTTCATGCCACGAAACCACCCAACGCGGTTTGATCTGATGAATCAGCTGGCACAGCGCGCGGGTTTCTGGTTCGGAAGAGGGCGCTGATCCGGTTGAAAGCACCACATCACGCTCATCCGCTTCGCTGTTCCAGCGATACACCGTGTCGCCATGCTGCCAGTTAGCGGCGGGGAAGTTACGGTTGAGATCGACGCCATTGGCGTTGGCGCGCAGCCCCAACTGACAACCATCGGGATTGACCGCCAGAACAACGTGATGACGCCGCAGCCCGTCCGGCAAGGTGCGCATCGCGCCCGATAAGGTGGCAATCGCGGCATTCTCGTCGCCGTGCGTGCCAGCAATAATCAGCCCGCTTTCGGCATCGGCGGCGGGTGCCGGAAACCACAGCAGCGGTGCACCCAGCACCGATTGCCCGTATTGTTGCCAGACAGCGTCCAGCTTGCCGCGCAGCGGACGTGGATGGTATGACGACATGACGTTCCTCTATGAAATGCTTCCAACACCGCCAAAAGCTTTCTGGCGCTCAAGGTAAAAATGTGACCGGGAATCCAGCCTCAACATAACGGTAAATAGCCTGCGGGGAAATAGCTATATATCAATCAGCAATTTGCGATAAAGTGCCAAAAGTTGCTGGCGACACAATCTCTTCGCGGTCGCCATTTTTTTCGCGTAAAGGAGTGGTGATGAAACTAACGTTCCGCAAAACGCTGACTGCCTTAATTGTAGCCAGTGCAGCCTCACCCGCATTCGCCGCCAACGTGCCGCCGGGCGCACAGCTGGCCAGCACCCAGGAAATTGTTCGCCATATTAAAGATGAACCCGCTTCACTCGATCCGATGAAGGCGGTTGGCTTGCCAGAAATTCAGGTGATGCGCGATCTGTTTGAAGGGCTGACCAATCAGGACGCCCACGGAAAAATCGTGCCGGGCGTGGCGCTAAGCTGGAGCAGCAACGACAACAAAACCTGGATCTTCACCCTGCGGAAAGATGCGCGCTGGTCAAATGGTGAGCCGGTTACCGCGCAGGATTTTGTCTATAGCTGGCAACGTTTAGTTGAGCCGAAGAACAGTTCGCCGTTTGCCTGGTTCGCCGCCTTAAGCGGCATTGAAAACGCCGAAGCAATCACCAAAGGACAGATGAGCGCCGATAAGCTGGGCGTGACGGCAACCGATGCGACCCACCTTAAGGTGACGTTGTCACGTCCTGTGCCGTGGTTCCCGAGCATGGTCGCCAACGCCGCGATGTATCCGGTATCGAAGCAAGTAATTGAAAAAGAGGGCGATAGCTGGACGTCACCGGGCAAGCTGGTGGGCAATGGCGCTTATCAGCTGCAGGATCGCGTGGTGAACGAAAAAATTGTATTGGTGCGCAACGCTAACTATTGGGATGACCAAAAATCGGTGCTGACGAAAGTCACGTTTATTCCGATTAATGAAGAATCCAGTGCTACCAAACGCTATCGTGCCAACGATATCGATATCACCGAATCCTTCCCGAAAAACATGTACGCGCTGCTGAAAAAAGAGTTGCCTGGTCAGGTGTATACGCCGGATCAGCTTGGCACCTATTACTACGCGTTCAATACCGAGAAAGGGCCAACCGCTGATGTACGCGTACGCAAGGCGCTGTCGTGGAGCATCGATCGTCGCATCATTGCGGAGAAAGTATTGGGCACCGGCGAAAAACCGGCCTGGCACTTCACGCCGGACGTTACCGCCGGTTTCACCCCGATGAAGAGCTATCTGCAGCAACATAGCCAGCAGGAACTGAACGCGCAGGCCAAAGCATTGCTGACAGCGGCAGGTTATGGACCGGGCAAACCGCTGCATTTGACGCTGCTCTACAACACCTCGGAAAGCCATCAGAAAATTGCTATCGCGGTGGCGTCAATGTGGAAAAAGAATCTTGGCGTGGATGTCACCTTGCAAAATCAGGAGTGGAAAACCTATATCGACAGCCGTAACAGCGGCAATTTCGATGTGATCCGCGCGTCATGGATCGGCGATTATAATGAGCCTTCAACCTTCCTCAGTCTGCTGACCTCGACCCACACCGGCAATATCGCGCGCTTCCGCAGTGCCGATTACGATGCGGTGATCACCAAAGCCAGCACTGAAACCAGCGTGGCGGCGCGTAACACCGATTACAACAAAGCCGAGCAGATCATCGCCGATCAGGCACCGATCGCACCGATCTACCAATACACTAACGGCCGCTTAATCAAGCCGTGGGTGAAAGGTTATCCGATCACCAATCCTGAAGACGTGGCGTACAGCCGCGAGCTGTGGATTGAGAAGCATTAATCCCGCACATCCGCAGGCGGTGATTGTCACCGCCTGTCATCTTTGCTCACAGCCTTATGATTGCAACTGGTCTGCGCCACGCTAGACTGTATCGTATTGATTTTGATAGTGAGGCGAGTTCGTGAACGTCATTGAAGGAAAAGCGTTACAAGTATCCGATGCCATTGTGTCCTGTCAGCTGGATGGCGCAGGCGGCATGATCCCCATCGAAGATAAAGACGTCATCAACTGCGAACGTCCCTGCTGGTTGCACCTCAATTACACCCAACGACAAAGTGCGGAATGGCTGCAAAACACGCCGCTGATCCCCGATTCGGTGCGTGATGCGCTGGCGGGCGACAGCATGCGGCCGCGCGTGACAAGGCTCGGCGACGGCTTCATGATTGTATTGCGCAGCGTTAACCATAACGCCGATTCACGTCCCGATCAGCTGGTGGCGATGCGCGTATTTATCAACGATAAGCTGATTGTCTCGACGCGCCGGCGCAAAGTGTACGCCATTGATGCCGTGCTGACCGATCTACAACAAGGTAACGGTCCGGTTGATGGCGGCAGCTGGCTGGTGGATGTGTGCGATGCGTTAACCGATCACGCCAGCGAATTTATCGAAGAGATGCACGATAAAATTATCGAGCTGGAAGATGCGCTAATGAATCAGGAAGTACCAGCGCGCGGCGATTTGGCGCTGCTGCGTAAGCAGCTGATTGTGATGCGTCGTTATATGGCACCGCAGCGCGATGTCTATGCGCGGCTGGCTAGCGAGAAGATGGCGTGGATGAACGACGACGATCGTCGCCGTATGCAAGAAGTTGCCGATCGCTTAGGTCGCGGATTGGACGATCTTAATGCGGGCGTGGCGCGTACTTCGATTCTGGCGGATGAAGTGGCGTCAATCCTTGCGGAATCGATGAACCGCCGCACTTATACCATGTCGTTGATGGCGATGATTTTTTTACCGGCCACGTTCCTTACCGGCTTATTCGGCGTCAACCTCGGCGGCATTCCGGGCGGCAATTGGGCGCTGGGCTTTACCGCTTTCTGCGTGCTGCTATTGGTGATGGTTGGCGGCGTGGCGATATGGTTGAAACGGCGGAAATGGTTGTAAGGCAGAAAAGCGGATTAAACCTGATCGATATCAATATCCCGCCAGCGCAATCAGGGCAAACTCTTTCCCGCAGGTGAATGCAACGTCAAGCGATGGGCGTTGCGCTCCATATTGTCTTACTTCCTTTTTTGAATTACTGCATAGCACATTTGATTCGTACGACGCCGGCTTATCCGCCGGCTTTTTTTTGCCCGCCTGGCTTGCTCGGCCAACCTTTCCTATGCTTAAAGGACATTCAGCGACAAGGAGAAGGGCATGCAAGCGATCATTGCCAGCGAACCAATTCCTACCGATCCACCACCGATTCCCGAACCGATTCCACAACCGCAGCCGATACCACCCGCACAGCCACCGCACGATCCCGAATTCCCACCGATCCAGGATCCACCGCCGCACCGCTAATAAAAATGGCGCGTAGCCGAAGCGACGCGCCTTTTTTCACAGCTAATACCGTTATTTTATTTCCAGCACATCTAGACGCACGTTAAGATTCGGCGCGTCGTCTTCTTCTGGCTGCCAGCCCGCAGGTTGTACCGGCAAGCTTTCGCGATCAAACGCCAAATCACCGCCATCCACCACGGCATCACCGTGTTTGATGCCCTTGAAATCGAACAGATTAATGTCGGCCATATGTGATGGCACCACATTCTGCATCGCGGTAAACATGGTTTCGATACGGCCCGGATAACGTTTATCCCAGTCACGCAGCATGTCGGCAACCACCTGACGTTGCAGATTCGGCTGCGAACCGCACAGGTTGCACGGAATGATCGGGAACTGGCGCGCTTCCGCAAAACGAATGATGTCTTTCTCGCGGCAGTATGCCAGCGGACGAATCACAATATGTTTACCGTCATCGCTCATCAGTTTTGGTGGCATGCCTTTCATCTTGCCGCCGTAGAACATGTTGAGGAACATGGTCTGCAGAATATCGTCGCGATGATGACCTAAGGCGATTTTGCTACAACCCAACTCGGTGGCGGTGCGATACAGAATACCGCGGCGCAGACGCGAACAGAGCGAGCAGGTAGTTTTGCCTTCAGGAATCTTATCTTTAACGATGGAATAAGTGTCTTCGTTAACGATGTGATACTCAACGCCCTGTTGTTCCAGATAGGCTGGCAGAATATGCTCCGGGAAACCGGGCTGTTTCTGGTCGAGATTCACTGCTACCAGCGAGAAATTCACCGGTGCGCTCTGCTGCAAATTACGCAGGATCTCCAGCATGGTGTAGCTGTCTTTACCACCAGACAGACAAACCATGATGCGATCGCCTTCTTCAATCATGTTGAAGTCAGCAATGGCTTCGCCAACGTTGCGACGCAAACGCTTCTGCAGTTTGTTGAGGTTGTACTGCTCTTTTTTTGTTACTTCTTGATTTTCTGACATTATTTTCACGCTTGAGAGTGAAGGCGAGGGCCGTTAGCGGCTGAAGCAATCTTCAACGGCAATAAACCCTATAAACATGACTGCGTATGGTACGGATTGCGGGCGCGAATGCTAGCCTGAAGTGATCTCTTTCTGATGATAACTCATTGCGCTTGAGACATAGACGCACACTTTGTCAGAACAATCTGGCTATTTATTGATCTGGGCAAATATTTACCTCATCTGGGCCTGACAGGATGGCCGAAGTGCTTTTTTTACTTTCTTTAGGTGAGGAGCGGCAAATGCAAACGTACGATATGGTTTTTGAAGAGGCATGTCGGCTGGTGGGGCAATGTTATCTGGAGCTGGCACAGCGTGGCGCAGCAACCGAAAAAGAGGTGTTAGCCAGCGAGTTGCGCAATCTACAGTTGCGCTATCGTGAACTCACCGGCTCACCGAATCGGGCGGTAGAGATGGCCATCGTTCAGCTCAAGCCTTGTTAATCCATCAACATTAACCCAGCAAAGAAACGCCCGGTCATCGCGCCGGGCTTTTTCATCTACTCACTTTTCTCGGTTTTCCCGGCTAACTCGGCCAGCCGCTGATAACGCTGACTGGCGGCTTCCGTTGCATCACGCCACAGCTGCGACGCTTCTTCTGGCCGCTGAGTTTGCAACTGGCGGAAACGCTGCTCGTTCATTAATGCTTGTTCGAGTTCCGAGGTCGGCGAACGCGAATCCAGCGCCAGCGCGGCTTTACCTTGCTGGGCGCGTCGAGGATCAAAACGATAAAGCGGCCAGAAACCGCTGGTGGTCAACAGGCGCATCTGCTCGTGGCTATAAGCCAGATCGTAACCATGCTCTTCACACGGGCTGTAAGCGATGATCAGCGAGGGTCCCGGCCAGGCTTCCGCTTCCTGAATCGCTTTCACGGTTTGATTGAGCTGCGCGCCCAGCGAAATCTGCGCCACATACACATGCCCATACAGCAGCGTCGACATGCCGAGATCCTTGCGCGCCTTGCGTTTCCCCTGTTCGCCAAACTTGGTCACCGCGCCGAGCGGCGTCGCTTTTGATGCCTGGCCGCCCGTGTTCGAGTAGCACTGCGTATCCAGCACCAGCACGTTGACGTTTTCGCTCAGGCTCATCACGTGATCGAGGCCGCCGTAGCCAATGTCGTACGCCCAGCCATCGCCACCAATCAGCCAGACCGATTTCTCCACCAGCGCATCGGCTGCATCGTATAACGCTTTGGCTTCAGGCTGCGGTAAAGCCGCGAGCAGGGCGCGCAGCTGTGTAATCTGCTCGCGTCGCTGCGATGTGGTGACATTGTCACCTTTTAGTTCATTAACCAATGCCGCCGGTAGCTGCGCAGCACATTGCTCCAGTAACCTCAGTGCGCGCTGTTTCTGCTGGTCGACGCTCAAGCGGAAGCCCAGACCAAATTCGGCGTTATCTTCAAACAGCGAATTCGCCCACGCCGGACCGCGACCTTCTGCATTGGTGGTGTAAGGCGTGGAAGGCAGATTGCCGCCATAAATGGAGGAGCAGCCGGTGGCGTTAGCAATTAGCAGGCGATCGCCATACAGCTGCGTCAGTAGTTTGATATAGGGCGTTTCCCCGCAGCCCGAGCAGGCACCGGAATATTCAAACAGTGGAGTAATCAGCTGCGAGGTGCGGATATCAATACGTTCCAGCTGCTCGGCAGTGATCTCCGGCAGCGCGAGGAAGGCATTGTAATTGACCTTTTCCGTCTCAACATGCTCCAGGCGTGATTTCATGTTGATGGCTTTGATTTCTGGATGCTGGCGATCGCTGGCCGGGCACACTTCCACACACAGATTGCAGCCGGTGCAATCTTCCGGCGCCACCTGCAGCACGTATTTCTGTCCGCGCATATCGCGCGATTTCACCTCCAGTGAAGCGAGTGAAGCTGGCGCATCGTCCAGCGCTGCAGGATCAACCACTTTGGCGCGAATGGCTGAGTGCGGGCAGGCGGCGACGCAATGGTTGCACTGCGTACAGAGATCGGGCTGCCAGATCGGCACGGCTTCGGCGATATTACGCTTTTCCCATTGCGTGGTGCCAACTGGCCAGGTTCCATCAGGCGGCAGTGCCGAAACCGGCAGTTTATCGCCAAGGCCGGCAAGCATCGCTGCGGTGACGGTTTTAACGAAATCGGGTGCGCTATCGGACACCACCGGCGGGCGATGCGGACTGCGATCGTCTACCGGCTGCAGTGGCACCCTCTGCAGCGCTTGTTGTGCCATCGCCAGCGCTTGCCAGTTGCGCTGCACCAGCTCTTCGCCTTTGCTGCTGTAGCTGCGCGCAATGGCGTTTTGCAGTTCAGTTAATGCGCTATCGCCTGGCAAAATCTGGGTCAGCTGGAAAAAGGCCATCTGCATCACGGTGTTAATGCGCGCGCCCAGCTGGCATTCGCGCGCGATACGCGCAGCGTTGATCACATAAAATCGCGCCTGTTTATCGTTGAGCTGGCTTTGAACTTCCTGCGGCAGGCGCGGCCACACCTCCTCAGCGCTGTAAGGCGTATTGAGCAGAAAAATCCCACCCGGCTTAAGCTTATCGAGCATCGAATACTTATCGATAAACTGCAGCTGATGGCAGCCAATGAAATCGGCTTGCTGAATCAAATAGGCGGATTGAATCGGATATTCACTGACGCGCAGATGGGAAACCGTCAGGCCGCCGGCTTTTTTCGAGTCGTAGACGAAATAGCCCTGCACCTGCCACGGTGTGGCGTTACCGATTATCTTCAGGTTGTTTTTACTGGCGCTGACGCTGCCGTCGCTGCCCAAACCATAAAACAGCGCTTCAAGCCGTGCGCGATTCGGCACGATATTGGCTTCCAGCGGCAGCGAAAGATGGGTGACGTCGTCGTAAATGCCGACGGTAAAACGCGCTGGCGGTGTTTCGCGCAGCAAGGCACGAAACACCGCCAGCACCGCATCGGGTGCGAACTCTTTCGATGACAAACCATAGCGACCGCCGATTACCTTCGGCAGCGACGCACGCTCGCCACGGCTGTAAGCTTCAGCCAGCGCGGTCATCACATCCAGGAATAGCGGTTCGCCGAGCGCGCCGGGCTCTTTGGTGCGATCGAGCACCGCAATTCGCTGGGCGGAAGCGGGGATCTTTTGCAGCAAATGCGCCGCCGAAAACGGGCGATAGAGGCGCACTTTCAACAGCCCGACTTTCTCGCCACGCTGCAGCATTTGATCAATCGCCTCTTCCGCCGTGCCGCAGCCGGAGCCCATCATCACCATTACGCGCTCGGCCTGCGGATGGCCGTAAAACTCAAACGGCTGATAATGGCGGCCGGTATTTATGCCAAACGCGGTCATTGCAGCCTCAACGTGCTGCGTGCAATCGTCGTACCAGCGGTTGGTGGCTTCGCGTGACTGAAAATAGGTATCAGGGTTGGCGGATGTGCCGCGAATCGTTGGTCGATCTGGCGTTAATGCACGAGCGCGATGGGCGTTAATTGCCTCGGCGGGCATCAGCGCCTGCAAGGTTTCATCGCTGATCGGCACGATCTTGTTGATCTCGTGCGAGGTGCGGAAGCCATCGAAGAAGTGGATAAACGGGATGCGGCTATTCAGTGAGGCGATTTGGGCAATCAGGGCAAAATCCTGCGCTTCCTGCACGCTGGAGGCGCAGAACTGCGCGCAGCCGGTTTGTCGTACTGCCATGACATCGGAGTGATCGCCAAATATCGACAGCGCGTGCGTCGCCACGGTCCGCGCCGCGACGTGCAGCACAAACGGCGTCAGCTGGCCCGCCAGTTTGTAGAGCGTCGGGATCATCAACAGCAATCCCTGCGAAGAGGTGAAGGTGGTTGAGAGTGCGCCGGTTTGCAGCGCGCCGTGCACCGTGGCAATCGCGCCGCCTTCAGATTGCATCTCGACCACGCGCGGCACATCGCCCCAGATATTACGGCGGCCTTCGCCGGACCAGCTATCCGCCAGCTCGGCCATGGTTGAGCTGGGCGTGATGGGATAAATGGCAATCACTTCGCTGGTGCGGAAGGCGACTGAAGCCACTGCACCGTTACCGTCGACGGTAATCATAAATCGTCCTTTGCTACGCTGAGAAACCCGCAAAATTTACGGGGGTTATCAATTCAGTTTAGCAAAGGGCTAAGACGCGACTTTTTCATCTGTGTGCTGGCGAGATGGCAGCGCACCGCAATCTAACATTGATGATTTTTACATCATCTCCAGCGATTGAACGCCTTTGATTTCCATCACTTTGTCATAGATGTTATGCATTGGTGTACGTCGTGACAATGTCACCTCAACGCTCAATTCGCACAGACCAACCTCTTCATCACGGTTCACTACGGCGATGTGACCGTAGCGCACATTTTCGCGTTGCAGCACCAGCAACACCAGCGGCACGCTTTTCGGTTTGAGGTGCACCAGCAGCGTATGGTGACGGCCAATCAGCCAGTGACTGATGCGACGGAACGTCTCCAGCACCACCAGTGCCAGCACGGTGCCGTAAATGCCGATTTCATACATGCCGCTACCGATCACCAGACCAATCGCCGCCGTTACCCATAAACCGGCAGCGGTGGTGAGACCTTTCACCACTTGCTTTTGAATAATGATGGTACCGGCACCGAGGAAGCCCATGCCGCTCACCACCTGCGCCGCAATACGACTGGGATCAAGCGCCACATGGTCGCTGACTAACATGTCGGCAAAGCCATATTTCGATACCAGCATAAACATCGCGCTGCCGATACCGACCAGAATATGCGTGCGCAATCCGGCCTCTTTGGCGCGTAGCTGCCGTTCCAGGCCGATCAATCCGCCGAGAATCCCAGCCAGCGCGATGCGGATCAGCATATCCGTCAACATCGTTCTCTCCTTATTTGTTGATAAACAGACCATCCGCCGGGTGAAAAGGGCGGAAACATCTCAAACAGGATAATTCTGCTTGCAAACAATGAAATTAAATTTTGTAAAAAGCTGTGTCGCCTATCGATCCCTCACCGCACCTGACATATGCTGGTGCGACTTTTTCGCTCATTCCCCGGAGCCCCATCGATGAAAGCCGCTCTCTTCCTGCTGGCTGGCGCCACCTTGTTACTTTCTGCCTGTAGCAGCAACAGTGACAACGAACCGCCGCAACAAGCTACTGCCGCCCACGTACAACCGCGCGTTGTGATGTCATCAATGGCTGAAGTGAATTGCAGTAATGCCGGGGGATCGCTGGCGTTTTCGCGTCAGTTAGACGGTTCACGCATTGGGATGTGCCAGTTGGCTAATGGTCGTCGCTGTGACGAACAGGCGCTAATGGGTGGAAGCTGCGCCCGCTAAGGCAGGCGCAGAAGGGTTAAGCGGTGACCTGATTCGGGCTGGTTTCGCCGCGCTCCAGCTGCTGCAAGTTGCTGAGCGTGGTTTCTGAAATTGCCGTCAAGGCTTCGGCGGTCAGGAAAGCCTGATGGCCGGTGAATAGTACGTTGTGACAGGCCGACAGACGACGGAACACATCATCCTGAATCACGTCATTCGATTTGTCTTCAAAGAACAGATCGCGCTCGTTTTCATACACATCCATTCCCAGCGAACCAATCTTCTGCTGTTTAAGCGCATCGATCGCCGCCTGTGAATCAATCAAACCGCCACGGCTGGTGTTGATGATCATCACGCCATCTTTCATTTGGCTGAACGCCTGCGCGTTGAGCAGATGGTGGTTTTCCGGCGTAAGCGGACAGTGCAGCGTAATCACATCGGCTTCAGCGAACAGCGTTTTGAGATCGACATATTCCGCGCCCAGCTCCAGCGCCGCCTGGCTTGGATAGGGATCGAACGCTAACAGGCGCATGCCAAATCCCTTGAGAATACGCATCGCCGCGATACCAATCTTGCCGGTTCCGACCACGCCCGCGGTTTTGTTATGCATGTTGAAGCCGGTTAAGCCATCCAGCGAGAAGTTAGCGTCGCGCGTGCGTTGATAGGCGCGGTGAATGCGACGATTCAGCGTCATCATCAGGCCAACCGCATGTTCCGCCACCGCTTCTGGCGAATACGCCGGGACGCGCACCACGTTTAAGCCGAGCGCTTTCGCCGCCGCCAGATCGACGTTATTGAAACCGGCACAGCGCAGCGCAACGTGCTTCACGCCCAGCGCCGCCAACTCTTCCAGCACCGCTTTGCTGGCATCATCGTTGACGAAAATACACACCGCATCACAGCCCGCGGCGTTCTTTGCCGTCGCCGGTGTCAGCAGGAAGTCAAAAAACTGCAGCTCAAATCCGTAGCTGTCGTTGACGTGTTCAAGGTATTTTTGGTCGTAATGCTTGGTGCTGTAAACCGCAACTTTCATTGTTTCGCTCCTGAAAAATGCAACGTCGGTATCACAACAGGATAACGTTTTCCGCGTCATTTTGCTGTGCTTCAGCCAGACTATGTCGCTAACACCTTCATTTGCCGGACGTAACATGCCATCATTTGGCTCCTCGTCAGGATTGTGTAAAGAACAGGAACGTTAACTGCCATGACGCGTGGCCTTCGCCGAACACTTGCTGCGCTGCTGGCGCTAATACTGCTGCTATTGGGATTGCTGCTGACGCTCACGCAATGGTTGCCGCGTCTGGCCGGTATCTGGCTGCCTGAAAACACCCGAGTGGAACTCAACGGCACGCCGCGCTGGCAGCAAGGCGCGCTGCATTTCCCTTCGGTGCGCTATTTGGCGGGCGATTGTGTACTGGCAAACGTCAGCGATGCGGCGCTCGGCTGGCAGCAAAAGCGCTGGCAACTTAGCGCGGGAGAAGTCCAACTCAATAGCGACTGCCTGCAATCGCTGCCGCACAGCGAAGCCAGCGGTGCGCCGCGCAGCCTGACTGACTGGCAGAAGATGTTGCCTGGCGCCGATGTCCACCTGCAAAAAATCACCATTCTGCCGTGGCAACAATATGCCGGACGTTTCGATCTCACCTTAAATAACGATGTGCAGCGGCTGCATTATCAGGGCGACAACCTGAGTGTGGATGCGCGGTTGCAAGGCCAACTGCTGCAGATTGCCCAGCTGCAGCTCAGTCATCCTTTACTGCCCAAACCGCTCAACCTGCATGGCGATGTCACCTTGCCAACCTTTGCCGATGGCTTGCCGGTAGCGGGCGAACTCAGCGCTGACCTCAATATTGTGCAGTGGCAGCAGCCGCTGGCCCTGACGCTTAACTGGCGGCAACAGCAAGGCACCTTGACGGTGAAGCAGCAGGATGAGGATCAGCCGCTGCTGCAGCTGCCGTGGCAGGTAGATGAGCGGCAGATTCGTATTACGCAAGGTCAATGGCGCTGGCCGCAGGCCGATCAGCCGCTATCGGGTGGCGTGGCAGTAACGCTGGAAAACTGGCAGCAAGGACTGGAAAACACGCTAGTCAGCGGGCGATTTAATTTGCTGACGCAAGGGCGCGGCGGTAAAGGCAATCTGGTATTAAGCGTTGGCCCTGGCAAACTGAGCATGGTCGATAGCGCCTTGCCGTTCCAGTTGACCGGCGAGAGCAAATTCGCCGATCTGCAGCTGTTTGGCAGCATGCCGGGCTTACTGCACGGCGTGCTGACCGATCCGCAATTGACCCTGAAACAAGGCGCGCTGCTGCGTTTGCGCGGTCGCTTGCTCTCAACGCTGGAAGTGGATGAAGCGCGCTGGCCGCTGGCGGGCGTGACGGTGGCGTCGAGCGGAATTAATGGTCGCCTCCAGGCGATACTTAAGGCACACGATCCCAGCTTTGGTCGCTTCAGGTTGCATCTCGATGGCCGCGCCAGCGATTTCTGGCCCGACAGCGGCGTGTGGAACTGGCGTTATTGGGGGGACGGCCTGATCGAGCCGCTCACCGCCAAATGGGACGTGAAGGGCACCGGCAGCTGGCAGGACACTTTGATCAGCCTCGACACGCTGAATACCGGTTTCGATCAGCTGGCGTACGGCATGGTGCAAGTGGCTAAACCGCGCCTGACGCTCAATGCGCCGGTGCGCTGGCAGCGCGATCCCTCGCATCCGGCGTTTAACGGTGGCTTCACGCTCAAATCCGGTCAAACCCAGTTCAGCTACGGCGGCTGGCTGCCGCCATCAGAACTCAATTTTGAAGCCAAAGGCAGCGATCCCAGCCAGTTTATCTGGCGCGGTCAGCTGACGGCGGAGGATATTGGCCCGGTACGCGTGCATGGCCGCTGGGATGGCGAACGTCTGCGCGGCGAAGCCTGGTGGCCGGCGCAATCTTTGACGGTGTTCCAGCCGCTGCTCAGCAGCGATTTAAAAATGCGTATCCAGTCGGGTGAACTGCGCGCGCAGGTGGCATTCTCGGCGGCCAGCGAGCAGGGCTTTGAAGCGGGCGGTCACTGGACGGTGAAAAACGGCAGCCTGTGGATGCCGGACAGTGAAATCAACGGCATCGATTTCTCGCTGCCGTTCCGGCTGAAGGATCATCAATGGCAGCTTGGACGGCGCGGCCCGGTTTCACTGCGTATCGCCGAAGTAAAAAATCAGTTCTCGCTGCAAAACATCACCGCCGATTTGCAAGGTCACTATCCATGGCAGGAGCGCCAGCCGTTAACGCTCAGCAACGTCAATCTCGATCTGTTAGGCGGACACGTCAGCATGCCCGAACTGCGCATGCCACAGCATCAAGCGGCGCGCGTCTCGCTGAAGGAGATCAATCTCAGCAAGCTGGTCAGCGCGATCAAACCCAAGCAGTTTGCCATGTCTGGCAAGGTCAATGGCGAATTGCCGCTGTGGGTGAATAATCCGCAATGGCTGGTTGAAAAGGGCTGGATCGCCAACAGCGGTCCGCTCACCTTCCGGCTGGATAAAGATATGGCGGACGCGATTGTCAGCAATAACTTTGCGGCCGGAGCGGCGCTGGATTGGCTGCGCTACATGGAAATCTCGCGTTCATGGGCCACTATCGATCTGGATAACTTCGGCAATCTGATCATGCAATCGGAAGTGAAAGGCGTTAGCCAGTTCAGTAACCGCCGACAGACCGTTAATCTGAACTACCGGCATCAGGAAAATTTGTTCCAGCTGTGGCGCAGCCTGCGCTTTGGCGATAATTTGCAATCTTGGGTGGAGCAAAATGCCACCTTACCCTCGAAGAAGGATCCCCAACCATGAGCCTCAGGGCATTACTGGTGCTGGCAGCCTGGCTGCCGCTGATTGGCTGCGTGCCGCGCATTGAAGTTGCGGCGCCGAAAGAGCCCATCACCATCAATATGAACGTCAAAATTGAGCATGAGATTCACATCAAGGTGGATAAAGATGTGGAAGCGCTGCTGAAGAATCAGAGCGGACTGTTTTGAGGAGAAGCATGATGAAACGCAAGGGGATCGCGCTGCTTGCGGCGCTGCTGCTGATGCCGTCTGCCTGGGCGCTCACGCTGGATGAGGCGCGTCAACAGGGGCGCGTGGGCGAAACGCTCAGCGGCTATGTGGCGGCGCGTCAGCAGGACGAAGAAACGCTGGCGCTGGTCAAGCGCATCAACGATGGCCGCCTGCAGCAATATCAGCGCGTGGGGCAGCAAAATAACCTGACTGCCAGCGAAGTGGCGCGCATCGCCGGCGAAAAGCTGGTGAACCGCGCAGGTAGCGGCGAGTATGTGCGCGGCATCAATGGGCAGTGGCTGCGTAAGTAAGGTTTATCCGCAGATAATCTTTTTGGGAGCTTAAAATGCCAATGCCGCAAACGACAACGGATGCACAGAAGCGCGCCTTAATCGCCGGTTCAGTAGGCAATTTCATTGAATGGTACGAGTTTGCGGTTTATGGCTTTCTCGCGACGGTGATCGCGCAGAACTTCTTTCGCCTGCAGGGCGAAGCCGAGCTGACCGGCATTATTTTGACCTACGCTTCCTTCGCCATCGCCTTTTTCTTCCGTCCGTTGGGCGCAATATTTTTTGGCCGCATGGGCGATCGTATTGGGCGCAAGCCGACGCTGATTTTTGTCTTGATCATGATGACGCTGGTAACGACCGCGATCGGCATTATTCCCACCTATGCCAGCATTGGCGTGGCGGCGCCGCTGATCATTACCGGTCTGCGTATTCTGCAGGGCTTGTTTGCTGGGGGGGAATACGGCGGTGCGGTGTCACTGATGACAGAGTTTGCCCCCAAAGGGCAGCGAGGACGTTACGGTGCCTGGCAATCATTCACCGTGGCGTTGGGCCTGCTGGCGGGCGCTGGCATTGTCGCGTTGCTGTCGGCGGTGTTGAGTGTGGATCAGATGCACAGTTGGGGCTGGCGCATTCCCTTCATCCTCGCCTTGCCGATGGGGATGGTGGCGCTGTGGCTGCGCTATAGCATGGAAGAAACGCCCAGCTTCGTGCGTCAGCAGCAAACGCAAAAAGCGCATCAGCCAATGGCGGTCAGCGCCAGTTTTGGCGCGACGCTCAGGATTATCTTGCTGGCAATCAGCCGCGTGATGGTGTGGTCAGCGGCGGGCTATACCTATCTGGTGATCATGCCAACCTATCTGCAATCTTCGCTGCACACCGGCTTTAACCAGGCGCTATTGATTGCGGTGATCTCCAATCTTGGCTTTGCCGCCACCATCATTCCAGCGGGCATGCTTAGCGATAAAATCGGACGCCGCAGCGTGATGGTTATCGCGGCATGTTTGTTGCTGGTGCTGGCATTGCCGTTACTCAAAGTGTTGCAGGCCGATTCCTCAACGCTGTTGATCAAGGCGCTGGTAGTGTTTGTGGCGGGGGGGATTGTGGGATTGCTGGCAGGACCGGGCCCGGCAATGTTAGCTGAAATGTTCCCCACGCGCGTCCGCTATACCGGGCTGGGACTGGCCTATTCACTCTCTAACGCAGTTTTCTCGGGGTGTGCCGGACTGATTATCACCTCCCTGATTAAGCAAACGGGGAATCTGGATATCCCCGCCTGGTACATCATGGTCACAGCTGCAATCAGTATTCCGGCGCTGATGACGCTAAACAAAAAAGACCATCTGCGTTCGCTGGATGAAGCAGATGGTTGAAGACGCTAGCGTGTTGCCAGTTGCTTAACTGCTTCATGCACCGGCACTTCACCGCCGGTTAACTCAATGATCACCCGGCTGACCGCCGGTTGATCGATGATTTCAGCCAGCGTCGCCGCCACGTCATCGCGAGGAATATCGCCATACGGGATGGCCAAACCAGCACGCACCCGGCCTTGGCTTTGCTCATCCGTTAGCGTGCCGGGGCGTAAAATCACCCAATCCAGATCGCTTTGCGCCAGCTCGACATCCGCTGCTTTCTTCACGCGCATGTAATTTTCGAAGCTGGCGGAGAGGTTTTTGTTTCTGCCGGCTTCAGGGAAAGCCGACACCAGCAGAAAGCGTGAGATGCCGGCCTGCTGCGCGGCAGCAACCGCGGTGGTTAATCCTTTGCCATCAATGGCGTTCGTCATCTCTTCACCGCCTTTGCCGCCGGCACCGGCGGTAAAGACCACCACATCGCTGCCCTTCATTAGCGCGGCCAGCGATGTTGCGTCCAGCGCGGTTAAGTCGCCGTTAACCGGCTCCGCACCCCGTTCACGCAAAGGCTGCTCCTGTTCCGCTTTGCGAAACAGCGGGCGCGCAACGTGCCCGTTTGCGGCCAGCAGTGATGCCAGACGACGGCCAATGTTGCCTGCGCCGCCAATGATAAATACCTTGGACATGAGTACCTCTTCAATTGCGTGGATAACAGCGAGTCAGTATAGCCAACGTCAATCTGCGGAGAAAAAGCAGCGCAGCTTTTGCCTTTCGCGTCCGTGCTGATCCATATTCTCCACCGCCAGCCATTGGCTTAAGGCCTGCTGAATCGGCGGCCATTCGCCATCAATGATTGATAACCAATCGGTATCGCGATTGCGCTGTTTGCGCGTCATTGCCTGACGAAAGCGGCCTTCAAAGGTAAAGCCGATGCGTTCAGCGGCGCGTCGGGAAGCCAGATTTAGGGAATCACAACGCCAAGCCACGCGGCGATAACCGAGCGCGAAGGCCTGCTGCAACAGCAGATATAACGCTTCACTGCCCAATACGTTGCGCTGCATCAGCGGCGACCAGGTCACATGGCCAATCTCAATCGCGCCGTTCTGCACGTCGATATTGGCGAAACAGACCGCGCCAACCGCTTGCTGATTAGCCTGATCGATCACCGCATAACTGACCAATCCACGGTCACCTATTTTGTTAGCAATCCAATCGTTCATCTCGGCTAACGATTGCGGCTGCGATGCGCCAAGCCAGGTCCAGTCGCGATCGTCGGGTGCCAGCAAAAAGGAGGTAAGCAGGGCAGGCGCGTGATTGAGTTGAAGCGGTGTGAGATGGCAAAAGCGGCCAGTGAGAATAGCAGCGGGCGGGAAGATTGCGGGTTGCCAGTCGGGTAGCGCAAAACCGATAGGCTGACCATATTGATTGTGTTGTGTCACTTCATCTCCTTTCGCTGTGCTGAAAAATAACAGCAAAAAAAATGCCCGCCAGTTAAGCCTGACGGGCATTGATCATGCGAAAAAAATGATTACGCAGCAACAATTTGTTTGATGGCGTCTTTTGCATCGTTAGCCGCTTTGGTCGCCACTTCTGGACCATAAGCGATGCCTTCCGCGAACACGAAGTCTACGTCAGTGATACCGATGAAGCCGAGGAACAGCTTCACGTACGGGGTCAGCAGATCGCTGGCCGTATCTTTATGGATGCCGCCACGGCTGGAGAGGATCACCGCACGTTTGCCGGTCACCAGGCCTTCCGGACCTGCTTCGGTGTAACGGAAGGTCACGCCAGCGCGGGCAATCAGATCGAAGTAATTTTTCAACTGAGTTGGAATGTTGAAGTTGTACATGGGGGCGGCAATAACCACGGTGTCATGGGCTTGCAGTTCAGCAATCAGCTCATCGGAGAGAGACAGCGCTTCCTGCTGACGTGGTGACAGTGGGGCATCGGATGGGCGCAGCGCGCCAACCAGCTCACCATCCAGCACCGGAATCGGCTGCGCGGCTAAATCACGTACGGTAACCGAGTCACCTTTAGCGCGTGCTTCGTCAGCGTAGAAGTCAGCCAGTTGATTTGACTGAGAGTAACCAGCGAGGATGCTTGATTTCAGAACTAAAACTTTGCTCATGGTATTTTCCTGTGCGTTACGCGGTTGGCTTACCGCTCAATGCTTTACACTGTACGGAGTTAGCCCGCGGGGTAAAAGCGCAATATTTCGAGATCAATGTTCGAAATAATTGAATAACCTCGCACGTCCCGTTCAGGCAGGTGTTCCAAATTGTGCTATGATGCCGCCCATTAATTGCTTGAATCCGCCGGGAAATCATCTGCCCGCTGCAACAACAGGTAACGCATCGCTATGTCATCATCCGACTCTTCACCTTTAGCCTCCCTCTGGCCGCGGCTCGATAATCTGACGCTGCGCGACAGTCAACGTCTGCGACGTCGACTGCTGGGCGCTGCAAAGGTGAAAAATCCTGCGGCGCAGCAGGGCATTGTGGCTGAACTGGAGCCGGAATTTGTCGCGGCGGAGCAGCGCCTGGCGCAGCGCACGGCGGCGACACCGCGCATCACTTTCCCTGACAACCTGCCGGTGAGTCAGAAGCAGCAGGACATTGCTGATGCGATCGGTCAGCATCAGGTGGTGATCGTCGCGGGTGAAACCGGATCGGGTAAAACCACGCAGCTGCCGAAAATCTGCCTGGCGCTGGGGCGCGGGGTTAAAGGGCTGATTGGTCACACTCAGCCGCGTCGTCTGGCGGCGCGCACCGTGGCCAACCGCATTGCCGATGAGCTGGAAACCTCGCTCGGCGGCACCATCGGTTACAAGGTGCGCTTTAACGATCAGGTGAGCGAAACCACCCAGGTTAAGCTGATGACCGACGGTATCCTGCTGGCAGAAATCCAGCAGGATCGCCTGTTGCTGCAGTACGACACCATCATTATCGATGAAGCACACGAACGCAGTCTGAACATCGATTTCCTGCTCGGCTATCTGCGCGAACTTTTGCCGCGTCGTCCCGACTTAAAAGTCATTATCACGTCAGCGACCATCGATCCGCAGCGCTTCTCACGCCATTTCCACAATGCGCCGGTGATTGAAGTGTCCGGCCGGACGTATCCGGTCGAAGTACGTTATCGCCCAATGGTGGAAGAGGCTGACGACACCGATCGCGATCAGCTGCAGGCTATTTTTGATGCGGTCGATGAGCTGGGACAAGAGAGCCGCGGCGATATCCTGATCTTTATGAGCGGCGAGCGCGAAATCCGCGATACTGCCGATGCGCTGATGAAGCGCGATATTGCGCACACCGAGATTCTGCCGCTGTATGCGCGCCTGTCGAACGCCGAGCAAAACCGTGTGTTCCAGTCGCACAGTGGACGCCGCATCGTGCTGGCGACCAACGTGGCGGAAACCTCGCTGACCGTGCCTGGCATCAAATACGTTATCGATCCTGGTACCGCGCGTATCAGCCGCTACAGTTTCCGCACTAAAGTGCAGCGCTTGCCGATTGAGCCGATTTCGCAGGCTTCCGCTAATCAGCGAAAAGGGCGCTGCGGCCGCGTTTCGGAAGGTATCTGTATTCGCCTCTATTCCGAGGATGATTTCCTCAGCCGCCCGGAATTTACCGATCCTGAAATTCTGCGTACTAACCTCGCCTCGGTGATTCTGCAGATGACCGCGCTGGGACTGGGCGATATTGCTGCCTTCCCATTTGTCGAAGCACCGGACAAGCGCAATATTCAGGATGGCGTGCGCCTGCTGGAAGAGCTGGGTGCCATCACGCTGAGTGAAGACGAAACCTACAAGTTGACGCCTTCGGGCCGCCAGCTCGCGCAGTTGCCAGTCGATCCGCGTATGGCGCGCATGGTGCTGGAAGCGCAAAAATTTGGCTGCGTACGTGAAGCGATGATCATCACCGCGGCGCTATCGATTCAGGACCCGCGCGAGCGTCCTTCGGATAAAAAGCAGGCATCTGACGAAAAACATCGTCGTTTTGAGGATAAAGAGTCTGATTTCCTCGCCTTCGTAAATCTGTGGAATTACCTGCAGGAGCAGCAAAAAGCGCTCTCCAGCAATCACTTCCGCCGCTTGTGTAAAACCGAGTTCCTTAACTATCTGCGCGTGCGTGAATGGCAGGATATCTACACGCAACTGCGTCAGGTGGTGCGGGAACAGGGGATGCCAGTCAACAGCGAACCTGCGCCGTATCGTGAAGTGCACTGCGCTTTGCTTACCGGTTTGTTGTCGCATATTGGTCAGAAAGATAACGACAAGCAGGAGTTTACCGGCGCTCGCAACGCGCGCTTCGCCATCTTCCCCGGTTCCGGGCTGTTTAAGAAGCCGCCGAAGTGGACCATGGTGGCGGAACTGGTGGAAACCAGCCGTTTATGGGGCCGCGTTGCCGCCCGTATCGATCCGGAATGGATCGAACCGCTGGCGCAGCATCTGATTAAACGCAGTTACAGCGAACCGCACTGGGAAAAAGCAAAGGGCGCGGTGATGGCGACGGAAAAAGTGACGCTTTACGGCCTGGCAATTGTGCAGGCGCGTAAGGTTAATTACAGCCGCATCGATCCGCAACTGAGCCGCGAGCTGTTTATCCGTCATGCGCTGGTGGAGGGCGATTGGCAGACGCGTCACGCGTTCTTCCGCAATAACCTGAAACTGCGCAACGAAATTGAAGATCTGGAGCACAAATCGCGTCGTCGCGACATTCTGGTCGATGATGAAACGCTGTTTGCTTTCTACGATCGCCGCATTGGCAGCGACGTGGTGTCTGCACGCCATTTCGATAGCTGGTGGAAGCAGGCAAGCAAAGAGAATCCGGATCTGCTGAGCTTTGATAAGCAAATGCTGATCAAAGACGGCGCGGACAAAGTCAGCCAGCTCGATTACCCCAACTTCTGGCATCAAGGCAACCTGAAACTCAAACTGAGCTATCAGTTTGAACCGGGCGCGGATGCCGATGGCGTGACGGTGCACATTCCGCTGCCGCTGCTGAACCAAATCGAAGAGACCGGTTTTGAGTGGCAAATTCCTGGCGTGCGCCGCGAACTGGTTATCGCGCTGATCAAATCGCTGCCCAAGCCGGTGCGCCGTAATCTGGTACCCGCGCCCAACTACGCCGAAGCGTTTCTCGGTCGCGTAACGGCGATGGAACTGCCGTTGCTGGATGCGCTGGAACGCGAATTCCGCCGCATGACCGGCGTCACCATTGACCGGGAAGCCTGGCAGTGGGATCAGGTGCCCGATCACCTGAAAATGACTTTCCGGGTGGTTGACGAGCACAACCGTAAGCTGCAGGAAGGCAAAAATCTGCATCAGCTGCGGCTGCTGCTGAAAGGCAAAGTGCAGGAAACGCTGTCGAAAGTGGCGGATGATGGCCTGGAACAGAGCGGTTTGCACATCTGGAGCTTTGGCGATTTGCCGCAAAGCTACGAGCAGAAGCGCGGCAGCTATCAGGTCAAAGCCTGGCCGGCGCTGGTGGATGAAAAGGACAGCGTGGCGATTCGCCTGTTCGATAGCGAAGTGGAACAGCAGAAAATGATGTGGCGCGGTCAGCGTCGCCTGCTGCTGCTCAACATTCCGTCGCCAACCAAGTATCTGCACGAGAAGCTACCGAACAAAGCCAAACTCGGTTTGTACTTCAATCCCTACGGCAAAGTGCTGGAACTGATCGATGACTGCATCGCCTGCGGCGTGGATAAGCTGATGGCGGAGGCGGGCGGCCCGGCGTGGCAACAGGAAAACTTCGAACAGCTGCGCGACAAAGTGCGTGCTGATTTGAATGAAACCGTGGTCACCATCGCTAAACAGGTCGAACAGATCCTGACCTGCGTGTTCAATATCATCAAGTTCCTTAAAGGACGCGTGGACATGTCGCTGGCGCTGGCGTTAGGCGATATCAAAGCGCAAATGAATGGCCTGGTGTATCGCGGTTTCGTCACCGGCAATGGCTGGTCGCGTCTTGGTGATACGCTGCGCTATCTGCAAGGTATTGAGCGTCGTCTCGAGAAGCTGCCGGTCGATCCTCACAGCGATCGTGCGCGTATGCTAAAAGTGCAGGCGGTGGAGCAAGCCTGGCAGACGTGGCGGAATAAATTGCCGCCTCAGCGTCAGGATGATGCCGACGTGCAGGCGATTCGCTGGATGCTGGAAGAGCTGCGAATTAGCTATTTCGCCCAGCAGCTGGGCACGCCTTATCCAATTTCGGATAAGCGTATTCTGCAGGCGATGGAGCAGTTGAGTTAATTGTTAGATGGCGCGATAAATCGCGCCGCAACGAAACAGCGCGGTTTTAACATCGCACAATTCTCGAAGAAAACGGCAAGGCGGGGCAGCGGCCCCAGGGATGGCCCACGACGACGTTACGGAGCGGCCCCGCCTTTTTGCCTGAGAGCGCGGAATTACTGAGCTAACTCTTCCAGCTTATCTTTAAAGGACGGCACCGCAATCGCGCGGTTATCGGCACGGTAACGATCGGCCGGCGCGGGTGCTGAACTCTGTACCGCAATCAACTGCCACTCATCACCGTTCTTCAACAGCAGCGGCGAACCGCTGTCGCCCGGCAAGGTATCGCATTGATGCGACAACACTGCACGCTGCGCCCAACCGGTCACTAAACAATCGCTGTGCGAATAGAGCGTATCCAGATGATCGGCCGGATATCCGGCTTGCGTCACTTTACGTTGCGTGGTTTTCAACGCGGCGGTTAAATCGCCACGCGAACCCTCAAACAATGGAATCGGCACAATACCGGAGGGCGGGTTATGCAAAATAACCAGTCCATAATCGTAGGGTGCGGCTCCCGGCGGCACGATCCAGCCTTCGCCGTCTGCCTGCAACCGGCGCGCTAAAGAGGGCTCAACGCGCGCATCAATATCATGAATCTCGTAGCGCCAGCCTTTCGCGCTGGCCATAAAACGCAGCGCCACCGGCTTATCAAATTTGCCGGGCGGAGCCAATAAACAGTGTCCGGCGGTCAACGCCAGATGGGCCGAAATCAGGGTGGCAGTGCAGAGGTTACCGCTTTCGGTCTCTAACTGACCGATGGCATCCCAGGGCGCGGCGCTCACGTCGCTAATCGCCTGGCGATGATCTTTGCCAAAGAACAGTGTTTTGATGTCTTCCGGGCTTGGCCCATCTTCATCATCGGCATGTGCTGTGTGGGTAAAACTGAAAAGACCAACGAGTAACAGGATAGCCAGGCGCATAGTTCTCTCAATGGCGAGAATAAGTAGAAGTTGTTGTCATCACGCTTGAGCGATAACTATAGTCGGTGAGCGGTGAAAAAGGGAGAAATATTGGAGTAATCAGCACGCTACAACGACTAGATAAAAAAGCTGGCTGCAACTATGCCACAGAGGATCATCACAATCAGAATAATTTCGAAGCGATAGCGACGCACCATTTTTCGCTACTCCAGTAAATAAACACCCGGCATAACCGGGTGTTTTCAATCATCAATACGGTGTTGGCGCTAAAGGCGATCTTATTTAGCTGCTTTTTTCACTTTGTGATGCTTTTTAGCAGCCTGAGCTTTCTGCGCAGCTGGCTTGGTTACTTTGTGGTGCTTTTTAGCAGCCTGAGCTTTCTGTGCAGCTGGTTTGGTTGCTTTGTGGTGCTTTTTAGCAGCCTGAGCTTTCTGTGCAGCTGGCTTGGCTGCTTTTTTGTGGTGCTTTTTCGCAGCCTGGGCTTTCTGTGCCGCTGGCTTGGTTGCTTTTTTATGATGCTTTTTAGCGGCCTGAGCTTTCTGTGCAGCTGGCGCTTTCTTCTCTACTTTTTTGTGCTTCTTAGCCGCCTGCGCTTTCTGAGCAGCAGGTTTCTTATGGTGTACTGCTTTGTGTTTCGCTGGCGCTGCAGTGGTTGCTGGCGTTGCTGGAGCAGCTGTGGTCTCAGCAGCGAAAGCAACAGAAGACATACCCATAGCAGCGGCGATCACCAGTGCAAATAATTTTTTCATTGCAAAATCCTCGAACTATTTTTTCATGTGTAGCCCACTGCGGGGCCGGTGAAAACACTATATGAAAAACAATTCAGGCTTTCCGTGAGGCATTGGTATCGGCGTGTAACGGATTGTACAAAGCGGCGTAAAGGAAGAGAAAAGGGCGGCCGCATCGGCCGCCGCGCAGTTTACTCAGAGAGATAACGTTGTTCAAGGTGCTGACGGAAATAGCGCGGATTCAGCGCTTCGCCGGTGGCATTAATCAGCAGCTGCTGCGTTGGGAAACGGCTGCCGTGCTGCCAGATGTTTTGCTGTAACCAGTCGAACACCGGCTGCAACTCACCTTGCTGGATCAGCGTCTCAACCTGCGGAATCGCACGCTTCACTGCCTGGAACAGCTGGGCTGCATACATCGCGCCCAAGGTGTAGGTTGGGAAATAGCCAAACGCGCCGTCAGTCCAGTGAATATCCTGCATGCAGCCATCGCGATAATTACCACGCGTATCAATACCCAACGATTGCTGCATCTTCTCGTCCCACAGCGCCGGGATATCATCAACCTCAATCTCGCCCTCAATCAGCGCGCGCTCGATCTCGTAACGTAAAATCACGTGCGCCGGATAACTCAGTTCATCAGCGTCGACACGAATAAAGCCCGGCTTCACGCGCTGCGCCTGACGGATAAAGTTGTTTAGCGCCAGCGCAGGCTGATCGCCCATCAGCGCCACCACCTGCGGATGGATATGTTGCAGGAAGGCTTCACTGCGCCCCAACTGCATCTCCATAAATAGGCTTTGCGACTCATGAATTGCGGTAGAACGCGCTTGCGCCACCGGCTGACCGCGCCACTGTTTTGGCAAATTCTGCTCGTAGCGCGCATGGCCGGTTTCATGGATCACGCCCATCATGGCGCTGAGGAAGTCGTTCTCGTTGTAACGCGTGGTAATACGCACATCTTCCGGCACGCCGCCACAGAACGGGTGCGCACTCACATCTAAACGACCGTGATTGAAATCGAAGCCCAGCGTTTTCATCACGCTCAGGCCGAGCTGTTTCTGCGATTCGATAGCGAACGGACCCACCGGCTGCGCGATCGGGGTTTGCTGCTGCTTCGCCACGGCTTTTTGTAGCAGGTCGGGCAGCCAGCTTTTGAGATCGCCAAAGGTTTGATCCAGCTGCGCGCTGGTCATGCCAGGCTCAAACACATCCAGCAGCGCGTCGTAGCGCGATCCGCCGAGTGCATCGGCACGCAGCTGCGCCTCTTGACGACTCAGCTTGACCACTTCTTTCAGATTGGCGGAGAAACCTTGCCAGTCGTTCGCCGGACGCTGCTGACGCCAGGCGTGTTCACAGCGCGAACCGGCCAGCGACTTGGCTTCAACCAGTGAGGCGGGCAGCAGCGTTGCTTGCTGCCAGGCGCGCTGCATCTCGCTCAGGTTAACCTGTTCGACATCATTCAATGATTCCTGCTGCGCGGCATCAAACAGCACGCCGAGGCGTTTATCGGTCAGCACTTCGTGCATGAACACGCTCAGTTCGGCCATCGCTTCACCGCGCGCCTGGCTGCCGCCCGGCGGCATGGTGGTTTGCATATCGACACCGGCAATGGCGCCTAAATGGCCAAAGCGGGAGAGACGCTGAAAAGTGCGGCTAAGTTCTTGATAAGCTGAAGTCACGTAAAAAGCTCCTTATGACGGTAAGCGTGGCGCAATGTCCCGCAAGGGTAGATCAACCGGCCAGCAAAAGCGAACGCTGGCGCCGCCAAGCGGGCTGCTCTCAATCGAGACATTTCCCTGCATGGCCAGCGCAATGGAGTGCACGATCGCCAGACCCAAACCACAACCGCCGGTGGCGCGATCGCGGCTTGGATCGAGGCGTACAAAAGGTTCAAACACGCGGGCGCGCTCTTCCTGCGGAATGCCCGGACCGTCGTCTTCCACCTGCAAACAGCCCAACGCGCCATCAAACCATAAGCTGACGCGCAGGCGCTGTTGCGCATAGCGCAGGGCGTTATTCACCAGATTATCCAGCACACGCTCCATCAGGCGCGTATCGGCGCTGCCGACGTTCTCCAGCTGCGGGATATCCAGCGCAATCTGCGTCTGCGGATTCATGGTTTGCACGTCTTCAATATGTACACGTAGCCATTGCGCCAGATCGAAGGATTGCAGATGAAGATCAACGCGCGGACGATCCAGGCGCGCATACGTCAGCAACTCCTCAATCAAACTCTCCAGCTGACCCACATCGCGGTTCAGCGCGGCGGATTCCGTGGCGGTGAGGTTATCGCTCATCTCCAGCCGGTAGCGCAGTCGCACCAGCGGCGTACGCAACTCGTGTGCGATGCCGTCAATCAGTTGTTTCTTACTGGCAACCAGCGTGTTGATGTTCTCCGCCATCTGATTAAACGCCACGCCAAGACTGTGCAGGCTAGACGTGCTTTCAAAATGGGTGCGCACGTCGAGTTCGCCACGGCCAAAACGCTGCGCGGCTTTCTCTAGCCGCTGCATCTCTTGCCAGTGCGGACGCAGCCAGATAAACACCGGCAGCGCCAGCGACATCCCGATAAATGCCAGCAGCGCGATATCCAGAATGCGCATCTGATGCAGATAGAAAAGATACGGAATCGGGCCAACGGAAAGCACATAGTGGCTGCGCGGAATATGCTGTAAGAAGGTGTACTGATCGTCAATCGCCACGATTTCGCCAGCGCGCAGACGCTTCATGTCTGCATCACCCAGCTGATATTTGCTCATCGGTTCAATATTCAGATCAAACGACAGGTCAAGATCGAGGCTGCGAATGGTTTTGCTCCAGTCGCGCGGTGGGATCTCGCGCAGTTCGCTGCGCATCAAAAAAAGCGAGCTGGCCATCAAGTCGTTCATCGACTGGCGTCCGGCGCGTTCGGCGGTGAATTTGTACACCAGCCCAACCAGCAGCGTCATCACCAGAAAACAGACGAACAGCAGCAAATAGAACTGAATAAAGAGCTTTCTCATGCGGAACGGGTATCCCAGGCCTGCGGCGCGAACAGATAGCCTTTGTTACGGATGGTTTTGATGCGGAATGGTTCGGTGGCGCTGTCGTAGAGTTTTTTGCGTAAGCGAGAAATCGCCACGTCGATGCTGCGATCCATGCCATCGTAGGTGACGCCGCGCAGGGTTTTCAGCAGCGCATCGCGATTGAGGATCTGTCCGGCGTGATTCGCCAGTTCCCACAGCAGATCGAAATCGGCGGTGGATAGCACAATATTCTCCTCAAACAGCGTCACCTGGCGATTGAGCGAGTCGATGGTCAGGGAACCAAAACGCAGCACGCGTTGTGAGCTTTGTAGGGCGGGCGTCACTTCCGGCTGACCGGCATGCGCCTGACGCAGATGCAAACGCAGGCGCGCCAGCAACACCGCCGGCGGCGTGGTTTTGAGGATGTAATCGTTAGCGCCCATCTCCAGCGACAGAATGTGGTTCATGTCGCTGTCAAGCGAAGTGAGCAAGACAATCGGACCTTGCCAGCTAGCACGCAGATCGCGGCACAGTGTCATGCCATCTTTGCCGGGTAACATGATATCCAGCATCACTAAATCGGGATCGTGCAGGGCGATGGTGGCTTCGGCGCGGTCACCGCGCGTTTCAACAATAACTTCAATATCGTGGCGGCCAAGATAAGCGGCGATCAGTTCGCCTACTTCTGGCTCATCTTCCACATAGACGATTTTGTTCATAATTTACTGTGACGGATGAGAATCTCAGCAGCATAGCTTTTCCTGGTCCTGAGCTCTACGCTATCGCACGAAATATCCCTGCGTGACTGGTATGTATACCGTGAAATGTGCCATCATTAGCGGCGCGTTGTCGCGCAAGGTTCGGAACCGTAACGAAAAACAGGAGGAGTGCGAGAGTGTCTGATAAAGAGCTGGCTTCAGCCGGATACAGTGATCGCATCTGCTTCAATTACAGTGATTTTCTCTCCGCTTCCTGCAAAAAACGCTGGAGTTTTGTCGATGCCATTTATGGCGTGATGCCTATTTTTGGCATGGTGACGCGTAAATCGGCGCACAACCTTCAGGCCAGCGACGATCATCTGAAAGAATTAGCATTACAAATCATTTCAACACAGGTGAGCGACGAGATTAATATCGCGCGTTTGATCACCCTGGCCGAACAACAACACATCAGCCGCTTTGATATTCAGCTGCCGTATCCGCTGTCAACCGAGCAGCTTGACGCTATTCATCAGGAATACCGTAAGCCGCTCAATCTGTCACAGCAGGATGACCTGCTGTGCGTTTCCATTCCGGTTCAGCCGCACTAATTCGTTAGCTGCCACAACGCGGGCAGTGACGCCGCAATCAACAACACAATCGCGATGCGCTCCAGCTGTGACAACAATTTGTCGCCACGGCCGCCGCGTCGTGCAAACAGGAACAGCAGCAATCCAGGCGCATAGAGCACAACAGAGAGCAGCAGATGCAAAGGACCCGACGCATACAGCAGCCAAATGCCATACGCGCTGGCACCGACGCCGGTAAACATCGCCCAGGGTTTGTTCTGCCCGCGCACCACCTTAATCAGATACAGACCCACCAGCAGATAGGGCACCAAAATCATTTCTGAAGCGATGGTCAGCAGCGTGTTGTAATCCGCACCGGTTAAGGCGATCAAAATCAGGCAAACCTGTACGCTGCCGTTGGTCAGCCATAACGACGCCGAAGGGGAGTTGTGGCGGTTCTGACGCGCGATGCTGCGCGGGAAGGCACCTTGTTGTGCGGCGAGGAACGGCACTTCAGCGGCCATAATCGTCCAGCTCAGATAAGCGCCGCACACTGAAATAATCAATCCGACCGCAATCACCGCATCGCCCCAGTGACCGAGCAAATGCTTCATCAAACCCGCCATAGAAGGATTGCGCATCTGCGCCAACTCGGCACGCGGAATCACGCCTAACGACAGCAGCGTAACCAGCAAGTAGACCAGCAGCGCGGCCAGCACCGCCATCAGCGTGGCGCGTCCGACATCCTGTTTATTACGCGCACGCGCAGAGACCACTACCGCGCCTTCCACACCAATAAATACCCACAAGGTGATCAGCATGGTTTGCTTCACCTGCTGCCACAGCGGCTGACCGAGTTCCACGCCGCTGAAATCAAAGCGGAAGCGATCATAGTTGAATGCCAGCAGCGCCAGCACCACAAACAGCAACAGCGGCACCAGTTTTCCCAGGGTCGCCAGCACATTAATGCTGGCCGCAGTTTGCACGCCGCGCAGCACCAGACAATGCACCAGCCACAGCAGCACCGACGCGCCGAGCATCGCCTGCCACGTATTGCCATCACCAAACACCACGCGATCCGGCGTGTCGGTAAAGAAACTCAGCGCCGAGAAGACAATCACCAGATAAGAGACGTTGGCAATGACCGCACACAGCCAATATCCCCACGCCGAGCAGAAGCCCATCAGCTCGCCAAAGCCGGCGCGCGCATAGGTAAAGATGCCGCCATCCAACTCCGGCTTCAGCCGCGTTAGCAACAGCATGGCGAGCGACAGGAAGATGATGCCAACGCCGGTGATGAGCCAGCCGATCAGCAGCGCCGCCGGGCCGGCAACCGCTGCCATATTTTGCGGCAGGCTAAACACGCCAGCGCCCAGCATAGAGCTGAGTACCAACGCGGTGAGCGCACTAAGACCTAATTTTTTATCCAAAACGCCCATCCTAAACAGCAGAGTATGCTGGGTGGTGACGATTCCGCTGGAGTGTCGCGTGGCAATGAGCCAACTTTGAAACGGAATCCCCTAAAAACAGGCGGCAGATTTTACGGAGTGCAAAAGGGGAAGGCAATGCAAGACTATGCAAATCTGCGCACAGATTATGCAGTTAGTATGAAGGAGATTTTGAAAAGGGCGACGGACGCCGCCCTTAATCGCTATTACTTGAACAGATCGGCGGTGACGGTCAGGTTGCCGCCGCTCTGGTTCTGCCATTGACGCGTGATGTGGTAGTACTTAGCGCCTTTTTCCACTGCGCGTTTGCCAACCGCTTCCGAGATTTCGGTTGGGGTACCAAAGTGATCGGAGAAGGTGATGGTGTCAAACGGCTGCATCTGCGCAGCAGTAATCGCATTCACTTCCTGCACGCTACGGCCATCGGCAGTTTTCACCGTGTAACGTTGGCCGGTTGAGCTTTGCGTTTCGAAGAAACGACCAACGTTGCGGCTTGGGGTATCCGAAGAGGCCACGCCAGGAATGGCCACTTTAGTGGCGGCGGTGCCACCTGCGGCCAATGCTGCTTTACCGGCTTCAGAATCTGCTGGGATTGAATCAGAGGTGTTCTGTACTTTACGTTCTGGCGCATCAGCCTTGTAAACATACGCGGTCACGTACTGGTTGCCGCCGTTGTTAGCATCAACCTGACGCACGATAAAGAACGATGCCGCACCTTTATTTTTGGCTGCCTTGGCAATCGCTTCATTAACATCTGGCTGGCTGGAGAAGAAGCCATTTACCGATACGGTGTCATACGGCTCAAGGCGATAGGCTTCTGCTTTCGGCAGCTCTTTCACGCCTAAGAAGGTGCGATATTTAGTGGAGTCATCCGCTTTCGGTGCGTTAGCTTTATACAAATCAGCCGTTACGCGCCAGTTACCGCCGTTGCCGTTGCTATCATTAATACCCTGAACATAGAAAGAGTCAGCGCCTTTGGCATCGGCTTGTTTGGAGATGGCATCAGTTGCATCGCCAATCGCATTGAAACGGCCGCTGATATTAATACGTTCGAATGGTTTCAACGCGGCCGCTTGCTCTGGCGTTAACTCTTTAGCAGCAAACGCATTCGCTGCCAGCAGTGATAACAAGGTTGACGCCAGAATGGTGTTCTTCAGCTTCATAAAAATGATCCTTCGCCTTACGCAAAATGAGTACGAAAACGTGCTGGACTCTTGATGTATAACAGATTAGCCGTTGATTATTGCATGTAATAATCGGCCTGTCTCAGCCAATTTAAGCGCATAACATTGACAATCTCTGCCGTTTATTCATCGACCTGTCATTGACTTCTGTTACGGCTCTTTTTTGCACAGATAACCACTTATTCTGGTAACACTTAGTACCATAATAGTTAAAGCATTGTTAATTAAAGGTTTTTAAAAACACTTAATTCGACATGACACGATTTTGCGCAGCAGAATATTTTTTAATAAACACCAAATGCAGTGGCAAAACATGGCATTCAATCTTTGTGTCTGAATATTTGTGTGAATGTCATAAGTGGGCGTTATCGCTGTGGATCACTCTTCATATTTTCAGTAGGTTATAAAGACTTTGTTACATTGTGCATTTTGCTCATAAAAAGCTGAAACACTGTTTCGGCTTTTGAGCTTTTTGCCACTTACAGAACCTCATCCTTTAATTGTTGAAAGGAAACAGTATGTTAATTGGGATACCCAAAGAACGGTTAGCCAACGAGTCGCGCGTGGCCGCCACGCCAAAGACCGTTGAGCAACTGATCAAGCTGGGATTTAGCGTCACCGTTGAACAGAGCGCAGGACTTCGCGCCAGCTTTGATGATGAAAGCTTTATCGCCGTCGGCGCCACCATTACTAACACTCACGATGTGTGGCAATCGGACATCGTTTTGAAAGTGAATGCGCCGGACGATCAGGAGATTGAACTGACGCGCGCCGGTAGCACGCTGGTGAGCTTTATCTGGCCTGCGCAGAATCCCGCGCTGTTAGAAAAGCTGGCAGCACGCAACGTCACCGTGATGGCGATGGATTCGGTGCCGCGTATTTCTCGTGCGCAGGCGCTGGATGCGTTGAGCTCAATGGCGAACATCGCGGGTTATCGCGCCATCGTTGAAGCCGCTCATGAATTCGGCCGCTTCTTCACCGGTCAAATCACCGCTGCCGGTAAAGTGCCGCCAGCCAAAGTGATGGTGATCGGTGCGGGCGTCGCGGGATTAGCGGCCATCGGTGCGGCAGGCAGTTTAGGCGCCATCGTGCGTGCTTTCGATACGCGTCCGGAAGTGAAAGAGCAGGTGCAGAGTATGGGCGCCGAGTTCCTTGAGCTGGACTTTGAAGAGGAAGCGGGCAGCGGCGATGGTTATGCCAAAGTGATGTCTGAAGCCTTTATTAAGGCAGAGATGGAGCTGTTTGCCGCGCAGGCGAAAGAAGTGGACATTATCGTCACCACCGCGTTGATTCCTGGCCGTCCGGCCCCGAAGCTGATTACTGCCGAGATGGTTGCCAGCATGAAACCAGGCAGCGTAATCGTCGATCTGGCTGCGCAAACCGGCGGTAACTGCGAATTGACGGTGGCCGATCAGGTGACCTTAACCCCTAACGGCGTGAAGATTATCGGTTATACCGATTTGCCAAGTCGCCTGCCAACGCAATCCTCACAGCTTTACGGCACCAACCTTGTCAACCTGCTGAAACTGCTGTGCAAAGAGAAAAACGGCGAAATTACCGTTGATTTCGACGACGTGGTGGTGCGCGGGGTGACGGTGATACGTGATGGCGAAGTGACATGGCCAGCGCCGCCGATTCAGGTTTCCGCCGCGCCGAAAGCGCAACCCGCCGCACAGCCGCTGCCGAAGGCCGAAGCCAAACCGGTTTCGCCATGGCGCAAGTATCTGCTGCTGGCATTGGCGGTGGTGCTGTTTGCCTGCCTGGCCAACGTCGCGCCGCCGGACTTCCTGTCACACTTCACCGTGTTCGCGCTCTCTTGCGTGGTCGGCTATTACGTGGTGTGGAACGTGAGTCACGCATTGCACACGCCGTTGATGGCCGTCACCAACGCCATTTCCGGCATTATTGTGGTGGGTGCGGTGCTGCAGATGGGCCACGGCGGTTGGGTAACGATTCTTTCGTTTATCGCCGTACTGATCGCCAGCATCAATATCTTCGGTGGTTTCACCGTCACCCAGCGCATGCTGAAAATGTTTCGTAAGAATTAAGGGGTAGCAACATGTCTGGCGGATTAGTTACTGCAGCATATATTGTTGCCGCGATTCTGTTTATTTGCAGCCTTGCCGGTCTCTCGAAACACGAGACCTCAAAGCAGGGTAATATTTTTGGTATGAGCGGCATGGCGATTGCGCTACTCGCCACCATTTTTGGCCCGAACACCGGGAACGTGGCCTGGATTCTGCTGGCGATGGTGATCGGTGGTGCGATTGGTTTGCGTCTGGCGAAGAAAGTCGAAATGACCGAAATGCCGGAACTGGTTGCCATTCTGCACAGCTTCGTGGGTTTGGCGGCGGTGTTGGTGGGGTTCAACAGCTACATCGATCACGCTCCGGGCCTCGCGCCGGTGATGGAAAATATCCATCTGACCGAAGTGTTCCTCGGCATCTTCATCGGTGCGGTGACCTTTACCGGCTCACTGGTGGCGTTTGGCAAACTGCGCGGCAAGATTTCCTCTTCAGCGCTGATGCTGCCACATCGTCATAAAATGAACCTCGCGGCCTTGGTAGTTTCCTTCCTGCTGATGCTGTGGTTCGTGCAAACCGGTAGCACCGGCGCGCAGGTGTTTGCGCTGCTGCTGATGACCCTCATTGCGCTGGTGTTTGGCTGGCATTTAGTGGCGTCGATTGGCGGAGCGGATATGCCAGTAGTGGTTTCGATGCTGAACTCATACTCCGGTTGGGCAGCAGCGGCGGCAGGCTTCATGCTGAGCAATGATTTGCTGATCGTTACCGGTGCGCTGGTCGGTTCTTCCGGTGCCATCCTCTCTTACATCATGTGTAAAGCGATGAACCGCTCCTTTATCAGCGTGATCGCCGGTGGTTTTGGTACCGACGTAAGCGTGGGCGGCGAAAGCGATGAAGTTGGCGAGCACCGTGAAATTACGGCGGAAGAGACGGCAGAAATGCTGAAAGCCTCTTCTTCTGTGGTGATCACGCCGGGTTATGGCATGGCGGTAGCGCAGGCGCAGTACCCGGTTGCTGAAATTACCGAAAAGCTACGCGCGCGCGGTATCAAAGTTCGCTTTGGTATTCACCCGGTTGCCGGTCGTTTGCCTGGTCACATGAACGTACTGCTGGCGGAAGCGAAAGTACCATACGATGTGGTGCTGGAAATGGATGAGATTAACGATGACTTCAGCGATACCGATACCGTTTTGGTTATCGGCGCGAATGACACCGTTAACCCAGCCGCACTGGAAGATCCGCGCAGTCCAATCGCAGGCATGCCGGTGCTGGAAGTGTGGAAAGCGCAGAACGTGATTGTATTTAAACGCTCTATGAGCACCGGATATGCGGGTGTCCAGAATCCGCTGTTCTTTAAAGACAATACGCAGATGCTGTTTGGCGATGCGAAAGCGAGCGTGGAAGGCATTCTGCGCGCGCTGTAAAAAAAGCAGGGCGGTGATGTGATTCACCGCCCTGAGTAGAAATAAGTAGGGCGGCCATGGGGAGCCGCCCTTTTTTTAATCAATCGTCTTCATCTTCTTCGTCATCGTGATCAATCGGCGATTTGAAATCGTCTGGCTTGATCGCCAGCAAATCACAACGCAGATGATCAATCACCTGTTCCGCAGTGTTACCCAGGAACGCGGCTGACAAACCGGTACGGCCGATGGTGCCGAGCACCACAATGCCGGCGTCCAGATGCGAGGCAATGTCCGGAATCACTTCCTCGGGCAAACCTTTCGCCACGTGGGTGAACTCTTCACTGATGGAGAATTTTTGACGCAGCGCTTTCATCGCCACTAAATGCTGGCCGCGAATCGCGTCGTTATAGACGCTGGGATCAAAGTCGGGCAGTTCGATAGCAATGTTGATCGGTGTGATGGGATAAGCGCCAACCAAATGCACTTCGGTGTGATTCACCATCTCGGCAAGCAGCGTGGTTTCACGAATCAGCTTCTGATTCAGCTCATCATGATGCGGCTCTTCGCTGGCTAAGTTGACCGCTACCACCGCTTTGCCGCCTTCAGGCCACGCCTGATCTTTCACCATCCACACCGGACATGGACATTTACGCAGCAGATGCCAATCCGTCGGCGTAAATATTACCGCTTCGAGGCGATCGTGCTGGTGCGCCATTTTCAACACTAAATCATGCTGATGTGCCAGAATTTCCTGGATGATGGCTTCATAGGGACGGTTATGCCAAACCACTTTGATTTCAATTTCAACGCCAGCCTCAATATATGCTTGGGCCTGTTGGCGGATCCATTCGGTACGTTGACTGATCACCCCTTTGCGCATATTGGAGCGCTCGTCGGGCGACAGCAGCGTGGTCATTTCATATGAGAAGTCGTAAATAGGCAGGAAAGCTTTGATTTTTCCGCCAATACGTTGATTGAGATAAACCGCACGACGCAGCGCGGGCTGATCGTCCTGCTGGGCATCAATAGCCACCAGAATATTTTGGTACCGGGACATAAGCCGATCTCCTAAAACCAAAGCAAGTTGGGTTAAAGATAGCCTAAGTTTGGACAGGGCAGAAGCGGAAAAGTTGTTGCCGGATCAATAAAATAACTTTTATTAACCCGGCACAGAATCACGCGGCTTGTTCGGTCTGGCCAGCTAATTCTGCCAGCAGAGCGTGGTTCTCAATAGTGATATATTTGCCTTTTACGGCCAGCATGCCACTTTTCTGGAAGCGACCCAGCAGACGACTGATGGTTTCTACGGTTAGTCCCAGATAGTTACCAATGTCGCCACGCGTCATGGTCAAACGGAATTCACGCTGTGAGAAGCCGCGCTGACCGAAACGACGCGACAGATTCCAGACAAATGCCGCCAGACGCTCTTCAGCATTTTTCTTCGACAGCAGCAGAATCATATCCTGATCGCCTTTGATTTCACCGCTCATCAAACGCATCATCTGCTGACGCAACGCCGGCATTTTACCGGAGAGGTCGTCGAGCGTTTCAAACGGGATTTCGCACACCATCGCGGTCTCCAGCGCTTGCGCAAAGCTTGGATGTTTGGCACCGACAATGGCGTCAAAACCCACCAAATCGCCTGCCAGATGGAAGCCAGTAATTTGCTCGTCGCCTTGTTCAGTGATGGTGTAGCTTTTGATGGTACCGGAGCGGATTGCGTAGAGAGATTTCAGCTCATCACCGGCTTTGAACAGCGTCTGGCCTTTTTGAATCGGCTTTTTGCGCTCAATGATGTTATCCAGCTGATCCAGTTCGTGCTCGTTCAGCGTGAAGGGAATACACAATTGGCTGATACTGCAATCCTGACAATGGATGGCACAACCGCCAGACTGAATACGTCGAATGCTGCGTTTTTCCTGGATCATATAGTTACGCTCGATGATTATTGACTGCGGTCAATTTTAACATTTTTCTAAGCGAAGGGAACTCATCCGAGCAGTAAATGTCCTTAAAACCCCACAAATGTCAGGTATTACGCGGTTTGCGCTGGTCTGACTGAAGCGCATTTATTGTTCTGGAACGTTTTGTTGCCAGGTTTACAGCTATGGCGCGCTTGATACAGCGCAAAAAGTGACAGATGTTTTGCCCATAATCCTTTGCTACTCTTTTGCTTTAGCGTCGAATTGGACGCGCAGGCAAACACCAGGCGAGAGGAAACACCATGAACCTTGATGATGAAGACCTTTTCCGTGATGCCATGGGTGATGTGACACCATTAAAAAATTGCGCTAATACCCAATGGCTGCGCGCACCTTCGCCTAAAGCGCCGAGTACGCCGCAGGAAAGTGACGAGCAGGAAAATTTCCTCACGCGTGGCTATCTCGACATCGTTCCGCTGACCACACCGCTGGAATTCAAAGTTGAAGGCGTACAGCAAGGCGTGCTGGATAAGCTGCGACTGGGCAAATATCCGCCTCAAGCCAGCCTTAATCTGTTGCGTCAGCCGGTGGAAACCTGTCGTCAGGCGCTGTTCAGCTTTATGCAGCAGGCCAATAAACATGGGTTGCGCAATCTATTGATTATTCATGGCAAAGGGCGTGACGATGAGTCGCACGCCAATATCGTGCGCAGCTATGTGGCGCGATGGTTGCCGGAGTTTGCAGAAGTGCAGACCTTTTGTACGGCGCAGCCGAAAGATGGTGGGGCGGGCGCGCTCTATGTCGGTTTACGAAAAACCGAACAGGCGCGCCTTGAGAACCGTGAGCGTCATGCAAAACACAGTCGCTAGCTGTGGAATTTGCGGATGGTCGCCATCAACACTTCGGCGCTCAGGCTTAATGGACTGCCGCTGCGTGTAATAATGCCCACCGGTTCGCCTGGCCCTGGCGAGGCAATCGGTAGCGCGCACAACGCATCGTGATTTAAATCTTCTTTGATGGCGCCAGAAGGCACAAACCACACATAGTCGTAACGCAATGACAGCTGTCGCGCCAGCGATGTCGATGAGGTTTCGACGCAGTTTGCTGGCAAGGTACAACCTTGCTCATTCAGCATATGCTGCGCGATACGGCGCGGTGCGGTGCCTTCCGGCGAAATCACTACCGGCCACTGCATCGCGCGCGACAGCATAACGTTCTCGCTTAATAGCGGATGATCGGGGCGCACCACCAGTTTAAGTGATTCCAGAAACAGCAATTCATAAGTGAGTCCGGCCATCATATCGCTGTCCGCCATACGACCAATCCCGACATCAAACTCACCGGCACGTAAACCGGCCAACAACACGTTGTTATGCAATGTCGCAACCTGCACCGTGGTGTTAGGTTGCTGTTCATGGAAGCGATCGAGGATTTGCGGCAGCATGCCCATCGCCGCAGTCGTCAGCGCGCCGAGTCGAATCACCACCGGTCGGCCCGGCTGCGGCGCGTTGAAGCTCTGACCAGCATGATTAAGCGCATCCAGCACTTTCACCGCATGAATCAGAAACTGTTCGCCCAGCGTGGTGAGCTGCGCGCCGAGTCGTCCGCGCTCAAACAGTCGCGCGCCCGCCAACTCTTCCAGCTCATTCAGTGTTTTCGATAAAGCGGGCTGGCTCAGATTGAGCGTTTCAGCGGCACGACCGAGCGTGCCTTGCTGCGCCACCGCCACAAAGGTATGTAAATGACGCAAGCGAATGCGCTGATTGAAAAGGATATTTTTGTCCATACGCTCAACATAATGAGTTATGCCGAGGAGCAGCAATGAGGAAACGTTAATTATGTTAACTTGCCTGCAAATTTATATTAACAAAACCACCGCTATGCAAGCTTCGCCACTAACCTGCTGTATCTATTAGTAAAGCTGAAAAAGACACTTTTTGCAGCCTATTCACGCGTTTTAAAATCAACAACATACACCGATAAAAGTTGAATAATTCTCAGTTACATTCAAAAAGAGTGCCTGTTATTGTTAACGATGAGCTATGATAAGCGCCGTTTTTTTTACTAAAACTGATGCCCTAAACGGTTAAAAGTGCAGGAGTCGTTACGTGACCAGCGTTGAAGCAGTAGACGTTCGCCAGCTTATCAATAAGAGTGCGCTTAGCAGCTGGCAGAAGCGCTTAATCGCGCTGTGCTTCGTGGTGGTGGCGCTGGACGGCATGGACATTGCGCTGATGGGCTTTATTGCGCCCACGCTGAAAGCCAGTTGGGGCGTCACTAATCATCAACTCGGCATGGTGATCAGCGCGGCGTTGATTGGTCTGGCATTGGGTGCGATGGTCGCCGGACCGCTGGCCGATCGCTATGGTCGCCGCGTGATGATCCTCATCAGCGTGCTGTTTTTCGGTCTGTGGACGCTGGCCACGGCGATGGCGCAGAACATCGAACAGATGATGCTGTTCCGCTTTCTCACCGGCTTAGGGCTTGGGGCCGCGATGCCCAACGTGGGCACGCTGGTGGCCGAATACGCGCCCGAACGTCGCCGCTCATTTATTATTACCGTGGTGTTCTGTGGCTTTACCTTTGGTGCCGCGACGGGAGGCTTTGCCGCTTCGTGGCTGCTGCCGCGCTATGACTGGCACTCCGTTATGCTGATGGGCGGCGTGCTGCCGCTGCTGGTGCTGCCTTTTTTAGTGCGCGGCTTACCGGAATCGGTACGTTTTCTGATTAGCCGTCGCGCGCCTGCCGCACGTATTCACGCCATCCTCGAACGTATGCTGCCCGGCAGCGTGCAGCCGGATAGCCATTATCAAAGCACTGAGCTGCCGACCGCGCGTAAAGGCTCGGTGGCGACCGTGGTGTCGCGCCGCTATCTGTTCGGCAGTTTGATGTTGTGGGGCGGCTACTTTATGGGGCTGTTCCTCGTTTACCTGATTGGCAGCTGGATGCCTTCATTGATCAGCACGCTCGGCATGTCGGTGACGGAAGCGGCGATTGTTACGGCGATGTATCAGGCCGGCGGAACCCTTGGCTCGCTGTTTGCGGGTTGGTTGATGGACCGCATCAACGCCAACCTGGCGCTGGCGGTGATCTATTTCTGCGGTGGCATTGCGATTGTGGCGCTGGGTTTTTCACCCGCGCAGGTCGGCTTAATGAGCGCCATCGCTTTCTGCAGCGGCTTCTGTTTTAACGGCGCCAATACCGGCATGAATGCGCTCTCCGCCAGTTATTACCCAACTCATGCGCGTGCCACCGGCTCCAGCTGGATGCACGGCATTGGTCGCATCGGCGCCATTATTAGCGCCTTTGTCGGTGCCGAGTTGTTAACGCTTGGCTGGACGTTCAGTCAGATCTTCCTGCTGCTGGCGATTCCTGCCGTGTTAACCACCATCATGCTGGTGCTGAAATGTCGCTTTGGTGACCAGTCAAACCTCACCGAGTGACAAGGCGATCACAGTTCCACGAAATTGTTACCCGCCGCTAAAGGGTTGATCTACAGTAGCAACAACCCGTTAGCCCAAGGTGATGATGATGCCAAACTTTCTCAGCAGCGATGCCATCCGCACGCTGTTCTCGCAGGCAATGTCGACCCTGTATCAGCAGGAAGTGCCGCAATACGGCACGCTGACGCAGTTGGTCACCGCTGTTAATGAACGTACGCTGGAAGCCAATCCCGAGTTAAAAAACCGCTTGTCGGCCGCCGATGAACTGAGTCGCCTGAGCGTCGAGCGTCACGGTGCGATTCGCGTCGGCAAGGCTGATGAACTCAGCACGTTGCGCCAGATGTTTGCCGTGATGGGCATGGAAGCAGTGGGGTATTACGACCTGTCGCAAGCCGGTGTGCCGGTGCACTCCACGGCGTTTCGTCCGGTCAGCGATCGCGCGTTGCGCCATAATCCATTCCGCGTTTTCACTTCGTTGCTGCGTCTGGAACTGATTGATGATGCGGCGCTGCGCGAGAAGGCCGCTGCAATTCTCGCCGCGCGCGATATCTTTACGCCAGGTTGCCGCGCGTTGATCGCTAAGCATCAGCAGCAGGGCGGTTTGAACGCCGCGGATGCCGCCACTTTCGTGCATGAAGCGCTGGAAACCTTCCGCTGGCATGCGCATACCACCGTAGACAGCGCCACTTATCGCGCACTGAGCCAGCAGCATCGTCTGATTGCCGATGTGGTGTGTTTCCGTGGTTGCCACATCAACCATTTGACGCCGCGCACGCTGGATATTGATCGGGTGCAAGCGCTGATGCCTTCACGCGGCATCGATCCCAAAACCCTGATTGAGGGCCCGCCGCAGCGTAAAGTACCGATTCTGCTGCGCCAGACCAGCTTCAAGGCGCTGGAAGAAGCGGTGCACTTTAACGATGGCACGCCGGGCACGCACACCGCGCGCTTTGGTGAGATTGAACAGCGCGGCGCGGCGCTCACCCCGAAAGGACGCGAACTTTACGATCGTCTGCTGGCCGAAGCCGGTACCGGCAGCGATAACCAGCATCACCAGCAACATCTAAGTGAAGTGTTTGGTGATTTCCCCGACGACGAAGAGTCTTTGCGCGAGCAGCAGCTGGCGTGGTTCCGCTATCGCCTGACCGAAAAAGGCGAGCATTTGCCGCCACGCGCGGGCGAAAGCGTGACGCAGTTGCTGGCTGAAGAGCGTTTGAGTGCCGAACCGATCGTTTACGAGGATTTCCTGCCGGTCAGTGCCGCGGGGATTTTCCAGTCGAATCTGGGCGACGTGGCGCAAACACGCAGCGCGGGGAATGCCAGCCGAGCGGATTTTGAAAGCGCGTTAGGTTGCGCGGTGCAGGATGAAATGGCGTTGTACCAGCAGATGCAGCAGCGCAGTCTGGAACGCTGTGGCGTAGCCTGAGGGGAAATGTTACAGCCGGTCTGAAATTCAGCAGACCGGCTGCTTTTCTTGTGGTTATTGCAAGCGCGAATCACGCACCAGCGTGTACTTCCCGGCACCCAAAAACATAATGGCGAGCGCACCCAGCAGGTAAAGCGCTTCTGTCTCCAGCGCCCACGCACCGACGTCGGTGCGGTGCCAGACAGCGCCCATTTTTACCAGCAGTGTCGCAACAATCATGTTCACCGCAATGACGAACGCCACAGGGCGCGTCAAAAATCCGATGATCACCATTACAGGTGCCGCTATTTCCCCGATGTAAGCACCGTAAGCGATGAAACCTGGCATTCCTTTGACGGCGAGCATGTGCGCAATCCAACCCACGCCATGCACCACTTTGAACGCCCCATGAAACAGCAGCAATCCGCCAAACGTCAGGCGCAAAAGCAGTTTGCCAAGGTCCGGGTGATCGCACATCCGGTTGAACATTTGATTAATGCCACCAAACATGGTGTTTCTCCGTCGCGCCAGGTTAACTTGCAACCTTAAAACAAATGGCCTCGATGGGGTTAGCCAAAATATTTGATGGAGTTGTTCAAAGAATCGCGCCGCGTTTCGGCTTAATCTGCAAATGCTTTCAGAACATGGACATTCGTCCAAGGCCTGCAAATAATGGAACGATGCATTATCAGGGAACCCGAGATGAAAAATGAACGACGTCTGAGGATCATGACCGCAGAAGGGGAACTCAGAGGCCTGATGGACGAAGATCTTTTTGTCTTTAAAGGAATACCGTACGCAGCTGCACCTACTGGCGCTTTACGCTGGCGACCGCCGCAGCCGGTCCAGCCGTGGCAAGCGGTGCGTGATGCGACCGAATGGGGCGCAGCAAGCTGGCAAAATCGTGACTATTGCGTGGCCGCCGGCGGTGGCGATCCCGGTCGCTTCAGTGAAGATTGTCTCTACCTGAATATCTGGACGCCAGATGTCGAGCCCTCGCGGCCGTTGCCGGTGATGGTCTGGTTGCACGGCGGCGGTTTTTCCATCGGCGCAGGTAATCTCGATCCCTATCGCGGTAAAGCGCTGGCGGTGCAAGGCGTGGTGGTAGTAACGCTCAACTATCGGCTTGGTCACTTCGGTTTCTTCTCTCATCCGGCGCTGGACGCGCAATATCCCGCCGGGCGCGTGATCAACAACTTTGCCTTACTCGATCAAATTGCTGCGTTGCAGTGGATTCAGCGCAACATTCCGGCCTTTGGCGGCGATCGCCATAACGTGACGCTGTTTGGTGAATCCTCCGGCGCGCGCAGCGTGTTATCGCTGTGCTGTTCACCGCTCTCCGAGGCGCTGTTTCACAAAGGCATCGTACAAAGTGCCTACAGCTTGCCCGACATCTCGCAAAAGCAGGCACAACAGATTGGTTTGCAGGTCGCGGCGCATTTTGCTTTACCCGAAGATGCCAGCGCCGAGCAGCTGCGCGAGCTGCCCGCCGAACAATTCTGGCCGTTAGAGCGCCCCCTGGCGCTCGGCCCGGTTCCCATCAGCGGCGATGCGGTGCTGCCGAAACCGATGTTAACCACGTTTATCTCCGGCAAGCAGCATCGCATTCCGTTAATGATTGGCAGCAACAGCGATGAAGCCAGCGTGCTGGACTATTTTGGCGTGGATGCCACCGCGGTGTTGCGCCAGATGCGCAGCAAGAACCGCGTCAGTTATCGCCTGATGAAGTGGCTGTACGACATTCATGATGATGCGCTGCTGGGACGCGCGGTGGCGCGTGATATGGCGTTCACGGTGTTACCCTTGATAGTCGCTCAGGCGCAGCACAATATCGGCATGCCCGCATGGCGTTACTGGTTCGATTACGTCTCCGAAAACGCGCGCGATCTCTATCCGCATGGTACCTGGCACGGCAATGAAATTCCCTATGTCTTCAATACGCTGGATACGCTAACGCCGCCAGCGGAACGCAGCTACAGCGAGCAGGATAAAGCGTTCGCCTCCACAGTCAGCGCTTATTGGGTCACCTTCGCGCGTGAAGCCAGCGAGTTTAGCTCGCACTTAGCGGGTGAAGTAGATTGGCCAGCCTGGCGACCGGGCGACGATCTGACGCTGGCGCTGGGCGAACAGGGCAAAGCCCAGGCGGTGGTGAAGGCGCGCTTTATGCGTGGACGGCTGCGTTTGTTCCGTTTGATGATGCGCAGCCACGTTAAGCTTTAATGAGCGTGCTAATGGTGTAATCTGGCAAATCAATTTATAAGGCAAATTTTCGCCTATCTTGCTGATAAATCTTAAAAGCGCATATTCCTCACCCGCGTCAGTAAGCAATTAATTAGCTTACAAAACCGTTACATTTTCCCAATCCGATGCCGATAAACGCAATATGCCCGATTTTATCGGGCCTCCTTCGCGTTTCACACCAAGGGATTATGTATGGGTATCTTAAAAAATTTCACCATCCGCGCCGTATTGCTCACCATTCTTGGGCTGTTTTGCCTGCTGTGGTGTGCCGTTGGGCTGTTTAGCGTCCACTCACTGAACGCCCTCGGCGAGGGCAACGAGATTGACCGCCAACTGGTCAATCAAATGACGATTTTAAGCAAAGGAAATGATCAATATTTTCGTGTCGTTACGCGTCTGTCTCGCGTGATGGAAGGCCGCGCCTCCGGCAGCGCAGTCGGTGCTGATGCTTTTACCCCGGTGCAACAAGCGCTCGACAATATGAAAACGCTGCTGGCGCAGTTTAAAACCATGGCGCCAGGTCCGATGGATGCGGAGACCGCCAATAGCGTCATCACCAACTGGCAAAAACTGCTCGATGAAGGCATCGCACCGCAGGTTTCGCTGGCGCAGCAGGGCACGCTTGAAGCCTATCGTGCGCAAGCCAATAACGTCACGCCGCCGCTTAGTCGTGCGTTTGGTGCCAGCGCGGAAGCTTTCAATAAAGCCGCAGGCAGCAAACTGGATGAGACGCGCGTCACCGTCGATAAGCTCACCAGCATCACTAAAGTCATTATTCTGGTGGCGGTGGTGATTGGCTTGTTTATCTTGCTGTTTACCGATCGCTATCTGGTGGCGATGCTGGTGAAACCACTGGAGCGTATCCGTAACCATTTCACGATTATTGCGCAGGGCGACCTCAGCCAGCCGGTGGAAGATTTTGGCCGTAACTGCGTCGGCAAGCTGGTGCCGCTGCTGCGTGCCATGCAGGACAGCCTGCGCGAAGCGGTAAGCGCGATTCGCAGCGGCACTGAAAACATCTATCGCGGCGCAGCGGAGATCTCCTCCGGCAACAACGATCTCTCATCGCGTACCGAAGAGCAGGCGGCCGCGCTGGAGCAAACGGCGGCCAGCATGGAGCAGTTAACTGCCACCGTGAAGTTCAACGCTGACAACGCGCGTCAGGCCAGTTCGCTGGCCGAAACCGCCACCGGCACCGCGCAGCAGGGCGGACGGTTAGTGGGTGAAGTGGTTACCACCATGCAAGGCATCTCCGGCAGCTCGAAGAAGATCGCTGAGATAACCAGCGTGATAAACAGCATCGCCTTCCAGACCAACATCCTGGCGCTGAACGCCGCGGTAGAAGCCGCACGCGCCGGTGAACAGGGCCGCGGTTTTGCCGTGGTGGCCAGTGAAGTGCGCAATCTGGCACAGCGCAGCGCCGGTGCGGCGAAAGAGATCGCCACATTGATCGAAGATTCCGTGCAGCGCGTGGAAAAAGGGTCGGCGCTGGTGAGCAGCGCGGGCAGCACCATGCACGACATTCTTAAGTCGGTGCAGGATGTAAATGAAATCATGAAGCACATCGCTGCGGCGTCAGAAGAGCAGAGCAAAGGGATTTCGCAGGTCGGTACCGCCGTCACCGAGATGGACAGCGTCACTCAGCAGAACGCCTCGCTGGTTGAGGAAGTTTCTGCCGCTGCCAGCGCGCTGGAGCGCCAGACGCAGGAGCTGCAGGCCTCGGTGGCGAAATTCCGTCTGTCGGACAGCGCGCCTGTGAATAAGGTCGTGGTATCGCCAACCGCGCTGCGTCGGCCGTTGTTGACCGGCGCAGGCCTCGCACAGCCGAAATCAGCCTCTGACGAATGGGTCTCGTTCTAAACCTCAGATAACCACGCCACCAGTTCCGGCAGGAACGGTGGCGCATCTTTTTCCGCCCGCTGTAACAGGCTGTAGCTTGCGCCGGTCGCCACACTGGTGGCAAACGGCGCAATCAGTCGCCCATTCACCACATCGTTCTGCACCAAGGTGACATCCGCCACCGTGATGCCAAATCCCTGAATCGCAGCGCTGATCGCGAGATCCATGGTGGCGAAATGCTGATTGCGCGCCATTGGTAACGCGGCATCCAGCCCGGCCAGCCAAAGCTGCCAGTCGCGTGAATCCGGCGTGGGATGCAGAAAAGTAAACTTTGCCAGTTCGCCAATCTGCGTGGGCGGCGTGACGCTGCTGGCCATCACCGGCGTTAAACGCTCCTCAAACAGGCAAATCGAACCGGCTGGCGACGGGCCAAACACAATCGCCGCGTCAAAGTTATCGAGCTGTGAGCCATGATCGAGTGTGGTGGTCAACGCTACGTGAATATCTGGCCGCTGCTGTTCCAGCGCCACCAGACGCGGCACCAGCCAGCGCATGGCGCAGGTAGGCGCTTTCAGACGAATCGAGGCGTTGCTGCAGCTGGCTTTTTCTGTGGCATTCACCAGCATGGCGAAACCTTGCTGCAGTTCCGGCAGCAGCGCGGCACCTTGTTCGGTGAGATGCAGGCCACGCGCGTGGCGGGTAAACAGCGCGAATCCCAGCCAACTCTCCATTGTGGCGATTTTACGGCTCACCGCGCCTTGAGTGATGCACAGTTCGCTGGCGGCACGCGTCAGGTTGAGATGGCGCGCGGTGACCAGAAACGCGTGGATGGCATTGAGCGGCAGAGCAGAGCGGGACATAACAACCTCAAGCTATGATTTTTAATCATGGCTATTATGACAACAATTCGCTTGTCGACTCAAGCCGCACACCGTTGAATAGAAATCTACTTTCGATACGTGGTTATGCAACCTCACGAGGCACCGATGACCCTGAATAGCAGTGTTAACATCTCTTCCAAACAGCCCGATGTCGGCACGACGATTTTTAGCGTCATTGGCCAGCTGTCGGCGCAACATAAAGCCATTAACCTGTCGCAAGGCGCACCGAACTTCCCCTGCGATCCACAGCTGGTTGAGCTGGTCAGCCAGGCGATGCGTGACGGTCATAATCAATACGCTTCAATGACCGGCCTGCCGTCGCTGCGTGAAGCGCTGGCGGAGAAAGTTCACACGCTGTATGGCCAGCACTATGATGCCGGCAGCGAAGTGCTGATCACCGGCAGCGCCAGCCAGGGCATTTACATGGCGATTTCCGCGCTGGTCCACGCAGGCGATGAAGTGATCTTCTTCGAGCCGGCGTTTGACAGCTACGCGCCGGTGGTCCGTCTGCAGGGCGCTACGCCAATTGGCCTGAAGTTGCAGGTGCCGGATTTCGCCATCAATTGGGACGAACTGCGCGCCACCATTACGCCGCGCACACGCATGATCATCATCAATACGCCGCACAATCCCAGCGCGCAGGTGCTGTCAGCTGCGGATCTGGATCAGTTAGCCGCGTTGACGCGCAACACCGATATTGTGGTGCTGTCTGACGAAGTCTATGAACACATCCTGTTTGATGGCCGCAAGCACTGCGGCATGGCAACGCATCCGGAACTGGCGCAGCGCAGCGTGGTGGTTTCCTCCTTCGGTAAAACCTTCCATGTCACCGGCTGGCGCGTGGGTTATGCGCTGGCACCGGCAGCGCTGATGGAAGAGATCGTTAAAGTCCATCAGTTCATGATGTACGCCGCCGATACGCCGATGCAGGTCGGTTTTGCTCACTATCTGCAAAATCCGCAGAACTATCTGCAGCTGTCGCCGTTTTATCAGGCGAAGCGCGATCGCCTGCTGACCTTGATGCAGGATTCGCCGTTTAAGCTGCTGCCGTGCGCCGGTTCGTTCTTTATGTTGGCCAGCTACGGACATTTCAGTGACGAAAGTGATAGCGAAATGGTAAAACGTCTCATCGTCGATCACGGTGTGGCCACCATTCCGTTGTCGGCGTTTTATATGGACGGCACTGACAATAAATTAATTCGCCTGTCATTCGCAAAAGACGACGCAACACTTCAGGCCGGTGCAGAAGCGCTCTGCCAGGTCAAAGGGTAACTTAGGGGTAAATATAATGAAAAAATTGAACGCACTGTTTGTCGCTTTGGGCATGCTGACTTCGGCGCACGCGCTGGCGCAGGAAACCTTACGCTATGGTCTTGAATCGCAGTATCCGCCATTTGAGAGCCGCAACGCGCAGGGCGAACTGGAAGGTTTCGATATCGAACTGGGTAAAGCGATTTGTCAGGTAGGCAACTTCGACTGTAAGTGGGTGGAAAGCAGCTTTGATGCGTTGATTCCGGCGCTGCAGGCGAAAAAATTTGATGCCATTAACTCCGCAATGAACATCACCGAAGCGCGGGCGAAAAGCATCGACTTCACTAAGCCGATCTACCGCATTCCGACCATGTTAATCGTGAAAGAGGGCGAGAAGCTGCTGCCAACCGCCGAATCACTGAAAGGGAAAAACATCGGGGTGCTGCAGGGTTCGATCCAGGAAACCTATGCCAAGAAGCACTGGGAAGCGCAGGGCGTTACAGTGACCTCTTATCAGGATCAGAACCAGGTTTACAACGACATGGTTGCCGGTCGTCTTGACGGCACGCTGGTGATGTCAGCTGCCGGTCAATCGGGCTTCCTCGAAAAGCCGCAGGGTAAAGGTTTCGCCTTTGCCGGCAAGCCGGTAGAAGATGACACCATTCTCGGCACCGGTATCGGTTTTGGTCTGCGTAAAGGCGATGACAAACTGAAACAAGAGCTGGATGCGGCAATCACCAAGGTGCAAGCCGATGGCACCGTCACTAAGCTGGCGGCGAAATTCTTCCCTGGGATTGATGTTTCAGCGAGCAAATAACTTAAAACAGGTCGCGTAATGCTTGCCGGTTTAACCAACGGTGTTTGCGCAGGCCGGGGCCACTTTTGGTCCGGCGGTCCTCGCGCCGCTTACGCGGTTCCTTCACTTCGTTCGTCTGCCTGACGGACCGGCGGAGACGTGACTTCCATGTCCCGGCTCCGCCTTTCGCCCGCGTCCTGCGGGCTCTCCTGGCTTCCTCGCTTCGTTCAGCGCTGCGGATTGCCTGCCCAAAAGTGGCCCCGGCCTGCTTCTTAGCTTCCGTACATGTTGTTGAAAACGACTCAATTTTGAGAGGCGCTGGCACGTCTGCTGCGGCAAAAGGGCTATTCGCAGCGCTGAGGCTTTTACGTTGGGCCAGGAGCCTCACCCATGGATGCGTGAGGCAGTTCGGGGTCGGCCAGGACGGCCGATCCGCGAACGGTCCGTTGGCACAACGTGGAAGCCGAAGGCACCGCGCTAGCGGCGCGAGGACGGCCCGTGACGCAGCAGATGTGTCAGCGCCCGCAGGAGTTCGTGTCGTCATTTATGACGACCTTCTTCTTTTATTTCGCGGCTAAATAACACAACGCTTCGGCCACCTGATACGACTTCACAAATGAGGGAACCGGCAAAAACTCAAAACGCGAATGGAAATTGTGCGCGCCGGTGAAGAAGTTCGGCGTCAATAATCCTTTCGCTGATAGCGCTGCACCGTCGGTGCCGCCGCGCATCGGGATCACCTTCGGTTCCACGCCCACTTGCTCTAACGCGGCAAAAATCAGGTCAATCGCACGACGATCTTCACCAATTGCATTACTTATATTGCTGTAAGTATCGTTAATCGTCAGCGCTACATGGCCGGTGGGATAACGCGCGGCGATTTCATCGGCCACTTCCACCAGTTGCTGTTTCTTTGCATCAAAACCCTGCAAATCGAAATCACGAATCGAGGCTTTCAACACCGCGCGGCTGGCGTTGGCATTCATATCGTTGAACCAGATATAACCTTCGCGGCCTTCGGTATGTTCGGGGGTTTTTAAGCGATCGAAGCGGGAGATGAAGTCATGCGCCATCAGCAGCGGATTGACCAATACGCCTTTGCCCGACATCGGATGCGCCGGCACGCCGGTAAACACCAGCTCAGCGGCGGCAGCATTGAAGTTTTCATACACCACTTCACCCAGCTCGCAGCAGTCGATAGTCCAGGCGAAATCGACGTTAAAGCGCTGCTCAAGATCCAGCGCTTTAGCGCCGCGCAGGCCAATCTCTTCATCGGGCACAAACGCCACCACGATATCACCGTGATCGCCGCGCAGGTTCTCCAGCAACGTCATCACCACCGTCACCGCTGCTTTGTTATCGGCGCCCAGCACGCTGGTGCCGTCGCTGAAGATAATCTCCTGCCCGAGATAAGGTTTGATCTCCGGATGTTCCGCCACGCGCAGCCAGATGTCCTGCGTGCTGTTAAGGCACAGATCTTCCCCGGTGAACCTGAGGGTTTGCGGGTGGATATCCGGCGACAGGCCAACATCCACGGTATCAATATGGGTGATAAAACCGATACGCGGCGCATCAGGGCGATTACCGGGTTTCACCGCAGTGACCGTGGCGTGCTGGTCAATCACGATATCCTGCAAACCCAGTTCGCCCAGCTCTTTTGCCAGTAACTCCGCCATCGCATGTTGGGACGGCGTACTCGGCAGCGTGGTTGATTTGGCATCGCTCTGGCTGGAAACCGCCAGATAACGGTAGAAACGCTGGGTCAATTGGCTGGCAAGTTGGTCTGTCATCACAATTCCTTATTAGCATTGCGGCGTCTGTAGTACGCGTGCTGGTTAAATCATGTTATTTATTAATCAGATGAACATTACATAACGAAGCAGACTCATGGAAGTCAATAAAAAGCGAGGATCATGATGAAAAAAATGATGGCAAATCTCACTCTCACTGCAATCGGCTTGGCGGTCGCGGGCGGGGTTTCGGCAAAAACGCTGGTGTACTGTTCAGAAGGATCGCCAGAGAACTTTAACCCGCAATTGTACACGTCGGGAACCAGCGTCGATGCCAGCGCGGTACCGATTTTTAACCGACTGGTGGACTTCACGCCCGGCACCACCGAACTGGTGCCGAGCCTCGCCGAGAGCTGGGATATCAGCCCGGATGGTAAGGTCTACACCTTCCATCTGCGCAAAGGGGTGAAATTCCAGAGCAACAAGCTATTTAAGCCGTCGCGCGATTTTAACGCCGACGACGTAATCTTCTCGTTTATGCGCCAGATGGATGCCAAAAACCCCTACCACAATGTCTCCGGCGGTAACTATGCAAACTTCGAAAGCCTCGAGCTGGCGAAGCTGATCACCAGCATTGAGAAGGTCGATGACAATACCGTGCGCATCACCTTAGCTCACGCTGAAGCGCCATTCCTCGCCGACTTAGCCTGGTATTTTGCCTCGATCCATTCGGCTGAATACGCCGACCAGATGTTGAAAGCCGGCACGCCGGAGAAGGTCGATATGGAGCCGATTGGCACCGGGCCGTTTGAGCTGGTGCAGTATCAAAAAGATTCGCGCATTCTCTATAAAGCCTTCCCGGAATACTGGCAGGGCAAGGCGAAGCTCGATCGTATTGTCTTCTCGATCACGCCGGACGCCTCGGTGCGTTATGCCAAGCTGGAGAAAAATGAATGCCAGATTATGCCGTTCCCCAATCCGGCCGATCTGGAGAAGATGCGCACCAATCCCGATTTAACGCTGGAACAGAAATCAGGCCTGAATACCGGTTTCCTGTCGTTCAACACCACCAAAGCACCGCTGGATAACGTCAAGGTGCGTCAGGCGCTGGCGATGGCGATTAACAAACAGGCGATCATTGATGCCATCTTCAAAGGTACTGGCACGGTAGCGAAAAACATCCTGCCGCCGGACGTGTGGAGTGCAGATAAAGATCTGAAGGATTACGACTACGATCCGCAGAAAGCCAAAGCGCTGCTGCAGGAGGCGGGGATTAAGCCAGGCACCGAAATCGCCCTGTGGGCGATGCCGGTACAGCGACCGTATAATCCAAACGCGCGACGAATGGCGGAGATGATTCAGGCGGACTGGGCCAACGTGGGTATCAAAGCCAATATCGTCAGTTATGAGTGGGGCGAATACCTCAAGCGCGTGAAAGGCGGTGAGCATCAGGCGGCGCTGATGGGCTGGACCACGGCGACCGGCGATCCGGATAACTTCTTCGGCCCGCTCTACAGCTGCACCTCGGCGAATGGCGGCTCCAACTCGTCAAAATGGTGTTATCAGCCGTTTGAGAAGATCATTACCGAAGCGCGCGCCGAGCAAAATCACGACAAACGCGTGGCGCTGTATCAGCAAGCGCAGCAGATTATGCATGATCAAATGCCAGCGGTGATGATTGCTCACTCAACCATCTTCGAGCCGGTGCGCAAATCGGTGAGTGGTTATCAGGTCGATCCGTTCGGTAAACACATCTTCTACCCGGTGGATATCAAGAACTGAGTCACGGCTTCCAGCGCTGGCGCAGCGGTTCCTCTAACGCATCCAGCTGTTGCAGCATAAAGGTGAGAAACACATTCAGGGCGGCACTGCGAGGTCGCCCTGATTGCGTCTGCAGCTGCAAGGTGCGCTGGCTCAGCTGATCGATGCCTACCGAGCGCAAAATCAAACCGTGCGTTTCCGCTTCCTGCAGCACGGTAAAGGCGCTGCAAATTGTCACCGCCTGCGGCGTGCGCAGCAGGAATTGAAACAACATCGAAAAGGTATCGCAGGTCATCACCGGCTCAACCAGGCTGCCATTCATATGGCTGGCGAGCTCAAACAGTTGCCGCACGGTGGTGTTTTGCTGCGGCAAGGCCAGCGGATAGTGACTGAGATCGGCGAGCGTGACCTGCGGCGCGTTGGCCAGCGGATGCGTTTGATGCATCACGATTAATACCGGTGCCGGCCACGAACCCATCACTTCCACACCGCGCTCAGCGTGAAGACTAAATTGCAGCGCCACGTCACACTCGCCGTTGCGCAGCGCTTCCGCCACGCCTTGCGTGCTGGCGACTTTCACATCAAACAGCACGCCCGGATTGTCATTGCGAAAATCTGCGATCAAACGCGGTAGCAGCGTAAATGCCAGCCCATCGGTGCAGGCCACGCGAATCAACGTGCGGCGCACCGCTTTCAGTCCCTTAATTTCCGCCAGCGCATACTCCATATCCAGCAGGTTCTTTCGAACGTGATGTGCAAAGATTTCGCCCGCTTCGTTCAACACCATGCCGCGCGCGTGACGCGCAAACAGCGGCACGCCAACCTGATTTTCCAGCCGCTGAATTTGCCGGCTGATCGCCGACACCGCCACAAACAGCTGTTCGCTGGCGGCGCTGAGCGAGCCAGTATTAGCGACGGCGAGAAAATAGCGGATTTCACTGCTTAACATGCGGATGCCTCATGGTGGTGCATGCCTCGAAATCGGGCAGGCTAGCTTTGCTATAAAAGCAAATCTTACTCGATAAATTGATAATTGTGGCAAAGCAGTGTTTCCGCAAAGATGCCTTAACGACAAAACAATAAAAGACAGGGCAAACATGACAGCACAACAGGCGGTTCAACAGGCCACCGCTTATTTTGACAGCGGGGAGTTTCAACGAATTTTGGCGCGTCGCGTGGCGCAACGTACCGAAAGCCAGCGCGACGATCGTGACAACGAATTACAGCGCTATTTGCAGGATGAGATCGGCCCGCAGCTGATCGCTCTGGGCTTCACGTTGCATTTCATCGACAACGCGGAAGCTGCTAATCGACCGTTCCTCGTGGCGGTACGCATTGAAGATCCCATGCTGCCAACCTTGCTCAGCTATGGTCACGGCGATGTGGTGTTTGGTGATGATGAAAACTGGCGCGACGGCTTATCGCCATGGCAGATGGTTGAAGAGGGCGATCGCTGGTATGCGCGCGGCAGCGCAGATAATAAGGGCCAGCACTGCGTCAATCTGGCGGCGCTGGAGCAGGTGTTTGCGTTGCGCGGTGGCAGCCTGGGCTTTAACTGCAAAATACTGTTCGAGATGGGTGAAGAGATCAGCTCGCCGGGGCTGGCGCATTTGTGCCAGCAGCATGGCGAGCTGCTGCAAGCCGATCTGTTTATTGCTTCAGACGGTCCGCGTCTCAATGCGGTTCGTCCAACGCTGTTCCTGGGCTCACGCGGCGCGGTTAATTTCCGTTTGACCGTTAACGCGCGTGACAACGCTTATCACTCCGGCAACTGGGGCGGATTGTTGAGCAATCCGGGTACGCAGTTGGCCAACGCCATCGCTTCGCTGGTCAACGCGCAGGGCGTGTTGCAGGTCGAGGCGCTGAAACCCAACTCTTTGACGCCGCAGGTGCGCGATATTCTCGGCGATATCGAGGTGGGCGGCATGCCGGGCGATCCCGATATCGACGTGAACTGGGGCGAGCCGGGACTGACGCCAACCGAACGCCTGTATGGCTGGAACACGCTGGAAGTGTTGTCGTTTCTCACCGGCAATCCGGCGCGTCCGATGAATGCTATTCCGGGCAGCGCCACCGCCGTTTGTCAGCTGCGTTTTGTGGTGGGTACCGACTGGGAAAATCTCGCCCAGCATGTGCGCGCCCATCTGCATCAGCACGGTTTTGACTATGTGGAGGTGGAGTTTATGCGCGGATCGCCCGCGACACGCCTTGATCCCACCGATCCGCTGGTCAATTGGGTGCTGACCAGCATGGCGGAAACCAGCGGCAAGAAACCGGCGCTGCTGCCTAACCTCGGCGGCTCGCTGCCCAATGACGTGTTCTCCGATATTCTCGGTTTGCCAACCTTATGGGTGCCGCACTCGTATCCAGCTTGCGGCCAGCATGGCGTCAACGAGCATATGTTGAAATCGATTGCCCGCGAAGGTTTGCAGATTATGACGCGTCTGCTGTGGGATCTCGGCGAGCAGGGAGCGGAACTGGTGGCGCAGCATCGTGCGCACGTTGGAGGTGGCCAATGAGTACATTAAATACCACGATGCCGTTGAACGCAGCGAAGCCCAATCTGCACAAAACGCTGTTCGCGACCTGTATCGGTAACGCGCTGGAGTGGTTTGATATCGCCGTGTACGGCTTTTTTGCCAGCTACATTGCGCATGCCTTCTTTCCTACCAGCGATCCGTCGGTTTCAATGTTGCTCACCTTTGGCAGTTTTGGTGTGTCATTCCTGATTCGTCCGCTGGGCGCGATTGTGCTGGGCAACTATGCCGATCGTCACGGTCGAAAAAAAGCGCTGCTGTTATCGATCAACCTAATGATGCTCGGCGGCGCGGTCATCACCTTTATGCCGAGCTACAGCAGCATTGGCCTGATGGCACCGCTGCTGATTTTGCTGGCGCGTCTGGTGCAGGGTTTCTCTGCCGGGGGCGAATTTGGCAGCTCGACGGCGTTCCTGGTTGAACACTTCCCGGAGCGCAAAGCCTTTATCGCCAGCTGGCAGTTCGCCACGCAGGGCGCCAGTACGTTGATGGCGTCGGCATTTGGACTCGGACTGACGCAGATTCTCAGCGAAAGCCAGATTCAGGATTGGGGATGGCGTATTCCCTTCGCCTTCGGCCTGCTGATTGGCCCGCTGGGGATCTATATTCGACGTCACGTACATGAACCGGCGAGCTTTGCTGAGCACAAACCGGAAGCCGCGCCGCTGAAAAGCCTGTTTGGCCGCCAGAAGGAATTGATGTTGTTGGCGATCGGCCTGATGGTGATTTCGACTGCGGTGAACTACATGCTGAACTATGTGCCGACTTACGCCACCAAAAATCTGCACCTGTCGGGCAGCGTGGCGTTTACTGCTACCTTGTTGGCGGGTGTGATTTTGACGGTGGTCACGCCAATTATGGGGTTATGGGCCGAGCGGGTGGGGCGCGTGCCGCTGATGTGGGGATCGTTGATTTTGCTGATCGTCACCATCTATCCGGCCTTTAAGCTGGTGGTTGATCACACCACGCCGACTACGTTGATTTTGCTGGTGTGCTGGATGGCGCTGCTGAAGTCGATCTACTTCTCAACGGTGCCGTCGGTGATGGCGGATCTGTTCCCGATGGGTACGCGCGCCAGCGGCATGGCGATCAGCTATAACGTGGCGGTTACGGTGTTTGGTGGCTTTGCCCCGCTGATTTGTACACTGTTGATTAGCGTGACCGGCACCAGTCTGGCGCCCGGTTATTATCTGATGGCGATGTCGGTGTTAAGCGGCCTGGCGCTGCTGCGCAGCCAGAAGCGGGTTTTATAAAGGTTTCAGGGTTACAGGTCGCCACTTATGGCGTAATGCTTGTCAGCTAAGGCAACGGCGAGTGTGCTGGCCGGGGCCACTTTTGGGCCGGCGGTCCTCGCGCCGCTAGCGCGGTACCTTCACTTCACTCGTCTGCCTGACGGACCGGCGGAGACGGGACGTCCTTGTCCCGGCTCCGCCTTTCGCCCGCGTCCTGCGGGCTCTCCTGGCTTCCTCGCTTCGTTCAGCGCTGCGGATTGCCGGCCCAAAAGCGGCCCCGGCCTGCTCATCAACTTCAGTGCGTATTATTGAAAAGGGCTCATTTGCCAGAGGCGCTGGCGCGTCTGCTGCGGCAAAAGGGCTATTCGCAGCGCTGAGGCTTTTACGTTGGGCCAGGAGCCTCACGCAGGGATGCGTGAGGCAGTTCGGGGCCGGCCATGGATGGCCGATCCGCGAACGGTCCGTTGGCACAACGTGGAAGCCGAAGGTACCGCGTTAGCGGCGCGAGGACGGCCCGTGACGCAGCAGATGTGTCAGTGCCCGCACGAATAGCAATCCTGAAGAAAAATGCTTTCTTACTAACAAGCATTTCGCTGTTCATGGCTTCTGGAGATCACTATCTACGAGAACTGCAAATACGCCACGTGCGTCTGCAAGAACTCTTCCAAACCGTGACGGCCATCAGCGCCGCCAATGCCCGATTTACGCCAGCCCGCATGGAAGCCTTGCATCGCTTCGAAGTTCTCGCGGTTGATATAGGTTTCACCAAACTTCAACTTACGCAGGGCAACCATCGCGGTGTTGAGGTTCTGAGTGTAAATCGATGAGGTCAGACCATATTCACAGTCATTCGCCAGCGCTACGGCTTCATCAAGGGTTTTAAAGGTCATCACTGGCAGCACTGGACCAAAAATCTCCTGCTGCATGATCTCCATATCCTGACGCACGCCCGTGATAATGGTTGGTTCAAAATAGAAGCCTTTGCTGCCTGCACGCTTCCCGCCTAGCACTACTTTGCCGCCATCCGCGACCGCGTTCGCCACTTTCTGCTCAACGCGTTCCAGCGCGGCCGCAGTGATTAGCGGCCCCATATCGATATCGTTTTGCTCGGCCGGATTACCAAACTTCACCTGCTGCATGGCGGTAGTCAGCGCGCTAATAAAGCGGTCGTAGATGCCTTCCTGCACGTAAACGCGCTCAGCACAGTTACACACCTGTCCGGTGTTGATCACGCGGGAGCTAACAATCGCTTTGACCGCCAGATCGAGATCGGCATCATCCATGACGATGGCTGGCGCTTTTCCGCCCAGTTCAAGCGAGACTTTGGTAACGTTTTTCGCTGCGGCTTCCATGGTGGCTATACCGGCGTTGACGCTGCCGGTCAGACTGACTAAGCCGACTTTCGGGTTGCCTGCCAGCTCCTGACCAATCTCCGGGCCATAGCCGTAAACAAAGTTGATCACGCCTTTCGGCAGACCAATTTCATGGATGATGTGCGCAAAAATCGCCGCATTGTTAGGCGTCAGCTCACTTGGCTTGATAACAATGGTATTGCCGGTTACCAGCGCGGGCGCGGCTTTACGTGCAATCAGGAAGAAGGGGAAGTTCCACGGCAGAATGCCGGTGGTGACGCCAATCGCTTTCCTGAACACAAAGATGTTTTCGTTGGGACGATCGCTATTAACGATCTCGCCATCATAACGGCGTGCCCATTCGGCCATGTACTCAAGATAATCAGCTGTAAACAGTACTTCAGTTTGCGCCAGACCCTGGGTTTTTCCGCCTTCGGCGACGATAGTGGCGGTCAGTTCTGGTTCACGCTGACGAATAGCAGCGGCAATTTTGCGCAGCCAGTTGCCGCGTTCAACGGGGGGGAGCGCTTCCCAATTCGGCTGCGCCACTTCAGCAGCGTCGATGGCCTGCGCGGCGTCGTGTTTACTGCCTTCCGGCACGCGCGAAAGTAATGCCTCAGTTGCTGGGTTAATCACTTCTATCCACTTATCGTTCTGATCGGCAACAAACGCGCCATTAATATAATGTTGATGGTGTGTTGTCATGTGCAGGTTCTCCGCGATCGGTTTCGTTAAAGATTTGTGAATTGCAGAGTGAAACAGATCAGGGCATAGCACCTTTTTGCTATTGCCAATGCAACTTGAGGGATGGCAAAGAAGGGAAGAACAACACGACAGACGCAGCATTCCTGGCGAAATGCCGCGCTTTCAGCGGCTTAGTAGTGATTTAAGGTATGTTAAAAAATGTCAGGAACCTGGCATCGCCGCGCCGCTGACAATAAACCACGCCAAAAAACTGACGCCAGCAATGATGATGGCAATAGGGAAAAGCAGTCCGATTTTCATAGTCATCCCGAGAGTTAAGCGATCTGCACGATCGCGCGATGGGTTTTCATCATACTGAACAGCTGGAATTGCGTGGCGTCGTCGACCTTACGCAGATGCTCACCTTTCTGATAATGAATCGCATGAACGTGACCCAGCTGTCGCCACACCACAATCACCGAAGCCAGCAGGGCGCAATTCTCCTCGCTCTGCACGCAATCCAGCGTGGCGTAATGTGCTTCATCTAATCCATTAATAAAGACGTTCAGCGCCTGCGCCGGCACGATGGCCCGGATGTCATCCAGCATCACGCGGCTCACCGATTGTGACAGCAAAAGCCGCAATCTTTTGGTATTCATCTCAATCCTTCGTCCTGATGATTTTCCCAACGTTATACGGATTAAACGCCTGCGGGGAAAGTCTGGTACGCGGCTTTGTGTGACTGCCATGTTAACTGTTGCAGTGGCAGTGAATCAAAAACTGTGCTGATCGGCACAGCATAATAGAAAAATATGTCGAATAATAAGCCACTTATAAAAATCACCCCATGACCTGCCTGCAAATGCGATTTTGTGATCCTTATGTTGACGACCCACCGAATTTTGCCAGCAACCTCCGCTTTCCGGCAGCCATCCAAAGGCTGACGAAAAGCTGCCCACCGTAGACTGCCGGTAATCGGGAAACCGCCGGTTTCCTGTTGGCCTCAACCTTACGAAGGAATAACAATGAACAGTGCCATCATTGCAGGTATTTTCTGGCATCTGGTGGGTGCCGCCAGTGCCGCCTGTTTTTATGCTCCATTTAAGCAGGTGAAAAAGTGGTCCTGGGAAACGATGTGGTCAGTAGGCGGCGTCATGTCGTGGCTGATTCTTCCCTGGGCAGTCAGTGCGGTATTATTGCCGAACTTCTGGGCGTATTACGGCAGCTTTAGTTTCTCTCAACTGATGCCGGTATTTCTGTTTGGTGCCATGTGGGGCATCGGTAACATCAACTATGGTTTGACCATGCGCTACCTCGGGATGTCGATGGGCATTGGTATTGCCATCGGTATCACGTTAGTGGTGGGAACCCTGATGACGCCGCTACTACAAGGCCGCTTTGTCGAGCTGTTCAGCTCACCCGGCGGACGTATGACGCTGCTCGGCGTGTTAGTTGCGCTGATCGGCGTAGGGATTGTATCGCGTGCCGGTCTGTTAAAAGAGCGGGCGCTGGGCATCAACGCCGAAGAGTTCAACCTGAAAAAAGGGCTGATTTTGGCCGTGATGTGCGGCATCTTCTCGGCCGGCATGTCGTTTGCGATGGATGCCGCCAAGCCGATGCACGAAGCCGCAGCCAATCTGGGCATCAATCCACTCTATGTCGCGTTGCCAAGCTATGTGGTGATCATGGGCGGTGGTGCGTCAATCAATCTGGCTTACTGCTTCATCCGTCTGGCGGTAAAAACCGATATTTCAGTACGCCGTGATTTCTCCGTCGCCAAACCAATGCTGCTGGCCAATATCGCGTTTGCCGTGCTGGGCGGCACCATGTGGTATCTGCAGTTCTTCTTCTACGCCTGGGGACACGCCAAAATTCCGGCACAGTATGACTTCATCAGCTGGATGCTGCATATGAGCCTCTACGTGCTGTGCGGTGGTTTGGTTGGTCTGGTACTAAAAGAGTGGAAATCGGCGGGTCAACGTCCGGTTCGCGTTCTGTCACTGGGTTGTGTGGTAATTATCATTGCTGCCAATATTGTTGGATTAGGCATGGCAGCCTGATGTAAAGCCTGACGCCGCTACGGCACGTCAGGCTTTCACTTTCTCTGCTGAGAGTTCACGCTGCGGCAGGAAACGCTGCCGCCAGGCGCTCGGCGTTAAACCGGTTTCCCGCGTAAACACCACCGAAAAGTAGTTACTGTCATCGAAGCCGCAACGCGCGGCCACTTCACTGATTAAGCAATCCTGCGTCCGCAGCAGATATTTCGCCTGACACAGCTGTAGTTGCCGCAGATAGTGTCCCACGGTCATACCGGTTTGCTGGCGAAACAGTTGTTTCAACGCACGCTCGCTCAACTGATTCTGCTGGCAGAACACTGCCAAATCGAATGGACGGCTGATGGCACCTTGCAGCGCCGACATCAGCAGATCTAATTGTTCTCCTTCAGGTAATGCCCAAGGCCGATCGGCAGCATAACCGTGACGGCGCAGAATCAATGCTAATTGCAAAAACAGCGCCTCAGAGAGTTGAATCGATAGCGAATCACTTTTGCGGCTTTCGCGTTCCAGCTGGCTAATCACACCGCGCGCTAACGCCATCCCGCGGGTGGTCAAACGCCAGCAGCCCGGCGAATCTTCTTCTTGCGGCGGCAACAACTGGCTCCAGTCAAGGCTAAGACGAAAGCGATCGCGGCAGTAAAGAATGTTATCCAGCGCCAGATCGTTGACGCTGTCATAACTGTGGCAGTCATTATCGTGAATGTAAAAAACGTCGCCGCAGGTTACCAACCATGGACGATCGTTCAACACATGCAGGCCGTTACCGCGCCAGACGATAACGATTTCACTGAATTCATGACGGTGCGGAGGAAAGGAGGGCTGCGGCATGCGCTCGGCCACCGCAATCGGCAGATTGGTGGCCGGAAAATAGTCTTCGCGCGTTAAGATCAGCGACATGAGGAAACGCTCCAGTTATAGCATCTGCTGGCGCTCCGCTCTGGGCGCACAGCCAAATTCCCGCCGGAACAGCGTGGAGAAGTGATTGCTGTCACCAAATCCACACTGGTAGGCGATGTCTGTAATGCGCATATCGCTATGACGCAGTAAATGCCGCGCCTGTAACAGGCGAAGCCGATTAAGGTAACGCTGCGGTGTATTACCGGTTTGCTGCTTCATCTGGCGGTGCAGAGTGCGCAGCGACAATGAAAAACGATCGGCTAATGCATCCCACACAATCTCTTCACTGTAGTGCTCATTGAGCCAGTCGAGCAACCGATGTAAGCGTGCTTCCTGATCCTGTAATTGATCGTTGTGAGCCGCTTCGCGCAACAACACCAGCAGTTGCAGAAAAAGTTGCTCCTGGCGTGCGTGACGTTCCAGTGACCACACATCTTGCTGCTTCATCTGCGTAACGATTTGTAGCGCCTGCGCCATCACCTTGTGATTAATGCGCCAGTGCGACGCGTAGTGATCCTCTTCTTCGCGCGGCAGGAGCGCCTGCAAACCCGAGAGAAAACGAAATGACGCCGGACTGCGATACAGCACGTTGGTTAGACACAAATTTTCCGTTTGCTCATAAAGATGACGATCGTGATCGCGCACAAAGCACACGCATCCTGCGGATAAAGCTTGCGGCTGACCGTTAAACACATGAATGCCAGAACCTTGTTCCACCAACACGATTTCATGGAAATCATGATGGTGCTCCGGAAATGCCTGCTGCGGCACACGCGGCTCGATGGCGATGGCGTAATTCCCTTCAGGGAAGAAATCTGCGCTATGTAGAACGGTCATGTTTCGCCTCTTAATTAACTCAACCGTTGCCGAGTCTACGCAGGCGCCCCGCACCTTACCTTGAATTTTCATCTTAGTGACGCAGGAAAATGGCTAATTTTTCAAGATCTCACCGGCGATTGACAGAAATGCGGCAAGGCTCACATCTCGCCACTTGTGTGGTTCTGTGAGCTTTCTCACGAACTTCTTTGTCAGCCTGCCAGTGACTATTACGCACTGGCAGTAAGGGGAAGGTGGCAAAAAGCGGAGATTTCTAATCTGTAGTCATCTCATTACAGGAAGAACACGCCATGAGTATGCGTAACATTGTTGCCATTGATTTAGGCGCATCCAGCGGGCGCGTGATGCTCGCACAATGGAGTTCAGCGAATCAGCAGATCAGCCTGCGCGAAGTGCGTCGCTTCACCAATCAGCGTGTGCGCCGTGCAGATTATGATTGTTGGGATTTGGAGCGACTGGAGCAAGAGATTCGTTTAGGGCTGGCCCAGCTTGATGATGAAGGCATTGTGCCGGACAGCATTGGCATCGATACCTGGGGCGTTGATTTGGTGTTGCTGGATGCCAACGGTAAACGCGTCGGCGAGGCGGTAAGTTATCGAGATAAGCGTACAGAAGGGCACATGGCTCAGGCCATTAACGATCTCGGCAAAGGTGCAATCTATCAGCGCACCGGCATTCAATTCTTGCCGTTCAACACCCTTTATCAACTGCACGCACTGCATCAGCAGCAGCCAGATTGGCAGGAAAAAGTGCAGTATGCGCTGATGATTCCTGACTATCTGCACTATCGCCTTACCGGCCAGATGAACTGGGAATACACCAACGCCACCACCACACAACTGCTCAATATTCACAGCGGCGAATGGGACAGCGATTTGCTTGCGTGGGCTGGCGTGCCGGCTAAGTGGTTCGGCAAACCCACATCGCCAGGTAACACTGTCGGTAACTGGACCAGCGCCAGCGGCAACCACGTTCCGGTGATCGCGGTTGCGACTCACGATACGGCGAGCGCGGTTTTGGCCACCCCGTTAATGCAGGATGATGCCGCTTATCTCAGCTCGGGAACCTGGTCACTGATGGGGATTGAGAGCTTGCAGCCTTGTGTCAGCACGGCGGCGCTCAATGCCAACGTAACCAATGAAGGTGGAGCAGAAGGCTACCGCGTTCTGAAAAACATTATGGGTTTGTGGCTGCTGCAACGTGTCTGCACCGAGCTGCAAATTACCGATCTCTGTTCGCTGATCAAAGAAGCCGCAAAAGAGCCCGCCTGTCGTGCGCTGGTTAACCCCAATCACAGCCGTTTTATCAATCCAGACAGCATGGTTCAGGAGATTCAAAACGCCTGCGCCGAACAGAACATGCCCGTACCGCAGACGCCGGCTGCGCTGGCTCGCACCATCTTCGACAGTCTGGCCTTACTCTATCGCCAGGTGATTGGCGAACTCGCCACACTGCGCGCGGCACCGCTGCGTCAACTGCATGTGGTGGGCGGCGGCAGTCAGAACCCGCTGTTAAATCAATTGTGTGCCGATGCCTGCCAACTTCCGGTATTGGCGGGGCCGATTGAAGCCTCGACGCTCGGTAACGTCGGCTGCCAGCTCATAGCCTTAGGCGAATTGCGTGACGTGAGTGATTTACGCCGCTGCATTAGCCAAAACTTCCCGTTAGAAAAATTTGAACCGTTGAACAACAGCGCCTTCGCTGCCCATCAGGCACGCTTTGCCGCGCTCAGCCAACCTGCTAAGGAACTTGCATATGACTAAGCTGATTGAACAGGCCTTCGAACTGGCCAAACAACGCTACGCCGCCATCGGTGTGGATGTGGAACAGGTAATGGCACAGCTGGATGGCATTCCGGTCTCGATGCACTGCTGGCAGGGTGATGACGTGCGCGGCTTCGAAAATCCGAACGGTGAACTGACCGGCGGTATTCAGGCTACCGGCAACTATCCGGGACGTGCACGTAATGCTGATGAGCTGCGCTCTGATGTTGAAAAAGCGATGTCACTCATTCCGGGTGCTAAACGCCTCAACCTGCATGCGATTTATCTGGAGAGCGATAAGCCGGTCGACCGTGATGCGATTGAACCGAAACACTTCAGCAACTGGGTGGAATGGGCCAAAACGCACAAGCTGGGCCTCGATTTTAATCCAAGCTGTTTCTCCCATCCGCTGAGCGCCGATGGCTTTACCTTGTCACACGCCGACAAAGGGATTCGTCAGTTCTGGATCGATCACTGCAAGGCCAGCCGTCGTATCTCTGCACACTTTGGTGAGCAACTGGGTACCGCATCCGTTATGAATATCTGGGTGCCGGACGGAATGAAAGATCTCACCGTCGATCGTTTAGGACCGCGTCAACGCCTGGCGAGTGCGCTTGATGAAGTAATCAGTGAAAAACTCAATCCTGCGCACCACATTGATGCGGTAGAGAGCAAACTGTTTGGCATCGGCGCAGAGAGCTACACCGTGGGTTCCAATGAATTCTGCCTGGGTTATGCCAGCAGCCGCCAGACCGCGCTGACTCTGGACGCCGGCCACTTCCATCCAACCGAAGTGATTTCCGACAAAATTTCCACGGCCATGCTGTATGTGCCGCGCCTGCTGCTGCACGTAAGCCGTCCGGTGCGCTGGGACAGCGATCACGTGGTGATTCTCGACGATGAAACCCAGGCCATCGCTACCGAGATCGCGCGTCACAAATTGTTCGACAAGGTGCACATCGGTCTCGACTTCTTCGATGCGTCGATCAACCGCATCGCGGCGTGGGTAATTGGGACACGCAATGCCAAAAAAGCGCTGCTGCGTGCTCTGCTGGAACCTACCGACCAGTTACGCAAGCTAGAGAGCGAAGGGGATTACACCGGCCGCCTGGCGATGCTGGAAGAACAAAAATCGTTGCCGTGGCAAGCGGTGTGGGAAGCCTGGTGTCTGCGCCACGATGTCCCTGCTGATGCCAGCTGGCTGAGCGAAGTCCGTCATTATGAACAACAAACACTGCGTCAACGTTAAGGGACACACCATGCAAAATATTCTCTCTTCCGCTTTTGTTCAGGGAATGGTTAAAGCGACCAGCGACATGTGGTTGAAGGGCTGGGATGAACGTAACGGCGGCAACGTCAGCTTACGTTTACTGCCGGAAGAAGTTAAAGATTTCGCCGGTGATTTCTATGCCGAGCCGCGCTGTATTGAGCTCACCAAACCTGCTCCAGCACTGGCCAATGATTGGTTCCTGGTCACCGGGTCGGGTAAGTTTTTCCGTAACGTTCAGCTCGACCCGGCCGACTGTCTGGCGCTGCTTCATGTGGATGACAAAGGCTTGTCATACAAAATCCATTGGGGTTTGAGTAACGGCGGCCTGCCAACATCAGAGTTGGCAGCTCACTTCCAGTCGCACAGCGTGCGCAAGCAGGTCTCAAACGGCATTGATCGCGTCATCATGCATTGCCACGCCACCAACTTTATGGCGCTGAGCTATGTGGTCGATCTGGATTCCGCACGATTCACACGCCTGTTGTGGGAAGGCAGCACCGAATGTCTGGTGGTGTTCCCGGATGGCGTAGGTATTCTGCCGTGGATGGTGCCCGGCACCGATGGAATTGGTCAGGCAACGGCAGACGCAATGGCAAATCACAGCATTGTGATGTGGCCGTTCCATGGCATCTTTGGCGCGGGTCCAAACCTCGACGAGACTTTCGGCCTGATCGATACGGCGGAGAAATCCTCCGAAGTGGTGGTAAAAGCGCTGTCAATGGGCGGCATTCGTCAAAGCATCACCACTGAGCAGCTGATCGCGCTGGGTGAACGCTTCAACGTTAAGCCGTGGCAAGCCGCGCTGCAGGCGGAGCGCAGCGATGTTGCGTAAAGCCTTTGTGATGCAGGTGCATGCACACTGCCACGATGAGTATCTGCGCCGTCATACGCCAATTTGGCCGGAGCTGGCTGAGACGCTAAAAGCGCATGGCGCGCACAATTACGCTATCTGGCTGGATGCTGAACGCAATCTGCTGTTTGCCAGCGTGGAAATTGAGTCTGAAGCGCGCTGGGAAGCAGTGGCAAAAACGGAAGTGTGTCAGCGCTGGTGGGCATCGATGAAGGATTTAATGCCATCGAATCCGGATAACAGTCCGGTGAGTGCAGCGTTGAAACCGATGTTTTTCCTGCCTTAACGCTCGCTCACCTCAGTATTTGTATGGAGGCAATAATTTTAGGCCGACACGGAAGTCGGCCTGAATTTTATTTGGTGCTCAATTCACAATATCCCGCCAGAGCGGGCCAGATTGCCATCTGCGTATCCACGATCTGGTCAAGGTCCTCACGATTAGCGCCTTCACGCGCACGCACCGACATTCCCTGCAGTAAACACGCCAGGTAGCGGGCTAACCTTGCACTATTGGCACATTGCGGTAACTCGCCGCGCTGCTGCCGGGTATCAAGAAATGCTTTTAACGCTGATTCCTGCGCGTGATGCTGTTGAGCCAGCATTTGCGCCACTTCTTCTGAGCCGGAAGAGAGCGCGCTCGAGGTACAAATAAAGAAACAGCCAGCAGGCTTATCACATTCGGTGAAGCATGCGGCGGTTGCGCGAAAATAGGCTTCAATGGCCGTTTTCACGTCTAAAGCATCATCATTTAGCACGGCGTTGCGCTGCGCGCTGAACGTTTCAATGTATCGCTGCATCGCCGCACGGAATAACCCTTCTTTATTTTCAAACTCAGCATAAAGGGTTGGGGCCTTAGCGCCGGTAGCGTTAACCAAATCGGACAGCGAAGTGCCTTCATAGCCATGCGCCCAGAACAACATCAATGCCTTGTCCAGGGCATCGTTGCGATCAAACACTTTCGGACGGCCGCGCATTTTCCTGTTCACCACATCGATAACTTCTGTCATTGGGCACCTCAAAGCGTAGAAACACCCCATTAAATTACCGATCATTAAATAAATATGCAAGCGCAGCCCGGAATGAGTCTATTCGTCTTTGCCCGTTTGTGCTTTTTGCTGGCGAAAGCACCCAAATGGATAAGTCAAAAAGGGCTGGGAAGCCCATAATCACGCCACTTCCGATTAAAATAATGACCGTTAATAAAATGATTGACGCGCGGGTCCATTCGGCAGTAGCATTTAATTAACGGTTGTTAACTTAATCGCGACCGACCCCAATTCACCTGTTTAAGAGAGCAAAATTATGAAAAGCATCAAACTGACTTTGGCCGCTGTAGCATTGTCTTCAATCGCGTTTGGTAGCATGGCTGCAGACTTAGTAAACGAAGCGCCGTTGAATCAACAACAGATTGGTGTGGTTAGCGCATCAGGTAGCACTAACCTGACATCGCTGGAGAATCAGCTAGCGGAAAAGGCCAGTGCTGCCGGAGCAAAGTCATTCCGCATCACTTCGACCTCTGGCAACAACAAGCTAAATGGCACAGCAGTAATTTATAACTAAGAGAATTGAGCGGAGGGCAATTAAGCATTCCGCAGGAAGTGAATAAAAGGCTTCAGAAGATAACCTTCTGAAGCCTTTTTTTTATCCGTTAGAACGCAGCTGTGGATAGCGGCGGAAGATAGCGATACACCAAAACAGTGCGGCAAGGCCAATAATGCCGCCGACGTTACCAACATCCGACATTTGCATATGCAAGCTGACCTGATTACCGAGCAGCGCACCCGCGCCGATACCGATGTTATAGATACCCGAGAACAGCGACATCGCGACGTCGGTGGCATCCGGTGCCAGCGCCAAAACGCGCACCTGCATCGCCAGACCAATCATCATCATTGCCATGCCCCAAATGATGCACAGCATGGTGATTGCAGCGGGACGTACTGCAGCAAACACCAGCAAGCCCATGCTTAACGTGATCATCGCAATTGCGGCGATCAGCATCGCAGAAGGGAATCTATTGCCCAGCGTACTAAACAGCACGCTGCCGAGAATGCCCGCTGATCCAAACAGCAGTAACAGCAGCGTGGTGAAATTATCATCGGCATTAGCCACCACCTGCATAAACGGTTCGATGTAGCTGTAAGCGGTGTAATGCGCCGTCACCACCACGGTAACCAGAACGTACATTGCCACCAGCGCCGGACGGCGGAATAGCATCGGAACGCTGCTCAGTGAACCCGTGTGCTCGCTCGGCAGACGCGGCAGTATGCGCATCAGCAAAATCAGCAATACCAAAGCAGACAAGCCGATCATGCCGAAAGTAGTGCGCCAGCCAAGATATTGACCGACGATACGCCCAATCGGCACGCCCAGCACCATCGCCAGCGCGGTACCGGTTGCCAGCATACTCAACGCCTGAGTTTTCTTGCCTGCAGGCGCCACGCGAATGGCCAGCGAAGCGGTAATTGACCAGAACACGGCGTGCGCTAAGGCAATACCGATGCGCGAGATAACCAGTGAGGTGAAATCCCATGCCAAAGACGAGAGCACATGGCTGGCAACAAACACAATGAACAACACCGCCAACAGCAGGCGACGCTCAATATTGCGCGTTAACAGCATCAACGGCAGTGACAATAGCGCGACAACCCACGCGTAGATGGTCAGCATAATGCCAACATCGGCAGTCTTCATGTCATAGCTGGCGGCGATATCCGACAGCAGACCGACAGGCACGAATTCTGTGGTGTTAAAGACAAAAGCAGCAATAGCCAGCAGTACAACGCGTAGCCAGGCCGTTTTACGGGAAACAGTAGTAGATTGCATGGAGTTCAAATCAGTCAGACGGCAAATGAAAGGGCAAAAAGCACCCCAGAAAGTGACCGGAGTCACAAATTGCCGCTATTGTGGAGCATTAATGAGCGGAGGGAAACCGTTTGTCGGGCTTTTATTACTGAATATTTTTTATCAAGAGTGGCGTAATTAATAGCCTGAGGTTTTTACGCTTTCTGTCATCAATACGAGAGCGAGCAAGATTAACAACGGGGGAGAAAGAGGCAACTGGACCTGACGCCACCTTGAACGCCTTAAGGTCCAGTTATTATTACACTTAAATTTATAATTATTATGAAACGCCGCAGTGCTGCTTAACAAAAGAGTTAGGTCTGCTGACCACTCTCACATCATGATTATCAGAGTCGCACCATATGTTTTAGTGCCACACTATTCTGAGTCGTCATGTTTTTTTTTAACCCCACCGGACAGCAGTGCTCGCAGCCCAGCGCGCTGGCATAAAATTTACGCGCTTGCTGAATGGCGGCATTTGGCGTGTAGAAAGTCCCAAGGAAACGGCGTGCCTCATCGGCGGGTAGGTACGGGCATCCCGTTGCGTGTACTACATGGTTGTCGTTATAGCCGGCATGCTTATCGACGTAATAATAGAGTCCCATCTATCGTCCTCATTGCTGTGAAATAATAAAAGTCTAACTATTGTTGGAATGGAATGAATTATAGCGACGATTGGCCGTTTTGTTTTATCTGGGACTGTGAGATCACCGGATGGCGTGGACTTGATGAGAGAACGGGGCGCATTAGCCCCGTTTAACAGATGAAAGGTATTACAGTTTCCGGCACTGCAATCGCCAGCCGACCAACAAAGCCATTAATAATAGCAAGCTAATGAATGCCGTAACGCCCATCCAGCCATAGCTGTGCCAGAACACGCCGCCCAATGTACCCGCCACGCTGGATCCAACGTAATAGCTAAACAGATAGAGTGACGATGCCTGGCCTTTAGCCCGACGCGCACGCGGGCCAATCCAGCCGCTGGCAACAGAGTGCGCCGCAAAAAATCCGGCGGTGAACAACATCATGCCGGGTAAAATCAGCCACAGTGAGTTAAACGCCGTCAGCAGCAATCCCGTCAGCATAATCGCAGTTGCGCCAATCATCACCGGACCGCGTCCAAAGCGGCTGGTCATCGCGCCGGCTTTCGGTGAACTCCAGGAGCCGGTCAGATAGACCACCGACAGCAATCCCACCACCGCCTGGCTCAGCGACCAGGGCGCACTCAGCAGGCGATAGCCGATGTAGTTGAACAGCGTGACGAACGCGCCCATCAGCAGGAAGCCCTCAGCGAACAGCAGCGGTAATCCTTTATCGCGCCAGTGTAAACGGAAGTTGATCAGCAAACTACGCGGACGCAGCGAAGCTGGACGGAAATGACGCGATGCAGGCAGGATTTTCCAAAACATCAGCGCGCCCGCCAACGCGAAACAGCCAATCACGCCCACCGCAACGCGCCACGAGAAGAAATCGGTCAATACGCCCGTCAACAGGCGTCCGCTCATGCCGCCAATCGAGTTACCGCTGATGTACAGCCCCATGGAAAAGGCGATAACGCGTGGATGTATCTCTTCACTCAGATAGGTCATGCCAACCGCCGCAACCCCGCTCAGCGATAAGCCAATCAGCGCGCGCATCAGCAAAATCCCCTGCCAACTACTCATGGTGGCGGAAATCAAGGTACAGATAGCCGCGAGCAACAGCGCGGTAACCATCACCGATTTACGCCCAATCGCATCCGACAGCGGCCCGGTAAACAGCAATCCGAATGCCATTAAGCCGGTCGATAGCGAGAGAGAAATACTGCTTTGCGCTGGAGAAACACCAAACTGTTGCGATAACACCGGCAAAATGGGCTGCACGCAATACAGCAGGGCGAAAGTGGCAAGACCGGCAGAGAACAGCGCCAGCGTAACGCGCATAAATTGCGGCGATCCGCGTTCAATCCATTCTGAAGGGGTTGCAGCTGGAGCAGGCTTTACGGACAACTCGTCTTCATCGAGTATCACCGCCTGAGAAGAGCGACTCACGGAACATCCTCGTTTGAACAATCATGCCGTTACTGTAGGAAAGGGCGAATAGGTTGTACAATATATTAATAATCTCAAATGAGACTTTTAAAGTATGAATGTTGAGTTGCGTCATTTACGCTATTTCGTTGCCGTCGCGGAGGAACTGCATTTTGGCCGCGCCGCGCAGCGCCTGAATATTTCGCAACCGCCGCTGAGTCAGCAGATCCAGCAACTGGAGCAGGAAATTGGCGCCCAGCTGTTTACCCGCACCAATCGCAGCGTACAGATCACGCCCGCCGGCGCGCTGTTTTTGCAGGATGCGCGTGCCATTTTGTTACAGGTGGAGCAGGCCACCCGCCGCGCCGCACGCGTGCATAGCGGGCAGGAGGGCGAGTTGCGCATCGGCTTTACCTCCTCAGCGCCGTTTACCGGTCTGGTTTCTGACGCGCTGTACCAATTCCGTCAGCGTTGGCCAGAAGTACACATTCAGATGCAGGAGAACAACACGCGGCAGCAGCTTGCGCCACTTCATGATGCTCGACTCGATCTTGGTGTGATGCGCAATACGCCGCTGCCCAGCGATCTGCAGCACCGCGTGTTACTGCGTGAGCCGCTATGCGCGGTAGTGCATTGGGCGCATCCGCTGGCCGATGCAGAGTCGATTTCCATTCAGGCATTAGCCAACGAGCCGTTCGTATTTTTCGATCCGCAAGGCGGCACTGCGTTGTACGGTGAAATCCTGGCGCTGCTGCATCGCTATCAAATCAAACCTTTTATTACGCAAGAAGTGGGCGAGGCGATGACCATCCTTGGTCTGGTGGCGACCGGACTCGGCGTTTCGATTCTGCCGGCGTCATTCAGCCGTGCACGTCTGGCTGATGTGGTGTGGATCCCGTTGCAGGAGAGCGACGCGATTTCTGAAGTTTGGCTGGTCTGGTCAGCGACGCGAGAACCGACGGCGCAAATGACCAATATGATGTCGCTGATGCTGCAAAATGCAGAGAATTGAGTCCGCAGTTGAATGAGGGCCCAAACTTTATGTGCGATAAATCACATTTCTAATCAAATATTTGACGCTGCTGGTCAATCTGCATCACCATAGCTGCTGTTTATTTAGAAGCGCGAAAATAATGGGAGCTGGGCGTGAATCTGTACAGTCAACCTGGTCATATTGATCAGATAAAACAGACCAACGCAGGTGTGGTTTACCGACTGATTGACCTTTACGGCCCGATTTCGCGTATTGAGCTTTCTAAACGTGCCCAGTTAGCACCCGCCAGCATTACCAAAATCGTGCGTGAAATGCTCGATGCCCATCTGGTTCAGGAAACTGAATTTCAGGAGCCGGGCAGTCGCGGTCGTCCCGCGATTGGTTTGATCCTCGATACGCTCGCCTGGCACTATCTCGCCGTGCGCATTCAGCCCGGATTTATTACGCTGACGCTGCGCGATCTCAGCAGCCGCGCGCTGCAGGAAGATCGCCTGCCGCTGTACGCCAGCGCCGACAAACCACTGCTGCAAACCTTGCACGAGACAGTGAATGACTTCTTTATTCGTCATCAAAGCAAGCTGGAGCGTTTGACCGCCATCGCCATTACTTTGCCGGGATTGATTAACGCCGCTTCTGGCGTGGTCCATCGCATGCCGGGTTATGACGTGCAGGATATGCCGCTGGGAGAAACGCTGGCGCAGCGCACCGGTCTGCCGGTGTTCGTGCAGCATGATATTTCCGCCTGGACGTTAGCCGAAGCGCTGTTTGGCGCATCCAGTGGCGCGCAACATGTGATTCAGATTGTGATTGATGAAACCGTCGGCGCGGGCGTGATCAGCGGCGGACAACTGCTGCACAAAAATGGTCGTACGCTGGTGGAAATTGGTCATACGCAAATCGATCCTTACGGCCAGCAGTGTTATTGCGGCAATAATGGCTGTCTGGAAACCGTCGCCAGCATCGGAAGCTTGCTTAATCTCACCGCCCAGCGTTTGACGTCGCAGCCGGACAGTGTATTGCATCAGACGCCGTTGACGATTGAGAGCTTATGCGCAGCCGCGCAGCAGGGCGATCGCCTGGCGCGTGATGTGATTGCGGGCGTCGGACACCATATTGGCCGTATGCTGGCGATGATGGTAAACATCTTTAATCCTCAACAAATCCTTATCGGTTCGCCGCTGAATCAGGCCGCCGATGTGCTGTTCCCTGCGGTGAGCAGTACCATTCGACAACAAGCCTTGCCCGCATATAGCAGTGAAATCCAGCTCACACCAACGGCTTTCAGCGATCCCGGCACCTTTGGCGGCGCCGCACTGATAAAAGACGCGCTCTATAGCGGCCATTTATTGGTAAAACTGTTGCAGGGATAATTACAGCTCACCTTAAGTTTGTCCTAACGCAATCTGCCCGCGAAAACATTTCCTTAAACTGCCTCCTTCGCACGTTACACATCGCTTTAATGAAGGAGGAGAATGGTGAAAACGCTTTTTGTCACCGGTACCGACACCGCGGTGGGTAAAACCGTGGTATCACGCGCGTTATTACAGTGCTTTGCCAAGGCGAATCTGTGCGCCGCAGGCTTCAAACCTGTCGCCAAAAGCGCGCAACTCACATCTGAAGGCTTACGTAATAAAGATGCTCTGTTATTACAGCAGGCTTCAGGTCTCGCTCTAGATTATTCCGCCGTCAATCCTATAGCCTTACAAGAGGATGAAATCAGCACCAGCGCGTCGCAGCGTATTGATTATCCATTGCTCAGTCGCAGCCTGAACGATTTGCAGCAGCGTGCCGCGCGCGTGGTGGTGGAAGGCACCGGCGGCTGGCGCAGTTTAATGAACGATTTACAGCCTTTGTCCCACTGGGTGCGGCAGGAACATTTGCCGGTTGTGATGGTAGTCGGCATTAAGGAAGGTTGCATCAGCCACGCTTTACTGACCGCCGAGGCGATTGCGCAGGATGGATTGCGACTCGTGGGTTGGGTAGCCAACCGTATTAATCCCGGTCTGGCGCATTACGCTGAAATTATTGATGTTTTGAGAAACAAGTTAGGTGCACCTTTATTAGGCGAGTTGCCTTATCTGCCGCGCGCAGAACAGCGGGAACTGAGTAATTATCTGGATATTTCACTGCTCGATGACAATTTTACGCACGACAACAGTGCAAAGCCTGCGGCCTGATGAAACAAAAAGCCGCAAATGATCAATGGCTGAATCTAAGATTTCAGATTCAGCCTTCCTCTTTACTGAATTAATTGCCAGAATATTCAATATCTTACTTCCAATTTTTAATAAACCCCTTGTTCTGGCGTGATTCATGCATCAGCAGCTCTGATGAATATCTTGCCGGAGCACCTGTATGTCGCAATCAGATGAGAAAGGTTTGTTGTATGGGCTGAATGACCGCATCGGTCCATTGCCTGCATTTTGTGCCGCACTGCAACATGTGCTGGCCAGCGTAGTGGGCATCATTACGCCGCCGCTGATTATTGGTTCCGTGTTGGGATTACAGGCATGGATCCCTTATCTGATCAGTATGTCACTGCTCGTTTCCGGTCTCGGTACTTTCCTGCAGGCGCGCCGCTTTATGGGCATTGGCGCAGGCATGATCTGCCTGCAGGGCACCAGCTTTGCCTTTCTCGGGGTGATTCTGTCGGGCGGATTGATGGTCAAAGCGCGCGGCGGATCGCCAGAAGAGATCATGGCGATGATCTTTGGCTGCAACTTAGTAGCGGCGATGATTCCGATGTTGATCAGCCGCTGCATCGCGCCATTACGCAAAGTGTTGACGCCGGTGGTTACCGGCACCGTTATTACCTTAATTGGTATCAGCCTGATCAAAGTCAGCATCACCGATTGGGCTGGCGGCCATAACGCCAGCGATTTTGGCGCGCCCGGCAATCTGGCGCTCGGTGCCTTGACGCTGCTGGTGATTATCGTACTTAACCGTTCGCAAAATCGCTGGACGCGGCTGGTTGCGGTGGTGGCCGGCATTGCTGCGGGCTGTATCGCCGCAGCGTTAACCGGCCATCTCACCCTTAAGCCAATGGATGATACGCCGTGGCTGGTAATGCCGGCGCTGTTCCGTTTTGGTTTTGCCTTTGACTGGACCATCTTTATTCCCATCGCGCTGGTATCGGTGATAGCCGTGATTGAAGCGGTGGGCGACCTCACGGCGAACTGCATGTTGTCGCAGCAGCCGATTGAAGGCGAAGCGTTTGAGCGCCGCATGCAGGGCGGTATTTTCGCCGATGGCATCAGCTGCTTGCTCGCCGCCGTGTTCTCTGCCTTTCCCAACACCACTTTTGCGCAAAATAATGGCGTCATCCAAATGACCGGCGTTGCCAGCCGTTATGTTGGCATGGTGATCGGCGTAATGCTGGTGCTGCTCGGTATGTTCCCGGCGATTGGCTACATGCTGCAGCAGATTCCACCGCCGGTGCTGGGCGGCGCGACCATCGTGATGTTTGGTAGCGTGGTGGCTGCCGGTATCCGCGTGATGACGCAAACGCCGCTTGGCCGTCGCGAGATGCTGATTGTTGCCGTGTCGTTTGGTATCGGTTTGGGTGTCGAAGCGGTACCTGAAGTGCTGAAACAGTTCCCGACACTGATTAGCAACCTGTTTGGTCACGCGGTGACTACTGGCGGGATACTGGCGATTATTTTGAATGTCGTGCTGCCTTCAGAGCGCAGCGAAGCAGTGGCGGCAAAAACGGCTGAGGAGTCGCGTTAACAAAGCGCACGGAGTCAAATAGCCGAGGGGCATATGGCAGAGGAGTAAAGCATCCCGCGCCAGGGAAGGCGCGGGCTGAGCCTCAGGGATGATTTATGGCGACTTTACGATCTGCCATATGCCCCTCGGCGACTGCTTAAGGTTTTACGGATTCAACCGACGGCGCGTACGTCCAGAACTGAGATAATCGGCAATGTAATCCTGCGATATCTCGCCGCTATAACGACCTTCCTCATCGACGATCGGCATCCACACCGTGTTGTGCTCATAGAGCTTCGACAGCACCACGCGCAGGTTTTCTTCCGCTTTGCCGGTCACTTTAAAGGTATGCAGCATCTCTTCGCAGCGTCCCGTGGCGCCGCGCGCTTCACGACGCTTCACAAATCCCAGTGGCTTGCCATCTTCATCAACCACCGTCACCGAACGCATATCGTTATCGTCCATGGTGGCGAAGGCCTCCTGCAGTGGCGTATTACGCTGCACGGTGATGGTGGGCTGCTGATCGGTGACATCGCCGGCCTGCACCAGCAACAAACGTTTCAGCGTACGGTCCTGACCGACAAAGGAGCCAACAAAGTCGTTCGCCGGTTTGGCTAACAGCTCATCCGGGCTGGCGCACTGCACAATTTTGCCCTGACCAAATACCGCGATGCGGTCGCCGAGCTTCAGCGCTTCATCAATATCATGGCTAACCAGCATCACGGTCTTCTTCAACTGGCGCTGCATCTCAAGGAATTCGTTCTGAATCACTTCACGGTTGATTGGGTCGACCGCGCCGAAAGGTTCATCCATCAGCAATACCGGTGGATCCGCAGCCAGCGCGCGAATCACGCCAATACGCTGCTGTTGACCGCCGGACATTTCGCGCGGATAGCGATGCAGGAACTTGGTCGGATCGAGCGCCACCATGCTCATCAATTCCGTGGCGCGTTCACGGCAGCGCTTCTTATCCCAACCCAACATGCGCGGCACCACGGTAATGTTCTCCTCGATGGTCATATTCGGGAACAGACCAATCTGCTGGATGACATAGCCAATATTGCGGCGCAGGGTGACGGTATCTTGTCCGCTGGTGTCTTCACCGTTGATCAAAATCCTGCCGCTTGAGGAGGGAATCAAACGGTTAATCATCTTAAGGGTGGTGGTTTTGCCACAACCCGATGGGCCGAGCAGCACGCACATTTCCCCGGCAGGCACTTCAAGGCTGACGTTGTCCACGGCATTGAGTGATGTGCCGTTCTTTTGCGTAAAGGTTTTCGTCAGGTTTTCCAGTTTTATCATTATCGAATCCCCTTAGGAGTCAGCGCCGACTGCAAACGGTGTAGCAGCCAATCAAGCACAATCGCGAGCAAACAAATCATCAAGGCACCGGCAATCAACATGCGCACATCGCTGCCGCTGATCCCGTCGAGCAGTTGCAGGCCCAAACCACCTGCACCAATCACGGCGGCAATCGCCATCACGCCGACGTTCATCACCACCGCTGTACGAATACCGCCAAAAATCACCGGTAGCGCCATCGGAATCTCGACCCAGCGCAGACGCTGCCAGAAGGTCATGCCAATCCCGCGACCGGCTTCACGCAGTCCGGGAGACAAATTCTCCAGCGCGGTGTGGGTGTTACGCACAATCGGCAGCAGCGAGTAGAGGAACACGGCGGTGATAGCGGGAAGGGCGCCAATGCCCTGACCGATCATAGAAAACAATGGAATCATCAAACCAAACAACGCGATGGTGGGAATGGTTAACACAATGGTGGCGATGCCGAGCACCGGCGTGGCCAGCCACTTAAAGCGCACAATCAAAATGCCCAGCGGTACGCCAACGATAATGGCGAAACCGACCGCCACCAGTACCAGCCACGTGTGTTGCCAGGTGAGCGTCATCAAGGTGTGCCAGTTATTCATGATGTAATGCAAGGTATCCACAGCGCCTCCTTACAGCATGTTCTTGGATTGAAGGAAATCACGCGCCACCTGTTGCGGCGACTGATGATCAATATCGACACGCTTATTCATCTCGGTGATCGCTTCGTCATTAATCAACGCGGAGAGCTGATTAAGCGCCGTATCCAAACCCGGATGGCTCTCGAGCACATCCTGACGCACTACGGGCGTGACGTTGTAACTTGGGAAGAAGTGCTTATCATCTTCTAACACTTTGAGTTCGAACCCTTTCACGCGGCCATCGGTGGTGTAGATCAAACCGGCATCAACAAAGCCATCGCGAATCGCGTTGTAAACCAAGCCGGGATCCATCTGGCGAATCTGCGGACGATCGAGCGGCATGTTGTAGGCTTTCTGCAATGGCTTAAGACCATCGGAGCGGCCCGAGAATTCCAGGTCCAAACCCAGTTTCCAGTTATGATCCGGATCGTTCTTGCGTACCTCTTCCAGCTTCGCCACCAGTTGCGACATGGTGTTGATGCCTTCTTTCTCCGCACGATCGCGTTGCATGGCAAACGCATAGGTATTGTTCATCGGTGCAGGATTGAGCCACACCAGCCCTAACTTCGCATCCAGCTGTTTTACCGTTTTATACGCGTCTTCGGTCGACATAGGCTTATTGATGTGGTTAAAGATGATCAGCGAAGTACCGGTGTATTCCCATGTCATATCAATCTGTTTATTGATCATCGCGTTACGACCAATAGTGGTGGCGATATTGGTCTTGGGAATCACCTGAAAACCTTTCTTTTGCAGCCAGATTACTGTCATCGCGGAGAGGATGTGCTGCTCCGTAAAGCTCTTAGTTGCCATGGTAATCGGTGTTGCAGCCGCAGCGCTTTGGCTGATTGCCAGCGTCGCGGTGAGTGCCAGCGCAGTACGTTTAACCCAGCGCGCCAGTTTGTTGGCAGTGGCCATCACAAAGCTCCTTGTGTTAAGCCGCAGAGTGCGGGCTGAGATAACGTCCCAATGCCGCGAGCAGCATGTCGAGCACCAGCGCAACCAGTGCGGTGGCCACAGCGCCGAGGATCAGCGTAGGGAAGTCGTTGAGGTAGATGCCGGGGAAAATCAGCTCACCAAAACTGCTGGCACCGATCAGGAACGCCAATGGCGCGGTACCGACGTTAATCGCCGTGGCGATGCGCACGCCTGCCAGAATCACCGGCAGCGCATTGGGAATTTCCACCTGACGCAAACGCTGAAACTTCGTCATACCTATACCGTTGGCGGCTTCAATCAGCGACGGCGGTACCGCGCTTAAACCGGCAAAAGTATTACGCACAATCGGCAGCAGCGAGGCGAGGAACAGGGCAATCAGCGCGGGACGATCGCCGATACCGACAATCACCATCGCGAGCGCCAATACCGCCAGCGGTGGCAGCGTGTTACCCACGTTGAAAATTTGCATCACGTACTCTGCCCAGCGACGAGCGAACGGACGGCTAAGCAGGATGCCGCTGGGAATGCCCACCAGTAACGCAAAGAACATTGACCAAAACACTAAAAACAGATGCTGCTGCCCGAGATAAACCAAATCTTCCCGCCGGTCGCGCAGCGTGTTCAGCCCCAGCCCCCAAACCAGCAGGGCAAGCACCGCAACAATCGCGAGCAGAGCCAGCCCAGCGCGGCGGGCGAGCGATGCATTTTGCATAGCCAGTGTCTCCCTGATTCAAGAAATCGTTCGATAGGTAATGTCATTCCCAGGATGGCGGCGCAGTGTTAAAACGCACACATACGAAAATCCTTCACCCCGTTAAATTGCAGTTAAAATGACTGTTATCAGATGCTTTTTCAGTGAATATCTGGAAAGCACCGCTTAGACCTATAGCAATGCTTGTCGATAAGCGCTAGTTTTTGCGGCAAAATCAGACAGATAGAATTAATAAAAAACGCCATCTAACCCGCGTGGAATAAGGCATCATCCGACAATAAAAAATTTTCATCGAAATAAGTGACGTCGTCACAGATGGGGCGCACGTAGAGGAAACTGGTTTGGTGAATTTTCAGCTAGCCTTATTAGAAATTAAGGAGACGTATGACTGAAACTGCAGAATTGAACACGGAACATCGCCACTGGATTCTTATCGGCTGCATGCTCGCTATGTTTATGGCGGCGATTGAAGTCACCATCGTGGCCACCGCCATGCCGACCATTATTGCCGATCTTGGCGGCTTTTCGCAGTTTGGCTGGGTATTTTCCATCTATCTACTGACGCAAGCCGTCAGCGTGCCGCTGTATGGCCGACTGGCAGATATGTGGGGCCGCAAACGACTGTTGTTTATCGGTGTTTCGCTCTTTTTAATGGGATCGATTCTGTGCGGATTTGCCCACAGCATGGCGTGGCTGATCCTGTTTCGCGCTTTTCAGGGGTTAGGTGCCGGCGCGATTATGCCGCTAACGTCCACCATTGTGGCGGACGTCTATTCGCCGCGCGAACGCGCCAACGTACAGGGCTGGCTCTCCAGCGTCTGGGGCGTGGCGGCAATCATTGGTCCGCTGAGCGGCGCGTGGCTGGTGCAGCACTTTAGCTGGTCGGTGATTTTCTGGGTCAACGTGCCGATTGGCGCCATCGCCATGCTGCTGCTGGCGCGTTTTCTTCCATCGCGTGAACAAAATCAGGCCACCACGCTCAATCTCACCGGCAGCTGCTGGCTGATGATCTGCGTAACGGCGTTGCTGGTCGCGCTGCTGCAGGCAGAAGTGCTCGGTTTCTGGCTGGTGCCGTTCCTGCTGCTGGCGGTCATTGCTGCCTGGCGTTTAAAACAGCATGAACAGCGTGCTGATGCGCCGCTGTTCCCGCTGGAAATCTGGCGCAGCCGGCTCATCGTTGCTGGCAACATCGGCAACCTGATCATCGGTGCCAGTATGATGGGCATCAGCGCCTTTCTACCAACCTGGATTCAGGGCATCACCGGCGGCACGCCGCTGCAGGCCGGCAGCGCACTGGCGATGATGTCGATTGGCTGGCCGCTGGCCAGTACATTGAGCGGTAGGTTGATGCTTATCACCTCCTATCGCTTCACCGCGCAGTTGGGCGCGCTGCTGCTGATTGCGGGCAGCGCATTACTGCTGCTACTGCGCAGCGACAGCTCAATCGTGCAGGCCGGATTCACCGCCTTTGTGATTGGCACCGGCATGGGCATGACCAGCACCACGTTTCTGGTATCGGTACAGAACCATGCGCATTACGATATTCGCGGCATTTGCACCGCCTCAATCATGTTCAGCCGCATGATCGGGTCGGCGATTGGTACCGCGTTATTGGGCGCGGTGCTGAACCTCAATTTGTCTCTGCGTCTGCCGCAGGCCGACGATCCGATGCAGAAAATCATGTCGCCTGAAAGCCGTCAGGCGCTGTCGGAGGCGACATTGCATGACTGGACCGGACAAATCGCCAGTTCTTTACATTGGGTGTTTGTAGTGTCGTTGCTGATTGCGCTACTAACGTTGTGGGTGGCGTGGATAATGCCGCGGCAAAGGCCGGAAGTGGAGTAAAAGCAGGGCGGCCAGAGAGCCGCCCGAAAGTTTACTGCGCTGGCGTATCCTGAGAGCTGCCCGCGCTGTCTGGCACGGTGCTGTCACCATCACGGCCATTTTTCTTGTAGACGATTTTCTGTGTGTCGTTCTCACAATGACCCACAACCTGGCCGCCGACCTGATCGGCTTGATCATTGGCCACGATATCCAGCGTGAAGTCCGATTCGGCGACGCCGTTGTTAATGATTTTTTTGCTGATGTCCGCTTTGACGCTTTCACAAGACGCCTGCGCCAATACCGGCAGCGACAAGATCGCCATCAGCAGAACTGCATTACGTTTTTTCATCATTCACTCCTTTGGTCAGAAATCCTGTCAAAACTATAGCAGTGATAAACGATTAAGGTGCAATTGGACGTCCGGTGCGGCGGTCGAGGCAGCGCAGCGTATTCGGTTCCCAATAGGCGTTAACGTTGTAGCTCTTTTCGCAGGAATCGCGGGTATCAAAGGCTTTGTCCGCTTTATCAAACTCTTTCTCAACGCGCGTATTGACCTTATTACGCAGGTTTTTGGTATCGTTCCACTGCTCTTTGCTCTGGCGCGCGGCTTCATTACTGGAGGCGCTGCTACCATCTTCAATAATCAGGCGTTCGGTTTTGGCCGCAGCGATGGGCGCAGCCATTAACAGGCTCGACGTCACCACGGTAGCCAGCAGGGCGGAAAACAGTTTTTTCATCGTCATTTCCTTCAGTTAACACCAGCACAGCCGGGATCGCGGCTGTAACAACCATGGGCGCTAGTATATCATCGCTGCTTCTTTGCTCACCAGCGGTGAGCGCTTTGTTTAGCTTAGCGAGAGATTTTCTATGCTGGTCAAAACCGCCTTGCTGTTTTTTATCACTGCGATAGCGGAAATTGTTGGCTGTTTCCTGCCGTGGCTATGGTTGAAGAAGGGCATGACGGCGTGGCTGCTGGTGCCGGCCGCGGCAAGTCTGGCGCTGTTTGTCTGGTTGTTGACGTTGCATCCCGCCGCGAGCGGGCGCGTTTATGCGGCCTATGGCGGCGTATACGTGCTTACGGCGCTAATCTGGCTGCGCGTGGTGGATGGCGTAAAACTGAGTACGTGGGATTGGGTCGGCGCGCTGGTCGCCTTGAGCGGCATGTTGATTATCGTGACCGGTTGGGGCCGCGCGTAATCATCGGCCACACCGGCGTTCGATATTAGGGGAAACATCCCGATGAGGTCGTCGCGGCGAAAGCCATCGGAGCGCCTCACAGGATGGTCGCCCCGTGTATTTCGATTAACCTTTATGCACCTTCAGTCCCGCGGTGGTTTGCGTGACCGGCATAATCTCCAGCGTATTGATGTTGACGTGCTTCGGCAGCGTCGTCACCCAATACACCGCTTCGGTGACATCTTCCGCCGTCAGCGCGGTGGTGCCTTCATAAACCTGGCCCGCTTTATCGTCATCGCCCTTGAAGCGCACGTTTGAGAACTCGGTACCGCCCACCAAACCTGGCTCGATATCGGTCACGCGCAGCGCGGTGCCGTGCAGGTCGGTACGCAGATTCAGGCTGAACTGGCGCACGAACGCTTTGGTCGCGCCATACACGTTGCCACCCAAATAGGGCCAGCTGCCGGCAATCGAACCGATATTTACGATATGACCGACGTTGCGCTCAACCATTGCAGGCAGCACCGCACGCGTCATGTACACCAAACCTTTGTTGTTGGTGTCGATCATATTTTCCCAGTCTTCGATATTGGCTTTGTGCGCCGGTTCCACACCCAACGCCAGGCCAGCATTGTTAACCAGCACATCAATATTGCGCCAATCAGCGGGCAGGGAGGCGATCGCTTCATCGATGGCAGCGCGATTACGCACGTCCAGCTGAACGGTATACAGATTGTCGCCCAGCTCATCTTTCAACTCTTTTAAGCGCTCAGCGCGACGTCCGCTGGCGATCACTTTGTGACCTGTAGCAATGAAGCGGCGGGTGATACTTTGACCAAAACCAGCAGTTGCGCCAGTAACAAAAATAATCATCTCACTGTTCCTTATACGATTTCAGGTTATCAGCCACACCTTAGCATTAACCTCGAACCCATGCTCATGAAAACCAAAAGCAGCGTGTTGCAGGATTTTTCCTGCACATTACGAGTGCAATGGCGCACCACAAAGACGCATCTCAACAGGCGATTATCACGCCATGCGCAGTAAAACTCGCCGCAATGTTAAATAGCAACCGTTTGCGATAGCAGGCAACCGGTTGCGCATACGTTTGCTCACCAAGCTTGACACAAAAACCCACCAAATCAACCTATTATATTGAAAGTAAACAGTATTTTTTGTTCTTTGCATTGGCATGCGCTTTGCAAACTATCTTTAAGGCAATTACTTGCACTCATAAAAAAGCACCAAGGAACCATTATGCCTTACGCACCTGAAACGCTGCTGCGCGCAAGCTTCTTTGATTTCACCGCTCTGGCCGCGCAGCCAGACGACATTGCTGCCAACGCGCGCTATCTCGAAGATGGCTTATTAACGCTGCGTGACGGCAAAGTGGTCAGCCTGGAAAGCTGGCAAATCGCGGAAGGGCGCGTCGATCTCACGCGCGTCACCGATCTGCGCGGTAAACTGATCGTGCCCGGCTTTATCGATACCCATATTCATTATCCGCAAACCGAAATGATCGGCGCTTTTGGCGAACAGCTACTGGAGTGGCTCAACCAATACACTTTCCCGGTGGAGAGCCAATATCACTGTCCCGATCACGCGGCAAAAATGTCGGCGTTCTTCCTGCACCAGCTGCTGTCGAACGGCACCACCACCGCGCTGGTGTTCGGCACCGTGCATAAGCAGTCGGTCGACTCGCTGTTCAGCGCCGCGCAGCAGCTGGATATGCGACTGATCGCTGGCAAAGTGATGATGGATCGCAACGCGCCTGAATACCTGACCGAAACGCCGGAAGAGAGTTATCAGCACACGCGTGAACTGATTGAGCGCTGGCATCAGCGCGGTCGCCTGAGCTATGCGCTCACGCCGCGCTTTGCACCGACCTCGTCGCCGGAATTGCTGGATAAAGTGCGTCAGCTGCGCGAGGAGTTTCCTGATGTCTGGATGCACACGCACCTAAGTGAAAATCCGCAGGAGATCGCCTGGGTAAAAGCGCTATTCCCGGAGCGCGCAGGCTATCTTGATGTTTATCATCATCACCAACTTACCGGCAAACGCAGCGTGTTCGCGCACTGCCTGCATCTGGAAGATCAAGAGTGGCAATGCCTGCATGACACCGATTCATCGATTGCCTTCTGCCCGACCTCAAACCTGTTCCTCGGCAGCGGTTTATTCAACATCAAACGCTGCTGGCAGCAGGGCGTGCGCATGGGCATTGGCACCGACGTGGGCGCAGGCACCACCTTTAATCTGCTGCAAACGCTGGGCGAAGCCTACAAAGTCGGCCAGCTACAGCAATACAAACTCAGCGCCTGCGAAGCGTTTTATCACGCCACCTTAGGCGGCGCGCACGCGCTCGATCTGGATGACGTCATCGGCAATTTTAACCCCGGCAAAGAGGCCGATTTCGTGGTACTCGATGCGGCGGTGTCGCCGCTGCAGAAGCTGCGCAATGCCAACAGCAAAGACATCTGGGAGCGGCTGTTTGTGATGATGACGCTTGGCGACGACCGCAACATCGCGCAAACCTGGGTGAGCGGCAAGCCGGTTTGGCAGCGCGAAAGTGAGGAGCAAATCGCATGATCCAGTTCTTACTCAACGATCGTTTAATCACCGAACGCGAGCTTGATCCCAATCTCACCGTGCTTAACTACCTGCGCGGCCAGCAGCAGCGTCGCGGCACCAAAGAGGGCTGCGCGTCTGGCGACTGCGGTGCCTGCACCGTCACGCTCGGTAAAGTCGTCGATGGGCAGATGCAGTATCAGGCGGTGAACAGCTGTTTGACGCTGGTCAGCAGCCTGCAAGGCAAGCAATTGATTACCGTGGAAGATCTCAAGCAGGGCCGCGAACTGCACAGCGTGCAGCAAGCGATGGTGGATTGCCACGGCTCGCAATGCGGCTACTGCACGCCGGGTTTCGTGATGTCGCTGTTTACTCTGCAGAAAAACAGCGCTGGCTGGGATCGACATCAGGCAGAACAGGCGCTGGCGGGTAATTTATGTCGTTGCACCGGCTATCGTCCGATCATGGATGCGGCGCAGCAGGCGTGTGAACAACCTGATGCAGATGCCTTCAGCGCCAATGCACCCGCGCTAGTACAGCGTTTACAGGCGCTCAGCAACGATGAAGTACAGATCATCGAAGCCGCGGGCAGCCGCTGCTATCTGCCGAAAACAGTAGCGCAACTCGCCGAGCTCTATCAGCAATATCCTGAAGCCCGCCTGGTGGCCGGCGGCACCGATCTGACGCTGCAAATCACTCAGCAATATCAGCGCTTGCCGCTGCTGATCGCGCTGGAGCAGATTGATGAGTTGAAGGTCTGCCACGAAAATGAAACGCATCTTTACCTCGGTGCCGCCGCCTCATTGCAGCATTGCTATCAGTTTTTAGCGCAGCACATTCCGGCGTTTAGCAGCATGCTGGAGCGTTTTGCCTCATTGCAAATTCGTAATCAGGGCACGCTCGGCGGCAACATTGGTAACGCATCGCCGATTGGTGATTGCGCGCCGATGCTGCTGGCACTGAATGCGCATCTGGTTTTGCAGCAGGGCGACAAGCAGCGAGAAGTCCCGCTCGACCATTTTTTTACTGCATATCGCCAAACGGTCTTGCTGCCGGGTGAATTCATTCGCAGCATCACCATCGCCAAAGTGACGGTGTCACCCAACTTTGCGGCGTGGAAAGTGGCTAAACGGCTGGATGATGATATTTCCGCGGTTTTCGCTGCCATCAATCTGCAAATTGAAGAAGGTGTGATTGTGAAAGCGCGGCTCGCCTTTGGGGGTATGGCCGCCACGCCGAAACGCGCGCTGGCGGCTGAAGCACAACTGCTGGGCCAACCGCTGAATCTCAGCACCATCGAAAAAGCCTGTAGCGCGCTGAGTGTGGATTTCCAGCCGCTCAGCGACTTCCGCGCCAGCGCCGATTATCGCCTGCAGGTGGCGCGCAATCTGTTACGCCGCTACTACGCACAAGCGTCTGGCGAGCTGACCATTACCGAGGTATCGCGCTATGTCTCATAACCGTCCGGAACTGAACGAAACGCTGCTGAAAGCCCAATTTGCCACCAACATGCAAACGGGCGTCGGGCGCAGCAATAAACATGAAAGTGCCGATAAGCATATCTCCGGTGAAGCGCTGTATATCGACGACAAGCCGGATCTGCCGGGATTGCTGCATCTCTGTCCGCGTCTGAGCGAGCATGCGCATGCGCGCATCACCAAACTGGATGTGCAGCCATGTTACGCGGTGCCGGGCGTGGTCAGCGTGCTGACGTGGCGCGATGTGCCGGGGCTCAATGATGTCGGTCCGCTCGAACCGGGCGATCCGCTGCTGGCGCAGGACACAATCGAATATTTCGGTCAAATCGTCATTGCCGTCGCCGCTGATTCACCGGAAGCGGCGCGTGCCGGCGCCGCAGCGGCGATTGTCGAGTACGAAGCGCTACCGGCCGTCCTCGACGTGCGTGAAGCGCTGGAACAGCGTTTCTTTGTGCAGCAGCCGCATATTCACCAACGCGGTGATGCCGACGCTGCGCTGGCGCGGGCGTCACGCCGTATTCAGGGCGAATTTCACATCGGCGGTCAGGAACATTTCTATCTGGAAACCCAGACGGCGCTGGTGATCCCCGGCGAAGATGACAGCTTGCAGGTGTTCTCCTCGACGCAAAATCCCACCGAAGTGCAGAAGCTGGTGGCGGAAGTGATGGGCATCACCATGAACAAAGTCACCATTGATATGCGGCGCATGGGCGGTGGCTTTGGCGGCAAAGAGACGCAGGCGGCAGGCGTGGCGTGTTTGTGTGCCATCGCCGCGCGTCAGCTGCGTAAACCGGTAAAAATGCGCCTGGCGCGCCGCGACGATATGCAGATCACCGGCAAACGCCATCCGTTTTTTGTCCGCTACGATATCGGCGTCGATGACAATGGTCGCTTCTGCGGCGTGAAGATCGATCTGGCCGGCAACTGCGGTTATTCGCTCGATCTCAGCGGATCGATTGTCGATCGCGCGATGTTCCACGCCGATAACGCGTATTACCTCGGCGATGCACTGATTACCGGCTACCGCTGCCGCACACATACCGCCTCGAACACCGCGTACCGTGGCTTCGGCGGGCCACAAGGCATGGTGGCGATTGAGCAGATCATGGATCACGTCGCGCGCGAAGTGGGAGTAGATCCGCTCGAACTGCGCAAACGTAACTATTACGGCAAAACCGATCGCAACATCACCCATTACCACCAGCAGGTGGAAGACAATCTGCTGGATGAGATGACGGAGCAATTGGAAACCAGCAGCGAATACGCCGCGCGGCGTCGTGACATCAGCGCATTTAACGCCAGCAACCGTTTTATGAAACGCGGACTAGCGCTGACGCCAGTGAAATTCGGCATCTCTTTTACCTCCAGCTTCCTCAATCAGGCCGGCGCGCTGATTTTGATTTACACCGATGGCACGGTGCAGCTCAATCACGGCGGCACCGAAATGGGCCAGGGCTTAAACACCAAAGTGGCGCAGATTGTGGCGGAAGTGCTGCAGATTGATATCAGCCAGATTCAGGTGACCGCCACCGATACCGGCAAAGTGCCCAACACCTCGCCAACCGCAGCGTCCAGCGGGGCCGATCTCAACGGCAAAGCGGCGCAAAATGCGGCGCAAATCCTGCGCGATCGCATGACCGAGATGCTGTGTCAGCAACATCAATGCGCGGCAGACGCGGTGCATTTCAGCAACGGTATCGTGCGCGTCGGCGAGAAACACTTCACCTTCGCCCAGGTTGCACAGCAAGCGTGGCTTAATCAGGTGCCGCTTTCTGCCACCGGTTTCTACAAAGTGCCGGGCATCCATTACGATCGCGCCGCCGGACGCGGCAAACCGTTCTATTACTTCTCCTACGGCGCGGCCTGCTGTGAAGTGCTGGTGGATACGCTGACCGGCGAATACCGTTTGCTGCGCGCCGACATTTTGCATGACGTGGGCGCGTCGTTGAATCCGGCTATCGACATCGGCCAGGTTGAAGGCGGTTTTGTGCAGGGTATGGGGTGGCTCACCTGCGAAGAGCTGGTGTGGAACGACAAGGGTAAATTGCTTACCGATGGCCCGGCCAGCTACAAAATTCCGGCGATCAGCGATGTGCCGAGCGACTTGCGCGTCACGCTGGTTGAGAACCGCAAAAACCCGCAGGACACGGTGTTCCACTCCAAAGCCGTCGGCGAACCGCCGTTCATGTTGGGCATCGCCGTGTGGTGCGCATTGCAGGATGCGGTTGCCAGCGTTGATAACTATCGTCGCCATCCGCAGCTGGACGCGCCCGCCACGCCGGAGCGGGTATTCTGGGGGATTCAGCGCTTATCAGGAGCGGACCATGATTTATCATGACTGGATCAGCGTGTTGCACAGCCTGCGGGAAAAACGCGAAAGCTGCGTACTGATCACTGTGCTCAGCGAGCGGGGCTCCGTGCCGCGCGATCGCGGCAGCAAAATGGTAGTCAGCGCCAATGACACCTTTCTCACCATTGGCGGCGGCCATCTTGAGTATCAATGCATTGCGCAGGCGCGCGAGATGCTGCAGCAGCGCTGCACTCAACCGCGCAGTGAAGAGTTTGCGCTGGCTGCACGTCTCGGCCAATGCTGCGGTGGTCACGCCACTTTACTGTTTGAACCGCTGATGCAGCAGCAGCCGGAAATCCAGGTGTACGGCGCAGGCCACGTCGGCCAGGCGCTGGTGAATCTGCTCGCCACCTTGCCGTGCCACATTACCTGGATTGATAGCCGCGCCGCGCAGTTTCGCGCCGTGCCGCCCGGCGTGACGGTGCGCCAGGTTGATGATCCGATTGACTGCGTGCACGAAGCCGCGCCCGACAGCTATTTTGTTGTGATGACGCACGATCATCCGCTCGATCTGGCGCTCAGCGAAGCGATCTTGCGCCGCGGCGATTTTCGCTATGCCGGTGTGATTGGTTCTGCCACCAAAGCCCAGCGCTTTCGCTATCGCTTAGAGGGCAAAGGCATTGCAGCAGATTCTCTCGCACGTTTGCGCTGCCCGATTGGTTTGGCGGATGTGAAGGGCAAGTTACCGGCGGAAATTGCCGTCGCGGTGGCGGGAGAAATCATCAGCGTTTATCAGCAGCAGGCGATAAGTTGTTGAGTGACGAGGAAACTGCCAGGATAGAACCATCCCGCCGCCACCGTGCGGCGTTGCTGATTATCAGGAGCGATAATGAATTCACGAGCCAATCCGTTTTTCACCGCCAGCACCTTGCCGTATCAAACCCCGCCATTTGACCAGATTCAGGAAGAGGATTTTCTGCCGGCGCTGGAAGCGGGGATTGAAGAGAAACGGCGCGAAGTGGCGGCGATCGCCAGCAATCCTGACGCGCCAACCTTCGCCAACACCTTTGAGGCGCTGGAGCGTAGCGGCCAGTTGCTGAAGCGCGTGAATCTGGTGTTTGGTGCCATGACTTCCGCCAACACCAGCGATCGGCTGCAGGAAATCGATGAACTGATTACCCCGCAGCTCACCGCGCTCAATGATGAAATCTACCTGAACAGCCAGCTGTTTGCTCGCCTCGATACCGTTTACCAGCATCGCGGCTCGCAGTGCCCGGATGCCGAAGCGATGCGGCTGGCGGAAGTCACCTGGCAGCATTTCCAACTGGCCGGTGCCAGCCTGAGCGACGCGGATAAAACCCAGCTGCGCGCCTGTAATCAGGAGCTGGCGAGCCTCAGCACCCGCTTCGGCAATAAGTTGCTGGCGGCCACCAAAGCCGGTGCTTATGTGGTGAGCAATGTTGCGGCGCTGGCCGGATTAAGTGAAGAAGAGCTGGCGCATGCCAAAGCGGCGGCCGAAGCACGCGGCTTGCACGGCGAATGGCTGATTGCGCTGCAAAACACCACGCAGCAACCGGCGCTGCAGGCGCTGGAAGTGCGCGCCACGCGTGAAGCGCTGTTCCAGCAGGCGCTAACACGCAGCGAGCAGGGCGATGATAACGACACGCGCGACATCGTGTTACGCATGGCGCAACTGCGCGCGCAGCAGGCGAGTTTGCTCGGTTTCAATACCTATGCCGAATGGAGCATGCAGGATCAGATGGCGAAAACGCCGGAGGCGGCTTTTGCCTTTATGCGCAATATTGTCCCTGCCGCGCGGGCTCGCGCTGAACGCGAAGCCGCCGACATTCAGCGGGCCATTGAAGCCGCGCATCACAGTTTTCCGCTGCGCGCCTGGGACTGGAGTTTTTATGCCGAGCAGGTGCGTAAAGCCCAATACGCGCTGGATGAGAGCCAAATCCGCCCGTACTTTGAGCTGAATAACGTGCTGGAAAAAGGCGTGTTTTGGTCGGCCAGCCAGCTGTTTGGCATTCGCTTTAGCCAGCGCCACGATCTACCGGTTTATCATCCTGACGTTAACGTTTACGAGATTTTCGATGCCAACGACACGCCGCTGGCGCTGTTCTACACCGATTTCTTTAAGCGTGATAACAAAAGCGGCGGCGCGTGGATGAGTAATTTCGTCGACCAAACCACGCTGCTCGGCACCAAACCGGTGATCTACAACGTGTGCAACTACACCAAGCCGCAGGCAGGCCAGCCGGCGCTGCTGAGCTGGGATGAAGTGATCACGCTGTTCCACGAGTTTGGTCATGCGCTGCACGGCTTGTTCGCCACGCAACGTTATCCGAGCTTGTCGGGCACCGCCACGCCGCGCGACTTTGTCGAGTTCCCGTCGCAGATTAATGAGCATTGGGCCAGCAACGAAGCGGTGTTTGCCAACTATGCGCGCCACTACAAAACCGGCGAGGCGATGCCTGCTGAGCTGCGTGACAAGATGGTGCGCGCCGCGAAGTTCAACAAAGGTTACGACATGACCGAGCTGCTGGCCGCCGCGCTGCTGGATCTGCAGTGGCATTCACTGACCACACACGACAATCCGCAAGACGTTAGCCACTTCGAGCTGCAGGCGCTGGCCGCCGAAAACATTGCGCTGGCGACGGTTCCGCCTCGCTATCGCTCCAGCTATTTCCGCCATATCTGGGGCGGCGGCTATGCAGCCGGTTATTACGCCTATATCTGGACGCAGATGCTCGCCGATGATGGCTATCAAGCCTTTGTTGAACGAGGTGGATTAACACGCGAAAACGGTCAGCAGTTCCGCGAACATATTCTGTCACGCGGTAACAGCACCGATTTGCAGCATCTGTGGCTGGCGTGGCGCGGCAAAGAGCCGGAGATCGGCCCTATGCTGAAAAATCGTGGACTGGAAGGGGCATAACTCACCACTGTGTTCGTAGGGTGCGCATTTATGCGCACCTGGTCACCATAAATGGCGACCCTACAAAAAATGAATAGGCGGTCTCATTTACCCGAACGGGCCCCCTTCAATGGTATCGCACATGCCGGCCAGCACGCGCTCGCCGGTTTCGTTTTTCAAATCTGCATACCATGCCGCCGTCACTTCCGCGTCTTTAGCGTGGGTCACATCGCAGCGCTTACGGGCTTTCAACACCAAATCTTTGGTGCGATCCACACGTCGGGCTTCATAGCGCAACAACGCATCCTCAATCCCTAAAGAGTGTGACGCCAGCGTCTGCGCCAGCACCACCGCATCTTCCATCGCCGCACAACCGCCTTGCCCGATATCCGGCGTGGTGCTGTGTGCGGCATCGCCCAGCAACGCCACGCGACCTTTAACAAAACGGCTAAACGGTTCGATGTCGTGGATTTCCACACGGTTGGTGGTTTCCGGATTAAGGCGTTCAATCAGACGCTGCACCGGTTCGGCCCAGCCGCTGAAGTAGCCTTTGAGATCGTTTTTCAACGTTGCGCGATCTTCCGGCAAGCCTTTTGGCAGCGGAACATCAAAGAAGAAGTAGAAGCGGTTATCGCTGACCGGCATCAGCGACACGCGTTTGCCTTCGCCGACAAAAGTGGTCCATTGATCGGCGGGCGCAATCGCCTCATCAATTGTCACCAGGCCGTTCCAGTTGACGTAACCGGCGTAACGACGTTCCACGCTTTCACCCAGCACATAGTGGCGGATCACCGAGTGCGTACCATCGGCGGCAATCAGAAAATCACCTTCGGCCTGGCTACCGTCATCAAACCAGGCGGTGACGCCATGCTCGGTTTGCTCAACCTGCGTGACGCGTTTACCAAAGCTAATGCGCGAACGTCCGTAGGTATCGATCAGCATCGCCTGCAATTCCGCGCGCGCCACCGGATAGGGATATTCCCCCACCTGCTGCACCAGCGGTTTCATGCTGAAGCGGGTGAGCGTGCTGCCGCTGTGCGCATCGTTGTAGGCCATAAACGCCATGTTGCCGCCGAGTGCGCGCAGCGGCTCTTTCATGCCCAACGCGTTGAGACATTTCACGCCGTTGGGCCAGATAGAGATCGCCGCACCCACCGGCTTCATCTCTTTCACTGCTTCAAATACGGCGGTGTCAAAACCCGCTTTCTCCAGAGCAACCGCAGCACTCATACCGCCAATGCCCGCGCCAATCACAATCGCTTTCATATCCGTCTCCTTTGCTATGCATTAAAGACTGCAACTTTTGTACCAGGTTGGAAGATTGGCCGAATGGAGGCTAACTCATTGATTTAAAATCAACGAAGCAGCATCTGATCTTGCCGCTCTGCACTACAGTGGCGCACGCCCATGCACTGCAGCAGAGCAACTTCTGTGAAAGAGTGAATCGATTGTTTCAGCATGGTAATTGGCTCCGCAGCAGCCATACTCATTACACCCGTTCTGCGAGGACTAAATCATGAAATGGATAATGGCTTTTACCTTGCTGTTCAGCGCCAGCGTGCTGGCACAACCGCAATGGCAGCCGGAGCGAAAAGCACCGGTGGTACAGCTGACGCCGATTGCCGCGAAGTGCGATGTTTCAGCCTGTCAGCAAAACTGCTATGTGCAGCAATCACAGTGTAAAAATGACAATAACGGCGGCTGCGGCTCGCTGGCACAAATTTGCGTACAAAACTGTGCCAGTCAGTGTCGTTAAATGAAATAAATCTGTCATAACCGAGTGCTAGCGTGTTTCCCCGGCAAGGTAATATTCTGATAACAGGGGAAAATAATGAAAACCCGCTTCACACTGATTGCAACGGTTATTCTGCTGGCACAGCAAGCACATGCGGTTTCACTGCCCGATGCGGCCGCGCTGGCAGGCTTAACCTCTACCGGTTCCACCTCCGCTTATAGCGATCTCGAGCAGCAATCGCTACAGGCTGAACGTCAGGCGCTGCAAGGTGACAGCAGCACGTTGACGCGCGAGCAACTGGAAAAAGCCAAACAGACCGCGAAACAGGCAGACACGCAGTGGCTGAAAAACAGCGGCTACGATTTCAAAATGAAAGAGAACCAGCAGGCCGGAATTGCGCTGCTTTCGGGCTTTAGCACGTTGCCCGCCAGCGTACTTGATGCCAGCCAGGCCACCGTCACCCACATCAACCTGAACGCCACGCAAAATGTGCGTCATCAGGCTCTGGCCGATGCAGAAGCCATCAGCTATCTCTATTTCCTCTCCGATGCGCTTGGTCCGCGCCTTGGCAAAGCCTTCCTCGCCGCTTACGACAAAGGTGAGATCGGTAAGGCCGCCGCGCTGATTAAAGCCAGTGAAGTCAGCACCAGCGCGGCGAAAAAGCACTTTAACTATCCGCGGCCGTTCCTGCGTAAAGGCAACAGCATCCATCTGGTGCCGGACGATGTGGTGGTCAAAGACAACGTGCGTTACACCGCCGACGGCGGCTCTTTCCCGAGCGGCCACACCAACACCGGTTATACCGATGCCTTGTTACTGGCCGAAATGGTGCCGGAACGTTTTGAAGCATTGGTGACGCGCGGCGCACGCTACGGTTATTCGCGTTTAGTGTTGGGCGTGCATTACCCGCTGGATGTGATGGGTTCGCGCATGGTGGCGCAGCGTAACGTGGCCAATTATCTCAACGATGCGCGCTATCAGGCACTGTTTAGCGAAGCGCGCGATCAGCTGCGTGCCGCGCTGGCAAAAGAGTGCGGCACGTCGCTGGCAGAGTGTGCGCGCAGCAATGGCAAGGACGATCCGTATCGCTCACCGGCGATGAAGCAGTTCTATCGTTTCACCATGAGTTACAACCTGCCAAAAGCCAATGTGCAGAATACGCCTGTCAAGGTCCCGCAGGGCGCGGAGATCCTGCTGAAAACCGCGTTGCCGCAATTGTCTGATGCGCAGATTCGTAGCCTGATGGTGAAAAGCGCGCTGCCAAACGGTTATCCGCTGTCAGGCAATGATGCGGATCAGTCATTCTGGCAACGTGTGGATTTAACGGCGGCGTATGCTTTAGCGAAACCGGCGCGTTGATATTTAGGTCGCCATGAATGGCGACCCTATGAAAGCCCTCGTCATTCTTTAATCCGGCGATCAAGCGCGAAGGGCGCTGAAGTGGCTTGTGCAAATAGGGCCGCAGCGGCGGGGTGGTCGGGATTGAGAATGGCGTTGTCTTCGCCGGTCAAAATGCTGGGTACCGTTAACAGCAAAGGAAAGCCACCTTGCACATCGAGGAACGCAGCGCCAATCGCCTGTGTCTCTTCCTGCTGCTGATACTTTTGCCAATCGCTGGGCAGTTTACTGCTGTCCAGCGCCATGATTTCGCTCTCAGGGATCGGCAGGGTAAAAACCATAAAGCGGCTCTTCTCCAGCATCGCTTTACCGGCATGCACCACCAGTTCCAGCGTGGCGAGCGCCTTTGAACTGCTGAGATACACCGTCTTAATACCGGGCGGATTCCAGCGTCCGCCCCATTTTTCAGCGCCAGCGCCGCTAAATGCCTCGCTGGCGTACTCTTCTTTCACGAGTCGATAAAACAGCCGATAGGGAGCATCCGGTTCCTTCCGTTGCGTCATTACACAATCACTCCGTGTTCCAGGCGACCAATCAGCGTTAACACCGCATCACAACCCGCAGGCGTGCTCAGCATCTCCATTGGCAATGCATCATCCAGTGCCAACGCAGGTTGATACATCCAGTGCATGGCAGCGTCAACGTCACCGGCAAATAATTGCAAAACGGCATCCAGAATTTCGAACACCTGATACACGCGCGCACCTTGCTCCACCGAGAGTTGCGATCCGGCTTTCTCGCGGCGGCGATAGGTATTGCGATCGATAGAGACCATCTGGGCCACATCCAGCGGCGTTGCTTTCAGCACCGTAGCCGCGCGTTCAACGATGCCGACATCCAGACCTTCGGTGATCAACTGGTGCGCTTTCAGCGGATTACGCGGTAAGCCCATTTGATCCATAAACGATTGCTGAGCGTTCTGGATCAGCGTGGGATCGAAGACGCGTGCGGCATTGCCGTGATTGAATGGGGATGCAGTTGTCATAACAACCTCCTGAGCAATGTTCATTAGAACATTTTGATAGCTCAAGTGTACATTACTGCGCAGGGGTTGTCATTTTTTATACGACCTTAAAACTAATGCATTGTTAATAAACAATAATCAACTGGCTTCCTGCCACATCTCGCGCATCGCCAGCTCCAGCTTTTTAAACACCCGATAACGCGCATCGTGAAAGGCTACGCGCTCCGCTCGCGGCAACAATTCGCCGGGATTGATCTGCACCGCCTGCTGCGCGGCCTCGGCAAGATTGCGCCACGCGCCGACGCCCACACCGGCACACAAGGCGGCGCCAAGCGCGCCGGTCTCTTTGCACTGCGCCACGCGAATCGGTATGCCTAACACGTCAGCAAACATCTGCGGCCAGATGCAACTGCGCGCCGCGCCGCCCGACAAAATGGCCTGCGTAAAAGGGATGCCTGCCGCACGCAAGCGATCAATATGCGCCCGATGGGCAAAGGTCACGCCTTCAAACAGCGCGAACAGCATATCGGCGCGCGTATGCCAGCCGCCTAAGCCATAGAATCCGGCTTTGGCCGGTTCCGATTTGCGTCCGGAATAAAGATAAGGATGATAGAGCGGTAGCTGGGCATTGGGTTGCACGTGCGCCACGCTATCGCTGCTGCGCACCGCGCCCTGACCGCCGCGACCATCGTCAAATTCGCGCAGGAACCAGTCGAGATTCGCCGCCGAGGTGGCGCTGGCCTCAATCGCCATATAACGGTCGGACTCAATAATGGAGTTCATAAATACCGGGCGCAGATAATCGGGTTTATCTACCACCACCTGATTGATGCTCCACGTACCGGCGACAATCGAGGCTTCACCGCTGTTCACCACGCCAGAACCCACGGCGCTGGCCACCACATCAAAAATGCCCGCCACCACCGGAATGCCTGCCGGTAATCCGGTGAGTTGGGATGCACGTTCTGTGACGTGGCCAACCACCTCGCAGGATTCACGCAGTCCAGGCAGCAGGGCGAGCGCCTCTTCGATGTCGTACAGCGCCATCAATTCACGGCTGTAGCGGCGCGCACGATAATCAATTAAGCCGGCGCCGGCGGCATCTGAAAAATCAGCGCTAATCGCACCGCTGAGAAAATGGGCGATAACGTCTTTCGCCAGCAATAAATGTCCGATTTGCGCCCAGCGCTCGGGTTGATGTTGCTTAATCCAGCTGATCAATACCGGCGTTGCCGCAGGCCAGGGTTTTTGCAGCGAAATCTGGTAGATGCGCTTATCCGCGCCGCTCATTTCCAGCGCGTGCACTGTGTCACAAGCTCGATGATCGATAGACTGAATACCAAACAGTGGCTGCTGATGCTTATCCAGCGCGTACAAACCGTTGCCGTGGCCGGCCGCGCCAACCGCAATCACATCGCTGGCGGGCGTCTCCGCCTGCTGCAGGCAACGGCTCACCGCATCGCTGACGCCATGCCAGATATCCGCCACCGGCCGTTCGGCGTAGCCTTCCTGTGGACGATGGGTTTCTCCCGCGCACTCGGCCACCGACAATACGCGACCGCTGAGATCAAACAGCACCGCTTTGATCATGGTGTTTCCGGCATCAATACCAACTATCTTCATATCCGACTCCGTGCAACTGGCGAAGACGGCGCACCGCTTAAGCGCCGGTGCAGGTAAGGCTCAACCCTGCTGATAGATTTCCAGGGCGTCCGCGCCGCTGGCGCCCTGATGAATAATCGCCATCAGCGCTTTCACCACGCGTGACGGATTATCGTGTTGATAAACATTGCGGCCATACACCATCCCGCTGGCACCTTGCGCCATCAGCGCGGCACTTTTCGTCAGCACGCCAGCCAGTTCACCTTTGCCGCCGCCGCGCACCAGCGTGGGACAGCGCGCCGCTTCCACCACGCGATGAAAATCTTCCACGTTCTCAGTGGGATCGGCTTTGATGATATCGGCACCTAACTCACGCGCCAGCCGCACCAGCGGCACAATTTTCTCGACATCGCCGAGTGAGCCGTAAGCCGCGCCTTGTCCGGCGGGGGCCATCACCAGCGGTTCAATCATCAGCGGCATGGCGTAGCGATCGCAAGCCTGGCGCAAGCGGCCAATATTTTCGACGCACATGCGAAAAATGCCCGGTTCATCCGGGATCAGATAGAGGTTCACAACCACTGCGGCGGCGTCCATCTGCAACGCGGCAAGAATCGGTTCATCCGGATTGTGCAGCACCGCCCACATTTCCCGGTGACGCGCCGCGTTGTAGGCATTGCCCACATCGGTGCGCATCACCAGCGCCGGTTTGCGTCCCGCCACACGCTGCAGCAGATCGGCCTGACCGTAGTTGACCTGAATCGCATCCGGCTGCGCGGCGACCAGGTTATCCATCACGCCCTCAATATTCTCCAGTCCGATGAGAAAATCGGGCTCGTTGGCGATACCGTGATCGATGGCGACATCCAGACATTTGCCGTGCTGAAACAGACGCTGCATGCGCACTTTATTGGTTACTAACATGTCGTGTTTCCTCCTGAAAAACCGTGGGATAAAGGCCGGTAAGTCCGTGCAAACGTGCCAGATTGGCGCAGCCGCGCTGCAGCTGCTGCGCGCGTTCGCTATCGCTCCAGCCGAGCGTCGCGGCCATTAACTGCGCGATCTCCTGCACCAGCGGCGCGCTAAGTTCACCGCAAATCGCCAGCGAGGTGCGGCGCACCAGTAAATCCTCCAGCTGACAAACCTGTTCATGCTCAATCAGATAACGCAATTCGACATTGCTGTAGGCGGCGTGATGCTGCAACATTTGCTCGCCGTGCTGCTGGATCAGCGCCAGCAGCGGCAGGGCGCGGCTGCCGTAACGTTTGGCGAGTTGCATCACGCGCGGCAGCGGCACGGCATAACGCTGCGCCAGTTGCGCCAGCCACGCGGTTTGTCCTGAAGGTTTGGGAAAATCACGTCCGCCGCCAATCGGCACATCACCGCTGGAGACCTGCCGTTTTTCGCCGAGCAGCCGCAGCACGCGATCCGCCGCCTCTTCACCAAACTGGCGGAAAGTGGTCCATTTGCCGCCGACTAAACAGAGCGTGCTCCAGGCGCGATTGGCGTCAGCCGGCAACACCACTAACGAGTGGTTCCGCGAGATTTGGCCGTTAAGTTTGGCCTCGCTGGCGGGCAGTGGACGCACGCCGCAGAAGGTGTAAACGATGGCGGAATCCGGCACCTCGATATGCGGGAAGACGAAGCGCAATGACTCAAGGATGTAACTCTTTTCCTCCTCTTCGCACACCACCGCATCGGGATCGTCCACGCGGATATCGGTGGAACCCACCAGCACCTTGCCGAACCACGGAAACATGATGCAGACGCGGCCTTCCTGATTCTCGAAATAGACCATTTCGCCATCCAGCATCTGCAGCAATTCGGGATGATCGAGGATCAGATGCGATCCTTTGGTGCCGCCAATCAGCTTGGGTAGATCGTTGCGTGAAGAGATGCGTTGGTTGAGCTGATCGATCCAGGCACCACCGGCATTCACCAGCACATGTGGTTGCAGGCTGAAGCGCTCGCCGCTTAACGCATCCTGCAAAATAACCGTTTCGCCCTCGGCGCTGACCAGCTGCAGATAATTGAGCGCAAGCGCCTCTGGACTAGCTTTTTCGGCATCATCAATCAACTCAAATCCCAGCCGTTCCGGCGCGCTGATCCAGGCATCGTAATAGCTGGCGCTGTATTTCACCCAGGGCGCGAAACCCGGCCAGCGGTCACGCGTGGCGGCTTCATTGCGCACCTGATGCTTCGGCATCGATCCATATTGGCGGGTGTAAATGTCATACAGGCTAAGCCCGGTTTTGATCAGCAACGCCCCGCGCCGCGTCGGTTTATCGCTCAGGCGTAGAAAACGGCGCGTGGCATTCACTAAGCCGCCAGCGAGATTATCGATCGGCACCGTGGTGCGTAGGGGGAAAACATAGTGCGAGGCATTTTTCAGCAGGCGATCGCGCTCGGTGACCGACTCTTTGACCAGCGAAAATTCACCGGTTTCCAGATACCGCAAACCGCCATGAATCATGCGCGATAGCGCACCGCTGGCGGCCTGGCACCAGTCGCCTTTTTCCACCAGAAGCGCCGGAATGCCCTGCAGCGCCAGCTCACGAAAAGTGCTGATGCCGTTGATGCCGCCGCCGACAATCAACACCGGTGTCGATGAACGCAGGCGCAGGGCGCTCAGGCGTTGTTCACGGGTTTTAATGTTATCCATGAGATGCACCTCGGCTCAGGGCCAATTCCAGTACGCCTGCCGCAGTCGATTCATCAGTGACCATGCCTTTCAGCCACTGACCGTGCAGCACGCAGTCAATCGGGTCCACTTTGTCACGACCAGCCACCACCGCCATTGAGAAGGGAATGCGTTGCAGTTCAGGCAACGTCAGGCCAACTAAACGCCGGTTGGCATCGAACGGAGCCGGTTGGCCGTTAGCATCCAGCAGCCAGGCTAACAGTTCACTGCGCGCACCGCTGGTTTCAATGCTGGAGGAAGCATGGCGCGCCGAGAGGTTAAGATCGTAGTAGCTGGAATTGTCGCTATGAATCGATCCTAAACCCACTACCGCTAACGTTGCGTTACGCGCTTTATCCAGCACCTGGTCGACGGCGCTAATGCCCATCAGCATGTCGCGTTCATCGGCAGAATCAGTAAACAGAGGGGCGTGAATCTGCCATGCGTGTCCGCCAAGACGCGCCGCCATTTCCGAGGCTACATGATTGACGTCGGTGTAATGTTTGCCTTGCACGCAGCCAAGCGCGGGTACCACTTGAACATCGTATTTACGTGAGGGCTGTAATGCTTCAACCAGCGCACTTACACCTTTGCCACCAGTAATAGCAATGACATCGCCATCCTTTAGACGTGATAACAAATATTCTGCCGCCGCTGCGCCGACCATTTGCAGACTATTATCCTCACTGCGTGCAACGTTCGGCGCCACCACCACCTGTTGTAACTTGCCGAGGGCAGCCAGATCGCTCTCCAGTTGATGTGCTGAAAGCCAAGGGGATTTGATGGTGATTTCCACCATGCCGCTCTCCTTGCCCTGACGTATCAGACGATTAACGCTGGCAACCGATAAGCCGGTTTCAACCGCAATCTCCGACTGTTTCTTGCCATCGAGGTAATACATCACCAGAACCTGGTAAATCTGACGCGCGCTATGAAACGCAGGGTGCTCATTAGCGAATTCCATGGGCGATAATTCCTTATGCAGCACGGTATTTATTCAGTAAGTGATCGATTGAGACGGCGGCCAGTAAGATCAAACCTTTAATCAACTCCTGCCAGTAAACGGAGACGTTGATTAATATTAGCGAGCTGGTGACGATCGACAGCAATGCAACACCAAGCACCGCGCCAAGAATCGAGCCAGTGCCACCTTTCAGACTCGCGCCGCCAATGACCGCCGCTGCAATGACATTCAGTTCCATACCGACACCAAAGGTTGGCGTTGCAGAGCCAAGACGTGCCATATAAATAATTCCGGCGAGTCCTGCCAGCGTAGAGGTCAGTACTGTGACCCACAATTTGATGCGATTAATGTTGATGCCGGAATAGGCGGCGGCACGTTCATTACTGCCGGTGTAGAACACTTTGCGAAATAACGTGGCTTTACGCAGCAAGAAGTCGAACAGCGCGACCAGCACGAAGAACAGCAGGATAACGAACGGAACGCCCCACAGAGCGCCCTGGCCAATAAATTTGAAACTCACGGGCAGGGTAAATAATGATAGCGGCGTTCCCTGAGTGACGATCATACACAGGCCGCGCACGATAACCATCGCCGCCAGCGAAGCGATAAAGTGACTGAGGCCGATTTTTGTTACCGTCAGCCCCATTAAAAAGCCAACCAGCGCCGCCGCCGCAATGCCGCCTACGCCAGCCAGCCAGGGATCCACGCCGCTAATAAATAGCTGCCCAGCGACCACCATTGAAAGACAAACCACTGCGCCAACCGAAAGGTCGATACCGCCAACTATTAGCAGAATAGTCATGCCAATCACCACAATGCCTTCAATTGAAAACGACAGTAGCATCGCCTTCATGTTGGCCCAGGTGAGAAAGTAGGGGGAAGTGAAACTCATCACCATGAAGATCAGTGCAATGATCGCAATCAGTCCCACTTCGCGCTGTTTATGAATGCCGCCAAACAGAGACCAACGCGATTTTTGCAGTGTAGGCAAGGTGGTATTCATTGTCATACAGCCTCCGCTTCTGGAATGATGCCAGCCGCTAGCCGCATCAGGTTCTCTTCATTCATTGCCTCACCGGTCACTTCTCCGCTCATGCGCCCTTCATGAATCACGATGATGCGATCACACAGGCCAATGAGTTCCGGTAACTCTGATGAAATCACGATTAAACCCACTCCGCTGGCCGCCAGTTTGGCGAGGATACTGTAGATCTCAGCCTTGGCGCTGACATCCACGCCACGTGTTGGTTCGTCAAGAAATACAATTTCCGGCTGTACCGATAATACGCGTGCTAGCGCGACTTTCTGCTGATTCCCACCTGATAGCGACGACACCGGATCGCTTAATTTGGCAAGCTTGAGTTTCACTTGCTTTGCCAGCGCCTCTGCCTGCTGACGCTCAAGCTGTGGACTGAGCAACAAACGATGATGACTGACTGCGTTGACATCCAGAGCCGAAATGTTCCATTCGATCGGCATCGTTAAAAAAAGTCCGGCATCTTTGCGATCCTCCGACAAATAGACCATGCGCAGCGCAATACTCGCGGCGTAATCCCTCAATGTCACTGCTTTGCTCTTGATACGGATTGCGCCACGTTTGATGGGCAGTAAACCGCAGATACCCTGCGCAATTTCGCTGCGTCCTGCCCCCATCAAACCGCCAATGCCAAGGATTTCGCCGGGACGCAAATCAAAATTGATATCGTGGAAATGTTTGCCATCGCCAAGTTCACGCACTTCAAGCAATGGTGAAGCGGCGCTAACTGGGCGTTTATCAGGATAGAGTTGCGACAGTTCGCGTCCGACCAAACGTGTAATCACTTCATCGGGCGTCATGTTTTGCAGCGTTGAACTGTGTACCGTAAGGCCATCGCGCAGAATGGTGATGTGCTGGCATAGCGCAAAAATCTCTGCCATGCGATGGCTGATATAGACCACTGAAATACCTTGCGCCTGCAACTGGCGCACAATCGTAAACAGCGTTTGAGCCTCTGGTTCGGTTAGCGCGGCGGTGGGTTCATCCAGAATGAGCAGGCGACAATCCAGCGTCAGCGCTTTGGCGATCTCCACCAGTTGCTGCTGAGAGAGAGAAAGTTCACCCACTTTTTTAGTCACCGCTATCGGCGCGAGTCGATTCATCACCTGCTGCGCTTTTTCACGTAGTACTTTATGCGGCATGAGCACGCCGCGCTGGCTAGCGGCATGCGCCATCCAAATGTTTTCATAAATGCTGATATCAGGACAAAGAGCAATTTCCTGATGTACCAGACCAATGCCAAGACTCTGTGCTTCACGTGGTGAGCGAATGGTCACGGCCTTGCCACACAGCAACATCTCGCCACCATCTGGACGCAAAATGCCATCAATAATGTTCATCAACGTTGATTTTCCAGCGCCATTCTCTCCGGCCAGCGCATGAATTTCTCCCGCCCGGAGCGTGAGATCTACCCCCTGTAAAGCCCGTACCGCGCCAAAACTTTTAGTGATGCCACGTAATTCCAATAATGCTGTCATAATCGTCGCCTTACTCATTGATGCCTTTAGTGCCGCGGCGTTTCAGATAAACATCCCAGCGGAAATCATCGGCGTTGTCTTTAGTCACCACCGCATAACCGTTATCAAGGATTGGGAAGGCAAAAGGATTGGTCCCGTTGCGTTTGGCATCATTCATCGGATCGATCAGTTCAGGATGAGCAGCAAGGAACAAGGTCATAAAACCCATATAGCCCTGGATGCCCTGATTTGGATTGATTGCGCCAAATACCTGACCGCTTTTAATCATATCCAGCACCTTAGCGTTAACATCCACGGTCATCACTTTCACTTTGCCGCCGTTTTCAGCCACTGCCTGCGCAGCACCAATCGCAGAGCTGGCTTCCGGCATAAAGATGCCTTTCAGATTGGGGTTCGCCTGCAACATTGAGAGTACGGCGTTATAGGCTTTCGAAGGGTCCTGATTCGTCGCAGCGCGTGCGACTAATTTGCTGTCAGGAAAGGCGGTTTTCATCTCATTAATAAACGCAGTGACACGCCTATCGTGATTATCCTGACCGGGGTTTTCCAGCACCGCAAATTCGGCACCTTTACCCATTGCTTTCCCTAGTTCGTCGGCTGCGGCTTTACCCACACGGAAATTGTCTGAAGTGATATAAGCAACGCGTTTACTGTTAGGTGAATCGGCGGCAAACGTCACCACTGGAATGCCCATTTCAGCAGCACGATTAATGGGCTCAATAAAGGGGTCAGGATTCATTGGATGAAGAAAAATACCGGCGGGTTTTTGTGCCAGGATTTGTTCAAAGCTCGAGAGTTGCTGGTTAACGTCATAAGCGGGTGTGCCACCGTATACTGTCTTACAGCCCAGCTGATGCGCAGCCTGCTTGAACATTTCGTAAACCGGGAACCAATACTCTACGCCTGTCACCATAACGTTCATGTAGTAAGTTTCGCCGGATTTACAGCGAAATTGAGGCGCATCCGCTGCTTGCGTGATGCTGGTGAAACTGCCCGCCATCAATAAACTGGCGAGTAGAACAGTGATTTTTTTCATGTTTATTCCCCGGAACTGACGCTGAATGTGTATGGCTCAGCCGTGACGACAAAACGCGGAATAACGAGCCGGGGTTAACCTTGAAAATTATTTCTTATGCATGAAATAATTTTCAAAAGGTATAAAAGCTGGCGGGGAAAAGATCAAACGTTGGTTAATGAATTGTTTCTGACTTGTGAGTGCGTTCACTAATTGCGCAAGGGGCTCCTGGCGTTTTACACATTTATTGACGAAAGCTATTTACGCGCATCCAGCGCTGCAAACGCATATAAAACACAAATCCTAATGCCACACCGCCCAACGATATATATCCGGCGCGTTTGCCCTGGCACAGCGAGCGCGATACCAGATAGATCATATTGGGGCCGGGCGTTAACACTAATCTCAGCGCCACTAACGCAAACGCCAACAACTCGATAATTCAGGCATTTAGACTCCTCAGAAGAGTACCGCTCAATCACGGTAAGCGTTAAACAATTTCATTCAACTTCGGTACGATCGCCGCGAGTACTGGGATGAGAGATCACTAAAAACTCAACGGAAGCAGCCGATTTATTACGCGCTTGATGACGAGCATTCGGCGGAATTTCGATGCCTTGCTGTGACGAGAGATGATGCATTACACCTTCAAGTTCCATAGTGAGTTCGCCACTGAGTACAAAGAAAAATTGACGCGAAACGCTGTGGAAGTGGCGTTGCTCTGCAGTGTCAGCAGGCATTTTTTCATGAATAACCAGCATCTCCTGATGATTGACAAGCGTCCAGCCATCACAGTTATCTCCCCAGTTATAGTGCTGTGCATTTTCTTTTGAAATCATTGTTTTTACTCACTTTTCATTGTCTTCAGCAGGTTATCTGTTTTAGCATAAACTCTGTTCTCGAAAAACGTTAAGTGAACATCAATGCAAAATAGGAATTGAATAATGCTCATCACGTTTAGTGGATTACCCGGCACCGGCAAAAGCACCATTGCGCGCTTATTAGCGCAGCAGATCGGCGCGGTGTATTTACGCGTCGATACTATCGAACAGGCGTTGCGATCGGGTGAAGAGAGCGAGAAAGCCATCGGGCCGGAAGGGTATTTCGTCATCTACGGATTGGCGCGCGATAATTTGCTGCTTGGTTCCACCGTCATAACCGACTCGGTTAACGACCTGCAACTGATCCGCAATGCGTATCGCGATATCGCCCTGTTAAGCGGTTCGCCGCTGCTGGAAGTCGAAGTGATCTGTTCCGATCGTAACAAGCATCGCTTTCGCGTCGAAAATCGCGCTTCCGATATCAAAGGCCTGAAACTGCCGGATTGGCAGGCGGTTGAACAGCGTGAATATCAAACCTGGGAACGTGATCATCTGCAGCTAGATAGCGCATTGCTCTCGGCGCAGCAGTGCGTTGATGCCATTCTGCAAGCGCTGTCGAAAACGTCACAATCCTGATCTTTCAGTGGTGGCGTAAAACGCGCCGCCACTTTCACCTGAAACCCATCCTTCAAACTTAATGTGATCAACCTCCGTATTCAGCACATGCGGGATTGTTTATTGCTGCGCATTTGTTATGAATGAAGTGTAATTTAGTTTCAAATGAAACTCGCAAGTTAATGAATCGGAGCATGTCATGAATAATACTTTCACTTCATTGCAACAACCTGATGATTTCAAACATAACGTTCGCCTGATGAAAAGGGTGCTAAGGGAGCAGATCGGCGATGTTGAAGGTCTTTTTGAACAAGTCAGAAGCAAAATCGTCAGTGAAATTGCCGCTGCTCGCGCGGAAGAGGCGCAAAACGGCAGCGCGTGGCCGCAGGTGAGTCAGCAGGATATTGCGGCGGGACGTATCACCGATGAAGTGAAGGATCATATTCGTCGGCGCGGTTGTGTGGTAGTGAAGCAGACATTCCCGCGCGATCAGGCGCTGGCCTGGGATGAATCAATGCTCAAGTACCTCGATGACAACAATTTCGACAACGTCTACCAAGGGCCGGGCGATAACTTCTTCGGCAATCTTGATGCGTCACGTCCGGAAATCTATCCGATTTACTGGAGCGATGCGCAGATGTCAGCGCGCCAAAGCGAGGCTATGGCCCAGACGCAATCATTCCTTAATCGCTTGTGGACGTTCGAGTCGCGCGGCACGCGCTGGTTTGAACCCGACGTCAGCATCATTTATCCCGATCGTATTCGTCGCCGCTTGCCTGGTACTACGTCCAAAGGTCTCGGTGCGCACACCGATTCAGGCGCATTGGAACGTTGGTTATTGCCGGCGTATCAACAGGTGTTCAGCAAAATTTTCACCAACCAGTTTGATCAATACAATCCCTGGGATGCGGCGCATCGCACTGAAGTGAATGAGTATCAATCGGGCACCACCACCAAGTGTTCGGTATTCCGTACCTTCCAGGGCTGGACCGCGCTGTCGGATATGCAGATTGATCAGGGCTTGCTGCATGTGGTGCCGGTACCGGAAGCAATGGCCTATTTGTTACTGCGTCCGTTGTTGAAAGATGTACCGGAAGATGAGTTGTGCGGCGTCGCGCCGGGCAAAGTGCTGCCGGTTTCAGCGCAGTGGCATCCGGAACTGATTGAAGGCTTGTGTTCGATTCCCGCGCTGCAGGCTGGCGATTCGGTTTGGTGGCATTGCGATGTGATCCACTCGGTAGCGCCGGTAGACGATCAGCAAGGCTGGGGCAATGTGATGTACATTCCCGCCGCGCCGCTGTGCGAGAAAAATGCAGCATACGCGACAAAAGTGGCGCAGGCGCTGGCCAGCGGTGCGTCGCCAGGCGATTTCCCGCAGGAGGATTATGAAACGCAGTGGCGCGATCGCTTCACCCTCGATGCGCTGAATGCCAATGGTCGCCGCAGTCTGGGATTGAGCTAAATTTCTGGTAAGCTTGGCAAAAATTTCACAGCAGCGGGTGTTATGAACGCACGTCATCAGCAGATTATCCAATTGGTCAGCGAGCGCGGCAGCGTCAGCGTAAATGAGCTGGCGCATACCACCGGCGTCTCAGAAGTGACGGTGCGTCAGGATCTCAATCTTCTGGAGAAAGGCGGCTTTCTGCGCCGCGTGCACGGTTCCGCTGTGGCGCCAGAAAGTGATGATGTTGGCGCGCGTATGCAAACCCGTTTCGCGGTGAAAAAGCGATTGGCCGAATACGCAGCGTCGCTGGTGAACAGCGGTGAAACGGTGTTTATCGAAGGCGGCAGCACCAACGCCTTGCTGGCGCGTGAACTGAGTGAACGCAACGACATCACCATTATTACCGTGAGCCATTACATCGCCGGATTACTGCGCGAAAAGGGCGGCGATGTGATCATCCTCGGCGGCCTGTTTCAAAAAAGCAGTGAATCGGTGGTGGGGCCGCTAACGCGTCTGTGCATTCAGCACCTCAATTTCCATAAGGCGTTTATCGGTATTGATGGCTGGGATGCGGTCACCGGCTTTACCGGCCGCGATATGCTGCGCTGTGACGTAGTCAACGCCATCATGGAAAAACCTACACACACCATCGCGCTGACGGATTCCTCAAAGTTTGGCCAGATTCATCCGTTTGCGCTGGCACCGCTTCAGCCGTTTAACCAACTGATCACCGATGCCGAACTGGAGGCGAGCTATCAAAAAGCGCTGCGCGAGAAGGGCGTGGAAGTGAGTTTGGTTTCATAGGAAAACCAAGTGCGCATGAATGCTTACCCTTAACTCTTTATCAATCCACCAAAGCCTGCGCCGTCACTTCATCCGTAATCAAACCGGTCACCAGACCGCTGGCCAGCACTGCGCGAATCGCGGAGACTTTACTGGCGCCGCCCGCCAGGGCGACAATCTCTGCGCGATGCGAGAGATCGAGATCCACCGACAAAGTGCGTGCCGTTAAGTTGGTGTGAATCATCTGTCCGTTGGCATCGAAGAAATGTCCCAGCAGTTCGCCGACCGCACCGGATGAGGAGATATCATTGATCTCCGCTTCATCAATCATGCCAGCTTCAACCAGCTGAGCGGCGGGTTCCACGGTGCCAATTCCCACCAGTTTGACTTCACTCTGCGCCGCCATCGCAAACACTTCGCTCACGCCGCGCTGCGCCAGTAACACTTCACGATCTTCCTGGGTATTCGCAAAGAAAGGCACGGGCATCATGTAGGCCTGCGCTCCGGTTTTCTCGGCGATGCGATGCATGACGTCGTGGGGATTGAGCGCGTAGTTGCGAGTTAAACAGCCGAGCAGCGAAACAAAACGCATCTGCGGCGCATCAATACGCGGCAACTGGTGGATGGCGGCGGAAAGGGTGCGGCCATGCCCCAGACCTAAGGTGGTAGAAGGCGACGCGGTGAGCAGGTTACGCAGGTAATCCGCGCCCGCCATGCCCAGCGCGCGCACCGGCAAGCCTTCTTCGCCAAGATCGGGTGCGACATGACAGAAGTTAAGCGCGAATTTCGCGCGCAGCCGATCTTCTAATTCGACGCAGGCGATGATATCGCCATCAATCGACACCTTCACCGCGCCTTCCGCCACCATGCGCGCAATCATGCGGTGTGTTTTCACCGACGGCAGCCCGAGTCGTTTCGCCACTTCCGCCTGCGTTAAGCCGCCGACATAGTGCAGCCAGGCGGCGCGCAGCGCCAGAGATTCGTCGCGTTCAGTCGAGGTTGGTGCCGGTTTCATTATTTATACGTCCTGTTAATTAGCCAAATGCAGATCCTGCACGCCGGTATCGATATGCCCGGCCCAGAAGGCGACGCTCTCGGCGATCTCCGCCACCACGTTGCTATCGGTTGGCTCGCGCTCTTTAAAACTCAGCTCAAGGCAGATCTCATTATCCTGCGCACCGCCGCGCGCCAGCGCGTCCAGCAGCGGCTGCGGCTGAATGCGGCCGCCGGCATTGTACTGCAATGTAAAAGGTCTGTGTCCGCCTTTATCCAGCATGCTCTGTTTAATATGGATAATCGGCGAGTAACGCGGCACCGCTTCGGCCCACGCATAAGGATCATAATCACGCGGATCGGCGGAAGTGACATCACCGTGATCGATATCCGCCATCATCCACATCGGCAGCGCCATTGGGGCAGCACTCAAACGCTGCTGTAGCGCCAGACAGGCCGGAATGGTTTCGCCAAACTCGCGGCCCACGCTCATGGGTTCCCAAAACAGGTATTTCAATCCGGCGGCTTTGGCGTGTTCGGCAACGTCGGCCCAGCAATCCATGGCGATATCGATCAGCGCGTCGCGGCGCGCAACATCGTTGAAATCCTGCTGGGTAAAGATGGCGAACTGCGAACCCACCGCGTCGCCGCCCAGCTCGGCGGTGATATCGGCGAAGGTTTTAAACCAGTCGACGTAATAGCGGCGCACTTCGACATCAGGATGACCAAAATGGTTGAGGCGACCATACGGCCCGGTCATGCCGGAGGTGACTCGCACGCCGGTGGCGCGCAGCGCCTGCTGCATCAGCCGTGTCATGCGCGTGATGGTCGCAGCGGGCCAGCCGGGATTGATGAATTCATGGGTGAGCTGCAAATCACGGATGCGGATCTGCTGCGCCACGGTGGTAATCAAATCCTGCGGGTCGGCAAAGCGGTTCACCAGCGGATTGGTATTCAGTGACAGCGTTAACGGCATATTTCACCTCTTATCCGGCATGCGCACGCAGCGGCGCGGGAGCAGCAACGGTGGCGTTGAACCACTGAGTAAAAGCTTGTTGCTGCGCGTCATCGAGGTGCAACTTATGCTTGGTGCGGCGCCACAACACATCCTCGGCCTGCTGCGCCCATTCGTTTTCCACCAGATAACGCACCTCGGCCTCGTACAGCTGGCCACCAAAGTGGCGGCCAAGATCGCCCAGCGCATTGGCATGACCGATCAGCTTATCGATACGCGTGCCATACAGCCGCGCATAGTGTTTACGCAGCGCCTGTGGCAGCCACGGCCAGCGCGCTTTTACCTGCTCTAAGAAACTGTCGAAATCGGCGTGTGGCATATCGCCGCCCGGTAAGGTGGCGCCACGCGTCCAGTCCGCGCCCATGTTGGGGAAGAACGGTGCCAGCTTCTGTATCGCGTGTTCAGCCAGCTTGCGGAAAGTGGTGATCTTGCCGCCAAACACATGCAGCAGCGGGGCGTTTTGCTGATCGTCGAGGTCAAACACGTAATCACGCGTCACCGCCGACGGATTGCCTTTGCCGTCATCAAACAGCGGACGCACGCCGGAGAAGCGCGTGATCACATCGCTGGCGCGCAGTTTCACCTTGAAGTAGCGATTCACCACGTCGATCAGGTATTGCTGCTCGCTGTCGTCGGCGGTAACCGCTTCTGCTTTGCCTTGCCACGGAATATCGGTGGTGCCGATCAGCGCTTTATCGCCTTCATACGGATTAATAAAGATCACCCGCTTGTCGGTATTTTGCACCAGATACGCCTGCTGACCTTCCCAGAACTTCGGCACAATGATGTGCGAGCCTTTGACCAGTCGCACGTTGCGACTGCTTGTGGTGTGCGTGACCTGATTGACGATATCCAGCACCCACGGTCCGGCGGCGTTGACCAGCACTTTGGCAAACACGGTGCTTGAGGTACCATTGGCATCCTGCAGGGTGATTTCCCACTTGCCGTTATGACGTGTCGCCGAGACGCAGCGGGTACGCGGCAGAATGGTGGCGCCGCGCTCGGCGGCATCCAGCGCATTCAGCGTCACCAGTCGCGCATCATCCACCCAGCAATCGGAGTACTCGAATCCTTTACTGTAACTGTCCAGCAGCGGCGCACCTTCAGGATCGCGGCGTAAATTCAGCGAACGCGTGCCCGGCAGTTTCTGACGGCCGCCAAGGTGGTCATATAAAAACAGGCCAAGGCGCACCAGCCACGCCGGACGATCGGTTGGGCTGTGCGGCAAGACAAACCGCATCGGCCAGATGATATGCGGCGCGGCGTTGAGCAGCACTTCGCGCTCGATCAGCGCCTCACGCACCAGACGAAACTCGTAATACTCCAGATAACGCAGCCCGCCGTGCACCAGTTTGCCGGAGCGCGATGACGTGCCCTGCGCGAGGTCATCTTTCTCACACATCATTACCGACAATCCGCGACCGGCAGCGTCACGCGCGATACCGGCACCGTTGATACCGCCGCCAATCACAAACAGATCCAGCATGTGTTCACTCATGATTTACTCCTTAAAACTGTTTTAGCGCGTGCCAGGCGGCAGGAAGATCGTTACGCAGCTGCTGATAGGTGGGGAACAGCTGGTTGTAGCGCTGCATCAGTTCGCTCGCTGGCGCTTCGGGCGCATCCAGCAGCGGCATCACCCAGGTTTTGACGCAGCTCTCCATCGACGGATACGCGCCAATCGCCACCGCCGCCATCATCGCGGCACCGGCCGCTCCGGCTTCGTCGCGCTGGCTGATGCGCACCGGCGCACCAATGCAGGCAGACAAAATCTGGCGTAACGGCTGCGAACGCACCGCGCCGCCGGTTAAACGAATTTCGCCCGGCAAACTGCCCATCGCCTGATAGCAATCGCGCGCTGCAAAACCGATGCCTTCAATGACCGCCCGCACCAGATCGCCAAAATTGTGGGTGTAACTCAGGCCGGTAAAGCTGGCGCGCGCCTCGGCATTAACAAACGGTCCGCGCTCACCGGCAATCGAGATATACGGGTGATAGAGCAGGCTGCCGGGCTTCGCCGCATTGAGCCAGCGATCGATATGGCCCACCAAACGGGCATGATCGATTTCACAGCCAAAGCTGTTAAGCAGATCGCTGGCGAGATTCAGTAGCCAGTCAAGATTGAGCGTTGATGCCATATTGGTTTGCACCTGCGTGACATAGCCCGGCCACGGCAGCGGGATCACGTAGCCGGTTTGTGCCGGATTCAGCCACACCTCACCAATGGTGACGCTGCGCAGATGTACGCCGGTCGAGCCAACAATCGAGCAGGCGGTATTGGCTTCGCCGGTGTGCACGCCAGCGCCAAGCGCGGTCATCGCCATATCGACATAGCCGAGGCAGATTGGCGTGCCAGCCCGTAAACCGGTGGCCTGCGCGGCTTCCGCGGTTAACGGATGCGTGGTGTCTGTGCCTTCAATGATCTCCGGCAGCAGATGACGATGCTGTTCCAGCCCCAGCGCGGCAATCACCTGATCGTCATAACGCTGGTGGCGGAAGTTGCCAAAGGTAAAGCTGGCCTCAGAAGGATCAGTGGCGCGGATGCCGGTGAGATTGAGGTAAAGCCAATCTTTGCAGTGCAGCGCCACTTCGCTGTTAGCTAACAGCTCGGGATAGAAGTGATCCATGTGCGCCAACTGCGATCCCTGCTGACAGGTGTTGAGTCCGGTGCCGGTAGCGCGAAAGCGCGCGGCGGCTAACGGGTGCTGATTGAGTTTTTCAACCGTTGGTGCCGCGCGCGCATCCAGCCAGATCCAGGCATCGCCGACCGGCTGATTGTTGGCACCCACCAGCCAGCTGCCGTCGCCTTGCGCGGTGACGGCCACGGCAACCACCCGCGCGGCCAGGTTGTCGACACGCTCGCCCAGTTTGCGTATCGCCGTGACTGCATCCTGCCAGGTTTGGCTCATTGACTGCTGCGCTGCGCCGCCTTCGCTGCGGTAATAACGGTTACGCACCGATGCGCATGCCAGTTGCGTGCCTTCCAGATCAAACGCCACCGCTTTAACCACTGAGGTGCCGGAATCCAGACCCAGAATGATATCGCCACTGTCCACATACACCTCCGAAAGAAGAAGAGTTCAATTCATCGCCGCCAAACCGAAAGGTGTTAACGGGCTGTGATGAATTTGCTAAATAATGTCTTACACCACTTCTCACTGAGATAACATATTAACTGTATTATTTTTCGATAAAACCAATAAATTTCACCTGAAATAGCGATTGCGATCACGAATCAGGCGTCAAAACCTTACAGGTAGAAATGAGACAACACGGCGAACAGGCTGATAAGGCGGGGTTTATTGCGCTTTGTGATGGGGTCCACATCAATTAAGCGATCCAGATCGCTCTCCTGAAAAAATTGCGCGTCACCTGTTGACAATTTAGTCACATCAGCACAATTCTCATCACACAAATTATCACATTTATAACATTATCGGCGCGATTATCGCAGCTGATGTCAGTGAGAGGTCACGTTATGTCCGATGTCTCAATCCAGGCCCAGCAAATCTCCCGCAAGCGCGTCCAGCGCTACGCCACCCTCGGCGTGGTGGTAGTTGCGCTGATCGCGGCGATGGCGCTCGACACCAAAGTGGTAAAAATGGGCTCCGCCGAAGATGCGCAGGAGCAAGGCTTCTCCCCCGACAGTTACGGCCAGAAAACCTTCCCGACCATCCAGCAGGATGTGGCATCACGCGCAGTAGATGCCAAAACGTTAGCCGATGCGCTGCAAACTAATCAGCAGGAAGCGGTGCAGAAATATGGCGTTGGCGCACCGCTGCCGGTCTTTGCCGTCAAGTTCTCCGGCGTGGTGCAAGCCGGGCAGATGGGCATCTTCCCGATGAAAATCGATGGATTGCCGGGAGATATGCAGGTGCGGCTGCAAACCGGTCCGGCGATTACCGGCACCGATCTGCGTGACGCTAACGGCAAGATCCAGTTCGGTGATTTCACGAACCAAATCGAATATCAAAATGCCGGTTCCGCCATCAATCGTGCGATGAAAAGCGCGGTGCTCGACAAGCTGGATCGTGATGCGTTGCCGGGCAAAACCGTGCAGGTGGTTGGCGTGTTCCGCTTACTCAACGCGAAAAACTGGATGGTGACGCCGGTCAGCATGGAGGTGAAATGAAACCGTTCAACCTCAATCCCGCCTTGCTGAAAGGCGAAGTGATCCTGCAAGCGCGCAACGTCAGCAAAGTGTACGGCTCCACGCACGCGCTGAAGGGCGTCAATTTCGAAATTCGTCGTGGCGAAGTGACCACGCTGTTTGGTGAAAACGGCGCGGGTAAATCGACGCTGATGAAAATTTTGTCTGGTGTGATTACGCCAACAACCGGGGAAATCTTGCTACACGGCGAGGAGAAGACCTTTCGATCCGCCACCGAAGCGCGTGACTGTGGCATCTCGATTATCCATCAGGAGCTGAATCTCGCGCCGAATATGAACGTGCGCGACAACATCTTTATGGGGCGCGAAATCATGAAGCCGGGCGGCGTCGATTATGCCGAAGAGGCGCGCGTAACAGCGCACCTGATGGCGGCGCTGGAGGAGGAGATCGATCCGCTGACGCCAGTGGAGAACCTGCGTCTGGGACAGCAGCAGATTGTGGAGATTGCCCGCGCGCTGTCGGTGAATTCGCAGATTCTGATCATGGATGAACCAACCTCAGCACTGAGCGCAGCGGAAGTGGCGGTGCTGTTCCAGGTGATCCGCGATTTAACCAGTCAGGGCGTGGCGATTGTCTATATCTCGCATCATCTGGAAGAGGCGCTTGAGATTACCGATCGGGCGGTGGTGCTGCGCGATGGCGTGATGACCGCCTATGCCAAACGCGATGAGATCGATCTCGAATGGATCGTGCGCAACATGGTTGGCGATCACTTTGATCTGGGATCGCCGCCGCAGGGCTACGACTTCGGGCTGCCAGCGCTGACGGTGAAAGATCTGACGGTGAAAAGTAAAACCGGCATTCGGCTGGTGGACAACTTATCGCTGGCGGTGCAAGCAGGGGAGATTGTCTGCATTTACGGGCTGATGGGCGCGGGGCGCACCGAGCTGCTGGAGTGCATCGCCGGACGTCTGCAGCAAAGCAGCGGTCACATTCTGCTGCAGGACACCGATATCTCCGCGCTAACCATCTCACAACGCATTCAAATTGGGCTGGCGCTGGTGCCGGAAGATCGGCAGCGCGATGGCCTGGTACAAACCATGTCGGTGGGGGAAAACCTGTCGCTGGCCAGCATCGGCGACTTTGTACGCGGACTGGTGCTCTCCAGAAGCCGGGAAAAACAGCTGGTCAACGACAGCATTCGTAACGTGACGGTGAAAACCTCTGGCGGCGATGCGGCGATTGGATCGCTCTCCGGCGGCAATCAACAAAAAGTGGTGATCGGCAAAATGCTCGCCACCCGTCCCAAAGTGATACTGCTGGATGAGCCGAGCCGCGGCATCGACATCGGCGCTAAAGCGGAAGTGTTTCGCCTGCTGGCGGAGAACGCCAAAAAGGGGCTGGCGGTGGTGTATACCACCTCGGAAGTGGGCGAATGCCTGAGTATTGCCCATCGCATTGTGGTGATGAGCAAAGGGCGCATCTCCGCCATCTTCGACGCAAGTGTCAGTAAAGAACGCATTATGGCCGCTTCAGGCGAGTCTCTGGTGGCATGACATGAAAAGTGGAGCAAAAGGTATGACTGACAGAACCCAAACGCTGGACACGCCGCCGGTGGTCAACAAGAAAAAAAGCGACAAGCAGCTGAATGTGGCGCGTCTGCTGCTGGAAGGGCGCGCCTTTATCGCGCTGCTGGTGATTATCGCTACCTTCTCCATGTTGTCGCCCAACTACTTTACCGGCGCTAACTTTCTCACCATGGCGTCGCACGTGGCGATCTTCGGTTTGCCGGCGATCGGCATGCTGCTGGTGATCCTCAACGGTGGCATTGATTTATCGGTGGGCTCCACGCTGGGTCTCGCTGGAGTGATGGCCGGATTTATGATGCAGGGTATCAACCTCGAAGCGCTCGGCGTGGTGCTCTATCTACCGGTGTGGGCGGTGGCGATTTTGACGCTGGTGGTCGGCGCGCTGGTGGGATTAGTCAACGGCGTGCTTATCGCCTGGTTCCGCGTTCCGGCCTTCGTCGCCACGCTCGGCACAATGTATGTGGCGCGCGGCATTGCGCTGCTGATCACTAATGGTCTGACCTACAACAAACTCTCCGGCAGCGAAGCGCTGGGGAATACCGGCTTCGACTGGCTCGGTTTTAATCGCATCTTCAATATCCCGGTTGGCGTGCTGGTGCTGGGCGTAGTGGCGCTGGCGTGTGGTTTCCTGCTCAGCCGCTCAGCGTTTGGTCGCTGGCTGTACGCGTCGGGTGGTAATGAACGCGCGGCTGATCTGTCGGGTGTGCCGGTGAAGCGCATCAAAATCAGCGTCTATGTGTTGTCTGGCGTCTGCGCGGCACTCGCCGGGCTGGTGCTCTCCTCACAGCTCACCTCGGCCGGCCCAACCGCCGGTACCACTTATGAACTGACTGCGATTGCGGCGGTGGTGATTGGTGGCGCGGCACTGACCGGCGGACGCGGCAACGTGCGCGGCACGCTGCTTGGCGCGTTCGTGATTGGTTTTCTCTCTGATGGCCTGGTGATTATCGGCGTCTCTGCTTACTGGCAGACGGTGTTCACTGGTGCCGTGATCGTGCTGGCGGTATTGCTCAACACCTTGCAATACGGACGGCGCGCTCGCTAACTCACGCGCGCTGTTTCAGCAGCGCGCGGATATCCGTAAAACCTGTACCCCAAATAATAACGGAGCACCAACTATGTTCACTAAACGTCTCTTCATCGCGGCCGCGGCTATGGCCATCACCACTTTTGCTGCACCCACCTGGGCAGATAACGGGTTAATGACCATCATCGTTAACGATCCTTCCAACCCTTACTGGCTGACGGAAGGTCAGGTAGCCCAGAAAGCCGCGGAAAAGCTGGGCTATAGCGCCAAAGTCAGCGCCCACAAAGGCGATACCAATACCGAAAGCCAGCTGATTGATACGGCGATCACCAATAAATCGAAGGCGATTATTCTCGATCCGGCGAACGCCGATGGTTCGGTCGGCTCGGTGAAAAAGGCCATCGCCGCCAATATTCCGGTATTTATCATCAACGCCGAACTGAATCAGAGCGGGCTCGCCAAAGCGCAGCTGGTTTCCAACAACGCGCAGGGCGCAGCGGTTGGCGCAATGGAGTGGGTGAAGCAGGTGGGCGATAGTGCGAACTATGTCGAGCTGGTTGGCCCGCCGTCAGATAATAATGCCGCCACCCGCGCCAACGGTTTTGATACAGTGCTGACGCAATATCCCACGCTGAAGAAAGTCGGCCAGGAAGTGGCTAACTGGGATCGTACGCAGGGCTTCAACAAAATGCAGTCGCTGCTGCAGGCCAATCCCAATATTAAAGGCGTAATCAGCGGTAACGACGAAATGGCGCTGGGCGCGATCGCTGCGTTGAAAGAAGCTGGCAAGCTGAATCAGATCAAAGTCGGCGGTTTTGACGGTTCACCGGATGCGGTTGACGCCGTAAAAGCCGGTACGCTGTCCTACACCGTGATGCAGCCGGTGGCGCAGTTCGCGCAGAAAGCGGTAGAGCAGGCGGATAGCTTCCTGAAAACCGGCAAAACCGGTGCGGCATCCGAGAAGCAGCTGTTTGACTGCATTCTGATCACCAAAGAGAACGCCGGTAACTTTGCTTCACCGTTTGTGTTGAAGCAGTAAATAAACCAGGTCGCCATTAATGGCGACCTCAGCATTTGCCAAAACCTGTTTTAAACGCTGTAATGAGTGCCGAAACCGCTTCTCGCTTCACTTTCCCGGATGAAATATGGCGCACAACCCGCAGGACTCTTCACTTGGCGTATTTATGGCCGAAACCTTACCCAGCGATAGCCGCCAGGCGCGGCAACTGGCCCGTCGCCAGTTAATCGCCGAAGCGGTGATGGCAGAAGGGGCGATTCGCATCGAAGATATCACCGATCGCTTCGGCATTAGTTTGATGACCGCCCATCGTGATATCGATGAAATGGTTGAGCGCGGCCTGCTGCATAAATCGCGCGGCGTGGTGTCCGCGACGCCAACTAGCCTGGTTGAGTCCAGCGATATCTACCGCGCTACCCGTCAGCTGGAAGAGAAACAGGCGATTGCCGATGTGGCCGCTACCTACCTCGAACCGGGACAGGCGATTTTCCTCGATGATTCCACCACCGTGCAGCAGATGGCGCGGCTGCTCTCGGCGCGCGCGCCGCTGACGGTGATCACCAATTCGCTGACCTTAATGAACGAGCTGCGCAACGGCCGCGATATCACCTTGATGGGCCTCGGCGGACAGTTCTATCACTGGTGCAATGCATTTATGGGCCGCATGACGCGGGATGAAATTGCCAGCCTGCGCGCCGATGTGTTTTTCGTCAGCATGTCAGCGATTATCGATGATGCTGTGTTCCACCAATCCGCCGAAACGGTAGAGACCAAACGCGCGATGTTTGATGCCGCGCAGAAGCGCATTCTGATGATGGATAACACCAAGTTTGAACGCCGGGCACTGCACCGTTTTGCGCATCTGAGTGAATTCGATGTGGTGATTGTTAATCAGGGCACGCCGGTGCCTATTTTGCGGCGGATGCAGGATTTAGGCGTGAATGTGGTGGTCGCACCGATGAAAATAAATCATTCGGTTAATTCGTGAAAAGGCGGTCACCCTAAATGGCGACCTTTAAATGACATGCCAATCTTTACATTAATTTAAATATATCCCGCCTCGTTGATTTTTTTTACTTTCTTTAATCTGCTCAGCGTCTTATTCGGGGATTTCCTGGTTATGTACGCTGCGTAGTGCTCTATGGTTATTATTCGGCCCTGGTTCAGAATAATGAGGTATCTGATGCTGATTAAACTTAAACGCACACGAACGCATGATGAGGACAGGAATCTGGCAATGTGGCTCGCCACGGCCGCCGGTGTGCTCAATGCAATCGCCTTGGGGGCGTTTGGCTTTTTCCCCTCGCATATGTCAGGTAATACCTCTCAATTATCCAGTGAAGTATCGAACGTTAATTTCCGTGATATCACCTTTTTAGCCACCATCCTGTTTGCCTTTGTTTGTGGTGCGGTCACGGCGAGAATGGTGGTGATCAGCGGATTAGCCAATGGCAATCGCATTATATTCTGCCAAATATTGTGGGTTGAAGGGCTGGCCTTAATAGCGTTATCGCTGTTTGAAATGTTCTTTTATTCGTCGGCCAACAACCGGGAAGTTATTGTCATTCTGGGCTTCCTGATGGGCGTGCATAATTCAACCTCTACGCAGTTATCCAATGGCCGCGTGCGCTCCACCCATATTACCGGCACGTTAACCGATGCCGGAATTTCGCTGGCATCGGTATTAGCCGCGCTGTTCCGCCGCGATCCGTCAAAACAGTTCTCAGGCCAGAAACGTCAGCTGTTGACGCATCTGACCACGATATTTTCCTTCCTGATCGGCGGGATTGTCGGCCTGATGATGTTTAAACATCTAGGTTTTAAAGCCATGTCGATGGTCGGCGGCATACTGCTGATTGTTGCCACGTTGGCGATGGTGAGAACGGTGGTGCGGGTTAAGCGGGCGGCTTCCTGAAATGATGGAGTGTGTGCAAGGCGGCGACTTTTTCGCCGCCTCGCTAGTGCCAGCCGCAAATAAGAATTTTTACCTTCCGTCTCATCATAAAACACCTTAAATTCACGCCGACGAGCAGTGCCAGTCACAACAGATTGGGTATTTTAACAACAATCAAATAAACACTTTTGCATGCCATCTATTCATGGCAGTGAGGCTTTGTATGCTTTTAAAACGCAGCTGTAATATTGCTATTGTCGTACTGGTCATGTTTTCTGTTACCGCGTGTGGCATGTCGCATCGTGGCAGAAATACCGCGATTGGTGCTGGTGTTGGTGCGGTAGGCGGTGCGGTACTTACCGGTGGTAGCACCTTCGGTACATTGGGTGGCGCGGCGATCGGTGGTTTAATCGGACACGAAGTTAGCAGGTAAGGCAATATTCTCGCGTAACGATGAACTTTATTTCACTCTCATTTATGCTGCACAGGATATCAATACTGTTCCTACCGCAAAAAGAGGTGATGACATGGAGTTCCACCGTAAAAACTGGCATGAGAAAGCCTTCGATTTAGCGAATCGAGGTATTTCACTCGATATGCTGGGTGAGCATCAGGCTGCAGCCTGTTCATGGGGTGCAGCCGCTGAATTAGCCAAAGCGCATCTGCGAGATGACGATATCTATTTCTGGATTATGAGCGGCTATGGCGCAATATTAATCCAATGTCAGCGCTATCAGGAAGCCATTGAAGCGGCAAAAGAAGCCTTTGATTGGGAAGCGCAACAAAATCAGATTCTTTCCCGCATGACCGTGGCGCGTGCGCTTTATGCGCTCGGCGCAGTTGAGGGTGCAAAAGTTTATTTCCAGCAAATCTATGCCATGAAAGGCGATGATATCTTTGTTGCGTTTCCGGAACTCGATCACGGCACGCTTCGCGAATTAATCATTCTCACGAAATAACCGGAGAGGTTTAATCTCCGATTTGTTTTTTTAAAAAATCAGTTGTACTTTAGCCGCGCGCTCTTTATCCGCAGCCAGTTTCAGCGCGCGTGCCGCATCCTGCATCGGTATTTCGGCTGAAAGCAGCGGCAGCGGATTGATTTTTCCTTGCTCAAGCCAGCGTACTGCGGTGGTGAATTCGCTGGTGAAACGGAAGGAGCCGCGTAGCTGTATCTCTTTGACCAGCAATGGTCCGATTGGATAGTTTACCTCTGCCGCGCCCATGCCAAGCTGCACGATAATGCCGCCCGGACGAGTAAAGGCGACCAGCGAAGCCACCGCCGCGCCTGCGCCGGAAGCTTCAAAACAGACATCAAAACTGCCGCCATTTTCCGCCCAGCGCGCAATTTGCTGTTCTTCACGCGGATCCAGCGCCGCGCTGGCACCCATATTGATCGCCAGCTGACGACAACGTTCGCTGATGTCGGTAGCTACCACTTCGGTGGCACCCGAAGCCAGTGCCGCCGCGATGACCAGACAACCGATCGGTCCGGCGCCGGTGACCAGCACGCGCTTGCCGGTCAGATCGCCTGCCTGGCGTACCGCATGAATACACACCGCCAGCGGTTCGGCAAAGGCCATCACTTTGGCATCCGCGCCATCGCTGTACGGTACGCACTGCACGGGATTAACCGCCACATATTGGGCAAATCCGCCGTTAACATGCGGGTAAAACTGCGCGCTGCCCATAAAGCGCATTGAGCGGCAAAGATTCTGTTTTCCTTCCTGACACAGCGCGCACAGCTGGCACGGTTGGGAAGGATTGATCGCCACGCGCTGGCCAACCTTCAGGTCGCTGTTTTCTGGCACTTGCTCAATGATGCCGACAAATTCATGGCCTAAAATCATCGGCGCTTTCAGTACCGACATGCCCGCGCGCCCATGCTGGAAATAGTGAATATCCGAGCCACAAATCCCGCCACGCTCAACTTTGACTAACACTTGCTGCGCGTTCCACTCAATTTCCCGCGACTCACAGCGCACATCATGTGCGGCATTGACGATCACCGCGTTCACTGTTTTCTGCTGCATTATGCTTCTCTCTATGCGTTTGAAGGGGTTTCAAATTTCTTCTTATTTTCAGCCGGTTGTTCGCCGGGCGGCGTCATCACTTCAATTTTGCCAACCAGCAGCAGGTAGGCCAAAAAGCCCATCAGTGCGACGGCAGCGATGTACCACATCGCGTATTGGAAGTTGTGGGTGCGCTGTAAAATAACGCCGATGATGATCGGGCTGACAATGCCGGAGAGATTGCCAAAAATATTAAGAAAGCCGCCAATGGTGCCGATTAAGTGGCGCGGAATCACATCGCTGCACACCACCCAGCCGAGATTAGAGAAGGCGTTGGCGAAGAAGGCGATAGAGAGAATAGCGATGGCAATTACCGGGCTGTCCTGGAAGAAATTCACTAGCGCAATCGAACAGGTGAGCAACATCCCCAGCATTACCGGCAGCTTGCGTGCGAAGGTGCGGCTGCGGCCACGCTTGAGCAGGAAATCACTCAGCGTTCCGCCGCACAGCACGCCAGCCATCGCCATCAGGTAAGGGAACATTGCGCCAATCCCCGCTTTATCGATCGACAGATGCAGCCCTTTTTCCAGATAGACAATAAACCAGGTCAGGAAAAAGTAGAGCGTCGACGAGGCCGCGAACTGCGCGATAAACAAACCCCAGGTGGTGCGCTGGCGCAGAATGTGTTTTACCGACTGCCAGTTAACCTTGCCGTTTCCGGTTTGCTGATTCACTGAACCGTGGCCGCCGCCTTTGCGGATGATATCGAGTTCCGCATCATTCACTTTGCTGCTGTGCTGCGGGTCGCGATAGACAATCAGCCAGTAAATGCCGAACACAATGCCCACCAGGCCAGAGAGATAAAATGACATCTCCCAACCCCATTGAGAGACGATAAACGACAGCACCGGCGTCAGCAGCGCCAGACCAATATATTGCGCGCTGGAATAGGTTGCCGTTGCACGCGCACGTTCATGGTCGGGAAACCAGGTGGCGATGATTTTGGTGTTGGAGGGAAAAGAGGGCGCTTCTGCTACGCCAATTAGCGCGCGGCACACCAACAGCATCATAAATGACGCGGTTGCGGTGGTGAAAAAGTGATGCGACGCCAATCCCATTAGCAGGGTAAACAGGCTCCACAGCACAATCGCGCTGCCGTACAGCCAGCGCGAACCAATACGGTCAAGCAGATAGCCGACCGGAATCTGGCTCAGAGCATAAAACCAGGTAAACATCGAAAACAGTAAACCTAACTGCGTGGCGGATAAGAAAAACTCGCCCTGAATATGGGAACCGGCTACCGCCAGGTTAGCGCGATCCATATAGTTGATAGCGGTGACAATAAACAGCATGAATAAAACGCTTAAACGCGTGCGCGTGGGTTTCATGGTCATGACTTCATTCTCTATGAGTGTGCAGAGCGGGTTTGTGCCGTTGGCGTGCTCAGGCTACTAAAGGTGGTCAGCGCGGTGAGTAATACCGCCACAACCAGCGATCCGCCCATAAATACATAAGAGGCCGCTGGGCTGCCGGTCAGGCCATTGAGATAGCCCACAATCCATGCGCCGACGAAGGATCCCAGCGCACCGAAGCAGACCACGAAGGACAGCGCGCCCGCCACAACGTTGCGTGGCAGCATCTCAGGGATCGCAGCGAAGAAGGGTCCGTACGGCGTGTACATCGCACCGCCCGCGATCACCAGTAGCACCCATGAGAGCCAGAAGTGCGTCGCACCGAGCGTAAAGGAAGCAATGAAGCACACCGCGCCCAGCCCAAGGAAAAGCAGCACGATGTTTTTACGCTGCTGGTATTTATCGGAGAACCAGGATGCGGTCAGCATCAGCGGCACGGCGAGCAGATAGGGCGCGGCTGAGAGCCAGCCGGTCGCGACAATACCCATGCCGGACGCGCTCTTCAGCATGGAAGGCAGCCACATGATGAAACCGTACATGCCGATATTCCAGAAGAAGTGGATAAACGCCAGCGCCAGCACTTTAGGCGAGCGGAAGGCTTCACGGTAATTCTTAACCGGTTTGATCGACTGCTGCTCTGCCGCCAGCGCGTTTTCCACCGCACGCTTTTCGGCCTCGTTCAGCCATTTGGCATCACGCGGCCGGTCGGCATAAATTTTCCACCAGATGAACGCCCATAAGATGGCAGGCACGCCTTCAATAATGAACATGCCGCGCCAGCCAAAGGCGTTCACCAGATAGCCGGAGAGAATCGACATCCACAACACGGTAATCGGATTGCCGAGGAACAGAAAGGTGTTGGCTTTGGAACGCTCCGCGCGCGTGAACCAGTGGCTGAGGAAGATCAGCATCGCCGGCATCACCACACTTTCTGCGACGCCGAGCAGGAAGCGGATCACCGCCAGCAGCGCCACGCTGTGCACCATGCCGGTGGCGGTGGCCAATGCGCCCCACAGGATCAGGCTCCAGAAAATCAGCTTCTTCGCCGAGTGCTTTTCCGCGTAAATGCCGCCCGGCACCTGAAAACAGAAATAACCGAGGAAAAACAGTGCGCCGAGTAATGCCGAAATGGCGGGCGTGATATTGAGATCTTCAGCCAGACCTGCGGCGGCACCAAAACCGTAGTTGGCACGATCGAGGTAGGCGAGGCTATAGGTAATAAAGGCAATCGGGATGAGTTTTCCCCACCGACTGGCCGGTAAAATCCCTGCAATATTCTGGTTCATGCTATGACCTCAGGTCGCTTGAGTAGGATACAGCTGAGTCTTGATGCCCAGCTTAGGTCGTCTAAATCAGCCCGTTATAAGGTGGCGAGCCAGCCGCCATCCACGTAAATCATCTGGCCATTGACGTAATCGGAAGCAGAGGACGCCAGATAGATGGCGGTACCAACCAGTTCGTCGGGTTTTCCCCAGCGACCAGAAGGATTACTGCTGCAGACCCATTTGTTGAACTCTTCGTTTTCGACCAGCGCTTCGTTCATATCCGTTAGGATATAGCCCGGCCCAATGCCGTTGGTCTGGATATTGAACGGCGCCCATTCAGCCGCCATCGATTTGGTTAACAGCTTGATGCCGCCTTTTGCCGCAGTGTAGGGCGCGACGGTAGGGCGCGCGGCTTCGCTGGTCAGCGATCCGATATTGATAATTTTCCCACCGCGCTGGCGTTCCACCATGCGTTTGGCTGCAGCACGTGAGACGAGGAACGCGCTGGTGAGATTGATATCCAGCACCCGCTGCCAGTCGCTCAATGCCAGTTCCAGCATCGGTTTGCGGAACTGAATGCCTGCGTTGTTGATCACAATGTCGACGTGAATGTTCTCTTCATCAAGCTGCTGGAATACCGCTTCAATCGCGGCTTCATCTGCCACATTGAACAGAAAGCCTCGGGCATCAAATCCTTGTTGCTGTAATTGCTCCAACGCCTTATCCATGTGCTCCTGACGCGTGCCATTCAGCAGCACTTTTGCGCCGGCTTGCGCCAGGCCTTGTGCATAAGCAAATCCCAAACCGCGCGTTGAGCCGGTAATCAGGGCGGTTTTCCCGGAGAGGTTAAATAAGGTCTGCATAACAAAACGTCCTTCATGTAACATGACTAACAAGTTGGATGAGTTACTTTTACGTTATGCGCAGAAAGGCAGCAATTGGCAGGCGAGAGATTTGTAAGATATCTCACAATTTTTTAATGCCATCGTCAGAAGGTAATTATCTACTTTTGAAGATTAACCTAATGAAAGTAATAGTTAAATTTCGGGGGTTTCCAGTATCGCTTTTGCTGCGCGAAAAATTGCTGCTTGTGTTGCAAGCAGTGACGCGTTAAAAAGCGGTAGACATGTAGGACAAGTGAGTAAAGCCGTGGCGCTGGAAAGTATCCAAAAACATAATGTGGTTGATGTCATCTACGAGCAGATGAAGCAGAACATTCAGGATGGTCTGTGGGAGCCGGGCTGTAAGTTGCCGTCTGAAGCGGAATTGACCGCAACCTTTCAGGTGAGCCGCGTCAGCGTGCGGAGTGCCGTGCAGAAGCTGCGAGACCTTGGCGTGGTGGTGACGCATCAAGGGAAGGGTACCTATGTTACCCGCGAAGTGGCGCGCTACGGATCGTTCAGCGATAACCAGCCCATTCTGCACCTTTCGCAGGAAGAGTTTGATGATATGCGGGTTTTCCGTCAGACCGTCGAGTTCAAATGTATGGAGCTGGCAGTGCAGAACGCCACTGATGAGGATGTCAAAGTGCTGGAAAGCGCCCTAAATCGCATGCTGGTGAGTAAAGATGACTACAAGAAGTACTCGTTGGCGGACTACGATTTCCATCTGGCGATTGTGAAAGCTTCGCACAACAAAGTGTTCATCCACGTCATGGAATCCCTCAAGGGGATTTATGTGCATTACCTCGAAGAGTTAAATCGAGTGTTAGGCATCACGCTGGAAAGCGTTGAAGCCCACATTAAAGTCTTTATGGCGTTGAAAAACCGCGATGCCTCGCTGGCAGCCGAGACGCTTAATAGCGCGATGACACATAACGTGCACGCCATTGAAGATGTACGCCATAACTGAATAACCAAAAGCCCTGCACAGGGCTTTTAAATACACATAACATGTAGGACATCATACAGCATGTTATCCAGTTACCGTGAGGATCATGATGAGTAACCTGAAAATTACCGATGTAAAAACCATCCTTACCGCGCCAGGCGGCATCGATTTGGTGGTGGTAAAAATCGAAACCAGCGAACCCGGTTTATACGGTTTGGGCTGCGCCACCTTTACTCAGCGTATCTACGCGGTCGCCGCCGCGATTGAAAACTACATGAAGCCGTTTTTGATCGGCAAAGACCCAGCGCGTATCGAAGATATCTGGCAATCGGCGGCGGTCAGCGGTTACTGGCGTAACGGTCCGGTGATGAATAATGCGCTCTCCGGCGTAGATATGGCGCTGTGGGATCTGAAGGGCAAGGTTGCCGACTTGCCGGTGTATGAACTGCTTGGCGGCAAATGTCGCGATGGCGTGCCGCTTTATCGTCACTGCGACGGCGCCGATGAGATCGAAGTTGAAGATAACATTCGCGCACGCATGGAGGAGGGCTATCAATATGTGCGCTGTCAGATGGGCATGTATGGTGGCGCGGGTACCGATGATTTGCGTTTGATTGCCGGCAAGCTGGCCAAAGCTCGCAATATCCAGCCGAAAGTGTCACCGCGTAATCCTACTCACGGCATCTATTTCGATCCGGATGCTTATGCGCGCGCCGTACCGCGCCTATTTGACCATCTGCGCAATAAGCTCGGTTTTGGCGTCGAGTTTATTCATGATGTGCACGAACGCATCACACCGATCGCTTCAATCCAGCTGGCGAAATCACTCGAACCGTATCAGCTATTTTTCCTCGAGGATCCGGTTGCGCCAGAAAATATCGACTGGCTGAGTAAATTACGCATCCAAAGCAGCACACCAATTGCCATGGGCGAGCTGTTCACACAAATCAACGAGTGGAAGCCATTAATTCAAAACCAGCTGATCGATTATATTCGCTGCCATGTCAGCACCATTGGCGGCATCACGCCGGCGAAGAAGCTGGCGACCTTTGCGGAACTGTTTGGCGTACGCACTGCGTGGCACGGTCCGGGCGATATCTCACCGATTGGCGTGGCAGCAAACCTGCATATTGATCTGAGCATCACCAATCTTGGTATCCAGGAGTACACGCCGGTGAATCAGGCGCTGCAGGAAGTGTTCCCAGGTTGTCCGGAGATTGATCGCGGTTATGCCTACCTCAGCGATCGTCCGGGGTTGGGCGTGGATATCGACCTGAAAGAGGCGGCGAAATATCCGGTTTCAGGCGGCATTCCGGACTGGACTAACGCGCGTCTGCCAGATGGCACGGCGGCACGTCCCTAAGCGATTTGAGTGTGTGAATTCCGGGGTATTAACCCCGGATTTTTATTTATAACAGCCGGGCGCGTGAACGCTCGCTGGAAGGTGTATGACCGAACACGTGTTTGTAGCAGACCGTGAAATGATTGCTGTTGGAAAATCCGCACATATAAGCGATGTCAGTAATGCTCTCTTCACTTTCGCGTATTTTCGCCCGCGCAGACACTAAACGCAGTCGCTTAATGAAATGCTCAGGCGTCATGCCGGTAGTGTCTTTAATCTGACGATAGAGCGTTCTTTTGGTCAGTAGAAACTGATCGCTTAACGCGTCCCAATTAATCTCTTCGAAACAGTTATCCTGAAGCCAGCCAATTAGCTGATGCAGTTTATATTTGGTGTGACCGCGGCTGATGTTGCTGATTGCCTGATTAATTGCCATCAATAACTGAAAAAAGGCCACTTCTTTAAAAGCGTGCGCCATTTCATTTGAATTGGGCTGCTGGGACTGGATAAGTTGCGCGATTAATGACTGACAGGTACTGCGTTGCTCAGGTAATAACCATCCTTGCTGTAACTTTGAGGCTTCATTAATACGATTAATTAACGTGTCGGTATTACTCAGGAAGTGGAAATCCTGCTGGCGATTAATCAGCACATTGGTGAGTTTTAACGTGCCGAGTTCATCATAGAAGTGATGGTCGCCTTCGTTGACGAAAAACACATCACCTTCCTGGATATAACTCGGTTTACCGTTAATCACATGCAAACCATGTCCACTCTCCACCAACACCAGTTCCGCGAACTCATGGCAATGTTCGTGATTATTATCCTCAGGATCGCTGGAATAGACGGAAAATTGATCGCTGCTGTGAATGAAATAATCATCAATGTGAAGCTTGTGCATGGTGCGGGCGTTCCTGGAAACGAGAGGTAAGGCGCTTACCTTAAGGCAAGGTTTTTACGCTTTCCAACTTAAGTGCAGAAATTGTGATCGCATCCTTTCACACCACTCTGCCAGTGACATCAATACCCTCGAAATGGCAATTTCATAATAGCTGGTGGATAGAGGTCGCCCGTAATCTTCTCGGCATCACTACATGAGGAGATAACGATGGCACAAGGATTTCAGCAACTGAAGGATCACCGCCTGAAGAGAAATAGCCGCTTTCTGCAACTGGCCGAATCTCTGACCCCAGAATTACAGCAAACAACGATTCGCCCGCGCGCCATCGTTCGTCTGCATAAGGATGATCGGCATCCCCATGGCTGGTTTGCAGAAGATATTGCCACGCCAGATTCACTGGATGCACAGCGCCTCAATACCGGCGATGAAGTGATTCTCGATTTAGGGACGCATTGCGTCGGCTACCTTCATCTCAGCTGTGAGGTGATGGGCAGCCCTCAGGATGCTCCGGTACATCTTCAGTTTATCTTTGGCGAAATTACCCCAGAAGTTGCCGAGGATTTTGCAGACTATTCTGGCTGGCTCAGTAGCAGCTGGTTGCAGCAGGAGCACCGCTATATTGATGTGCTGCCGGAGAACATTCAGCTTGCGCGCCGTTATTGCTGCCGATATGTCAAAATCCGCGTCGTTGCCACTTCGCAAAAATTTGGCATTCGATTAAGCGACATCGCCTTTACCTGTGTTTCATCGGCCCAAACGCTACCTGCGCTGACGCGCTTTAGCGATCCGCTGCTGCAGAAAATCGATGATATCAGTGTGCTGACGCTGAAGAATTGCATGCAGAGCGTTTTCGAGGACGGGCCAAAGCGTGACAGACGACTATGGCTGGGCGATTTACGCCTGCAGGCTCTAGTGAATTATCACACTTTCCAGCAGGACAGCCTGGTGCGCCGCTGTCTGTATCTTTTTGCCGGTGTAACCCGCGAGGATGGCATGGTTGCAGCCAATCTGTTTATGCAACCAGAAGTGATTGCGGATGATACCTACCTGCTGGATTACTCGTTGTTCTTCGTGGCGACCTTAGCCGATTACTTCGCTCATTCTGGTGACCGGGAAACCGTTGAGGATCTGTGGCCAACGGCGTGGCGACAAATTGAACTGGCGCTTGAGCGCCTGGATGCAGATGACCTGCTGCAGGATAGCGAGCAGTGGTGGGCATTCATTGACTGGCATGAACAGCTCAATAAGCAGGCTCCGGCGCAGGGCGTGTTTATCTATTGTCTGCAGAAAGCCCTGATCCTTGCCGAAGCCGTGGCGCCGGCATCTGTAGCGGTAATTGAACAACTGCTGCGGCGCTTAAAAGACGCCAGTATGCAGCATCTCTGGCAACCCGAAATGGGCTTCTTTGCCAGCGGGAAAGATAAGCAGATTTCATGGGCCTCGCAGGTATGGATGATTCTTGCCGGGGTAGGTGATGAAACCTTCCAGCTGGCACTGCTCAACAGATTATCGTCCGATGCGCCCGCGATCGCTCTCCAGACTCCCTATATGATGCACCACTACGTAGAGGCACTTATACAGTGCGGGCAACATGCTGGGGCAGAGCAGGTGATTAAAGCTTATTGGGGAGAAATGGTTAATCGCGGTGCCGATACCTTCTGGGAAGTGTTCAATGCCGAGGATGCCACGCTCTCGCCATACGGCAGTCACCTGATCAATAGCTACTGTCATGCATGGAGCTGTACGCCTGCATGGTTATTACGTCAAAAATAAAAAGAGAAAAAATATGACCTCTACCTTCGCTCAATGGCAACAACGACTGGGTTACGGAATTGCCGATCTCTCCTGTAACCTGGTCTGGCAGCTTATCTCGCTGTACCTGATGTTTTTTTATACCGATATTATGGGGCTACCGGCCTATTATGCCGGCCTGATGTTTCTGGTTACGCGCTTAGTTGATGGTGTGGCTGACGTACTCATGGGGCTGGTAATTGATAACACCTCAACCCGCTGGGGGCGCTGCCGTCCGTGGCTGCTGATCGGCGCCATACCTTTCGGTCTGCTCTGCGTAATGGTTTTCTGGGTGCCCGAGTTTTCGACCACCGGTAAGCTGATTTACGCCTTTATGACTTATCTGTGCCTTTCGTTTCTGTATACGCTGGTGAACATCCCTTTTAGCGCCATGCTGCCGTTCCTGACCAGTGATGCTAAAGAGCGCACGGTGTTATCGACGGTGCGTATCATCATGGGTTCACTGGGATCAACGCTGGTGGCTGTCGCCACGTTGCCGCTGGTTAAAACGCTGGGTAATGGCAATCAGGAGCAAGGTTTTCTCTACACCGCGGTCATCTTTGGCTGTATCGCCAGCTTCTTCCTGCTGCTGAGTTTCCGCAATGTGGAAGAGCGGATCAATGTCGTCAATGAAAAAATGACACTGTCACGTGCGTGGTTCGGCCTGAAGAACAACCAACCCTGGAAGATCTTTGCAGTTAATATTTTCCTGATGTGGGGCGCATTCTTCTTCCAGACCGGGGCGCTGGTCTATTACTTCACCTATCACGTTCGCAGTGCGGACCTGACCGCCTTAGCCGCCGGAATTTCAACCTTTGTTCCGCTGCTGGGTACGCTTACCGTGCCGTGGCTGGCCTCCCGCATGAGAAAGATCTACGTCTACCAGGTTTCCTGCGCGGTGAATCTATTGGGGATGGCGGTGATGATCCTGTCCAATGATAGCGTTATGGGCCTGCTCACCGGTGCAGTAATTCTGTCGATTGGGGCGGGTCAACGTACGGTAATCTACTTCTCTATGCAGGCCGATCCTGTCGATTACGGCGAGTGGAAAACCGGCATCAATACCGCTGGCATCCTGACGTCCGTCAATGGTTTCCTGGGAAAAGTGGCGATGGCCAGCGCTGGCGCGATTTCAGGTGGATTACTTTCCTGGGGCGGCTACATGGCGAATCAAAGCCAGTCGCCTGAAGCACTTCTGGCTATCAAAGCCTGCTACCTCTATATCCCGGCCGGACTCATTCTGCTGTCAATGATGTGGATGGGACGCTTCTACAAGCTAGACGCCCAATATGAGCGTATTCGTCGCGAGCTGGATCAACGTAATAGCGTCGAGCCCCAGCCAGAGATGACCGCCGTTGCTGACAACGCCCTTACCACTGTGAACGCCAATCTAAAATAACGAGAAAAAAATGAACAAGATCTCTCTACACGCTGCGCTCTGCTGTGCGCTAGCGGGGGGCGCTTTTGTGCCTATGAATAGCATGGCAGCGGTAAAACTGACGGTAGAACAGCGACTTGAACTGCTGGAGCAACGTCTCAACCAAGCTGAATCCGATGTCAAAAATGCCCAGGCAAGCGCCGAAACCGCGCAGCAACAGACGCGTTTAGCTGAGCGTCGTGCCATGGAAGCCGAACAAAAACTGGCCCAGCAGCAGGCCCAGACAGCGGAAATTCAGGGCGCGACAACGCCAACCGCCAGCAAAGGCAAAGCGGAAGATTTCGAATTTTCCGGCTATGCGCGTTCGGGCATGTTGGTCAACGGCAAAGGACGAGGAGGGCGCGGCGGTCCCGGCGTTTCGCCCGCCAGCTCAATTGGTGGCGATGCGCACGTTGGGCGTCTCGGCAACGAAAAGGATAACTATGTCGAGCTGAGTTTTATCAAAAAACTGCAGTTTGAGGATGGGTCACATGCACGCTTCAAAGCCATGCTGGCGGATGGCGCGAATAATCCCGATCCCTGGGTGCAGGATAATGATAGCCACCATATGAATATTCGCCAGGCTTACGTCGAGATGGGCGATTTGCCGAGCTTTGGTGGCGTGGCGAAAGACGCCACGTTGTGGGCGGGTAAACGCTTCGACCGCGACAACTTTGATATTCACTTCACAGACAGCGACATTGTCTTCCTCGGAGGAACCGGCGGCGGCATTAACGACATCAAATGGACGCCTAGCCTGAGCAGTGATTTTTCCATCTATGCACGTAATTTCGGTGACTTAGGCAGTGACAGGTACAACGATAACGATGTGCAGAATGTCATGCTCACGGCCAATACTTTCTGGAATGGTTGGCAATGGATGATAACTGGCATGAGTGCGCAGGGTAACGATGACCTGAAAGATAACACCTCAACCACGGGTAGCTATGCCTACCGCAGTGATAACACGGCGAAACAGGGCATCTATAGCATGCTGGCATACCACGATAAGAGTCGATTTTATGGTCTGACCGAAGGGAGCTCTGAAACGGCGATCCAGATTGGACGAGGACTGGGCGCTGAAGCCCGGCAACCAGGCAGCGACGGGGATTTAACCGCGAATGCCAATACGCTACGTTTTGCTTCGTATGGCATCATGCCGATTAATGAAACCTGGGATCTCGCACCGTCCGTGATCGCTCAGCACAGTGAAGATCGCTACCGTCAGGGCGATCGTTATGACTGGACAACGTTCAACCTTCGAGCCTCGCAGGCGATCACCGAGAATTTTGCGTTACTGTATGAAGCGTCATGGCAGTACATGAATCTGAATCCGAATGGACGAACCTACAACAATGACGGCGATGTCGCGGCGTATCGCGCGGTTAAAGGGGATTTCTATAAGTTAACCTTTGCGCCAACGTTCAAAGTAGGCGATGTATTTGATATCAAAGCACGCCCGGAGATCCGCTTTTTTGCCAGCTACATGAACTGGTCAAAAGAACTGGATAACTATGCGATGAACGATGATTTTGGTAGTGCCGGATTTACTTCGGGTGGGAACTGGAATTTTGGCGTGCAGGCTGAAATATGGTTCTGATAGTCGATGCGCTGATTTTGCTGTGATTAAAACCGACGCCCAAGCTTATACGAGGGCGTCAATTCCAAGGCGGACATCTGAATTTAGCCGTTACAATCAAAGGGCGCATAATGTATATTATGTTAAATGAGATATATAATCGCGCACTCAAACCGTCATCCGCTCATCACCTGCCTTCTTTCACCTCCTTCACCAACAATCCGTGCCAGCTCCCGGCGACGGACTGTTGTACTCACGCTGCCGTTATCTGCGCCCTTTAATCACTGACGCCTTCCAGTTGAAATCACTGACTTCACTCTCTTTCAGCGATTCAGGTTTCTTCCTGCGTGTAGGCGTTTTCTTTGCCTTTTCAGCCAGCGCTTTCTCTTTGGCCAGTTTCGTTGTCATGATTTGCTGTCGGGCTTCGGCCGTGAACTCTTTCTCTTTCTTTGCATCCGGCTCTTTGCCGGTGCGCTGGCGATACTTCTCCATCAATCCTTTAAACGCTTCTTCTACTGCAACGCGTTCACTCAGATTGAATTGATCGATGGAAATCATTTTCTTGTCGTTCATAGCGTACCGTCCAATAGTGATTTTCTGGCAACAAGTGTACAGCATTTACCGGCAATGAAGATCGCGCCATTGCCGCTCGCGTGGCTTTCTTGTAACCTTTGCCGTCAACATTTTAAGGATTTCCTATGAACGATCATCGCTCCAAAGATCCCTTGCACGGCGTCACGCTTGAGATGCAAATTAATGCGCTGGTCGCCCATTATGGCTGGGCCGAACTGGGTAAGCTCATCAATATCAACTGCTTCAAAAGCGATCCAAGCGTTAAATCGAGCCTGAAGTTTTTACGCCGCACACCCTGGGCACGCGCTGAGGTTGAAGCACTGTATCTGGATTCACTGGATGATTTTGCTGCGGATAAGGCAGATGATTCCGCGCCCAATCCCTGGACCATGGGCAAAGATCAGTAGTTTCTGGCGACAAAACCGGCAGCGCTACGTGAATTCTCGGCAACTTCCACCCTGCTCTTTTTACAGAATTCACGTAGCGACATCATATAAGTTCTCCCATTTACCCTCCGCTCTGTCACTTTCATAACTTCCCAACCTTGCCCGCGTCATCACATTTTCCAATGACCGATCGTATTGTAAGTTTCCATTCTGCATGACAATATCGCTACATGTATATACATGTACCACCAAGAGAAGCCACATCATACTAACAATAATTCCCCACCTTTAGACGCTTCAGCGAGGAAACTATGTCAGCCGAATCACCTGCAGCAGATTACGCCGGCGCAGAGAAACAGCGCTTGTCAGAAACGCGATCCATTGATTACATTCCTCCGAGCGAACGCCACGGACATCCTTTCAGCCAGTTCACCTTGTGGTTTGGCGGCAATTTGCAGATCACCGCCATCGTAACCGGTGCGCTGGCGGTGGTTTTGGGCGGTGATGTGGTGTGGTCGATCATCGGCTTGCTGGTTGGGCAAGTTGTGGGCGCGGCGATCATGTCACTGCATGCGATTCAGGGACCGCGCCTCGGATTGCCGCAAATGATCACCAGCCGCATGCAGTTTGGCGTTTATGGTGCGGTGATCCCGTTAGTGCTGGTGTGCATCATGTATGTCGGATTCTCTGCCAGCGGCACGGTGTTAGCCGGACAGGCGCTGGCCAAACTGATCGATACCAGCAATGCGTCAGGCATGATCCTGTTCAGTGCGATTATCGTCGTCATCGCGGTGCTGGGATATCGCGTGATTCACAAGCTCGGTAAAGTGGCCAGCGTGATTGGCGTGCTCGCCTTTGTTTACCTGTTTGTCACGCTGCTCTCAACCCATGATCTGTCCGCGGTGTGGCAGAACCAGCATTTCACGGTCGCTAACTTCCTGCTTGCCGTTTCGTTGTCTTCTTCCTGGCAGATTGCATTTTGTCCGTATGTCTCTGACTATTCGCGCTATTTACCGGCTTACGTCTCAGCAAAAAAACTCTTTAGCTGCGTTTTCTTCGGCACGGTTTTAGGAACCCAGGCTTCGATGACGTTAGGTGTGATTGTCGCGGCGATTGCCGGCAAGGCTTTTTCTGGCAACGAGGTTGGCTATATTGTCAGTTTAGGCAGCAGCGCCACCATGGCGATGGTGATCTACTTCGCGATCTGCTTCGGCAAAATCACTTTCACCACGCTGAATGCTTACGGCAGCTTTATGTCACTCACCACCATCGTTTCTGGCTTCCGTCAGAAAACCGCATTGAGTCGTGGCGGCCGCATTTTGTTTGTGGTGTTGATGGTGACGATTTCTTGTGTGATTGCGCTGATTAGCGAACCCGCATTCCTGAAATCCTTCACCCATTTCCTGCTGTTTTTACTTGCTTTTTTTGTGCCGTGGAGCGCAATCAGCTTGACCGATTTCTACCTGATCACCAAAGGTAAAGTCGATGTACCGGCGCTTTCCCAGCCCAACGGACGTTACGGTCGCTGGAACTGGGCGGGCATAATTGTCTACTTCTGCGGCGTGCTGGTTCAGTTGCCGTTCATTGATAATCCACTGCATCACGGTTCGTTAACCTGGATTTTTGCCGGTAATGATGTGTCGTGGATTATTGGCTGGTTTGTCACCGCGCTGCTGTGGTTAGCCGCAAGAAACGTCGATCGTCGAGGGACATTATCGCACTCTGTTTATCCCAATCAGTGACATTGTCACGCATCTTGCATTAATGAATTGCGCTCACAAGTGCTTGCAGCTTTGAGCGCATTATCATTCAGCCAACCCGCCGCTACACTTTAACCATGCTGCACTTACATGGAGATAAAGATGAAAGATCAATTTGACGGCAATGGTATTTTCCCTAAAGGGCCTAAAAACGACGCTTTTGCACAATATTTTACCGGAACCAGCTATCTGAGCATGCTAACGACAGAAGGCGTCAACATCGGCAACGTGGTATTTGAACCGGGCTGCCGCAACAATTGGCACATCCATCATGGCGGCGGGCAGATTTTGCTGGTGACTGGCGGAACCGGTTGGTATCAGGAGTGGAATCAGCCAGCGCGTCAGTTAGTGGCGGGCGATGTGGTCAACATTCCAGCGGGATTGAAGCATTGGCATGGCGCGGCAGCAGATAGCTGGTTTGCACACATTGCTATCGCCGTGCCGGCTGAAGGCGCTTCCAACGAGTGGCTGGAACCTGTTTCTGACGAGGAATATAAGCAACTTTAAGGTGCGCATTTTGATAGCGGTCGCCATTAATGGCGACCCTACGGGATTATTTGTAACTTACCACCGTCACCCAATTGGCGTCACCGCCGGCCGGTGCTTCACCAACCCGTTTCAGCGCCCCGCTTTCGTGATCAATAGCATAGCTGCCGGTCACCACACTCTTTTCGCCGCTGGCAATCAACCAACGTCCGTCAGCGGTGATCGCAATGCCGCGCGGCTGCTTCTCGACTTGCCAGCTATCAATCAGCGTCAGTTTGCCGTCCGCCTTGTTAATCCGGTATCCGCTGATGGTGCTGCTGGTCCGCTCGCTAACATAGAGAAAACGGCCGTCCGACGTCAGACGAATATCGGCCGCCCAGATGCGCGGCGTAGTGTCGCTGTAGCCCGGCGGTCGCTCTTTGCCGTGTTGCAGCTGATATTTTTCCGCTACCGCATTTGGCGTCTCCGCCACTTTCACCAGCTCACCGCTGGCTTCACGACGAAACTGCGTAATGATGCCGCCCATCTCGCCGATGTTGTAGAGATAGCGATTATCCGGCGACAACACCGAATGGCGCGGTCCGTTTTCTGTCGCCGTTTTAACATAGCCGTTGCCTAACCCCGACAGTTCGCCCTCGGCGCTTAGTTTCAACTGCAGCACGCGATCGGTGCCGAGATTGCCGACATAAGCATGCTCGCCGCTCGCATCGACAATCACCGAGTGCGCGGCATGTCCGGTTTTATAACTCCCGACCGGCGGCGCAATCAGCTTGCCGTCGCTATTGAGTCGATAAACGTGCACCACATCGCCATCATAGGACGCGCCCAGCAGAAAACGACCCTGCGGATCCGTGCTGATGTAGGGATAACTGGCCGCAGCAGATACGCTATTCAACGGGCTGAGATCGCCCGTTTTGCTGTCGATGTTCCAGCTCACCAGTTGCAGCGGTTTACTGCGAATCGCGGCGTAAAGATGTTTGTGATCGGCGCTCAACGCCATCGGCATCACTTTGCCGCGGGCCTGAGTGCGTCCCAATAGTTGCAATGCACCGGTTTGCTCGTTCAGCACGTAGCGCGCGATGGTGCCATCGTCGGCTTCTGAAACGTAGACAAAAGTCTGCGCCAGCAACGGCGCGCTGGCGGCCAACGACGCTAAAAGCGTCGCCGCGCGTAATAGGTTCTTCATGCTGTTTCCTTAGCGTACCAATGACGGACGTTTGGCGTCATAGCGCCAGTTATCGATCAAAAACTGCATCCCCAGCGCATCGTTGCGATTTTTATCCGGCAGCGCGTTATACAGTGCATGCGCTTGTTCGATGCGATCCATATCCAGCTCGATGCCCAATCCCGGCCCCGGCGGTAACTCCAGATAACCATCGCGGATCTGCGGCGGTTGACGCGTAAGCTGCTGACCATCCTGCCAAATCCAGTGCGTATCAAAGGCAGTTTGACGATCGCCCGGCGCGGCTGCACCCAGGTGCGCCACCATCGCCAGCGAAATATCAAAATGGTTATTGGAGTGGCAGCCGGTTGTCAGCCCCCATTCGTTGCACAGCTGCGCCACCACGTTGGCGTTACGCATCGTCCAGAAGTGCGGATCGGCGAGCGGAATATCAATGGCATTCAGTTGCAGCGCATGATGCAGCTGGCGCCAGTCGTTGGCGATCATATTAGTCGCGACCGGCACACCGGTGGCGCGGCGAAACTCGGCCAGCGTTTCCCGACCGGAATAGCCTTGTTCAGCGCCACAAGGATCTTCCAGATACGGCACCTTCCCCGCCAGCTGCTTGCCAAAGCGAATCGCCTGCTCCAGCGACCAGCTGGCGTTAGGATCGACGGTGACGCGTGCTTCTGGGAAGCGCGCCAGTAGCGCTTCCACCGTTGCCACTTCCACTTCACCTGCCTGCACGCCGCCTTTGAGCTTGAAGTCGCGGAAGCCGTATTGCTCAACTGCCGCTTCGGCCAGTCGCACCACGGCCTCGCTGTCCATCGCCGCTTCATGACGCAGACGGAACCAGCCTTCTTGCTCATGCTCCCCCGATCGATAGTGCATATTGGTGCGCTTGCGATCGGCGATGTAGAACAAATAGCCCAGCACCGGAATGCGGTCGCGCTGTTTACCGCTGGCAAGCAGATCCGCCACCGGCAGGTTTAACAGCTTGCCCTGCAGATCCAGCAGCGCCGCTTCTATGGCGGCGGCGGCGTTATAAAACTTCTCCGGATTCATCTGCGGGATATGAATGTCGTTGGTGTGTGAGGTTTGTTGCTGACGTGCCTCGCTGCTGAACAACTGGCTCAGCGTCGCGTTGAGACGAAGCAGTGAACTGCCTTCAATCAGCGGGCGAAACTGTTCCAGCAACTGCAAGGTGGATGCATGACACGGCGTTTCGCCAACTCCGCTATGTCCGGCGGAATCGGTCAGTATCACGATGATGCGCGTGAAGTAGCAGTTATGGGCGCCGCCAATGTTCAATAACATGCTGTCGTAACCGGCAACCGGCACGATGCGCATCGATTTAATGACTGGACTGTCTGACATGGTTTCTCTCCGTGTGACCGAAAGCGGGTGGAACAGGTTTGCGACGCAGCAGCAAATAGAGTCCGGTCACCACGGACACGCTGGTTAGCGCGTAAAGTCCGCCGGTGGTGCTGCCGGTGTGCATTTCGAGGTAGCCGAATACCGTGGGCGCAAAGAAGCCACCGAGGTTGCCAATCGAGTTGATCAGCGCAATGCCTGGCGCGGCAATCGAGGCGGGTAATTCACTTTGTGGCATCGGCCAGAAGAACGCCGCGCTCACTTTGGAGCCGATACAGGCCACAATCATCGCCACAAAGCCAAACCACGGCGTACCCAGCGTAGCCATAAAGGTGCCGCACGCGGCGATCAGCATGGCGATGCCGAGCCCTTTATCCAGTTTATCGCGATAGCGGTCGGTGGCTTTGCCGAGCAGGAACAGCGCGACGATAGCGAACAGCCACGGCACGGCGGTCAGCAATCCGGTTTCAAAGCTGTTGAAGCCCTGAATGCGCTGAATGATTTGCGGCAGCCAGAACACTAACGTGTAACCGGTCATGGTCATGGTGAAGAAGATCAGGCAGTAAGACAAAAGGCTGCGATCGCTGATCAAGCCCCAGCGGCCGTGTTTCACCGCGTGCTCTTCGCGCGCATCATCTTCCAGCGCTAACTGCTGCGCCAGCGCCTGCTTCTCGGCATCGCTGAGCCACTTCGCGCCTTCCGGTTTGGATACCAGCACAAAGGCAGCCAGCAAGCCGATCACCATCGATCCGCCGCCTTCCATAAACATCACCCATTTCCAGCCCGCGATGCCGCCAACATCATGCATCATTAAAATGGCGCCGGTGAGCGGACCGGAGAACAGAAAGGCGCTGGCAGTGGCGCTCAACACCATCGCGGTGGCACGTCCTCGCCACGCATTCGGCACCCATTGACGGAAGTAGAACAGTACGCCAGGGAAGAAGCCGGCTTCCGCCACGCCGAGCAGGAAACGCAGCAGATAGAAATGCAGCGGCGTACTCACAAAACCGGTAAGCACCACCACCATGCCCCACGTAATCATGATGCGCGTCAGCCACACGCGTGCGCCGAGTTTCTTCAGCATCATGTTGCTCGGCACTTCAAACAGCGCATAGCCGATAAAGAACAGCCCCGCGCCTAAGCCGAAAGCGGCCGCACTAATACCCGCGTCCGTTTGCAGTTCGGCTTTAACGAAGCCAATGTTAGCCCGGTCAATCTGGTTCACAATTAACATCAGCGCCAGCATCGGAATGATGCGGCGGAAGAACTTGCCGATGGCTGAGGCGATATGCGCGTCATGATCGGGCGATAATACGTATTGTTGTTGTGTCATGCGTCACCTGTAGGGAGAAAAGCATCGCTATAGGTATACGCAGCAGAGTGAGGCCTGGTGTATGTGGCATTGCCCGAGACCGCTTAGGCAAATGCCCTATGATTGTTAAAATTCATGGTGTTATATTAATTCGCGTCGAAAAGTTTACGCTTGGTTTGTGCGCTGGCTCACTACGGGCCCCGTGCCTGAGCATACCTCACATTAAACTGAGCGACTTTCGTTCGCCATAGGCTCAGATTGTTTCAGTTTTGCCGTGCGGCGACCGAGCAAAGGGCGCCTGGCCGCGCCCTCTGCACTCCCGGGCCTTGCGCCAGCCCAATCCGCCGCTGCGCGGTACCTTCACTCATTCACGATTCCTGACGGACCGGCGCCGATTCGCTCCTGCTCAGCGCCGCCTCTCGCCGCATCCATGCGGCTCGCCCTGGAATCCCTCATTCGTTCAGCGGTTTAGGATGTCGCCTCAACACCCGCGCTGCTGCATCAATGCATTAATTTGACTCACCATCGCTATAAATCCCGTAGGGTCACCATTTATGGTGACCTGGTACACAAATGGCCCAGGTTCCATAAAGTGCTTTCTCAGAAGTTGTTGTTTGAAGACATTCGGGTAGTTACAGCTATGAAAACTAGGATAATGTAGATAATTAATTTACCTGAAGGACAAATCCTCCCGATAAAGCAAGTAACTTCAAAAGTTACATATTGAAAATTCATGCAAGGATGAGGTCAACCCTCATCAAATAAAGTGTCCAGGTCTTCTAGCTGGGGAAATGAGAAATCAATGGCTGAAAGTTTCAATCCCAGTGACGTCAAATAAAGAGTAAATGCTTTCAACGATCCCGCGTAATGGCCATTTTCAATCTGTGAAATAACCGTGCGATGAATACCTGCACGCGTCGCAGCGTCGGCTTGAGTCCAACGGTTAGCCTTGCGCCTTTCCTGACATTTAGCGCCTATTGCTTGCAAACCAGGCAACATAAAACCTCTGTTGTTGGTATATGATAACAATGTCTATATTTTTACCAAAATGTTATCATATAGCAACACTTAAGTTCTGCACAGGCGGCCTTAATGCTTTTTCCTCGTCTACACTTGCCTGACGTGGAAACGCTAATAGAGGTAAAAATGTCGCAATCTACTCAACGTAATCAAGCTTGGCTATTAGCTTCACGCCCGCATGGCGAACCGGTAAAAGAGAATTTTCGCCTGGTGGAGCAGCCCATTCCTGACGTGAAGGACGGCCAAATCCTGCTGCGCACGCTCTATTTATCGCTCGACCCGTATATGCGCGGGCGCATGGATGACAGCAAATCCTATGCTGCACCTGCTGAACTCGACCAACCGATGGTTGGCGGCACGGTGAGCGAAGTGGTGGAATCTAAACACGCGGATTTCCAGCAAGGTGATGTGGTCCTCGCGCAGAGCGGCTGGCAAAGCTATGCGGTTTCGGACGGAAACGGCGTGGCGAAACTGGGCGATCTGCCCCATCCTTCCTGGGCGCTGGGCATTCTCGGTATGCCGGGCTTCACGGCCTATATGGGCTTGATGGATATCGGCCAGCCAAAACAGGGTGAAACCTTAGTGGTCGCGGCGGCTACCGGCCCGGTCGGTGCAACGGTGGGTCAGCTTGGCAAACTCAAAGGCTGCCATGTGGTAGGCGTTGCGGGTGGTGAAGAGAAGTGCCGTTATGCGATTGAGAAGCTCGGTTTCTCCGCCTGTATCGATCACCATCGTGACGATTTTGCAGAACAGCTGGCGGCTGCCTGCCCGGACGGCATTGATATCTACTTCGAAAACGTCGGCGGCAAAGTGTTTGATGCCGTATTCCCGTTGCTGAACACCGCAGCGCGCGTGCCGGTCTGTGGCCTGGTTTCTGGCTACAGCAGCCGCGAATTACCGCCGGGACCGGATCGCACCCCACAAATCATGGGCGGCATTCTGAAGCGTCGTATTCGCATGCAGGGCTTTATCATCTTCCAGGATTACGGCGATCGTTATCCTGAATTCCTCAAAGCGATGACGCCGCTGGTGGAGCAGCAAAAAATCCACTACCGCGAGCACATGATCGACGGGCTGGAAAATGCCCCGCAGGCGTTTTTCGATATGCTGAAAGGCAAAAACTTCGGTAAAACCGTGGTGAAAGTCGCGCAGTAAACCGTTGTGTTAACGCTATTTTTCACTTTGCATAGCCGCAATTGAGATATGGCGCGCGCTGAGCGCATGAGAAGATATTTTCCCTACATCGTCATTATCGGGAGTTCTCATGTCGCTCAGCCAAACCCACATCCTGAAGGTCAATTCCCAACAGCCTGAAGCACCCGTTCCCTTACCTGCTGAACCGGCGCATATCATTCGTGATGATGCCGAAGCCATTGAGATTGCTCAACGTCTGGCCACAGAGTTTGCGCGTGACGCCGCACTGCGCGACCGCGAAGGCATCTTGCCGCTCAACGAATTGGATGCGTTCTCACAAAGTGGCTTGTGGGCGATGGCGATCCCTAAAATCTATGGCGGCGCGGGCGTATCCTGGGTGACGGTGGCGAAAGTCATCGCCATCATTTCGGCGGCAGATTCCGCGCTCGGTCAGCTACCGCAGAACCATTTAGCCGGCGTGGCGCATCTGGTGGCGGATGGCAGCGAGGCGCAGAAACAAGAACTACTGGGCGAAGTGCTGGCTGGCTTGCGCTGGGGCAACGCTTTCTCCGAGAAGAATTCGCGCACCGTCGCCGATTTCCAGACGCGTTTTCAGCGTGAAGGTGATGACGTGGTGATCAACGGCGAGAAATTCTACGCCACCGGCGCACTGCTGGCGCATCGGATTCACGCGGTGGCGCTCGACGATCAGGATCGCGCGCATCTGATTGTGCTGGATCGCAACACGCCGGGCGTGACCATCATTAACAATTGGTCGAGCTTTGGTCAGCGCACCACGGCATCGGGCACCGTGCTGCTGGAGAACGTGCGCGCCCCGCTATCCCGCGTGATCCCGGCTTATCAGGCGTTTGAGCGCCCGACTGCCGCCGGTCCGATTTCGCAGATTATTCAGGCGGCGGTGGATGTGGGGATTGCGCGCGGCACGATTGAAGACACGCTGCATTTTGTGCGCGAGCGGTCACGTCCGTGGATTGATAGCGGCCAGGAGCGCGCATCTGATGATCACTTCACGCTGGCGGCGGTCGGGGATTTGAAAATTCGCCTGCACGCCGCTGAAGCCTTACTGTGGCGCGCTGGCGAAGCGATTGATCTGGCGCTGCAGCAACCCGATGAAAGCACGGTTGCAGCAGCAACGGTTGCTACCGCTGAAGCCAAAGTGTTAACCACCGAAATCGCTATTCTGGCAGGTAACAAGCTGTTCGAACTTGCGGGTACACGCTCAACGCTGCAGGAGTTCAACCTCGATCGCCACTGGCGCAATGCGCGCACCCACACCTTGCACGATCCGGTGCGCTGGAAGTATTACCACGTTGGCAATTATTACCTCAATGGCACCCTGCCGCCGCGTCATGCCTGGAATTAACGGTGGCGAAAACGTGCCGCTGGATGGTCAGCCGTGAGTCGCGGCTGACCAAACAACCGTTCACGCAACGTCACGGCTTGCGCGGGCGTTTCACGGATAAGCCCTCGGCTACGCAGCACCGGCATCACATGCTGGATAAAATCCTCAAAGCTGCCGGGACTAATCGCCCACGCCAGATTGAAGCCATCAACACCCGATCCCATGGCAAACTGTTCCAGCTGATCGGCAATGCTCTCTGGGCCGCCGATCAGCAGCGGATGCAATCCGCCAATGCCGATGTAGCGCGCTGCATCACGCAGCGTCCAGCGTTTTTGATCGTCAATGCGCGTCAGGCTGGCTAAGGCTGAGCGACAGGCATCGGTTTCACGAAACGCTAGCGGCGTATCCAAATCCTCCTGTGACCAGTCGATACCGGTCCACGCAGAGAACAGCGCCAGCGCGGCCTCTTCGCTGATGTACTGCTGATAATCGCGATATTTAGTCTGCGCGGCTTCATCACTCTCTGCGGTGATCACCGTGATCGCTGTGACGAAACGCAGCGAAGCCGCATGGCGCCCTTCTGCTGCGGCTAACTGGCGAATGCGTTGGATATCCGCAGCAATGGCCTGCGGCGTAACGCCGCCGAGAAATATCACTTCCGCGTTGCGTGCAGCGAATTGCGCCCCGCGACTGGAGGTTCCCGCCTGAAACAGCACCGGCGTGCGCTGCGGACTGGGCTCGCTTAGGTGCGCATCCGGTACCTGATACCAGCGCCCGGCATGCTTGATAGCATGCACTTTGGCCGGATCGCTATAAACGCTGTTTTGCTTATCGCGCCGCACCGCGTCCTCTTCCCACGATCCTTCCCACAGCTTGCCGGTGATATCGAGAAACTCCTGCGCGCGATCGTAGCGTTCATCGTGCGGAATTTGCTGCGTCAGCCCCAGATTACGTGCCGCTGAATCCAGCATTGACGTCACCACATTCCAGGCGATGCGCCCGTTGCTCAGGTGATCAAGCGTGGTGAATTTGCGCGCAAGCAGATACGGCTGTTCGTAGGTGGTGGAAACGGTAATACCAAAGCCCAAATGTTGCGTCACCGCTGCCATTGCAGAAACCAGCAACAGTGGATCGTTAACCGGCATTTGTGTCGCCAGACGCAACGCCGCGTCCGGCTTGTTTTGCCACACGTCCAGCTGGCCCAACGCATCGGCGATGAACAGCGCATCAAACCCGGCGCGATCCAGCTGTTGGGCAATATCGGTCCAGTAACGCAATTCGGTATAGCGATGAGCCTGATCCTGCGGATGCCGCCACAATCCTGCGGAGATGTGGCCCGGCACATTCATCATAAAACCAAACAGTAAAAACGGTGCCCGGCTCATCTTTGACCTCTCTCAGCTATGACGACGCGCGCGCAGGGCCCCAACGGCCAGCACAATGAAAATTAATCCGCCGGTGGCGACCTGTTGCCAGTAAAAATTCCAGCCGACCAGCAGCAAGCCGTTGGCGATAAAGCTCAGCAGGACTACGCCAAGCAACGTGCCCAACACATTAGGCCGACGTGACGGCGCGAAGGTCGCGCCAATAAAACTGGCACCAATCGCATTCAGCAGATAGGCATTGCCCGACAGCGGCACCCAGGCTTTGACGTTAGCCGCCAGAATCAAACCGACGATACCGGCAATCAACGCCGCGAGAATAAACGCCAGCGCAGTGAGCCGTTTCACCGGCACGCCCGAATGCTGTGCGACGCTGTACTGCTCGCCCATCACCCGCAACGAACGTCCGGTGGCGCTGCGATGCAGCAACTGATAGAGCGCCAGCGCAACCAGCAACAATAGCCATAACGGCAGCGGAATGCCGAGCAGCGCGCCGTGACCTATCGCCGAAAACCCATCGGGCAGTTTCTGGCTCAGCAGATAAACCGGTTGTCCGCCGTTTGACGACAGTTGCTGCACGCTTTGTCCGATAAACAGCGTGCCAAGCGTGGCGAGAAACGGCTCCACGCCTAACTGTGTCACCAAAAAGGCGTTAAACACGCCAACCAGTAGCGCAGCAATTAATGCCGCGATCAGCGCCACTGGCAAACTGACCTGATGCAGCACCAGTGTCACCAAAACCAGACAGGCAATATCGATCGCCGTGCCCACCGAAAGATCAATCGCGCCAATGCGTGTCACCAACGTCATCGCCAGGGCGACAATCGCCAGCGGCGCGACGTTATTGAGCAACACACTGCGAATATTGGAGACAGTGGCAAAAGCGGGTGCCGCGACAATAAAGAACACGAGCAGCGCTATAAAGGTCAGCACGATGATGGCGCGTAGCCAGCCGGTCTGGCGCGGGCGTGGCGCGACAGCTGATAACAAAGAATCAGACACCTTGCGTTCTCCTTGACTGGCGACGACGTAACAGCGCGGTTAACGCCACCACTAATAGGATCAACACGCCTTCGACGCCGTTTATCCAGTAACTTGAGACATTGATCAGCTGAAAGCCGTTGGCAATCAGGCTGAGAAATAGCGCGCTAATCAGTGCGCCGCCAAGTGTCGGCACCAGACGACGGGAAAACACCACACCCAACAGCGCGGCCGCGATCACCATCAACAGATTGTCGTTGGCGCCAGGTGAACTGCCGCTTAATAGCGACACCGACGCAATTGCCGCGATAGCCGCACTGACGCCACACAACACGTAGCTCAAGCCCTGATAGAGTTTGACGCCGATGCCCGCTGCATTCGCCGCTTGCGGATGGCTGCCCACCGCCTGCAAGCGCAGGCCAAAGGACGTCAGGCGGCTCAAGGCGATCACGCCAAACGCCAGCAGCAGAAACGACCAGCCCAGCCACGACACCGCTAACGGACCGTTGCTTAATAACAGATTTTGCAGATCGCTGCTGGCCGACACCGAGGCGTTGCTGGTCAGCACCATTTCGAGGCCGATAGCGATATTCATGCTGGTGAGCGTTGCCAGCAACGGCAAAATCCCCAGCCAGACAATCGCCAGCGCGTTGAACAAACCCACAGCCGCACCGGTAAACAGCGTCAGCAGCAAGGTAATCGCGATGGGCTGACCGGCGTTGAGCTGGCTGGCAAACACCGCCGCACTAAGGCCAAGGTTGGCGGCAATCGACAGATCAATGCCGCCGGTAATACCCTGCAAGCCGCCGCCGCTTAAAACCAGCGTTAAGCCAAGCGCCAGCGTGCCCACCACCGCGGTCTGCTGCAGCACGTTGCCAAGATTCATCACCGTAAGAAAAATCGGCGACAGCCAGGCAAAGACGGCTAAAACCAGCAAAATAATCAGCAGCGAAACGTGTTGCAGCCACTGCTGACCGCGCACGCTGCGTGGCGCTGCAAGCGGTGCAGATTGGGTAACATCACTCATGAAGCACGCTCCGTTAACGCGCCGGTGCCCGAAGCCCAGGAGAGAATTTCCTGATGGCTGGTGTGCTGTGCCTCCAGCGTGGCGACATGTTCGCCGCGCGCCAGCACCATAATGCGATCGGCCAGCGTTTGCAGTTCGAGTAAATCGGTGGAGAACACCAGAATCAGGGCGCCATCATCAGCCAACTGCTGCAATGTGTGATAAATCGCTGCCTTAGCCGCAATATCAACGCCCACCGTGGGCTCATCCAGCAAATACAGGCGCGCACCGGTGTTTAACCATTTGGCCAGCACCGCTTTCTGTTGGTTGCCGCCCGAAAGCTGGCGAAGCGCCGCCAGCTGCCCCGGCGTGCGGATATCCAGTTGCTGAATGTTCTTCGCCACCAATTCGCTCTCCGCCTGACGCGATACGCCACCCCAGCGCAGCAAGCGCTGCACCGTGGTTAAGGTGACATTGTCACGCAATGACAAGTCTAACGCGACGCCGTTGGCGCGGCGATCTTCTGGCACAAAGGCGATTCCGCGCTTCACTGCGGCATGTGGAGAGGCCGGCACGCCGCTCACTTCGCCCAGCGTAACCTTGCCGCTGACGCCGTTTTCCAGCCCGAACAGCGCGCGAATCAGCGCTTTACCGCCGGAACCTAACAAACCGGTGATGCCGATGATTTCACCTTGTCGGCCGGTGAACGACACACTGTGAAAACTGCCGGGGGCGCTGAGCGCACTAACCTGCAGCACTTGCGCACCGGCGCGGCGCGACTGACGCGGTGCCAGTTCATGACGCGCGTCGCCTACCATCGCCGCGATCAGTGCCACCGGTGATAGTTGATCTGCGTTGAACTGCGCCACGTCTTTGCCGTCACGCAGCACCGTGACGCGTTGACACAGTTCCTGAATTTCATCGAGATAGTGCGAAACATAAAGCAGCGCAATGCCCTGCTGGCGCATGCGTTCAATTACCCGGAACAGCGCATGCACTTCATGGCGCGCCAGCGCGGCGGTCGGTTCATCCAGCACCACCACGCGCGGCGCGTTTTGCAGCACACGACAGATTTGCACCAGTTGCTGCTCCGCCACGCTCAGCGTGGCGATCAACGCATCAGGATCGAGTTGCAAACCAAAGTGCTGCTGCAGCTGCTGCTCTGCCTGCTGGCGCATACGACGTCGCAGGATAAACGGCGTACCGGCTAAGCGCGGTTCGTTGCCAAGCCACAGCGCTTCCGCCACCGTTAGCGAGCCGGGCAACAATCGCTCCTGATGCACGATGGCGATGCCCTGGCGTTGCGCCTGCGCGGGCGTAGCGAGCGTAAGCGGCTGGCCATCCAGCTCGATGCTGCCGCGATCGGCGGCGTGAATGCCGCCTAACACTTTGATCAGCGTCGATTTACCCGCACCGTTATGGCCAATCAAGCCGTGTACTTCACCGGCATGCACGCTGAGCGACACCGATTGCAGCGCAGGCACGCCATCAAAAGCTTTGCTGATGGCGTGCAGTTGCAACAGCGGCGCGTTATTTACCATCCGTTTGACCCAGGGTTTTCTGCGCTTCGGCAGCGTTCTCTTTAGTCACCAGAATCGACGGCACATAGGTTGCGGGCGGCAACGAACGATCGCCAGCGAGGTATTTCGCCACGTTCTGCACCGCCGTTTGGCCAATCACATACGGCTGCTGCGCCACCACCGCTGCCGCGCTGGATTTGGGATCTTTAACCAGCGACACCACATCCGGGCTGCCATCCACCGCGTACGTTTTGATTTCGTTGCGTCCGGCAGCGTCTACCGCCTGGGTGGCGCCGATTTGCGGCACATCCCACGCCGCCCAAATCGCCTGCACTGAACCTTTCGGATATTTATTCAGTAATTGACTGATTTGCGCATACGCATCCTGCACGGTATTCGGGATGACATCGCGCAATTCAGGTTGGATAATTTTAATTTTCGGATACCACTTCAGCACGGCTTTTAACTGGTCGTAGCGCATTGCTACTACCGGCACGCCATAGAAACCGTTAAATACCAAAATATTGCCTTCGCCGCGCAGGTCATTCACCAGTTTTAATGCTAACTGTTCGCCAATATAAAAGTTATCCGATGTAGTGACGTTAATACTGGATGGGCTGGCGGTATCAACAGTAAATAAAGGAATGCCCGCTTCGCGGATTTTTTTCAGCCAGGGTTCCAGCACCGACGCCGTGCCGAGCGTTTCAATAATGGCATCCGGCTTTTGCGCAATAAGCGTTTGAATCTGCGCAATTTGCTGTGACTCTTTACGCCCGCCATCCAGTGCAATCGGCGTTCCGCCAAGGCGTTTCACCTCATCAATTTGTCCCTGATAAGCTTTCAAATCCCAATAGTGATCGGTACCCGCGACGGTGATGCCAATACGTTTACCCGCCAGCGACGGAATCGGTTGTTCTTCGGAGTATGCCATTCCTGATAATAGTGATAGAGAAGCCAATAACAGACCTGCCAGGCGGTGCTTTTTCATTCTTAATATCCCTGGAAACAATAAAATAATGTTGTATAACGCCTGTTATCTGGCGTGTGAAATAAAAATTATCACAGCCATTTTTTATCCATAATGCTATTTTCTCCTTAGGCTAGCTGGTGATTGGTAATAGCCAATACGCACTATTTCGGTGCGTTTTTTCCCGCTGCGCTTTGCCGGTTATTTATGCACAGTTACGTAAAGATACTGGTAATCCATACAGATAAGGTTCAGGATGGTCGCTCATCCTGGATTAGCACCCACGGCAATTCACCCTCAATCTGAGGGCTCGTTATGTACTTTTATTCAACTGAAACCGTTTGCGCCATTACCGGTGCCAACCGCGCCAATTTACGTCGCTGGTTGCGCGGTGGATTAATTTCTGAGAATCACGTCAATAAGGACTGGAGCCGACATCAGGTTGATGAAGTGCTCGCCATGATGGCATTGACCGCGGGTGGCGCCACGCTGTGGCAAATCTATCAGGGCCGACACTGCGGGCTCGATTACTCTTCGTCTGGTTGGGTGGCACGCCGCGGCGATCTGCTACGTCAGCTGGAGTTAGGTTCCGACCGTGAACTGGCGCGTACTGTGCGCAATCTGGCGGGCGATTACAGCAGCGATGATTTCGTCAATGTGCTGATGAAACCGCTCAATCGCTGGCTGCGTGATGATACGCGTCGCGGCGCATCGCGCAGGTTAACGCGCTTCCATGAGGCGATCGTTCATCATAGCGACTGCGTCAAACGCGCTTCAGCCCGTCAGCAGCAGATGCCGCTGTTGCTGGAAGTGGTCAGCACCGGCGATGAAACGGAAGTGTGGCTGGAAGCTATTCGCCTTACCGGACAAGGATTCTGCGTCGATGTGGATCAAACCTCACAACCGATGCTGTACGGTTCAGAAAGCCGCCACGATCATCACTTGCTGTGGTGTGGTGCCGGGATCAGCCATGAACGCATGACCCAATTCCAGCGCGGATTACGTTCCGGTAAACCGGTGATGCTGAGCGGACCCGACCGTAGCGTTCATCCGGCTGTTGCTGAAGCCAGAGTCGCTTAGCCGGTGCTTTACGCACCGGTCTTATCGCATTCCGCACTTTGCTTATTCAAAAGAAGTAGTTAGCCACGGCAACAACGGTTAAGTCACATATCTCCCTCTTCTGTTACGCTCTCGCCTCCCAATCAGGAGGATCCATGAGTTCATTAATCGATATTTTCACCAGTCATAAAAGCGATCGCAGTTTTACCGACCTTCCCGTTGCGGATGCGGTGCTGGATCGCATCATTTCGGCCGCGTATCGCGCGCCAACCTCGGTGAACTCGCAGCAGGTCTCTTTGGTGGTGACGCGCGATGCTGAAAGACGGGCACAAATCTCCCAGATTGCTGGCGGTCAGCCGTGGATTGCCAAAGCGCCGGTGTTTATTACCCTGGTGCTGGATATGCATAAATCGCGTCTGGCGATGAACGCTATCGACCGCGAGCAGATCGCGCAGCAGAGCATCGAAAGCATTGTGTCGGGCTCAACCGATGTGGGTATTGCGTTGGGTTCTATCATGGCGGCAGCGCGTGCAGAAGGTTTGGGCATTGTGCCGATTGGCGGTATTCGTCGCGATGCGCAGGCGTTAATCCGCTTACTGGATTTGCCGGAATATACTTTCCCGGTGGCGGGCGTGGTGATTGGCCATGTCGATCAGCCTGCGCATCAGAAGCCGCGTCTGCCGCTGGCCACCTTCCGTCATGAAGAGCGCTATCAACGTGATGGACTGGAGCAGCACATCGCTGCCTACAATCAGGAGATGGTGCAGCACTGGAAAAATACCGGACGTGAAGATGGCGAGAGCTGGAGTGAAAGTGTTAGCGGTTATTATCACAAGATTTACTTCCCGCACGTGCTGGACGCGCTGAAGAAGCAAGGGTTTGGCAACGACAAGTGACGGCTTTTCCCCGCGCGCTGTGCGCGGGGAAAGAGAATTAACGCCCTTTCTTCTTACGACCCGGCTGCGCGAAACGCTGACGATTAGCCGGTTTTGCACCCGCTTTCTCGCCCGGTTTTGCAGCAACCGCCGCGGGCTTTTTCGCCGCGCTGGCTGGTTTCTTCTTGGCCTGCGTCTTCTGCGTTTTTTGATCTTCAGATGATGAGTCTTCAATCAGTTTGAACAGGTCGATCAGCTCGTCATCGGTCAAATCGCGCCACTCGCCGAGCGGAATCCCTTTCAGGCTGACGTTCATGATGCGCGTACGTTCAAGCTTGGTGACTTCAAAGCCGAAGTGCTTGGTCATACGACGAATCTGACGATTCAGCCCCTGAACCAGAATGATGCGGAAGACAAAGGTCGACTCTTTTTTAACTTTGCACTTCTTGGTGACGGTGCCGAGCATCGGTACGCCCGCGCCCATTCCTGCAATAAATTCATCGGTGATCGGCTTATCGACGGTGACCACATACTCTTTTTCGTGGTTGTTACCGGCACGCAGGATTTTATTCACCAGATCGCCGTGATTGGTGAGGAAAATCAGCCCCTGGGAATCTTTATCCAGACGACCAATCGGGAACACGCGTTTGCTGTGATTGACGAAATCGCCGATGTTGTCACGCTCACCCTCTTCCATGGTGGTGATGATGCCAACCGGTTTGTTCAGCGCAATCAGCACTAAATCTTCTTCGTCACGCGGCTCAATCAGCTGCCCGTTCACTTTGACTTCATCCCCTGCAAACACCTGCGCACCGACGGCAGCGCGTTTACCGTTTATGAAAACGTTGCCTTGCTCGATGTAACGATCGGCATCGCGGCGTGAGCAGATTCCGCTCTCGCTGATGTATTTGTTCAGGCGTGTGGATGAGTTAGGCAGCATGGTTCCTCCGAAAAAAAACGGACTATACAGCAACCTTAGGCGTTGGTTAAGCATCGCGACAATCATCAGCATTTCTCTTACCACGATATAACAGCACACTAACAATGTGGTTGTTGTCAGCGGATCGATCAGCGACAATTCGCACCCATCGTTTTTTCTTATGACAGAGTGATTCCGTAATGACAAATCAGCCATCGGTGACGTGGATAACCTCCGTGCGCACCTTTCTGGCCCGCCTTTGGCCTCATCCGTTACCGGGAGGCAGAAAGCAAATGGTCATCGCCAGCATTGGCGCGGGATTGGGTTTAATGATTACCAGCCTTACCAGCCACTGGCTGCTGGGTGAAGTGAATCTGTGGTTTGTCGCGCCGATGGGCGCTTCAGCGGTATTGCTGTTTGGTCTGCCGAACAGTCCGCTGGCGCAGCCGTGGTCAATTGTCGGCGGCAATCTGGTGGCGGGCGTTGTTGGCGTCACCACCGCGCTGTGGGTTCCCCATCCCGCGCTGGCGTGTGGCATCGCGGCCTGTGTAACGATTGCACTGATGTTTCAACTGCGCTGTTTGCATCCACCGAGCGGCGCGGTGGCGCTGACCGCAATTTTAGGCGGTAACGGCGTTCAGCAACTGGGTTACCACTTTATTCTGACGCCGGTGCTGTTGAACTCGGTTTGCCTCGCGCTGCTGGCGTTGCTGTTTAACAATCTCGCCGGACGTCGTTACCCGCATCCGCTGGCGGCAACGGAAACCAAAGCGCCGCCTGTGGTGATCGACGTACCGATTACGCGTGAAGACCTGCATCAGGCGCTGGAAAGCGGTGAAGTGCTGGATATTGATGAGGATGATTTGCAGCAGTTGCTGCAACGCGCTGAAGAGATTGCGATTCTTCGTCAGCGCGGGCAAATGCCAGCATCATCATGAGCGGTCGCCATAAATGGCGACCCTACACCGTATTCTTTCACGATGATTTCATCACCCTCAATTTCAACCACCGCAAACGGCACCTCGTCGGCCCCATCCAGCATGCCTTTGAGCGTATAAAAGCCTGTCCGACCGATGCGCGCAAAGTCGCCGCGGTGATCGTGTCCAGAGAAACAGCATTGTATGTTGTAACTAGAAAGCAGCTCTGCCAGCGCGCTGCCGTTGAGTAAGTTGTGGCTGTTGTGCGGTGCCAGCGGATAATGCCCAAACACCACCACTTTCTCCCCTTGCTGGCGGGCTTGCTGCAACTGCTGCTCAATCCACGCCATTTGCTGCGTTCCTACCGCACCGTTCCAGGGTTTCGCCTGCGGCTGCTGGCGCGCGGTCAGGTCCACCAGCATCGCCTCCGCCTGCTTGCGATCGTCACCGTTCTGCGTGTTGCAATAGAGGCTGATGTCGTTGCCGTCATAAACAATAAAACGCCAGCCCTGCAGCCCAAAGGCGTAATAGCTTTTGGGTAGCGCAGCGGCTTCGTTGAGATGCTGCGCGATGGTCTGCGCATCGTGATTACCCAGCACCACCGCATGTGGATGTTCGAGGCGATCGTAAATCGGCAATATCGCCGCGTAGCTGTTCCAGTCGCGATCGACTAAATCCCCCAGCGTAACGACAAAATCCAGCGGCTGCTGATTCATCACCGCAATCGCCTGCGGCAGCTTATGCAGCGCGTGACGATAGTAGAGATTTTTCGCCATATCGGCGTCGATGTCGGCATATTGCGGATCGGCAATCAAACCAAAACGCAGCGTGCTGCTCAGCGGCGCGGAACGCACATCGGGCAAGGCATAGAGCTCGGCGACATCGCCCAGCAGTTCACGCTGCAGTTCAGTCAGCGGATGGGGATAAGACACGAAAAGCACTCCTTAGCGAATACCGGCACGCATAAACGATTGAATAAACTGGCGCTGGAAGATCAGGAACAGCACTAACAGCGGCAACGTCGTCATTAACGTAGCAGCGCCAATCAACGCCCATTGCACGCCCTGCTCCGGCGCCGAGAACAGTTGCAGGCCCACGGTGAGCGGCCGCACGTTGACCGAATCGGTAATCACCAGCGGCCAGAGGAAATCATTCCAGTGGAAGCTGATCGACACCAGCGCAAACGCCACATAGATCGGCTTCGCCAGCGGGATGTAAATCTTGCGCAGAATGTAAAAGCGGCTGGCACCTTCCACAATCGCCGCCTCTTCCAATACCAGCGGAATACTTTTAAAGGTCTGGCGTAGCAGAAAGATGGCGAAGGCCGATGAGAAATACGGCAGCGCGATGCCGGTCAGCGTATCGCGGAAACCCAGCGCGCCGATGGTTTTGTAGTTATTCAGAATCAGCACGTCGGGGCTGATCATCAGCTGCAGCAGGATCAGCGCGAAGATCGCGCCGGAGAATTTCAGGCGGTAGCGCACTAATGCGTAAGCGGCCATGGTCGCCAGAATCAGCTGCACCACCACAATCATCAGCACCAGCAAGCTGGTATTGAGGAAGTAGCGACCAAAGGGCGCGGCGTGCCAGGCATTAACGAAGTTCTGCAAGGTCAGCGGCGAAAAAAGCGAAAAGCTTGCCTGATCGGATGCCGGATGAATCGCCACCCAGATCGCCACCAGAATCGGTAAAAACCACAGCAACGCGGCAAGCCCAATGCCCATATTCAGACACAGGCGACCAAACGTGATTGTTGGCTTCATTGGTAATGGGCTCGCTTGTCCAGCAGGTTGAATTTAAGCAGTGCAATCGCGGCGAGGATCACCAGCAGTACCACCGTCATTGCCGCTGCGGCGGGCATATCCCAGAAGCTGAAGGCGGTGCGATAGATGTAGAACAGCAGCAGGCTACTGCTGTTATTCGGCCCGCCGTTGGTCATCGCGATCACCTGATCGACGATGCGAAACGCATTCATCGAGGCATTGATCAGCACAAACAGCGTGGTGGGCATCAGCAGCGGCCACTGCACGCGGCGGAAGAAATAGCGGCGCGACGCCCCTTCTATCTGCGCGGCTTCGCTGAGGCGCGGATCGATCTGCTGCAAAGCGGCGAGATAAAAGATCATAAAGAAGCCCGCTTCGCGCCATACCGATACCGCCATCAAACAGTACAAGGCGCTACCCGGTTCGCCGAGCCAGTTCATCGCTGGCAGCGAAAACAGCGCCAGCAGCTTATTCAGCAAACCCAGCTGCGGCGTGTAGAAGAACAGCCACAGATTGGCGATGGCGATCATCGGCAGCAGCGAAGGAATAAAGAACGCAGTGCGCACCAGCGCATTGGCACGCATGTGACGATTGACCGCCAGCGCCATCAGCAGCGCCAGCGTTACCGCCAGCGGAATGGTGATCAACGCATACAGCAGGTTATTCCACAGCGACTGAAGGAAGATGTCGTCATCCAGCAGCGCAAGATAGTTATCCAGCCCAACAAAATGGGCTGGACGACCGTTACGTGCTGCGCTGAACAGGCTTTCCCATACGGTCGCAACCGCCGGATAGTGCGTAAACAGCAGTAAAAAACTCAGTGCCGGTAAAATCAGCAGGTAGCCATACAGCTGCATCGACCATAACCGGGGCCGCCGAACCGGCGCAACGGTGAGAATCGTGCTCGTCATTATTGATAAGACTTCAGCAGACGATCGGCTTGCTTCTGCGCGCCTTCCAGCGCTTCGGCTGGCGTTTTCGCCTGCGTCACCGCCGCTTCTACCGCGTGATTGAGCGCATCCTGAATCTGCACGCTGTTGTAAGTCGAGAGTTCTGGCTGCGCATACTTCAGCTGTTCACGCGCCACCAATGCCTGAGGAACCTCTTTAACGTAATCCTTCATCACCGTGGTATCCCATGCCGCCGGAGAGGTCGCTACATAACCGGTGGCGATGCTCCAGCGCGCCGCCTGCTCGGGTGAGGTTACCCAACGGATAAACTCCATCGCCGCATTCTGCTGTTCTGGTGAGGTATTTTTGAAGACATACAGGTTACCGCCGCCGGTTGGGCTGCCGCGCTGGGTTTTCTCCGGCAGCATCGCCACACCGAACGGGAATTTCGCATTATCACGCACGTTGGTCAGGTTGCCGGTGGTGGTCACCATCATGGCAGTTTTGCCGCTGATGAAGTCCTGCGGCGTGGTGCCCCACGCAATGGCACCCTTCGGCGACACCTCCTCTTTCTGGCCGAGATCGGTCAGCCACTGCAGCGTTTCCACGTTGCCCGGCGTATTGAAGTGCACCGCGGTGCCTTTGCCGTTATCCAGGCGACCGCCGTTGGTGGCGGACAAGCCCTGGAAGTTCCAGTAGCCGTTTGGTGTGGACGGAATCTCGATGCCCCATTGGCTGACGCCGTTAGCATCTTTGATCGTGAGCTTCTTACTGAACTCGACCACTTGCTGCCAGTTGGCCGGTGGCGTATCGGGGTTTAAACCGGCTTTCTCGAACGCCTGTTTATTCCAGTACATCACCACAGTTGAACGCTGGAACGGTACGCCCCACACTTTGCCGTCAATATGACGCAGAAACGCCGGATAGAAACCGTCGATCCATTTTTTGCCTTCATCGCCCTGCGCTAAATCGCTGGCCGCTACAATCGCACCGGCATCAATCAGTGAATACGCTTCGATATCACCGATCACCGCCAGCTGCGGCGCGTTGCCACCACGAAAGGCGGTCAGCGCTTTGGTCACGGTGGTGGCGTAGTCACCGGTATACACCGGCTGAATGCTCACGTCCGGATGCACTTTCTGGAAATCCGCCACCAGCGAATCCACGGTGTGGCTCACTTTACCGCCCACCGCGATCGGGTAATACATTTGTAGCTTGACCGGTTCAGCCGCAAAAGCTGAGGTGGTGATGGCGAGCACTAATGCAGAAAGACGTGAATAACGAATCGCAGACATGATTTTCCCTTGGGCAAATGACAACGGTTAAACGGCGTATTTTTTCTGTGAAGCAAACATCTGTTGTTCGGCTGGCACGCAGCGCTTACCGCTCTCGCGATGAAACAGATATTGCCGCGCGGCGGACCACTGCAATCCCACTTCACTGCCATCGGTGAAGCGCTGCATGCCCGGCACTTTAATGGTCAGCGGTTCGCTGATGCCAGCAAGCAGGCACACCAGCAAGGTATCAGTGCCCATATATTCAGAACTGATCACCCGCGCGGTCAGCGCCGCCTGTTCTGCAGCGATCGGCTGGATATCTTCGGCACGCAATCCAAGGCTCAGCGGCGCGTCGCGGTATTCCACTACCGGCGCGGTGAGATGCAGCAGATAGTGATGCGCGCCATTGCGCTGCAGCGGCAGGATGTTCATCGGCGGTGCGCCAATGAACTGTGCGGCAAACACGCTGGCGGGATTGTTGTAGAGATCGTCTGGCGTGCCGTGCTGTTCAATGTGGCCATCGTTGAGCAGGATAATGCTGTCGGCCATGCTCATCGCTTCAGTCTGATCGTGCGTGACGTACAGCATGGTCAAGCCGAGTTTTTTCTGCAGTGCGCGGATTTCACGGCGCATGCTTTGCCGCAGCCTGGCGTCGAGGTTCGACAGCGGCTCATCCATTAAACACAGCGTGTTATTGGCGATCACCGCACGGCCCAGCGCCACGCGCTGTTGCTGTCCGCCGGAGAGCTGCGACGGCAAACGATCCAGCAGCTTATCCAGCTCCATCAGCTTGCTGACGTTATCCAGGCGGGCAGCAAACGACTGTTTCTCCTCGCCGCGCGCTTTCAAACCAAACAGCAGATTTTCACGCACATTGAGGTGGGGAAACAGCGCGTAGGACTGAAACACCATAGATAGCTTGCGCTGCGACGGCGGCAGATGGGTGATGTCGGCGTGTTTAAAGTGGATCGCCCCGCGATCGGCTGTTTCCAATCCGGCGATGGTGCGCAGCAGCGTCGATTTACCGCAGCCCGACGGACCGAGCAGCGCGACAAACGCGCCTTCTGCCGCGTCGAAGCTGATGTCGTCAAGGGCGATTTTCTCGCCCCAGGCTTTAGTGATGTGGTGAAGCGAAAGGTGGCTCATGCATCCGCGATCCAGAAATCAGAATGGCGGTAAGCTAGCGGAAGGAAATGAAGGTTTTATGTCATTGCGGTGACCGCGCGGTTAAAGGCCACCGTAAGGTCGTCATTAATGACGACCTTCAAACATCAATCACTGATTAAAATAGTGTTGATGCAAAATCGCAGCACCATCATCAATCGCTTTCATCAATATCTGTTCACTGGTGACCGCATCACCCGCCTGTAGCGCTTCCAGCAGATGATCATAATTATGATGCCCATTCACCACCTCGGCCGGCTGCGGATAGAGATAGTTAAAGCACGGCCCGATCTGCACCCAAAGCTGTTCGATCAGCGCCTCCAGCGTTGGCATTTGCGCATAGCTATACAGCGTAAAACGGAACGCGCGATTGGCTTCTAACGCTGCTTCCGCATCACCGCTCTGTTTGGCTTGCATAAAGCGCGCGCAGAGTTTTTTCAGCTCAGAACTCTGTTTTTTTCCCACAAATGGCGTCGCCGCCCTCACCGCTAAACCTTCAAGCTGCTTACGAATCAGCGTAATCTCATCAAAGCGCTGACGCGTCATTTCCGGTACCAGAAACGCCGCAGCTGGCGTGGCGTCTAATGCTCCGGCAGAAACCAGTCGCAACAAGGCTTCACGCACCGGCGTGATGCTGGTACCCAATTGAGCCGCCAAATCGCGCGTCACCAGCCGTGCGCCAGGTTTTAACTTGCCAACAATCAGCGCGCTGCGCAGTGACGATTCCACCTGCGCGGTCAAACTCATGCGCTGCGCTTTATCCATTTCGATCATACGTTGAGGGCCTTCTACTGAATTTCGCAAATGGTAAGTTATTTTTAATGTTTTATTGCCAACTTGCCAGATTATAGGATATATCATGTATTACAAATAAGCACAGTCTTGATTCTGGCAGTATCCACTCTTTTCACTACCTTGCCGTTGGCAATTTTGGGAAACGTTATGAGACTACCTGCAGTGAAGTTTGCCACCACCGCGTTGCTATTTGCTCTGATGCCAGCCGTACAGGCAGCGGAATTGACCATTGGCCAACCCACGTCTGCCACGGCGATGGATCCCGGCTTTCTTAAAGAATCTGCCACCTTAGTCGACAACCTCTTCGATACCTTAGTGCGCCGCGCCGATGACATGTCATTACAGCCGGGCTTAGCCACTGAGTGGAAAGCGATTAACGACACCACCTGGCAATTTACCCTGCGCCAGGGCGTGAAATTTACCGATGGCGAGCCGGTGAACGCCGAAGCGGTGAAGTTCTCCATCGATCGTATTTTAGACCCCGCCAATCACGCACCGACGATTTCCTATATCCGCACCATCAAATCGGTGGATGTGATTAACGACTATCAGGTGCAGATCCATACCAACGGCCCGGATCCTCTGCTGCCCACGCGCATGAGCCGCTACCCGGCTTACATTGTGCCGCCAGCGTACGTGAAGAAAGTCGGCGCCAGCGAGTTCGCACGCAAACCGGTAGGCAGCGGCGCTTACAAGCTTGATAGCTTTATCCCGGATGAAAAAGTGGTGATGGTCGCCAATGAAACTTACTGGCGCGGCAAACCGGCGATTGATCGCGTTACCTGGCGTCCGATTCCCGAAGCCACCGCACGCCTCACCGCGCTGCTGACCGGCGAAGTGCAGCTGATTGAAAGCGTGCCTGCTGATTTAGTGCCCGCTCTGAAAAATCGCCCCAACGTCGAACTGGAACAGGTGAAAGGCGGCGGACTGACGATTTATCTCGGCCTTAAAGATGATGAGAAACCGCTGAGTGATGTGCGCGTCCGTCAGGCGCTTTCGCTGGCGTTAAACCGTCAGGCTTATACCCAACAGCTGCTGCACGGTTTCGGTACGCCAACCGGTACCATGGCCGGAGCCAATGACTTTGGTTATCTGGCGGTTCCAGCCACCGCGCAGGATGTGGCGAAAGCCAAATCGCTGCTGGCTGCAGCCGGTTACGCCAATGGCTTTACCCTGCGCTTCCAGGCGCCGCGCCGCTATATTGCCAGCGCCGATGTGGCGCAAGCCATCGTGCAGGATTTAGCCGCCATTGGCGTGAAAGCCGAGCTGGAGGTACCGGAATGGTCGGTTTACACCCAGCAGGTCGCGTCCCAGAAACAGGCTCCGATGTATATGCTGGCGTGGGGATCCACGCAGACGCTGGATGCCGATGCCGCGCTGTTCCCCATCCTGCGCAGCGGCGAGCCCTATTCCACCGTGCATGATGCAGAGCTGGATAAGCTGCTCGATCAAAGCCGCCAGATTGTCGATCCCGTTGCGCGCAAAAAAGTGTTAGAGCAGATTCAGCAACGCGTCGCGGAACAACAGCCGCTGCTGCCGCTGTACCGTGAAGATACCTTGTATGCGCATAGCACGTCGCTCAACTTCAAAGGCCGCGTCGATGCCCGCATCCCGCTGTTTGATCTGAGGCTGAAATGATTTCACCGGGCACCGTGCTGCAGCGCCGTCCGCGCCGCCTGATTTACGGCGATGCGGTGATCGGCAGCCTTTTGCTGATCGTGGTAATTGCCGCGGCGCTGCTCTCTCCATGGCTGCCGTTGCCCGATGCCTTAAGTAATAACCTCAATGAAATGTTCCTGCCGCCGGGTTCGCCCGGCGCGCAAGCCACGCATTGGCTCGGCACCGATCAACTGGGCCGCGATCTGCTGGCGCGCATTCTCTCCGGCACGCGCTTGTCGCTGTTGGTGGTCTTGGTCGCGGCGGCGATTGGCGCGGTGATTGGCGTCGCGCTTGGCATGATCGCCGGTTACGCCGGCGGTTGGGTTGATGCGCTGATCATGCGCCTGATCGACATCCAGCTGGCGGTGCCGTTTATTCTGTTGATTCTGCTAGTGATTGCGCTGATGGGCGCATCACTCACCAACATCATTGTGATTATGGGCTGTACCAGCTGGGCGATTTATGCCCGCGTGGCGCGCGCCAAAACCTTAGAGATTCGGGAACTGGAATATATTCAGGCGGTGCGCGCCATGGGCTTTTCGCCGCTGCGCATACTGCTACGGCATATCCTGCCCAATCTGCTGACGCCGCTGGTGGTGTTGCTAACGCTGGATATTCCACGCCTGATCGTGCTCGAAGCCTCAGTGGGTTTTCTCGGTATGGGCATTCAGCCACCCACGCCAACGCTGGGCAATCTGATTGGCGAAGGTCGCTCTTACATGCTGTTGTCGCAATGGCTGGTGCTCTATCCCGGTTTGGTGATTGCGGCGCTGGTGATTGGCTGCAACCTGCTCGGCGATGCGCTGCTACGTCGCACGCATACGAGGCTGGATTAAGATGCTGAACATTCTGCTCAATCGCCTTGGCCAATCGGTATTAGTGCTGCTCGGCGTGTCGCTGCTGATTTTCTTTAGCCTGCACATGACGGGCGATCCGGCGGCGCTGATGATGCCACCCGGCTCCAGCCAGCAGGAGATCGCTACTTTTCGTCATAGCATGGGCTTTGATCGTCCGCTGCTGTGGCAATACAGCCACTATCTTGGCGGCGTGCTGCACGGCGATTTTGGTGAATCGCTGCGCTACAGCCAGCCGGTATTGGCGTTGATTGCCGAACGTCTGCCGGCGACGGCGCTGCTGGCGGTGAGTGCGCTGACATGGAGTTCGCTGCTCGGTCTGCTGCTCGGCATTATCAGCGCCCTGCGGCCGCACAGCCTGTGGGATTTGTTATGCCGTCTGCTGGCCTTCTCCGGCCAGGCGATTCCGGTGTTCTGGCTCGGGCTGCTGCTGATTCTGCTGTTCAGCCTGAAGTTACAGTGGCTGCCCTCCAGCGGTTACGGCACTTTCGCCGCGCTGGTAATGCCGGCGCTCAGTCTGGGTGCGTTTTACATGAGCGCCGTGGCACGCCTGACGCGCGCCAGCCTGCTGGATGTGCTGCAACAGGATTATATCCGCACCGCGCGCGCCAAAGGGCTCAGCGCCTGGCGCATCGTGGTACGCCACGGTTTGCGTAATGCGCTGATACCGGTGATCACCGTGCAAGGCATGTATTTCGCCTCGCTGCTCGGCGGCGCACTGGTGACCGAGATTATTTTTGCCTGGCCCGGCATTGGTCGTCTGGCGATTCAGGCGATTCAAAACCGCGATTTCCCGCTGGTGCAGGCGATTGTGTTGCTCGCCGCCGTGGTGTTTGTGGCGATCAATTTGCTGATCGACCTGCTCTATCTGGTGCTGAACCCGAGGATTCGTTTATGAGTCGCCTTGACGCCACGCTTGAACTGCTGAGTGAACTGACGCGCTGGCCAAGCGTAGCCGGTCAGTTATCCTCGCAGCGCGGGTTGGCCGCCTGGCTGGAACAGTGGATGGTGGCGCAGCTGAATGCCGCGATCGTCTATCCGGTGGCGTCTCAAACCGATGATGTCCCGCCGCTGGTCCATGTACGCATCGATAACGGCAGCAGCAAAACCGTGGTGCTGTACAACATGTATGACGTAATGCCTGCGGATGATGCCGGCTGGGATGTGCCGCCGTTTGTCGGTGGCGTGTGTCACTGGGACGATTTCGGCGCGGTATTTGTCGGACGCGGTGCAGAGAACAACAAAGGCCCGGTCTCCGCCCTGCTGATTCTGCTACGTGAACTGCAGCAGAGCCAGCAGCTCGATTTTAATATCGAAATCCTGCTTGAAGGCGAAGAGGAAGTGGGCAGCGGCGCGCTGCGGCGTTATCTGGCGCAACAGCCTTGCCCGATTGCTCCCGCTGAAGCGGTGCTATTTCCGTCACTGTGTGAATACGGTGGCGGCGCACCGCGCGTCTATCTCGGCTTTACCGGACTGGCCAGCGGACGCCTCAGCGTCACCGGCGGCGCATGGGGCGGACCGTCCTCCGCGATTCATGCCAGCAATGCCGGTTGGATCGCCAATCCGGCGTGGCGTTTAGTACAGGCATTAGATGCCATCGCGCCAGCAGAACACAGCGGCGTATTGGCGTGTCACGCCACGGACGATGAGGCGAATCAATTATTGGCGACCTTAGCCGCCGAATTCAGCATCGATGACGAACTGAAGTTCCGTCGCAGTCAGCGCCTGATGATCGCCGGCGACACGCTGAGCTGCCTGCAAACGCTGCTTGGCAGCGCGGTGTTAACGCTGGCAGAACTGCACAGCGATCCGCCAGGCGGACGCGGCGTCATCCCGTTCCGTGCCAGCGCGGAACTGGCGTTTCGCATCCCGCCGGGTTTCGATCAGGACGCGATGATTGCCGACGTGCAGCAGCGTCTGGCACAAGCCGATTTAGCCGGCAGCGAGCTGCACCTGTTTGATCGCTATCCCGGCGTGCGCTTTAGTCGCAGCGCCAGCGGCGTCGATGCCCTGATCGCCAGCTATCAAACGCTGGGCGCGGCACCGCAAATCTGGCCGTGGGCGCCGGGCTGTGCGCCCGCCTACGCTTTCGCGGCCGTCGCGCCCGCCTTTCTGATTGGCGGATTAGGCCACGGCGGCAACGCTCACGCCGTCAATGAGTTTGTCACGCTGGCGGGACTCGAACGCTTCCAACAATCCATGAGCTTATGGCTCAACGCATTCAATGATTCGGCCATTGGCCGGGTCGCGCCACACCAGGGAAACACCGCAGTACACAAAAATAAAGGTAGTAAATAATGAAATCAGTAGAAGAGTTTGAACGCGTTCCGCTCGGCTTCTTCCCCACTCCTCACGAGCCGCTGCCGCGGCTCAGTGAGGCACTTGGGATTACGCTGACGATCAAACGTGATGACTACAGTGGCTTCGGCGGCGGCGGCAACAAAGTCCGCAAGCTGGAGTATCTGATGGCGGAGGCCTGCAAAACAGGCGTGAATGTGGTGATCACCACCGGCGGGCATCAGTCGAACCACGCCCGCATGGTGGCTGCCGCCGCACGCAAGTTTGGTATGCGTCCGGTGCTGGTGTTGCGGGGCAATCCGCCCGCAAGCTGGCAGGGTAATCTGCTGCTGGATAAGCTGTTCGGGGCCGAGGTGCAGTTCCTCGATCCCGACGGCTATTTCAGCCAGATTGAAGGTGCGATGCAGGCGCACGCGGATGCGGCTCTCGCGCAAGGTGAAACCCCCATGATTATTCCGCTGGGTGGCGCAACGCCACTCGGCGCATTGGGTTATGTACGCGCAGTGGAAGAGATAGCGGCGCAGCTGGCACCCAGCCAGATGCCCGCACCCGATTTCATCGTCGCGCCCACCGGTTCCGGCGGCACGCTGGCGGGATTGCATGTGGGCACGCGTCGCTATTGGCCCAATACTAAGGTGATTGGCGTGAGCGTCAGCGCCAAAGCCGACTGGTTCCAGCCACGCATTGCCGGCATGGCGCAGGATTGTGCCGATCTGCTGCAATGGCCGCAGCAGTGGCAGCCGGAGGATATCTGGATTGAAGATGGTTATGTCGGTCAGGCGTACGGCGTGCCATCGGACGGCGGCATCGCTGCCATCTATCAACTCGCCCAACTGGAAGGCGTGCTGCTGGATCCGGTCTACACCGGTAAAGCGATGCACGGCCTGTTCTCGCTGGTCGAACAGGGGCGCATTCCGCAGGGATCGCGCGTGACCTTCGTGCATTGTGGCGGTTCTCCGGCGCTCTATCCCTTCGCCGATCGCCTGCTGGAGGCGTAATGGAAGCCTTGTTGCGTGTACTGGATGAAGCCACCGTCGCGCAATTAGGCGGCGGGGATGTCGCTTTAGCGCTGGAAGACGTCAAAGCGGTGATTCAGCTGATGCGTCTCGGCGAGGCGCAGATGCCCGCCGAAAATCACATCGACCTCGGTACGCCGCTCGGTAAAGCGTATGCCTTACCGGCGCGCGTCGGCGGCACCTACAACGCCGCAGGCGTGAAGTGGACCGCACATCGTCCACAGCGACCGGATGCGTTGCCCGCCGCCCTAGCCTTGACCCTGATTAACGATGCGCAGAGCGGCATTCCGCGCGGCTTGCTGGCCAGCGGGGCACTCACCGCGGCGCGCACTGCGGCGGTGAGCGCACTGGCGTTACAGCTGGCCGCACCGCGTCCGGTAAAGCGCGTGCTGCTGCTCGGCGCCGGTTTACATGCTCAGGCGCATCTGCGCATGCTGCAGCAGTTGTTTCCGCAGCTGGAACAGATTGGCGTGTGGAATCGCTCTCCTTTTAAACTCAGTGCGTTGCGCGAAGTGCAAATCGAAACCGATCTGCCGCTCGCTCTGGCGCAGCCTTATGACGCCGTGCTGACCTGTACCAGCGCCGACCAGCCGATTGTCGAAGCCGCAGCGGTACGTCCCGGTAGGATCATTGTGCAGGTCGGTTATCACGAAGTGAGTTTTGCCGCCATCAAAGCCAGCAGCAAGGTGGTGGTGGATGCGTGGGGCGATTTTGCCCAGCGCAGCGCCAAAAGCCTGTTCCAGATGTTCCGCGCCGGGGAGTTTGCTGAGCAGGATGTGGCGGCCGATCTCGCCGCGCTGCTGCTGGATCACTGGCGTCCACAGCCCGATAACAGCGTCTATTTTTCCTCGTTTGGACTCAATGTATTTGATATCGCCCTCGCCGCCCGCGTGCTACAGGCCGCCGAGCACGACGAACTCGGTTCGTTGCAGTCGCTGTTTTCAGGAGTCCTGCATGATCATTGATGTGCTTTCACTGCATCAGCGCCAGGCGCGCGGCGAAGCGTTTCTGCTGATCGATGTCCGCGAATTTGCCGACTGGCAACGCGCCACCTTGCCTGGCGCGCAGCACTGTAACGTCTACGACTATTTTATTGAGGATTGCAGCGAGGCAGGTTTAGCGGTGATGGCTGCCGAAGCCGCCACCGCGCTGCAGCCGATGTTTACCGCCTATCCCAACGCCACGCCGGTGTTTTTCGAGCAGCAGGTTGGCATGCGTTCACCGCGCGGCGCCTGGTTCGCCTGGCTGCTCAAGCGTGATGATGCGCTGATTCTGGATGGCGGCGTGGATGCCTGGATTGCAGCAGGCTATGAACTCGCGCCGGGATTGGGATTAAGCCGCACCGTGGCGCATCCACCGGCAGCCAACGCACCCGCGTGGAATCGCGAGCTGGTGTGCAGCCGGGAACAGGTGTTAGCAGCGGATGGCGTGGCGGTGATCAACGTGGATGCCCGTCGCCCCAGCGAGTTTGACGGCAGCTTTGCGCATGCCTGCTGTCAGCGCGCCGGACGGATTCCACATTCTCAGCTACTGTTCTGGGAAGATGTCATCGCCAGCGGCCATTTCTTATCAGCGCCGCAGATTGCCGCACGCGCCGAGGCGGCAGGACTGAGTAAAAACGCGAAGTTGCAGGTTTATTGCCATCGTGGTGCCCGCGCCGCCACGGTGTTGGCGGCGTTAAAACTGGCGGGCTATCCCCATGTTTCGGTGTACGTCGGTTCCTGGCACGAATGGGCCGAGCACCACGAACTGCCGCTGTTACACGGCAGCTGATCGCAGCGCCAGCGCCTGCTGCACGTCCGGCGCAGCGGCGAGCAGTTGGCGGGTGTAATTGTCCTGTGGATGGTTAATCACGCTGGCGGTCGCGCCCGATTCCACAATCCTGCCGTGATACATCACCACCACGCGGTCGCACAACTGACGCACCGCGCCGAGATCGTGGCTGATAAACAGCACCGATAATCCCAGCTTGTGGCGCAGCGTATTAAACAGCGCCAGAATCTGCCCGCGCACCGATAAATCCAGCGCCGCTACCGCTTCATCCGCCACCAGCAGCTTCGGCTCCATCGCCAGCGCGCGCGCAATGGCAATACGCTGACGCTGACCGCCCGAGAACGCGCCCGGCAGACGGGTGGCATGTTCGGCCTTCAATCCCACCAACGCCAGCAGCTCTTTGACCCGCGCATCCACCGCCGCGCCTTTGCGCAGTTGCCAGACGCGCAGCGGTTCGGCGATCTGCTCACCGACCGGGATTTTCGGATTCAAGCTGGCATAAGGATCCTGGAAAATAATCTGCGTGTGGCGACGTAAACTATGGAGCTGACGGCCTTGCAAATGCTGTCCCTGAAAATGCACCTCGCCGCCATCCGCCGTAATCAGGCCAATCGCCGCGCTGCCCAATGTGGTTTTTCCAGAGCCGGATTCGCCAATCAGCCCGACAATTTCGCCCTGCGCAATCGACAGGTTCGCCGGATGCAAAACGGTTTGCCGTTTGGCGGGCCACAGCGGCATGCGGCGTGGCAGCGGATAGCTTTTACTGATATCGCGCAGCACCAGCAGCGGCGGCTGTGCAACCGGCGCAGTCGCCTCGGGGATTTGCGCTGCCGAAGCAGCAATCAATTTGCGCGTGTAAGGATGCGTTGGCGCGCCGAGCGTACTCAGCACCGCACCCTGTTCAACCAGCTGCCCTTGCTGCATCACGCAGACGCGGTCGGCGTAGCGCGCCACCACCGAGAGATCGTGGGTGATCAACAAGATCCCCATGCCCATCTCCTGCTGCAACTCCTGCAACAGTGCCAGAATCTGCGCCTGAATAGTCACGTCCAGCGCGGTGGTCGGCTCATCGGCAATCAATAACTCCGGCTGACCGCTGATGGCACTGGCGATCATCACCCGTTGCCGCATGCCACCCGACAGCTGATGAATATACTGCCGCGCGCGCTGCGCTGGATTGACGATGCCGACGCGATCCAGCAGCGCTATCGCTTCCTGCTGCGCCTGTTTCCAGCCGAACTGACGATGACGCACCAGCACTTCGGCAATCTGTTCACCAATACGCAGCGTGGGATTCATGCTGGTCATCGGCTCCTGAAACACCGTGGCGATGCGGCAACCACGCAATTGCTGGGTGGTGCGCGCATCCAGCGGCTCGCCATTGAACACCACGCGGCCGCCACTCTGCTGCACGCCCGCCGGCAACAAACTCATCAGCGCCAGCGAGGTCAAGGTTTTGCCAGATCCCGATTCGCCAACTAACGCCAGGATTTCCTTGCGATCGAGATGAAAAGAGATGTTATCCACCAGCAAGCGCTGATCGTGAGTGTGCAGCGAGAGATTTTCAACCGAGAGCAAGCGCGCGTTAGTCATCAGGCAGGGATTCTCAACAAGGAAAAATACAGGATATATCCTGAACATAGCACGAACAAGACCGTTAAGTTATGGCACTGCGCGTTGCGGAATAAGGCTGTTCATTGAGTTTAAAATATTCCGTATTAACGGCGATGATCGCCGTTGAATCGTAAAACGATAAACTTTTTCGCAGAATGCTCATTGGTTAAGCGTCTTTCGGTCACCATAAATGGCGACCCTACAAAGGCTTGGCCGTTTAACTAAACCTTCTCCTGCGACAAACTCAGAATGGTGCGGATGTTCTGCGCGGTGGTGGCGATAATATCGATCGCGCCAGTGCGCAGTGCGCCGAGGATCGCCATCGCTTTGGTATTTTCCGCGGCAATGGCGATCACGCAGGGAATCTTGCGGAGTTCATCAATGCTCAGCCCAATCACGCGATCGTTCATCACGGTATCCACGTGCTGGCCCTGCGAATTAAAGAAGTCATAGCCGGCGACATCGCCCGTTACGCCCTGATTAACACTGGCGTCGATGATTTCGTGCGGCGTGAACCAGCCGAGTTTCACCATATAGCTGTTTTCATTCATGTCGCCGATGCCCACCAGCGCCACATCGGCTTTACGCGCGCGGTCCAGCGTCTCTTTGATGGTGCCGTTTTGCATAAACGCATCGCGCAACGCGCGGTTCTCAACATAAGCGGGCGCGTAAAGCGTTTCGCTGATGCCGCCGAACTTCTTCGCCAGACGACGGCTGATATGGTCGGCGTTAATGGCATCACCGGGACGATGCGTGCCGCCAATACCGCTGATAAACAGACAATTACGCGTCGGCACCTGGCCGGGATAATCGGCGACAGCGGCCACGTTGCGTCCTTGCCCAACGGCAACAATGGCGTCGTCTTTCAGCGACTGCGCTAAATGTGACGACACCAGTGCGGCGACCTGACGTCGCTGCTCTTCCTGATCGGGCTGATCGAGCGCTATTAGTGCACGTTGCAGCTGTGGGAAGCGATTTTGCAGCTGTTGTTCGAGGCGGGTACTGAAGACGGGATGGTAACGCACGTTGATTTCGACGATGCCCTCTTCGCGTGCGCGTTTGAGCAGTCGGCCGACTTTAATGCGGGAAATACCAAACTTACGCGCAATCTCCTCCTGGGTGATTTCGTCCTGATAATAGGCGACAGCTATTTCCGTCAGCAGCTCGGAGTCCTGAGAAAGCGTGTTTTTTTCCATCCGTAACCTGTCTTTTGGGTGTTATTTGAAGATGTAAAGACCACGCCATGTAGGGTGCGCATTGATGCGCACCAGGTCACCATAAATGGCGACCCTACAAAATGGGGCGAGATCTGACTTTGGCAGGGAGTTATATCATTGATACGACTCGCTTCGCCAGACCACAGCGCCGCGAGTCGATCGAGCGTCACGCTTAGCGCTTGATGGCGTCGATTTTCAGCATACGGGCAATCACGATATCCAGCTCTTTCTGATCGAAGATCTGTTTCCAGTCAGGTTTCACAATCTTCTCACGACCGTACTCCATGGCGATCATGCAGGCATCCGAGAACGGGTTTGTGGCGCGGAACGCCACGGCCAGTGCGATCTGAATATGGCCGTACAACATCGCTTTAGCCGCTTCTTCCGGCACGCCGCTGTGCTTCACGGTTTCATCCAGCGCCTCTTTCATAAACGCACCCACCATGCAGGCTACGGTTTCCACCAGCGTCGGTTCCAGATACGCCAGCTGCGTCACGGTGACCCAATGCACCTGCTCCACCGGGCCGTACATCACGCTGATCACCTTGCTCAGCTCGGCTTTCTGCTCATCAGAACCGGTTTCATAGGAAGCCGCCACGTGCTGAATCGCCGCGATACCGCCGAAGGCATCGGCATGTTCTTCTTTGGTATAACGCTCAAGGAATACCGACGGATGGCAAGGATGCGCCACCGCGTATTCAATGCCATCACGATGGGCGATCAGATTGGCGTAGGCCGCCGCAGGGTCCAGCGTCAGCAGAATCGCGCCCGGTTTCATCTGTGGCACCACGCCTTCAGACACTTTGCCCAGCACGATATCCGGCACCGCCAGAATCACCACGTCGCTCAATGGCACCACGGAGGCCGCATCAGAGAGTTCGCGCCCCTGCGCGCTCACCTGCTCTTGCGCCTTGGGTGAGTTCTCACAGTAAAACACCTGGTAATCGCTTTTCTGGAAGTTGGCAGAAATACGCATACCCATTTTGCCGCCCGCGCCAATCACGGTGATGGTTTTCAGTTGCACGCTCATGTTGTTACTCCTGATCTTGTTTACTACGTAAGAATTCCACGGTGCGGCGAGTCCATTCGGCTTCTCGCTCGCAGGTTACGGCGGCATCGTCTTGCCACGGCAACCAATGTTCGACGATTTGGTTAATGCCTTTATCCGCCGGGCGCACGCTGGCGATCATCCGGTCGTAATCCAGCAAGCCTTCGCCCATCGGGCAGCCAGCAAAGGTAAAGCCGACCCAGCCATCACGGCGCGTGAAGGCAAAGTCTTTGATATGCAGATTGCCGACGCGCGCGGCGGTGTTGGCAATCACCTGCTCTGGCAGTTCGAGTCCGGCGACACAGTTGGCGGGGTCGAGACACACGCCGAGCCACGGCGACAGGAACTTGTTGATCACTGACATCATCGCGCCGCTGTTCACCTGCTCGTATGTCTCCAGACAGAGACGCACCTGCTGGCGGGCAAAATCCGGCAACACGGCGCCAATCAGCTCGGCGGCTTCGTCGAGCGTGGGACGGTGATCGGCGGTGTAGAACATCGAGCGTATGACGCGCGCATCAAGGATTTCCGCCATGTGCAGATAACGACGCAGATGCGCAGTGCCGAGGCCACGCGTGCCGAGTTCCAGCGTGATGCCGAGCGCATCAGCCTGCTGACGTAGCGTCAGCAGTTGTGCGTCAGTCCAGCTTTCAATCGCCGGGTAATCGCAGATTTGAAACACCGACACATCGAGATCGGCGGTCTGTTGCAGCATCTGCTCCAGCGTCAGCGGATGAGGGGCTTTCGATGACATGCGCCAGAAAAAGGCGTAGGTACTTAGTCCGATACGGCTCATTAACGCAGCTCCTGAGCCAGCTCACTGGCTTCATCAATAATTTTTGCCAGGGCTTTGGGATCGTGGGCAAAGCGCCCCAGAAACAGGCCATTTACATCCGCGCCGAGGCGCTGAATCAGTCCCGGACCGGCACTGCCGCCGTAGATGATTTTCAGCGTGATACCGGGCGGCGTGGCGAGCTGCTGCAATCCGGCGCACACGGCGCGGATGTAGCTGTCCGGTGCCGGTTGCGGCGCACCAATTGCCCACTGCGGTTCGTAGGCAAAAAACACTTCGCCCTTTAAGCCCTGCTGCGCCGACTCGGCCAGCGCTTCGGCCAGCTGCTGTTGGCACAGCGCGATCGCCTGCTGAGGTTCTGCCTGCACTTCTTCGCCGATGCACAGCACCGGCGTGATGCCGTGACGCAGCGACATCGCCACTTTGGCAGCAATCTGCACTTTGTCTTCGTGGAAATGACGACGGCGCTCAGCGTGACCAATTTCGGCCAGCGAGCAACCTAACTCCTGCAACATACTGGCGCTGACTTCGCCGGTCCAGGCACCGTTCTCGGCCTGGCAAACATCCTGAGCGCCGAAGCGAACCGGCGTGTCAGCGAAGATGGCTGCAACCGCCGGAATCGCCGGATAAGCCGGTAACACAAACACGCCCACGTCGCCGTTTTTCACCGCAGCATGGTTGGCTAATGCCACTACATCCCGACACCATTGCAAGGTTTGCTGATAGCCGAAGTACATTTTTAAACTGACGCCGAGCCAGATTTTTGGCTGAGACATGCTTCAAGCTCCTTGTTCAGAGGCACTGTGTTCTTTTAGCAGATCGCCGACGGTATTGACGATTAATGCCAGCGAAATGGCTCCGGCATCCGGCGTGCCAACGCTTTTTTCTGCCAGCGGACGCGCTCGCCCCATTTTTGGCACCAGCTGCGCGGTGTCCTGCGCAGCTTTATCAGCCACCTGCGCCGCCTTCAGCCAGGCGTCCGTTAACGACGCACCGGCGGCAACCGCCTCATTCAGGCTGTCGCTGAACGGCACCAGCACATCCACCATGGTTTTATCGCCAACGCGCGCTTTACCAAAGTGCATAATGCCTTCTTTCGCTTCACGTACGCCGGTGGCCACACGCTGTGCATCTGGTGTCTGACGATCGCCAAGCGCGGTACCCAATGCAGTGAGCGCCACGCCCCACAACGCGCCGGACGTGCCACCCGCTTTATCCGCCCAGGCATCTGCCGCGCGGCACAGCAAGCTGCCCGCCCCGGCACCGCGCGCAGCGACTTCACGCGCTTTCTCAACCGCGCCCAGCACGCCGCGCTCCATGCCGATACCGTGATCGCCGTCACCGGCCACCGCATCGATATCGCCAAGGCGCTCAGCGTTACGCTGTAACATTTCCGCCACGGATTCGAGCAGCTGCAGCACGCGCTTCGCGCTCTCTTGCGATTCCGCGGTGGCTGCTGGCAAGGCTTCTTCCGTGCTTTCAACGCGCTCAGCGGCGCTTAACGGTTCGGCCACCAATACGCTGCCTTTGCGGTACGCTGGCGTATTAGTCGGCGCGTGCCACAAGGTTTCCAGCTGATCGTCCAGCCACATCAGCGTCAGTGACGCACCGGCCATATTGAAGCTGGTGACAAACTCACCGACGTCCGGCTCAACCACCTGCAGGTTGGCGGCCTCCAGCAGTTGCGCGACGCGACGATAGACAACAAACAGCTCTTCGTATTTCACCGAGCCCAGACCGTTGAGGATCACCGCCACGCGCTGACCGTCAGCTTGCGGGATATCGGCTGGCAGTTCATTGAGCAAGCGCTCCACGAAGATCTCGGCCAGCTCATCCGCACTCGGCATGTCGGTCTCTTTGATCCCCGGCTCGCCGTGAATGCCCAGTCCCAGCGCCATGCGCCCTTTTTCCACTTCGAACAGCGGATGCGAAGCGCCCGGCAGGCTGCAACCGGAAAACGCCACGCCAAAGGTACGCGTGCGTTGATTCGCGTGCTGTGCCAGCTGCAGGACCTGTGATAAATCGTGACCCGCTTCAGCCGCGGCGCAGGCGGCTTTGAACACACAGAGATCGCCAGCCACACCGCGACGCTTCTCCAGCTCATCTTTACCCGCGCTGGAGATATCGTCGGTCACCGCCAGCACTTCGCAGGCGATGCCTTCCGCCCGCAGACGCTCGCACGCCTGGCCGAAGTGCAGCACATCCCCGGCGTAGTTACCGAACATCAGCAACACGCCCGCGCCGTTATGGGCCGCACGCGCTACGTTGTAGATCTGCTGCGCCGACGGCGAAGCGAATAAGTTACCCATCGCCGCGCCGTGTGCCAGACCTTGTCCAACCAACCCGGCGAACGCCGGATAGTGACCGGACCCACCGCCCACAATCACCGCCACCGTATTCGGCTGGCTGCGGGTGCTGCGCACCACGCCTCCGGCGACCTGACGGACTTTATCGGCGTTGGCGGCGACAAAGCCTTCGATAAGCTCAGCGGCAAAGGCTGAAGGTTGGTTAAACAGGTACGTCATATTAATGCTCCTGAGCTAAAGAGGTCGGCTGAGACGGCGAGCGACGGCGATTAAGTAACAGCATGAGGAACGCTGACAGCAGCATGAATCCACCCACCACAAACATCGGCAAGGCGTAGCTGTTGGTGGCGTCATGCAGCGCGCCTGTGATGTAGCCCGCGGAGAAACCCGCTACGTTTCCTAAGGTATTGATCAAGGCAATGGCTGCGGCGGCAGACGCGCCGGTCAGGAACTGCGTTGGTAAGGTCCAGAAGTTCGGCAGTGCAGCGAAGATGGAGCTGGCGGTAATCGCAATCACCATAATGGTGGTGAACGGCGAATCCATATACAGCGCCAGCGGGACGCTGATACCGCCTGCCAGCGCCGGAATGGCGATATGCCAGGTTTTGCAGCCGCGACGCGTGGCATCTTTCGACCAGAAGAACATCACCACCGCCGCAATCAGATACGGCACGCCGGTAATCAGCCCTTTCTGCATCACGTTAAAGGTGGTACCGAACTGCTGCTGGAAGCCCGCGATGATGGTTGGCAGGAAGAACGCCAGCGCATACAGGCCATAAATAAAGCCGAAGTAAATCAGGCACAGCATCCAGACGCGGCCGTTGCCCATCACCGAGCGCAGGCTGTGTTTTTGATGGCCCTGCTTCTGTTGATGCTCGGCTTCCAGTTCGGTGGTCAGCCAGGTTTTCTCTTCGGCGGTCAGCCACTTGGCCTGACGCGGCGAATCCACCAACCAGAACAGCGCGACGATACCAATCAGAATCGCGGGAATCGACACGCCCATAAACATCACGCGCCAGCCTTCCATGCCGAACAGGCCGTGCTGCTGAATCAGGGACGCGGCTAATGGCGCACCGAACACCACCGTTAGCGGCTGGGCAAGATAGAACAGCGACAGGATTTTGCTGCGATGACGTCCCGGCACCCACATGCTGAGATAGAGAATCGCGCCTGGGAAGAAGCCGGCTTCGGCGATACCCAGCAGCAGACGCAGCGTATACAAGCCTTCCACACTGCTCACCCAGGTAAACAGTAGCGAGACAATGCCCCAGCTGATCATGATGCGCGCCAGCCAGCGACGCGCGCCGAACTTATGCAGCGCCAGGTTGCTTGGCACTTCCAGCAGGATGTAGCCAATAAAAAAGATGCCCGACGCCAGGCCAAACTGCAGTGCGGTGAGGCCAAGGTCTTGCGTCATGCCGTTGGGGCCGGCAAACGAAATCGCGGTGCGATCGAGGAAGTTGATAAAGAACATCAGCGCCACGAACGGCACTAAGCGCCAGGAGATTTTTCTGATGGTGGATTGCTCCACCGCCGTCATTGTTGGTTGGTTCATAACGCACCTCCACGACGTGCGTGAGTGATCATTTCTTTATGTGGTGTTGACCAAACGCCAAAGAGGCGCTGGCTGCAGGAGTACTGAGAGGTACGGTGTAAATGACACATGTTCGAGTCCTCGATGGGTCTTCTTGTACATTGGTATAGTCATGCGAACATATGAACACTACACGGATAATTGTGCATCTCTCAACTGCAACACGCGAAAGTGTGAGCAGCCGCATAAGATTTGATTTTGGTCAACTTATCGGATTGTTACGCCCATTCGCCGCCGCACAGGCGGTTTCAAAGGGCTCAGTGAGGTATTCAGGCACGATGCTGACGGTAATTCATATGAACAACCATTGAACATATGATAGTATTTGTGGCAGGCTAACCATGAACATCTTCTCGCCTGCTGAACAAACGTGCAGGCGTCATTGCACACCCTGCTGGAGAACGACGATGAAAACTATCGCAATTGGCGCCGATGATGCGGCTATCGAATTGAAAAATGTGATTAAAAAGCTGCTGGAAGAGAAAGAGTATGTGGTGACGGATTACACCAATGACGCGCAAAACGACCGTCCGATGTATCCGGATGTGGCATTTGCGCTCGCCACCGCTATCCAGAAGAACGAATTTGAGCGCGGCATTCTGCTGTGCGGCACCGGCATCGGCGTGGCGATTGTCGCCAACAAGGTGGAAGGCGTGCGCGCGGCGCAGTGTCATGACACCTTCTCTGCTGAGCGTGCTCGCAAGAGCAACAACGCGCAGATCATGACCATGGGCGCGCGCGTCATCGGGCCTGAGCTGGCGAAGAACATCGTGAATGCCTGGCTGGCATCGGAATTTGAAGGTGGCGGCTCAACCGCCAAAGTAGACAAGATCGGTTACTACGAACAAGTATCCCACGCTAAATAAGCGCCGACGTCGCACCTCTGGAGAACCTTATGTCTACACGCCGGGAAAGAGCCAACGCCATCCGCGCTTTAAGCATGGATGGCGTACAACAAGCCAATTCGGGACATCCGGGCGCCCCGATGGGCATGGCGGACATTGCTGAAGTGTTGTGGCTCGACTTTTTGCAGCACAATCCACGCAATCCCAACTGGGCTAACCGCGACCGCTTCGTTTTATCGAACGGTCACGGCTCAATGCTGATTTACAGCCTGTTGCACCTGAGCGGTTACGATTTGCCGCTCAGCGAATTAAAAAATTTTCGTCAGCTGCACTCTAAAACGCCGGGGCACCCGGAATACGGTTATACCGCAGGCGTTGAAACCACCACCGGCCCGCTGGGTCAGGGCATCGCCAACGCAGTGGGTTTTGCCATTGCCGAGCGCACGCTGGCGGCGCAGTTCAACCGTCCGGGCCATGACATCGTAGACCATAACACCTACGTGTTTATGGGCGACGGCTGCATGATGGAAGGCATCTCACACGAAGTCTGCTCCATCGCCGGTACCCTGAAGCTGGGCAAACTGGTTGCCTTCTACGATGACAACGGCATCTCCATCGACGGTCACGTTGACGGCTGGTTCACCGACGACACCGCCGTACGCTTCGAAGCGTACGGCTGGCACGTGGTGCGCGGCGTGGACGGTCACGATGCGGACGCGATTAAAAAAGCGGTGGAAGAAGCCAAAGCGGTTTCCGACAAGCCTTCGCTGCTGATGTGCAAAACCGTGATTGGCTTCGGTTCGCCGAATAAAGCCGGTACGCACGACTCGCACGGCGCGCCGCTGGGTGCCGATGAAATCGCGCTGACCCGCAAGCAGCTGGGCTGGAACCACGGTCCGTTTGAAATCCCTTCAGACATCTACGCGCAGTGGGATGCCAAAGAAGCCGGCCAGGCGAAAGAGTCCGCATGGGACCAGAAGTTTGCCGCCTACGCCGCCGCGCATCCGGAGCTGGCTGCCGAGTTCAAACGTCGCGTGAACAATGAGCTGCCGGCGAACTGGGCCAGCGAGTCGCAGAAATTTATCGAGCAGCTGCAGGCCAGTCCGGCGAAAATTGCCAGCCGTAAAGCCTCGCAGAACGCCATCGAAGCCTTTGGCAAAATCCTGCCGGAGTATCTGGGCGGCTCCGCTGACCTCGCGCCGAGCAACCTCACCATGTGGTCCGGCTCGAAGCCAATCAATGAAGACGCGGCGGGCAACTACATCCATTACGGCGTGCGCGAGTTCGGTATGACCGCCATCGCCAACGGTATCGCGCTGCACGGCGGCTTCCTGCCGTACACCGCCACCTTCCTGATGTTCGTCGAGTACGCGCGCAACGCCGCCCGCATGGCCGCGCTGATGAAAATCCGTCAGATCATGGTCTACACCCACGACTCGATTGGTCTGGGCGAAGATGGCCCGACGCACCAGCCGGTTGAGCAGATGGCCAGCCTGCGCGTAACGCCAAACATGAGCCTGTGGCGCCCGTGCGACCAGGTTGAATCGGCGGTGGCGTGGAAATATGCCATTGAACGCGTTGACGGCCCATCGGCGCTGATCTTCTCGCGTCAGAACCTGGCGCAGCAGGATCGTAGCGCTGAGCAGCTGGCCAACGTGGCGCGCGGCGGTTACGTGCTGAAGGACAGCAACGGCACGCCAGAGCTGATCCTGATCGCCACCGGTTCAGAAGTGGAACTGGCGGTGGCGGCGTTTGATCAGCTGACGGCCGAAGGCCGCAAGGTGCGCGTGGTTTCCATGCCATCCACCGACGCCTTCGACAAGCAGGACGCGGCGTACCGTGAATCCGTGCTGCCGAAAGCGGTTGCCGCACGCGTGGCGATTGAAGCGGGTATCGCGGATTACTGGTTCAAATACACCGGCCTGAACGGCGCGATCGTCGGCATGACCAGCTTCGGTGAGTCAGCGCCTGCGGATCAGCTGTTCAAGGAGTTTGGTTTTACGGTTGAGAACGTGGTTAATACGGCGAAATCGGTTTTTTGATTTCAGGTAGCCATTAATGGCAACCTGACAAAATCAAGGGCAGCTCTGTTGAGTCGCCCTTTTTACTAAGCGGTGATACGAATGATCTTTTGCGTCATGCTCATGGCGGAATCAAACGGCCCGGTATTGCGCACGATTTTCACCATCACGCTGGCGCCCACCCACAGCTGATACAGGCTTTCCGCCACACGGCTCGGTTTATCATCGATAGACAGCGAACCTTCCTCAATACCCGCTTCTAACGCATCCGCCAGTCGCGCGATAATGCCGGCCGTGCCGGTCTGTAGCGTGCCGCGCATGCTATCCGAGAGATCGGCAACTTCCGCGCCCAGCTTCACCGCCAAACACTTGCCCTGACAATCGGAGAACGATTGCGATTCACGCCACAGCTGCCAGTAGTTCATCAGCCGCTGCGCCATCGTCAGGCCCGGCTGGCTCAAAGTCGCGTCAAGTTCAGCCAGATAATCATCGAAATAGCGCGCCAGCATATCCACCCCAAAAGCCTCTTTCGAGCTGAAGTAGTGATAGAACGAGCCTTTTGGCACACCGGCATCGGTGAGGATTTCATTTAATCCGACAGCCGAAAAACCCTTGCCGGCCATAATGCGTTGGCCAGTGGCAAGGATGTGATCGCGGATTTCATTGCTATGCAATTGGGATGTAGTCGTCATAGCGTTAGATTACCAAATACTAGACCAGTCGTCTAGGTGCTGAACATGCGTTTACTACTGCGATAAGCTGCGTGCCGCTTTCTCGATCACCGCCGCAATCTCTTTAGGCTGTGAGGCGTAAATCGCATGATTTCCTTTTAACTCCGTCACGCTGCTGTGCGCACGTTGCGCCATAAAGCGTTCCAGTTGCGGATTGATCGCGCGATCTTCGGTTGCCACCACCGCCCAGCTGGGTTTGGTTTTCCAGGCTGGCGCACCGGCCGGTGCAGCAAAGGCCGCGACGGCAGGCATCACCTGAGAACGCGCCAGCAAATCGGTCTGTTTAACAGGCAGATCTGCGGCAAAATCAGCGTGGAATTTTTCCGGTTTCAAATAGAGATAATGGTCAGGCGTTTCAGCGATAGATTGCGCGGCAGGCGGATATTTTTTCGCCAGACTGAGCAGCGAATCCCCTTGCTCCGGCTGGAACGCGGCGATGTACACCAGGCCGGCAACTGAGGGATCGTTACCCGCATCGCTGATAATCATGCCGCCATAACTGTGTCCGACCAGCAGCGATTTGCCCTGCTGCAGCGCCAGAACGCGTCGGGTAGCCGCCGCATCATCGGCCAGCGAAGTTTGCGGTTCCTGCACAATCGACACTTTATAACCGGCTTTATCGAGAATGCGCGCCACCGGATTCCAGCCCGAGCCATCCACAAACGCACCGTGAACCAGCACAATGTTTTTCACCGGCTCAGCCAGTGAAGCCTGCGCATATATCGACAGAACTGCGCCTAACGCTAACGTGGTTAATGATTTTTTAAACATGATTTTCTCTCCACAATTTTCACGATGCAGAACAAGGGAGGCGGACAGCGGTTCGCCTCCCGATGCGTTTATTGCGCCAGTTGCTTAATCAACTGTTGCGCCGTCTCTGCTGAAGACGTTGGGTTTTGTCCGGTAATCAGCAAACCATCGCTGACGACATAGGAACTCCAGTCCGCACCTTTCGAATACAGACCGCCCTTCGCAATCAGCTCGTCTTCCACCAGGAAAGGCACCACCTGAGTCAGGCCGACCGCTTCCTCTTCGCTATTGGTAAAGCCGGTGACTTTACGGCCTGCTACCAGCGGTTTTCCCTCCGGTGTTTTGACGTGACGCAGTACGCCCGGCGCATGACACACCAGTGCAACGTGCTTATTGGCGGCCAGGAAGCCTTCAATCAGCGCGATTGAATGCTGATCTTCTGCTAAATCCCACAGCGGACCGTGACCGCCTGGGTAAAACACCGCGTCGAAATCGGCTGGCGATACGCTGTCCAGACGCACGGTGGCGGCGAGTTGTGCGGTTGCTGCTGCATCCGCTTCAAAGCGATGCGTTTGCTCAGTCTGGAAATCGGGTTCATTGCTTTTAGGATCTAACGGCGGGTTGCCGCCTTTCGGTGACGCCAGCGTGATTTCTGCGCCAGCATCTTTGAAGGCGTAGTAAGGCGCGGCCAGCTCTTCCAGCCAGAAACCGGTTTTACGTCCGGTGTTACCTAATTGGTCGTGTGAGGTTAAAACCATAAGAATTTTCATCATCAATCTCCTGCTTGCTGGGTTTAAACTTCTAAACTAGACCAGTCGTCTAGCGCTTGAATTCAAAGTAACAGCTAATAGACCAGTCGTCTAGAGATTAATTCATTTTTTTACTGAAATGAAATGCGCTGCTGTTTCTTACCTTTCGATCCGCTTCAGCGTACTCTGTCCCGGTTTGCCCTTTCTCACGGAACTGGAGGAATAATGTCCACCCTACGTTTGCTAATTTCTGACTCACACGATCCCTGGTTTAACCTCGCGGTTGAAGAGTGTATTTTCCGCCAGATGCCGACAACGCAGCGCGTGCTGTTTCTCTGGCAGAATGCCGAAACCGTGGTTATCGGTCGCGCCCAGAATCCGTGGAAAGAGTGCAACACGCGGCGCATGGCGGAAGACGGCATCAAGCTGGCACGACGCAGCAGCGGTGGCGGCGCGGTGTTTCACGATCTGGGCAACTGCTGCTTCACCTTTATGGCCGGCAAACCGGAATACGATAAATCGGTCTCCACGGCGATTATTCTGCGCGCGCTGGAACAGCTCGGCATTCCGGCTGAAGCCTCGGGTCGCAACGATATCGTGGTAAATGTGGAGGGTGAAGTACGCAAAATTTCGGGATCTGCCTATCGTGAAACGCCGGATCGCGGCTTTCATCACGGCACCTTTTTGATGAATGCCGATCTGTCGCGTCTCGCCGATTACCTCAATCCAGACATTAAAAAGTTACAGGCGAAAGGCATTACCTCGGTGCGATCGCGCGTGGCCAACATTGTCGATTTGGTGCCGGGTATCAGCTTTGATGCGATCTGCCATGAGGTGATTGCCGCTTATTTCGATTACTACCAGGAAGAGTGCGAGCCGGAGCATATTTCCCCCGCCGCACTGCCTGATTTGCCTGGTTTTGAAGAGCAGTTTGCGCGGCTAAGCAGCTGGGAATGGAATTTTGGTAACGCACCGGATTTCTCGCACCTGCTCAATGAGCGCTTTGTCTGGGGCGGCGTTGAGATCCACTTTGATGTGGAGCGCGGCGTGATTTCACGCTGCCAGATTTTCACCGACAGTCTGAACCCTTCGCCATTAGAAGCGCTGGCATTACGTCTGCAGGGCGCGGTATATCGGCCTGAAACCCTATTGGCGCAATTGGCGCAGTTGAAAACGGAATATCCGCAGCAGATGAATGAGCTGAGCCAGCTGGAAAGCTGGCTGGTAGCGAGTGTGAGCTAAGTGTAAATTGGTCGCCATAAATGGCGACCCTACATTTGTTTGGCGGGGTTTTCGTAGGGTGCGCATTCATTCGCACCTGGTTGCATAGGCAATTTATTACTTATTCTCTGCCTGAATAACTAAATCAGGTTCTTTGCCTACTAACATCAACGTCAGACTGAATGACAAAACAAGCGCAATGGCGACGCCGGAAACGGCCCAGATAAAGTACGGGCCAATATAGGCCGGCAGACTAAATATACTGGAAAGAATGTAGCCGTATAAACGCACGCCAAAGAAACCGATAAAGGCTGAAGCCAGTGCACTGGAAACCGTTGCCGCGATAAAGGCTTTTTTGTAGCGCGTTAATACGCCAAACAGCGCCGGTTCCGTGATGCCTAATAACGCTGAAATCGCGGCTGAAAGCGTGACCACCTTGTCCTGACGATTTTTACTTAATTTCCAGATAGCAAACGTTGCACCGGCAATCGACATATTTGCCATAAACATCATCGGCATCAACATGTCATAACCGCGATCGCTAAAGTTCTGTAGCGCAATCGGTGTCATCGCGTGATGCATGCCGGTCAGCACCGCCACCGGACGAATGGCGCCGACAATCAAGCCAGCAAAGCTTGCTGAAATACTGAATAAGCCCTCAATAAACAGCGCCAGACCTTTGCCGAGCCAAATTCCCATCGGGCCAATTACCACCAGCGCGGTTAATGCCGCCAGGAACAGCGTTAAGGTTGGGGTAAATACGGTTTTCAATACTTCCGGCATAATACGATCCACCCCGCGATGGATATAGCTGAGAGCCAGAATAGAGAAGATGACCGGGATAACGCTGGAAGCATAATTAAATACCGAAACCGGCAGCACGCCCATCAGCCAAAACGCGCTTACTGCGCCCTCCTGATGCGCCGCCAGCGATTTTGCCGCATCGATTAAAGAGGGATACATTAAACACGCCGCCACGGCTGCAGCTAAATACTCGTTGGTTTTAAATATTTTGGCGGCAGAGACCGCTAAAAAGAACGGCAGGAAATAGAACACGCCGCTGGCGATTAAATCAATCACCATCACCGTATCGCTTTTGGCCGAAACCAGCTGTAACGCCACCAATCCGGCTAGCAAACCTTTGATCATCCCGGCGCCAGCAATGGCGGGAACAATCGGGCCAAATACGCCCGAAACGGTATCCATAAACAGCGATATCAGGCTTTTGCGCGCTTTCTCGTTTTGCGCGGGCTGAACGCCATCGTTATTTAACGCCGGAACGATTTGCTCATACCAGCTATTGACCTTGGGCCCGATAATAATCTGGAATTGTTCACTCTGCATTTGCGCGCCCAATACGCCGGGCAAGGTTTTAATTTCGCTCTGGTTAACTTTATTGTCATCAATAAGGTCAAAGCGCAGACGCGTCATGCAATGCCAGACTTTATTGATATTATTCTTACCACCCACTAAGTGGATTATATTTTTTATTACTTCCTGCGTTCCCATACGTGCTCCTGAGGGAAGAAAAACAGCCTGATGAAATCTGCACTGGATGGTAATAAATAACGCTCGACAAAACAAACCAATAAATCATGACTGCTATCACAAAACCCGCTGCAACAGGGATATTAAGTTTTAAAATAGTAAATTGGTCTGTTTTTATCGCGATAAATACTCTTTTTTACTGACCAATATTTATTGGCTGAAAAAGGGTTTGCGTCTCAATAAAAACCCGGTAATGATACGCCAAAATAGCTTATCTACAGGCCTTGAAATTGAGCGCAGTCACTACGCCACAGGAGTATTTCACGTGACCCCAACTCTTATTGAAAGTATTGAGTGTTTTATTACCCGCCCCGATCGCCATAACCTTATTACCGTACGCGTCACCACCAATAAAGGGATTATCGGTCACGGCTGCGCCACCTTTCAACAGCGTCCTTTGGCGGTAAAAACCATGGTGGATGAGTATCTGGTGCCGCTATTAGTTGGACGCGATGCCAACAATATTGAAGACCTGTGGCAGATGATGAACGTTAATGCCTATTGGCGTAACGGGCCGGTGACCAACAATGCCATTTCGGGCGTGGATATGGCGCTGTGGGATATTAAATCGCAGTTAGCCGATATGCCTTTGTATCAGCTTTGGGGCGGCAAAGCGCGCGATGCGATTGCAGCTTACACCCATGCCAGCGGTGAAACGCTGGAGGAACTTTATACCTCCGTTGATAACGCCTTAGAGAAAGGCTATCGCCATATCCGCTGTCAGCTGGGCTTTTACGGCGGAACGCCGAAAGAACTCCACGCACCGGAAAATAGCACCTCCGGCGCTTACTACTCGCAGCAAGAGTACATGACGAATACGGTCGAGATGTTCCGCGCGTTGCGGGAGAAATACGGTCACTGTTTTGAAATACTGCATGACGTGCATGAGCGCTTATTCCCGCAGCAGGCCATTCAGCTGGTAAAACAGCTTGAGCCGTATATGCCCTACTTCCTTGAGGATGTGCTCCCACCCGCACAAACTGGCTGGCTAGCGCAGTTGCGTCAGCAAAGCGCGGTGCCGTTAGCGTTAGGCGAATTATTTAATAATCCCGCAGAATGGCACGAGTTAATTGTCAATCGTCGCATCGACTTTATTCGTTGTCACGTCTCGCAGATTGGTGGTATTACGCCGGCGCTGAAACTGGCTGCACTGTGTCAGGCATTTGGTGTGCGACTGGCATGGCACGGACCGGGCGATATGACGCCGATTGGCGTGGCGGTTAATACACATCTGAATATTCACCTGCACAATGCTGCGATACAGGAATTTATTCCACGCTCAACGCTGACGGATGCCATTTTCCCTGGCGCGCCGGAAATTAAAAATGGCTATCTCTATCCGCCGCAAGCATCAGGTATTGGCGTCGGCTTTGATCAGGCGTTAGCGGAAAAATATCCGGTGGTTTATCGTCCGCATGAATGGACGCAGAGTCGCCTGCCAGACGGCACCATGCACACGCCATAAGTTAACGCTGTTGCTGGCGGAAACGCAGATTATCCGGGTTATGCGGAATCAGATAGGTGCAGGTGTAATGAATATCAACGATGTCGCTGATTTCATACACCTGCCCGCCCTGCAAAATACCACGATTAATAATGTGCATCGCCGGACTGCCTTTTTTACAACCCAGTAGCGTCGCCTGTTCGCGATTAACGCTAATCGCGCGATAGCTGGTGAGTAAATGTGAGATTTGGTAGCCTTTGGACAACACATATTGCTGTATCGAGCGCTCAATAACCTCACCGTTGAGATCGGTAAATAAGGTTGCGGGCATACGCGATATTTCAATTTGTACTGCCACATTATCGACATAGCGCAGTCGGGAAAACTCCCAGATAAAGGCGTTGTCGTTAATGGCAAATATCTGTTGCTCATCACTATCGGGGCGCCTTTTACGCAGGCTGAGTGAGCGGTAATGCATCTGATCAAAGCGCTTTTCGGTGATCGAATTATAAACCAGCGGGTTATTACGCACCGTTTCATTAATCCAGATACCTGATCCCTGCACGATACGTACCGCGCCGATACTCACCAGTTTCTCCAGCGCCTGGCGGATAGTGAAACGCGATACGCCATACTCTTCGGCCAGCTGGCGTTCAGGCGGTAATTTGCGTGGCGCGGAGGTATCTTCCTGATAGATCTTGCTCAGCAAATCCTGGGTAACGAACTCTTTCTTTTTCATTGGATTACCCTCCTCCTGTGTGGTGTTCGCAGATGATAACACGATGTTATGAGGAGGAAGGGTTAGGTACGCATCAATGGGCAGAGGTCGCCATAAATGGCGACCCTACATCCCTTCCTGCACCAGAAAGGCGATTAGTGTTGCATCCCTTTCTCCCGTCAGCGCGGGCAATGGCGCGCTATCGCTCACGGAATCGCCCTTGTGCAACCGTTCATTATCGATACGCACAATGCCGTCCAGCACGGTAATCCAGCTGGAATAGCCTGCACGCTGTGGCACATCCACCTGTTGGCCGCGTTCCAGTTTCAGGTCATAAATATATACCGCCTGATTCAGTGGCAGTGGCGCCTCGCTGCCGTGCGGCCCTGCCAGTAACGTCCATGCGTTTGCTGCCGCACCGTCCACACGGGTAAAGGTATTGACCTGCGGTTCACCGCCGGTTTTTGCTGGGCGAATAGTAGCCTGCAGCATTTCGGTTTCGATAAAAGGCGCAGACTCGGCAAAGCGTATCCCGCTGCCGGCATTTAGCAGCAGCGCGCGTTTGGCGTTAAGGGAGTGCGTTTCACCCTGCTCGGTGCTGTGCAGCAGCGAACCGCGCCAAACGTAGCTGAAAATCTCGCTATCCTGATGAGAATGCAGCGGGATAGTGGCATCCAGTTGCAGCGTCATTTGGTCGACAATCGCCAGCGGTCCAAACGCTTCACCAGGACGCTGACGGCGAATGGTGAAAGGACCATATTCAAACAGCTGATCGCGTTGGGCGCGCAGGATGTTCATGATGTTATTCCTTGATGATTTTTTCTGTCCACCATCATAGTGGGCTGAAAAATCATGAACAGCAGACAAAACTGCTCGCTTAAATCAAAAAAACTGAACAACGCTAAAGCGCCGAAATAATAAGGTTGGGTTAATGTTTTTATTCATCGCCAGTACAGCTTTAATTGCGTAAAATAGCCGCTTTATTCTGTGAGTGTAATAATCATGAACCGAAGCGAACAGATTCTTGCCGCCGCCGAGCAATGCATGCGGCTGAAAGGCTTTCACCAGACATCGATTCAGAATATTGCTAACCAGGCCGACGTCAGCATTGGTTTAATTTATAAATACTATAAAAACAAAGAGGCGATCATTGAGGCATTAGTCACCAATGTAGTGCAGCGGATGATCACGCTACTCAATGCTGACTTTGAACGTATCGCGCATATGAAAGGACATTATCACGAAGCGGAAGATATTGTGCCGGCGGCAGTGGAAAACAGTATTATTCTGCTGATGGAAGTGTCATCTGAAGCCACGCGTAATAATCGCATCCAACAAATCATGCTCAATGCCTGGCATGAGCTTAAAAATAATTTTATTGCTCAGGAGCAGGCGCTGCACCCCGAGCAGGATGCCAATGCCATTCACACCCGCTTATATGTGATGTCGCTAATTATTGACGGCATTATTATTCGCCGCTGCATGAAGCAGCGCGATATGGCGCCGGGATTTATGCCGTTTTTCAATGCGGTGGTGAGTGATGTCTATCCGCACAGTGCAGTGTAAACTCAGCCGAACAGATGCTGGCTAAGAATGCCGTTGACCCGCTGCATTTCATTGTGATCGAGGTCGCTATCGCCAAAGGCGCGACAGGCAACGCCATCCACCAGCAGCAATAAAAATTGAATGCGATTGGCGTGCAGTGTTGGCTCGCTTTCAGGTTGTTGCGCGCGAAAAACAGCCTCTAACTCAGCAAGTAATAATTGCTCCTGCTGGGCCAGAATGGTGCGCACCGATTCATTACGCGACGCCTCAGAATACATTTCCAGTAATAATTTCCGGTCCTGACTCGGCCAATGCTGCCAGAATGGCGAATCAGCGTTGATAATATCCTGAGTCGATTGTTGCGCGGGTAAATATTGTACTAAAAACTGGCGCCAGTTCTGCGCGATGCTTTTTATTGTTTCCGTCACAATAAGCTCTTTACTGCTAAAGTAACGATATATTTGCCCTGCCCCTAACGCTGATTCGCGGCTAATATCCGCCATGCTGGCGCCATGAAATCCGGAGCGACTAAAACAGACTTTCGCTGCAGAAATAACCTGCTGCTGGCGCTGTAAGAGAAAATCGTCATGTTCAGAGTGACTCACATTGGCTCCGAAAAAGAATGTATCGTTTTAATCCCGTCATCATACGCGATGCGTTTCCGGTGAGAAACCATGACAATGTTTCCATTATTGGCGGTTGGTGCGCATAAATGCGCACCCTACGAAATCTGCAATTATTGCGCGCTCATTATTTCAGATTCTTTCAACGCCGTGCCGCCACCCATCACTTTATAGAAGGTGATCAAATTCAGGTAATAGGCTTGCTGCGTACTCACCAGATTGGTTCGGGCACTGTACAGCGTGCGCTGCGCGGTTAACGCATTGAGATAGCTATCAACACCGTTGCGGTAACGCAGATCCGCCAGATGATAATAGGTTTGCGATGCCGCCACATTATTCTGCTGACTGCTGAGCTGATCATTGATAGTACCGCGACGCGCCAGCGCATCCGCCACTTCCTGGAAGGCGGTTTGCACCGCTTTCTCATACGCCGCTACGTAATACTCCTTCTGTGCTTTGGTGTATTTCAGGTAAGAGACGTTGTAGCCGCCCTGGAAAATCGGCAGTGAAATGCTCGGCGCAAACGACCAAATGCCCGCCCCGTTTTTAAACAGCGTCGACAGATCGCTACTGCCGACGCCGCCGCTTCCCGTCAGCGTAATGCTCGGGAAGAAGTTGGCACGCGCCGCGCCGATACTGGCGTTGGCAGACTTGAGATTATGCTCGGCTTGCAACACATCAGGGCGATTCAGCAAGGCCTCCGATGAGACGCCCGCAGGCACCTCGCGCAGTGCGTTACCTATCGATTCAATGCTGTCAGGCAGCAGGTTATCCGGCACGCTGCGGCCCACCACCAAATCCAGCGCGTTTTTATCCTGCGCCACCAGCGTGCTGTAGCTGGCGACATCGGCCTGCGCGGATTGATAGGTGGTTTCCGCAGACGAGACATCCACCATTGAGGCGATACCATTTTCCATCTGCTTGCGCGTCACCTGCCATGATTGTCGCGCGCTCTCGGCGGTCTCTTTAGCAATCGCCAGATTGCTGCGATCGGCGGCGAGCTGCAGCCAGTAATCCACGGTGTTGTACAACACCGTCAGGCGCGTGCTGCGTGCGCCCTGCAGCGTGCCGAGATAGGTTTCATACTGCTCGCGCGTCAGGCTCTGGTTTTTGCCAAACAGATCGAGTTCAAACGAACTGACGCTACCTTCTGCCGAATAACTGTTGCTGATGGCGGTTTGATTGCCTTCGCCTGTTAACGCGCGCGAACGCGTGCCGCTCACGCCGGCGCTAATAGCCGGGAACAGATTGGCGCGCTCTTCACCGTATTGCGCATGCGCGGATTTAACGCTGGCCACCGCTTCACGCAAGTCGCGGCTGCTATCCAGCGCCATCGCCACCACCTGGCGCAGTTTGGCGTCGAGCACATAATCCTGCCAGCTCAGGTCGCGGTAGTTGCTGGCTGGTGTGCCTTGCAATGAACGATAGGCTTCACCGCTCGGCATCTGGCTGCTGACCGCGCCTTGCGGGCGCTCATAGTGCGGATCGAGCGACACACAACCCGACAGCAGCGCGGGAACCAATACCATTAAGAGTTTTGCCGACATGTTATTCCCCCGCCTTGGGCACAGATGCATGATTATCGTCATGCGGTATCGCCGGGAACACGCGACGCACCAGAACAAAGAACAGCGGTACAAAGAAGATCGCCAGCAAGGTAGCAGTCAGCGTGCCGCCAATAATACCGGTACCAATCGCAATACGGCTGTTGGCGCCCGCGCCGGTGGAAATCGCCAGCGGCAATACGCCAGCGGTAAATGCCAGCGAAGTCATAATGATGGGCCGCAGGCGCATCGATGCCGCGTGCGTCGCCGCCTTCACCAGGCTTTCCCCTTTGCGGTAATTGTCTTCGGCGAACTCAACGATCAGAATCGCGTTCTTCGCCGACAAGCCAATGATGGTTAACAGCGCCACCTGGAAGTAGACGTCGTTTTCCAGCCCGCGCAGGCTGATCGCCAGCAGCGAGCCGATCACGCCGAGCGGCACCACCATCATCACCGAGAACGGCACCGACCAGCTTTCATACAACGCCGCCAGGCACAGGAACACCACAATCAGCGAGATGCCATACAGCGACATCGCCTGGTTGCCGGAGAGTTTTTCCTGATAGGACAAGCCGCTCCACGCAAAAGTGGTGCCCACCGGCAGTTTCGCTGCCAGTTTTTCCATCGCGCTGATCGCATCCCCGGAACTCTTGCCGGCCGCCGCCGAACCTTCGATTTCGTAGGACGCGAGGCCGTTATAGCGAGACAACACATCCGGGCCGTACGCCCACTCTGAGGAGGCGAACGACGCAAACGGCACCATGGTGGTATTGCTGTTGCTATCGCTGCCGCGCACGTACCAGCGATCGATATCTTCCGGCTTGCTGCGGAACTGTTGATCGCCCTGCATGTAAACCTTCTTCACACGGCCACGATCGGTGAAGTCGTTGATGTAGCTGCCGCCGATCGCCGCACTGAGCGTGTCGTTGATGTCGCTGATGGTGAGACCCAGTGACTGCGCTTTTTCATCATCGATATTGACCTGCAGCTGCGGTAAATCCGGCAAGGTATTAGCACGCACCGCGCTGAGCAGCGGATCCTGATTGGCTTCGGCAATCAGCTGATTGCGCATCTGCAGTAGCTGGTCGCGCCCGGTGGCACCACGCGCCTGCAGCTCAAAGGTGAACCCGTCTGACTGCCCTAAACCGGACACCGACGGCGGCGAAAGCACGAAGATCTGCGCATCACGAATGCTGGCCAGGTTCGCCATGGCACGCGCGGCAATGGCATCGGCACTGTTTTCTGCACCTTTACGCTCGCTCCAGTTCTTCAGCGAGATAAAGCCAATCCCGGCGTTCTGGCCGCTACCGGCAAAACTGAAACCGTTCACCAGCATGCTGACGTTGACGTTGTCTTTTTCTTTGGTGGCGAAGTATTCCTGCACCTGACGACGAACCGCGCTGGTGCGGTTTTCCGTCGCGCCCGGTGCCAGTTGGTATTGCACCATGATATAGCCCTGATCCTCAGTCGGCAGGAAGCCGGTCGGCAAACGCATATACAGCACCGCGCAACCGATCAGCAGCACCGCGTAGAGCAGCAGATAGCGCACCGAACTGTGCAGCACATGACCCACGCCGTTGTGATAACGCGTCTGCACGCGCTCGTAGCTGCGATTAAACCAGCCGAAAAAGCCCTTTTGACCGCCTTCTTCGTTGTGCGGTTTGAGCAGCGTGGCGCACAACGCCGGCGTCAACGTTAACGCCACAATCACCGACAGCACCATAGATGACACAATGGTGATGGAGAACTGACGATAGATAACGCCGGTTGAGCCGCTAAAGAAGGTCATCGGCAGAAACACCGCCGACAGCACCAGCGCGATACCAATCAGCGCCCCGGTGATCTCTTTCATCGACTTTTCAGTGGCCTGACGCGGCGGCAAGCCCTCTTCGCGCATCACACGCTCGACGTTCTCCACCACCACGATTGCGTCATCCACTAACAGCCCGATGGCAAGCACCATGCCGAACATGGTTAAGGTGTTGATCGAATAACCGAACAGCGACAGCACGCCAAAGGTTCCCAGCAGCACCACCGGCACGGCAATCGCCGGAATCAGCGTGGTGCGGATGTTCTGCAGAAATACGAACATCACGATCACCACCAGAATCACCGCCTCGATCAGGGTTTTCACCACCTCTTCAATCGAGATTTTCACGAAGTCGGTGCTGTCGAGCGGATACGCCACTTCATAGCCCGGCGGCATGCTGCTGCGGAACTCGTCGATGGTGGCTTTCACCTGTTCGGCGGTTGAAAGCGCATTGGCGCCGGACGCCAGCTGCACCGCGATCCCTGAAGCCGGATGACCGTTCGCCAGCACGTTGGCGCTGTAATCCTCATCACCCATTTCCACGCGTGCCACATCACTCAGATGCACCACCGATCCGTCGCTTTGGCTTTTCAGCACGATATTGCGGAACTGTTCGGGCGTTTGCAGACGCGAGCGCGAACGCACGGTCGCCACCAGCTGCTGCTCTTTGCTGGCAGGTTGCGCGCCCAACTGACCGGAGGAAACCTGGGTGTTCTGGCTCTCTAGCGCGCTGGTCACATCAGACGGCATCAGCGAATAGGAGGCGAGTTTGGCGGGATCGAGCCAGATGCGCATGGCGTATTCAGCACCAAACACCTGCACGCTACCGACGCCCGGCACGCGCGCCAGCGTATCTTCCATGTTGCTGACCATGTAGTCCGCCACATCGGCCGAGGTGCTTTGGTTGGTTTTATCGTACAGCGCCAGAATCAGCAGGAAGTCGCTTTGCGCCTTCTCCACCGTCACGCCTTGCGTGGTAACGGACGTCGGCAAGCGGCTTTCGGCCTGCTGCACTTTGTTCTGCACCTGCACCTGCGCAATGTCCGGATCGGTGCCCTGCTGGAAAGTGACGCTGATTTTTACCTGGCCGGTTGAGGCGGTGCTGGTGGAATCGAAATAGAGCAAGCCGTCGAGGCCGGTGAGCTGCTGCTCGATCACCTGCGTGACGCTGCTTTCCAGCGTTTCCGCCGACGCGCCGGTGTAAGTGGCCTGAATACTGATCTGCGGCGGTGCGACGTCGGGATACTGCGCGATCGGCAGACTTTTAATGCTGAGCACGCCAAACATCATGATGCAGATGGCGATCACCCAGGCGAATACCGGGCGGCGAATAAAGAACTGAGCCAACATAGTTACTGGCCTCCGCTGCTGGCGCTGTTCGGCGTCACTTCAACTGCTTTTACCGTCATCCCGGCCTGCACTTTGGCGGTGCCTTCGACAATCAGCTTGTCGCCGCTGTTTAAGCCATGGGTGACCAGCCAGGTGTTGCCGATAACCCGATCGGTCACCACTTCCCGGCTCTGCACTTTGTTCTCGTTATCCACCACCAGCGCCGTGGCGTTGCCCTTGGCATCACGCGTGATGCCCTGCTGCGGTGCCAGAATCGCATCGTTTTTAATGCCGTTGGTGACGCTGGCGCGCACATACATGCCCGGCAACAATTCATGCTGCGGATTGGGGAAGATCGCGCGCAGCGTAACGGTCCCGGTGGCTTCATCAACCGCCACTTCGGTCAGTTCCAGCTTGCCGGGATGATCGTAATTACTGCCGTCTTCCAGTTTTACCGTTACCGGCACCACATCGCTGCTCTGCTGAAGGGAAGCCTGCTGACGCTTCAGTTTCAGCAGTTGCACGCTGGATTGGGTGAGATCGACATAGATCGGATCCAGCGCACGAATGGTCGCCAGCGCCGTGGTTTGTGCCGAGGTCACCAGCGCGCCTGGCGTTACCGACGAGATGCCGATGCGGCCAGAAATCGGCGCTTTGATTTGCGTGTAGTTGAGGTTGATACGGGCGCTTTCGACTGCGGCACGATATTGATCAACCGACGCCACGTTCTGTTGATAGGTTGCCAGCGCATCGTCGGCATCCTGACGCGATACGCCGTTCTCTTTCACCAGCGCGCTATAACGCGCGGATTTCAACTGGCTGCTTTTCACTAGCGCCTGTGCATTTTTCAACTGCGCAACGGCCTGATCGTAACTGGCCTGATAGCTGGCCGCATCGATTTGATACAGCACCTGACCGGCTTTGACTTCATCGCCTTCGGTAAACAGGCGTTTCTGGATGATGCCGTCCACCTGCGGACGCACTTCCGACACCATGCTGCCCACCACGCGTCCGGTGAGTTGGCTATCGAGCGTCACCGACTCAGTTTGCAGCGTTTTCACGCCAACTTCGGTGGTCATCTCGCCCGCTGGCGGGGCGCTATTCTGGTCACAGGCGGCGAGCAATAACACCAGCCCGGCGATGGCCGTGCGCTGAAAATTCTTCATGAATAATCCTGTAGTGAACGTTCATTCTCAATCTTGAGTCTACCAAATCGCGGATGTGGGCGTATGTCAGGAAAATGAAAAGAGCACTCCTGAAAAGCAGCAGCAGAATAGCGTCCTCTTTGATTGAGGATTTTTAGGGGTTAATCGCGATAGGTTACAAAGTGTTGCTAACGATAATGAGTAATAACCATTAATGCAAATGATTATTATTTACATGAGGGTGAACGTTAACCCGATGCGCGGCCTTACCTGCGCCTCGTAGGGTCGCCATGCATGGCGACCTCCATCCAGGTGCGCATCAATGCGCACCCTACGAAAAATCACGTACCACCTTTAACGCCAGCTGCGGGCTGGTTAATGGCTGACTATCGGCGCTAAACAGCCTGGACGCCGCCGCCATAGAAACCTGGGCCAGCGCCACATGATCCGCACCCTGCTGTTTCCCGTCTGCCACTGCTTGCACAATCATCTGCAGATACGCATCCTGTTGACCCGCTTTAAACGCCGCCCATGCGCCAGGAATCAGCTGCACCTCAGGATGCTGTTCAACCGGTAGCGTCGCTGGGCAAAACAGCGCGCGGGTAGCCGCTAACGTGGATTCCGCCGCACACAGCACCAGAGATTTTCCCGGCAAACGGTGCACTTCATCAGCCAGCATGCGATCGGTGCGATACACCGGGCAATCATGCCCTTCAGCGTTAAAATCATCGGCGACCGGCCCCAGCGTCGAGCAGGTAATCAGAATCGCGTCGAACCACGGCGTCAGGCTGCGTAACAGCTGTTCCAGTTTGTGCTGCTGCGACGCTGTCATGCCACCGGTCAGCTCGGCTTCCGCCAGCAAATGCGGCATCACAATATGACTTAGTTCGCCATTTCTCATGCCCAATGCGTGCGCGGCGTCATCGAAAATAGCGATATTACTGGCGGCGGTATGCAGGCAGGCGATGGTCATAATTGTTCCTGTTTAGCTTTTATGCTTCAATTTATGCAATTATTTTATATGATTATCAATCGGTTATTTCAACGGATTATCACATCGCTGCAAGGAATTTGATCATGGCTTCCTCTCTCACGCTTGCGGAACTTGGCCCACGTATCTGCATTCTGGGTCCATCGAATAGCGGAAAATCCACGCTAGCACAGGCCATTGCTGCTAAAACCGCATTGCCACTGATTCATCTTGACCAACTTTTTCATTTGCCAGGAACACATTGGCAGGCGCGCAGTGAAGCGGAGTTTCGACAACTGCATCTTGACGCTATTGCGGGTGAAAAATGGGTGATGGACGGTAATTATGTGCGCTGCCTTCCCGAACGCCTCATAAGATCCAGCGGAATAATCTTGCTTGATGTTCATCCCGCTCGCAGCCTACTGCGTTATATCCGCCGCACACTTTTTGATGCCCAACGCATAGGCGGCGTGGTTTCTCCCAACCAGCGCGAGCACCTTACCTGGGAAATGATCCGTTATTTGCTGGTAACTACGCCTGGCCATCGCCAACGCAATCGCCGGATGTTCGAACAGTGGACGCTACCCAAAGTGTTCCTGGCCTCTCCAGCCCAGCTCATCGCCTGCTATCAGGCGTGGGAATTGTCGCGCGCCAGATAAAAAAAGGCGCCACAGCGGGCGCCTTATTCTATTTCACTGCGATTACTTCAAACGGAATGCCACAACGCTGTCACCCGCCTGGGTGCCGAGCGAACCGTGACCGCCTGCGGCAATCACCACGTACTGCTTACCGTCTTTACCCATAAAGGTAGACGGCGTGGCTTGCGCACCGGCACTCAGCTCGGTCTGCCACAGCAGCTCGCCAGTGGTGCTGTCGTAGGCGCGGAAGAAGTTATCCGCTGTTGCACCGTGGAACACCAAATCCCCTGCGGTCAGCAATGGACCACCGTGCGCCACCATGCCCATCGGGAAGCCGATTGGGAAGCGGCCAGGCAGGAAGCTGGTCTTCAGGTTTTTGGTCACGCCCACACGGCGCAGCCATTCGGTTTTACCGGTCTTCAGATCCACGCCCACCATGCGGCCCCAAGGCGGCGCAACACAGGGAATGCCGAGGCCTGACGCCATCTGCTGGATATGGATCGCGTAGTCACCGTGGAAGTTTTCGTTCCAGTATGGCGTGCCATCTTTGGTAAACAGGCGCTCGGTGGCGGTCTGCTCGGTGCGTTTGATCAGGTTGTACTTGTAGGCCAGACGCACTGGCGCGGCAATCAACATTTGACGCTGCGGATCGACAGCAACAGAACCCCAGTTGAACACACCAATGTTGCCAGGGAAGATCAGTGAACCGCCTTCAGTTGCTGGCGTCCATGGATTGCCATCATAACGCAGGCTACGGAAATCCATGCGGCATGACATCTGGTCAAACGGCGTGATGCCCCACATTGACTTCTCGGTCAAGGGCTGCGGAATGAAGTTCAGGCTGGAAACCGGCTGAGTCGCCGCAAATTTCTCACCCGCTACGCCACCTTCAGTAGAAACCTTCACCTGGTTCACCGGATACACCGGCTGGCCGGTAAGACGGTTCAGCACAAACAGGTTGCCGGTTTTGGTCGGCAGGATCACCACAGGCTGCTTCTGACCCTGATAATCGATGTCCACCAGCGAAGGCTGTGACGGATTATCGCGGTCCCACAGATCGTGGTTGGAGCTCTGATAGCGCCATTTGAACGCACCAGTTTGCAGATCCAGCGCTACCAGCGCATCGCGGAACTTCTCGGTGTTGCTGTTCGGATCGCGTTCAATGCCCACTTCATCCGGTGAAGCGTTACCAAAGGGCACATAGACTACGCCATTTTTCAGGTCAGCACTCAGCGTGCCCCACGCCACTGGCGTGTCCTGCGGGTAGTTTTGACCTTCAGCGATTGGCGCGGTGTTTTCCGGGTTGGCCGGATCAAAGTTCCACACCAGACGACCGCTTTGTACGTCATAGGCACGAATCACGCCTGACGGGTTGCCGCTGTTGAAGCCGTTATCCATCACGGAACCGCCAACGATCACCAGCTTGCCCGCCACCAGCGGTGCTGCGGTTTGCATCAGCGCATGTGGACGCACTTCACCCATGTTGGCGTGCAGATCAACCACACCGTTCTGACCGAAATCAGCGCACGGTTTACCGGTATCGGCATCCAGCGCAATCAGCTGCGCATCGGTGGTGGCGTTGAAGATACGCTTACGGCAGATAGCCGGATTCGCTGCGCTATCCTGCGCGGCAGCCGGAGTTTCTTCGTAGTAGCTTACACCGCGACAGGTCTGATGCTGCTGCAGGTAAGAGCGATCTTTATTTGGCGTGAATTTCCACTTCACCGCGCCGGTTTCCGGATCAAGCGCATGCACTTCGTTATGCGGCGTACAGAAATACAGCATACCGTTGGCTTTCAGCGGCGTGGCTTCGAAGGTGTATTCGGTGGCATCCGCATCCTGGCGCAAATCGCCGGTGTGATAGGTCCATGCAACTTCGAGGTTTTTGACGTTCTCTTTGCTGATCTGATTCAGCGCCGAGAAACGCAGGCCGTCAGACGAACCACCGTACGCGGTCCAGTCGTTAGCGGCGCCCTGCTCGTTGTTCTGTTCGCGGGCATTGCTGATGGTGCCTTGCTGCGGAACCGGATCGTAGAAGCACAGACCAATCACCACCAAGATCATGATAATCACGGTGCCGCCGAGGAAGCCGTGGAAACGGCGTTCGCCGTGATACAGCGGTTTCACCACCCACGGCATCGCCAGCCACAGGCCGATCACGCCGAACAGGTCACCGCGTGGGATCCACTGCCATTTATCAAAGCCCACTTCCCAGATAATCCAGGCGAGCGTAATCCACATCAGCACCGCATACAGCGCCAGCGCGCTGCGCTGGTTGCGGAACAGTAAAATTGCGGTGATGAGTAAGCCCACCGCCATCAGCGCATAGAAGGCGCTGCCGCCCAGCATTAACAGCTTGCCGCCCATATACAGCAAGGCAATCGCCAGAATCGCGAGCACGATACTGGTTAGTTTGTTAACCATGCTAATCCCTCAACCATTTTCATCGAAAAACCTCAAAAATAACCCCACATAAAATCAACAGAATTTTAACGTACGTTACCGTTAAGTAAAAACCCGTTGCGAGGTGTGTCGTTAGCTCCGCTAATGAATGTAGTTTGGCTAATGGCTGCTAGCTGCCGCCTCGTTCATTCTGTGACTGAAATCACGTTTTATTTTCGTTGTGAGAATTAATCATTACTGAGGAAAATTCGCATTTTTTGATAACGGAAAATGGCGAGGATGCGCGATTTGGGGGCATTTCCGCCTGAGACATAACCTTGCGCAGATTTATTACTACGCCCGCTGTAGTAGAAAACTTACGCTGTTTTCTTTTTACCCGGGAAACGTTATGAAAATCACTTTATTAGCCAGCTCATTGTTGCTCCTCGCGGTGACTTCTCACGCTGCAACTGACCCACTGATCGTCGGCGATCAAAAAGGCAATGCTCGCGCGGTGATGTCCGCCGCTGGCGAGCTCAACAATGTGCCGTATGAAATCAAATGGTATGAGTTCCCCAACGCTGCGCCGCTGCTGGAGTCGCTCAACTCCCAGCATCTGGATGCCGGGTTGGTCGGCGATGGTCCGCTGTCGTTTGCCGTGGCCGCAGGCGCGCAAATCCGCGCTATTCAGGCATCGCAATATCTCGGCAATGCCATCCTGGTGAAAAAGAACAGCGCCCTGCACAGCATCGCCGACCTAAAAGGCAAGAAAGTGGCGACGGTAAAAGGATCGGCCGGGCAAAACATGGTGCTGAATGCGCTGCACGAAGCGGGTTTGCCAGATGACAGCGTCAGTTTTGTCTTTACCACGCCGTCGGAAGCGACGCTGGCGCTGGATAATGGCGCGGTGGATGCCGTGGCAACCTGGGAACCTTATGTGTCCTTTGCCGTGGCGCAGTCCGGCGATCGCATCGCCATCGACGGCAAAAACTCTCCGGTTTCAAACTATCTGGTGGCGACCGATAGCGCCATCGCCAGCAAGCGTGAGCAGCTCACGGACTTTCGCGAGCGCCTGATCCGCGCACGCGCGTGGGGCGTGGCGCATCCACAAGCCTACGCCAGCGAGATCGCCAAACTGCTGCGTCTGCCAGATGCGGTGGCGCTGAGTAAAGTGCAGCGTGAAAACAACGCGCCGGTTGAGGATTACGCGTTGGTGGAGAAACGCCAGCAGCTGGCAATTGATACCTTCACCCGCAGCGGCCTGATCAAACCCGGCTTAAAAGCCGACAAACTGGTGGATGCCTCCTTCTTTAACGCCAATGGAGCCGCCAAACCATGATGAACCTGGCGCTCTACCTCGACTCCGGCATTCATCAGGGCGGCTGGCGCCATCCCGATTCGGCCGCGACCGGCGGCAGCAACTGGCCGCTGTACCGCAAAATCGCCCAGCGCGCCGAAGCCGCGAAGCTGGACATGATTTTTGTCGCGGACAAGCTGGCAATTGATGATGTTTACGGCGGGCATCTGGCGCACACGGTGCAGCATCGTCAGGTTGGCTGGTCTGAACCCTTAACATTATTAGCCGCGCTGGCGGCGGTGACTGACAACATCGGCCTCGGCGGCACCGTATCTTCCTCCTATTCGGCGCCTTACACCACCGCGCGACAGCTGGCGAACATCGACCATATCAGCGGCGGACGCGCGGCGTGGAACGTGGTCACCTCGCTGAGCCACGCCGAAGCGCGCAACTTTGGTCGCAGCGAGCACTTTAGCCATGAAGACCGCTATCGCCGCGCGGCCGAATTTATCGATGTCATGAAAGCGCTGTGGGACAGCTTTGAAGAGGACGCGCTGATTCTGGATAAAGCGCAGGCGCGCTTTGCCGACCCGACACGCTTCCATCGGCTTGATCATCAGGGTGAATCTTTCGACGTGCAGGGACCGCTTAACTTGCCGCGTCCGCCGCAAGGCCATCCGGTGGTGATTCAGGCTGGCGTATCGGAAGCCTTTATCGATCTGGCCGCGCAACAGGCGGAAGTGCTGTTTGTGGTGCAACCCAATCGGGAACGCGCGCAGCAGTTTTATCAAAACCTAAAACAGCGTGCGCTGCAGTATCAGCGTCAGCCCGATCAACTGCGCATTCTGCCCGGCATGGTGCCGATTGTCGGCAATACGCAGCGCGATGCCGAGGAGCGTGCGGCGTACCTGAAATCATTGATTACCGTGGAATCGGGCCTCAGCTTTGTCTCGGCCAGCATGAATATCGATCTGTCGCAGTATCCCATTGACGGTCCGGTTCCTGATCTGCGTGAAAAGATCACCGGCAGCAAAGGCCGCTTTCAGTATGTGATCGCCAGCGCCATTGAGCAGAACCTGACGCTGGGTGAGATGGCAAAACGCTACGCCGAGAGCTTGTCATTCCCGGCGCCGACCGGCACGGCGGATAGCATTGCGCAGCAGATGATTGACTGGTATCAGCATCAGGCCTGCGACGGTTTTGTCATTCTGCCCACCTACATTGACGAGAACGAAGATCGCTTCCTCGAACAGGTTGTCCCGCGCCTGCAGGCTGCGGGCGTCTTCCGAAGCGACTATCAACCGGGCACGCTGCGCGATCGTTTAGGCTTAGTAAAGCCGGAAAATCGCTTTCACCGTTCGTCATCAATTGAAATAACTTAATTAATCATTATTGCGCTGCTGCGATTATTCCTGGCGACAATTATCATAGCAGCGCGAATAAGCGCGGTTTTATTACGCTTTTTATTTACGCCCTCTTCATTGAACCTTTTTTAAATTGATTAGCCATTGCGTGGCAATGACTTTTTGAGAGTTTCCTCAGCCTGTTATCCCAGATTGAGCGTGATATAAATCACGTAACTGCTCTGCGGCAAGGCCGCTAATAAAAAGAAGGTGATGATGATCAGCGCAGATTTCTTTTATCGTAAATTACGTTTTCCTTTTAAACTCACACACGCTGCTTTTAAGTTTCCGGTAGCCAATGCGCGAGCCCGGCAATATCAGGTGATGTCGCCTGAACAGACCATTGACCTGCTGCTCAGCGACCACAAGCTCTCCGTAAGCCGCTATGGCGACGGCGAACTGGAAATGACCTTGTTCAAGAATATCGGTTTTCAATCTTTCGATGAACGACTCTCTATTCGCCTTAAAGAGATATTACGGCGCGGAAGTCAGCCGAAGAATCCCTGTTTATTATGTATGCCCGATGCCTTTCGCGGCACCTCGAATATGCGTTTTGGTTCGGCCCTATTCTGGTTTTTTCATAAAGCGTTTTATTTTCGCCATTATGAAACGTTATTAAAGAAAGATTATCGCTACGGCAACACCTCCGTTACGCGCCCCTATCACGATTATAAGGATAAGCAGCAGGCTGCTCGCGTATTTAATAAGTTCAAACAGCTGTTCAGCGATAAAAAGATATTAATTGTGGAAGGCAGCGGCACGCGTCTCGGCATCGATAACGATCTGCTCGATGGCGCGCGGCAGATTAAACGCATCACCACGCTCAATCGTAATGCCTTCTCGGTCTACAACGATCTCTACAGCTCGGTACTGGCGCACGCACACGATTACGATATGGTGCTGATGTCGCTCGGCCCCACCGCCACGGTGCTGGCTTACGATCTCAGCCAGCATGGCATTCGCTGCATTGATACCGGCCACATTGATATAGAGTACGAATGGATGCGCAGTGCCGCGCGTGACAAGGTGCAGGTGGCCGGCAAGAACGTCAATGAAGTTGGCGTGTTACTCAGCGACGATGCGCGCGACGCCGATGAGCATTATCGCCAGCAGATTTTGCTGCATGTCGGGTTGCCGCAGGAAGCGGTGTTGTCGGCGATGGTGATGCATCCGCCGATCTAATCCACATCGCAAGCAATCGCAAAAACAGGGCATTTTGAGATTGCTTGCGATTCGCTGCGACGACAAATGGCGCTTGCAGCGGAGTTATCTGCCGTGCCGCTGGCAAAATGCGCGGAGATCGGAGGACTGAAAATCCGCCAGATTCGCCATCAGCTTCTCCAGCGGCCAGTTCCACCAGGCAATCGCCTGCAGCTGTGCGGCAATATCCGCCGCGAAACGTGCACGGATCACTTTGGCTGGCACGCCACCGACAATGGTGTAAGGCGGCACATCTTTCGTCACCACCGCACCGGCCGCCAGCACCGCGCCATCACCCACCGTCACGCCCGGCAGTACGATCACGCCATGGCCAATCCACACATCATTGCCAATGATCACGCGATCGGCGCGACGCTCGGCAAAGAAGCCATTATCGCGCTCCGCCTGCGCATCGTAGTATTCCGGACAGTAGGTGAAACGGTGCTGCGAGGCGCGATCCATCGGGTGATTGGGTGCGCCAATCCGCACATGATTAGCAATGGCGGTAAAGCGCCCAATTTGCGCATCGGCGACGCAGCAATGCTCTCCCAGATAGGAGAAGTCACCCAGTTCGCTGTATTCGATATAGGTTTCGGCCAGCACTTCACATTGCGCGCCAATCTGGATTTCGCGCATGCGCACGCTGGGATCGATAACGGTGTGTTGCAGTTTTGCCGGTTGCACAGCAGCAAGTGCCATAATCAAAGCTCCGTGTGGTCAGATGTCTGGATGACCGGTTGCAACTGGGCAACCGCGAGCGACAACACTACAGCGGCAAAATGACACTAATGCTATTGTGCGCATCTGTTTCAGGCGATTTGAGGAAAGGGAATGAGAACACCGTGGTCAATACTGGCGCTGTTGTGGTCAACCGGACAGGCATCCGCCGCGCTGCCCGCCGACATCAAAGCCGGTGATATTGTGCAAGTGCAGTTAGCGCAACTCCATCCGACGCAGGCCGCGATTGGCTATCGTCAGCTGGATTACAAACAGCATCGTTATGAAGCCGAACCGAAAAAGCTGTTCGATGATTATTGCGAAAGTATGGGGCAGAAAGGCGTTGATAAATTTGACAGTAAATCACGTCTCTCGCAGCCCAGCAGCTTCAGCTGTAAAGCGCCGGTCGGCAGCGAACCGGGGCCGATGAAAACGGCGGTGATTGCGCCGGATAACGTGCTGTACCTTACCGATGGTCATCATACTTTCAGCAATTTCGCCGATATCGCCGGTCTTAACACGCCGGTGCAGGTGCGCATCACCGATGACTTCCGCAGCCTGAAAACCATGTCCGCCTTCTGGCAAAAAATGGAAACGGCACATCTGGTATGGCTGGATACGCCTGCTGGCAAAATTAAACCGGACGCGCTGCCGAAAGAGTTGGGCCGCCAGCATATGCAGAATGATGAATATCGCTCGCTGGTCTATTTCGTGCGTGACATTGGCTTTGAGAAGGAGCAGAATCCGCCGCCGTTCCTCGAGTTCTACTGGGGCAAATGGCTGGAAACGCAGCTGCCGCTGAAGAACTTTGACCTCAACAATCGCAGCGGTTACGCCAAAGCGCTGGAAACCATCGCTGAGAAGATGACCAGCGTGCCGAAAGACACGGTAATTGCGCACAGCGATAGCGGCCCGCTGACGGCGGATCGGTTAGGTGCACGCAAGAAAGTGAATGAGAAGAAGCTGGAGAAGCTGGTCTCCGACAAGGGCAAACTGACGTGGGCTTTTGCGCAATAATCATACGGTCGCCATAAATGGCGACCCTACAAAGGATTGGTGCGTTTTTCGTAGGGTGCGCGTTCATGCGCACCTGCATACATATGCAAATTAATGAAAACGTTACGCTCACTCAGCGCTTTTGCCAAACGTTAAACCAATTCGCAGTTTTTCACACCCGCCGATGGCGCCAGCAGATTTTTATCAAATTCGCGCAGTGCCACGCCATCACGAATACGCATCGGCCAGTCGGGATTGGCCAGCGCGCTTTTGCCTATCGACACATAATCTGCGCCCTGCTCCAGCGCCTGCGCCGCCGTGCTGGCATCACTTAACGCGCCATTGGCGATAATCGGCAATTTCGGTGCCGCCTGGCGCGCAATTTGCACCAGCGACAGCGGCGAATCGGCAAATGCCGGTTGCAGCGCGTCATATTCAGTCAGATGCAGATAATCCACGCCGGCCTCAGCAATCGCGGCGAATACCAGACGCGCGCCCGCTTCACCTTCTTGCCATTTGTGATGAAAATCATTCACTTTGCCCTGTGAGAGGCGAATTCCCAGCGTAACATCCTTGCCTACGCGCTGGCGCACCGCGGCGATCACCGCCAGCGTCAGAGACAAACGTGCCACGATATCGCCGCCCCAGCGATCGTTGCGCTGATTGGTGTAATCGGTAAAGAACTGGTCAAGCAGATAGCCGTTAGCGCCATGAATTTCGATGCCATCGAAACCCGCTTCGCCGATTGCCCGCGCCGCAGTGTGCGCAAAGCTGTCGATCACCTGCTGGATCTGCTCTTCATCCATTTCGCGTGGCAGCGGATAGGCACCATGACCGTGATAGAAACCGAGTTGTTCCCCGCGCGGCTGCACTGCTGAGGGCGCAAGCGTGTCCGGACGATAGATGTTGCCCTGCGATATCGCCCCGGCATGCATCAACTGCGCAATGATTTTGCCGCCATGCTGATGCACCCGATTGGTGATCGCGCGCCAGCCGGCGCTCTGTTTGGCGTTAATCAGCCCCGCCTGAAACGCATAGGTTTGCGACCAGGCTTCATCGATATAGATGCCTTCGGTGATGATGGCGCTAAAGCCGCCGCGCACGAAGCGCTGATAGTAGTGCTGCATACGTTCACCCGGTATGCCGTCAACGCTGGCGGAGATGCGCGTCATAGGCGCCACCAAAATGCGATTCTTCAGCGCCAGCCGATTCAGTGTGTCGCTCTGAAAAAGATGTTTATCACTCATATTGCTCTCTGGATGCGGATTATCTACAGAGCGCAGTATATTCGGTCGCCACAGGGACAAAAATGGCCGATGATGATACGTCTGTATAACGGAAATCGTTACAATGAACTCAAAAGATGTTGAGGTGTTCCTGATGGTCACCCAGACGCGCAGCCTGACGCAGGCCGCGCGGCGACTGAACACCACGCCGATGACGGTCTCACGCCGACTCGCCTCGCTGGAAGAAGATCTCGGCGTGCGCCTGCTGCATCGCACCACCCGCGCCATTGCGTTAACAGATGAAGGTGAAGAGTTTCTGCCTTACGCCAAGACCCTGACGGAAACCGAACAGAGCGCGCGCAATCTGTTCTCGCCAGATAAACAGGGCGCCACCGGCCAGCTGCGCATCACCGCGCCTTCTGGCTTTGGCCGCCGCACCATTATTCCATTGCTGCCCGCGCTGATGGCGGAGAATCCCGAACTGAAAATCGATTTCCAGCTCAGCGATAACGTCACCGATATTGTTGGGCTCGGCTGCGATGTCGCCATTCGCATCGCCCCGCTGCGGGATTCACGCTTAGTGGCGCAGCGGCTGGCGGACAATCCGCGCGTGCTCTGTGCTTCTCCAGACTATCTGGCGCGCTTCGGCACTCCACAACTGCTGGCCGATTTGCATCAGCATAACTGCCTGCGTTTATCCGGCGTGCCGCAATGGAGTTTTACAGTCGACGACCATATTTCCAGTGTCAGCGTTGAGGGCCGTTTCAGCGGCAGCAATGTGGAAGGCGTGCGCACTTTGTGCGTGGCGGGCAGCGGCATCGCCCAGCTCTCTGCGTGGGATGTGCAGCAGGAACTGGCGGCAGGTGAACTGATTGAAATTGCCTTGCAAGATGCCCAACCGCAGCTGCTCGGCGTCTGGGCGCTGTTTCCCACCGCACGGCATCTGCCAACGCGCGTCACGGTTTTTCTAAACGCCCTAAAACAGGCGATGGCGCGCTAATTCAGAAAATGTGAACGGCGAATCAGGGGCAAAATCTGGATGCGGAAGAGGTGGGATTAACCGCGAAGAAAATTAAAATCGACGCGTTTCTTGAACTGATTCTGGCAGGAAAGATCAGCGACGCGACATCGGTTACCGCGTTTCTGCTGGCGCGGGCGAAAGGGTTAATTTATTAATCTATTTTGCTTTTTTCAAGGTGCGCATGAATGCGCACCCTACGAATACAACATCGATGTAGGGTCGCCATTCATGGCGACCCATCACCAGCATTACACTGCTGCAATATCTGCCAACACTGCTTCTGCCTGCGCCTTATCGACCGCCACGCCATCAATAAACAACTGACGCTGTTCACCCGGCGGCAGCATCACTTTCAACGTCTGCCAGGCTGGCTGGAAGCTGCCTTTACACTGGAAGCTGAGGTGAATCGCCTCAGCATCGCTGCGCATTTCCCAATTCAGCCAAAGTGCGTTGCCCTGCTGATAAGCCCAGCTTTCGCCATCATCCTCAAACAGCACACCCTGGCTAACCCCTTTGCCTTTCAGCGGGAACAGCTGCAAGGTGCGGCGATCGTCAGCTTGTGCATCAACATGACGCAGGCGATCGCTGAGCGGTAAGGCCGCTCCGGCACGCACCAGCATCGGCTGGGTTTCCAGCGGAGCCGCCAGCGTGATCCATTGACCGCCGCTGAACCATTGCTGGGTAGCAAAGTCATACCAGCCGGTTTGGTTATCGGGCAGCCACAGGCGACGCTCGCGCTGACCGGGTTCGACCACGCTGGCCACCAGCAGATCGCGGCCCAGCATAAACTCATCGCACTCGGCGAACGTCTGCGCATCCTGTTCATGATCGAGGAAAGTCGGACGCAGCATCGGTTCATCGTCAGCATGCGCCTGCCACAGCAGCGTATAGAGATAAGGCAGCAGTCGATAACGCAGTTCAATCGCGGCGCGGATCGCAGGCGTAGCCGCCGGATACATCCAGGGTTCATTGACGGTGTGATCGTCATTCCACGAGTGAATGGTGAAACGCGGATGCATCACGCCGTTTTGTACCCAGCGCACAAACAGTTCTGCATCTGGCTTATCGCCGGAGAAACCACCGACATCATGTCCCACGTTGTATAAACCGGACAGGCTCATGCCCAATCCCATGCGGATGTTGTAACGCAGCGTGGTCCAGTTGGTGCGGTTATCGCCGCTCCAGGTTTGCACATAACGTTGCATCCCGGCGCAGCCTGAACGGGAAATCAGGAACGGGCGTTTTTCCGGTGCGAAACGCTGCTGCGCTTCCATTGAGGCGCGCATCATCAGCAGCGGCATCACCGGGCGAATGTGTTTGATGGCAATTGGCGTACCGAAACCGTGGCAGCGCGCTTCGCCATCCCATACTTCATATTCGTTGTTGTCATTCCAGGTGGAATCGATGCCCTTTTCCAGCAGCTGTTTGGTGACGTTTTCCTGCCACCAGGCGACGGCTTGCGGATGGGTAAAATCGAGATGTGAACCTTCGTCATCCCAGAACACCGAACGCTCAGGCGCATCCTCTTCCGAGTCGCGGATAAACAGCCCTTGTTCCGCCACTTCGTTATAACGCGGATGATCCTGCAACAGGCACGGTTTGATATTAGCGGCGAGGCGCAAGCCCGCGTCGTGAAATGCCTGGCTCATCACTTCCGGCTGCGGCACTTTGTCGTAGTTCCAGTTGAACACGTAGCGCTTGTTGTTAATTGAGGTGTAGCCCGATGAAAGCTGGAATGAATCGCACGGAATATCGTGCTCTTCGCACAGGCGGATGAAGTTCATCAGCTGATTTTGCGCATCTGACGCATCGGTGTAATGCATGGTTGAACCGCTGTAGCCGAGGCTCCATTTTGGGCCGAACAGCGTTTTACCGGTCAGACGCACAAAGGCTTTGGTGACATCCAGCACCTTGTCACCAACAAACAGGTAATAGTCGATATCACCGCTTTCGGCCTGCCAGCGGCGATACGGTTTGTGATAGTTATCGAGTTCATTACCGAGATCAAACCAGCTGCTGCTGAGGTTATCGTAATAGAGACCAAAGCTAACGTCGGTACGACGCGTGATGGTAAACGGCACATGCTTGTACAGCGGATCGGTGGAGGCCGCGTTGTAGCCCATCGCATCAAGGTTACGCATCTCATAGCGCTGGCCGTTACGCTGCAAATCGCCACTTTTCTCGCCCAAGCCATAATAACGATCGTCGTTCATGCGGCACTGATAGTGCGCCACGCCATCGCCGTGCGCGTTGATTTGATAAGCACTGGTTGGACGGTCGCAGGTCAGCAGCTGCCACGTGCCGTGGCTGTCGCAATATTGCCACTCCAGCGCCAGCGGTTGATGGACTCTTACCCGCAGTTTATCGGTGGCCACCACCAGCGTGTCGCCCTCTTCTTCCAGCGTGAACGATGGCAAAGCGAAGCCGGCCAGGCTATCGCGCTGACGCCCTTCCCACGGCACATCGCTTTCTGGCGCGATGCTCCAGGTGCGATCAAGGCTATACGTGCCCTGACGTTTAATCACCACGCGGAACATACCCGTTTCCAGCACATACAGACACAGCGTGTGTTTGCCGTCGACGGTTAACGCCACGTGGTGTGCATCGGAACCGGCTAATGACCAATTTTTTAACGTTTTCATCGTTACCTACTTTTTCATGCGCGCTGGGCGCGACGTTCAGCAATAAAAGCAATCAGGAATACGGCGCCAATCAGGTCGAAGAAGCCCATGGCGACAAACAGCGGATTAAAGCCAATGGTGTCGGCGGTCACGCCGATCAGCAGTGAGAACAGGAAGCTAGAGATCCAGGCAAACGAGCCGCGCATGCCGTTGACGGTGGCCATCTGGCCTTTATCAAACTTCTCCACCACCAGCGCGCTCAGCATGCAGGAGATGATTTGATGGCCGAAACCACCAATCGAGATTAGCGCAATCGCTACGTAAGGATCTTTAGTGACCGCCACCAGCGCCAGCGACAGCATCAGGAAAGCGCCCGTCACCGAACTCGCCACCACGGAATTGACTTGGGTAAAACCAAAGATTTTGGTGTAGAGCCGCGTCAGATAACCGCTGGCCGCGCTGCCTAAATCGGCGGCGAGGAACGGCAGCCAGGCGAACATAGCAATCTGCTTCAGATCCATACCCAGCTCTTTCGCCAGATAGAGCGGCACCCAGAAGCTCAGCACGCCCCAGGCAGGTTCAGCCATAAAGGCGGGAATGGCGATGCCGTAAAAACGTTTGTTTTTCGACACGGTTTTCAGCGCGGTAAAGAACGGCAGTTTCACTGCTGGCGGTTCATTATCCTGACGAATAAATTCCAGTTCCGAGGCCTGCAGATTGGGATGTTGCTCCGGATCGCGATAGAACCACCACCACAGCACCACCCAACCCAACGCCAGGCAGCCGGTGAACAGGAACGCGCCCTGCCAGCCAAAGGAAGCGTGCGCAAAGTAGATAATCGGCGGTGCCAGCATCGCGCCAAGCGAGAAACCCACCCCCGCCCATCCGGCGGCGATAGGACGCTCTTTTTTCGGGAACCATTCGCCAATCACTTTGGCGTTAGCGGGCGTGGCTGCTGCTTCTGCACCGCCCATGACAAAACGCAGGATAGCCAGATGCACCCAACTGGCCGCGCCAGCGTGGAACAAACAGGCGACGGCCCAAATGGTGGCGCAGATCAGGAAGCCGACTTTCAGGCCAATAACGTCGATCAGCCAGCCGCAAATGGGTTGAAAGAAGGTATACGCCAGCTGGAATGCGCCGACGATCCAGGAATATTGTTCGGTGGTGATGTTAAGACTGGTTTTGAGCTCCGGTGCCAGCAAGCCCAACGAGTTACGGGTGATGTAGTTGACCGTAACGCCTGCTAAGAACAGCACCAATACCCACCAGCGCAGATTGCGCAAGGTGCGTTTGGTGCCTGCGGCGGTTATCCCTGGGTTTAAACTGCGGTTCATCTGATTCTCCGTTAGTGAGTCATTTCTAACCATCCGCCAGGAGTGAACCACAGTTGCGAAAAGTGGTCGCCAGATTGATGTCGCAAATGTGATCTGGTTAACCAAAATCACTTACCAGGTTGACTTAACCCCGTAAAGAGCAGAGTTTTAATCCGGAATCGCGTAGTTATTATCTGATGTAGCGCGCTAATAAAGAATATTGGTCAACCAATAGTGAGTGAGGTAACAACATGAAGCAGACCTGGCGCTGGTACGGCCCCAACGATCCTGTCTCTCTGTCCGATGCGCGCCAGGCGGGCGCAACCGGCATCGTCACCGCACTGCACCACATCCCTAATGGCGAAGTGTGGTCAGTCGACGAAATCATGCAGCGCAAGGCGCTGGTGGAAGCCGCCGGTTTGGTGTGGTCGGTGGTGGAGAGCGTGCCGATTCATGAAGAGATTAAAACCGGCAGCGGCCGCTGCCAGCACTGGATCAGCAATTATCAGCAGTCGCTGCGCAACCTGGCGCAGTGCGGCATTAAAACCGTGTGCTACAACTTCATGCCTATCCTCGACTGGACGCGCACCGATCTCGAATATCTGCTGCCGGATGGCGCGAAAGCCCTGCGTTTTGATCAGATTGAGTTCGCGGTGTTTGAACTGCACATTCTGCAGCGTCCCGGCGCGGAGCAGGATTACAGTACGCAAGAGATCGCCGAGGCTGCTGAACGCTTTGCAACGATGAGTGAAGAGCACCGTAACCGCCTGATGCGCAACATCATCGCCGGTTTGCCGGGTGCGGAGGAAGGCTACACGCTGGATCAATTCCGCGCCCAGCTGGCGCGTTATGAAGGTATCGGTAAGGCCGAGCTGCGTGAGAATTTTGCCACCTTCCTGCGCGCCATTGTCGCGGTTGCGGAAGAAGTGGGCGTACGCATGGCGGTACATCCGGACGATCCGCCGCGCCCGATTCTCGGCTTACCGCGCATCGTTTCCAACGCCGACGATCTGCAATGGATGATCGATACCGTCAGCAGCCCCGCCAACGGTTTCACCATGTGTACCGGCTCGTACGGCGTGCTGGCAGAGAATGATTTAGCCGGCATGGTTAAGCGCTTCGGCCCGCGCATCTACTTCGCGCATCTGCGTTCCACCAAACGGGAAGAGAACCCCAACAGCTTCCATGAAGCCGCACATTTGGCTGGCGATGTCGATATGTTTGCGGTAATCAAGGCGATTGCCGAAGAGGAGCAGCGACGCAAAGCCGCAGGACAGCCGGATTTGATTCCGATGCGTCCCGACCACGGCCACCAGATGCTGGATGATCTGAAGAAGAAAACCAATCCCGGCTACTCGGCGATTGGTCGTCTGAAAGGATTGGCTGAAATTCGCGGCGTCGAACTGGCGATCCACCGCGCCTATTTTGCTCAGGACGCCCAATAATGCGCTTTATGGATGAAGATTTTCTGCTGCAGAGCGACGTCGCGCGGCGCTTATATCACGACTTCGCTGCGGATATGCCGATCTACGATTATCACTGTCACCTCAATCCGCAGGAGATTGCTGAAGATCGTCGCTTCGCCAACCTTGGCCAAATCTGGCTGGAAGGCGATCACTACAAATGGCGCGCGCTGCGTGCCGCGGGCGTCGATGAGTCGTTGATCACCGGCAAGAACACCAGCGACTACGACAAGTATCTCGCCTGGGCGCAAACGGTGCCAAAAACCCTCGGCAACCCGCTCTATCACTGGACACACCTTGAACTGCGTCGCCCGTTTGGCATCACCGATACGCTGTTTGGCCCGGACACCGCGCCTGCGATCTGGCAGCGCTGCACGGAACAACTGGCGACGCCGGAATTTTCTGCGCGCGGCATCATGCGCCAGATGAAGGTGCGCATGGTGGGCACCACCGACGATCCGGTTGATTCGCTGCTCTATCACCGCCAAATCGCCGATGACCGCAGCTTTGATATTGACGTTGCGCCGAGCTGGCGTCCGGACAAAGTCTTCAAAATCGAGCTGGAGGGTTTTGTCGACTATCTTGGTCGTCTGGAAGCCGCCGCCGATGTCGGCATCGACAGCTTTGATGCGTTACGCCGCGCGCTTTTGCGGCGTCTTGACCACTTCTCCGCCCACGGTTGTCGCGCATCGGATCACGGTATCGAAATCCTGCGCTTTGCGCCGGTGCCGGACGACAGCCTGCTCGATACTATTTTGGCGAAACGTCGCCGTGGCGATGTGCTGGATGAATTGGAAATCGCCCAGTTCAGCAGCGCGGTGTTGGTGTGGCTCGGCAGCGAATATGCGCGGCGCGGCTGGGTAATGCAGCTGCACATCGGCGCGATACGTAACAACAGCACGCGCATGTTCAGCCAGCTCGGGCCAGACAGCGGCTTTGATTCGATTGGAGATAACAATATTGCCTGGCCGCTGGCGCGCCTGCTGGATGCGATGGACCTCAACGATCAGCTGCCGAAAACCATTCTTTATTGCCTCAATCCGCGCGATAACGAAGTGCTGGCCACCATGGCGGGCAACTTCCAGGGCGCGGGCATTGCTGGCAAGGTGCAGTTCGGTTCTGGCTGGTGGTTCAACGATCAGCGCGATGGCATGCTGCGTCAGCTGGAGCAACTGTCGCAAATCGGCTTACTCAGCCAGTTTGTCGGCATGCTGACCGATTCACGCAGCTTCCTCTCCTATACGCGCCACGAATACTTCCGCCGTATTCTGTGCAATCTGCTGGCGCAGTGGGTGAAAGACGGCATTGTGCCGCACGATGAGCCGATGCTCGGCAGCATGCTGCGCGACATTTGCTTCAACAATGCCGAACGCTATTTCGCGCTGAACGCCAGGTGAGTTAGGCCTGGTCACGGCACGCCGTGACCAGGCCGATTCTTATTCGCTATGCTATAGTGCGCGTCTCTGAGTGAGGCTGTATCAGAGGTTGTGAATCCTTTAACACACAGAAAAGAGCACGATGAAAACTCAAACTTCAGCACAGCGCCCTTATCAGGAAGTCGGGGAAATGCTCCGCCAGATGATCACGCAGAAACAGTATGCGGTGGGCGAACGGCTGCCGCCGGAGCGCGAACTCGCCGCGCTGCTGGATGTGACGCGTACGCTGGTGCGAGAAGCGCTGATCATGCTGGAGCTAGAAGGATTAATCGAGGTGCGGCGTGGTGCGGGCATCTATGTGATTCACGATTCGCCCCAGCAACCCGTTTCGCTTCATAAAGCCAGCAACGATGCCGGCCCCTTTGAAATGTTGCAGGCGCGTCAGCTGCTGGAAAGCAATATCGCCGAGTTCGCCGCGCTGCAAGCCACGCGTGAAGACATCATGAAGATGCGCCAGGCGCTGGAGCTGGAAGAGAAAGAGCTGGCTTCCGGTGCGGTCAACCAAAGTGAAAACGGCGATCGCAATTTCCACCTGGCGATTGCCGAAGCCACGCATAACAGCATGCTGGTTGAGCTATTTAAGCAATCCTGGCAGTGGCGCGAAGATAACGTGATGTGGAGCCAGCTGCATCGTCATCTGGTCAACAACGATTACCGCAAACAGTGGCTCGACGATCACAAAAAGATCCTCGCGACGCTGATCAAGAAAGACGCACGCGCCGCCAAACTGGCGATGTGGCAACACCTGGAAAACGTGAAACAGCGGCTGCTGGAGTTCTCAGACGTTGATGATATTGATTTCGATGGTTATCTGTTTGAATCCTGGCCGCTGTACGCCACTCATAATCCGCCTAACTAATTTGCGTTTCCTCTTTTGACGCCACGACAGTAATAAGGTCAACCACATGCTGCGGGAAAACTTCAACGACCTGATCTATTTAGTGATGGTGGCGCGCGAATGCAGCTTCACGCGCGCTGCGGCCAAATTAGGCGTGTCGCAATCGGCGCTAAGCCACTCGATTCGCGGTCTTGAAGAGCGATTAAACACGCGTTTATTAACGCGCACCACGCGCAGTGTCGCGCCAACCGAAGCAGGTGAAAACCTGATTCAGAGCGTGGCACCGATGATGGCTGACATTGAAAAAGCCCTGCTGCAACTAGCCGATAATCAGGGCAAGCCGTCGGGGAATATTCGTATTACCGCGGGCGAACATGCGCTGTCTTCGACGTTGTGGCCGCTGCTCAAACCGTTTCTGCAAGCCTATCCGGAAGTGAATGTAGAGCTCTCTGTTGATAACACCTTAACGGATATCGTCAGCGGGCGTTTCGATGCCGGCGTGCGACTCGGCGAGAGCATTGAGAAAGATATGGTGGCGGTGAGAATCGGCCCTGACTGGAAAATGGTGACAGTTGCATCGCCTGACTATTTGCAAAAACACGGCATTCCCACCACGCCCTACGAATTGCAGAATCACAACTGCATTAATATGCGCCTTCCTACGCTGGGAGGATTATATAGCTGGGAGTTCAGCAAAGATGGCAAAGATATTCGCGTTAAAGTTGAAGGGCAGCTGATATTTAATAATCTGGCTTCGCGTATTGATGCGGTACTGTCCGGCATGGGTATTGCCCATGTACCCGAGGATACCGTTAAACAGCACATCGCCACCGGCGAACTGCAATGCCTGCTTGAAGACTGGAGCGAACCGTTTAGCGGATATTATCTCTATTATCCGAGCCGCAAACAGCACACCGCCGCGTTTGAGAAATTGATTGAAGCGATTAAATACAAGGGCTGAAAGTTTAGCATCTATGACGTAATACTTTGGTCACCATAAATGGCGACCCTACGACGATATAGCACGATTTTGTAGGGTCGCCATTCATGGCGACCTCAGCTAATAACATCAACTCACCACGCTCAACGCCAAATCCTTCGCCAAAAAGAACGGCCTTAAATACGCCACGCTATTCGACAGCGGCAAGATTTCATCGCTGAGCTGAATGCCGATGGTTTCCCGCAGATAACGGCGGCGGGTTTCGATGCGCTGCCACAACGCCGGATAATGGTTGCGGATATCGCTTTGCAGCGCCGCATCGGCAAGCACCACGCACTCTTCGGCGCTGGCACCGTTATAACCCGGCACCGACGGGATGATATCAATTTGCAGCAACATGCCGCTTTTCAGCCGTTCGGTTGAATGGTGATAAATCGGCGACGACATCCACTCTTCATCCGCCACCAGATGTCCCGGATTGAGGTGCCAGCCAAAACGGGCTTTTGGCAAAACCTGCTCGATAAGCTGATACAGCTCGCCACCGCTCATGCCGCAGCGAATGTTTTCCAGCCACGCCACCACCGCCGAGAAATAGGGTTTGGCGATGCGATCCAGATAATCTTGCTGGCCTGGCGGCAGCTCGCTGTGATCGGCGATGACGAAGCCGCTGCGGCTGGAGAGTCCGCCTTTGAAGGCGGTGGTTAGCGAGAGCGGATCGCCGCGCTGCACTTTTTTGTAAGTCGGATAGAAATTCGCCTTGTCGAAACGGCTGCCGGTCGCGGCGATGGTCACCACCGTGTTGCATTGCCCTTCGGCGTGCAGTAACGCGCCCAATTCTGTTTCACGCACGCCCACCTCGATGGCATTCAGCGCCTCCAGCATGCACTTTGACGCGAGGTTTGCGCCATATTCGTAATGGGCGATTTCATTGGCATTGCAGGTGGTGCGCACGCCGTTATCGCCAATAAACAAGTGGATGGCATTTTCTAACATGCCGTCATCGCTGAGCGTGCGCTGAATGGCATCGACAATAAAGTACGGCAGATCAAACATCGCACGCCCATTGCCGGCGGCGGGCGTAAACATCTTCCAGCCCACCAGCCCGACTTTATGGCCGTTCGCTAAGCCAGCATCTTTGAAGAGACTTTCCAGCGGCACTTCATTGTCCATGGGCTGATTGGGAAGTGAGAAGTACGGCGTGTGCAGCAGCGCGGCCGCTGTGCGTGAGAAGCACGCCATTTTCAGGTTTTCGTTGCCCAGCACCAGCGTGCAAGCTCCGGTGTGATTCAGTAGCAGCAATCCCTCTTCAAAACGCGGGATAAATCCGCTCAGATATTCGAAATTGCCGCCGTGTTCCTTGTCGGCATAGATCACCAGCCAGTCAAAACCCTCGCGCTGCATGCCCGCCAGCAGCGCGTTCTTGCGCTGCACAAGCGTATCATCGGTGAGAAAAACCGGTTCAACGTCGCTGAACGTCATCGGCGCGGTAATCGGCCCGAACGTGATTGCCATGATGCACTTCCTCGCATTACAGAATGAGATGAGGATAGTCGCGTTTTTAGCGCAGCGGATTTTGATCCACGCGAAAAAAGGCGGAGGGGTGAGCTCCGCCTTGTCTCAAGTTCCAGTCAGTGTGCCTGACCGGTCAGTTGCAAAAGGGCAACGATGATTTGAAGAATGATGCGGACGATGTCCAGCAGCAATCGAACAAGTTCCATCACTTTCCTTCTCCTCTGAGAGGAGCGCGCCTTTCAGCTGCCGGGGCTTTGACTCCACCCGCCGACCGCCTAAGCACAATTGTGAGGAGTGCTGAGCGGCTCTCATTGTAAAAGCCACAGGCCAGCACCACCTGAAACCTGCCGGGATTTAACTATCCGCGCCCCTGGAGTCATCAGAAAAACAATGAGGCTTCGCTCGTCACTCAACACCTGTATAACCATACAGTATTATGGCAAAACTTGAAATATCTCGCCGCACATTTTATTATCGCTGTTGTGAGGAGTGCTGAGCACCCCGTTCGCGGCGCGGTTACCAGCCGGTTAGCGAACATAAAAAAAAGGATTTGGCTTAATGCCAAATCCTTTTTTATTACCTGCGATTAATTATCTGGCGGAACTGATACGCCAAATGGTATTTCCCGCATCATCGGCAATTAATACGCCGCCCTGCTGATCGGTGGCTAAACCGACCGGCAAACCGCGCACCTGCTTCTGATCGTCGGTGAGGAAACCGGTCACCACCGGCTGCGGTCGTCCCACCGGTTTTCCGTTCTCGAATTTCACCCACACCACCTGATAGCCGTTGAGCGGCGTGCGGTTCCAGCTGCCGTGTTCGCTGATAAACGCCCCGCCGCGATACTGCGGCATATTATCCGCGCCGTAGAACAACAGACCGAGCGGTGCGACGTGCGAACTCAGGGCGTAATCCGGTTTAATCGCCTTCTCTACCAGATCCGGCCTCTGCGGCTGCGCGCGCTCATCCACGTGCTGGCCATAATAGCTGTACGGCCAGCCGTAAAAGCCTTTGTCCTGCACCGACGTCATGTAATCCGGCACTAAATCAGAACCGATCTCGTCGCGTTCATTCACAATCGCCCACAGCTTGCCGCTCTGCGGCTCCCACTGCAATCCGGTGGGATTGCGCAGGCCGCTGGCATAAATCCGGCTGGCACCGCTGGCCGCATCCACTTCCAGCACCGCCGCACGGCGATACTCCTCGCCAATGCCGTTTTCCGTCACGTTACTGTTCGAACCTACGCCAACGTACAGCTTGCTGCCGTCGGGGCTGGCGAGCAGCGATTTGGTCCAGTGATGATTAATTGGCCCGCCCGGCAGCTCGGTCACTTCCACCGGCGGGGTGCGGATCTCGGTTTGCCCGGTTTCATACGGGAATTTCACCAGGCTATCGGCGTTCGCCACATACAGCGTGTTGCCCACCAGCTGCATACCAAACGGCGCCGTCAGGTTGTCGATAAAGCGATGTTGCTCCCATTTGCCGTTAACATTACGCAGCAAGGTAATGCGATTACCGCCCTCGCCGCCCTTGCCAGAGGCTTTCTGCACAATGCCCATAATCAGCTGCTTCGGTGCGGTAGTCGGTTTCGGTGTGCCATTGGATTCCGCCACCAGCACATCATTGTTCGGCAGCACCAGCACCTGACGCGGATGCTGCAGATTGTCGGCGATCTTTTCGATCTTTAACCCGTCTGCCACTTTCGGCATTTCACCGGCTTTCCACGGCGTGCCTTCCGGCACCTGCATCGGCGGCATAAAGAAGTTTTGCGCCTGCGGCAGTTCAGGATTCGCACCGATTTGCTTTTGAGGATCGATCAGCGCCCCGTCGTCACAGGCGCTGAGCAGCATCGCGATGGCTACCGCACTGAGTAAGTGTTTCATACGCGACCTCCTTGCGTGCGACGTTCGCGCAACACCAGTTGCACGTTGGCAATGAGCAGCAGCGCCACCACCAGCGTCGACAGCGTGATGCCCAGTGGCACCACCGCGTAAGCATCACGACTGTGAATAAAGGCGTTCACCACCGCCAGCACGATCGCCAGCAGCGACAGCCAGAAATGGGTTTTCTCGGTCGGCCGCGCGCCACGGAATAAATAAACCAAACTGATTAAACGTGGCAGGATGGCCAGCACCAGACCGATAGTGATCAGCCAACTGGCGGATTTGGTCCACATGATGACGAAGGTTTGCAAATAGAGGATATCGAAAAACCAGGCGGCGACAAAAAAGCCCAGCGGCAACGGTTCCAGCAGCGTATACAACGTCACACCGAACACCGATCTTCCTGAGGTATGAAACATTACTCTCTCCCTTACCGTATTATTGTCAGATGGTGCACGCGTTTCGCTTTTATAAAACAACGTGCAGCCACCTGTGAAATATTAGTAAAGATAAACAGTAACGTTTAACACTTATCTAACACACTCTAACTTAAGACTTATCTGCCGGCAGGCTTACCCAATAACCCGGTTGATACGGCAAGGGCAAGAATTTTTCGTGGAACTCACGGAACGTGGCGTCCGGATCGAGATCGGCAAACAGTTCAGGATGCAGCCACTTCGCCAGCGCCTGAATCGCGACAAACTGATACGGGCTGTCGTAGAACTGATGCCAGATGGCATGCGCGTTACCGTTGTGCGCCACCGGCAGTGTTTTGAAGGCATCACGCATCATTAGCAGGCGTAAACGCGCCGTCGCTTCTTTCACATCCGCACCGGGCCCCACGCCAACCCATTTACCCACGGTGTTGTAGTTTTTCCAGTTCGCGCCTGTCACCACCACCACATCGGGACGGCTGGCGATGATCTGCTCGGGATTGAGTGTGCCGAAGGTGCCCGGAATCAACGCTTTGGCAATGTTGCTGCCGCCCGCCAGTTCCACCATCTGACCAAAGTTCTCGTTACCAAACGACATGCAGCACTCATCGGTATAGCCGCCAGCACGATCAATCATCACTTTCGGGCGCGTGCCGTTAAAGTTTTTCAGGCGATCGGTTACCTTTTCGATTTGCGCACGGCGGAACGCCACGATCTCTTCGGCGCGCTGCGGATTGTTAACCAGCTCGCCCATGATGCGGATGCTTTGCTCAGCATGTTCCATCGGCTTCTCGCGGAAGTCGATAAACACCACCGGCACGCCCACCGCTTGTAACTTCTCGATCAGCTTGCCTTCGTCGGTCGCGGCTTTGGATTCGAGGTTCATCAGCACCAAATCGGGCTTCAGCGTCAGCGCCTGCTCGACGTTAAAGGTGCCATCTTTCGCGCCACCAAAGGTCGGCAGCTTTTTGATCTGCGGATATTTCTTTTCGTACGCCATATAGCCGTCGTAGTCGGCTTTATGGAAATCGTCACGCCAGCCCACCACGCGCTGGAACGGCGCAGCGGTGTCAAACGCCGCCAGCAAATACATCTGACGCCCTTCGCCGAGAATGATGCGTTTAGACTCCTCCTTGACCTCGACCTGTCGTCCAGCCACATCGGTAATGGTTTTCGCCGCAACGTGACCCGTCACCGCCAGTAATCCCAGTGCTATCAGCCATGATTTCATTTAATACACCTAGAATGATAATGATTATTATTTAAATTTCGCGGCGTCACTATTACCTGGCAGACAGGAAATGAAAAGCCCTGGAGACACATTTTTTTACATTCCCCGCGCTTTTTCCCACTGTGCAATCGCTCACAAAATGCCCTTCATTCGTGAAAAACCTCACAGCTTACCGGGCAAATGCCCAATTAATCGCCGCGCTATCCCGCGCTTTGGCTAATGCGTAAACAAAATGTGAACGCTAAATTACAAAATGAAACGATGTTTTATTTTTATGTTAATGCCTAATTTGGGCAAGCCACTGAGTTGAAGGAGGAGTTACCGTGAAGATCAGTGCCATTGATGTCACCCTGTTTAGCTACCCCACGCGACGCGTCTCTGACAGCGCCGGACATTCGCATCCCGGCGCAGAGACCGATGCCCAAATGGCGCTGCTAACGATCGCCAGCGAAGATGGCGATTGCGGCTACGCGTTTGCCCCCGCCGAAGTGATTCGGCCGCATGTGGTGAACGCCTTCTTCCGCAAAGTGCTGATTGGGCAAAATGCCTTTGATCGCGAGCGTCTGTGGCAGGATCTGGTGCACTGGCAGCGCGGTAGCGCCCATCAGCTCACCGAACGTGCGTTATCGGCGGTGGAACAGGCGCTGTGGGATTTGATTGGTCGCAAGCTCAAACAACCGGTCCACAAACTGCTTGGCGGTTATCGCGAGAAAATTCCCGCTTACGGCAGCACCATGTGCGGCGATGAGCTGGAAGGCGGTTTATCCACGCCCGATGAATACGCGCAGTTTGCCGAAAAACTGGTCGCGCGCGGTTATCAGGCCATCAAACTGCACACCTGGATGCCGCCGGTTTCTTTCGCGCCAAGCACCCAAATGGACATCAAAGCCTGCGCCGCTGTGCGCGAAGCGGTCGGCCCGGACATCGCCCTGATGCTCGACGGCTATCACTGGTACAGCCGCAGCGAAGCGCTCACCATCGGTAAAGCGCTGGAAAAACTCAATTTCGCCTGGTTCGAAGAGCCGATGGAAGAGGAAAGCATGGCGTCGTACGCGTGGCTGGCGGAAAACCTCAGCATTGACGTGCTCGGCCCGGAAAGTCTCGGCGGCAAACACCACAGCCGCGCCGATTGGGTGCGCGCCGGTGCCTGCGACATTCTGCGCGCCGGTGCTAACGGCGTCGGCGGCATCTCCGCCACCATGAAGGTCGCCAGCCTGGCCGAAGCCTTTGGTATGGATTGCGAAGTACACGGCAACGGCGCCGCCAGCATCGCGGTGGTCGGTGCTATCCGCAACTGCCGCTGGTACGAACGCGGTCTGCTGCATCCGTTCCTCGATTACGAACAGCCGCCGGCTTATCTCAACTCGCTGGTCGATCCCATGGACGCAGAGGGTTTTGTCCATCTGCCAACGCGTCCCGGACTTGGGGAGGACATCAATTTCGCGTGGATTGAGACGCACACGTTAAATCGCTGGTAAGCGCCCAACACAAGCAGTACGGCAAAAAACTATAAACCTCTGACCTGCTGGACTTTGCTTATGAACCTGATGAACCCCTGCAGAGCGTGGTGCGCCGCGCTGCTGCTGCTCACCTGTAGCCCGTCGCTGCTGGCGGCCACGCCAGACGACCAGCTGATTGTGGGCATGAACATGAATAACCTGCTCACACTCGATCCCGCCGCCATGACCGGCAACGAAGTGGTCGGCATTGTCGTCAATCTTTATGACGGTTTAGTCGAATTAGATCCGCAACAGCTCACCAACGTGCGTCCCGCGCTGGCGGAGCGTTGGGAGATCAGCCCCGACAATCGTCAACTCACCTTTCACCTGCGTGACAATGTCACCTTCCACTCCGGTAACCCGTTGAGCAGCGCCGATGTGATCTGGTCGATGCGTCGCGTGCTGCACCTTAATCTGGCGCAGGCCTCAGTATGGAAGTCTTACGGCTTCAGCAAAGAGAACGTGGATCAGATGATCAGCGCGCCGGATGCGCGCACGGTGGAGATTCGCCTGCCCAAGCCTAACGATCCCAAGCTGGTGCTCTACTCGCTGGCGGCGCTCGGCAGCATGGTGGTGCTCGACAGCAAAACCGTGCAGGCGCAGGCGGTGAATAACGATTGGGGCAATCGCTGGCTCACCACTCACGAAGCGGGTTCCGGGCCGTTCCGCCTGGATGTGTGGCAGGCCAAAGATGTGCTGCGCATCAGCCGCGATGCCCACTACTGGCGCGGTGCACCGAAGCTGACGCGCGTGGTGTTCCGTCATCTGCAGGAGTCGCAAACCTTGCGGCTGATGATGGAGAAAGGCGATCTCGATGTTGCCAGCAACATGGCGATCCCCGATGTAAAAGCGCTGCGCCACGATCCCGATCTCACCATCGACGCGGTACAAAAAGGCACGATTTATTACCTGGCGATGAGCATGAAGGACGATCACTTCGCCCATCCGCAGGTACGCGAAGCGCTGCGTTATCTGGTGGATTATCAGGGGATTAACAAAACTCTGATGGCCGGTTACGGCACGCTGCATCAGCGGCCAATTCAAGCCGGCATGCCGGCAACGCTGCCCGATCCTGGCTACAAGCTGGATGTGCCGCGCGCCAAAGCCTTGCTGGCCGCCGCCGGTTATCCCAACGGGTTTGATACCACGCTGCGCGTGCTGGCCGATCAGCCGTTCCTCAATGTCGCCATCGCGATTCAGTCCACGCTGATGCAGGGCGGCATTCGCGCCAAAATCATTACCGGCACCGGTAACCAGATCTACGGTGCGATGCGCGATCGTCAGTTCAATCTGCTGGTCGGGCGCGGCGGCAGCGGCGTGGAGCCGCATCCGCACTCCAGCCTGCGCGCGCTGGTGTACAACCCCAACAACGCCGACAGCGCGCGCCTCACCAATTTTCAGGGCTGGCGCACCGGTTTTTATGACGCGCAGCTGAACAGCATGATCGATAAAGCGCTGCTGCAGCGCGATGTAAAACAGCAGCAGCAGGATTATTTTGCTATCCAGCAGCGCTACGACCAGCTGATTCCGGCACTGATGCCAATCTCGCAAATGACCGATTCGGTGGTGGTGAATAATCGGGTGCAGGATTACGTGCCGCATCCATCGGCCACCACTTTCCTGCGTGACGTATGGAAAACGCCAGACAGCCTGGCGGGAGGTGCGCAATGAAGCTGACAAAAAGCCACTGGCGACGCCTGCGTAGCCGCACCGTTCAGGTGGCGATCACGCTGTTTGGCCTGCTGCTGCTGACCTTTTTTATTGGTCGTGTGATGCCGCTCGATCCGGTGCTGGCGATTGTCGGGCCGGATGCCGATCACAATACTTATCAGCAGGTTTATCACCAGCTCGGCTTCGATAAACCGCTGTGGGTGCAGTTTGGTATCTATCTGCAAGGCCTGCTGCACGGCAACCTCGGGCTGGCGCTGATGACCGGGCAGCCGGTGATCAACGATATCCTGCGCGTCTTCCCGGCCACGGTAGAACTGGCGACGCTGGCGATTGTGATTGGTACCGGCCTCGGCATCCCGCTGGGCGTGTGGGCCGCCGCACGCCGCAACAGCGTGATTGACTATCTGGTACGCATCATCAGCCTCGCCGGCTACTCCACGCCGATCTTCTGGGTGGGTATGGTCGGCCTGTTGCTGTTTTATGCCCATCTCGGCTGGGTTGGCGGCGCGGGCCGTGTTGATTTCAGTCTCGATGGCATTGTGCCGCGTCGCACCGGTTTTCTGCTGATCGACGCCTTGCTGGTGGGCAACTTTACGGTGTTCAGCAATGCACTCAATCATCTGATTCTGCCCGCATCGCTGCTCGGTTTTCACTCGCTGGCCTACATCAGCCGCATGACGCGCAGCTTTATGCTGGCGCAGCTGTCGCAGGAGTTCATTTTGACGGCGCGGGTGAAAGGTCTCAGCGAATGGCAGGTGATTTGGCAGCACGCGTTCCGCAATATTCTGGTGCAGCTGCTGACGGTGGTGGCGCTGGCGTACGGCTCGCTGCTGGAAGGCGCGGTGCTGATTGAAACCGTGTTCTCATGGCCCGGTTTTGGGTCCTATCTCACCGGCAGTTTGATGCTCGGCGATATGAATGCGGTGATGGGCTGCGTGCTGGTGGTCGGCCTGATATTCGTGCTGCTCAATCTTCTCTCTGACCTGCTCTATCAGGTGTTCGATCCGAGGACCAAAGTATGACGATTTCTCTCGATACGCCGTTAGCCAGCCAGACGCGCGAACGGCTGGCGCGCTGTCGCCGCACCGGCGCGCGCATCGGCCATTTTCTCTGGCAAATGGCGCGCAACCCGCTAACCGCGATTGGCGGCGGCATCATTTTGCTACTGCTGGTGGTGGCGCTGTTCGCACCCTGGATCGCGCCCTACCATCCGCTGATTCAGGACCTCAACAATGCGCTGACGCCGCCCAACGCGCAGCACTGGTTTGGCACCGATGAGTTTGGCCGCGACATCTTCAGCCGTCTGGTGTGGGGCGCGCGCATCACGCTGTATATCGTGCTGCTGGTGTCGATCACCGTGGGTCCGCTGGGCTTGCTGCTCGGCGTCACCGCCGGTTACTTCGGCGGCAAAGTGGATAGCGTGTTGATGCGCGTCACCGACATCTTCATCTCCTTCCCTAGCCTGGTGCTGGCGCTGGCGTTTGTCGCCGCGCTCGGTCCGGGGCTGGAGCATGTGGTGATCGCCATTACGCTCACCGCCTGGCCGCCGATTGCGCGACTGGCGCGCGCTGAAGCACTGTCGCTGCGTCAGGCCGATTTTGTCTCCGCGGTGCGCTTACAGGGCGCCTCGTCATTGCGCATTTTGTGGAAACACATTGTGCCGCTGTGCCTGCCGTCGGTGATTATCCGCATCACCATGAATATGGCGGGCATCATTCTCACCGCTGCCGGACTCGGTTTTCTCGGTTTGGGCGCGCAGCCGCCGGATCCGGAATGGGGTGCGATGATCGCCAGCGGCCGCACATACATGCTGGAGTGTTGGTGGGTGGTGACGGTGCCAGGTCTGGCGATTCTGATCAACAGCTTAGCGTTCAACTTTTTAGGAGATGGCTTACGTGACATCCTCGATCCCCGCAGCGAATAGCGCTGCACCGTTGCTCGACGTGCAGGATTTACAGGTCAATTTCGTCAATGGTCGCCTGGTGACGCCCGCCGTACGCGGCATCTCCTTCCAGTTGGGCAAGGAGAAACTGGCGATTGTGGGCGAATCCGGTTCCGGCAAATCCACCGTTGGCCGCGCGCTGTTACAGCTGCATCCGCGCAGCGCGCAGGTCACGGCGCAGCGCATGCAGTTTGGTGACGTGGACCTGCTGCGTGCCACGCCGGCACAGATGCGCGCCATTCGCGGCAAGCGCATCTCCATGATTATGCAGGACCCGAAATACTCGCTGAATCCGGTGGTGCGCGTGGGCGAGCAGATAGCTGAAGCGTGGCGCAGTCATCATCCCGGCCAGCGCGACGTTGCGCGGCAGCGCGCAATGGAGATGCTCGACGTGGTGCAGGTGCGCGATCCGGGCCGCATCTATCAATGTTATCCGCACGAGATTTCCGGTGGTCAGGGCCAGCGCGTGATGATCGCAATGATGCTGATTACCGATCCCGAACTGCTGATTGCCGACGAACCCACTTCGGCGCTGGACGTTTCGGTGCGTTTGCAGGTGCTGGCGCTGCTGGACGATTTGGTGAAACAGCGCGGTCTGGGGCTGATTTTTATCAGTCACGACATCAATCTGGTGCGGCGTTTCTGTGACCGCGTGCTGGTGATGTATGCCGGGCGCGTGGTGGAGTCGCTGGCTGCCAGCGAACTCGATCAGGCGCAGCATCCCTATACGCAGGGCCTACTCGCCGCGCTGCCCGATATGGACCAGCGTCGCGCCCGTCTGCCGGTGCTGCAACGTCAGGCCAGCTGGCTGCAACCCTAAGGAGCAATGATGAACGAGATGATCCGCGTAAGTAATCTCAACCTCAGTTTTGGTGAGGAGGAGCGGCGTAATCAGGTGCTGTTCGACGTCAATTTGTCGATTCGCGAGGGTGAAATTTTTGGCCTGGTTGGCGAATCCGGATCGGGCAAAACCACGGTATTGAAGTGCCTCGCCGGGCTGTTTACCCATTGGCACGGTGAGCTGGCGATTGATGGCGTGCCGCTGGAGCATCGTATCGCGCGCGAGCGCTGCCGCAGCGTGCAGATGGTGTTTCAGGATCCGTACGGATCGCTGCATCCGCGCCACACCATCGGCGATATTCTTGAGGAGCCGCTGCAGATTCACTGCATCGGCCAGCGCCAGCAGCGCGTCATCGCCATGCTGGAGAAGGTTGGACTCAATCGCGCCTGGCAAACCCGCTATCCGCATCAGCTGTCCGGTGGTCAGCGCCAGCGCGTAGCCATTGCTCGCGCGCTGATCCTCGAACCGCGCGTGCTGCTGCTGGATGAACCGACCTCGGCGCTGGATGTTTCGGTGCAAGCGGAGATCCTCAATCTACTCAGCGATTTGCAGCAGCAGGAGAAGCTGACCTATTTGATGGTGACGCACGATCTCGGCGTGGTGGCGCATCTGTGCCATCGCGTGGCGGTGATGCAACACGGCAAAGTGCTGGAGACGCTGGATGTCGATGCGCTGGTGCATAACCGCGCGCAGGTGGCGTATACGCAGATGCTGGTGGATGCGAGTCGGCAGGATAACGGGGTGTTGGCGTAGGGTCGCCGTTTATGGCGTAATCCTTGCTGATAAGAAAGCATTTTGCTTTAAATCTGTTGCGGGCTCTGACACATCTGCTGCGTCACGGGCCGTCCTCGCGCCGCTAGCGCGGTGCCTTCGGCTTCCACGTTGTGCCAACGGACCGTTCGCGGATCGGCCTTCCCTGGCCGACCCCGAACTGCCTCGCGCATCCATGCGCGAGGCTCCTGGCCCAACGTAAAAGCCTCAGCGCTGCGAATAGCCCTTTTGCCGCAGCAGACGCGCCAGCGCCTCTGGCAAAGGTGCCCTTTTCAATAACACGCACCGGCCTGCGTACTCGTCACTGGCTTAACTGACATGCATTACGTCATCTGTGGTGACTTGAATGAACCATTGAGACGTCTGCAACGGTTGGTCCGGCAGGATAAATACGCGTTACTGTTGAATCGAAGGGATAACAAAAACGAGTGCTTCACTGACTCTGAAGCTGCCTAACTCTTAGCGTTTTCTCCGATACTTACTCCGACATTTTTCCGACATTTTGATGCCGGAGTGCAAATGAAGAAGGACATAAACAACAAAGCCAGGTTTCCCTGGCTTTGCTCAAACCGTATTGACTACTGCGTCAGTTCACGGACAAAGCGCACAATCTCCTGATTCTGCCCATGCTCAAACAGGCAATGCTGCAGGCGCGGGCCGCTCACTGCGGTCTTCACCAGCTCAGGATCGATAGCACGCAGTGAATCGAGGTAATTCTCTTTCAGCAGCGCCGCTTTCACTTCGTTCAGAATGCCCGCATTGCGCACCTGCGGCTCTTTGCGCTCAGGCGGATAGCCGTGCCCTTTTTCACCGGTGAAGGCCTTTTCGAAGATAAAGCGCAGATTGAGTTCCGCGCCCCAACCGAAGCCTTTGGCGAACGGCAGCGACAGCGCATTCCCGTTGTTGATTTGCGCAAACAGGTAGGCATCCGCCGGATCGATGCAATAGCCACACACCACGCCGGGATGCAGGTTCAGCGACATCAGCGCGCCCTGGCCGGTACCGCAACCGGCTACCACGAAGTCCACCGCTTTGCTGTTAAGCAGTACGTTGGCCATGATGCCGAGGTGAATATAGGTAAGATGGTGATCCTGTTCGTCGCTCATACCGACGTTAAACACCTGATGCCCGAGCGGTTGCGCCACAGACTGAAGCTCTTTCAACACCGTTGCGTTCTTCGCAGCCTGGCTGTTTTCCATCATCAAAGCGATTTTCATGATCCATCCTCAGATTAAATTGAAACACCGTTTCATTTTAATCAAAGATCGTTAAAATGCAGCCTTTAATTGCCTTTTTGACTGTGAGTTAAGTCACACATTGACGATGCAACCTGCAAGGAGAAACCATGTTTATCTATAAAAGCGCAACCCAACTGGACGATTTAGGCAACGGCGTGACGCGCCGAATTCTGGCGCACGGCGGCACCATGATGGCGGTGGAAGTCACCTTTGAGCAGGATGCTGTCGGTCCGCTGCATCACCATTCGCATGAGCAGCTCACCTATGTGTTGTCTGGACGTTTCGCTTTCACCATTGATGGCGTGACGAAGGAAGTCGGCGCTGGCGATACGCTGTATAAAGCGCCGAACATTGTGCACGGCTGCGTGTGTCTGGAAGCGGGCGTATTGCTGGATACCTTTACGCCACAACGCGAAGATTTTCTGGCGGCACCGTAACGTGCCGCCAGAACGATTAACAGGAAGCCCACCAGAGTCGTAGCTTCAGCCCCCAACCGCTGGTCCAGCCGCTGCTGGTGCTAATGACTTTGCCCTGATGCAGCACGATAAAGGTCGGCGTGGCGTTGATATCCCAGCGCTGGCCGATCGCCCCGCTCTCATCATTGATCGCCACGCCTTGCAGCCCTTTCTTCTCCAGCCAGGTTGCCACGCGCGCGTCACTGCCGGAACGCAGCGCCACGCTCACCACCTTGTCACCTTCCTGACTCATCGCCGCCACGGTTGGTGTGGTGAGTTTGCACACGCCACACCAGGTTGCCCAGACGTACACCAGCAGTGGCCGATCCTGACTGAGTTCGGCCAGATTCACCTCGCCTTGCAGCGAGGTCAGCGGTTGTTGCGCCATGTCAGCAGGCAGCTGCGGTGCGCGCAGCCAATCCATGCCCCACAGCGCAGCCGCGACAATCAGCACTAGCAGCAGCGCCTCACGCAGCCAGCGCTTTAATCGACTCATTGCTTCGCCTGCAGCGCGCCTTTCACTGCCGCTTCCAGCTGCTCATACGGCACCGCGCCGCTGATCATCTGGTCGCCTACCAGCGTGGCTGGCGTGCCCTGAACGCCGAGCTGCTGCGCCAGCGTCAGGTTGCTGTTGATGGTATCGAGGCTCACTTTGCTTGGCTCTTTCAGCTTGATGCCGGTTTTCTCCAGCGCCGCGTCGATGCTGGCGGTATCGTGATTGCCCTTTTTCGCCATCAAACGCTCATGCAGCTTCAGGAAGTTTTTCGGCTGCTGCTCCCACACGGTGAGCGCCAGACGCGCCGAGGTGAGAGAGGTTTCAGCACGGTACGGCAGCGGTTTGATCACCACCGCTACCTGCGGATAAGCCTTAATCAGTTTTTCGATATCGGCTTCAAACTTCTTGCAGAACACGCAGTTGTAATCGGTGAAATAGACCAGCGTCAGCGCCGGTTTTTCAGCGCCAATGCGCGGTGAACCGGCGTCGTTGAACAGCGCATCGTGGTTTTTCTTCACCATCTGCGCCACTACGTTTTGCTGCTGTTGCGCTGCTTCTTTATCAAAGGCATCAGCGGCTTCCGCCAGAATCGACGGATTCTGCACCAGGGTTTCACGGATCAGTTCTTTGATGCGCGCTTCCTGCTCAGGCGTAAAAGGCGCGGCCGCCAGTGCAGGCATGGCAAGGAACATCAGTGGCAGTAACAGGGATTTCTTCATTATTTTTTCGCCTCAGAGAGAGTGGAGATCACCGCTTCACGACTCAGCAGCGGTGACAAAATCTGGCCTTGCGGCAGTGCCGGGCCATAAATTTGGTTGAAAGGGATCGCCACGCGGTCGCGGCGGCGCAGGAATTCACCAATGGCCGGATCGGGCTGCGTCCAGTCGCCGCGCAGCAGCACCACGTCATCGGCTTTGAGCGCAGCACGCACATCCGGCTGATTTAACACACGGGATTTATTCACTTTACAGGTGATGCACCAGTCGGCGGTGACATCGACAAACACCCGTTTATCCTGCTCGAGTGCCTGATGGATCGCCGCTTCAGTCAACGGCTGCCAGTGCAGCGTCTCCTCTTCCGGCGAGATACGCGTCATCAGGAACAGCGCTCCGGCCAGCGTCAAGGTGATAAACACCACGCCCGCCTGCTGCAGCGCGCGACGCTTCACCAGCCAGCCACACAACACCACGAGTAACACGCCCGCCAGCACCAGCGCGAAGGTGCTGCCCCTATGCGGCACCAGCAGAGTTACCAACCAGAAGGTCGCAAGCAGCATAAACAGGCCGAGCACAGTGCGCAGATGCACCATCCAGCGCCCCGGACGCGGCAGGCAGCGCGCCATGCCCGGTAACGCCGCCACCAGCAGCCACGGCAAACTCATGCCGACGCCAAGCGCGACAAACAGCAGCCATAGCTGCGGCAGCGGTGCCGTCAGCGCATAAGCCACCGCCGTACCAAGAAACGGCGCGCTGCATGGCGTGGCCAGCAAGGTGGCAAACGCGCCCTGGCCGAAGTGGCCGAGCAAGCCGTTGCCGCCCTGCGTCGCCAGTTTGGTATTCAAACCCGACGGCAAGCGGAAATGCAGCAGATCAAACAGGCTGGCGCTGAACAGGAACATCACCAGCACCATCACCAGCAGGAAGCCGCTGCTCTGGAACTGAATGCCCCAGCCCAACGCCTGACCGCTGAGCCGCAGTCCGGTCATCAGCAGCGCCAACAGCAGGAAGGAGAAAATGATACCGGCGCTTGAGGCGAGAAACTGCTGGCGCGTCTGGCGCTGCGTTTGCCCTTGCTGCTGCACCAGGCTGCTGAGCTTGATCGCCAGCACCGGCAACACGCACGGCATCAGGTTGAGGATTAAACCGCCGAGCAGCGCCAGCAGCAACACCGACCATAAGGTTTGCGCCGCATCGCCGGACACCAGCGTTTCCGCGCCGATATTTATCGCGCTTTGCTGCGCAATGCCAGCATCCGCAACCACCAGCGACAGCGTTTTACCGCGCAGATCCGGTGCCGCTTCGCCCCATTCATCGGTGACCGCTACGCGCGCGCTGAGTGTGTCGCCATTTACACGGATCGTCGGTGCCGCCAGCATGCTGCCCGGCGGATAATCGAAGAACAGTTCAGGCTGTTGCCAGCCGCCCTGGCGCTGTGCGCGGATCTGCAATTCGCCCTTAACAAAGCTGGCATTGAGTTGATCGGTTAAGCCGCTGGCCGCCGGGATGCGCCCCATCGCCTCGGCGAAATCGCGGGCAAAATGGGCGTCTGCGGGCTGCGTCAGATCGAGGCTGAACGGGAAGTCGGTAAGGATGCAGACGTCGCTGCAGGTCGAGAGCGTCAACGTTCCCGCAAGCTGCTGGCTCGACAGTTTCGCCAGCTCGATCGGCAGCGTGATATCGCCTTTATAGCCTTGCGTGGTCAAGCCGCTGACGTCAAAACGCTCGGGCGCTGGCCAGAACCATTGCGCCTTGACTTCCGGCGTTAGCCAGCGGATTTCCGGCGCAACGCCGCCTTCACCTGGCGTGCGCCAGTAGGTTTTCCAGCCGGGTTGCAGGCGAATATCCAGCAGCAGTTGCTGATTATCGTTGTGGCTGGCGCTGCGCAGGCGCACTTCGGCGTGGCTGTTTTGCGCATTGCGCAGCCAGCCGGTGTCTGCCGCCTGCGCAGTGATCGCGCAGCTCGCCAGCAGGAGCAGCAGGCTCCTGATCAATACAGTCATGTGAATTCTCCAGTGAATAACAGGGTTTACGCGATGTAACGCGCAGGTGTTATTCCCGGAAGACGCAAAAGGTCAGATGCCGCCGTCGCAGAGGCGGAAACAGCGGTGCGCGGCGATAGCCGACGCAAGTGGTGGTTTGTGTGAAAGTGGCGATCAGTGCCAGCAGCAACAGCAGGAAAGGCAATGCGGTATCAAGGATTGGCGCGGCGGCACTCAGCGATTTTGCGCTCAGCGCACAGGGCTTTTCGCTGCCGCTGGCATCATCACTGCTGTTGGTGTGCGCGGACGCGCTGACCTGCCCTAAAGGTACGGAAGGCAAATTGAAGCTGCGCTGGACGAGACAAAACGCCAGCACCAGACAAACCAGTGCCAGAATCCATTTTGCGCGTGATAGCGATATCGTCATGCCGCAGCCTCAGAGAAAAGTGCGGGCATTTTAAGCATCCGCAGCAGAAACACCAAGCTTTGCTGTGTAAACTTTTGTCTTTGTGGTGCGAGCGTCGTAGGGTCGCCATTCATGGCGACCTGGTCAATTACCACACCCGGCTAAACAATATCATCGACCACGCCGCCATCGACACGCAGCGCGGCACCGGACGTTGCCGATGCCTGTTTCGAACAAACGTACACCACCATATTCGCCACTTCTTCCACCGTGGCGGCGCGCTGAATCACCGAACTTGGCCGCTGCGCCATCACAAACTCTTTCGCCAGCTCTTCCAGCGGCTTACCGGTGCGCTTCACCTCATCTTCCATCATGGCGGCAAAGCCATCAGAGAGCGTTGGGCCGGGCAACACGCTGTTTACCGTCACGCCGCTACCCGCCACCACTTTTGCCAGACCGCGCGCCAGCGATAGCTGCGCCGTTTTACTCACGCCGTAATGCAGCATATCGGCGGGAATGTTCAAGGCTGATTCCGAGGAGATAAACACCACGCGGCCCCAACCACGCTGCACCATCTCCGGCAATAAAGCCCGCGACAGGCGCACGCCGGACATCACGTTGGTTTGCCAATAGGCGTCCCAGGTGTCGTCATCCACGTCATAAAAATCCTGCGGACCGTAAATCCCGGCGTTATTCACCAGAATATCGATTGGCGGCAAGCCATTAAGCAGCTGCATAACGCCCTGGGCATTGCCGAGATCGGCGATAAAGGTGTGAATTTTCGCCCCCGCCACTAAGCCGTTGAGCTTCTCGCGCGCACGACTCACCGATGCTTCGCTGCGGCCGTTCAGCACCACTTCCGCCCCGCTGGCAGCCAGACCTTGTGCAATGGCAAAACCGATGCCGCCGGTTGATGCAGTGACTAAGGCTGTTTTTCCGTATAAATCGATGTTCATGGCATTCTCCTGTGTGATCGTTATCACAAAAGCCTGGTTCAGACAGGAGAAGATGCCTTGACGAATCATGCGATGGCGGTGTCGGCCGCAGTGCTGATGTGCGTTCAGCCTGCTGCCGACATTTTCAGCCCGAGGCCGATAAAGCCGGTTGAGCGCTGATCGGCAGCCGCAGTTGACGCTGTAACCAGGCGCAGGCTGCCGCCTGATCCGGATTGCGTGCGTTAAGCTGCAACACCGGACCCAGCGCCATCGGTTGGGCGGTTTCTGCTAACTGGCGCAGTTCTGGCAGATACTCCGCGCCCGGATGTCCCGGCATGCGATCGGTTAAACGAGCCTGATAACGCGCTACCGCCTCATCCGGCGTGATCGCCAGCCACAGCTCCAGCACCCGCGTCACGCCCGCCTGCTGCAATCCCTGCTGCAGCACCTCTTTCGGCTGGAAGCCAAACCAGGCATCGATGACATAGATACAACGCGTCGGCGCTTGCGCCACCACTTGCCAGATCGCCTGATACGCCGCACAACCTAACTGGCGATTGCGCAGGCGATCCACCGGCGCAAAGCTGGCCATAAACGGCTCTTTCAGGCTATCCAGCGTCAGCACCGGAAAGCCGAAATGCTCGGCCAGCGCGCGCGTTAGCGTGCTTTTGCCGGAAGCCGGAATGCCATTCACCAGCACGACAATTTTCTCTTCAGTGTCGGTTGTCATAGGATTTCTATCACCTCCGCGGCACTGCTGGCCTTTCGCAATCGCACCAGCGTCTCCTCATCCTCCAGCAGCGTAACAATCGCGCGGATGCCCTCTTCAATGTGCGCGTTGCTGTCACGCGCACCGAACATAATCACGATGTCGGCTTTGTCACTGCCGTCGAATGAGATCGGCTCATCCAGCACAATCATGCTGAAACAATCTTTCAGCACGCCGGCCTCCGGCCGCGCATGGGGAATGGCGATGCCCTCCTCAAACACGTAATAGGCGCCATGCTCCAGCGTGTTAGCGATCACCGCTTCCGGGTAACTGGCTTTGATGTAACCGCCGTTCACCAGCGGCAGCGCCGCCAGCGCGATCACTTCGCGCCAATCCCTGGCGCTGATCCCCACCTGAATCGCACTTGCCTCCTGCAGCAGCTGTTTAATACTCATACTGCCTCCTTAAAACGATTTGCGAATGGTGTTACGCAGTTCATCAATTTTGACAAACAACGGATCAATTTCCTGACGATAGTGTCGACTTTTGGCAAAGATATTTAATGCACGATTATATTCCAGCATTAATTGTTTTTGCGTGTCTGTCGCCTGCGGATTATTGGCCAACTGTTTTTCCAGTTCGCTTATTTTCCCGCTGATGGTTTCAGCCTGAAGATCTATTTCCTGTGAATCCTGGCTCTTATTATCAGAGCCCTTTTTCAAGAATCCAAACATAGCATCTCCTGCCCCGAATGGCGCCGGGCACCTCAGGTTATTACGTCATGAGTAAGTCGGAATTAGCGGAACAGTTGAATCTTTTCTACCAGCACATTGGTCACGGCATCGTTGGCCGGCACAAGGAAATTACGCACGCTGTCGTTGACCTTGCCCTTTTCAAACGTCTGCTTGCAGTTCGCAACCCACTGCACATTCATCTCGGTGCCGACATTCACTTTTTCAATCCCGCTGCGCACCGCAAGACGCATATCTTCATCGCTGACGCCGGTACCGCCGTGCAGCACCAGCGGCGTTTTAGTGGCATCGGTAATTTCCGCCAGGCGCTGATGCTGAATATGGGCTTTACCGGTGTACAAGCCGTGCACCGTGCCGATGGAGATCGCCAGCATATCGACGCCGGTTTCATCGACAAAGCGTTTGGCTTCATCGACGGTGGTAAACGCCGCATCGTTCATTTCCACCTCTTTGCCATCTTCCGAACCGCCAATCGCGCCCAATTCCGCCTCAACCGAAACCGCCAGCGGGCGCGCCATATCAATAACACGGCGCGTATTGGCGATGTTCTCTTCAATCGGTAAATGTGAACCGTCATACATAATTGAACTGAAGCCCGCATCCAGCGCGGTTTGGATAGCGTCTAAATCCGAACAGTGATCGAGGTGCAAACAGGTCGGCACGTTACGGCTTTCCGACAATGAGCGAATGGCATCTACCAATAATTTATGTCCGAGATATTTGGCGGTTCCGGTTGAGATCTGAATCATTAATGGGCTATTGGTTTTCTCCGCTGCTTTAAAAAAGGCGGGCAACATTTCCAGGCAGTGCAAATTAAAGGAACCGAGCGCTTTAAATTCACGTTCTTTAGCCACCTGTAACAGATCGGTAAAGTTATAAAGTTTCATGGAGCTTTTCCTCATGGGATTTAGACTTGGTGGATTTTCCGTTAACAAACCAGGCGATGAGAGTAATAAAGGCGATAAACAGCGCGACGAACAGCCAGTTATTCTGGAATGCATGGCCGAGCACCAGGCCGGTACTGATGACATCCGAATCACTGAAGGTGACGCCGGTAAAACCGTAGCTTTCCAGCATTGGCACCAGAATCGCCGGCAGGAAGGTAATGAACAGACCGTGCACGAAACCGCCGATCATTGCGCCGCGACGCCCACCGAGCGCATTACCGAACACGCCTGCGGTGCCACCGGCAAAGAAGTTAGTCAGCAATCCTGGCAGAATCATCGCCAGACCAAACATCGGGAACACCAGCATGCCAACCACCGAACCCAGCGTGGTGGCGAGGAAGCCGACGATCACCGCGTTCGGGGCGTACGGGAACATCACCGGGCAGTCGAGCGCCGGTTTTGCATCCGGCACCAGACGCATGGCAATGCCGCGGAACGCCGGCACCAGTTCGTTCAGCAACAGACGCACGCCGCTATACAGCACGAACACACCGCACACGAACTGAATCGACTGCATAAAGGCGTACATCAGGTAGTTCATGCCGTTGCTGTACTGGCCGATAAATTCCGGACCGGCGGCGACCGCAGGGATCAGGTACATCGGCACCATCACCACCGCCATCGACAGATAGGTGTCCTGCAGGAATTTAAAGTTATCGGGCAGTTTGAGATCTTCGGTGGAGCGCGACCCTTTGCCCACCACCTTTGCCACCGCCGCCGTCAGCAGATAGCCGATGGTGCAGAAGTGCCCGAGCGCCACGTCGTCGGAATCGGTGATGCGGCGCACCACCGGTTGAGCCAGCGCAGGCATCACCACCGCCATAATGCCGCCAAAAATGCCGCCGGTAAGGATCAGAGGTAAACCTGTCAGCCCCGCTTTGTAGCCAATCACCGCACCAATCGTCGCCATCCACAGCAGCGCCTGACCGGTAAGGAAGATGTATTTGAACGGTGTCAGACGCGCAATGATGATGTTGACGATAAAGATCACCAACAGCGTCAGCGCCACTTCTGAACCCAGCTCGCGGTTTGCTAACCCGGCAATGGCGGCAACGTCGGTGATATAACCCTGCATGCCAAAGCCGTGGGTGAAAATGGTGTTCAGGAAGGTCAGCGTACCGACAATAATGTTGATACCGGCCATCATAATTAAGAAACCGAGCAGGGTTTTAAAGGTGCCTTCCACCACCTTGCCCGCCGATTTTTTTTGCAGTAGCAGACCAATCAGGGCAATAAAGGCGATCAGTATCGATGCCTGCCCCAATAAGTCTTTTACCAGGAAGTCGATGACACTATTCATGATTAGCAACCTTTAAGTTACGTTCTTTCATAAACGCCACGATTTTCTCTTCAATTTCTGCTTTGTCGGTCAGCTTATTGAGAATAATCACCCGCTTGATCTGTTCCGGGCTGGCATCGGCATTTAACACATCAGCAAAGGCTTTCTGAGTTAAAATCATGTCGGATTTAAAGGCGTTGGCTTCAGAAATGGTGGTGTGATCAATATCAGCATCAATTTCGAGTTTCTTTAATACTGACTTGGCGCTCATTTCAATCGCAAAGCTTGAACCCAAACCACATCCACAGACACATAATATTTTCAGCATGGCTATTTCCTCACAGAATTTGCAGTTGTTTAGCGAGTTTATAATGATGCCCTTCCGTATCGACCAGGCGTTTTTTCATGCTTATTAAATCAATCGGAATCGGTCGATTACTGCCATTAATAATCACCGCTTTATTGCGCATTCCCGACTGAATACAACGCGCGACTTCACTGGCCATAATGGTGCCCTGATAAATCTCTTCACAGGTAGGATCGCCATTACGCAGGCCATAACCGATAATCGTTTTACGAATACGCACACCAATTAACGGTTCAATTTGTTTAATTAAGGTATCAATAGCGCCCTGAAAGCCCGGCGAATATTCACGGGTATAGCCTTCCGAGCACAAAATTATCACGCTGTTCTGCGCCGCCAGCCGCTGCGTGATGCGTTCCGCCAGCTCCTGCGGTGCAATCTGGCATTCCGGTATCAGCGCGAAATCGGCATTGGATTTGATCGCTGACTGCAAGGTTAATTCACCGCAATAACCGCCCAGCAGCTCCACCATAAATACACGACCGGTTAAGGCGCGGCCGGTATTACGTAACTTCGCCACCTCTTTTAACACCTGCTCACAGGCGGTGGAGAAACCGATGCTGTAATCACTGCCAAAGACATCGTTATCGATGGTCATGCCGACGCCAAAACAGTTGACACCAAATTCGCTCAGCGTATGCAGGAATTGTAATGAACCATCTCCGCCCGCCATAATTAATACATCGATGCGCAGCGACTTAAGGTGTTTGGCGATCATCTCATATTCCGGGCGAATTAATTTCCTGCTGGTTCGTCCCGATTGCATCACCGGAATAGCGGCGATGGCGTAATCCACTAAATCACGTTGGGATATTTCCTGATGATTGTTTTCCAGCAAACCTGGAATACCACCATTAAATAACACCATTTCCGCTTGAGTTAAGCGCGATATTTGATACACAAAGTTATTAATCCCGGTGACATCGCCACCGCTGATCACCATGCCAATTCTCATTGTCATCATCCTTTATGCTGTGCGTCTGGAATTCATTCTTCCGATTAACCGCATTGTTATTTGCAACGAATGTCACACTTTTGCGATGAATTTCCCGAGTGAGATAATTGACAGCATCCAACAAAGGCTTATTTTTGTGATATAAATCACATGGCATTTTTCACCTTAAAACCTTAATAACAAATAAAATCATAGGTTTATATTTATTTTGCGCAGTGAAATCAGCAAACCAAATAAACGCGCCCTTGGCGATTTTTATTTCGATCTATTTTGTGATTTCCCGCGCATTTTTATCGGTTCCTGCCGGTTATTCCGTAAAGTAAAAAGGGATAATGATTCCGTGCGTTATTTACGCGTCAGGGCCAGTGAATGATTGACTCAGTGCAGCTGCGCTTGTCCAATACCGTGGCAGATAAAGAATAAAGAAGAGAAAAATGAGCATGCAAAAGGATATTTTGCTTAAGTTGGCCGCGGTGGTGGGTGACAAACAGTTATTAACCCATGCGGATGATAAAGCCTGGTACATAAAGGGGTTCCGCGTCGGGCGCGGTGACGCGCTGGCGGTGGCGTTACCGCAAACCTTGTTGCAGCTGTGGCAAACACTGCAGGTGTGCGTGGCGCACGATGTGATTGTGTTGATGCAGGCGTCAAATACCGGCGTCACCGGCGGCTCAACGCCCGACGGCAATGATTACGACCGCGATATCGTGATTATCAGCACCCGCCAGCTCAAAGGCGTGCAGGTGATCGATCAGGCGCGCCAGGTGATCGCCTTCCCCGGCACCACCTTGACTGAACTGGAACAAACCTTACAGCCGCTCGGTCGAGAGCCGCACTCGGTGATTGGATCATCCTGCATCGGCGCGTCGGTGGTCGGCGGGATCTGTAATAATTCCGGTGGCTCGCTGATTCGGCGCGGCCCCGCGTTTACCGAAAAATCCTTGTTCGCCCGTATTCATGAGGATGGTCGCTTAGAGATGGTTAATCACCTCGGCATCGAGTTGGGCGACACGCCAGAAGTGATGCTGGCAAATCTCACGCAGCAGCAGTATCAAACCGGCGAGCAAGCCGATTGGCAGGGTAAAATCTGGGCCGATGACTACGCCGACCGCTTACGAGATGTGACCGCGGATTCCCCAGCACGCTTCAATGGCGATCTGCGCTACCTGCACGACAGCTCGGGCAGCGCCGGTAAAGTGGTGGTTTTCGCTGTACGCTTGCCCACCTTCGAAGCCAGCGCCGGCAGCGACACCTTCTACATCGGCACTAACAATGAGAACGTGCTGGTGGCGCTGCGCCGTTTCCTGCTAACCGAAATGAGCGAACTGCCGCTGCAGGCGGAATATATCCATCGCAATGCCTTCGATTTAACCGTGCGCTACGCCAAGCATATGTATCTGGCGATTCGCAAACTGGGCCCGCAGGCCATTCCGCAGATGATGGCCAATAAAGCCAAATGGGATGTGCGCGTCAGCCACCTGAAATTCCTGCCGCGCAATGTTGTTGATCGGGTGCTGCAATTCTTCAACCAGCTGACGCCGAGCTTTATCGCGCCGCGCATCATGGATTACCGCAGCGAGTATCAACATCATCTGATGATCAAAGTAGAGTCGCCGCAAACCGCCGAGTTGCAGAGTTTACTGCAGCAATTCTTTGCTGAGCAGCCAGGCGGCTTTTTCCATTGCAATACGCGTGAAGCGGCAGATGCATTTTTGGTGCGTTTCGGCGTGGGCGGCTGCACCATTTCCTACTGCGACGCGCTGGGTTACAACCCCAACGAGCGGCTGGTGGCGTTTGACGTGGCGCTGCGTCGCAATGATGACGCGTGGCGTTTGACGCTGCCCGATCATCTGGCGGCGCAGGTACAGGTTGATTCGTGCTGCGGGCACTTCTTCTGCTTCGTCAATCATCAGGATTACGTGCTGAAACCCGGCTACGACGCAAAAGTGTTTAAGGAAGAGGTGAAACGGTATCTGGAACAGCGCGGCGCGAAATATCCCGCCGAGCACAATGTCGGGCACCTTTATCAGGCGTCGTGTGAGCATGTCGCGCATTGGAAACAGCTTGATCCCACCAACAGCTGTAATCCAGGGATTGGTAAAACCAGTAAGAAGAAGTTTTGGCGGGAAATGTAGCAGCGGCAACCAGGTCACTCTAAATGGCGCCCCTACGAGATTTATGGCGAATCAATTCGCGTACGCTTCGGTTGAAATCGTATTTGTGAGCGAAAGTGACTTCACACCATCAATGTCCGGATTGATTTCATAGCCCAAAAGCTATAACTTATCCCATAGCAAATAAGCTATGGGATGGCATTATGTGGGAAATATTAACAACGGATGTTTTTGAACAGTGGTTTGTGGCGCAAAGTGAAGCACTACGTGAAGACATGTTAGCGGCGATGACGATTTTAGGAGAGATGGGACCACAACTTGGCCGCCCCTATGTCGATACATTAAAGGGTGGCGAATTCCCTAATCTGAAAGAGCTGCGCGTTCAGCACGCCGGTAAGCCCATCAGAGCCTTTTTCGCTTTTGATCCGGTGCGACGCGCTATCGTGTTATGCGCTGGAAATAAGACCGGTTTTAACCAAAAACAATTTTACCGAACAATGATTCGCCTCGCTGAAGTGGAATACTGCAAGCATTTGGCGCGGATGGAGGGATAAGATGGCTACTTTAAAAGAATTAATGCAAAAACAATCACCTGAAAGCCAGCAGCGCATTGCTAAGAAAGTCGAAATATTGCGCCAGGAGATTGCTTTAAGCCAGTTACGCGAAGAGCTCAACCTCTCGCAAACCGAACTGGCACGCACTATCGGCGTCTCGCAGCCCACGCTGGCAAAGATGGAAAATCCAGGCAACGATCCGCGCCTGTCCACATTGAAACGTTACGTCGCGGCATTGGGTGGCGAACTGCGTATCGACGTGACACTGCCCAACGGCAAAACCATCGCCTTTCAGCTTTGATTGACCAAAATCAACCAGCGATGCCGTTCGCGCAGCAGACGCTGATGCAGTTGCTCGAGCTGCTGCAGTGTCAGTGCCTGAATAGCCGCGCGATTGAGAGTGGCCAGGCCGTGCTGCTGGCGCAGGGTTTCGAGTGCGGCCTCGCCATTATCTTTGCTTACGCACTGCGTCATTAAGCTCGCCTGCCATGCCGCCAGCTTTTGCGGCGAGATTGCCGCGATCTCCGCGACCATCTCACGCATAAAGCGTTTGCAGTGACCCAGCAGCGCGCGCCAGGAGATATCCGGTGATTGCAGCGCCAGCATCAAGCCATCCACATCCGCCACCCGCTGATAGCGCGCCGACACCACATAGCCAATTTGCTGATCCACGCGCAGCCGCTGGAAGAAGCGCGTTTCCAGCATCAGCGCCAGCACGCGTAAAGCGGCCAGGCTGGCATCGTCGGCCTGCGGTAACGGCATAAACAGCAGCAGCGCCTGATCGTGCCCGTCGCAGGCGATGGGCACGATGCCGCGTTGCAGTCGTGCCGGCGGCGTGTCGCGCGCCAGATCCGGCGTAAAATCGCTGAGCAGATGCGCCACGCGCTGGCTTAACGCGGTATGGGTGCCGCACCATGCCGCCAGCCATTGCGGCGAGGGCAATGGCTTGGTCAAGCGAGTGGGCAACGCGGCGAGCAATTGACGAATCACAATCGAAGGGGTATTCACTGCGGGTTGCGCCAGCACCGGCGTGTTGAGCGCCTGTAATGCCTGATGCACGCTAAACAACGCACGATCGGCGGATGCGGGCAGATTGAGCAGCAGTTGCCAGCTTGCATGCGTCTGTTGCCAGCTGCCGTTGCCACCCGCGTGGCGCAATTCCGCCAGCAACGGGCGTAACTGGCGCTGCCGCGCCTGCGCTTCTTCATCACTCAAGATCTGATAAAACGCCGGACGCAGCAGCAACGTTTCAACCTGTTTTACCGGAGCAATCAGCGGCAACGGCTGCGCCACGCGCGGAGGACAAGGGAGCTGAACGGCGGCAGACGCAGGATAGAAGTGAAACGCTGCGGGTTGGGTCGCAGCCAGCGACGGCGGCAGCCACTCGGCCAGTTGCAATGTAAAGCCCTGAGTCTGATGCGGTGCGCCATCGATCTGTTGCTGCGTGAGCAGACGCGTGCGCGGCCAATGCGGCAACGCTGCGGCAAAATTCGTGAAGTTGTCTGGTAGCGCGCAGCCGGGCGCGAATCCTAATGCCCGGCCGCGTAGCTGTTCCAGCGGCGACAAGGTCGCGAAATCCTGCTGCGCGAGCTGTGCGTAATGCTGCAGCTGAATCGCAGTACATTCAGTTAACGCAGCCAGATGCTGCCAAACGCGTTGCTCAATCTGTTGCGCCTGCGCCGGTGAAATGCGTCTGGCGCTAAAGCGCAGCGCCAGTAACGTTTGCTGCTCATCTTGCCATAACCAATGCGCGTCAAAGGTTTCGCATAACGCCTCAACGCGCAACTGCGCCAGCAAGCTGTCGGGCGCTTCGTCCTGCCAGAATGCTTTTAATAAGGTGACATTGTCACGCACAGTCTGCTCATCGCCCGCCACCAACATCGTCAGCCAGAAATTTTCTTCACCGCCTGATTGCAGTAAACGATCCCCGGGCAGCAGCGCAGGTTTAACAGCCACAGCGCGTTCTCCGCCCGCCAGCAAACTGCCGCCGAAGCGTGCCGCCAGCTGTTCGAGCTCATCCAGTGATTGCGGCCCTTGCAGCCAAAGTTCCATATTTTCAGCGCGATAGAAACGGCGATGAAAATCGCGTAGTGCGGATTGTAACTCCGTGACGTTGTCACCAAATGCAAACCTACTGCCGACTCGGAAGCGCTGGAAACGTCCCGGCAACTTATCCAGCACGGCAGCTTCACTCAGGGTGTCGGTATGGTTTTGCAGCAGTTGATACTCAGCCTCAATCACCGCCGCTTCCTGCTGAATGGCCTGCGCTGTCAGCAACGGTGCCGCTAACATATCACACAGCCGCTGCACGCCCGCCGACAACGCCGCAGCTGGGAGCTGAAAGAAATAGGCGCTGCGGCTCAACTGCGTGGTGGCGTTCACCTGGCCGCCCTGCTGCTGCAGCCACGGCATCAGGCGGTCGTCGCCGTGAAAAACTTCGCTGCCGCAAAACAGCAGATGTTCCAGCAGATGTGCCAAACCCGGCCAGCGATCCGCTTCATCCAGACTGCCGGCCTGCACGCGCATCAGCGCCGCCGCCTCACGCGCGTCGGGCTGATGATAAAGATGGCAGCGCAGGCCGTTGGCGAGCGTGAGCTGGCGCGCGTGCATCAGGTGACGCGCTGCTTAAAGATCAGTTCGGAGTTGCTGCGATTGCGGAACTGCAGCTGCTGGATTTTGATGTCGCTGCAGTTGGCTTCACGTCGTGCTTCGAGGATCTTGCCGTGATGCGGCGATTTGCTGCACACCGGATCGGTGTTATCGGCATCGCCGGTCAGCATAAAGGCCTGACAGCGACAGCCGCCAAAGTCTTTCTCTTTTTCATCGCAGGAGCGACAGGGTTCCGGCATCCAGTCAAAGCCGCGATAGCGGTTAAAACCAAACGAGTTGTACCAGATATCGTCCAGCGTGCGCTCCAGCACCGACGGGAACTCAACCGGCAGCTGACGCGCGCTGTGGCACGGCAACGCGGTGCCGTCAGGCGTGACGCTGAGGAAGATCGATCCCCATCCGCCCATGCAGGGTTTCGGCCGCTCTTCGTAGTAATCCGGCGTCACGAACAGCAGATTGGTGAGATTGCCGCTGGCGCCCATGCGCTGACGATAATCGGCCACCACCGCTTCGGCGTTGGCGATCTGCTCGCGCGTCGGCAGCAATCCTTCACGATTGAGCTGCGCCCAGCCATAGAATTGGCAAGTCGCCAGCTCGACATCGTCGGCTTCCAGTTCGATACAGAGATCGATGATTTTGTCGATCTGGTCGATATTGTGGCGATGCAGCACGAAATTCAGCACCATCGGATAGCCGTGCGCTTTCACCGCTTTCGCCATCTCCAGCTTCTGCTGGAAGGCCTTTTTTGACCCGGCCAGCGCCGCGTTCAGCGTTTCATCGCTGGCCTGGAAGCTGATCTGGATATGATCGAGTCCGGCGTCGGCAAAGGCATCGAGTTTTTTCGCCGTCAGGCCGATGCCGGAGGTGATCAGGTTGGTGTAGAAACCGAGATCGCGCGCGGCGCGAATCAGCTCCGGCAGGTCTTTACGGGTTAGCGGTTCGCCGCCGGAAAAACCGAGCTGCACGCTGCCCATGGCGCGCGCCTGACGAAACACCTCAATCCACTGTTCGGTGGTCAGCTCTTTCTCCTGCTGGGAAAAATCAAGCGGATTGGAGCAATACGGACACTGCAGCGGGCAGCGATAGGTCAGTTCTGCCAGCAGCCACAGCGGTGGCGTCACGCTTTTACTCGGGTTCACGACACTGTATCCATTTTTGTTCGATGGCGGATTGCAGGAACTCTTTGACGTCGTCGCCGACACCGCCCGCGTCCGGGAAACGCGCATCCAGCGTGGCAACGATCGCCGCCACATCCTGTTTGCCATCCACCAGTTCGAGGATCGCCACGGCGGTCTCGTTCAATTTGGCCATGCCTTCCGGATAGAGCACCACATGGCTATCCTGCGCCGCTTCCCACTGCATGCGGTAGCCGCGACGGAAAGCCGGAATCACATTATCTTTCATGTTGTTATACCAGTCTTGTGCTGTGCCAGGACACCTGATCGGTGACCGTATGATAAGGCGGACGTTGCAGCGCATACGCCATGGTCATGGCATCGAGCATGGTCCAGAGAATATCGAGCTTAAACTGCAGGATCTCCAGCATGCGGTTTTGCTGTTCGGCGCTGGTGAACACCTCAAGCGCCAGCGCCAGTCCATGCTCCACATCGCGGTTCGCCTGGCTCAAACGGCTGCGGAAGTAGAAATAGCCTTCCTCTTTGATCCACGGATAGTGCTGCGGCCAGCTGTCGAGGCGCGACTGATGAATCTGCGGCGCAAACAGCTCGGTGAGCGAGCTACAGGCCGCTTCCTGCCAGTTAGCACGGCGCGCGAAGTTCACGTAGGCGTCCACCGCAAAACGCACGCCCGGCAGCACCAGCTTCTCGGACAGCAACACGTCACGATCCAGCCCCACCGCCTCACCCAACTGCAGCCAGGCTTCAATCCCGCCTTCGTGACCGTTGCTGCCGTCGTGATCGAGGATGCGCTGTACCCATTTACGCCGCGTCGCCGCATCCGGGCAGTTAGCCATGATCGCCGCATCTTTCAGCGGAATATTGGTCTGATAATAGAAGCGGTTCGCCACCCAACCCTGAATCTGCTCGCGCGTCGCCTCGCCATTGTGCATGGCAATGTGATACGGGTGATGAATGTGGTAGAACGCGCCTTTATCGCGCAGCGCCTGCTCAAACGCGGCGGGCGATAATGCTTCAGTGATGATCACGATGCAAACTCCTGCAGATGAATCGCCATGCCATCCCAACTCACTTCAATGCCCTGCTGCGTCAAATAGGCGCGCTGCGGCGATTGCTCATTAAGGATCGGATTGGTGTTGTTAATGTGAATCAAAATCTTGCGTTTGGCCGGCAGCGCAGCCAGCAACGCCATTAAACCTTGTTCTTCGGCCAACGCTAAGTGGCCCATCGCTTTGCCGGTATTTTTGCCAACGCCGGTGGCGAGCAGCTCGTCGTCCTGCCACACCGTGCCATCAATCAACAGGCAATCGGCTTTTTGCAGCCAAGGCATGATCACGGCATCCGGCTCGCCGAGTCCCGGCGCGTAGAGCAGCGTTTGGCCGTTGGCGGTGTTTTCAATGAACAGCGCCACGTTGTGGCCCGGCAGCGGGCGATTACGATACGGCGAATACGGCGGCGCGTTGCTGAGAATCGGAATCGCGGTGAACTGCAAACTGTGGCAGACATCGACGCGGAACGGCTCCAGCGGCGTTAACGCATGATGCTGCAAGCCGCCATTCCAGTGCTGCAACATGGTGAAAATTGGGAAACCGCTGGTGAGATCGCCATGCACTTCCGGCGTGCACCACACCTGATGCGGACAGCCTTCGCGCAGGCTCAACAAGCCAGTGGTGTGATCGATTTGGCTGTCGGTGAGAATGATGCTGCCAATCGCCGTGCCGCGCAGCACACCCTTTTTGATCAGTTCTGGCGTGTGGGCAATTTGCTGGCTGATGTCCGGCGAGGCGTTGCACAGCACCCAATCTTCACCGTTGTCGCTGACAATGATCGAAGATTGGGTGCGCGCCTGCGCCTGAATGCTGCCGTTACGCAGGCCGCTGCAATTGGCGCAGTTACAGTTCCACTGCGGGAAGCCGCCGCCCGCCGCTGAACCGAGGACTTTAATAAACATGAACGTTGACCAAAGAGAGAAAACAAAATGCCCGCACGAACGGCGGGCAGAAGTCTTAGCGGTTGGAGATGTACAGAGTCACTTCCAGGCCCAGACGCAGGTCAATAAACGCAGGTTTTTTCCACATAATGGTCTTCCTCATAAAGCAAAAACGCAGAGAAATCTCTGCTGAAGAGGATTGCGGCTGTGACTTAGATCACATCGCAATCCGTACGCGCGCAGATGTTGCGCCAATGTAGCGAGCAGATCAACCCTGATTCGGTAAGGGAATGGTGCTAATCCTGCCAAATTTGTTGCAACACGCGCTGCCAGTTGCCCCATGCGAGCTGCTCAAGTGCTGTTTGATCGTAGTCGAACGAACGCAACAACGCATAAAGATGCGGTAATCCGCTCACGTCTTTCAGCGCCTCAGGCACGCTGATGCCATCAAAATCGGAGCCCAGCGCCACATGATCGCGGCCCATTATCGCGATCAGGTGCTCAACATGTTTAACAATTTCGATCAATGCGGTATCGCTGTCGCGTTTTCCGTCGCTGCGCAGAAAAGCGTTGCCAAAATTCACGCCCACCACGCCGCCGCTGTCGCGGATGGCGCGCAGCTGATCGTCGGTCAGATTGCGCGGCTGCGCGCAGAGCGCGTGCGCATTGGAGTGCGTCGCCACCAGCGGCGCGGTTGACAGGCGCGCGGTGTCCCAAAAGGCTTTCTCGTTCATGTGCGACATATCGATCAGCATGCGATGGCGATTGGCAGCGGCGATCAACTGCTCACCTTGTTCGGTCAAACCCGGCCCGCTGTCCGGTGAGTTGGGGAATGATCCGCTGACACCTTCGCCAAAGCGATTGGGCAGATTCCAGAACGGCCCGATGCTGCGTACGCCCGCCTGGTAAAACGCATCAAGCGCTTCACCCTCGCCATCAAACCCGTCTGCGCCCTCAATATGCGCCATCAGCGCCAGCACGCCGTCAGCGCGACAGGCGGCAATATCAGCGGTGTTAAGGCATAACCGCGCCCGCCCTTCAGATTGCGCCGCCAGCGTTTTCAGGATGTCGAGCTGCTGCCAGAGAATCGTCAGCGGATCGAGATTTTCCTCAGCTCGCTGCGGTGCGACCTCTTTGACATAGCGCGCTGGCGGCACGAACATCGCGAACAGCCCACCGGCAAAACCGCCCTGCTGCATGCGCGGAAAATCGAGGTGGCCCTTTTCGATGCCGTGAAAAAAGGCCTGCGCCGGATCATCGCGATGATGCAGCCACAGATTGAGAAGCAGGTCGTTATGACCGTCGAAGGTTTTTAGCAACATGAGGGGTTCTTTGACGAAACAACATGGCGCCATGCTACGCGCGCGCTGCTGTTTCGCCAAATGCGGGCGCACAAAGGGTTAGTTCTGCGCAACCTTTAAGCCGTGATAAAAAGTCGGTTTCACATCAAGATGCTGCTGGATCAAACCGTATTTCTGGTAGAAATCGGCGGTCTCCTGCTGCTGGCCGATGGTGGCATCATCAATGCTCTGCCAGTGCGATTTGCGGCGTGAGAAGGATTTCGCCGCCGCCTCTTTCGGGAAACCGATGATTTTTGCCAGCGTGGTCGAGTACTCATCGACATGGCTGTTGGCCCAGCGATCGGCGGCGGCTAAGCGATTGACGTAATCCTGCAGCGCCGCGCGTTTGGCTTCATCGTTTAGCGCGGCGTCGGTGGCGGCGAGGAAGCTGTTGCCGCTGGACAGGCCAACGCCGTTCACCAGCACGCGTCCGGTGTGGGTCACTTCTGCCAGCGCGGTATAAGGATCCCACGTTGACCAGGCATCCACCGAACCGTTTGCCAGCGCGATGCGCGCATCCGCCGGCGTTAAGAAGCGCCAGTTGACCTCTTTATCGCTGACGCCCGCTTGCTCCAGCGCTTTGAGCGCCTCAAAGTGACCAATCGATCCGCGTCCAGTCGCGATTTTTTTACCCTTCAGTTCGGCGACGGTTTTGATGGGCGAATCCGGGCTGACCAGCACCGCCAATCCTTCAGGTATCGACTTGCTCACCGCCACTGCTTTCACCTGCGAACCGGCCGCCAGCGAGAACAGCAGCGGCGCATCTCCGATAATACCGGCATCCACCGCACCGGCATTCAGCGCTTCCGCCAGCGGTGCCGCCGCCGGGAACTCGGCCCATTCGATTTTATAATTGAGGTTGTTCAACTGCTGCGCCGCTTCCATTTCGGCGTGCATATTTCCCTTTTGATCGGCAATGCGCAGCGTCACGGTTTCTGCCGCCGCCGCGCCGCTGGCTGCCACGATTAATAGTGCCAAAGCTGCTCTTTTCATTGTGTTTTATCCCATCGCGCAAAACCCCAGCCTAACCCGTGCGCGCCAAATGACCGATGCCGATTTCGCATGAGATATGCCGACAATGGCATATAGCGGTGTGATGCGGTCGCCATAAATGGCGACCCTACGACCTAACCCCACGCATTTGTAGGGTCGTCATTTATGGCGACCGACAGCATGGCTGCGCAATTGTCACTTTTGCGCGAATGATTGTCAGCAATGCGCGAGCCGCGCCGCGCGATGCCAGGCGAGACTGAACGCCACATTACAAGGAGATCGTTATGCTCACGCAACCCGCTACAAAATACCGCCCGTTTCCGGTTATCGACTTACCCGATCGTCAGTGGCCCTCGCGCCAACTGACGCAGGCACCGCGCTGGCTCTCTACCGACTTACGCGACGGCAATCAGGCGCTGGCGACACCAATGGACAGCGCGCGCAAGCTGGAGTTCTGGCAACTGCTGCTGCGCTGTGGCTTTAAGGAGATTGAGGTGGCCTTTCCGGCAGCATCGCAGACCGATTTTGATTTTGTCCGTTTGCTGATTGAGCAGAAGCACATTCCAGACGATGTGGCGATTCAGGTGTTGACCCAGGCGCGCAGCGATCTGATTGATCGCACCTTCGACGCGCTGCGTGGCGCGCCGAACGCCATTATTCATCTCTACAACGCCACCGCGCCGCTGTTCCGCGAGCGCGTGTTCCGCCAGAGCAAAGCCGAGATTATCGAACTGGCCTGCGCCGGTGCGCGTCAAATTCGCGCCCGTTGCGAAGCGCAAAAGGATACTGCGTGGACCTTCGAGTATTCGCCAGAAACCTTCTGCTTTACCGAACCGGAGTTTGCGCTGGAGATTTGCGAAGCGGTGGCGGCGATTTGGCAACCGGGCCCGGCGCGTCCAATGATCATCAACCTGCCCGCGACCGTCGAAGTGAACACGCCGAACGTCTATGCCGATCAGATTGAGGTTTTCTGTCGCCACTTCAGCCAGCGATCGCAGGTTGCGATCAGCGTGCATCCGCATAACGATCGCGGTACCGGCATCGCCTGCGCCGAGCTGGCGCTGCTGGCGGGGGCCGATCGCGTGGAAGGCTGTTTGTTTGGTAACGGCGAGCGCACCGGCAATGTCGATATCGTCACGCTGGCGCTCAATCTCTACACTCAGGGCATCGCGCCGCAGCTCGATTTCAGCGATATCCAGCAGGTGCTGGAAGTGGTGACGCGCTGCAACCAGCTGCCAGTGCATCCGCGTCATCCGTATGCCGGTGAACTGGTGTTTACCGCCTTCTCCGGTTCGCATCAGGATGCGATACGCAAAGGCTTTGCCGCCCGTGCTGAGCGTGAAGAAGCAATCTGGCAGATGCCGTATCTGCCGCTCGATCCGCTGGATATCGGCTGCAGCTACGAAGCGGTGATCCGCGTTAACAGTCAATCGGGTAAAGGCGGCGCCGCCTGGCTGCTGGAGCAGAATCACGGTCTGCAACTGCCGCGCGGCTTGCAGCAGGATTTCAGCCGTCTGGTGCAGCAGCAAACCGACCAGCACGGTCAGGAGATGACCCATCACGCGCTGTGGCAGCTGTTTTGTCAGCATTACGGCTTAACACAGCCCGCGCGTTGTTTGCTGGAAGCGGAAAGTCACAGCGACGATAAAGGCGAAACGCGCCTTAGGGCGCGGCTGCAACAGGGCGCGCAGCAGTTGATGCTGGAAGGTAAAGGCAACGGCTTGCTCTCAGCCGCCGTTGCCGCGCTGCGTCAGCGCTATGACGTAATCATCACCATTGAGGATTATCACGAACACACGCTGGGCAAACGCAGCGACAGTCGTTCGGTGACCTACATCAGCTGCATTAATGCACGCGGTGAACGCGCGTGGGGCGTGGGCATTGATAATGATGTGGCGCGCGCTTCACTGCAGGCGCTGCTCAACGCAGCGCACGCTTTTCTGCCGCAGGAAAGTAGTTCGCTGGCGTGACGCCGAGCACGCGGCGAAACATCGCGCTGAAGGCGCTCGGGCTGTCATAACCGAGATCGAGCGCCACCGTCAGCACGCTATCGCCCTGCGCTAAGCGGGTTAACGCCACGCTCAGTCGCGCGCGGCGCACCCAGTCGCTGAATTGTAACCCGGTTTCGCGACTGAAATGGCGCGCCAGCGTGCGTTCGGCCACGCAGAGTTGCGTAGCCGCGCGGGCCAGCGTCCAGTTTTCCCCGGGCGCTTGCTGGATCTGCTGGCACAAACTCAGCAGCCGCTCGCTCTCCGGCAGCGGCAGACCAAACGGCAGCACATCCATCACGCGGATCTCATCGAGGATCAGCTCGTAAATCCGCTCGGCGCGGCTACCCGGAACGTACTGCTCCGGCAGCGCCAGCGCGCTGACAATCAACTCACGCAGCAGCGGCGAAATCTGCACCACCTGACAACTGGCGGGCAGATCGGCGCGCGCCAGCGGATCCACAAACAGCGTGCGCGCGGCCACCGCGCCAACAATGTGCAGTGCGTGACGCGTCCCCGCCGGCAGCCAGACGCCGCGACTCGGCGGCACAATCCAGCTGCCGTGCTGCGTTTCCACTTTCACCACGCCGCTCAGCGTGTGGATCAGCTGGGCGCAGGCGTGGTGATGCCACGGCTCCGCGTCGCCATGCGCATAATCGTGCGCATAGGGCACCAGCGGACGATAGGCGAAGTCGAAGTTGAGCCGCGCACTCATGTTAGCGTTTCAGATATTGATAAACCGCCGCCAGATCCTGCTCGCCGTAACCGGCATCTACCGCTTGCTGCCAGACATCCACAATGTTTTCCAGCGCCGGCAGTTTGCTATCGCCCGCCGCATCCAGCGCCAGTTTGGCGTCTTTCAGCGCCCACACCAGATGCATCTGCGGCGTGAAATCACCGCTGGCAATCATGCCAAGTTTCATTTTGGCGTACGGTGCCGCCAGCGGACCGCCATCCAGCACTTTCCACAGATCGTCGGTGCTGAAACCAAACTCTTCCGCCAGACGCGTACTTTCCGCCAGGCTCTGCATCAGACCAATCAGCCAGCTATTCACCACCAGCTTCATGCGCGAACTGGCGCCCGCCTCGCCCAGCCATTGCGTGCCTTTACCGATCGCGGCGAACACCTGCTCGGCGGCCTGCGCGTTGCTCTGATCGCCGCTGGCCATCACCAGGATTTGCGCATTCTCTGCTGGCGCTTTGGTGCCAGAAACCGGTGCATCGATAAACACCACGTCCGGACGCGTGCTTTTGAATTCCGCAATCAGTTGATCGGTGGCGGCCACGCCGATGGTGCCCATCTGGCAAATTGTCGCGCCCTGCTTGAGCGCGGTGCTGGCGTCGTTCAGTGCCTGACGCGTGGTATCGCCGTCGGCCAGCATGGCGATCACCACATCCGCGTCTTCAACCGCTTGCGCGGCGCTGTCGGCCAGCGTGATGCCTGCATCCAGCAGATCTTCGCCTTTGGCACGCGTGCGGTTCCAGCCGCGCACCGTGAAGCCTTTTTTCAACAGGTTAGCGGCAAACGCATGCCCCATCGCGCCCAATCCCAATACCGCGACCACAGGTTGTTGACTCATCATTCCCTCTCTTTTGTGCCTTAAGACAAAACCGCCAGACTGACAGAATTTCCCTGTCGCAGCCAGCCAGAGATGCCATGAAAAAACATTTTCAACGCCGCAATGATGAATAATCCGTCATACTATTTACGCTTTTCAAACAAATGATAAAACGATTAACATACGCGCCATTAATGTTCCATTCGGTACATTCCACGCCCTTTTTACGGTCTTTCATAATGAAAATAGCTTTACTGCGACAGGCTTCGCTGCTGATGCTGCCTGCGATGTTACCGGTCTCGGCGCTGGCGGCAAACGCGGCCAGCAACACCATGGTGGTGAGCGCGGCGCCGTCCGCATCTGGACTGTCTGAACTGGATACGCCAGCGGCAGTTAGTGTGGTGTCCGGCGACGATATGCGCCACGCGGCACCGCGCGTCAATTTGTCAGAAAACCTCAGCAGCGTGCCCGGTTTGCAAATTCAAAACCGCCAGAACTATGCGCAGGACCTGCAGATTTCGGTGCGCGGTTTTGGTTCGCGTTCCACCTTTGGCCTGCGCGGCATTCGTATGTACGTCGACGGGATCCCCGCCACCATGCCCGATGGCCAGGGACAAACTTCCAACATCGATATCGGCTCCATCGATCACATCGACGTGCTGCGCGGCCCCTTCTCGGCGCTGTACGGCAACTCGTCGGGCGGCGTGATTAACGTTGAAACCGAAACCGGACAGCAACCCACCACGCTGGAAGCCAGCAGCTGGTACGGCAGTTACGGCAGCTGGCGCAACAGCGTTAAAGCCAGCGGTGCAACCGGCGACGGTACGCAAGCCGGCGACGTCAACTACACGGTTTCCGCCTCGCGTTTTACCACGCACGGCTTCCGCGATCACAGCTCGGCGCAGAAAAACCTCGGCAACGCCAAACTCGGCGTGCGCATCGATGATGTCAGCACCCTGACGCTGCTGTTCAACAGCGTGCACGTTGAAGCGCAGGACCCGGGCGGTTTGACCGCTGAGCAGTGGAAAAATAATCCACGCCAGGTCGCCAGCAACGTGAGCTTGTACGACGCGCGTAAAACCGTCGATCAGACGCAAGCAGGCCTGCACTATCAGCGCCAGATGAGTGAGAACGATGACCTGAGCGTGATGATGTACGCGGGTGAACGTGAAACAACGCAGTATCAATCCATTCCTAAAGCCACTCAGCTGCGCGCAGGTTATCCCGGCGGCGTGATTGCTTTGTCGCGTCATTATCAGGGCATTGATACCCGCTGGACGCACCGCGACGCGCTGTTCACCATTCCGGTAACCTTCACTGGCGGGCTCGACTATGAAACCATGACTGAGAAGCGTAAAGGTTATCAAAACTTTAACGGCGACGGGTTGGGCGTACAGGGCGAGATGCGTCGTAATGAACGCAACCTGATGTGGAACCTCGATCCCTATCTGCAAACCGCGTGGCAGCTAACCGATAAACTGTCACTGGATGCTGGCGTGCGTTTCAGCACGGTGAATTTCGACTCCAATGACTATTACGTCACCGACAGCGATCCCGATGACAGCGGCAATCGTCGCTATCACCGCTGGTTGCCTGCCGCTGCGCTGAATTACGCCATTGATAACAGCTGGAACGCCTACGTTTCTGCTGGTCGCGGCTTCGAAACGCCGACGCTGAATGAGTTGTCCTATCGCGCCGCCGATCAGGCCGGGCTGAATCTCAACCTGCAGCCTGCCACCAGCGAAACGGTCGAACTGGGCAGTAAAAAACGCATCGGCAACGGACTGTTAACGGCGGCGATTTTCCAGACTGACACCAAAAACGAGATCGTTTCTGACAGCAGCTTTGAAGGCCGCACCAGCTACAAAAACGCCGGGGAAACCCGCCGTCGTGGATTGGAGCTGGGCCTCGACCAGCAATTCGGCGAGAGCTGGCGCTTCAAAGCCGCATGGACCTTGCTGGATGCCCGCTACCGCTCTAACGCCTGCGGCACCGAAAGCTGCGACGGCAACCGCATTCCCGGCATTGCCCGTAACATGGCTTACGCCGGACTGGCTTACGCGCCCGATCAAGGCTGGTATGCCGGAACCGATGTGCGCTACCTGAGCGATATCGCGGCGGATGATGAGAATGACGTGAAAGCGCCGTCTTATACCGTGGTCGGCGTGAACAGCGGTTATAAGTGGCTGGTGCAGAACTGGACGCTGGATCTGTTTGGCCGCGTCGATAACCTGTTTGATCGCAACTACATCGGTTCAGTGATCGTGAATGAAAGCAACGGTCGCTACTACGAACCGGCGCCGGGTCGCAATTATAGCGTGGGCCTGACAGTGAGTTACGCGTTTCAGTAAATAAACGCGGGGGATAGATGATATCAAAGCCCTGCAAGTCGCTTGTGGGGCTTTTTATTGGTTAAATATTGTCCAGCATGGCATATTGCTTTATAGTTATGTAGCAACATCACTACATATCATGGAGGTCGTGATGACAGTGACGAGAATCAGCAGTCGAGCTTTTAATCAGGAGGTATCCCGGGCCAAGAAAGCCGCCGAGGAAGGCCCGGTTTATATTACTGACCGTGGCAATCCTGCACATGTTTTACTGACATTTGAAGCGTATAAAAAACTCACGGGTTCAAACCGAAGCATCGTAGATTCACTCGCCATGCCGGACGGCGTAGATATCGATTTTGAGCCAGAACGTGCGACCATAATCAACAGGGATGTGGAGTTCTAATGCGCTATTTGCTGGATACCAATGTTATTTCAGAATTACGTAAGGCAGGGACGCCTAAAGCCAATCCTCAGGTGATTGCCTGGGCTAAAAGCATTGATGCTGAAGAGATGTTTATTTCAGCATTGACGCTGATGGAAATTGAAAAAGGTATTCTTAAGTTCGCCCGTAAAGACCCTCAGCAAGCCCATCATTTACAGCGCTGGTATCAAGAGCAGGTTCTGACAGAATTTGCCTGGCGCACACTTTCAATTGATAGCAGCGTGGCCCGCCTTTGCGCTCAGCTGCATATTCCTGATGAACGCCCACATACCGACGCGCTGATCGCGGCGACAGCGATTCATCACGAGCTGATTCTGGTCACGCGTAACGTACGGGATTTTGATACCACTGGCGTGATGTTGCTGAATCCGTGGCAGGAACTGTAGGCTCGCCATTCATGGCGACCTAAAAGCCAGGTGCGCATGAATGCGCACCCTATGATGATCCTTACTTCAACAACGCCAGCACATCATCGGTGGTGCCGGTTTCGCCCAGGCGCGGGAAAATGCGCTCGACGCTGTTTTTATGCGTTTCGGCATTCAGGCAGGTCATGGCGTCAGTTGCCAACGTGACGTTGTAACCCAGCTCATACGCCTGACGCGCCGTGGATTCCACGCCGATGCTGGTGGCGATGCCGCAAATCACCACTTGTGTGATGCCGCGCTGCTGCAGCTGCTCGTGCAGATCCGTGTTATGGAAAGCGCCCCAGGTTTTTTTGGTAATGATGATGTCACCGCGCTGCTGCGCCAGGTCCGGCACCAACGTCGCCCAATCGGCTGGCAAATCGCCAGCGTGTTTCGGCTGCTCATTACGGCCAGGCGCGCCGCCCGCAACGTTGACCAGCACCACCGGGCGCTTTTGCCCGCGGAATGCATCGGCCAGACGCGCTGAGCGCTCAATCACTTCATGCGCCTCTAACGGTGCGACCGGCAGCGCAACAATGCCGTTTTGCAGGTCAATCACAATCAGCGCGGTGTTGTCGTCAAGGGTAGTTAAAGCCATGTTGAGTCCTCTCAGGATTATTGGTCGGCAAGTCGTTGCAGTAAGGGAATCGCGGCCAGCAGCGTGTGTTGTTCCTGCGCATTCAACTGCGTCGCAATGCTGTTGAGCAGCCAGTCATCACGTTGTGCGCGGTTGGCGGCGATCAGTTTCAGGCAGGCATCGGTGGGTTGATAGCGGGTTTTCCGGCCATCCAGCGGATCGGCGGCGCCCTGCACCATACCCTGCGTCTGCAAGCTCGCCACGGTGGCGCCCATCGACTGCGTGCGCACCCCTTCCAGCGTAGCCAATTCTGTTACCGTCATGGCGCCATCGCGTACCAGATAACCGAGTACCGATACCTGCGGCCAGGTGAGATCGCCCGGCGGCGCCGATTCCCGCAGGCGACGCGCCAGTTTGCCATTGATGCTGCGCAGTAACGCCGCCGCGCTGTTAAGGTCGCTCATGGCACCTTCTCCTTACTGATGAGCCGCGAGTATATAAATACGAAGGCAAACTGTGTAGTTTACCTTCGTATCAATTTGTAATTGTGCCAGATTGTTTGGTGGTCGCCATGCATGGCGATCCTAGGCGCGCTGCAGATAATGAATCAAACTGTGGAAACGCAGCGGCGTGTTGAGGGGATTGCGGTAGCTGTGCGGCGTATCGGCGGCGAACTGGCTGGCTTCGCCCGAAAGCAAGCGGCGCCATGTGCCTTCCACGCCCAGCAACAATTCGCCTTCCAGCACCACAACCTGCTCAATCACCCCGCTTTCATGCGCCGAGGAATCGCTCTGCGCGCCACCCGCCAGTGTCACTTCCAGCAAATCAAAACGCAGTCTGGCATCGTACGGCAGCAGCGGCTTGACCTGCATCTGCGCGTTGGGCTGGCTGAAGGTCGCCACGCTGCCCGGCGGTTGATCGCTGCCCTGCACAAAGAAGGAAAACGGCACGTTAAAGCCGGTGGCGATTTTCCACAGCGTCGCCACCGTGGGGCTCGATTCACCGCGCTCGATTTGGCCGAGCATCGCTTTGCTCACGCCGGTGCGATCCGCTGCCAGCGTCAGGCTCCAGCCGTTGGCCTGACGCAGCTGTTTCAGCGCCAGACTCAAATGTTGATGCAAATTTTCCATGTGTTCTCCCGAAAAGCTCGCGCGCAGTGTAGCACTTGTGCGTTATAACGCTCCATGCCACAATGTGCGTTATAACGCACAACCGGATATGACCTGATGACCACCGCCAGCACACGCAGTGCCTTCTCTTTCCCGATGCTGATTTCGGGTTTTATCGCCGTGCTGGTGGGCTACAGCAGCACGGCGGCGCTGATCTTCCAGGCGGCGCAGGCGGCGGGCGCTTCGCCGGCGCAGATTGGCGGCTGGCTGTCGATGCTCGGCGTAGGTATGGGGTTGGCCTCGCTCGGCTTATCGCTATGGACACGCATGCCGATCCTCGCCGCCTGGTCGACGCCTGGCGCGGCGCTGCTCGCCACCAGCGTGCAGGGTTTGACGCTGAATGAAGTGGTGGGCGTGTTTGTCGCCACCAACCTGTTAATTGTGTTGTGCGGCGTCACCGGTCTGTTCGCCCGCCTGATGAATCACATTCCGCAGTCGCTGGCGGCCGCGATGTTGGCCGGGATTTTGCTGAAATTTGGCATCGGCACCTTTAGCGGTTTGCAGAGCAATTTCGCGCTGTGCGGCAGCATGTGTCTGGTGTGGTTGTTGAGCCGCCGCTGGCTGCCGCGCTACGCCATCATTCTGGCGTTGATCGCGGGCGTGCTGGTGGCGCTCGGCCAGCAATCGATCCACTTTCCGCCGCATGCGCTGGCGATCAGTCGGCCGGAATTCATCATGCCGCAGTTTACTCTGGCGGCGCTGATTGGCGTGGGTTTGCCCTATTTTCTCGTCACCATGGCGTCGCAAAATGCGCCCGGCATCGCCACCTTGCAGGCGCACGGCTATCAGCCGCCGGTATCTGCGCTCACCGGCTGGACCGGCTTTATCGCTTTAGTGCTGTCGCCGTTTGGCGGGTTTTCGGTGTGTATCGCTGCGATTACCGCTGCTATCTGTATGGGCGACGATGTCGATCCGAATCCGGCGCGCCGCTGGATGGCATCGGCATTGGCGGGCGTGTTCTATCTGCTGACCGGATTTACCGGCGGATTGATCGCCATCATGCTGAGCGCCTTGCCGCCGGTGTTAATTGCCACGCTGGCGGGCCTCGCGCTGCTGGCTACGCTGTCCGGCAGTTTGCAGCGCGCCTTAGCCGAACCGGATCAGCGCGACAGCGCCATCGTGGCGTTTCTGATCACCGCCAGCGGTGTTTCGCTGCTCGGCATCGGCTCCGCCTTTTGGGGTTTGCTCGGCGGCATGCTGACCTATGTGATCCTTTCCCCGCGCAGCCGCGCTTAAAATTTCAGCAATCTTCTCCGCACGCGGGAAAAACGCCCTGTTTTTCCCCCTTTATCAGCCGTTTGATTTCGCTGCATTTGGCTTAAGATCACTATCATCGCCAAAAACACACACTGTTCTGCCTCAGACAACCACCGATAAGGGCCCAACGAGTGGCAAAAACTTTTCTGCGCAGCGGCAATCTGGACACGGTACTGGCACTGGGTGAAAACGGCCAGCCGGTCTGGACGTCCGCGCTGCAAATCCGTGAAACCCTGCGCCTGCGCCGCCAAACCACGCTGGCCAATTGCCTCGCGATCCCGCAGGTCAACGAGCGCGGTGACCGCCTCGATTGGTACGCCCCGTTTACTGGCAAAGTAAAATCCTGGCTGGGTGCCAGCGATCACGAGCGCCGTCAGGCGCTGGAACTGCTGACGCTAAACCAGCAGGATCTGCAGGCGCTGAGCCTGCGTGCACGCGATGCGGAGAATCCGGCGATGCGCTTGTTTGGTGCGTTGCTGAGCAAAACGTTGCAGTTCCCGGATCAGCAGTACGTTTATCTGGTGGATGGCAAACCGGTGATCACCTTCTGGGGCTTTGTTGATCCGCAGGCGCGTTCGCGTGATGACGCGCTGGCCTGCCTGCGCGATTCGCTGGAAGATGCGCTGCCGCCGCTACTGCCAGAACCGCCAGCACCTGCTCCGCTGGTGGTTGCGCCGGTAATTGCGCCGCTGATCGAGGTGCCGCCTGCCGCTGCTCAACCGGTGATTGAGCCGGAACCTGAAGCCGAAGAACCGGCGGTTGAAGTCATTGCTGAGGCCGCGCCTGAACCGCTACCCGAACCTGTCTCGCCGCCACGTCGCGCCTTTGCCGTGCGTCCGCTGATGCTGCTGTTGCCGGTTGCGGCGCTGGTGGCTGCGGGCGTCGCCTACTGGCTGCACAGCGCGCCGCAGCCTGCTGCGATTAGCGTTGCGGATGTGCCGGTGCCGGTGAGTAAGCCGCCTGCCGTGATGGTTAAAGCGGAAAAACTCGCCGCCACGCTGCCACAAACCGCCGCCACCGTCGTTGCCGCCGCGCCGGTTGCCACACCTGTCGCGCCGCCTGAGGTGGTCGCTGAACACACCGAACCGGCCAAAGCGGATGATTTGGTGATGACCACCGAAGATGCGCGCGTTGGATCGGTGAAATTTATTAACGGCACCTGGCGCGTCACATTGCGTCAAACCAATCTGCCGACCGGCAAACCGCCAAGCCTGCGTTATCAAATCCGCAACGGCAAAGGCACCGCTACCATTACCCAGGGCGACAACATCCGCTGTAAAGCCGATGTCACCGCCGCGATGACCACCGCCGGCAGCATGGAAGTGCGCAGCCGCTATACTGCGACCTGCAGCGATAAATCGCGTTACCGCATGCCGGAACTGGTGTGTAAAGCCGGTGATGGCATCGCCAGCTGTACTGCGCAATATGGCGCAGATCAGGTCTTCCCGTTGACGATTAAGCGTGAGAGTAAGTAAACATGTTGGCTCCCCTCATCGATGACAAACAGAAAATCACGCTGATTGAAGATAGCGGTGTGCAGTTTCTTGATTTTGGTTTGCGTTTACCTGCGTTGCAGGCACGCCGCCAGTTCGTGCGGCAAACCGCCAACGGCCCGCTGCTGCGCCTCAACGTCGACGGCAACAGCGGCAAGTTCCTGCTCTATCCGGAAGACGGCGGCGCAGCGGAAGTGGTGCGACCGGAAACGGATATCGCGCTGGCCGATTCCCTGAAACTGCTGGCCCATCAATGGCTGCCGCTGCCGGTGCTGCGCTGCACCAGCGGACGTCGTTTTATCGGCGGCCCGGACAACTGGGCGCGTCTGCATCTGGCGCCGCTGGCGCAACCTGACGCGGCAGGCAACACCCATCGCATCACCCTCGCCTTTGATACGCGTATTGTGTCTGAGCAGGATGGCGGCGAGCAGCACGGTTTAAGCAAAGCCGATGCGCAGAACGGCGTCAGTTTCGCCCTCGCCTGGCACAACTACGAGCTGGGTGAATTTCTCGACCATACGTGGGTTGATGGCTGGCTGCGTGAAACCTTTAGCCAGCAGGTGCATGCGCTGGAATCACGCCGTGAGCAGGAGCTGAATCAGGCGCTGCGTGAATTCGAATATCAGGCGCACTATCTCAACTTACTGGAACTGCTGGGCGAACAACTCGATCTGGCGGAAATCTACATTCAGGCAACGTCGCTGCAAACGCCGGCGGTCAACGTCGATATCATTCTCGACGTCGGCAACTCGCACACCTGCGGCATTCTGGTGGAAGATCACGCCGAAGAGAGCAGCGGCCTGCGTCAAACCTATGAGCTGCAGCTGCGCGATCTCTCCGAGCCACATCAGGTTTACAACGAGCTGTTCGACAGCCGTCTGGAGTTTGCTGAAACCCGTTTCGGCAAGGCCAACTTCTCGCTGGAGAGCGGCCGCGAAAACGCCTTTATGTGGCCGTCACTGACGCGCGTAGGCCGTGAAGCCAGCCGTCTGGCGCTGCTGCGTGCCGGCACCGAAGGCAGCACCGGGTTGTCCAGCCCGCGCCGCTATTTGTGGGATGAAGCGCGCTATCAGCCAGGCTGGCGCTTCAACGCCAACGGCAGCAGCGATGAGCCGCAGGCCACCGCGCTGCCGTTCACCTTACTGATCAACGACGAAGGCCAGCCGCTGCACGCGCTGGCGGAAGACGATCGTCTACCGGTGTTCTCCGCCAGCTACAGCCGCAGTTCGCTGATGACCTTTATGCTGTGCGAACTGCTGGCGCAGGCGATGATGCAGATGAACAGCGTGGCGCAGCGCCAGCGCATGCCGCAAAGCCAGGCCCCGCGCCAGCTGCGTCATGTGATTCTGACGCTGCCGTCAGCGATGCCAAAGCCTGAGCGTGAGATTTTCCGTCGCCGCATGCAGGAAGCCATCGCGCTGGTATGGAAAGCCGAGGGCTGGCATCCGGCCGAAGAAGCGTTTACCGCCGCCAGCCAGGCAAACAGCCTGCGTCCGGTACCGGATGTGCAGATGGAGTGGGACGAAGCCACCTGTGGTCAAATGGTGTGGCTATTCAACGAAACCCAGGTCAACTTTGCCGGCCGCGCAGAAGATTTCTTCAGCAGCATGGCGCGCCCGGATCGTCCGCGTGAAGTTGACGAGCTGCCGGGTAAAAGTCTGCGCATCGCTTCGATTGATATCGGCGGCGGCACCACCGATTTAGCCATTACCCAATATCGCCTCGATGACGGCCAGGGCAACAATGTCAAAATCACCCCGCGCTTACTGTTCCGCGAAGGCTTCAAAGTCGCCGGTGACGATATTCTGCTGGACGTGATTCAGCTGTGGATTCTGCCAGCGTTACAACAGAGCTTGCAGAAAGCCGGTTTGCAGCTGGCCGAACCGTTGATGAACAAGCTATTTGGTCACGACAGCCGTATGGACGGACAAGCCACGCTGCGTCAGCAAGTGACGCTACAGCTGTTTATTCCGCTGGCGCAGGCGGTGCTGGAGCAGTATGAAAATTGGGATCCGCTCGACAGCCACAGTGAAATCAACGCGCTGTTCGGCGAGCTGGTGCCGCAAAAACCGGCCAGCAGCGTGCTGGCGTTTGTGAATGGCGAAATTCAGCGCACGCTCGGCGGCGACAGCCGATTCGATCTGCTCGAAGTGCCGCTGGTGGTCAGCATGGCGCAGTTGCACGGCGAGTTCCTGCAACACCGTATGGCGATCATTCCGGCGCTGCGCGCGATGTGTGAAGTGGTGTCACTATATCAGTGCGATGTGCTGCTGCTCACCGGTCGTCCGTCACGCTTTCCTGGCATTCAGGCGCTGGTGCGACATCTGCAACCGCTGCCGGGCAGCCGTATTTTGTCGCTGGAAGGCTATCACACCAGCGACTGGTATCCGTTCAACAAGCAAGGCCGCATTGATAACCCGAAATCCACCGCCGCAGTCGGCGCGATGCTGTGCCTGCTGGCGCTCGATCTGCGCCTCAGCAGCTTCTGGTTCCGTGCCGGTGATTTCGAACCGTACTCCACCATTCGCTATCTCGGCGTGCTGGATGAGACCTCGGCGCTCAGCGACGATAATCTGTGCTATAGCGAGATCGATCTCGACAGCAGCAGTTTCGCGCTGGATCGCAAAAGCAGCTTCCGCATTCGCGGCAACGTTTGCCTCGGCTTCCGCCAGCTGGAGAACGATCGCTGGCCGGCCTCGCCGCTGTATAGCCTGAGCATTGTGGACCCGACGCTGGCGCGTCAGGTTGCCGGCGAAAGCGTACTGCGCATTAAGCTGGCGGTGCAGCCCGGCCCGGATAATCTCGGCCCGGAGCGTTTGGTGCTGAGCGATGCGCGTATGGATGACGGCACGCGTGTGCCGCTGGAGCAACTGAGTCTGAAACTGAACACGCTTTCTGCCACCGGCAACGCGAATGCGCAATATTGGATCGACAGCGGGAGCGTCTGCAAACGATGAGAACTGCAAAAAAAGCCTCGCCGGTTACGCCCGCGAAACGTCTGAGCCTGATGCAGGAAACGCTGGATGGCGCGCTGAACTGGGTGGAAACCCATCAGGCGCACGCCCCACGTCTGGCGCTGGAAGCCGAAACCCTGACGCTGCAGCTGCGCCGCGCGCGCGTGGAAAGCCATGCATTGGCGCGCCAGCTGGCGCGTCCGGTGACGCTGGCGCTGTTTGGTCAGTCGCAGGCGGGCAAAGCCTGGCTGCTGAGTGAGATGGTTGGCGATGCGCAGGGCCAGTTGATCGCGCGTCTCGGCGATAAAACCCTGAATTATTTTCAGAACATCAATCCCGGCAATCTCGATTTCGCCATCGCTACCCGCTTCAGCCACCAGCGCGAAACCCAATCCAACGCCTGGCCGCTGGAGATGACGCTGCTGAGCGAAGTGGAACTGATTCGTTTGATGCTGGCCTGCGCCAACAGCGAACTTCAGCCGGACACGGCGCAGATCGATGCCGCTTTGCAGCGTTTGCAGCGCCATCGTCAGGATGAACCGCAGCCTGGCCTCGACAGCGATGCGCTGATCACGCTGTGGGCGTGGAGCCGTCGTCACCATCGTCATGCCGAGATTCTCGATCGTCACTTCTGGCCGCAGGCGGTTTCGCTGGCGCCGTGGCTCAACGTGGATGACCGCGTGCAGCTGTTTGCCCTGCTGTGGCCGGGCCAAAACGCGCTGAATGAAAGTCTGCGCAGCCTGATGCATTTGCGCCACCAGCTGCGCCACGCGCCGCGCGTGTTAGCGCCGCTCAGCGTGCTGGTGGATGATGCCGCGCTGCCAGCAGAAAAACTGATTGGTAACGATGCCGACTGGCAGGAGATGATCGAAGTGTGTCCTATCGTCGCCAATCGCGTGGGGAAAGCGCAGCATGTGCCGCTGGGATTGCTGTCGCTGCTGACGCTGGAGATCACCTTGCCGCTCAGCTCCACGCCGCGTCAGGCGCTGTACGATGATGCAGATATGCTGGAGCTGCCCGCGCCGGGCACGCCAGCCGATCGCGCGCAACAGGATGAACTGGCGCAGCTGCGCAAACGCGATCCGCTGCGCGCCACGCTGCTGGAACAGAAACGCGCGCTGCTGCCGGGGCTTTACGCCGCGCGTCAGGGCATTGATTTGATGCTGATCTGTACCGCCGCCAGCCAGCGTCAGGATACCGATGTGGCCGCCAGCGCGCTGCGCGAGTGGCACATACATCAAACCATCGCCGCCAGCGGTGAGAAGCCGCGTCTGATTTGGGCGATCACGCCGTATGACGCGCGCTATCAGCAGCAGCAGATTAACGTTGATGAAGCGGTACAACGCCAGATTGGTCAGCCGGGACAGAGTTGGGGTTCAATGCTGGCGCTCGATCGCGCGGGCGTCGATCGCATGGGCAGCTGGTTGCAGGATGAGATGCAGCCGGAAGCGCGCCGCGATCGTCTTGCGCTGCAGCTCAGCGCGCTGCAGCACAAGCTGGTGGAACGTTTGCAGCCGTGGACCGAATCCAGCGCCACGCCAGAACAGGCAGCTCGCAAGCAGGCGATCTCCGATACGCTGCTGAAATGTTTGCAACATCGCACCGGTTTGCACGGCGAACTGCTGGAGCGTTTGCAGCCGTCGCGTGAAGCGGTGCGCCAGCTGTGGCTGAGCCAGAGCAGCAGCAATCACATTCAGCACAGCGCCAAAACCGCGGCCGCTGAGCAGAGCTATTTTGGCATCGGCTTCGAGTTCGATCTGTTTAAAGATGAGCCGGTAGCTGCCGCTGAGCCGCGCAGTTCGGGCGGTGAGCGCGATCAGCAGTTCCCGCAACAGGTGTTTGCGCTGTGGCTGGAGCATTTGCGTCAGTTGCCGGAGAGCCGCAGCCTGCTGGCGCTACTCAACGTCGATAAGCCGACGCTGGAGATGCTGGTGGAAGAGTTAATTACCGCCAGCTTCCGTCTCAAGGTGCTGAGCAAACTGCAAAGCGCGCTTAACGAGCCGGATGCGCAGGCCAGCGCCCATGAAGCGCGTACCGATCGTCAGGTTTCACGCGCCATGACGGTGCTGGGGGATTTTGTGGCGTGGCTGGGCTTTTTACAGCGCCCGGAGAGCGAACGTCCTGAAAGTCGCGTCAATCGCGGTCAGACGATTTTTGCCCGTCCGCCTGCGCCGAGCGTCAGCTTCTCGCCGGGACAGCGTTTGACGCGTCTTTCGGCCGCGCCCGCTAATCATACCGCTTACTACATCTATGACTGGTTGGTGGGTTTGAATTCGGTGATCGTTGAGAACAATGGCTACACCGGCGGCGGCGATCTGCCAGCGAATGCGCGACAGATGCTGGCGATTTTGCTGTTACCACTGCACGCGTAGTTTATTCCCCACGCACCAGGCGCAGCTCGCCTTGCAACTGCTGCTGCGCCTCCTCCAGTAACGCCAGCACCGGCGCAAATTCGGCACTCTCGCTGACGTCATCGGCATGCGCTAAATAGAAGGTGGCCGGCAGCGCCATGCCGCCGGTCAGCCAATCCCATAACGCATCAAGATTGTTACCGAAATCCACTGGGCAGGCACTCTGCTGCACCAGCGCGCGGTAAAACGCCTGGCGATCTGACAAGCTTTCAAAGTCAAAATGGAGCGTCAACATGGTTAAGGCACCTGTTTGAAGCTGCGATAGTGATCGGTGGTGAGGAAAATCAAGCCATCAGAAGAGTAAAGCAGACGATCGGCGTCGCGGTGGCCGCAATCGTAATTCACGTCAGCTTCATACCATTGTCGACCCGCCTGCATCGGCAGCCTTCTTTCGCGGTTGCTAAAGCGATCGCCACCAATCGCGCGGCCCGGCAACACTTCACACAAGTTGCCCTTGCTGGGATTCCAGCCCTGACGACGCGCTTCATTTTTGGTGAGATAGAGATCGGGTAATTTGTGATGCTGCTGCAGCCAACGCGCCACGGTGTTGGCATCGGTGAGCTGTGAAATATCGGGGTGGCTGGTGGCCCATTTATCGGACAAACGCGGTTTTAGCCCGAGCCACAACGCGGCCAGGATCAGAATTAAGGCAATCCAGAGTTTTTTTGACATGGTGGCATCCTGAAAAACAGGACGACGATAATAACAGATCTGGGCAGGGAAAAACGCGGGCCAGCAAAGCTGGCCCTGGCGGGGTTTACTGCATCGCGCTGGCGGATGGCGCGGCGTGACGACGCCATGCTCCCGGCGCTACGCCATACTGGCGTTTAAAGCTGCGGTTAAACGACTGCTGCGAGTCGAAACCGAGTGAAATCGCCACGTTAAGAATCGGTTCATTGCTGGTGGTCAAGCGATCCGCTGACTTCTTCAGCTTCTTCTCACGAATGTATTCGCCCAGAGGCAAACCCGTGTGCTCTTTGAACATACGCTGCAGGTGCCATTTCGAATAACCGGCGCGCCCCGCTACGGTATCCAGATCCAGACGCGTTTCAATATTGTTGTCAATCCAGTCGATCAAATCGTGAATAAATGCGGTGGTCATCATCTCGTTTTCTCCGGTCGCCGTTGCGAACAGTATCAGTATCAGTTGCAATTACACTTTAAGGTTGAACGACTATGCCAGTTAATGCAAGTTTTATTATTGCATTAAATGCCGCACTGCGCGTAGGGGCTTTGATCTTTCTGCAACGTAATGATCAAAACCGCACATAAAGTGTATCAGATATTCTTGCAGATGCAGTTTGAGCAAGCCTACACTCGTGGCGTTTTAATGCAATCATAAAAGTTGCAGATTTTTCGTACGTCTCCTTTCTTTTTCACCAATGCGGAATAACAACAATGCATCTGCAAACATATAGGGTTCAATGGGCGGTAAGCCTGTCAGGAGTGATGTTGCTGGGAAGCCTGCTGGCCGGTTGCGATCGCGGGGTAGAGCAAAACGCCCCACCGCCGCCGCCCGAAGTAAGTGTCGCGCAGGTGGTAGAGCAGAAAGTCAGCCAATGGGATAGCTTCAATGGCCGTTTCGAAGCGGTGCAGAGCGTGCAGCTGCGGCCGCGCGTTTCGGGCTATATCGATCAGGTTAATTATCGCGAAGGCGATGAGGTGAAAAAAGGTCAGGTGCTGTTCACCATTGACGATCGCACCTATCGCGCCACGCTCGAGCAGGCGCAGGCCGAACTCGCCAACGCGCGCAGCCAGGCCACGCTGGCCCGCAGTGAATCGGCGCGTACCGATAAATTGATCGGCACCAATGTCGTGTCACGCGAAGAGTGGGAACAGCGTCGTTCGGCGGCTAATCAGGCGCAGGCCAGCGTGCTGTCGGCGCAGGCGGCGGTGGATATGGCGCAGCTGAATCTCGATTTCACCCGCGTTATCGCGCCGATTGAAGGTCGCGCCAGCCGCGCGATGATCACCACCGGCAACTTAGTTACCGCCGGTGACAGCGCCAGCGTGCTGACCACGTTGGTGTCGCAGGATCGCATGTACGTCTACTTCGACGTCGACGAAGCCACCTATCTGCATTATCAGGCGATGGCGCGTAAAGGCGAAAATCGCGGATCGCTGCCGGTGGAAGTGGCGTTGACCGGCGAAGAGGGTTTTCCGCATCGCGGCACCGTGGATTTTCTTGATAACCAGCTGACCGCCAGCACCGGCACCATCCGCATGCGCGCTTCGCTGGATAATCAGCAGCGTCAGTTCACGCCGGGCCTGTTTGCGCGCGTGCGCCTGCCGGGCCGCGCCGACTTCACCGCGCTGTTAATCGACGATAAAGCCGTGCTCACCGATCAGGATCGTAAGTACGTTTACGTGGTCGATGCGCAAGGTAAAGCCCAGCGCCGCGATATTCAGGCCGGTGATTTAGCCGATGGTCTGCGCATTGTGCAGCAAGGCCTGAAGCCTGGCGACAAGGTGATCGTTAACGGCTTGCAGAAAGTCTTTATGCCTGGCATGCCGGTGACCGCCCAACCGGTGGCGATGCGCTCCGCTCAATAACCTTCGAGACTGCCTTTTATGGATTTCTCCCGCTTTTTTATCGACCGACCGATTTTCGCCGCGGTGCTGTCGATTTTGATCTTTACCACCGGATTGATCGCCATTCCGCTGCTGCCGATCAGTGAATATCCCAACGTGGTGCCACCGAGCGTGCAGGTGCGCGCGGAATATCCCGGCGCCAACCCCAAAGTGATTGCAGATTCCGTGGCGACGCCGCTGGAAGAAGCCATCAACGGGGTGGAAAACATGATGTACATGAAATCCGTGGCGGGTTCCGATGGCGTGCTGGTCACCACCGTGACCTTCCGTCCGGGCACCGATCCGGATCAGGCGCAGGTTCAGGTGCAGAACCGCGTGGCGCAGGCAGAAGCGCGTCTGCCGGAAGAGGTGCGACAACTTGGCCTCACCACGCAGAAGATGTCGCCGACGCTGACGCTGGTGGTGCACATGTTCTCGCCGCACGGCAAGTACGATTCCCTCTATCTGCGTAACTACGCCACCCTGAAGGTGAAGGATGAACTGGCGCGCCTGCCAGGCGTCGGTCAAATTCAGATCTTCGGTGCCGGTGAATACGCGATGCGCGTCTGGCTCGATCCCAATAAGGTGGCGGCACGTGGTTTGACCGCCTCCGATGTGGTCAGCGCGATGCAGGAGCAGAACGTGCAGGTGTCTGCCGGCCAGCTTGGCGCGGAGCCGCTGAAGAAACAGAGCGATTTTCTGCTGTCGATCAACACCCAGGGTCGTCTTGAGAGCGAAGAGCAGTTCGGCAATATCATCCTGAAAACCGCCGACGACGGCACGCTGGTGCGCCTGCGTGACGTGGCGCGCATCGAGATGGGTTCTGGCAGCTACGCGCTGCGTTCACAGCTCAACAACAAAGATGCGGTCGGCATCGGTATCTTCCAGGCGCCGGGCGCCAACGCCATCGATCTGTCAAATGCGGTGCGCGACAAAATGGCCGAACTGGCCACCCGTTTCCCGGACGATGTGCAGTGGGCCGCGCCGTACGACCCAACGGTATTCGTGCGTGACTCGATCCGTGCCGTGGTGCAAACGCTGTTCGAAGCGATTGTGCTGGTGGTGCTGGTGGTGATTCTGTTCCTGCAAACCTGGCGCGCCTCGATTATCCCGCTACTGGCGGTGCCGGTTTCGGTGGTCGGTACCTTCAGCATCCTTTATCTGCTCGGCTTCTCGCTCAATACCTTAAGTTTGTTTGGGCTGGTGTTGGCGATCGGTATCGTGGTGGATGACGCCATTGTCGTGGTGGAGAACGTCGAACGTAATATCGAGCAAGGTTTGTCGCCGACGGCGGCGGCGCATCAGGCGATGCGGGAAGTGTCCGGGCCGATTATCGCCATCGCGCTGGTGCTGTGTGCGGTGTTCGTGCCGATGGCGTTCCTGTCCGGCGTGACCGGTCAATTCTATAAGCAGTTTGCGGTGACGATTGCCATTTCAACGGTGATCTCCGCCATCAACTCGCTGACGCTGTCACCGGCGCTGGCGGCGCTGCTGCTGAAGCCACATGATGCCGCAAAGGATATGCCGACGCGCATTATCGATCGCCTGCTCGGCTGGCTGTTCCGTCCGTTCAACCGCTTCTTCCAGCGCAGTTCGGATGGCTATGAATCGCTGGTGGGTAAAACCTTGCGTCGTCGTGGCGCGGTGTTCGGCGTCTACGTGCTGCTGCTGGCCGGTGCGGGCTTTATGTTCCATACCGTGCCGGGCGGCTTTATTCCGACGCAGGACAAGCTCTACCTGATTGGCGGCGTGAAGATGCCGGAAGGTTCGTCGCTGGCGCGTACCGATGAAGTGATTCGCAAGATGAGCGAGATCGGCATGAACACCGAAGGCGTGGCTTATTCGGTCGCCTTCCCCGGTTTGAACGCGTTGCAGTTCACCAACACGCCGAATACCGGCACGGTGTTCTTCGGTTTGAAGCCGTTCAGTGAACGTACGCGCACCGCCGCGGAAATTAATGCTGAGATCAACGCTAAGATCTCGAAAATCCAGCAAGGTTTTGGCTTCTCGATTATGCCCCCGCCGATTTTAGGTCTGGGACAAGGTTCGGGTTATTCGCTGTATGTGCAGGATCGCGCGGGGCTCGGTTACGGTGCGCTGCAAACCGCCATCAACACCATGACCGGTGCGGTGTTGCAGACGCCGGGCATGATGTTCCCGATTTCATCCTACCAGGCCAACGTGCCGCAGCTGGATGTGCAGGTGGATCGGGATAAAGCCAAAGCGCAAGGCGTGTCGCTGACCGAACTGTTCAGCACGCTGCAAACCTATCTGGGATCGTCGTACGTCAACGATTTCAATAAGTTTGGTCGCACCTGGCGCGTGATGGCGCAGGCGGACGGCGATTTCCGCGATAGCGTGCAGGATATCGGTAACCTGCGTACCCGCAACGATCGCGGCGAAATGGTGCCGATTGGCAGCATGGTGAATATCACCACCACGTACGGCCCGGATCCGGTGATTCGCTATAACGGCTATCCGGCGGCGGACCTGATTGGTGATGCCGATCCGCGCGTGCTCTCTTCGGCGCAGGCGATGCAGAAGCTGGAGGAGATGTCGACGCAGGTGCTGCCGAACGGCATGAACATTGAATGGACCGACCTGAGCTATCAGCAATCAACGCAGGGCAATACCGCGCTGATCGTCTTCCCGGTCGCGGTCCTACTCGCATTCCTGGTGCTGGCGGCGCTGTATGAAAGCTGGACGCTACCGCTGGCGGTGATCCTGATTGTGCCGGTAACCATGCTCTCGGCCCTGGTCGGCGTGTGGCTGACCGGTGGCGATAACAACGTGTTTGTGCAGGTTGGGCTGGTAGTGCTGATGGGACTGGCGTGTAAGAACGCGATTCTTATCGTCGAGTTTGCGCGCGAGCTGGAGATGCAAGGCAAGAGCATTGTCGATGCAGCGCTGGAAGCCTGTCGTCTGCGTCTGCGTCCGATCGTTATGACCTCGATTGCCTTTATCGCCGGTACCATCCCGCTGATTCTTGGCGAAGGTGCGGGCGCAGAAGTGCGCGGCGTAACCGGGATTACCGTGTTCTCCGGCATGTTGGGCGTGACGCTGTTTGGCCTGTTCCTGACGCCGGTGTTCTATGTGACGCTGCGTAAGCTGGTGACGCGCAAGCAACCACAGGCTGAAGTGCAAACGGTGTAAGGGTTTTAGGTGAAATGAACAATCCGGGCCAAGTGCCCGGATTTTTTTGCGTGCAGATTGAGGCAATAAAAAAGGGCGTCATGAATGACGCCCTTACGGATGAGAGTGGTTTTAGCGGCCTTTTTTACACAGGTCGGCGAGTTCGAGATCGGGCAACTCTTCGCAGTTGCTGGTGTCGTTATGCTTCAGTTCGGCCAGCGCGTCCGCTACGGTGCGGGTTTCCAGCACTTTCAGCGACGCTTCTTCAGCCTCTTCAGCAATCGATTTGAAATACCAACACAGGTTGGCACTGACCAGACAACGCGGTGCCACGTCGGGACGTGACGCCCAGAGTTTTTTATCTTCAATCACAGAAGTATAAATGTCGCGCAGTGTGATTTCGGCGGCCGGGCGACCCAGATGAATGGAACCGGTGCGGCCAAGCGTTGAGACGATGATGCCGTCACGCGTGAGCGGTACCATAAGTTTCCGAATGAAACTGGGGTTCGCTTCAAGACCATACGCCAATATGGCACTGGTCGAGCGTTTGCCCAGTTGCTCCGCCATCGCTACGCTCAAAACCATCTGCAAAGCTGTCGGGAAGCGGTAATCAAGCATTTCAATATCCTGAGTTGCGGTTATCTTGTTGTTTTTATGCCGCGACAGTGAGTAATCAATGAGCAATAAATATAACAAACACTGTTGCTTTTTAGAAGTCAACGTCCGTGATCCAGGCACGTATTCCCCATTAAATCGGGCAGAAGCGCACAGGCTGCTTAGTTTATCACTCCCCTTTCCGACTGTGGGCTGGCCTGCGGCAATTTCTGCTGCAAAAGCATCACCAACAGCACGTTTATCAACGCCAGAACGGATAACAACCACAGCGTGGCGCTGGCACCGAGGTGCTGAAATACATAGCCGCCAACCAATGGCGTCAAGGCCTGACCGATTAAGGCGGGACGCGCCATGCGCCCCACCACAATCGCGTAGGCCTCTGGTTTGACCATCACCAGCGGTAAAGTTCCCCGCACAATAGCACGCAAACCATTTCCGGCACCGTACAGCACCATGCTGAGCACCGCAAACTGCGGATAACACGCCAGCAGTAGCAAGCCAAGCGCCACCAATCCCACCGAGAAAAAGGTGGTCCAGATCGGGTGGCCGCGCTTAAAGGCGATATCCACGATGCGCGAACCCACCTGACACGGACCGAGAATCGCGCTGATAGCCAGCGCCGACGCCAGCGTGTGGCCGCTGGCCTGCAGCAAGGTGATCAGCTGCACCGAAATCGCCGTCATGATCACCGATGCGAGGGTGAAAATGCTGCACAGCAGCCAAAACAGCGTGGGTGCCAGTTCGTTGCCCTGCGCGGTTGGTTTTGCTTTGGCGGCGATTTTGCCTTCTGGCGCGGGCAGCGCATAGAGATAGGCGGGCAACACGGAAACACATAACAGTCCGGCGATGGCAAAACAGGCGCTGCGCCAATCCAGCCAGTGAATCAGCAGCGCGGTGCCCGGCCACACGATGGTGGTACAGAAACCGGAGATCAGCGTGATGCAGGTAATCGCGCCGCGCGCCTGGCCGCCATAGAGCGTGCCGAGCGTGGCAAACAGCGCATCGTACAGGCCCATCGCCATACCCACGCCGATAATCAGCCAGGCAAACAGAAACAGCGGCAGATTATGGCTCAATCCCATGATCACCAGACCGAGCGCCATCACCACTCCGCTCGCCGCCAGCAATGCACGGCCATAGGAGCGGGAAATCAGTCGCCCACTCAGCGGCGCCAGCAAACCGGAAATCAGCATGCCAAGCGATAGCGCGCCATACACCCATTGTTGCGACCAGCCGGTTTCCGCCACGATCGGATTGGCCATCACCGCCATCAAATAGAAGGATCCGCCCCACGACAGGATTTGTACTACGCCAAGCGTAACTATGGCGGCGGCAGGTGGCTTTGGCTGAGGCTTCACAACATTATTCCGTTAGCAGGCAAAGCATTGTTATAACACGTTCAACCCGCTGGAAAAATCTCGTCTTTCCCTGCTTAACAAAATCCCAGCGCTACGCTGGCAGACCGGCGCCCAAGTCAGTACACTGAAAAGTATGTTGTAACTATGGAGGCGTTATATGGCTCGTTATGATTTGGTTGCCGATCTGCACGACTGCGTTAACGCGCTGGAGGCGGGTTTGGGCGCGTTACGTCAACACATTGAGCAGCAACCACTACTGATTGCGCGCGTGTTCAGCCTGCCGGAAATTGAGAAAGGCCGCGAACATGATGAAATTGAACGCATCGCGGTGACACAGCATCTTGGCAAAACGGCACGCGACATGGCGCTGACGCATTACTGCCGCCTGTTTATGCAGCATCAATCGGAAAAGCTCAGCACCAAAGCCGCCGTGCGCTTGCCGGGCGCGATTTGCATTGAAGCCGATGACGATGTGCATGCGCAGATTACACAGCAAGTTGCCGAGATTAATACGCTGAAGCAGCGGCTGGAACAGCTGATTACTGTGGAATCGGGCTTGCCGAGCGAGGCGCGCTTTGAGTTCGTCCACCAGCATCTACGCGGGTTAATTACGCTTAACGCCTACCGCAGCGTGACCATGCTCAACGCGCCGGACAGTTTGCGCTTTGGCTGGGCGAATAAAAACATCATTAAAAATGTCACGCGTGATGCGGTGGTAGAACAGCTGGAGCGCAGCCTGAAAGCCAATCGCGCGCAGGCACCGTGGACGCGTGAACAGTGGGCGGAGAAAGTTCAGCAAGAGCTGGAAGCGATCCTCGCGTTGCCAGCCGGTGCGAAGCTGAAAATCAAGCGTCCGGTGAAGGTGCAGCCGATTGCCCGCGTATGGCGCGCCAGCGAGAAGAAACAGGTGCAGCTTGCCTGCCCTTCTCCGCTGCTGGTGCTGTGCCGCGATCGCACGCAGGTGCCGATTCTGGGAGAACTGTTGAACTACGATGCCGATAACGTTGCCTGGCGTCATAAACCGCTGGCCGAGCCGCTGCATCTGATCATTCCGCGCCTGCATTTGTGGAGCGATCGGCTGGCGTAAAATTTATTTTTAAATCGCTGCATCCAATTCGCAGTCTGCTCTCGTATATCAGAGTGTGAGCAACTTCTTCGCTCCCTACTACGAGGATTTATGATGAAAAAGCTAATGGGCATTGCAGTCGTATCCAGCACTTTACTGTTCACCGCAGGCGCATTCGCCGCGATGGATAATGGCTCCGTGATGGTAGGCGGAGCGGCGATGTATCCTCAAAAAAACATCGTTGAAAACGCGCTGAACTCCAAAGATCACACCACGCTGGTTGCTGCCGTCAAAGCGGCGGGCTTGGTGGAAACCCTCGAAGGTAAAGGTCCGTTTACCGTCTTCGCGCCAACCAATGCGGCCTTCGCCAAGTTGCCAGCGGGCACCGTTGAAAGCCTGGTGAAACCGGAGAACAAAGCGAAGTTGACCAGCATCCTGACTTATCATGTGGTGGCGGGCAAATACGACATGAAAGCGCTGGAGATGAAAATCAAGCAAGGTGGCGGTCATGCCGAGCTGAAAACCGTCAACGGCCAACCGTTGTGGATTATGAATAATGGCCCGCACAATATTCAGCTGAAAGATGGTCAGGGTAACGTGGCGAATATCAGCACCTATGACGTCAATCAGAAAAATGGTGTGATTGATGTGATTGATACCGTCTTGATGCCTAAGTAATTGCCTATACTCGGATTGGGCATTTTAGCCAACCGGGAAGATGATGGATAACAGGCTTGCAGAACGGTTAGATAACTTATTGCCGGCGATCGCGAAAGGCGATCGCCGCGCGTTTGAGCAACTGTATCGACTCACTTCGCCGCATCTTTTCGCCCTTGCCCTGCGCATGCTGCGTCAGCAAGGTTGGGCGGAAGAGGTGCTGCACGATTGCTACCTCACCATCTGGAACCGCGCCGCTTCATACGATGCCGCCCTGAGCGCGCCGATGACGTGGATGACGCACATTGTGCGCAATCGCTGCATTGACGGGTTACGCAGCGGACAAGCGCGCCTGACGCTGGAGGCAGAAGAGTTTAGCGACCTGCTACAAATCACCAGCGAAGACGAACAGAATAACTGGCACGATCCTGCACAAGCCGATCGCCTGCGACACTGCATTGGTCATCTGAGCAGCGAACAGCAGCAAAGCATCACGCTCGCCTATTATCAGGGGATGTCACATAGTGATATTGCCGCCTGGCTGCAGCAGCCGGTTGGCTCGGTAAAAAGCTGGATTCGCCGCGCGCTGGAGCATCTGCGGGAGTGTGTGGGCCTATGAACGATAAATTACAACGCGATGATGCCTTAGCGGCCGAGTATGCGCTGGGCACCTTAAGCGGGCTGGCGCGTTTGCGCTTTGCACGCAGGTTACGTAACGAGCCTGCCCTTGCGGCCAACGTTGCGCGCTGGCAAACCATGCTGGCGGGCCTGGATAATCAACTTGCGCCGGTCACGCCGCCGGAAAAGGTGTGGAAGAAAATCACGCTGAGCTTACCGGAGAAAAGCGTGCCGCCGCCGCAACGCCGCTACGTGGGCTGGATGATGGCGGCCAGTATTGCGGCTATCGCGCTGGTGGCCTCAATCTTCCTGCAGCAACCGACGCTGACGCCGTTAACGGTATTAAGCGATGCGCAGCACCGCGAACAGTGGGTGCTCAGCGCCGATAGCAAGCTGGCGCAGCTGAGCCTGACGCCGTTACATCCGGCGGCGCTGACGGCCAGTAACAGCCTTGAACTCTGGGTGATTCCGGCGGGAAAAGCGCCGATTTCGCTCGGTTTAGTGGATAGTGAAAATGCCACGGAGATCGCGCTAAAAGATCCTGAGCTGGCGCGTTCCGGCATGATTGCCATCAGCCTTGAACCGCGCGGCGGCTCGCCAACCGGCCAGCCAACCGGTCCGGTGCTGTATAGCGGGCAGCTGTAAACGAAAAAGGCCGTTCATCTGAACGGCCTTAGTTTATTCAACAGCTATTGCTTCATGCTGCCAACCATTTCTTCCGGACGCACCCACTCATCGAACTGCTCTTCGGTCAGATAGCCCAGCTTCAGCGCTGAGCCTTTCAGCGTCAGGCCTTCTTTATGGGCTTTCTTGGCAATTTCCGCCGCTTTGTCGTAGCCGATATGGGTATTCAGCGCGGTCACCAGCATCAGCGATTCGTTCAGCAGCTGATCGATGCGCTCGCGTACCGGTTCAATGCCGATCGCGCAGTGGTGATTGAAGCTGTCCATGCCGTCGGCCAGCAGACGCACCGATTGCAGGAAGTTGTGGATCACCATCGGACGGAACACGTTGAGCTCAAAGTTGCCGGACGCGCCGCCAATGTTCACCGCCACGTCGTTGCCCATCACCTGACAACACAGCATGGTTAGCGCTTCGCACTGCGTGGGGTTCACTTTGCCTGGCATGATCGAGCTGCCTGGCTCATTTTCCGGGATCGCCAGTTCGCCAATGCCGCAACGCGGGCCAGAGGCCAGCCAGCGCACGTCGTTGGCAATTTTCATTAGCGAAGCTGCCAGGCCTTTCAGCGCACCGTGCGCGTGCACCAGCGCATCGCAGGTCGCCAGCGCCTCGAACTTGTTCGGCGCGGTGACAAACGGCTGTTTGGTCAAATCGGCCAGCGCTTTAGCGACGCGAACCGCGTATTCCGGATGGGTATTCAGGCCGGTCCCGACCGCGGTGCCGCCCAGCGCCAGCTCCGCTACGTGCGGAATACTGTTCTCAATGTGTTTGAGATTGTGCTCAAGCATCGCTACCCAGCCGGAGATCTCCTGACCCAGCGTCAGCGGTGTCGCATCCTGCAAGTGGGTACGACCAATCTTGACGATATCTTTGAAGGCGTCGGATTTTTCACTCAGCGTCTTTTTCAACACGTGAATCTGCGGAATCAGCTGCTCCCGCACGGCGATGACCGCGGCCACGTGCATGGCGGTGGGGAACACATCGTTGGAGCTTTGGCTTTTATTCACGTCGTCATTTGGGTGCACCAGACGCGACATGCCACGCTCGCCGCCAAGAATTTCACTGGCGCGGTTGGCCAGCACTTCATTCATGTTCATGTTGGTCTGGGTGCCGGAGCCGGTCTGCCAAATTGCCAGCGGAAACTCCTCGCTGTGCTTATCGGCCAGCACTTCGTCGGCGGCTTTGAGAATCGCCTGGGCACGATCGGCCGGAAGCAAGCCGAGATCCTGGTTCACCTGCGCCGCCGCGCGCTTGGTCAGCGCCAGCGCATGCACCAATGCCACGGGCATTTTCTCGGTTGAGATTTTGAAATGTTCCAGCGAACGCTGGGTTTGTGCGCCCCACAACTTATCTGCCGGTACTTCGATCGGTCCCATTGAGTCTTTTTCAATGCGATTGGCTGCCATGACTACGTCTCCTTAGCTCAGATTTTGAGGTTTCCGCTCTAAACGCCTTCCCGCGACGCCGTTGAGCGAGCAAGATTGTCACATACAAGAATTTAACATTATGCGAGCCTATCGCCTTTATTGCACTTGTTCGTGTATTTTCTATGGCACTTTCTGCTTTAATAAGCCTATTTACTTACGGTTATTAAGGGTAAACGATGCAAAAATTGAACAATTCGCTGCAAAATTACGCCTGGGGCAGCAAAACTGCGCTGACCGAACTCTATGGCATCGAAAATCCACAAGGCTTGCCGATGGCAGAACTGTGGATGGGCGCGCACCCGAAAAGCCCGTCTAACGTTGAGGTCAACGGCGAAGTGCGTTCGCTGCGTGAGGTAATTGACGCCGACAAAGTCGCCATGCTCGGCAAAGCGGTAGCTGAACGTTTCGGCGAGCTGCCGTTCCTGTTTAAAGTGCTGTGCGCCGATCAGCCGCTGTCGATTCAGGTACATCCCAGCAAAGCTGCTGCCGAACAAGGTTTTGCGCGTGAAAATGCCGCTGGCATTCCACTCAGCGCTGCCGAACGTAACTATAAAGACGCCAATCACAAGCCCGAGCTGGTGTATGCGCTGACGCCGTTCCAGGCGATGAACGGTTTCCGTGAGCTGCATGAAATTGTCTCGATGCTGGAACCGGTGGCCGGTGCGCATCCGCAAATCGCTCACTTCCTCGAAAACGCTAACGAAGGCAATCTGGCCAAACTGTTCGCCACGCTGCTTTCGTTGCAAGACGATGCCAAATCGCGCGCCATCGGCGTACTGAAATCGGCGCTCAACGCGCGTGAAGGCGAGCCGTGGCAGACGATCAAATCCATCGCCACGGATTATCCGGACGACAGCGGGCTGTTTTCGCCGCTGCTGCTCAATGTTATTACCCTGCAGCCGGGCGAAGCGATGTTCCTGTTTGCCGAAACGCCGCACGCCTACCTGAAAGGCGTGGCGCTGGAAGTTATGGCGAACTCCGATAACGTGCTGCGCGCCGGCCTGACGCCGAAGTTTATCGATATCCCGGAACTGCTGGCTAACCTGAAGTTCCAGGCAAAACCGGCCGCGACGCTGCTGACGCAGCCGCAGCGCGACGGCGAAACCCTGAACTTCCCGATTCCGGTTGAAGACTTTGCCTTTGCCATTCATGGGCTTTCCGCTGCGCCGCAAGCGCTGGCACAAAACAGCGCGGCCCTGCTGTTCTGCATTGAAGGTCAGGCGGTGATTGAGAAGTCCGGGCAACAGCTGGTGCTGAAGCCGGGTGAATCCTGCTTTGTGGCTGCCAATGAGTCGCCGGTGAACGCGGCAGGCACCGGACGTCTGGCGCGCGTGTTTAATACGCTCAACTGAGATCCGGCTGACGCTGCCAGCATTAACTGCTATTCTTTCAAACTATTAATTTAAAACGCCTGCGGGCGTTTTTCTTCACCCGTCGCGCACCGACCAGCGGCGTGCGGACGCAAGGATAAGGACGACACAGCGATGAAAAAGACCCAGGTTGCCGTAGGTGTAATTGTGGCGCTCGGCGTGATTTGGACTGGTGCTGCATGGTTTACCGGTAAACAACTGGAAAGCCACATGGATCAGATGTTGCAGAATGCCAATGCGCAGCTGAATGCTTACGCGCCGAACAGCCGACTGACGCTTAGCTATCAGGATTATCAGCGCGGTGTGTTCAGCAGCAAAACCAAGTTGGTGGTGCAAGCCAGCTCGCAAACCAATGACAACCCGCTGTTGAAGCCTGGTCAAAGCATCGTGCTGAACGAGACGATCGATCACGGTCCGTTCCCGTTCGCCCAGTTGAAGCGCGGCAGCCTGATCCCAAGTATGGCGTCCGTGCATACCGAGCTGGAAAACACCGATGCGGTGAAGAAACTGTTTGAACTGACCAACGGCAAATCGCTGGTTAACGCTGATACCCGCGTCGGCTACAGCGGTGCGACCAATACCGATCTCAACCTGCTGGCGGTGGATTACAACAATCCGCAGACCGGCGATCGTCTGGCCACTAATGGCGGTACGCTGAACATCAGCGCCGACAGCAAAGGTGACAAAGTCAGCCTCGACGGCGACTTCTCCAGCATCGCGGTAACCAGCAAAAACCAGGTTGAACTGCCGGTGCTGTTTACGCTGAATGGCCTGAAGCTGAGCGGCGATACTCACCTCAGCCCGGAAGGCGTGCGCGTTGGCGATCAATCGATCTCTCTGGATAAACTGGATGCCAGCATCAACGGCCAGGAAGGTTTGTCGCTGGAGAAGCTGAAAACCACCTCGTCCTTTGACAATAAAGAAGGCAAGATTGGTGGGCAGCTGGATGTCGATGTTGACAAGATTACCCTGCAGAAGCAGCCGTTTGGTGAAGCTAAGCTGGCGATGAAGTTTGCGCAGTTTGATGCGCAGGCGGTGAAAGCCTTCTCCGATACTTACAACGCGCAGATGCAGGATCTGCTTAACCAGCCGGGCGTGGCGGAAGATCCGATTCGCTATCAGGCCAGCGTGCAAACCATTCTGCGTAATAACCTGCCAACGCTGTTGAAAGGCTCGCCAACGCTGAGCATCGCGCCGCTGAGCTGGAAAAATGATAAAGGTGAAAGCACCTTTAACCTGAACGTGGGCTTTAACGATCCGGCCACCGTGAGCGGCGAGGCGCAGAGTTTGGGTGCCGCAGTGGATCGCGTACTAAAAACCCTTGACGGCAAACTGGCGATCAATATGCCAATGGCGACCGAAACCATGCGTCATGTCGGTTTAGCGGAAGGTTATCAGGGCGACGATGCGCAGAAACTGGCGGATCAGCAGGTGAAAGGTTTAGCGGCAATGGGCCAGATGTTCCGCCTGACGCAGCAGCAGGATGATAACATCGTCACCAGCCTGCAGTACGGCAACGGCCAGGTCACCATGAATGGCGACAAGATGACGCTGGAGCAGTTCCTGTCACGCTATATGCTGGGCGCACCAACCAGCGAAGGTATGCCAGAGTAATTCATGGGGCGGCCAACTGGCCGCCCTTACACTTCGCCGCGCATTAGCTGCGGCGGCACAATCAAACTCTGAATCTCCGCTTCCGGCTGCGCCAGCCGTTGCAACATCCGCTCCGCCGCCCTTCTCCCCACATCACGCGCTTCACTACTGACAAAGGTCATGGTGGGATCGTGCAGCTCCCGCTGCGGATCGTCGTTAAAGCCCACCAGCGCCAGCTGCTGCGTGTAGTAGCTATCCACCGCGCCTTCACCAAAGGTTCGCCCACAGCGTAACGCGCCAAAATAGCAGCCGAGCGCGGTGCTGCCGTTATGCGCCAGAATCGCGGTGATGCCGGGATGTTGACGCAACAACTGCAGCGTTAACGCTGACACGCTTTGCTGGCGATCGTCGCACTCGATAATCCAGTCGGACCGGAACGATAAGCCGTATTGCAGCAAGGTGGCGCAATAGCCGCCAATCCGCTCGGCGCGCGTCAGTGACGATCCCAAACCGCCCATCCAGGCGATGCGCTGATGTCCCTGTCGAATCAGATACTCCGTTGCCATGCGCGCCGCCTGGCTGTTATCGGGCCGCAGTGAGTCGACATTGTCGAGGCTGCTGGCGCGCGAAGCGCAAACCAACGCGATGTTTTGCTCCTGCGCCTGCGGCACTAGCGTTTCTGCTTGCGCCGCCGCGCCGCCAAGCACAATGCCTTCTGCGCCCTGCGCCACCAGCGTGTCAAAACAGCGTTTAAGGTGTCGTCCGTGCTGACCGCTTTGTGTCAGCACCAGCACTTTGCCCTGCTGCTCCAGCACTTCACTGAGTCCGGCCGTCATCGCGGCATAAAAGGGCTGGCTGAGATCGCGCACGATCAGGCCGATCACGCCGCTTTCGCCGCCGCGCAAAATCGAGGCTGAGCGATTACGCACGTAGCCAAGCTGCTCAATCGCCTGATTGACGCGTGTGGCCGTAGCGGGCGAGATGCGCCCTTTGCCGGAGAGCACCAACGACACGGTAGAGACCGACACCCCGGCGACCAACGCCACATCATGAATAGTGGTTTTCTGCTGGGACATAGCGTTCCGTTACCAACGTCCAGATACAAAGAGATAAAACGTTACACTGATTGCACCAAAAATAAAGCCTGCAATTAGTCACTCTTTGTGATTATAGCCACAAAAATAAGCGGTAAAACGTTTTATCATCCTTGACCACATTGAAGCCTTTTACTTTTATTGCCAGGAGAATCTATGTCCGCCAGCCGCCCCAAAATGTCACTTTGGGAGTTTTTCCAAAGTCTGGGCAAAACCTTTATGTTGCCCGTCGCGCTGCTCTCTTTCTGCGGCATCCTGCTCGGCATCGGCAGTTCGTTAAGCAGTCGTGATGTCCTTACGCTTATCCCCGCGCTTAATCAGCCTTTCCTGCAATATCTGTTTATCTGGCTGGCGAAAATCGGCTCTTTTGCCTTTAGCTATCTGCCGGTGATGTTTGCCATTGCCATTCCGCTCGGTATGGCGCGCGAGAACAAAGGCGTCGCCGCCTTTGCCGGTTTTGTTGGCTACGCGGTGCTGAACCTGAGTATCAACTTCTGGCTCAACATCAATGGCATTCTGCCAACCACTGATGCGGCGGTGCTGAAAGCCAATAACGTACAAAACATCCTCGGCATTCAGTCCATCGACACCGGTATTCTCGGCGCGGTGATCGTCGGTATCGTGGTGTTCTGGTTACATGAGCGCTTCCACAACATTCGCCTGCCAGATGCGCTGGCGTTTTTCGGTGGGACGCGTTTTGTGCCGATCGTTACGGCGATGGCGATGGGCGTGCTGGGCCTGGTGGTTCCGCTGATTTGGCCATTCTTTGCACGCGCGATTACCGGCCTCGGCTGGGTGATTAACAGCGCCGGAGAATTTGGTCCGATGATCTTCGGTACTGGCGAACGTCTGCTTTTACCTTTCGGCTTGCAGCACATTCTGGTGGCAATCATCCGCTTTACCGATGCGGGCGGCACCATGGATGTGTGCGGCAAAAGTGTTAGCGGTGCGTTAACTATCTTCCAGGCGCAATTGGCCTGTGCAGATACCCACGGCTTCGCCGAGAGCGCCACGCGCTTCCTGTCGCAGGGTAAAATGCCAGCCTTCCTCGGGGGTTTGCCGGGTGCGGCATTGGCGATGTATCACTGCGCCCGTCCGGAAAACCGTCATAAAATTAAAGGCCTGCTGATTTCCGGCGTGGTGGCTTGCGTGGTGGGCGGTACCACTGAACCGCTGGAGTTCCTGTTCCTGTTCGTCGCGCCGGTGCTGTATTTGATCCACGCGCTGTTGACCGGCTTGGGCTTCACCGTGATGGCGATGCTGGGCGTCACCATCGGTAACACCGACGGCAACGTGATCGACTTCTTCGTCTTCGGCGTGCTGCACGGCCTCTCCACCAAATGGTATTGGGTGCCGGTGATTGCTGCGGTGTGGTTCGTGGGTTATTACGCCATCTTCCGCTTTGCTATCAGTCACTTCAACATCAAAACGCCAGGCCGCGAAGTGGAAACCAACAGCGTAGCGCAGCAGGTTAATCGCGCGGCTGTGGGCAAATCCGGCTTTAATACGCCAGCGATTCTGTCGGCGCTGGGCGGCGTGGAAAACATCGCCTCACTGGATAACTGCCTGACGCGTCTGCGCATTACCGTGGTCGATATGAGCAAGGTGGATGATGCAACACTGAAAGCCAACGGTGCGATTGGCGTGGTGCATGTTAATGCGACCAATCTGCAAGTGGTGATGGGCCCGCAGGTGCAGTCGGTCAAAGATGAGATGGCACACTTGATGAGCGCGACGGTGTAATGATGCAGGATTTCGCTTTCAATCAGGTGGTGGATCGCCGCGGTAGCTGGTGTACGCAGTGGGATTTCGTGGCCGATCGTTTCGGCGTGGCGGACTTGCTGCCCTTCACTATCTCCGATATGGATTTCGCCACCGCGCCATGCATCCTCGAGGCGCTGCAACAGCGCCTCGCACACGGTGTGTTTGGCTACAGCCGCTGGCAGCATGATGATTTTCTTTCTGCCATTCAACATTGGATGCGCAGCCGTTTCGCTACCGAAGTGGCGGCAGAATCGCTGGTTTATGGCCCGTCGGTGATTTATATGGTGGCACAGCTGTTGCGCCACTGGACGCAGCCGGATGATGAAGTGCTGATTCACACCCCCGCTTACGATGCGTTTTATAACACCATCAAAGGCAATCAGCGTCGCGTGCTGGAGCTGCCGCTGCAGCGCCACGCTAACGAATGGCTGTGTGACATGACGCAGCTGGAAAGTTTGCTGGCGCGTCCGTGCTGTAAAGTGATGCTGCTGTGCAGTCCGCACAATCCTAGCGGCAAAGTGTGGCGCGAAGATGAGCTGCGCCAGATGGCGGCGCTGTGTGAAAAGCATGGCGTGAAGGTGATCAGCGATGAAATTCATATGGATATGGTGCTGAGTGATGCGCAGCATACACCCTGGAGCCAGGTCGCGCAGTCCGCCTGGGCGCTGTTCACCTCGGCCTCCAAGAGCTTCAACATTCCGGCGCTGACCGGCGCGTGGGGCATCATCCCTGATGAGCACGATCGTCAGGCGTGGTTCCATGCGTTGAAGCAGAAGGATGGCTTATCCTCGCCAGCGGTAATGGCGCTTGCCGCTACCATCGCCGCTTATCGCGCGGGCGCGCCGTGGCTGGATGCGCTGCGCGCCCATTTGCGTGGCAACATGCAGCACATCGCGCAGCGCCTGAACACGGCGTTTCCGCAGCTTAACTGGCAACCGCCCGCCGCGACTTACCTGGCGTGGATCGATCTCAATCCGCTTGGCATTGACGAACAGGCGCTGCAACAGCGTCTGATTCATCAACACAAAGTGGCGATCATGCCGGGTTCGACCTACGGCGCGGCGAGTCGCGGTTATCTGCGTCTCAACGCCGGTTGCCCGCGCAGCAAACTGGATGATGGGCTGGATCGCCTGATTGCCGGGCTAAAATCGTTCTAAAATGCCACGGATGCTGATTAATTCAGCATCCGTTTTGCTGTTTGCGCAAATCGCTGGCGCTGTTGCGCAAGATGTTTTTATAATCCTCTGCACTTTATGAAACTTAAGCGAGTGCGCCATGATTGATCCAAAACTCCCCCTTACCGACATTCACCGCCACCTTGATGGCAATATCCGCGCACAAACCATTCTCGACTTAGGTCGTCAGCATAATCTTGCGCTGCCCGCTGAAACGCTTGATGCATTGCGTCCGCATGTGCAGGTCACGGCTAATGAACCGGATCTGGTGAGTTTCCTGCAGAAACTCGACTGGGGCGTGAAAGTGCTGGGCGATCTTGATGCCTGTCGTCGTATCGCGCTGGAAAACGTTGAAGATGCGGCGCGCGCTGGCATTCACTATGCGGAACTGCGCTTCTCACCGGGCTACATGGCGATGACGCATCAACTGCCGATTGCCGGCGTGGTTGAGGCGGTGATTGATGGTGTGCGCGCCGGCATTCAGCAATACGGCGTTGATGTGCGTCTAACCGGCATTATGAGCCGCACCTTTGGTGAAGAAGCTTGCCTGCGCGAGCTGGAAGCTTTGCTGGCACATCGCGAGGGCATCACCGCCGTCGATTTGGCTGGTGACGAGCTAGGCTTCCCAGGCAGCGAATTCCTCAGCCACTTTAATCGTGCGCGTGACGCCGGTTTCCGCATTACCGTTCACGCCGGTGAAGCTGCGGGCCCGGAAAGCATCTGGCAAGCGATTCGCGAGCTGGGCGCGGAGCGAATTGGTCACGGCGTGAAGGCGATTGAAGATCGCGCACTGATGGATTTCCTTGCTGAGCAGCGCATTGGTATTGAGTCGTGCCTGACCTCAAATATTCAGACCAGCACCGTATCGTCGCTGAGCAGCCATCCGCTGAAAACCTTCCTGCAGCATGGCATTCTCGCCACCATCAACACCGACGATCCGGCGGTTCAGGGTGTTGAGCTGGGACATGAGTATGAAGTGGCAGCACCACAAGCGGGATTGACGGCAGAAGAGATACGTCAGGCGCAGAATAATGGCGTGACCATCGCGTTCCTGAGTGATGCAGAGAAAGCCGCGCTGCGCGCGCGCGTAGCGGGATAAAAAAAGGTGCGCACATGCGCACCTTACATCGTAGGGTCGCCATTCATGGCGACCGCTTTACCCAATTAACGCAACGACAGGGTCTGGCGCTTCTCGGCGGACTGCAAGCCCAGCTCGATCAACTCCATCACCTGAATCGCCTCTTCTGCCTGCACCGGATTCGCACCTGTGCCTGCAATCGCATCACGAATGCCTGCATAGTACGCGGGATAGTTGCCTGGCAAGGTCAGCAGCTCTTTCTCCACCATCACGTCGCCTTCCGCCAGCGTCAGCGTGCCGTTGCGCATGTCGTAGCCCCAATCTTCCTGCGGCGGACGTTCACCCGCTTTTAGACGATCTTCCTGCGGATCCAGCCCATATTTCACGTAGCTGCCGCGCGTGCCGTGCACCACAAAACGTGCTGATTCCGCCGCCACCAGCATGCTGGCATGCAACACAACGCGACGCGTTGGATAGGTCAACACCGCATGGAAGTAATCGGTGGTTTGTGCGCCCGGACGCAGTTCAGCCATATCGACATTAATCGCGACCGGCGTGCCAAACAGCTGCAAAGCCTGATCCAGCACATGCGGTCCGAGATCGAACCAAATGCCGCTGCCTGCGCCTTTCATTTCACGCCAGCGCTGACGCACTTCCGGACGGAAACGGTCGAAGTGGGATTCGAAATAGCGTACTTCGCCCAGCGTGCCGTCGTTCAGCAGGGATTTCAGCGTCAGGAAATCGCTGTCCCAGCGACGGTTATGGAACACCGACAGCAGCAGACCTTTGGCTTTGGCCAGCGCATCCAGCTCACGTGCTTGTGACAACGTCACGGTAAACGGCTTATCCACCACAACGTGTTTACCGGCGTTGAGTGCCGCTTTGGCTAATGGGAAGTGGGTGTCATTCGGGGTTGGAATAACAATCAGTTGCAGTGTCGGGTCATCCAGCAGCGCTTGTGGATCGGAAACCACCTGCACTGACGGCCAGTCAGCATGCACTTTGCTGGCATCGCTGCTTGAGATCGCCGCCAGCTCAACATCCGGCGTACCGGCGATCAAGGGTGCATGAAAGGTTTTGCTGGCAAAACCGTAGCCGATAAGGCCGACACGTAATTTATCGCTCATTCTCATTCCTCTTGTTCGTTACCAGACTGATTTAAGACGAATCGGTCTATAAGAACAAGGCGGAATCACCTGAAAACTCAGGAAATAGCACTCCGTGCGGATTGCCAGCTCTCATGCGCCACCAAAGCATCCTGAGCATCCTGACTGCGGCGGCGGAAGTCGCTGGGGCTGACGCCAACGCGTTTGCGGAACACGCGCGAGAAGTAAAGTTGGTCATCGTAGCCCACTTCGCGCCCGACGGAAGCGATCGGTTCCTGGGTGGTTTGCAGCAGCAGTTTGGCGCGGATCACCCGCTGATCTTCGCGCCAGCGCAGCAGATTAATGCCCATTTGCTCGCGGAACAGATGCGCCAGCCGTGACGGCGACAGGCAAACATGGCGCGCCACTTCTTCAATTTTCACTTCACCCGCCAGATGATTGGTGACGTACTGACAAGCTTCAATCACGCGCGGATCGCGGATCTGTTGATGGCTGCGCGGATCCTCTTCCACCGCGCGCAGCAGCAAGCGCTCCAGCAGGTTCATCGCCAACTCTTCGGCGAAACGACGTCCGGAGTTATGTGTTTGCTCGATGCTGGCGAACAGGCGATCAAACTCGGCACGCTGCGCTTCTGACAGACGCAAGCGCCCCACGCCCTGACTTTCATCCTGCCACTGCAACCAATCGGTCCAGTAAGCGCGCGGGCGGAAATAGACCCAGCGATGGAACCAGCACGGACTGTCTGGCGCGCGGCCGTAATAGTGCGGCGTTTTCGGTTGAAACAGCAGCAGATCGCCCGGCTCGCAGTCGAAAGCGGATTCGCCATCAAACACGCGGCCCTGACCTTTGATGGTCAGATTAAGGATGTAACCTTTCATGCCGTGCGGACGATCGATAAAGAAATCGAGCGCGTCATTGGCATTGATCGGCGTTAAGCCTGCCACCAGCCAGGCATTGAACGCATAGCCCGGCAATAAGGGATTCTGCTGCTCACTCGGGGGTTCGCGATGATACATAATGCCCTCACTCTTCCGTTTCGCGGCGCTGAGCGCGCCCACTTACTGGCACGCTCAGCCTGGGTTATCAGGCGGCTTTACTTTTCTGTTTGTAGCGGTCAAAAATCACCGCCGCTAACAGTATCAAACCGCGCACTACATACTGTGAGAATGGCGAGATATTCAATAAATTCATCGCATTCTCAACCGTGCCCAGAATCAGCACGCCCGCCACCACATAAGAAATTTTGCCGATGCCGCCTTTCAGCGAGACGCCGCCCAGCACGCAAGCTGAAATCACAATCAGCTCGTATCCGAGCGAGGTCATGGGCTGGCCGCTGGTCATGCGCGACGCCAGAATGATGCCCGCCGCCGCCGACACTAAACCGGACAGAATGAAGATGATGATACGCGTGCGTACCACCGGCACGCCGGCCAGACGCGCTGCTTCTTCATTGCCGCCAATCGCCAGCGTGTTGCGACCAAAGGTGGTTTTGTTCAGCAGGAAACCGAACAGCACCATGGTAGCGATGGTGAGCCAAATCGGTGCCGGCACGCCGAGCCAGTTGGCGTAACCGAGGGTAAAGAAGCGCTCGTCTTCAATCCCCACCGCTTTACCGTCAGAAAAGATGTAAGCCAGGCCGCGCACAATCTGCATGGTGGCCAGCGTGGTGATCAGGGCGTTGATTTTCAGCCGCGCAATGACGAAGCCGTTGATAAAACCGGTGGCCATGCCGAGCAGCAAACCCGCCGCCACGCCAATCCACAGGCTTTCGGTCATGTTGATCACCACCGCGGTGACCACACCGGCGCAGGCAATCACCGACGCCACGGACAGATCAAAGTCGCCGGAAGCCAGGCAGAACAGCATGCCGCACGCCACCATGCCGGACATCGACATCGCCAGCCCGAGCCCTTTCATGTTGATGATAGAACCAAAGTTCGGCACGAAAATGGCACAAACGATAAACAGCAGTGCGAACACCACCAGCATGCCGAAGTTGTCCCAAATCCGCCCCAGTTGTAGCCCGTTGCGCTGCACCGGTGGCGTGTTGGAAGTGGTAGATGAAGCCATTATTGCTCTCCTTTACATCAGGCCACGGCGGCCGCTTGAGTGGTTTTCGGCATCGCCAGGCTCAGCGTCAGCTGCTCTGTGGCCGTGTCATGGGACAGTTCACCGGCAATGGAACCTTCACGCATCACCAGAATGCGGTCGGCTAATCCCATCACTTCCGGCAGATCGCTGGAGGCAAACAGCACCGCAATCCCCTTTTTCGCCAGTTGATAAATCAGGTTGTAGATTTCGTGTTTAGCACCGACGTCAATGCCGCGCGTCGGCTCATCGAGCAGGATTACGTTCATCTCTTCCGACAGCCAGCGGCCCAGAATCGCCTTCTGCTGGTTGCCACCGGAGAGGTTCATGATCAGCTGCTGCGGGCCTGGCGTTTTGATGTTGAGTGAACGAATGTGGATATCGGCGTTTTTCGCTTCCCAGCTCGGTTTGATCAGGCAACCAGCGGTGAGATTGTGGCGACGCGCGCTGATGTTGATGTTATCGCGCACCGAATGCACCGGAATGATGCCTTCAGATTTGCGATCTTCCGGGCACAGCATGATGCCGGCGCGGATGGCGTCGATCGGCTGGCGAATGTTGAGTTTTTTACCATCCAGCGTCACGCTGCCGCCGCGCAGTTTGGTGGCACCGAACAGCCCTTTCATCAGTTCACTGCGTCCCGCGCCCACTAAACCAAACAGGCCAACGATTTCACCGGCACGCACCGTCAACGAAATCGGCGTGCGCACGCCCTTTGCCTCCACCGCGTCCAGCTGCAGACGCACCGGGCCCAGTTCACGCGGCGCGTAACCATAAATATCCCCCAGATTGCGCCCCACCATCGCCTGCACCAAATCATCGTGATGGGTGTTTTTCATGTCGGTGAAGGTGCGCACGTAGCGGCCATCTTTAAACACGGTGATGGCATCGCTCAGGGCAAAAATCTCCTCCATGCGATGCGACACGTACAACACGGTGCGGCCCTGCTCGCGTAGCTGACGGATGACGCGGAACAAGTGATCAATTTCGCGCGCCGACAGCGAGCTGGTCGGTTCGTCAAAAGCGATGATGCGTGCGTTACGCGCCAGCGCTTTGGCGATCTCCACCATCTGCCATTGGCCGAGCGACAGATATTTCAGCGGCATGTCCGGATCGATATCCATGCCAAGATTTTGCAGCTGCAAACCGGCTTCATAGCGCAGCAGTTTGCGATTCACCAGGCCGCGCTTGTGCGGCAGCTGGCCGAGATAGATATTTTCCGCCACGCTCATTTCCGGCACCAGATGCAGTTCCTGGTAAATGATCGCCACGCCGGCATCCAGCGCATCCACGGTGGTGTTGAAACTCTTCGGCTGGCCTTTAATGCGGATCTCGCCGCCGCTGGGCTGGTAGCTACCGCTGAGGATCTTCAACAGCGTCGATTTACCGGCACCGTTCTCCCCCATCAGCGCGTGCACTTCGCCGGCACGGCAGCTGAATGAGATGTCCTGCAGCGCTTTCACGCCGGGAAAGGTTTTGCTGATGCCATGAAACGACAGAAAGGCTTGATCTATGTTCATGGTGACTCCTCTAAGCCTTCATGCTTCGCACTGTAACTGCGTTGGCTGCGTGAACTTACCCCGGTCACTTACAAAAGTAAGCTCCTGGGGATAAGTGCACTTGCCGCCTTGTTACAGCACGAATCATTTTGGCTAAACATTTAGATGGTGCTGCTCAAACAACGAACAACGTGATTACTTCAGCCCTTTCTTATCCAGCTCGGCTTTGAAGTTATCGCGGGTAATCAGCACCACATCGGTGACCTCGGTGAACTTCGGCGGCTCCTGATCTTTGGTCACCCAGTTGTAGAGCATCTCGCTGCTCTTATAACCGTGCACGTCCGGGCTTGGCAGCAGCGAACCGTAGAAGCCGGTGGCGGAACCTTTCGACAGCTCACTCACCGCATCAACACCGTTAATGCCGATACCGATCACATCGGGCGCCTTAAAGCCCTGGCCTTCGGTGGCGCGAACGCCGCCCAGCACGGTGTTATCGTTCATGCCGAGAATCAGCCAGTGTTTCACTTCCGGATGCTGCACCAGCAGCGAGTTACCGGCGTCAAAGGCGCCTGGGATATCATTGGATTTGGTTGGCACCTGATAGATCTGCTTCTCCGGGAAACCGGCGGCTTTCAGCGCGTCCATCGAACCGCTGGTGCGACGGCGTGCGGTGTCGAGTTCGTTAGCGGTGATAGCCATCACGCCGGTCTCTTTCACATCCCAGCCGCGTTTCTGCATCTCTTTATACAGTTCCTGCCCCTGACGCTCGCCGATTTTGGTTGCCGCCATCATCACCAATGGCACGGTATCCATTGGCTTGCCTTTGGCGGTCACGAACTGGTCATCGACGGCAATCACTTTCAGACCGTAACCGCGCGCTTTGGCGACAATCGCGGAGCCGAGTTTCGGATCTGGCGTACAGATGACGAAGCCTTTCGCGCCGCTGGCGGCCAGGCTGTCGATGGCGTTGAGGGTTTTCTCACCGTCGGGCACGGCAATTTTGATCACTTCAAAGCCGAGATCCTTGCCGGCTTTATCCGCGAATTTCCATTCGGTCTGGAACCAGGGTTCCTCCGGTTGTTTAACGAGGAAACCGAGTTTCATGGTCTCGGCGATAGCGGATTGTGACATAACCGCAGCGAGACCTAGCGCCGCCAGCGTTTTAGTGAATTTATGCATGATGCTCTCCGGCATAATGTTGTTTTAGGCTGTTATTAACCAATCGGTGTAAACGCTACCAATCAAATCATTCTGTGGGGTACAGCTAAAAATCAGCGCGTTAGCGCAAAGGTTGTACAAAGGCTGCGCAAACGCTGGGCTAGTTGTAGCGGGAATGGAAAGGAAAAATGTAGAGCGGTATCACATCCCAAAACGATGACAAAATTCTCCATATATTCAGCAAATTTAACCGGTCATTAACTTTTGCAGTCGATCACACATCCTCGGCGATGACAGAAAAGTGCATATTCTCAGCGACTGATGACTAACCGCTTCTGCCGCCCCATTCCAGGATAGAGCCAGATAACTCACACAGGAGAATCCCAATGGGTGCTGGCACCATAACAATTGGGCTGGATTTCGGCAGTGACTCGGTGCGTGCGCTGGCCGTGGACTGTCACAGTGGAAAAGAGCTGGAAAAAGCGGTGGTCAACTATGCACGCTGGGCCAACGGCGAATTTTGCGATGCGCACGCCAACCGCTTTCGTCACCATCCGCAGGACTATATCGATGCGTTAGAACAGGCGATCGTCACCGTGGTTAACGCCTTAACGCCCGAACAGCGCGCCGCCGTAGTCGGGATTGGCGTGGATTCCACCGGCTCGACGCCCGCGCCCATCGATCGTGATGGCAACGTGCTGGCGCTGCGCCCGGAATTCGCCACCAACCCCAACGCGATGTTCGTGCTGTGGAAAGATCACACCGCGATTGAAGAAGCCGAGGAGATCAATCAGCTTTGTCGTAGCGGTCGTTTCAACGATTACACCCGCTATATTGGCGGCGTTTATTCGTCGGAGTGGTTCTGGGCCAAGATACTGCACGTGTCACGCGCAGATGCTGCGGTACGTGACGCGGCAGTGTCTTGGGTGGAACTGTGCGATTGGGTGCCCGCGCTCCTCAGCGGCACCACTGCACCCGCGCAACTGCGTCGTGGACGCTGTGCCGCTGGGCACAAATCACTGTGGCATCCGGAGTGGCAAGGCTTGCCGCCGGCTGACTTCTTCCGCACGCTCGATCCTCTGCTGGTCGAGCAGCTCGATTCTCCCCTGTTCACAGAAACCTGGACCGCCGATGTGCCGGTTGGCACGCTCAGCAGCGAATGGGCGCAGCGCCTCGGCTTATCGCAACAGGTGATTCTTTCGGGCGGCGCGTTTGACTGCCACATGGGCGCGGTTGGTGCCGGTGCGCAGCCTTACACGCTGGTGAAAGTGATTGGTACCTCAACCTGCGACATTCTGATTGCCGACAGCGACACCGTTGGCGACCGCGCGATCAAAGGCATCTGCGGTCAGGTGGATGGCAGCGTGGTGCCGGGCGCGATTGGCTGCGAAGCCGGTCAGTCAGCGTTTGGCGATATTTATGCCTGGTTCAGCCGCCTGCTCGGTTGGCCACTGCAGCAGGCGGCGCAGCAACATCCGGAGCTGCAACCGCAGTTGGCCGCGCTGCAAAAAGATCTGATCCGCAACCTCACCGAAGCCTGGGCGGCTAATCCGCAACTCGATCATCTGCCGGTGGTGCTCGACTGGTTCAACGGCCGCCGCACGCCGGACGCCAATCAGCGCTTAAAAGGCGTGATCACCGATCTCAATCTCGGCACCGATGCGCCGGCGCTGTTTGGTGGCCTGATCGCCGCCACCGCGTTTGGCGCGCGCGCCATTATGGAGTGTTTCGAACAGCAGCAGATTCCGGTGCAGAGCATCCTGACGCTCGGCGGCATCGCGCGCAAATCCCCCGCCATCATGCAGGCGTGCTGCGACGTGATGAACCGTCCGCTGGATATCGTCGCCTCTGACGAATGCTGTGCGCTCGGCGCCGCCATTTTTGCCGCCGTTGCTGCGGGCGTGTATGCCGATGTGCCTGCCGCCCAGCAGGTGATGGCCAGTCCGATTGATGTGACGCTGCAACCCAACGCCGAGCGCGTGGTGGTTTATCAGCAACTTTATCAACGTTATCAAAACTGGTGCCAGGCCGCTGAACCGCAGTACGCCGCGCGCACCGTATCCGCTCAGTAAAGGAGAGATTTAATGGAACAGCACAACGCACAACAGGTGTGGTTTGTTATTGGTACGCAGCACCTTTACGGCGCGGAAACCTTGCGTCAGGTAGAACAGCACGCTCGCCAGGTGATGGACGGATTGAATCAGGCCGGCACCTTGCCGGTATCGCTGGTGCTGAAGCCGCTGGTGAAATCACCAGACGAAGCGCTGGCATTGTGCCGCGACGCCAACCACGATAATCAGTGCGTCGGCATCATTACCTGGCTGCACACCTTCTCGCCAGCCAAGATGTGGATTGGTGGCCTGAGCATCCTGAATAAGCCGCTGCTGCAATTCCATACCCAGTTCAACGCGGAGATTCCGTGGGACAGCATGGATATGGACTTTATGAATCTTAACCAAACCGCGCACGGCGGCCGCGAGTTCGGCTTTATCGGCGCGCGTATGGGCTTGCAACACAGCGTGGTGACCGGTCACTGGCAGGATAAAGCCAGCCAGCAGCGCATCGGACGCTGGATCAATGCCGCGCTGGCAAAACAGGCCAGCCAGCAGCTGAAAGTGGCGCGCTTCGGCGACAACATGCGCGAAGTGGCAGTGACCGAAGGCGATAAAGTCGCAGCACAGATTCAATTTGGTTACTCCGTGAATGGCTGGGGCGTGGGCGATTTGGTCGAGGTGGTGAACAGCGTCAGCGATGGCGACGTCAACGCGCTGATCGATGAATACGAAAGCCAATATCGCTTTACCGATGCCGCCGCCGTCAACGGCGACAAACGTCAAAACGTACTGGATGCGGCACGCATTGAGCTCGGTCTGAAACGTTTCCTCGAAGCTGAAGGCTGCAAAGCCTTCACCACCAACTTCCAAACCTTGCATGGCATGACGCAGCTGCCCGGTTTGGCGGTGCAGCGCTTGATGGGCCAGGGCTACGGCTTTGCCGGTGAAGGCGACTGGAAAACCGCCGCGCTGCTGCACATCCTCAAAATTCAGGCGGGCGCACGCGCTGGCGGCACATCCTTTATGGAGGATTACACCTATCACTTCTCACCGGGCAATGATTTGGTGCTGGGCTCACATATGCTGGAAGTGTGCCCGTCCATCGCCAAAGAGGAGAAGCCGCTGATTGATGTGCAGTTCCTCGGCATTGGCGACAAAGCCGATCCGGCGCGCATGATCTTCTCCACGCCAGCAGGACGCGCGGTGAATGCCAGCGTGATCGATCTTGGCGATCGTTTCCGTTTGCTGGTGAATGTGGTGGATGCTATCGAACAGCCAAAACCGCTGCCAAAATTGCCGGTGGCCCGTGCGCTGTGGCGTGCCCAGCCGTCGCTGGCCACCGCATCAGAGGCCTGGATTCTGGCCGGCGGCGCGCACCACACGGTGTTCAGCCAGGCGCTGGATCTGGATGATATGTATCTGTACGGCGAGCTGAATGGCATTGAAGTGCTGGTGATTGATGAGGAGACGCGCTTACCGGCATTTAAAGATGCGCTGCGCTGGAATGAGGCGTATTACCGCCTGGCACGTTGATTTCGTCCTCTGCGATATTCCCCTCATCCTAACCTTCTCCCGCAAGCGGGGGAAGGAACCGTTTTATAAACGCTGTCACTCCGAACTCAACGTGTGTTTTTGCTTCAGGGAAGAGTGCTGCTTATCGCTGCACCGGCGGCTCCCTCTCCCGCGCGCGGGAGAGGGTTGGGGTGAGGGAAAGGCGGGTGAAGAAGTTAAGAGGTCAAACGCTTAACAGGTGCGTTCTGCTGGCGATCCCACATCACGGTGAGCAGGCGTTGCAGCGCGATAAACGCAAACAGCAGAATGCCGATGGCGATCTTGGTCCACCATGAACTCAAGGTGCCGTCGAAGTTAATCCAGGTCTGAATCAATCCCTGAATCAACACGCCGAACAGCGTGCCCAACACCGTGCCCACGCCGCCAGACAACAAGGTGCCGCCAATCACCACCGAGGCAATCGCGTCCAGTTCCACACCCAATCCCGCTAGCGCATAGCCTGCCGAGGTATAAATGGAGAACACAATGCCCGCTAATGTCGCCAGCGTGGTCGACAACATATAAATCCTGATGGTGGTCGCGCGCGTTGACACGCCCATCAACTGCGCCGAAGTCAGGCTGCCGCCAATCGCATACACCTGATTACCAAAGCGCGTACGGTGCGCCAGAATAATCCCGCCGAGTACCACCACCAGCATAATCAGCGCCAGCAAACTCAGGCGTCCGCCGCCAGGGATCTTCCACGCCAGACTCGACAGCGTGGTATAGAGCGGATGATCGATAGGAATCGAATTCTCCGACACCAGATAGCTGCAGCCGCGCAGGAAAAACATCCCCGCCAGCGTAATGATAAACGCCGGGATTTTCAGCGCATCGATCAGCCAGCCCATCATCGCGCCAAACAGCGCGCCCATCGCCAGCACCAGCGCAAACGCCAGAAGCGGATCGAGATGATAATCACCAATCACCCGTGCCAGGAACACGCCGCTAAAGGCAATCACCGCGCCCACCGACAGATCAATCCCGCCGGACAAAATCACGAACGTCATCCCCACGGCGATGATGCCGAGGAAAGCGTTATCGGTGAGGATATTGCAGATCACGCGCGTTGAAGCGAAGCCGGGAAATTGGCTCAGGCAAAACAGATAACCCGCCACAAACACCAGCAGCGTGATCATCAAGGGCAGATGACGTTTCATCATTTCGGGCGTCTCCGTTTCAACATGGCAATAAAGCGTGGCGACTGCAGCAGCAATACGCACATCACCACCACCGCTTTCACCACCTGATTGAGTTCAGGCTGGAAGCCGGACAGCAAAATACCGGTATTCATCGACTGAATAATCAACGCGCCAATCAGTGACAGCACCAGATTGAAGCGCCCGCCCATCAACGAAGCACCGCCAATCACCACCGCCAGAATGGCATCCAGCTCCAGCCACAAACCGGCATTATTGGCATCGGCACCGCGAATATCCGCAGCGACGATCATGCCCGCCACCGCCGCGCACATGCCGCTAATCACATAGGTCGACATCACCACCAGCCAGCCATTCACACCGGCATTGCGCGCCGCGCGCAGGTTAATACCGACCGCTTCGATAAACAGTCCGAGCGCGGTTTTGCGCGTCAGCAGCCACACCATGAGCGCCACCAGCAGCGTAATCCATACCGGCACCGGCAGCAGCCACAGCGAACCGCTACCAAACCACGCCAGGCTATCGCTATTGAAGGTAACGATTTGGCCCTGTGTAATCAGCTGCGCCACGCCGCGTCCCGCCACCATTAAAATCAAAGTGGCGACAAACGGCTGAATTTTTAGCAGCGCCACCAAAATGCCATTCCATAAACCGCAGGCCAGGCCGGTACCGAGCGTCGCCAGAATGATGAACGGCAAACTGTGCCCCGCCACCGTCAAGGTCGCCGCCGTTGCCCCGGCAATCGCCATCACCGCGCCCACCGACAGATCGATGCCGCCGGTGGCAATCACCAGCGTCATGCCAATTGCCAGCAACGCCACCGGCGCGGCGCGATTGAGAATATCAATTGGGCTGCCGAACAAACGGCCATCCTGAATGTGAATGGCAAAAAAGTTATTCGCTACCAGGCTATCCACCAGCAGCACCAGAATCAGCGCCACAATCTGCGGCATGCCAGGCGGCAGCTTCGGCTTACGTCGTTCGGGTTTGTCATGTGTCATAGGGGATTCAAGCATGTTGTGCTCCTCCATCGGCGATGGCGTTGACGATCGCGGCCACCGACAGCTGCTCCAGCGGGATTTCGGCCACCTGCTTCAAATCGCGCATGATCAACACGCGATCGGCATAGCCCACCAGTTCTTCGAGTTCAGAGGAGATAACCAGCAGCGCCAATCCGTCGGCGCACAAGGTTTCAATTAAGCGAATGATCTCGGCGTGCGCGCCCACATCAATACCGCGCGTTGGCTCGTCGAGGATCAGGAATTGCGGTTTGGTCACCAGCCAGCGCGATAACAGCACCTTCTGCTGGTTGCCGCCGGACAACAGCTCAACCGGTTGATCCGCATGCGGCGTGCGAATGCCGAGACTCTTGATAAAGCGCTCGGCGATCTCCTGCTGCTCACGACGCTTGATCGGTCGCAGCCAGCCGCGCTGCGCCTGCAGCGCCAGAATGATATTTTCGCGTACCGACGCGCCACCAATGATGCCGTCGGTTTTACGATCTTCCGGACAGAAACCCATACCGAGGCGCGAAGCCTTCGCGGGCGTGCGGATGTTCTGCACTTTGCCCTTGATGGTCGCGGTGCCGCGATCCGCCCGGCGAATGCCGAACAGCACTTCGGCGGTTTCGGTTCGGCCTGAACCGAGCAATCCCGCCAGTCCCACCACTTCACCCGGACGCACCTGCAGGTTGAAGGGTTCAATGGTGCCCTTCTTGCCGTAATCTTCAAACGACACCACCGGCTGATTGCTGCGCAGCGTGCTGCCCTGACGCTGCAAAGCAGTTTCCAGCAGCTCGCGTCCCAGCATCAGCTTGATCAGTTCAATCTGCGGCAGCGTGGCGGTATCGCGCGTGGCAATAAACTGGCCGTTACGCAGCACGGTGATGCGATCGGTAATGCGGTAAACCTGGTCGAGAAAATGGGTAACAAAAATCAGGCTCATCCCTTTGGCTTTTAGCTGCGCCATCAGGGTAAACAGCATTTCGACTTCATTGGCATCGAGGCTGGCGGTCGGTTCATCAAGGATCAGCACCTGCGCGGAGAGATCGACCGCGCGGCAAATCGCAATGATCTGCTGCATCGCCACCGAGTAATGCCCCAGCGGACGCGTTACGTCGAGTACAAAGCCGTAGTTGCGCATCAGCGCATCGGCGTCGCGCACCATGCGCTTGCGATCAATCATGCCGAAGCGACGCGGCTCGCGGCCAATGTACAAATTATCCGCCACCGACATATTCGGCAGCAGATTCACTTCCTGATAAACCGTGCCAATGCCCATCTCCTGTGCATCAGCGGTGTTATGCGGCGTAATCGCCTTGCCGTTCAGGGTTACCGTGCCGGCATCGCGGGTATACACGCCGGTCAGGACTTTAATCAGCGTGGATTTGCCCGCGCCGTTTTCGCCCAGCAACGCCATGATCTCGCCCTTGCGGATGCTGAACGAGACATTATCCAGCGCCTTCACGCCGGGAAAGCCTTTGCTGACGCCGCTAATGGTCAGCAGTGCGGTTTCATCGGAGGTGCTCATCAGGTTCTACCTCGCCTTACGTCATCAAAAACCGCCCCGAAGGGCGGTTGCGGGGATCAGTAACCCATGCCTTTTTTGGTATCGAGCTGCGCCTGTGCGGAGTCCGGCAGATACAGTTTCGATTCTGTTTTGATGATTTTCGGCGGCATCGTGCCGTCCTTCTTAAATTTCTCCAGCGCGTCGAATGCTGGACCGGCCATATTAGGCGTCAGCTCCACGTTGGCATTGGCTTCACCGGCCAGCATCGCTTTGTAGATATCGGGCACGCCATCAATCGAACCGGTCAGGATATCTTTGCCTGGCTTGAGGCCAGCTTCTTTAATCGCCTGAATCGCACCGATCGCCATATCATCGTTATGCGCGTAAACCATGCAGATGTTCTTACCGTTGTTTTCCGCCTTGATAAAGCTCTCCATCACCTCTTTACCTTTACTGCGGGTAAAGTCACCGGACTGCGAGCGAATCACTTTGATATTGTCGTGGCCGGCGATGGCTTCGGCGAAGCCTTTCTTACGGTCAATCGCCACGCTGGCGCCGACGGTGCCTTGCAGCTCGACGACGTTACATTTTTTGTCCGCGACCGTTTTCACCAGCCAGTCGCCAATCAACTTGCCTTCCAGCACGTTGTCCGCAGTGACCACCGCCATGTACAGCGATTTGTCTTTCACCACGATGGCGCGATCGAGTAAGAACACCGGGATTTTGGCGTCTTTGGCTTCTTCCAGCACGGGTTCCCATCCCGTTTGCACCACCGGCGCAATAAAGATGGCATCAACGCCCTGCGCGATGAACGAGCGCACCGCTTTGATTTGGTTCTCTTGTTTCTGCTGGCCATCGGCGATTTTCAGCGTGATACCGCGCTTTTGCGCTTCACTTTTTGCCACATTGGTTTCTGCTGAACGCCAGCCAGATTCCGAGCCAACCTGTGAGAAGCCCACCGTCATATCAGCAGCCAACACCGACGTACTCAGTGCCGAGCTCACCATGGCGGTCAAGAGTAAACGTTTCCACATAATTTCATTCCTCTGAAGGGAGTGTGTTGTAGGGGTACAAAACGCGAATTAAGCCTGGCTGAAAAGCGCGTAAACAAGCGCGACATACTTCACAAATCAGAGTGAATTAAAGGAGTTACGCGAACAGGCAATGCTTTATGGATCGTGGCATTATGGACAAAATGCCTGCTAATTATTACGGAGGGGGTTAAATAAATGTAATAAACAGAATCGGTTATGCTTCTCACTACTGGAAACGATTACAGCGGGCGCGTAAAGAATGGTTATTGTCTGCAGCGACAATCAATTATTGGTTTTGTGACTACTCGCACAGAATGTGAGTGCCGGTTTCATGGCGTGTGCATAAATTTGCTGGCCAGAGCGGAATAAACAGCGGATTCATTCGCAGCACGATCGCAAATACCTATTATAGAGACGGAGAAATAACGGCTTTCCAATCATGCGTTAATAGCGTGATATTTTCTCACAAGCCCGCTAAATACCGGCCTGAATTTGCCTTAAATCGTACTTTATATGCGCTTTTAAAACGCGTAAAAGCCAAAAAAGTGTCGTTTCATGAGCGAATTAGCGCATGTTGTCTGAATTTTGTATTTTTTTATGAGTCGCATATGGACTCTCGCTGCGTGCTCCCTATACTTGGGCACTTCCAAGTACTTTATATTTAAATGGCAATCATGACTGCATTAGATTACCTGCTGAAATTCCGCAAAGTGAATAATCTCGATAGTCTGGAAAAACTCTACGACCATCTGAATTATTCGCTGACTGATGATAAAGAGATCATCAATATGTATCGTGCCGCCGACCATCGACGTGCTGAACTGGTCTCTGGCGGACGTCTGTTCGATATGGGCCGCGTGCCGAAAACCGTCTGGCGTTACGTGATCTAATTGATTTATCCCCTCTTTATCTGCGCTCTTGCGTTGTCCAGGTCGGGCGTGCCCCGTTTGGACATGATAAGCTCTGCATCGCCCTCTTCTCTGCAAACAGGATCTTGTCAATGACCCAACCGGTGAACCCGCCACGTATTGCTGGCTGGCTACTGTTGCCACTGGCGTGGCTGATTATGACCATGCTGACCAGTGCGCTGGTGGTGGCGATGTATCTGAGCCCGCTGTTTAATCCCGAATTACGCACGACGCTGTTCTCACACGGCGGCACTTTGCTGACGCAATGGTCGATCTCGCTGCTGACTGCTGCGGTGGTATGGGCGTATAGCATTTGGGTGTGCTGGATTTTCTGTAAACGTTCGCGTCGCTTACCGCGCCATTACATTCTGTGGCTGCTGATGACCATCTTGCTGGCGTTAAAAACCTTTGCCTTCACGCCGGTGGCCGATGGCAAAGCGATTCAGACTTTACTGCTGTCGCTGCTGGCAGCTGCGGTGTTTGTGCCCTATTTCAAACGCTCTCAGCGCGTAAAACAGACGTTTATCCAGCCATAATGACGTGAGTTTCGTCAGCAATTTAATTCTGAGTGCTCTCAATGCTCACACAAACCCGTTGAAGGTTGAGATGCACCTCTCAATTCCGGATAATAGACGCCTTTCGGCTTCCCAGGTTAAAAAATGACCGATTACTTACTTCTCTTTGTTGGCACAGTGCTGGTGAACAACTTTGTGTTGGTCAAATTCCTCGGCCTTTGCCCATTTATGGGCGTGTCAAAAAAACTGGAAACGGCCATTGGCATGGGACTTGCCACCACTTTCGTGATCACGCTGGCGGCGATCTGCGCCTGGCTGGTGAATCACCTGATTCTGGTGCCGCTCGATCTGGTCTATCTGCGCACCCTCGCCTATATCCTGGTGATTGCTGTTGTGGTGCAGTTCACCGAAATGGTGGTGCGTAAAACCAGTCCGTCACTCTATCGCCTGCTCGGCATTTTTCTGCCGCTGATCACCACCAACTGTGCGGTGTTGGGCGTGCCATTACTGAGCGTTAACCTCAATCACACCTTCCTGCAGGCGGCGCTGTATGGCTTCAGTGCGTCACTCGGCTTCTCGCTGGTGATGGTGCTGTTCGCCGGCATGCGCGAGCGTCTGGTACTGGCGAATGTTCCCGCGCCGTTTAAAGGTAACTCGATTGCGCTGATCACCGCAGGTCTGATGGCGCTGGCCTTTATGGGCTTTACCGGGCTGGTGAAATTCTAATGACCGCGATTTGGATTGCGATTATCGCGCTGGCTGCATTGGGCCTGGTGTTTGGTGCCCTGCTGGGTTACGCCTCACGTCGCTTCGAGGTGGAAGAAGATCCGATTGTTGAGCAGATCGATGAGATTTTGCCGCAGAGCCAGTGTGGTCAGTGCGGCTATCCCGGCTGCCGCCCGTATGCCGATGCGGTGGGTAACAACGGTGAAGCGATCAATAAGTGCGCGCCCGGCGGCGAGCAGACCATGCTCAAGCTGGCCGCGCTGCTCAACGTTGAACCGCAACCGCTCGACGGCGGCGCAGACGTGCTGGAGCCGATACGTACCGTGGCATGGATCGATGAAGAGAACTGCATCGGCTGCACCAAATGTATTCAGGCTTGCCCGGTGGACGCCATCGTGGGTGCCACGCGCGCCATGCACACCGTGCTGAGCGATGTCTGCACCGGCTGCGATCTCTGCGTTGCGCCTTGCCCGACCGACTGCATTGAGATGCGCCCGGTTGCAACCACCACGGCCAACTGGAAGTGGAATCTCGACACCATTCCTGTACGGGTGATCCCGGTAGAAACCCATGCTTAATTTGTTAAACCTGTTCCGCAAAGAGAAGTTGTGGGATTTTCAGGGCGGCATCCATCCGCCTGAGATGAAAACACAGTCCAACGGTACGCCGCTGAGCCAGTTACCCCTGCCTGAGCGCTTTATCATTCCGTTAAAACAGCATATCGGCCATGAAGGCGAGATTTGCGTGGCGCCCGGCGACAAAGTGCTGCGCGGCCAGCCGCTGACCTTTGGCGGCGGACGCATGCTGCCGGTGCACGCGCCAACGTCCGGCACCATCGAAGAGATTGCGCCACACATGACGGCGCACCCTTCTGGCCTCTCCGAGCTGTGCATTTTCCTGCGTGCCGACGGCGAAGATCGCTGGACCACGCTCGATCCGCAGCCCGATTACCGCGCCCTGTCGCGTGAAGAAGCGGTAAAACGCATTCACAATGCCGGCATCGCCGGATTAGGCGGCGCGGGCTTCCCGACCGCCACCAAACTGCGCGGCGGCCTGCGCGGCGTAAAAACCCTGATCATCAACGCCGCCGAGTGCGAGCCGTACATCACTGCCGATGACCGTTTAATGCAGGATTGTGCCGCCGAAGTGTTGGAAGGCTGCCGCATTCTGGCGTGGGTGTTGCAGGCGGAACGCGTGCTGATCGGCATAGAAGATAACAAACCGCAAGCCATTGCCGCGCTGAAACAGGCATTGGGCGGCGATCGTGAATTACAGATTCGCGTGATTCCTACCAAGTATCCGTCTGGCGGCGCGAAACAGCTGACGCAGATTCTCACCGGCCTTGAAGTGCCACACGGCGGACGTTCCACCGATATCGGTGTGCTGATGCAAAACGTCGGCACCGCGTGGGCGGTAAAACGCGCCATCGTAGACGGCGAACCGATCACCGAACGCGTGGTGACGCTGACCGGCGCAGCGCTGGCGCGCCCGCGCAACGTCTGGGGACGGCTCGGTACGCCGATCAGCCACCTGCTGCAGCATGCCGGTTTTACGCCGGGATCGCGCCAGATGGTGATCATGGGCGGTCCGCTAATGGGCTTTACCCTGCCGTCGCTGAACGTGCCGCTGGTGAAAATATCCAACTGTATTCTGGCGCCGTCGGCCAGCGAAATGGGCAACGATCAGCAAGAGCAATCCTGTATCCGCTGCAGCGCCTGCGCGGATGCCTGCCCAGCGAAACTGCTGCCGCAGCAGCTGTTCTGGTACAGCCAGGGCGGCGATCACGAAAAAGCACGCGCGCACAATATTGATGACTGCATTGAGTGCGGCGCCTGCGCTTACGTCTGCCCGAGTAACATTCCGCTGGTGCAATATTATCGTCAGGAAAAAGCCGAACTGCGCGCCATCGATCTCGAAGCGAAACGTACCGCCGAAGCGAAAGCGCGTTTTGAAGCGCGTCTGGCACGTCTCGAACGCGAAAAACAGGCGCGTGAAGCGCGTCATGAACAGGCTAAACAGCGCGTGGCGCGTAGCGATCAGGGTGAACGAGACGCTGCGGTGGCACGTGTGAAAGCGCGTCAGGAAAAAACGCCGGAGCAGGATGCTGCAGAGCGCGAAGCGCGTCACGCGCAAGCCTTAGCGCAGCAGGCCGAGAAGCAGGCAGAAACGCAGGCGCTGAGTCGTCAGTCCGGCGATCCGCGTAAAGCGGCGGTGGAAGCGGCAATTGCGCGTGCGAAGGCGAAGAAAGCGGGCGCACCGCCGGCTGAGGTAGCGCCTGCCGCTGAACCGGCACCAGCCGAGCAGCCAGCCGTCGCGCCTGCTGCTGAAGTCGATCCGCGTAAAGCGGCGGTTGAAGCCGCGATTGCGCGTGCTAAGGCGAAAAAAGCCGCCGCACAACCTGCTGCATCGACAACAGCTGAGCCGCCAGCCGACGCGCCTGCTGCTGAAGTCGATCCGCGCAAAGCCGCCGTTGAAGCGGCGATTGCGCGTGCTAAAGCCAAAAAGGCCGCCGCTGCCGCACAACCCGCTGCACCGGCACCCGCCGAGCCGCCAGCTGATGCACCTGCTGCTGAAGTTGATCAGCGCAAAGCCGCCGTTGAAGCGGCGATTGCGCGTGCCAAAGCGAAGAAAGCCGCCGCTGCCGCGCAGCAGGCTGAAGCCACATCTCCTGAAGTGGAGGCTGCTGCCTCTCCTGACTCCGCCGACCCACGCAAAGCGGCGATTGCCGCTGCGGTCGCCCGTGCCAAAGCGCGTAAAGCGCAGCAGCAGCCTTCGACGACTGAGGATTAAATGGCTTTTCGTATTGCAAGTTCTCCCTATACCCACAACCGCCGCAGCACCGGCAATATCATGCTGCTGGTGGTATTTGCCGCGCTGCCGGGCATGGCCGCACAATGGTATTTCTTTGGCGTGGGTTTCTTAATTCAGGTTTTGCTGGCAACCGCCACCGCGTGGGCCACCGAAGGGGCGATTCTGCGCCTGCGCAAAACGCCGGTGGTGCCGACGTTATCCGATAACTCCGCCCTGCTTACCGCGTTGCTGCTGGGCATCAGCCTGCCGCCGCTCGCGCCATGGTGGTTGGTGGTGTTAGGGACCATTTTTGCCATCGTCATCGCCAAACAGCTGTACGGAGGTTTGGGGCAAAACCCGTTTAACCCGGCGATGGTGGGTTACGTGGTGCTGCTGATCTCCTTCCCGGTGCAGATGACCAGCTGGCTGCCGCCCGATAGCCTGCAGGCGATCAAACCCGGCCTGCTGGATTCGCTCAGCATGATCTTCACCCACCACACGCTGGCCGGTGAAACCATGCAGCAGCTGCAGCTCGGCGTTGATGGCGTTAGCCAGGCGACACCGCTCGATACCTTTAAAACCGGTCTGCGCGCCGGACACAGCGCGGAACAGCTGCTGGCGGAGCCGATCTACAGCGGCGTGTTAGCCGGTGTTGGCTGGCAGTGGGTTAACCTCGGTTATCTGCTCGGCGGCGCGCTGCTGCTGGCGAAGAACGCCATCCGCTGGCACATTCCGGTCAGTTTCCTCGTCTCGCTGGCGTTCTGCGCCACGCTGGGTTGGTTGTTCTCGCCGGAGTCCCTTAACTCACCGCTGATTCACCTGTTCTCCGGTGCCACCATGCTCGGCGCGTTCTTTATTGCCACCGATCCGGTGACCGCATCAACCACTAATCGCGGCCGCCTGGTTTACGGCGCGCTGATTGGTTTGCTGGTGTGGCTGATTCGCAGCTTTGGCGGCTATCCGGACGGCGTCGCCTTCGCGGTATTGCTGGCCAATATTTGTGTGCCGCTGATTGATTACTACACCCAGCCGCGCGTTTACGGCCATCGCAAGGATTGAAGATGATCGAAGCTATTCGTAAAAATGCGGTGACGCTGGCGACCTTTGCGGTGATCACCACCGGCGTGACGGCGGTGGTTAACTATGTCACCAAGCCGACGGTGGAGCATCAAACTGCGCTGCAACAGAAAAATCTCTTAGATCAGGTGGTACCGACCGATCTGTACGACAATCACATCCAGCAAGAGTGTTATCTGGTGACCGATGCGCTGGCGCTGGGCAATGATCGCCCGCACCATCTCTATTTAGCGCGCAAAGGCGATCAGCCGGTGGCGGCCGCGCTTGAGACCACCGCGCCAGACGGCTATTCTGGGGCGATTCAGATGTTGGTTGGCGCCGATTTCCACGGCAAAGTGCTGGGCGTGCGCGTGGTTGAGCACCATGAAACGCCGGGCCTCGGCGATAAAATCGAACTGCGTATTTCAGACTGGATTAACAGCTTCAATGGCAAAGTGATCCACGGCGCTGATGACAAAAATTTTGCGGTGAAAAAAGACGGCGGTGAATTCGACCAATTTACCGGCGCAACCATTACGCCACGCGCGGTGGTCAACGCCACCAGGCGCACCGCGCTGCTGATTGAAACACTGCCAGCGAAGCTTGCTTCGCTGCCTGAATGTGGAGATGCAAATGAGTGAAGCCAAGAATTTACTGGTCGGCGGCCTGTGGAAAAATAACTCCGCGCTGGTGCAGCTGCTCGGTCTCTGTCCGCTGCTGGCGGTGACCTCAACCGCGACCAACGCCCTCGGTTTAGGCCTGGCGACCACGCTAGTGCTGACCATCACCAACAGCGCAATTTCCGCCTCGCGTCGCTGGGTGCCGGCCGAAATCCGTATTCCGATTTACGTGATGATCATCGCTTCGGTGGTGAGCTGCGTGCAGATGCTGATTAACGCCTACGCGTACGGTTTGTATCAGTCGCTCGGCATCTTTATCCCGCTGATCGTCACCAACTGCATCGTGGTCGGTCGCGCTGAAGCGGTCGCCTCGAAGAGCAGCATTCCGCTCTCCGCGCTGGACGGTTTTGCCATCGGCATGGGCGCAACCTGCGCGATGGTGACGCTGGGATCGATTCGTGAACTGATTGGCAGCGGCACGCTGTTCAACGGTGCGGATCAGCTGCTGGGACCGTGGGCCAAAGCGCTGCGTATTGAAGTGGTGCACTTTGATTCCCCGATGCTGCTGGCGATGCTGCCACCGGGCGCCTTTATCGGCTTGGGCATGCTGCTGGCGGCGAAATACCTGATCGATCAGAAGATGAAACAGCGCGCGGCCACTCTTGCAGCAGCGCCTGAAGCGGAGCCGCAAGGCGCAACCGGGAAAGCGGTGTGAATAAAGAGAAACGCGCGCAGATCCTTACGCGCCTGCGTGATGAGAATCCGCATCCGACCACAGAACTGAACTTCAGCTCGCCGTTTGAGTTGTTGATTGCGGTGTTACTCTCCGCGCAAGCCACCGACGTCAGCGTCAACAAAGCTACCGCGAAGCTCTATCCGGTGGCGAATACGCCGGCAACCATTCTGGCGCTCGGCGTGGATGGCGTGAAGGAGTACATCAAAACCATCGGCCTGTTTAACAGCAAGGCGGAGAACGTCATCAAGACTTGCCGCATTCTGCTGGAACAGCACGGCGGCGAAGTGCCGGAAGATCGTGCGGCGCTGGAAGCGCTGCCGGGCGTCGGGCGTAAAACCGCCAACGTGGTACTGAATACCGCTTTTGGCTGGCCGACGATTGCTGTCGATACGCATATATTCCGCGTCAGCAATCGCACCCGCTTTGCGCCGGGCAAGAATGTGGAAGAAGTGGAAGATAAGCTGCTGAAAGTGGTGCCGGCGGCGTTTAAAGTCGATTGCCATCACTGGCTGATTCTGCACGGTCGCTATACCTGCGTGGCGCGCAAACCGCGTTGCGGATCCTGTCTGATCGAAGATTTGTGTGAATTCGACGCCAAAACCGAACTCTGAATCGCGGGCTCTGACACATTTGCTGCGTCACGGCAAATGTGCCCTTTTCAACTGCGCGCACTAAAGCTTCATAGCGGGCCCCGGCCAGCGCACTCGCTGCTGGCTTAACTGACACGCATTACGCCATAGACAAGCTGCGTATTTAACCTGCGGCGGCCTGCAGCCAGGCGACCACCAGCGGCGACAGTCGGTTTTGTAACGCCGCCCTTTCGGACTGGAACAAGGTGGCGACAAAGAACGGGTGATCGGTCAATTCAATGCCGCGCACGTCGCCTTCCAAATCCCATGACGTGATCTGCAGATTCTGCGTCGCCAGCGCTGCGCTGAACTCTGCGTTGACGCCAAAGTTGCAGTGGTAGCCCTCATCGCTCTGTAACGCACCGTAAGCCTGAGCAATACGTGAACCCGGCTGGAAGGTCACGCTGCCACGCTGTTCCATCAGCGAACACGCCAGCGGCGCAATCACCCAGCGACCGCTGGGATCGGTTTCCGCATGCGCCGCATCTTCCCAGCCCAGCACATTGCGCGCGTACTCAACGATGGCGTACTGAAATCCGCCGCACGAGCCCAAAAATGGCTTACCGCTTTCCCGCGCCCAGCGAAGGGTGGCAAACACGCCCGCATCATTGAGATAAGGACTGCCCGGAACCAGCCAAATCGCCTGGTAATCATTCAGGTTGTGCTGATTGAGTTCCGGCGTGGCGATCCAGTCGGCGCTGACGTTGAGTGAAAGGGTTTTTGCAGCGAGTTGTACAGCGGGAGGAATGGCCTGATGCGCAACGGCATTAGCACGGTAATCGCCAATCAGGGCGACACGAATCGACTTCATCATGACTACGTCCTTTCAGGGAAAAAAGGATGTTACAGCAAAGTTAACCCGCTGTCTAAACGCCTTTAAACGTCGATTTATGCGGCTTTCGTTTCCACGCATTGCGCTTATGGCCGCCTGTTTATCTGCCAAATAAGGTGTCAGACCGCGCTAATCTTCGCCAGATGTCAGCTACGCAAACGTTTTCTTCTTTTACCCTGATAATTAATTCGCGGTTTTGTGCGCAGGATCAACTAATTAGCGTTTTGGAATCTTTTGACTGCTTATTACGCTCATCAATCAAGCTGTTGTGCTTATATTGCGCACAACGGCAATAATAATCTCTGTATAAATTATGAACTTTAGCGTTATGTTCTGATAAAGCCTCTTTGAGCAGTTTATATCAGGAAAATGATCTTCCCGATCTGCATTTCACCTGTTTATCCTGATATAATGCCACCCAGCGAGATTTAACACTGATTTAAAACTTTGTATAGCGGCATTAACCCTATCTATTGCAAGTATTACAGCGTGCAGAAAATGCTTGCCCTGTTGGACTGATTCAGCCAAATTAGTCGCCGTTTTTCCTTTCTAATAACAATGTTGCGCGGGATTACCCAGCCCGACGCAGACTTAATTCCTGTCGCAAAACAGGCTATGTTAAAACTGAGGTACAAGTGTCAACTGCAAACAAACACACTGACGGGGCGCCAAGCCTCAACGCTTTTAAGCAACCGAAAGCGTTTTATCTGATCTTCTCCATCGAGCTGTGGGAACGTTTTGGTTACTACGGCCTGCAAGCCATCATGGCGGTTTACCTGGTTAAACAGCTGGGCATGTCCGAAGCGGACTCCATTACGCTGTTCACCTCGTTTAGCGCGCTGGTATATGGTTTAGTCGCCATCGGCGGCTGGCTCGGCGATAAAGTACTGGGTACCAAACGCGTCATCGTGCTCGGCGTAATGGTGCTGGCGCTGGGTTATGCGCTGATTGCTTTCTCCGGCCATGACACCTCAATGGTGTATATCGGTATGGCGACCATCGCCGTTGGTAGCGGTTTGTTTAAAGCTAACCCGTCTTCCCTGCTGTCGACCTGCTATGAGAAAGATGACGCGCGCCTCGACGGTGCCTTCACCATGTTCTATATGTCGATCAACATCGGTTCCCTGTTCTCGATGATGCTGACCCCGTGGCTGGCGGCGAAATATGGCTGGGGCGCGGCGTTCTCGCTGTCGGTTGTCGGTCTGGTGATCACGCTGCTGAACTTCCTGTTCTTCCAGCGTGTAGTGAAAAACTACGGATCCAAGCCGGATTTTGCCCCGCTGCAGATGGGTAAACTGCTGATGACGCTGATTGGCGTAGTAGCACTGATTGCGCTGGCGGCCTGGCTGCTGCATCACCAGAGCATCGCACGTATGACGCTGGGCGTCATCGCCGCAGGTATCGTGGTGATCTTCGCTAAAGAAGCCTTCGCGCTGAAGGGGGCCGCACGTCGTAAGATGATCGTGGCCTTCCTGCTGATGGTTGAAGCGATTGTGTTCTTCGTGCTCTACATGCAGATGCCGACCTCACTTAACTTCTTCGCTATCCGCAACGTTGAGCACGCGATTCTCGGCATCACCTTTGAGCCGGAGCAATTCCAGGCGCTGAACCCGTTCTGGATTATGCTGGCAAGCCCGATTCTGGCCGCGGTGTACAACAAACTCGGCGATAAAATGCCGATGCCACACAAATTCGCCTTCGGTATGGTGCTGTGTTCAGCGGCCTTCCTGGTGCTGCCGTTTGGTGCCAAATTTGCCAACGAAGCCGGTATCGTCTCAGTGAACTGGCTGATCCTTAGCTATGCGCTGCAGAGCATTGGTGAGCTGATGATTTCCGGTCTGGGCCTGGCAATGGTGGCACAACTGGTACCACAACGTTTAATGGGCTTCATCATGGGTTCGTGGTTCCTGACCACCGCGGGTGCGGCAATGATTGCCGGTAAAGTCGCGAACCTGATGGCGGTGCCGAATGATGTGACCGATCCACACACGTCACTGGCGGTCTACAGCCATGTGTTCCAGCAGATTGGTATCGCCACCGGCGTGATCGCCCTGCTGATGTTAATCACCGCGCCACTGCTGAACCGCATGACGCAGGATGATAGTCAAACTGAACTGAAACGCGCCAGCGCCAATCAGTAAGCAGAAAGCCGGGCATGTCCCGGCTTTTTTCTACCGACTATTTCGCCGCCATTCACATTTCCTTTAACGATTTCTGCTACCCACACTTCGCTTTTTGCTCGCTTAACTTCATGATGTCGGCTCACTGTTAATCTGAGTGGAATAAGCATGGACAGGTTTGATGAGCTTGAGGTATTTGTCGCGGTTATCCAGCAAGGCAGTTTGGCCGGTGCCGCACGTTTGTTACAGCGATCGCCACCGGTGATCACGCGCACCCTCAACACCCTTGAAGCCCGCCTCGCCACCACTTTGATTGAACGCACCACGCGCCAGCTGGCACCCACCGAAGCTGGCTGGCAGCTGTTTGAGCAGGCACAGCGCGTGCTGAGCGATTATCAGCGCGCCATCGACAGCGCTCACCACAGCGGCCTGCATGGCTTGCTGCGTTTAACCGCGCCGGTGCAGTTTGGTCGTCGCCACGTCATGCCTTTAGTGAATGCCTTCCTGCAACAGCATGCGGAGATGCAGATTGAAGTGGTGCTCAGCGACACCTATCAGGATCTGATTGAAAACGGCCTCGATATCGCATTACGCATTGGTGAACTGCAGGACTCTTCGATGGTGGCGCGTCAGGTTGGCACGGTGCGTTCAACGCTGATTGCCAGCCCCGACTATCTGCATCAGGCTGGCACGCCTCTTCATCCCGCTGAACTGACTCAACATGCGTTAGTGACGAGCCTGCGCCATACGCGTGAGTGGCGCTTCGCTCACGACCTGCGCGTGCGCATTACGCCGCGTCTGCGGGTTAATGATGTGGAGAGCCAGCTGGAAGCGCTGCGCAGCGCACACGGCATTGGACGGCTGCTGTCGTATCAGGTTCTCGACGATATCCACAGCGGGAAACTGCTGCGTTTACTGCCTGAATGGGAACCGGCGCCGCTGCCGGTGCAGTTAGTCACCCAGCGCGTGAAGAATATGACGCCTAAAGTGCGGCAATTTTGGGATTTTGCGCTCGAAAAGCTGCCGTTACTGCCATGCTTTGCTGAATAAACCTGAATGGTGACCGCAATTCCTGATCGCAGTCACGGGTAAATATCCCTGGCAGACTTATGCTGCTTTGATCACCACAACATTCAAGGAGAAGCCATGATGAAACTCTATTGTAAGCCCGGTGCCTGTTCGCTATCACCGCATATTGTCGCGCTGGAATGCGGACTCGACTTCACCCAAGTGAACGTGGACCTGCAGAAGAAAGTGACCGAGCAGGGAGAAGATTACTGGCAGATTAACCCGAAAGGACAAGTGCCGGCGCTGCAGTTTGACGATGGCAGCATCCTGACCGAAGGTGTGGCGATTGTGCAGTATCTGGCGGATCTCAAGCCGGATCGCAACCTGCTGGCACCAACCGGTAGCCTGACGCGCTATCACACGCTGGAGTGGCTGAGTTTTGTCAGCAGCGAACTGCACAAGGGTTTCAGCCCGCTGTTCCGTCCTGATACGCCGGAAGAGTACAAAACCATTGCGCGTGCGCAACTGGAGAAAAAGTATCATCATGTGAATGAGGCGTTGCAGGATAAACAGTGGTTGCTGGGATTGCGCTTTACCGTTGCCGATGTCTATCTGTTCGTGGTGACGCGCTGGGCTAAAGCCATCAAGCTGGATTTATCGGGACTGGATGCGCTGGACGCCTGGTTTAATCGGGTTGCGGAGCGCCCAGCGGTGCAAGCGGCTTTGAAGGCGGAAGGTTTGGTTTAATCCTGTCGTAGGGTCGCCATTAATGGCGACCTCAATTACAGGTGCGCATTAATGCGCACCCTACGGGAATTTACAGCTTTTCTGCCGCGAAATGCTGCGTCGGCTTGGCAATCGCATCCTGCGCGGCCACCAACTGCAATTCGTACTCGCCCATTTCGTGGGTTTTCAGCATCACCTCATACACCGCCGCGGTAATGTGCTCGAGCGCATCCTGCAGCGACTTGCCGTGCAGCAGATCGACCAGCAGCAGGCCGCTGGTGAGATCGCCCACGCCAACCGGCTGACGCACGCCAAAGTCCACCAGCGGACGGCTGATGTGCCAGCACTCATCGGCGGTCACCAGCAGCATCTCAAAACGATCGCTACGACGTCCGGCACGCGCCAGATGTTTCACCAGCACCACTTTCGGGCCTTTGCTAATCAGTTCTCGTGCCGCAACCACCGCTTGCTCGACGTTGGCCACTTCATGGCCGCTGAGCATCTCCAGCTCCAGCAGGTTCGGGGCGATGATGTCACTGGCGGGCAACGCCATTTTACAGTGAAACTCCGCCACGCCCGGCGCCACGATGCAGCCTTTCTCCGGATGGCCCATCACCGGATCGCAGAAGAACCACGCATGCGGATTGGCTTCTTTCACCAGACGCACGATCTCCAGAATCTGTTCGCCCTGCTCCGCCGATCCCAAATAGCCACTCAACACCGCATCACAGGTCTTCAGGCGGTCAACCGCCGCAATGCCTTTAACGATGTCGGTCAAATGCGTGGCGGGCATCACGGTGCCTGTCCAGTGACCATACTGGGTGTGATTAGAAAATTGCACGGTATTCAGCGGCCAAACGTTTGCGCCCATGCGGCGCATCGGGAATTCGGCAGCGCTGTTACCGGCGTGTCCGTAAACAACGTGAGATTGAATTGCGAGAATATTTTTCATTTTGCCCTGTACTGCTGTCTTGCCATAAAAAAGGGCCGGAAGCCGGCCCTGAACGCTTACTGCCAGTTAATCAGGCAGTAATGTTTTTTACCGCGACGCAACAACGTGAAACGTCCAAACAGTTTATCGCTGTCGCTGAAACGGTACTCCGCATCTGACTGTTTTTCGCCATTCAGCGATACCGCGTTAGAACCGATCATGGTGCGCGCCTGGCCGCGTGACGGCACCAGCTCAGCCGCCACCAGCGCCTGCTGCAGATCGTCTTCTGCTGTCAGCGAGATAGTTGGCATGCCGTCCTGCGCCAGCTGCTCGAAGTCCGCTTCGGTCATCGCGCTCAGGCTGCCGGAGAACAGGCTCTCGGTGATGCGTTTTGCCGCAGTTAAGCCGCTTTCGCCGTGCACCAGACGCGTCACCTGCTCAGCCAGCACGTATTGCGCGCGTGGCGCTGTGCCGCTGTTTTTGTCTTCTTCTTCCAGCGCATTGATCTCTTCAATGCTCATGAAGGTGAAGAACTTCAGGAAGCGATATACGTCGGCATCCGCAGTGTTGATCCAGAACTGGTAGAACTTGTATGGACTGGTTTTCTTCGCATCCAGCCACACTGCGCCACCTTCGGTTTTACCGAACTTGGTGCCGTCAGACTTGGTGATCAGCGGTACGGTCAAGCCCCACGCCTGCTGCTGATGCAGACGACGCGTCAGATCGATACCGGAGGTGATGTTGCCCCACTGATCGGAACCGCCAATCTGTAGCACCACATCGTGACGCTTGTTCAGCTCCGCAAAGTCATAACCCTGCAGCAGGTTGTAGGAGAACTCGGTGTAAGAGATGCCCTGATCTTCGCGGTTCAGACGCTGTTTCACCGCTTCGCGGTTGATCATCTGATTCACAGAGAAGTGCTTACCGATGTCGCGCAGGAAGGTCAGCACGTTCATGCCGCCAAACCAATCGTAGTTGTTCGCGGCAATCGCGCTGTTGTCGCCGCAATCGAAGCTGAGGAAAGGCGCAACCTGGTTGCGGATCTTATCCACCCACTCGCCAACGGTTTCAGCGGTGTTAAGTTTACGTTCTGCTGCTTTAAAGCTGGGATCGCCAATCAGACCGGTGGCACCACCCACCAGCGCGACCGGCTTGTGTCCGGCATCCTGAAAACGTTTCAGGCAGAGCAGCGGCACCAGATGGCCCAAATGCAAGCTATCAGCGGTAGGATCGAAGCCGCAATAGAGTGCAATTGGCCCTTGCGCCAGTCGCTCTGCTAACGCTTCTTCATCCGTTACCTGGGCGACTAAGCCCCTTTCTTGCAATTGTTGTATCAGGTTACTGCTGGTCATCACTGACTCCAAATTGATCAGACTGCACCTAGGCTGGTACACAGCTTTCCGCTGACGTGCGGAGACGAAAAAAAGAGGGCTATAGCATAAAGCGCTGACGCCAACTGCGCCAGCATTGAAAGGGGATAAAACGCAGTTTTACGGGGCTAATCGGTCAATCGACCAGCCATTGTCATTACGCTGGTAGAGGAAGCGATCGTGCAGGCGATGTTCGCCGCCCTGCCAGAACTCCACGGTGTGAAATTTAACGCGGTAGCCGCCCCAGAAACTCGGCAGCGGCACGTCGCCCTGCTGGAATTTCTGTTTGAGTTCGAGGAATTTGCCTTCCAGCACGCCGCGCGCCGAGATGCGGCTTGATTGCTTCGACACCCATGCGCCAATCTGGCTATCACGCGGGCGGCTGCTGAAGTACTTCAGCACCTCCAGCGGCGACAGTTTTTCCACTTCGCCCAGCACCATCACCTGACGCTCAAGGAAGTGCCACGGAAAGTGCAGCGAGATACGCGGATTCTCTGCCAGCTGCAGCGCCTTGCGGCTGCCGAGGTTGGTATAGAACACCATGCCTTGCTCGTCGTAATGCTTCAGCAGCACGATGCGCTGATAAGGTTGGCCGCTGCTGTCAACGGTGGCGACCGTCATTGCCGTCGGATCCGGCAACTGCGCGGTGCAGGCCTGCTGCAGCCACTGCTCAAACAGCGCCAAAGGGTTATCGGGCAGATCTTTACGTCGCAGCCCGCCGCGGGTGTATTCACGACGCAGATGGGCAATATGTTGCAAGCTGTCACTGTCGCTCATGCTGTTTCTCTTTCTCACGTTTACTGAACGGAGGTATCCGCGTTCTGCAATTCACAATCATTAATCACGATTTTGTTATTACGTTCAACAAAAGCGCCATTGCCTTTTGACCAGAAGACGTAAGTGCCGTCGCTGTAGCGCGCGCCAGAGGCCGACACCGTTTGTGCCAACGTAAGTGGCTTACCGTCCAGAATAAAGCTCACCTGCTGCTTCACGTTATCCTGAGTGACCGTCAGCGGCAAAGTCCCGCACTGATAGCGCAGCTGTTGCGGCGTCTCTTCCTGCTTATGCATCATGCCGCAGCCACTTAATAGCGCCACGCTGCTCAGTATCATCATTATTTTTTTCATCTTTACCTCTTAACGACCAGGTCGGGGGTTGGCCGGATAAATTGCGCCCAATACGCTCATGTCCCGCGCGCCCGTTACCGCTGGCAGGTTGCCCGGTAATCCATTTACTGTGCGAAACGCCAGCCAGGCAAAGGCCAGCGCTTCCATATCATCACCGCTAATGCCCGCTTCGTCGGTGGTACCAACTTCAGTTCCCGACAAATGCGTGGCTAGCCGCGCCATCAGCAGCGGATTTCGGCTGCCTCCCCCGCAAACCAACAGACGATCGCAACCGTCGTTGAGCTGCACCTGCTGCGCGATGGTTAACGCCGTCAGCTCGGTCAGCGTGGCCTGCACATCCTGTGGTGGCAGCGCCGGGAAACGCTGCAACTGCTGCTCGATCCAGCTGAGATTGAAATATTCGCGCCCGGTGCTTTTTGGCGGCGGCAGGGCAAACCACGGATCGCTCAGCATCAACTCCAGCAGCGCTGGAACCACCTGACCGCTGCGCGCCCAGGCGGCATCTTTGTCGTACGGCAAACCTTTATTACGCCAAATCCACGCATCGATCAGCATATTGCCCGGCCCGGTATCAAAACCGCGTACCGGCTGGCCGGGGATCAGCAGTGAAAGATTGGCGATGCCGCCGATGTTCAGCACCATGCGGCGCTCGACGCTGTCCATCAACAGCGCCTGATGGAAGGCTGGCACCAGCGGCGCGCCCTGCCCGCCGAGCGCCATATCGCGGCGACGAAAATCTCCAATCACTGTGACGCCGGTTGCCGCCGCGATCTGGTTGTTATCGCCAATTTGCAGCGTATTCGGCGCATCACTTTGCGGCTCATGCCACACTGTTTGTCCGTGGCAGCCAATCGCCATAATGTCGCTGGCCTCCAGCGACTGCTGGTGCATCAGGGTTAAAACCGCCTCGGCGAACAGCTTGCCCAGCAGCGTGTCCAGTTGCCCGAGCTGCGACAGCGTCAAGGTTTGTCCCTGACAAATGGCCAGCACCTGCTGGCGTAATTCCTGCGGGATGGGGTGACAATAGCTGGCCTGCTGCGCCACCATTTGCCCATCAATGGCCGCCAGTACCACGTCCACGCCATCAAGGCTGGTGCCGGACATCACGCCAATATAGCGTCCTGATTTCATAGCGGTTCACTCCCTTAACATCGTCTGGCTTAAGCCTGGCAAATTACCGGGTCTAATTCTATGATAAAATTCCGCTTTTCAGCGTCACTGCACAGTGCATTGCAGCTCAGAAATATTTTCGTTGGGTAATTGAATTTTTGTTGAGGGACGATGGTCTATGCTTCGCCCCAGCCGCGTTTTATACGGACTTAGCGTCATTTGCCAGTTTTCTGTCTTATACTCTGTGCAGTACAGGATGAGAAACATGGCGTTATTTTGCATTAAGGAGCGTTCTGATGATTAAGCGTTTTGTAGCCGTGGCGTTGACCGGCTTAACTCTGGCAGGTTGTGCCAACGACAGCACCCTTTCCGGTGACGTTTACAGCGCCAGCGAAGCTAAACAAGTACAAAGTGTTTCCTATGGCACGCTGGTTTCTGTTCGTCCGGTGAAAATCCAGGGCGGCGATGAAAACAACGTGATTGGCGCAATTGGTGGTGCGGTACTGGGCGGTTTCCTCGGTAACACCATTGGCGGCGGCAGCGGTCGCAGTCTGGCAACCGCTGGCGGTGCGGTACTCGGTGGCGTAGCCGGTCAGGGCGTTCAGGGTGCGGTCAACAAATCTGACGGTGTCGAGCTGGAAATCCGCAAGGATGATGGCAACACCATCATGGTGGTGCAGAAGCAAGCGGCCACTCGTTACTCGGTTGGCCAGCGCGTCGTGATGGCGTCAAACGGCAGCCAGGTTACCGTTTCGCCACGTTAAGCGAACAGATAAAAAAACCGACGCCTGGCGTCGGTTTTTTTATTTCTCGCGGTTATGAAACTCGAGAATGTTTTTTTCCAGCCGCGCAATCAGCGTCACCATCTGATTGATTTCTTCCAGGCTGATGCCGGAAAGGATGTCATCGCGCGTGGCATCAATCACATTCTCAACCTGCTCAATAATCGGCTCGGCCTGCTTAGTCAGCTTGATGCGCTTAGCGCGGCGATCGTTGGCGCAGGTGGCGCGGGTGATCAATCCCTTCTCTTCCAGCTGATCCAGGGTGCGCACCAGCGAAGGCTGCTCAATGCCGATCGCTTTTGCCAGCTGAATCTGTGACTGCTCTGGCGGGAGTTGATGAATATTGTGTAACGTCACCCAGTGTGTTTGTGTCAACTCAAGCGGTTTCAAGCGCTGATCGATTAACGCGCGCCAAATGCGCACCAGACGAGACAGATCGGTTCCCAAGGGCGTATCCATTGCATCTCCTTATAATTAGCTTGCTAGCTATTAAGCCAGATTTTACACTATTCTGCGAGTTTACCTGGCAAATTACAAATACCAGGCCTGCATATACGCTTGCCGTCTACGCTCTATTTAGATGATTCCCGGTCAAAAAGGATGATGACACGTGTCCCTAACCGCTTTTTCCCCCAGCGCCCCGCTTACCGACCTGGTGTTCGGTGCGTCGCTGTTTTTCCCGCCGCTGTTTAAAGCGGTGTTACTCGGTTTCTTTTTCTGGTTGTTGATTCACCCGCTGATACGCGGCTGGATCTACTCCGGCGATGTCTGGCATCCCACCTTAATGGACCTTTCCCTGTTTGTACTGTGCGTCGCTGGCGCATTGTGGTTACTGAGCCTCGGATAAATCACTATGAAATTCAACCCTTTTAAGTATTTTTCAACCCTGGTGATTTTTGCGCTGGCCCTGCTTGCCGGATGGTGGATGTGGAATTACTACATGCAATCGCCATGGACGCGTGACGGCAAAGTGCGCGCCGAGCTGGTGGATATCACGCCCGAAGTGTCCGGTCGCATCATCGCTCTGCAAGTGCGCGACAATCAGTTCGTGCATAAAGGCGACGTGCTGCTGAAGCTCGATCCAGTTCCGTGGCAAATTGCGCAGGCCAACGCCGAAGCCCAACTGGCCAAAGCGCAGGCCGATCTGGCGAAAGCGCAACATGAAGCCAATCGCCGCGCCAGCCTGCCGCGCAACGTTATTTCAGCGGAAGATATGGACGCAGCGCGCTTAACCGCCAATGCCGCGGCATCAACGGCGAAAGCGGCGCAGGCCAGCCTTGATCAGGCACGCTGGAATCTCGAGCAAACCACCATCACCGCGCCCACCGATGGCTGGATCAGCAACCTGACGCTGCGCACCGGCAACTACGCCAGCGCCGGTACGCCGCTGTTTGCGCTGGTCGACAGCCACTCTTATTACGTGATGGGCTATTTCGAAGAGACCAAGCTGCGCCATATTCAGCCCGGCGCGGCCGCGCAAATTGTGTTGTACAGCAACGGCGCGCATTTGCAGGGCACGGTGGAGAGTATCGGACGCGCCATTTATGACCAAAGTGTCGCCAGCGATGGCGGGCTGGTGCCGGATATCAAGCCTAATGTGCCGTGGGTGCGCCTTGCGCAGCGCGTGCCGGTGCGTATTCGCTTAGATGCGTTGCCGGAAGGCGTGCCGCTGGTGGCGGGCACCACCTGCACCATCTCCATCGCTCACTGAGGTTGTGATGAATTTTCAGTGGCTGGCGTGGCAAAATCTGCCGTGGATAAAAGCAAGTTGGGGCGAGTGGCGCTACGCGCTGCGTAATGGCATCGCGATGTGTCTCGCCTTGACCATCGCCTATGCACTGCAACTCGATCAACCTTACTGGGCCATGACCTCGGCGGCGGTGGTGAGTTTTCCCACCGTCGGCGGTGCCATCAGTAAAAGTTTGGGGCGCATCGTCGGCAGTTTGCTCGGTGCCAGCGCCGCGCTGCTGATCGCCGGACACACGCTGAACGAACCCTGGCTGTTTGCCTTTTTCATGGCCGGGTGGCTGGCGTTCTGTACCTGGATCGCCAATCACTACCAAAATAACGTGGCCTACGCGTTTTCGCTGGCGGGATATACCGCCGCTATCATCGCCTTTAGCAGCGTCAACATCACCGATGTCACTCAGCTGTGGGATATCGCCCAGGCGCGCGTGTGCGAAGTGATCTCCGGCATCCTGTGTGCCGGATTGATGATGATGATTCTGCCCAGCACCTCAGATGGCAACGCGCTGATGAGTTCACTGCGTCAGATGCACGCGCGTTTGCTGGATCATGCGGTGTTATTACTGCAGCAAGGCAGCACTGATAACGTGCGCACCGCCCATGAGAATGTCATTAGCCAGATTCTCACCATGAATCTGCTGCGCATTCAGGCGTTCTGGAGCCACTATCGCTTCCGCCGCCAGAACAACGTGCTGAACTATGTACTGCACCAGCAGCTGCGTCTCACCAGCGTACTCTCCAGCCTGCGCCGCATGTTGCTGAACTGGCCCGACGCGCCACACGAACTTTACGACGCCGTGGCCAAACTGCTGCAGGAGCTGGCGCAGCCGCAGTGCGACAAATACCGTTTGGCGCTAATTCTGCGTGGCATCACGCCATCAGCAACCGGTGATTACCGCCAACGCGCCTTCGTCCAGAGACTGCGCTATTTCTGTTGGGTGTATCTCAACGTCAATCGCTGGATTCGCCTGATTGAACGCGCCGATGCCGATACCCGTTTTCAGCCGCCGTATGCGCCCTCGCTGGCGCGCGAAAGCGACAGTGCTGAAGCCGGCTGGAGCGCGCTGCGCACCTTTAGCGTCATCATGCTGGGCTGCGCCTTTTGGATCACCACGCAATGGGATTCCGGTGCCGCCGCCCTGACGCTTACCGCCATCGCCTGCGTGCTTTACTCCTCCGCTCCCTCGCCCAGTGGCAGCGTCTCGCTGTTGCTGAAAACCTTGCTGTGGCTGTCACTGTTTAGTTTTGTGCTGCAGTTCGGTTTGATGGTGCAAATCAGCGCGCTGTGGCAGTTTTTACTGGTGCTGTTCCCGCTGCTGCTCACCTTGCAGTTGTTCAAACTGCAGCAGAAGAAACGTGCCGGGATGTGGGGGCAATTCATTGTTTTTATGGGATCCTTTATCGCCGTCACCAATCCGCCGGACTGGGATTATCAAAGCTTCCTCAATGACAATATCGCCAAGGTGTGCGGCGTACTGCTGGCGTGGCTGGCGTTTCAGGTGCTGCGTCCCAGTTCCGATGCGCGTCGCAGTCGTCGGCATATTCGTGCCCTGCGCCATGCGTTTCTCGACCAGCTCCGCCGTCATCCGCGCCTGAGTGAAAGCCACTTTGAATCGCAAATTTATCATCACATCAGTCAGCTCAGTAACAGTCGTGACGAGCGAGCGCGCGTCTGGCTGCTGCGCTGGGGCGTGGTGTTGCTGAACTGTTCCCACATTGTCTGGCAGCTGCGCGAATGGCAGCCGACGTCGGCTACGCTCGGGCAAATGCGTGATAGCAGCCTGCAGGATCTGCAACGGATTGTGAGTCTGCGCGGCGTGCATCACACGGCGCTGCAGGCCGCGCTGGATGAGCTGGAAACCCTGATTGAGCAACTGCAGCAGCAACAGGAGAGCGAAGCCAATACGCTGGCGGGCATTTTGTGGCGCCTGCGCTGCTCACTCGCCCAGTTAGCGCAGGCGGTGCCGGATTGATTACTGACAATATTGCGTGGTTTGCCGATTAAAATCGTCCTGCAACTGATGCAGTGATTTCTGTCCTTCAAAGCGGGTTTTATCCTGATCGGACATCGGTTCAATCACCAGCGCCTTCTCCTCTGAAGAGTAGATAAAGCGGCGATACAAAGTGGTGCCGGTGAAACTTTTGCCCTGAATGCCGCCGCACACCACCGTCATCGCATGACGATAAGTTTCGCTGTGGGTGAAGTTGGTTTCGGTGGCGCTGCGCAGGACATTTTCGCAGCCGTTAGCTTCGAGCCGATGAAGTGTGTGCTGTGTCAGCCATTCACGGCCGCGCGCAATCTTCTCACAGCCGATGCGCAGCGGATTGGTATCGATGGTGCGTTGCAGTTGTCGACTGGCATCTAAACGCAGCTGTGTGTCGTTGGGTTGATCGCATCCCACCAGCAATAAACATAACAACATCATCCCACGCGCTTTCATTCCTGCCCCTGAAGGTTTTATTCCTGAATCAATATCATAGGACGGAAAAAGCGCTGAGAGTAGCAAGAAAATGGGTCAACTTTTTTCAGCGTGAGGAAATTGGGGCGACAAGCTGCTGCCGCCCAAAGCATTAGATTACGCCGCAGGCAAAACGCGCCCCGCCGCCGCCAAGCGGTTGCGGATGGTCGGCATGATTATCGCCGCCCACATGCACCATTAAGGCTTTACCTTTGATTTCACTCAGGGATTTGATGCGTGGCGCAACCACCGGATAGGTCGCCTTGCCATCTTCGGTTACAAACAGCGCGGGTAAGTCGCCAAGGTGACCATCGGCATACGGACCAAGATGCTTGCCGGTTTTTTGCGGATCGAGATGTCCGCCCGCCGCACCGGCCGCCACCGTTTTACCGTCCGACTCGCCCGGTTCACAGCTGCCTTTAGCATGGACGTGGAAACCATGAATGCCGGGTTTCAGGCCGCTTAACGCTGGGGTAAATTGCACACCGTATGGCGTTTCGCTAAGCGTGACGGTGCCAATCGCTGCCCCGATGCCTTGCGCCGTGGTTTCATGCAGCGTGACTTCTTCTGACGCCGCCTGCGCACCCGCGGCGCAGGCCAGAGCCAGCATAACAATGAGGGTTTTCTTCATAACGTCTCCTTACGGTTAGATTCCCTCTAAGCCTGGACTGCTTTCATCCAGGCTGCCGTAATTTGACGCAGCTTTACGCTTTAGGGCACATCGTAGCCGATGGCGGCTTTACGGATGCGGAACCATTGCTGGCGATCCAGCGTCAATTGGCACGCGCCAACCGCCTCTTTAACACGTTCGATTTTACCTGATCCAATAATCGGCAGCGGACGGCTTGGCAGTTTCATCACCCATGCATACACCACTTGCTCGATATTGCTGGCGCCGATCTCCTGCTTCACCTGCTCCAGCTCATCGCGCAGCGGCTGATAATGCGGATCGTTAAACAGGCGACCGCCGCCGAGGCATGACCACGCCATCGGGCGAATGCGATTTTGCTGGCACTGGTCAAGCGAGCCATCCAGCAGCGACGTTTGTTCCAGCGGAGAGATCTCCAGTTGATTGGTGACCAGACTGAACGGCAAACGCGATTGCAGCAGCGTGAACTGCGAGGCGGTGAAGTTGGAGACGCCAAAATGGCGTACTTTGCCGCTCTGATGCAGCGCCGTAAAGGCTTCGGCAATCTCATCCGCGTCCATCAACGGATCCGGGCGATGAATCAATAGCAAATCGAGGTAATCGGTATGGAAATGGCGCAGCGAATTTTCGGCGCTGTGCAGAATGTGGCTGGCTTCGGTGATGTAGTGACCAATACGGTGTTCAGGCTTTGCGCGCGTCGCAATGCCGCATTTGGTGACGATTTGCAGCTTCTCACGTAACCCTGGCGCGAGGCGCAGCGCGGCACCAAAGGCGGCTTCACATTGGTAATCGCCGTAGATGTCGGCGTGATCGACGGTGGTGATGCCCAGCGCTAAATGGTGCTCAATAAACTGCACCACTTGCTGCGGCGTCATGCCCCACTCCATTAAACGCCAGTAACCGGCGATCAGCGGTGAAAATGAGGGTCCCTGCGGTGCAATAGCCTGCGCTTGTAACATGGTTAAACTCCCTAAACACGGTTCCAGATGACGAAAGCGGGAGTATAACGGAAAGGCAAATCATCGTTTTCTTAAAACAGTTCCGGTTGTTGTGGATCATGATCTTCATCCACTTTTTGCTGCCGCTGCAGGCGCAAAAAGCGTTGCCGGCACAAGCGCAGCACATCGCGCTTTTGCGCATCGCTGAATTTCATCCAGTTAAAGCGCTCTTCCCGGCTGCGTAAACAGCCACGACAATAGCCACGCGCGTCACTCTGGCAAATGCCACGACACGGGCTGGGAACGGGGAAGAACTCAAGTTGCTCGGCCACATCCACTCCGCAATTAACATCTCATATCACATTGATAACAGCTTAATGACATTGTGCAAAGCGTAGACGCCGATTGCGCATAATCAAGCCATTACGGCGTCTGGTTACGCCTGTTTACCAAATAGCCAGCATTTACAGAATTTGGATGGTTTATGTTTACTCTTGGTTAAGGTTTTCCTCAGCTTGTCTTCATACGATTGTCACACACCTTCTTACCGTTGAGTTTTCATGAGATTCCCGACCACCCTGCAGTGCGGCACCAGCGGATTTAACCTTATTGCTGCGCTGTTCTTCGCATTAGTCCTGAATGCCCTTTTCTTGCTGCGCGCCTGGGAAATGATCCCTTACGATCATCCCCACGATTATCTGTTCGCCGCCAGTATTCCACTGGTGCTGGCCTCGGCTTTCTATTTTATTTTCTCGCTGGCTGCCTGGCCTTATCTGCGCAAGCCGTTGCTGATCGTGCTGGTGTTCGTCAGCGCCGCCGCCAATTACTTCATGCACAGTTTTGGCACGGTGATCGACACCAATATGATGCAAAACGTCTTTGAATCTGACCCGCAGGAAGCCTCAGCGTTGTTCAGCAGCCGCTATCTACTCTGGATGCTGTTGATGGGGATGGTGCCGGTGGCGCTGATTTGCGGCGTGCGTATTCGTCGTGGACCGCGCTGGTGGTGGAATCTGCTGCAACGCCTGACGGGCGCGCTGGGCGCAATATTAATAATATTGCTGATGGCGGCGCTGTTTTACAAAGATTACGCCTCGCTGATTCGCAATAATAAAAATCTGATCAAGATGATTACCCCGGCCAATATCGTCAGCGGCACCGGCCATTATGTCGACCAACGCTATCTGCAAGGTAGCCAGGCGCTGGTGAAAATCGGTGAAGATGCTCATAAAGGTCCGTTAATCTCCACAGCGACTAAAAAAACGCTGGTGGTGTTAGTGGTAGGTGAAACGGCGCGCGCCGAGAACTTTTCGTTGGGTGGTTACGCGCGAGAGACCAGTCCAGAACTGAAAAAACAGCAGGTGATTTACTATCCCAACGCCAGTTCCTGTGGTACAGAAACCGCCATTTCGGTGCCCTGCATGTTCTCGAATATGCCTCGCGTGCATTACGACGCCAATCTGGCGCACCATCAGGAAGGCGTACTCGACATCCTTGCCCACGCAGGCGTAAGCGTACTGTGGCGCGAAAATGATGGTGGCTGCAAAGGCGCCTGTGACCGCGTGCCGCACACCGATATGACGCAGTGGAAACTGCCGCAATATTGTCATGATGGTTTTTGCCAGGATGATGTGTTGCTGCATCGTCTTGATAACTATATAGCTAGCCTGCACAACGACGGCATTATCGTGCTGCATCAGATGGGCAGCCACGGTCCAGCCTATTATCAGCGCTATCCGGCTGGGTTCCGCCGTTTCACGCCCACTTGTGACAGCAAGCAGATCCAGGATTGCGATCATCAGGCGCTGGTGAATACCTACGATAATTCGCTGCTGTATACCGACGACATGCTGAGTCGCACCATCGATAAGCTTAAAGGCCTGAGTGATCGCTTTAATGTGGCGCTGGTTTATCTCTCCGATCACGGCGAATCGCTTGGCGAGAGCGGGATGTATCTGCACGGCGCGCCTTACCTGTTTGCGCCTGCGCAGCAAACACACATTCCTCTGCTGATGTGGATGTCACCGGGATACGCGGCGGCGTACCACATCAATGATACCTGTTTACGCCAGCAAGCGGCTGACGCCAAGGTTTCGCAAGATAATCTTTTCCATACGGTTTTAGGCATGTTCAATATCCAGACGCAGCAGTATCAGCCGCAGCTGGACATGATCAGATCGTGCCAAACTGCCGCCTGAGGGTTGCGTTAGACTGACTGGTCTAATAACCTGCCCCCCATGAATAAGACTCTGCAACGCAACGATACCCGTGAACACCTGCTCGCTATTGGCGAGCAGGTTTGCTTACAGCGCGGCTTTACCGGCATGGGATTGATCGAGATGCTGGCGCTGGCGGAAGTCACTAAAGGCTCGTTCTACCACTATTTTGGTTCAAAAGAGGCCTTTGGTGTGGCGCTGATTGAGCGCTACTTCAGCCATTTCCAGCAGCAGATTGATCAGCAGTTGAGTCTGCCCGATTTAACGCCGACCGAGCGCCTGTTAGCGCATTTCCGCTATGGCGAACGGCTGTTTATCGAGCAAGGTCATATTGTTGGCTGTCTTGGCGTGAAGTTGTCAGCCGAAGTGTGCGATCTCTCTGAACCGATGCGCGATGCACTGCAACAGGGTGCCAACGCCATCATCGCTGCCTATACGCGCTGTTTGACTGAGGTGGCGGCTGAGCAGCCACTGCCGTTTGCGCAAACGCCGCAGCAGCTGGCGCAGCGCTGCTACTTGCTGTGGCTCGGAGCCAGTTTGCAGAGCAAGATTTCCCGAGAGCCAGGCCCGATTAGCCTGGCGCTCAACACCATCGAACAGTGGCTGATAAGTCACTGATTTTTAAAAAGCGTCGTGACTAGACGACCGGTCTTCCTGGAGCAATCAATATGGCGAGTAAGCAGCTGTTCTCCCCACTCAAAGTGGGCGCGATTACCGTACCGAACCGCATTTTCATGGCCCCGTTGACGCGTTTGCGCAGCATTGAGCCGGGCGATATCCCTACGCCGCTGATGGCAGAATATTATCAACAGCGCGCCAGTGCCGGTTTGATCATCACCGAAGCCACTCAGATCTCTTTCCAGGCGAAAGGCTATGCCGGTGCGCCGGGTCTGCACACACAGCAGCAAATTGCCGCGTGGAAAGTGATTAACGAAGGCATTCATGCCGCCAACGGTCACAGCGCCGTGCAGCTGTGGCACACCGGACGCATTTCTCATCACAGCGTGCAGCCCGAAGGCAAAGCGCCGGTCGCGCCAACCGCGCTGGCGGCGGGTACGCGCACCTCCCTGCGCGCCGCGGATGGTTCTGTTTATCGTGAAGACACTTCCGTGCCGCGCGAGTTGTCAGTGGCTGAAATTCAGCAAATCGTAAAAGATTTTGGTCAGGCCGCTGCCAATGCGCGCGAAGCCGATTTCGACCTGCTGGAGTTACACTCCGCGCACGGCTATCTGATGCATCAGTTCCTCGCACCGGGCTCAAACCAGCGTACCGATGAGTACGGCGGTTCGATTGAGAAACGTGGTCGTTTCGCGCTGGAAGTGGTGGATGCGGCGATTGCTAACTGGTCTGCCGATCGTATCGGTATCCGCGTTTCGCCAATCGGTGCCTTCCAGAATCTGGAAAATGGCCCGGAAGAAGAAAAAGCGGCGTTGTGGTACATCGCCGAGTTGGGCAAGCGCGGCATCGCCTATCTGCACCTTTCTGAGCCAGACTGGGCGGGCGGACAGCCTTACAGCGACGCATTCCGTGAAAAAGTGCGCGCCCTGTTCCCAGGCGTGATCATCGGTGCCGGTGCTTACACTGTTGAGAAAGCCGACGATCTGATTGCGCGTGGTCTGATTGATGCGGTGGCGTTTGGTCGCGACTTTATCGCCAACCCGGATCTGGTTGCCCGTCTGCAGCAGGATGCGCCACTCAATCCGCAGCGTCCTGAGAGCTTCTACGGCGGCGGCGCGGAAGGTTATACCGATTATCCAACCCTGTAAGAAAATAGCTGCCGCGGCGGATAGGCGGCAGCGTTGTTTCATCAGTGTGTATACTAAGTTGCTTGTCATGCACTGATGACGTTTTAAAAAAGAGGATGTTATGCGTTTACTTCACACCATGTTACGCGTTGGCGATTTGCAACGTTCTATCGATTTCTATACCCGCGTGCTCGGCATGCGCGTGCTGCGTCAAAGCGAAAACACCGAGTATAAATACACTCTGGCATTCGTTGGCTACACCGAAGAGAGCGAAGGCGCGGTGATTGAGCTGACTTACAACTGGGGCGTGGATAAATACGATCTCGGCAACGCTTACGGCCATATCGCGCTGGGCGTGGACAACGTAGCTGATACCTGCGAACGCATTCGCAGCGCAGGCGGCAACGTGACGCGTGAAGCGGGCCCGGTAAAAGGCGGTTCGACTATTATTGCATTTGTTGAAGATCCGGACGGCTACAAAATCGAGCTGATTGAAAACAAACATGCCGGTCACGGCTTAGGCAACTAAGGTTGCTCGTCAGCCTGCTATTTGCAGGCTGACTTCCCTCTCCTGCTGCACCCTCCTGCGATTTTTGCCATAATGCGCGCTGCCCTATTTATTGCCATGAGATCCTGATGTCTGAATCGAACGCTTTAAACGCTCTCCACCAACGCTTCCGCGGTTTTTATCCTGTTGTGATCGACGTTGAAACCGCGGGTTTCAATGCACAAACCGATGCACTACTGGAAATTGCAGCCACCACGCTGAAAATGGATGAAGACGGCTGGTTGCACCGCGATGAAACGCTGCACTTCCATGTGGAACCGTTTGAAGGCGCCATTCTGAATCCTGCGGCGCTGGCGTTTACCGGCATCGATCCTACCAATCCGCTGCGCGGTGCGGTAAGTGAATATGAAGCCCTGCATGCGATTTTTAAAATGGTGCGCAAAGGCACCAAAGATAGCGGCTGCAATCGCGCCATTATCGTGGCGCACAATGCCACTTTCGATCTCAACTTCGTGATGGCGGCCGCCGAGCGCGCCAGCCTGAAGCGCAATCCGTTCCACCCGTTTGCCACTTTTGATACCGCGGCACTGAGCGGTTTGGTGCTGGGGCAAACCGTGTTGGCGAAAGCCTGTAAAGCGGCGGGAATGGAGTTTGATAGCACGCAAGCGCATTCGGCGCTGTATGACACAGAGCAAACCGCGACGCTGTTCTGTGAATTGGTGAACCGCTGGAAACGCCTGGGCGGCTGGCCGCTGGCTTTCAGTGAAGAATCCGCAGACGATGCGTCTGCCGGGTAATCAAAGAAAAGGCCGACATTTGTCGGCCTTCTGCATTATTCCGCTTCTTTATACTTCTCAGCGGTCTCTTTCAGCAGTGGCTGAAGTTCACCGCGCTGGAACATCTCAACGATGATGTCGCAGCCGCCGACCAGTTCACCATCGACCCACAGCTGCGGGAAGGTTGGCCAGTTAGCATATTTTGGCATTTCAGCACGAATATCCGGGTTCTGCAGAATGTCCACGTAAGCGAAACGCTCGCCACACGCGGAAAGCGCCTGCACGGCTTGCGCCGAGAAACCGCAGCTTGGCAGCTTTGGAGAACCTTTCATGTACAGCAGAATCGGGTTTTCTGCGATCTGACGCTGAATTTTTTCAACAGTACTCATTATTGCCTTCCTTAATCTTCTACTTCGTGTTTGTTTATTGTAGCGATTTCGCTCCCGGACTGAAAACGGGATTTTGCGTTTGCACGGGCTAATCGCCATGTTTGTTAAGTTAACGTATGACAAATAACATTTTCATATCATTAATTGGCATTAATAAATTAATAATTAGCAATAGTTTCGCTGTGTTAACCAGCTGAAATCGCTCATTTTTGCTACAGAATCAATCTGGTAACATATTAATGGAAAAAGGCCTTACCTTTTGCAAAAAAAGTGGATTAGAATTGCCTCGGCGCTGGTCACTTGATCAGATTTCTCTCACTTTTACGCAGTCTGCTTTGATTCAGCCTGCTTAACCTGTAACCGGATTATGCGTCTACTAATTACGCTTTTCATACTGGCTTTAGCCCAACTGTTCTTTAATGTGGCCGCTGCATCTCCGCATGCGCCCGTTAACGCCAGTTCGCTTAAAGCAGAGAAAAAGAGTGCACGTGAAGACGAGCGCCGCAAACGACGTCCGGTGAAAACCACTACTAAAAAATCGCGCCTGACTGCTGTTCAAAAATTCAAACTCAAAAAACAGACCAAAACAGAAACCGCGCTGCACAAAACCACCAGCAAAAAATCCCCGCTGAAACTCTCTGCTAAGAAATACGGTCATCAACGTTTAGCGAAGAAAACGCCTGAGATCGCCGTCGATGATGAAGCGTTAGCGCTGACCGGCATCAAAATGAGTAAAGCGCACCGCCAGCGTTATCAAAAAGCGCGTGAAACGGCGATGACCAAATTAATGGGTCAACTCGGCAAACCTTATCAGTGGGGCGGCGCTTCACCACATACCGGTTTCGACTGCAGCGGCCTGGTGTGGTACGCCTATAAAGATCTGGTGAAATTCAAACTGCCACGCACCGCCAATGAGATGTATCACCTGCGTGATGCGGCACCGATTAAGCGTGAAATGCTGGAGAAAGGCGATCTGGTGTTCTTCCGCATCAACAATCGCGGTACCGCCGACCATGTGGGCGTTTATCTTGGTAATGGTAAATTCATTCAGTCGCCGCGTACCGGCAAAGATATTCAGATTAGCGCATTGGGTGAGGATTACTGGCAGAAACACTATGTGGGCGCGCGTCGTATGATGACGCCAAAAACCATTCGCTAGTTGTTGCGCAACAGACATAAAAAGCCGGATGCTGTTCTCAGCTCCGGCTTTTTTGTTAATGCATGATCGCGGTAAAGCTGAAGGCGATAATCATCAACAGTGCGCCAACAGTGGTCATTAGCGCCAGCTTCAGGTCGGTATTCATCACAACTCCTTAGTCACACAATTATTAGGGTTAAGACGATTTTCGCATAGCAATAGGCAAAAATCTCGTGTTATCCGCGCCAGCTTGCTAGAATCCCCGCCTTTCGTTGCGCAACAGATTTTGCGCAGGCTGTATTTACAGCGTGATGAAGTGATTTCGCCTGCTAGAACATACCGTTTTGCCCGCTTTTTTGGGCTGTAAAAGCATTAGCAGACGCAAACGTTTAACAATATACTTATCAGTAAGTTGCGATAAGCCCAGGAGCACCATTTTCATGGCAACAATTAAAGATGTCGCAAAACGCGCGGGTGTCTCAACCACCACGGTTTCGCATGTCATCAACAAAACGCGTTTCGTTGCGGAAGAGACGCGTAACGCCGTATGGGAAGCGATCAAAGAATTACATTACTCGCCAAGTGCCGTGGCGCGTAGTCTTAAAGTCAATCACACCAAAACCTTGGGTCTGCTGGCGACCTCCAGCGAAGCGCCCTACTTCGCTGAAATTATCGAAGCGGTGGAGAACCGCTGCTTCGAACGCGGCTATACGCTGATTCTCGGCAATGCGCACAACGATCTGCAAAAGCAGCGCGCTTACCTGTCAATGATGGCGCAAAAGCGCGTCGATGGCTTGCTAGTGATGTGTTCGGAATATCCAGACGATTTGCTGCAGATGCTGGAAGAGAACCGCAATATCCCCATGGTGGTAATGGATTGGGGCGCGTCACGCGGTGATTTCACCGATACCGTGCAGGACAATGCATTTCAGGGCGGCTATCTCGCCGGGCGTTATCTGATTGAACGTGGCCATCGCGATATCGGTGCTATTCCTGGCCAAATGGAGCGCAACACCGGCGGTGGACGTCATGCGGGCTTCCTGCAGGCAATGAACGAAGCGGGCATCACGGTGCGTCCGGAATGGGTGGTTCAGGGCGACTTTGAACCTGAATCGGGCTATCAGGCGATGCAGCAGATTTTAAATCAGAAACAGCGTCCAACTGCGGTGTTCTGCGGTGGCGATATCATGGCGATGGGCGCGATTTGCGCCGCTGATGAGATGGGTTTACGCGTACCGCAGGATATCTCGGTGATTGGTTACGATAACGTGCGCAACGCGCGCTATTTCACCCCAGCGCTGACTACCGTGCACCAGCCAAAAGCTGAACTGGGTGAAAAAGCGCTGGAAATGCTGCTGGATCGCATCACCAGCAAGCGTGAAGATCCGCAAACCATCGAGGTTCAGCCAACGCTGATTGAACGCCGTTCGGTGGCGTACGGTCCGTTCCGCGACTATCGCCGCTAAGCCGACACTTCGCTGAGCCATTCGTGGTTCAGCGTTTCGGCATCCCCGAGATAAGCCAGTAACCACGCCAGCGCCGGTGACGCGCGCTGTTCGGACCAGCTAACGCAGCACGGACTGTCTGGAAACGCCTGCGGCAGCGCCAGTTCAACCAGTTTTTGGCTGTCCAGCAGCGGACGCGCCAAATGGCCCGGTACCATTCCGACGCACAATCCTGCCAGCAAACAATCCATCCCGGTTTCCCACTCTGGCACCACCAACCGCCGCTGATTATCCAGCGTCCATGTCATACGGCGCGGCAACGCACGCGAGGTATCTTCCAGCACCAGCGATGGCCACGCCCGCAAGGTTTCATCATCCAGCTCCGTGCTGTTAACCAGCGGATGATCGGGACTTACCACACAGCGCCAGTTCAGCGCGCCCATATCCTGAAAGGCAAAACGTCCGCCCACCGGGATGGCCTGAGTTGCGCCAATCGCCACATCCACCCGACCATCAGCCAACGCATCCCACACGCCGTTGAACACTTCGTAGCTGATAATCAGCTCCATGTCGGGAAAATGGCGGTAGAAGTCTTTCACTAACTGTCGCGTACGCTGCGGTTTTACAATGCAGTCGACCGCGATGCTCAACTCGCCGCGCCAGCCATTTGCCAGTTGCTGACACTGTCGGCGAGTTGCCAGCATTTTTTTGATAACAGATCGGCCTTCTCGCACAAAATGCTCGCCCGCCGGTGTCATCACCACTTCGCGATGCTGGCGTTCAAACAGCGGCACCGCCAGCCAGGTTTCCAGCTGGCGCACGGTATAGCTGACGGCAGAAGGCACGCGATGCAGCTCCTGCGCTGCCGCGCTAAAACTGCCGGTGCGCGCCACCGCATCCACTACTTCAAGCGCATATTCTGACCACATGATTTTGCCTTCAAAAAATTTAACAGCACTATGCAAATATTAGCGTTTCACAAAGCGCGCTGCATCCTTTTACACTCCCCGGCGTTCAACCTGCCCAAAAGAGAATCAACATGTTGTCGTCTAAAGCATTTATGCCTTATCTCGCCGTGCTCAGCATGCTCGGCTTTCTTGCCACGGATATGTATTTACCCGCCTTTGGCGATATGCAGCGTGATTTTGCTACCGCACCCGGCACCATCAGCGCCAGCCTGAGTCTGTTTCTTGGCGGTTTTGCCTGTGCCCAGGTTTTTTGGGGACCGCTGTCGGATCGTTACGGACGTAAGCCGATTTTGCTGGCGGGCTTAGCCATCTTCGCCCTCGGCTGTCTGGGGATGCTGTGGGTGACCGATGTCCGCCTGATGCTGGCGCTGCGTTTTGTGCAGGCGATTGGCGTGTGTGCCGCTGCCGTGAGCTGGCAGGCGCTGGTGGTGGATCACTATCCAAAAGCCAAAGCCAATAAAGTGTTTGCGACGATTATGCCGCTGGTTGCGCTGTCGCCGGCGCTGGCACCGCTGCTCGGCGCCTGGCTTATCGGCCACTTCCACTGGCGCAGCATCTTTATCACGCTGACGCTGGTTGCCGTGGTGTTACTGATCGGTACGCTGCAGTTAACCTCGCCTCAGCGCGAGAAAGTTGCCACAGGCAAACAGCCCGGCTGGTTCACCTTGCTGGGCACCCGCGTTTACAGCGGTAACGTCTTGATCTATTCGGCATGTTCGGCGAGCTTTTTTGCCTGGCTGACGGGCTCACCTTTCATTCTCTTCGCTGCTGGCCTGACGCCGGGCGACATTGGCCTGAGTTATATTCCGCAGACCATTGCGTTTCTGATTGGCGGCTTTGGCTGTCGCACGCTGTTAAATCGTTATCAGGGCGCGCAACTATTGCCGTGGTTGCTGGTGCTGTACAGCCTGAGTATTTTGAGTCTGTTTGTCATCGCCCTGATGCCTTCAGCGCCGCTGTTTGTGCTGCTGATGCCCTTCTGCGGCATGGCGCTGGCCAATGGCGCGATCTATCCGATTGTGGTTGCCAGCGCATTAGCGCCCTTCCCGCACGCCACCGGTAAAGCGGCAGGATTACAGAACTTATTCCAGTTGGGATTGTGCTTTGTCGCCAGCCTGCTGGTCTCCGCCGGCCTTGAGCAGGCGCTGTTCAACACCACGTTAGTGATGGTCGCCACCGTGGTACTGGCGTGGGCGGGCTTTGTCTGCCAGCGATTGGCAAACGCACAAAGTGATATTGCCCACACTCCCCGTCCCTGCGAAGATAATCTCTAACCCAACGCTTTTCGTTAGCAAACTAACGATAACCCGTTGAATATTGACCCGCGTGAGCATATACTCTGTGGGTCAGTAATTCTGTATTAAATCAATAATATAAATGTAAGACCTTTAGCGACTCTGTCGCGGGATGGCGTCTGCACGATACTCCAGTGTTGCCTCCAACTTTTCTATTCAAATTCATGCCTCTGTAAAACGTCGGATTTCTGGCGGACGGATTTTCCGTGAGTTCTCTCACAGGCCTTGGGAAATTGGCTATTCTTTTTCTCAGGTTCAGATCGGAAGGTGATGGAGAAGCTATGAGTTCATCTGTTATAGAAGAAGTGAGCCTTGAAGAAAACCACTGGTTTCGGATCGTCAATGAACTGCTAGAACGTGCTGATATTGCAGTTAATGGCACTCGTCCCTGGGATATTCAGGTAAAGCATCCAGATTTTTTTAAACGCGTGCTCGAGGAAGGATCGCTTGGATTAGGTGAAAGTTACATGGATGGTTGGTGGGAGTGCGAACAGCTCGATATGTTCTTCCATCGCGTTTTAAAACACCATCTGGATAAACAATTACCGCGACATTTTAAAGATACGTTGCGCATCGCCGCCGCGCGTCTTACTAATTTGCAATCCAAAAAACGCGCCTGGATTGTGGGTAAAGAGCATTACGATTTGGGTAATGATCTCTTCTCACTGATGCTTGACCCTTATATGCAATATTCCTGCGGCTACTGGAAAGATGCTGATACGTTAGAAAACGCGCAGCAGGCAAAACTTGATATGATTTGCCGCAAGTTACAACTTGAACCAGGCATGACGCTGTTGGATATCGGTTGTGGCTGGGGCGGACTGGCGGAATATGCCGCGCGCCATTATGGCGTCACGGTGCATGGCGTTACTATTTCTGCTGAGCAACAAAAACTGGCACAACAACGCTGTGAAGGACTGGATGTCACTATATTACTGCAGGACTATCGCGACCTGAATAATCAATATGATCGCATTGTTTCTGTCGGAATGTTTGAACATGTCGGGCCGAAAAACTATGCCACTTATTTTGATGTTGTAGACCGCAACCTCAAACCAGACGGCATATTTTTACTGCACACCATTGGTGCTCTCACAACGGATATGAATGTCGATCCGTGGATTGATAAATATATCTTCCCGAACGGTTGTCTGCCGTCGGTACGTCAAATCGCTGATGCCAGTGAGCCACATTTCGTCATGGAAGATTGGCATAACTTTGGCGCAGATTACGATACGACGTTAATGGCCTGGTATGATCGTTTTCAGGCGGCGTGGCCACAGCTGGCTGAGAAATATGGCGAACGTTTTAAACGGATGTTCGACTATTATCTCAACGCCTGCGCCGGTGCGTTTCGTGCCCGTGATATTCAGCTGTGGCAGGTGGTATTCAGTCGCGGCAAGGATGGCGGATTACGCGTGGCGCGTTAATGAGCTTTTGGAAATAAATCAAGGCGCCGCAGGGCGCCTTTTTTAACGCCATCATTCAGCGCTAGCAATCTGCGCCAGTGCGGCGGCTTCACGCTGCGCTAATACGCGTTCAACGGTTTCCACAATGGCCTGCGTATGAGGATCAATCTCGATATTGACCTTCTGACCAAACTTCTTCGCGCCTAACGTGGTGCGCTCCAGCGTTTCCGGAATCAGATGCACACAGAATTTGCTTTTGGTTACGTCGCCAACGGTCAAACTAATTCCGTCGATACCCACAAAACCTTTATGCAGAATATATTTGATCTGTGTGGCGTCCTGTAATTTAAACCAGATTTCGCGGTTGTTTTCTGACTGGATGATTTTGCAGATTTCCGCCGTGGTCATAATATGGCCGGACATTAAATGGCCGCCAATTTCATCGCTGAACTTCGCTGCACGCTCAATATTCACCACATCACCCACCTGTAATTCACCCAGGTTGGTAATGCGCAATGTTTCTTTAATCAAATCGAAGCTGACCAAGTCGCCGTTAATCTCGGTCACGGTCAGGCAACAGCCGTTGTGTGCTACCGATGCGCCCAGCGCCAGTCCCGGTAACAGATCGTCCGGTAAGCGCACAATATGGGTACGAAACAGATCTTTCTCTTCAATGCCGACAATTTCTGCCGTGCCTTGCACAATTCCAGTAAACATAATCTCAGCCTCTGCAAAGTTTGCGTCAGTTTATCACAGCTTGTCGGCGGCAGCTTAATTTGGCGGAGTTCAAACTTTACACAAATTGCTAAACAAAATGCGATCAACGTTTGGCGGAAGCCAGCGCTGCCGCTACACTGTGCGCGCATTCTTTGGGGATTTCGCCCCGCTCTCTTCATTAATTAAGCAGGTGTAACGTGCAGAAGTATTTTACCGAAGCGCGTCAATTGCTGGCCCTCGCGATCCCGGTCATCCTTGCTCAGGTGGCCCAGACTGCGATGGGATTTGTAGATACTGTTATGGCCGGTGCGGTAAGCGCCACGGATATGGCCGCCGTCGCTGTCGGCACCTCTATCTGGCTTCCCGCCATTCTGTTTGGTCATGGTCTTCTACTGGCTTTGACGCCTACCGTTGCGCAACTCAACGGTTCAGGACGACGCGAACGTATCGCGGAACAAGTGCGCCAGGGATACTGGATGGCAATCGGCGTTGCGCTACTGATTATGGTGGTGCTGTGGAACGCCGGTTATCTGATTAACACCATGCATGACATTGATCCTGAATTGGCCGCCAAAGCCGAAGGATACCTGCATGCGTTGCTGTGGGGGGCGCCGGGTTACCTGCTGTTCCAGGTGATGCGCAACCAATGTGAAGGTTTGTCGAAAACCAAACCGGCGATGCTGCTCGGTTTTCTCGGTCTCATGGTGAACATTCCACTCAACTATGTGTTCATTTACGGCCATTTTGGTATGCCGGCCTTAGGCGGTGTCGGCTGCGGCGTGGCGACGGCATCGGTCTATTGGGTGATGTTCCTGGTGATGCGCTTCTGGGTGAAACGCATGGCAAGCATGCGCGATATCCGTATGAAAACGCGCTGGTCCGCACCGTCACGCGGGATTTTGTCACGCCTGTTCACGCTGGGTTTGCCGGTGGCATTGGCGCTGTTCTTTGAGGTGACGCTGTTTGCCGTGGTGGCGCTGTTGGTATCACCGCTCGGCATTGTCAAAGTGGCCGGACACCAGATTGCACTCAACTTTAGTTCGCTGATGTTCGTGTTGCCGCTGTCGCTCGGCGTTGCCACCACTATTCGCGTTGGCTATCGACTCGGGCAAGGTTCAGCCGAACAGGCGTGCGTTGCCGCGTGGACCGGGCAAGGCGTCGGCATCAGCATGGCAGCAATCACCGCGCTGTTTACCGTGATTTTCCGCCATGATATCGCAGGTCTGTACACGGCAAATCCGGAAGTCATTACCCTTGCGGCGCAGCTGATGCTGCTGGCGGCGATCTATCAATTCTCAGATTCGATTCAGGTGATCGGCAGCGGTATCTTGCGCGGTTATAAAGACACACGCTCGATCTTCTTCATTACCTTTATCGCCTATTGGGTGTTGGGCTTGCCGGTGGGTTATGTACTGGCGATGACCGATTGGGTATTGCCGAAATTGGGTCCCGCCGGTTTCTGGTGTGGCTTCATTATCGGCCTGACCTCCGCAGCAGTGATGATGATTTGGCGCATCCGTCGTTTGCAGCGCCTGCCTGCGCAGGTCATCCTGGCGCGCGCCGCGCGCTAAGTGGCTGGTAACGGCGAAAAAAACGACGCATAGCACAGTTGCTGGTCAGTCGTAGGGGAAAAACACTTTTTCCCCTTGCCAGCATCACGGCCTGCCGTTAATATTCGTCCCCGCTGTCGCCCTGACAGCGTGTTGCGCTCTTAGCTCAGTTGGTTAGAGCACCACCTTGACATGGTGGGGGTCGATGGTTCGAGTCCATTAGAGCGCACCAAGTGCGTCCGTAGCTCAGTTGGTTAGAGCACCACCTTGACATGGTGGGGGTCGGTGGTTCGAGTCCACTCGGACGCACCAATTAGTGAATTTCCTCAATGCGCTCTTAGCTCAGTTGGTTAGAGCACCACCTTGACATGGTGGGGGTCGATGGTTCGAGTCCATTAGAGCGCACCACTCTGGTTTTATCTCCTTGCGCAACACCCTTTTCTTGATCTGCATCGTCTTTATCACGCCGATTTTATATTGGTTTTCGCATACTTAGCGACTATACTATGCCGCGTTGTTCCACCTGAAAGGTTTCAGCGCTAACGTGCCTATGCAAACAACTCCAATGATTTGCGCAACACTGATCACTCAGTTCCCTCGCGTACTGCATAACTTCTCTGCACGCTTTGCTTTCGTCTCCTATTCTTATTTCTGTGAAATCCGATCCAACACCATAAATATTCTCACTTCGGTGCCGTGCGCATCGAATCCCGACCTTTATCATCCATCACAACTTATAGAAAACCTGACATGAAAAAGACCAAAATCGTTTGTACTATCGGTCCAAAAACCGAGTCCGAAGAGATGCTGACCCAACTGCTGGAAGCGGGCATGAACGTGATGCGCCTTAACTTCTCGCACGGGGATTACGCTGAACATGGCCAACGCATCACCAACATGCGTGCCGTTATGGAAAAAACCGGTCGTCAGGCCGCTATTCTGCTGGACACCAAAGGTCCGGAAATTCGTACCATGAAACTGGAAGGCGGTAACGATGTGTCGTTGAAAGCCGGCCAGACCTTCACCTTCACCACCGATCAGTCAGTCATTGGTAACAGCGAACGTGTTGCCGTGACCTACGCCGGTTTCACTGAAGACCTGAAAATTGGTAACACCGTTCTGGTCGACGATGGTTTGATCGGTATGCAGGTCACAGAAGTGACTGAGAACTCAGTTATTTGTAATGTCCTGAACAATGGCGATCTGGGTGAGAACAAAGGCGTTAACCTGCCAGGTGTCTCCATTCAGCTGCCTGCACTGGCGGAAAAAGATAAGCGCGACCTGATCTTTGGTTGCGAGCAGAACGTTGATTTCGTCGCCGCTTCGTTTATCCGTAAGCGTTCAGACGTGCTGGAAATCCGTGAGCACCTGAAAGCGCACGGCGGCGAGCACATTCAGATCATCTCAAAAATCGAGAACCAGGAAGGCCTGAACAACTTCGACGAGATCCTCGAAGCGTCAGACGGCATCATGGTGGCTCGTGGCGACCTCGGCGTTGAGATCCCGGTTGAAGAAGTGATCTTCGCGCAGAAGATGATGATCAAGAAGTGTAATAAAGCACGCAAAGTGGTCATCACCGCGACGCAGATGCTGGATTCCATGATCAAAAACCCGCGCCCTACCCGCGCAGAAGCCGGCGACGTGGCGAACGCCATCCTCGATGGTACCGATGCGGTCATGCTGTCGGGCGAGAGTGCTAAAGGTCGTTATCCGCTGGAGTCGGTTACCATCATGGCGACCATCTGTGAGCGTACCGATCGCGTGATGAAATCCCGCATCGATTCACTACAGGACTCACGCAAGCTGCGCATCACCGAAGCGGTATGCCGCGGTGCCGTTGAGACTGCAGAGAAGCTGGAAGCACCACTGATTGTTGTAGCCACCGAAGGTGGTAAATCTGCTAAAGCTATCCGTAAGTATTTCCCGGATGCCACCATTCTGGCGCTCACCACCAACGAAACCACCGCTCGTCAGCTGATTCTGAGCAAAGGTATCGAAACTCATCTGGTGAGAGAAATTGCCTCGACTGATGATTTCTACCGCATTGGTAAAGAAATGGCGCTGGAAAGCGGATATGCGCAGAAAGGCGATGTGGTGGTAATGGTTTCAGGTGCATTAGTACCAAGCGGAACGACAAACACCGCGTCTGTACATGTAATCTGATTAGCAACTGAATTTTTATTTAAAAGCGCCTTTTAAAGGCGCTTTTTTTATTGCAGAGGTAATACAAAAGCCAGAAATTTCCAATCGAAATTAACTATTCAAAATCTCGTATGATTAAGGTTAGTCCGATTAAATCTCTCTGTTTTAGCTAATTATTTTCATCATCTTCTGTTAAATGCTGTTTCTTTGAGCGAACGATCAAATTTAAGCATGTTCTCATCAAAAATTTATTCTCAACTCAAAAAGCTTTGTGTAATACTTGTAACGCTACATGGAGATTAACTCAATCTAGAGGGTATAAAGAATGAATCGCACTAAACTGGTACTGGGCGCTGTAATCCTGGCTTCAACTATGCTGGCTGGTTGCTCAAGCAACGCTAAAATCGACCAACTGTCTTCAGACGTTCAGACTCTGAACGCTAAAGTTGATCAGCTGAGCAACGACGTGAACGCAATCCGTTCTGACGTTCAGGCTGCTAAAGATGACGCAGCTCGCGCTAACCAGCGTCTGGACAACCAGGCTCACTCTTACCGTAAGTAAGAGTACTGGTTGAAAAATGGTGCCCATGTGGCACCATTTTTTTTGTCCTGATTCTGCGTTTCTCTGGTCCGAATTCAGGGCTGCGCTACGGCTTCACCACTCTGCTCCGTTGTTACTGCGCTTTCATCCGTCACCGGCTCACCGCTGCTTACCAATACCGGCATCCCGGAACGTCGGGCTATCGCTTCCTTAATCAGCGCCGTATCACTCTTCTCACTCTTCGAGAAGGCTTTCAGCTGCGCTGACTGCGCAATCGGCATGGTTTGCGGATCGTCCTTATCGTTACGCGATAACGGCTGATGCACCTCGACGTAGCGCTTCCCATCGGGCTCAATCGCATACTTGATGGGCTGATTGATCACCTGCACGCGCGTCCCTTTCGGCACGCTGTTGAACAGCGCTTCAATATCATCCGGTCGCAAACGAATGCAGCCAGAACTTACGCGCATGCCAATACCAAAGTCGGCATTGGTACCGTGAATCAGATATTGACCGGTTCCGCGCGCCAGACGCATCGCAAACAGCCCCATCGGGTTGTCTGGCCCGGCAGGCACCACGCCCGGCAAGGTGATGCCCTCTTTGGCATAGCGCTTGCGGATATTGGTGGTTGGCGTCCAGGTAGGATTCGGTATTTTCTGGCTGATGCTGGTGACCATGGTTGGCGTCATGGCGCCTAACTGACCAATCCCGATCGGATAGACGACCACACGATCTTCATCTTTCGGATAGTAGTAAAGCCGCAGCTCCGCGAGGTTAATCACAATACCTTCACGTGGCGCATCGGGTAGCAGCATCTGCAGCGGCACGGTTAATTGCGTGCCGGCCTTGGGCAGCCAGGGATCAACGCCTGGATTCGCTTCCAGCATGCCAAGCATGCCTATCTTATAACGTGCTGCAATGCTCTCCAGCGGCCGCTTATCATCCGGCACGGTGGTCAGGGTGTTTTCGCCAATCAAACGGCTGTTATCGGCTGGTAGGGGATATTCCGTAGCAAATGCAGGTGCAGAGAGTCCGCAACAGGACAACAGCAATGCACCGGCTAAACGTAAGGCTGGTTTCATGCAATTTTCTCTTTGTCGGATAGAACAGACCCCGGTCAAGCCGGGGTCTGGAGAGTGTAACTTAGCTGAGGGTCTGAGCGTTATGCCGGATCGCGCGGATCATGGCTTCCAGCCCCTGCGAACGCGAGGGAGTGAGATGTGAGGTCAGCGCCAATTCGCCGAACCAGTGGCGCACATCGAGATCGAGAATCTCTGACGCCTTAAGCCCTTGATACAGGCTAAATACCACTGCAATCAACCCTTTAACGATGGCGGCATCGCTGTCGCCTTCGAGGGCGATGGTGCCATCGGCCTGCGGGGTCATGCGTATCCACACCTGGCTCTGACAACCTGAAATCACGTGTTCCGGCTGCTGTAAGCTTTCGGAGGATTCTGGTAATTTCCCACCGAGTTCAATGATGTAGAGGTACTTCTCTTCCCAGTTTGCGCAACGATTGAAGTTACGCACTAATCTCTCTTTATCTGGCAAATTCGCCATGAATCACTCCTGAAGTCTGCTCAACCGCCCAGCAGACGATGAATACGGGTCAAACCTGCGGCCAGACGATCGGCTTCTTCTTCGGTGTTGTACAGCGCGAAGGAGGCACGACACATGGCCGGCACCGCATAATGACGCATCAGCGGCATCGCACAGTGATGGCCGGTGCGGATTGCAATACCGTATTGATCAAGGAAACTGCCGACATCAAAGGCGTGATGGTTGCCGAGGTTGAAGGCCACCACGCCGCTGCGACTTTCCGGACCGTAAATCACCAGATCCGGCACCGAAGCCAGTTTATCCAGCGCATAACGCATCAGCATCGATTCGCGCTGATGAATCACGTCCAGGCCCAGTTCGCTGATCCACGTTAACGCCGCACCCAAACCAATGATGCCGCCGGTATTCGGCGTGCCCGCTTCGAAACGCCATGGTGTAGTGTTAAAGGTGGTGCCGGTTGGCAGCACAACCTCCGAAATCATCGAACCGCCGCCTTCCCACGGTGGCATGATCTCCTGCAACGCTTTACGCGCATACAACACACCAATGCCGGTCGGACCATAAATCTTATGGCCGGAGAAAGCGTAGAAGTCGCAGTCAATATCCTGCACATCCACCTTGTGATGCATCACCGCCTGCGCGCCATCCACCAACGTAATCACACCAGCGGCTTTCGCTTGTGCCACGATAGCTTTTACGGGATTGACGGTGCCGAGCACGTTAGAAACGTGGGTGACCGCCAGCAAACGGGTGCGGCTATCCATCAAACCGCTCAGCTGTTCCAGCGCCAGCTCGCCCTGCGCATTCAGCGGCAGAACGCGAATTTCTGCGCCGGTACGCTGCGCCACCATCTGCCACGGCACGATGTTAGCGTGATGCTCCATCTCGGTGACGATGATGTTGTCGCCCGGTTGCAGCTGACTGCCGCCCCAACTGTTAGCCACCAGATTGATGGCTTCCGTGGTGCCTTTGACGAAAATGATCTCTTCAGGCGAAGCAGCGTTAAGAAAACGCGCGGCCTGATGACGCACGTTCTCCATATCGGTGGTCGCCTGCGCGCTCAACGAATGGATACCGCGGTGCACGGCCGCATAGCCGTGCTGATAGAAATAACTTTCCGCATTGATGACCGCGAGCGGGCGCTGTGCGCTGGCCGCGCTATCAAGATAGGCCAGCGGATGTCCGTTGACCTCACGTTTCAGAATCGGAAATTCCGCTCTGATGCGTTCGAGATCGAAACTCATGACTCAACTCCCGGGATACGCGCGGCAATGCGCTGCAGCACCACCTGACGCAGTACCGGATTCTCCAGCGTTTCGGTAAGTTCAGCGGCAAAGGCATGGATGATCATACGCTGTGCGGCGGTCTCATCGATACCGCGCGAGCGCAGGTAGAACATCTGCTCTTCATCAATACGACCAATGGTCGCACCGTGGCTGCACTTCACGTCATCAGCATAGATTTCCAGCTGCGGCTTGGTGTCCACTTCAGCCAGACGGCCCAGCAACAAGTTGTTGTTGGTCATCTGTCCATCGGTTTTCAGCGCATGCTGCGCCACTTTGATCATGCCGTTGAACACCGCACGGCCTTTATCGCGCGCGATAACTTTGTGCATCTGACGGCTGGTGCAGTAGCCTTTGTTGTGCTCCAGATAGCTGCGGGTATCGCACACTTCCTGATTCACCGGCAACGACAAGCTGTTGATCGCAAGATTGGTATTTTCGCCATTCAGCTGCGCGCTGGTGTTGTGACGCGATAAGCCCGCACCCAGCAGGAAGCTGGTGGTAGCCACATTTGCATCACGGCCCATCACAACATCATTGTGCGCGAAGTGGTAAGCCTTCTCGCTCTCGAATGACAGTTTGATGTGCTGCAGTTTGGCATTGTCAGCCACGTCGAAGGTGAAACGCGCGCCGGTAAAGTGCGCCACGTCATTCAGCGTGACATAGTGCTCAATCACTTCCGCTTCTGCGCTGGCTTCCAGCTGCAGATGGTGGCGATGGTGCACGGTGTTGGTGCCCGCATTCTGACCGCTGGTGATGTGCAACAGATAAAGCGGTTTAGCCGCTGATTTGCCACGCGCCAGACGAATTGTCGTGGCTTCTTCTGCCAGACTTTCAGTCAGATGCAGGAACACTTCCGGCTGAATCGGTGCCGGCAGCGGACGACGATCAGAAGCCTGCGCATGCTGAATTTCAAACAGGCCGGTATCACGGCTGCTCAATTCAGCCTGAAAACGGCCGTCAACAAACACCAGACGCACCGCATCAACCGGCAGCGCCAGCGCTTCAACTTGTTCCGCGCTCACTTCCTGCGGCTGCGGCAACATAAACTGCTGCGCCAACAGGCCATCAAGCGGCGTGTATTTCCAGTTTTCATGCTTACGCGTCGGCAGGCCGACACGCATCAGTTGCTGCCAGTGCTGCTGCGCCTGCAAAGAACGTTCGTCACCGCGCGATTCAAACAGATGATGCCACTGCTGCAGGGCGTTATCACTCTTGGTCGGTAAGCCAGCCATAGCCTTGCTCCTCCAACTGTTTCACCAGCGAGAAGTCGCCAGATTTAACGATCTTGCCCTGATACAGCACATGTACGTGGTCTGGCTTGATGTAATCCAGAATACGCTGGTAGTGCGTCACGATGATGAATGAACGCTTACCGTCGCGCAGGCTGTTTACGCCTTCTGCCACGATTTTCAGCGCATCGATATCCAGACCGGAGTCGGTTTCATCAAGGATGCACAGCTCAGGTTCCAGTGCCGCCATCTGCAGGATGTCGTTACGCTTCTTCTCACCACCGGAGAAGCCCACGTTAACTGAACGGGTCAGCAAATCTTCTGGCATCTTCAGCAGCTGGATTTTATCTTCGATGAAATCCTGGAAGTCGAAACGGTCCAGCGGCTCCTGTTCACGGTATTTACGTACCGCGTTGACCGAGGTCTGTAGGAAAAACTGGTTGCTGACGCCCGGAATTTCTACCGGATACTGGAACGCCATGAAGATGCCTTCACCGGCACGCTCTTCTGGCTCAAGTTCCAGCAGGTCTTTGCCCTTGAAGGTGACAGAACCGCCAGTGACTTCGTAATCTTCACGGCCAGCCAGCGTTGCAGACAGGGTACTTTTACCTGAACCGTTCGGTCCCATGATGGCGTGGACTTCGCCCGGTTTCACTTCGAGGTTCAGACCGCGCAAAATCTCTTTGTCTTCAACGCTAACCTGCAAATCTTTAATGCTTAACATACTCTTTCCTTCACATTGCTTCCGGCAACGGGCATCAGCCCACACTGTGCTCAAGGCTGATAGCTAACAATTTTTGCGCTTCCACGGCGAATTCCAGTGGCAGCTCGGAGAAAACGTCTTTGCAGAAGCCGTTGACAATCATTGAGATCGCATCTTCTTCGCTGATGCCACGCTGCAGGCAGTAGAACATCTGATCTTCACCGATGCGCGAGGTGGTGGCTTCGTGCTCCAGATGGGCGGTGTTGTTGCGCGTTTCCACATATGGGAAGGTGTGCGCACCGCACTCGGCACCAATCAGCATCGAGTCACACTGGGTGAAGTTACGCGCGTTGGTCGCGGTTGGCATGATTTTCACCAGGCCACGATAGGTGTTCTGACTCTTACCGGCAGAGATACCTTTGGAGATGATGGTCGACTTGGTGTTTTTACCGATGTGAATCATCTTGGTACCGGTATCCGCCTGCTGGCGGCCTGCGGTCAGTGCGACCGAGTAGAACTCACCGATCGAGTAATCACCGCGCAGAATGCAGCTTGGATATTTCCAGGTGATCGCCGAACCGGTCTCAGACTGCGTCCAGGACATCTTGCTGTGATCGCCTTCGCACAGGGCACGTTTGGTCACGAAGTTGAGGATACCGCCCTCGCCTTCGCCGCCTGGGAACCAGTTCTGTACGGTGGAGTATTTCACTTCAGCGTTTTTATGGATGATCACTTCTACCACTGCGGCGTGCAGCTGATAGGTGTCACGAACCGGCGCAGAGCAACCTTCGATGTAGCTGACGTAGCTGTCTTCATCGGCGATCAAAATGGTGCGCTCGAACTGACCGGTTTTTGCCGCATTGATGCGGAAATAGGTCGACAGCTCCATCGGGCAACGTACGCCTTTCGGGATGTACACGAAGGTACCGTCTGAGGCCACAGCCGAGTTCAGCGCGGCAAAGAAGTTATCGTTTGGCGGCACGACAGTACCGAGATACTTCTGCACCAGTTCTGGATGATCGTGAATCGCTTCGCCGAACGAGCAGAAGATAATGCCCTGCTCCGCCAGCTTGCCGCGATAGGTGGTTGAAACGGAGACGGAGTCGAAAATCGCATCCACCGCCACTTCACGACCCTCACGCACCGGAACGCCTAATTGGTTGAACGCGTCTTCCACTTCCTTCGTCAGGTAGTCGCTGGACGCGACGCTGCCAGAAGTTTGGGTCGCGCCCGGTTCAGAAGCACAGCTGTCATCGCAGTTGCCGCAGGACGGCGCGGAATAGTAGCTGTAATCCTGATAATCCAGTTTTTCGTAGTGCGCTTTCAGCCAGTGCGGCTCTTCCATTTGCTCCCAGGCGCGGAACGCCTTGAGACGGAATTCAAGCATCCATTCAGGTTCGTTACGTTTAGCCGAAATCGCACGCACCACATCTTCATTGATGCCGTGGGCAAATTCTTCGGTTTGTAACTGGGTAAAGAAGCCCTCTTTATAATTGAGCTTGCCTTCCCACATTTGTACATCATCAGATGCTTCGGTGTGTCGTGACATGTTTTACTTACTCGACGCCAAAGCTTTCACCGCACCCGCAGGCGTGTTGAGCTTTAGGGTTGTTGAATTTAAAAATCTGGTTAAGGCCTTCGCGGACATAATCCAGCTCGGTACCGTCAACAAACGGCATCGCCTGAAGTGGCACAAACAGTTTTGCGCCGAATTGCTCAAACTGCAGGTCGTCATCGGCAGGATCCTTTACCAAATCCATAACGTACCCAAAGCCGGCACAGCCGGACGTTTTCACACCCAGTTTCAAGCCCTTGACTTCAGGGTCTTGTTCTACCAGGTTAAGAATCTGTTTCGCTGCCGATTCGGTCAGCGTGAGCCCTTTCCAGACGAAATCTTCGGGTGAAAAGGAGTCGGCATTTACTGATGACATTGTGCTACCTCGTATGTCTGGGCCTTTTCAGGCTATCCCTCTATGGTAGTGATATCAGGTATCACTTCAACCTCTTGTTTTGCAGGGATAATCATCTCGTGCTATTTTTCATTGCTGCTTTATTAAGCATAGTCGCTTCAAAGCAGATTGACGGCGGCATTCCCGTGCGTGCCTGACCTGCGTAACCCGTTAAATTGACGCAATTTTTTTAAAATCAATTTTACGATTTAATCCTGATTGATAGGTTACGCCTTTCCACTATGTAAAGAAATTGTTATTGCCGATTTTAGTAACAGGCAGAAGAAATCAATAAAATTTCACAGCGGGAATTGCATTCCTGACGCGGTTTAATATGATAATGATTATCATTAACCTAAATAGGTGGCGATATGACGCTTACCGTCTCAGCCTGGTTACAACATAAAATCGACGAATATAAGTTTTCGGTGCGCGATATCACCGTTGACTTCTACATGGCTCAGGCAAAGCTCAACCGCACCGATTGCAGTCTCGACCAACTGCGTCGCTTCAACGACACCTGCCTCGATATGGCAGAAATCTGCGAACTCAACGGCGACGATCACAGCTTTCTACATGCCATGGGCAAACTCCATCACCGCTTAGTGCAGGAGATGGGCAATGCCGATCGTGACCGTTTGTTTCGGATTCAGGCCTATCAACTGGCGCGCCTGTCATTAACACGTTTGTGTCATCAACTGGCGCTCAGCGGCGAGTGGGATCAAGCTACCCGCCTACAGAGTGATTTTGTTCGCCACGCAGGCTGGATATTCTAATCCAGCTTTGTGACGACTCCTACAATTTGTTTACATCATTTCCAGTAACGCTTGCAGTGGATGACGCATGCCATTGCCCTCTGCGCGTTTTACCTGGCTACGACAGGAAAAGCCGGTTGCCAGACAGCGCTGACGCGGCAGCTTTTGCAGTTGTGGATGCCAGGACAGCTCATAAATCCCCAGCGAATTCTCCAGGTTTACGCTTTCGTGGCCATAGGTTCCCGCCATTCCGCAGCAGCCCACATTGACGTTTTCCAGCTTCGCACCAAAGCGCGCAAAAATGCTCTGCCACTGATTCGGCGTGGACGGTAGCGCGGTCACTTCGGTGCAATGCGCAAACAGATACCAGGCTTCGCCGCTGGCGGTTTGTTCCGCGCGTGGAGACAAGGCGGTTTGCAGCCACTCATGCACCAGCTGCACGTTAAACTCGCCGCGCTGCTCGCCCAGCACCTGATTATACTCATCGCGATAACAGAGTACGGTCGCCGGATCGACGCCGACCATCGGCATGCCCAGTTTCGCTACGCGGTTGAGAAAATCGGCTGTTTTGCTGGCGGTACGTGCAAAGCGCTGCAGGAAGCCTTTCACATGCTGCGCCTTGCCGTTCGGTGAGAACGGCAGCAGCACCGGACGATAACCGAGTTTCTCAATCAGCTTGACGAAATCGGTAACCAGCTGCGCCTCGTAATAGCTGGTGAAAGGATCTTGTACCACCAGCACGCAATTTTCGCGTTGCGCTGCATCCAGCGCCTCTAACTGCTCCAGCGTCAGGTTCATCGCCGGATGGCCGCTCAGCTGCTGCTTGAGGCTTGGCGACGACAGCAACGGCAAATCCACCATGCCGATATGCGTTTTGCTCAGCTCGCGCATCCACGGTTGCTTAAGGAAGAAGTTGAACACCTTGGGCGCTTTGGCCATCAACGGCGCGTAACTCTCCACGGTGGCCACCAGATGATCGCTCATCGGGCGCAGATAGCGGGTGTGATACAGCTGCAGGAAGCGTGAACGGAAGTTCGGCACATCAATCTTGATCGGGCACTGCGTCGAGCAGGCTTTACACGCCAGGCAACCCGACATCGCCTCTTTCACTTCGTGCGAGAAGTCATATTCGCCCTGATTCGCGTGCCAGGTATTGCGCGTGCGCTGAATCAGCGTACGCAAGCTGGCGCCCTGTTTCGGCAGCGCCTGCTCAAGTTGGGTTGGATCTACGCCCAGCTCGGAGAGCAAACGCAGCCATTCACGCGTGAGTGTGGCGCGCCCTTTCGGCGAGTGAATACGGTTGCGGGTGATTTTCATCGACGGGCACATTGGGCTACGTGCATCAAAGTTGAAGCACAAACCGTTGCCATTACACTCCATCGCACCGCGCCACTCGTTGCGCACCGTAACCGGAATCTGCCGATCGTAGGTGCCGCGTTTCACCGCATCAACCTGCATCATCGGTTCATTACTGCCAAGCGGCGTACAGATTTTGCCGGGATTCATGCGGTTGTCAGGATCGAACGCGGCTTTGATGCGGCGCAGCTCATTGAATAACGTTTCGCCAAAGAATTCCGGGCTGTACTGCGCGCGAAAACCTTTGCCGTGCTCGCCCCACAATAAACCGCCGTAGCGCGCGGTCAGCGCCACTACTTCATCGGAGATCTGCTTCATCAGCAGCTCCTGTTGCGGATCGCACATATCTAGCGCCGGACGCACATGCAGCACGCCAGCATCCACGTGACCAAACATGCCGTAGCTCAGGCCGTGGCTGTCGAGCAGCGCGCGAAAATCGACGATGTAATCCGCCAGCTGTTCTGGCGGCACCGCGGTATCTTCCACAAACGGAATCGGCTTGGCGCGCCCTTTGGCGTTCCCCAACAGGCCAACCGCTTTTTTGCGCATATTATAGATGCGCTCAATGCCGCCTAAATCGTCACACAGTTGATAGCCAATCACGCCGCCCATCTGCTGGGTCATCAGCTCATCCAGGCGCTGGCACAGCGTGCTGATCTGCTGCTCAATCAGTTCGCCATCATCACCGGCAAACTCCACGATGTTGAGGCCCAGCATCTCTTTATTTGGCACATCGGTAATCAATTCATTAACCGAATGCCAGACGATATCTTCGCGCGCCAGATTCAGTACTTTCGAGTCAACGGTTTCTACCGACAGCGCTTTGGCTTCCACCATAAAAGGGGCGTTACGCAGGGCCGAGTCGAAGGAATCGTATTTGATGTTTACCAGACGACGCACTTTAGGGATGGGTGTGATGTCGAGGCGCGCTTCGGTAATAAAGGCCAATGTGCCTTCCGCGCCGCACAGCAGGCGCGTCAAATCAAACGTCTGCAAATCGTCGCTGAACACATGGCGCAGATCGTAGCCGGTCAGGAAGCGATTGAGCTTGGGGAATTTCTCCAGAATCAAATCGCGCTGTTCGCGGCAGCGACTCAACACCTGCTGGTAAATGCGCCCTTCCGCGGTCGGCGTGCTGGCCAGCTGTTCCGCCAGTTCGGTCGGCATGGCGCGCGTATCGAGGATATCGCCGCCCAGTAGCACCGCGCGCAGGCCTTCAACGTGATCGGAGGTTTTGCCATACACCAGCGAACCCTGGCCCGAAGCATCGGTGTTGATCATACCGCCGAGCGTGGCGCGGTTGCTGGTGGAGAGCTCCGGCGAGAAGAAGAAGCCATACGGCTTGAGCCACGCATTGAGCTGATCTTTCACCACGCCGGCTTCAACACGCACCCATCCTTGCTCGGTGTTGATTTCCAGGATGCGGTTCATGTAGCGCGACATATCCACCACGATGCCCTGATTCAGCGACTGCCCGTTGGTGCCGGTGCCGCCACCGCGTGGCGTAAACACCAGGCTGGTAAAGCGGGTTTCACCGGCAAGGCGCGCAATCAACGCCACATCCGCCGTCGAGCGTGGAAACAGCGCCGCATCAGGCAGCAGCTGATAAATACTATTGTCGGTGGCAAGCGAGAGGCGATCGGCATAGCTGGTGGCGGTATCGCCGGTAAAGCCTTGCTCTTTTAAGGACTGCAGGAATGTCAGCACCAGTTGAACGAGGCCCGGTGCCTGAGAAATCTGTGGGATCATTATTGAGTGACCGAGATGTTGTAAACGTTTGCGTCGTAATTTTTTTCAGCCCTTGGTTTTATCATACTTTTCTGCTGGCTGCTGTTTTTTCAGGAAAGCGCACCGCCGTCGCTGCTTTTCCTGTTTAATTTTCAGGAAATAGATCATCATTAATCAGGGCTGTTCAGCCCCACTCTGAAGGACTCAATCGAGGTTAACCGTTGTGATGAAAGACCTGCAACGCGGTATGGATTTACCGCAAATGCTGTTTTCGCTGATGTTCATTCTGATCATGATCATCGCCAGTCTGTGGGTGGTGCAGCCCTTTATTCTCGGCTTCGCCTGGGCCAGCATGGTGGTGATCGCCACCTGGCCGTTGATGATTCGTCTGCAGCACATGTTATGGGGACGGCGCTCTCTGGCGGTGATCGCCATGACCATTTTGCTCTTACTATTGTTTATTATTCCTATCGCCCTGCTGGTCAGCAGCCTGATTGATAACAGTGCGCCGGTGATCGCCTGGGCAACGCAGCGCCATCTGGTGATGCCTGACTTCGATTGGTTGCGACAGATTCCCTATATCGGCAGGAAACTCTACTCGAGCTACCACAAATTAGTGGATGGCGGCGGCGCGGCGATACTGAATCAGGTGCAGCCTTATATTGGTCGCACCACCGGCTTCTTCGTGGCACAGGCCGGCCACTTTGGTCGCTTTATGATGCATCTCATCGTGATGCTGCTGTTCAGCGTGCTGCTGTACTGGCGCGGAGAGCAGGTGGGTCACGGGATTCGTCATTTTGCCTATCGCATGAGTGGACGCCGTGGCGATGCTGCGGTGCTGCTGGCCGGTCAGGCGATTCGTGCTGTGGCGCTGGGCGTGGTGGTCACCGCGTTGGTTCAGGGCGTGCTCGGCGGCATCGGTTTAGCCATTTCCGGCATTCCTTACGCCACGCTGTTAACCGTGTTGATGATTCTGACCTGTCTGGTGCAGCTCGGACCGCTGGTAGTGTTAGTGCCAGCGATTATCTGGCTGTACTGGAGCGGCGATACCACGTGGGGCACGGTGCTGCTGATATGGAGTTGCGTGGTGGGTACGCTGGACAGCGTGTTGCGTCCGGTGTTGATTCGCATGGGTGCCGATTTACCGATGATCCTTATTCTTTCCGGCGTTATTGGCGGATTGATTGCTTTCGGTATGATTGGGCTGTTTATCGGTCCGGTGGTCTTAGCGGTTTCTTATCGTCTGGTTTCAGTGTGGATGCATGAAGCGCCCGAACCGGATGACGATGTGCAGACCGCCATCGAAGCGTTGGCCGATCACGAAGAAGAACTTCATTAAGCGTTCCCCGCCGGGTCGCCGTTCATGGCGACCTCATTCACATTAACGCCCACTCAGCGAAGATACACGTTCTCTCAGTTTTACACTGGCCTTACTTTAACCCGCCTAATGCCCCAACATCGCCCCCGCGCATTTCTTACTGATAATAATTTTTTTTCATAAGCGGTTTTTAAGAAAAAACGCAGTTTTAGGCGCTTTAGGCGGAATTCTCTTACGGAATGATTATTTTTACAGCTGAATTGCCGCTTAGTAGGGAAGAAAAAGGCCACGAAAGGTTATCAGCTTTAAACTAATAAGAGGATTCTTAAAGACGCCAGCGAGCCTGATCAATAACATGTTTCCTATGTTTTGAATCAAGCTACTGATTTCTAAACAACCTTATTCCCCTGAGTAAAGTGAAGAATTGCTGTGTGTAGTCTTTGCCCATCCCCTGTGATGGGCTTTTTTTTGGCTTTTTTTAGATAAAAAAATAAGGCCAGCGGCGCTGACCTTGATAATTACACTAATGACACATCAGATTCTCATCTGATGCATCAAATTACCGCCTGGTTAATGTTAGGATGCGTTCAGCTCTGCCAAACTCAACCAGGTTTCAACCACGGTATCCGGATTAAGCGACAGGCTATCAATGCCCTGCTCCATTAACCATGCCGCGAAGTCCTGATGATCCGACGGTCCCTGACCACAAATACCGACGTATTTGCCCTGTTTTTTTGCCGCTTTGATCGACATCGATAACAGCGCTTTCACGGCATCATTACGTTCATCAAACAGCGCGGAAACCACGCCAGAGTCACGATCGAGGCCCAGAGCCAGCTGTGTCATGTCGTTAGAGCCGATGGAGAAGCCATCGAAGTGCTCGAGGAACTGCTCAGCCAGCAAGGCGTTGGACGGGATCTCACACATCATGATCACTTTCAGGCCATTCTCGCCGCGCTTCAGACCGTTTTTCGCCAGCTCGGCGATCACCGCTTCGGCTTGATCGACGGTACGCACGAACGGAATCATGATTTCAACGTTGGTCAGCCCCATTTCGTTACGCACGCGCTTCACCGCTTCGCACTCCAGCTTGAAGCAGTCGCGGAAGTTGTCAGCAACGTAGCGACCGGCGCCACGGAAACCGAGCATCGGGTTCTCTTCTTCCGGCTCATAACGCTCGCCACCCACCAGGTTGGCGTATTCGTTGGTTTTAAAATCGGAAAGACGAACAATCACCCGTTTCGGCGCAAATGCCGCACCCAGCGTCGCAATCCCTTCGGTTAGACGGCCGATGTAGAACTCAATCGGGTCATCAAAGCCTTTCATCATCTGACGAATCTGCTGCTGCAATTCCGGCGTTTGCTGATCAAACTCCAGCAACGCTTTGGGATGCACGCCAATCATACGGTTGATAATGAACTCCAGACGCGCCAGGCCAACACCTTCGTTCGGCAAGCAGGCGAAATCGAAAGCACGATCCGGATTACCGATGTTCATCATGATCTTCAGCGGCAGTTCCGGCATGGTATCGACCTGCGAGCTGGTCACTTCGAAGTCCAGCAGTTCGTCATAGACATAACCGGTATCACCTTCGGCGCAGGAAACCGTGACTTTGTGGCCATCTTTCAGGTGATCGGTGGCATCGCCACAGCCCACCACCGCCGGAATGCCCAGCTCACGCGCGATGATCGCCGCGTGGCAAGTACGACCGCCGCGATTGGTGACGATGGCTGAGGCTTTCTTCATGATCGGTTCCCAATCGGGATCGGTCATATCAGTTACCAGCACATCGCCTTTTTCAATGCGATGCATCTCGCTGATGTCGTGGATGACTTTGACTTCACCCGCACCGATGCGATGACCAATGGCGCGGCCTTCGACCACCACGTTGCCTTTGCCCTGCAGCGTATAACGTTCCATCACCTGACCGTTGGAGCGCACCGTTTCCGGACGCGCCTGCACGATGAACAGTTTGCCGGTGTGGCCATCTTTCGCCCATTCAATGTCCATTGGGCGTTTGTAGTGCTGCTCAATCAGCACCGCCTGACGCGCCAGCGCCTGCACTTCGTCATCGGTTAAGCTGAAGCGATCGCGCTGTTCCTGCTCGACATCTTCAATCCGCACCTGCTCGCCATGCTCCTGCGAATCCGCATACACCATGCGCAGCTTTTTTGAGCCCATGGTGCGGCGCACAATCGCCGGACGATTGGCGGCCAGCGTGGGTTTATGCACGTAGAACTCGTCGGGGTTCACCGCGCCCTGCACCACCATTTCGCCCAAACCAAAGGCGGAGGTGATAAACACCACTTGATCAAAGCCCGATTCGGTATCAATGGTGAACATCACGCCCGACGAGGCGAGGTCCGATCGCACCATGCGCTGAATACCGGCCGAGAGCGCCACGCCGCGATGGTCGTAGCCCTGATGCACACGGTAGGAGATGGCACGATCGTTAAATAAGGAGGCATAAACGTGCTTCACCGCGATGATGACCGCGTCATAACCCTGCACGTTAAGGAAAGTCTCCTGCTGGCCGGCAAACGAGGCGTCGGGCATATCCTCGGCGGTGGCTGACGAGCGCACCGCAAAGGAGGCGTCGGCATCATCAGCAGAGAGTTGTTCGTAGGCGCTACGAATTGCCGCTTCCAGTTCAGGCTGGAATGGCGTATCGATCACCCATTGACGAATCTGTTTACCCGCTTGCGCGAGCTCAGCAACATCATCAACATCCGTTTTATCCAGCAAATCATAGATCCGCTGGTTCAGTCCGCTTTGATCGAGGAACAGATTAAACGCGTAAGATGTGGTCGCATAACCGTTTGGTACGGAAACACCCAGCGACGACAAATTCGTAATCATTTCTCCAAGGGAAGCATTCTTGCCTCCCACCCGATCAACATCATGCATGCCAAGCTGGTTGTACCAGAGCACTAGCGACTGTTGGTCTTGATTGGACATTGAGATTATCCTTTTAAATGATGTGAATACACATGGAACATTTTGCTATTCGCCAAAACAGCCTGGCACAACCGATTAATAAAGACTAAGTGTTGAATCGTTAAAGCAGGAAAAGAAAGGCAAAATCGGATTAGTACTTAGAATTAATTGAGTTGCGCAACTTGGCTATTTCACGCTAATGGATTGCTGTAGCGATATTTTTCCCCTTTTCAGAGGGTTAGCGATTGATTTTTGTTGCGCAACGCCGTCACACTTTATTTCATGCGCGAAAAGGAAAATGCGCGAAAATAACGCTTTCCGAAACAGCATTTCATCTAATATTGATTATTCGCTGATTCATCTTTGTGAGCGCAATAGCGGACAATATGGATATTTCATTTTACTATTAATTAAAATGAAATATTGTCATCGATAATTTGGGCATTGCTAAGCAAGAGGATATTTGCACTATGAACACTGAACGCAGCGTATTCTACATTTCTGATGGCACCGCCATTACCGCCGAAGTGCTGGGCCATGCGGTGTTATCCCAGTTTCCGGTGATGACCCACAGCGTGACGCTGCCGTTTGTCGAGAATGTGCAGCGCGCTCAGGCGGTTAAAGCACAGATCAACGCGCTCTACCAGCAGAGCGGCGTGCGCCCGCTGGTGTTCTTCTCCATCGTCACGCCCGACGTCCGCGAAATTATCCTGGAGAGCGAAGGCTTTTGTCAGGACATCGTGCAGGCGCTGGTGGCGCCGCTGCAGAGCGAGCTCGGCGTGGCGTCAATGCCGGTGGCGCACCGCACGCACGGTTTGACCGCCAGCAACCTCGGCAAATATGACGCGCGCATCGCGGCCATTGATTACACCCTTGCGCATGATGACGGTATTTCCCTGCGCGGTCTCGAAGATGCGCAGGTGATTCTGCTCGGCGTATCTCGCTGCGGGAAAACGCCCACCAGCTTGTATCTGGCGATGCAGTTTGGCGTTCGTGCCGCTAACTATCCATTTATCGCCGATGATATGGATAACCTGAAGCTGCCGCCGGCGCTGCGTGCACATCAGCACAAGCTGTTTGGTTTGACCATCGACCCGGAACGCCTGGCGGCGATTCGCCAGGAGCGCGCGGAAAATACGCGCTACGCTTCATTGCGCCAGTGCCGTCTCGAAGTAGGCGAAGTGGAAGCGCTGTTCCGCACCAACCAGATTCGTTATCTCAACAGCACCAACTATTCGGTGGAAGAGATCGCCACCAAAATCCTCGATATCATGGGTCTGAGCCGCAGCATGTATTAGGTTTCTCTGCCGGTCGCCATAAGTGGCGACCTCCCGCCACATACCGGGCCTGTATTGCAATCGTAAAGTCTGGCTTCCGTCTGGTTTTAAGACCTTTGTTTTTAGCAGGTTGAATTCGCAGGCTATTAGTTTATTGTGATCACCATCACTTCCCGGTATTTCACCGCTGCGAAGAACAAATTTTTGAGAATCTCAATGAACAAGACTGATGAACTGCGTACCGCGCGCATCGGTAGCCTACTGACTCCGGCTGCGCTCGCGCATGAACACCCTATTTCGGCAGAGATTGCCGCCAACGTCACCGCTTCCCGCCAGCGCATCGCACGCATTCTGACCGGTGAAGATCCGCGTCTGCTGGTGATTATTGGCCCTTGCTCGCTGCACGATCCTAAAGCGGCGATTGAGTATGCTGAACGTCTGAACGTGCTGCGTGAGCGCCATAAAGATCGTCTGGAAATCGTGATGCGTGCCTATTTCGAAAAACCGCGCACCGTGATTGGCTGGAAAGGCCTGATCTCCGATCCCGATCTGGATGGCAGCTACGATGTAAACCGCGGCATCGCCATTGCGCGCAAACTGCTGCTGGATATCAACGCGCTGGGCATGCCAACCGCCACTGAATTCCTCGATATGGTGATCGGCCAGTTTATTGCCGACCTGATCAGCTGGGGCGCGATTGGCGCGCGTACCACCGAAAGCCAGATTCATCGTGAAATGGCGTCAGCGCTCTCCTGTCCGGTCGGTTTCAAAAACGGCACCGACGGCAACGTGCAAATTGCGGTCGATGCGATTCGCGCCGCGCGTGCCAGCCACATGTTCCTGTCACCGGATAAAAACGGTCAGATGACCATCTATCAAACCAGCGGCAATCCGCATGGTCACGTGATCCTGCGCGGCGGTCGTCAGCCGAACTATCACCCCGAAGATGTGGCGGCGGCAGCGGCCAATCTGCGCGACTTCAATCTGCCGGAGCAATTGGTGATCGACTTCAGCCACGGCAACTGCCTGAAGCAGCACGGTCGTCAGCGTGACGTTGCCGATGATGTGGCGGCGCAAATACGTGCCGGATCGCGCGCGGTTGCGGGCGTGATGATCGAGAGTTTCCTGCAGGAAGGGAATCAGAAAGTGGTGAGCGGTGCGGCGCTGACCTATGGTCAGTCAATCACCGATCCGTGCCTCGGCTGGGAAGACAGCGCCGAGGTGCTGGCAAAACTGGCTGCCGCGGTCGACAGCCGTTTTTAATGCTGATCTAGCTGGAACAGCTCACTTCCAGCGTTTTGCCCCACTCTGGTGGCCGTTGGCGCAACTCTGCGCTGACGGCTACATCGCTAAACGGTTGCTGTAACGCGCTATGCAGCTTCGCTAACGCCGTGGTCTCGCCGTTCTCGACCTCTTCAATCACCTGCTGTGCCAGATAGTTGCGTAACACCAGCGCCGGATTAGCCGCTTTCATCACCGCCTGACGCTGCGCATCGCTGGCGTGGTCTTGCAACAAACGCTGGCGATAATCGCTGTACCAGCGATCAAAGGCCTCACGATCGATAAACTCATCACGCAACGGCGAACGGCTTTCATCTTGCTGCGTGTCGCTCAGCATGCGGAAGGTCAGCGTGTAATCACTGTGTTCCGCCGTCATCATCGACAGCAAGCCGGTCAGAAGCATGTTGTCATTGGCATCCGCCGTCAGCAAGCCGAGTTTGGCACGCATTTTCTCGCCCCAGACGCGCATCAGCTCACCTTCATAATGACCCAGCGCCTGCTTGATTTGCTCGGTGGTCATCAAGCCTGACAAGGCATGCGCCAGGCGATTGAGGTTCCACAAGCCTATCATCGGCTGATTTTCGAAAGCGTAGCGGCCCTGATAATCACTGTGATTGCAGATGTAATCCGGCTGATAGTCGTCGAGGAAACCGTAAGGGCCGTAGTCCAGCGTTAAGCCCAGAATCGACATGTTATCGGTGTTCATCACGCCGTGCGCAAAGCCAACGCTCTGCCAATGGGCGATCAGGCTCGCCGTGCGTTTAACGATATCGGTGAACCACAGCAGGTAACGATCCGCTTCATCCTTGAGCTGCGGCCAGTGATGGCGAATGGCGTAATCCGCCAGCTGGCGCACTTTGTCTTGTTCACCGCCGTAATAGAAATGCTCAAAATGACCGAAACGCAGATGGCTGTCGGCAATGCGCATCAGCATCGCACCGCGTTCCTGGGTTTCGCGTAGCACCGGCTCATCGCCAATGGCTAACGCCAACGCTCGCGTGGTGGGAATGCCAAGATGGTGCAGCGCTTCAGACGCGAGGAATTCGCGTACGCTGGAGCGGATCACCGCGCGTCCGTCGCCCATGCGCGAATAGGGCGTTAATCCGGCCCCTTTTAAGTGCCAGTCGAGCTTGCGGCCGTTGGCCAGCTGCTGTTCACCCAACAGAATGCCGCGCCCATCGCCCAACTGTCCGGCCCAGACGCCAAACTGATGGCCACTATAAACCTGCGCCAGCGGCGACATGCCGGGCAGCATTTCGCGTCCTGACCACACGCCATGCCCGCTGCCGGCGAACAGCGCATTGTCTAAACCCATCTCTTGTGCCAGCGGGGCATTGTGATAAAACAGCCGTCCGCCCGCTAATGGCGTTGGATCCAGCGCGGTGTAGAATCCGGGTAATTCTTGCTGCCAGCTATTGATAAATTGCATCGACACTCCGGAAGGTGCGCTTAAATCAGGCACCCGCAATGAGTTATAAGATAACAGAGAGTGTAACGCCGACGCGGCGCGGAAGACAGGCGAAAGGGTTACTGCTGCGAAGGCGTGTGTAAATTCAGGTCGGAATAGATGAGATCGTTAAGACGTTCAGCTTTCACCACCGGGAACAGGCTGCCTTGTAGCTGCGCACCACTCAACGTGGTCATCTTTTCCATCATGTGGTTATCGTCAATACCACAAATAATGATCTGGTCCGCAAAATCGGAAAAATTATTGATAACCGTCTGAATAAAAGGCGTAAACGAGGCGCGCTTGGCCAGGTTGTGAATAAAGGCTTTATCCAGTTTTAACACGCTAAACAGATTATCGTACACCGCGGTTGCCGGTGCTTTTCCTGCGCCAAATTGTGAAAGCGATAAACGAAATTCACTTTGTAATGCTGCGAGCAATGGATGGGATTTACCCAAAGATAATTGCGGAAACGTTTCGCTGATATCTAAAACAATAAAAGGGATTTGTCGGAATTTCCTTAACAGAAATTCGCTGGCTAAAAGTGTATTGGCCATAGAATCATCAATACGTACCAACGCGGTAATTTGATTAATCTCAAAAAAATCGCGGTACTTTTCCAGCAATGAAAGCTGGCTCTGCAGCAAACGTAATTGCTGCGCATCGTCCAATTGCGGCAACAGCAAATCCTGCGGCAGCGTAATAGGTGCGCTGTCGTGGACAAATTGCGTCACCAGCTCGACCGCAGTCAGCTGGCCCGCCAGAGAGTAAACTGGATAAAACCAGGTTTCCGACTGATAGTCGGCAGACAAATGGACTTTCATTTTTCAAGCCAGAAGCAATGGCAATTGGCGCATCGTATATCAACGAATTCTACCAGGCAATAGGACCAAACGTTTGAAGAGGTGCCGTTTTAGGTCTTATTACGCTGATTTAAGCCGCAAATAATACTTAAGCCAAATAAGCCGGGGTTAATGTCCATACCAATTAAATAAATTTAGCTTTATTATTAGTATTAAATCGATGGCAGGTAAAGTGCCATTTTAAATGATAGTTAAATATCGGCAGAATTCAGATTTAATTCAGGGTGAGATACACTTTCTTTTTTCGCGTCTTTATTAAGCGATAACAACGCTATTTAGATGCGACGCGCCTGCCAAAATACTTTACGCCAGTAAACATTATCCAGCGACGAGCGAATCACACCCTGGCTGGTCGAGGCGTGAATAAAGGTGTTGTCGGTATCGTAAATACCGACGTGCAAACCGTTTTCTCCGCTGCCGGTTTTGAAGAACACCAGATCGCCAGGCAGCAGATCGCCTTTGTCGATGCGCGTACCAATGTCGGTTTGATCAATGGTCGAGCGTGGCAGTTGCATATCGAATTTATCGCGGAAGGTGAGATAGACGAAGCCGGAACAATCCACGCCACCGCGGCTTAATCCGCCATAGCGATACGGCGTTCCCCGCCAGCGGCTCAGCTGATCGTTGAGTTGGGCAATCACGGTGATAGAGTCAGACAAACGGCCATTCGGCGGCGGTGCATGATGGCTACAGCCCGCCAGCAACAGTGCCAAAATCAAAATTGTCAGCCGCATCCGCCTTTTCCTCTCTCCCTCGTCCGGCAGACACTGTAGCGGCAAAGCGCCACGGCACGCAATCCTCTGTCAGGGAATAAACAGCAGCGGACCTTGTGCGGTATCAATTTGTTCAAACGGGGTTTGGTAAAGCGGCGCTAAATGCGCAGCGGTCAGCACCTCGCTGGCCCTGCCCTGACGGACAACCGCGCCTTGATGCATTAGCCACACGCGATCGGCATGGCGCAGGCTGTGGTTGAGATCGTGCCCGCTGGCAACAATCGCCAGACCGCTGCGACACAGTTCGGCTAACAACTTATCAACCGCGCGCTGCTGCGCCACGTCGAGTGCGCTCATCGGCTCATCCAGCAGCAGCAGTTTGCCGCGTGGATTGAACGCCGGATGAACCTGTAACACCACGGCAGCCAACCGCACCCGTTGCCATTCGCCACCAGAAAGCTGCGTAAGACTGCGCGTCAGTTTGTCTTTCAGCGCTAACTGCGCGATCACCTCTTGTAACACGCAGTCTGTTTCCGCCGTTTGTGTGGTGACATGCATGCGTAAGTAATGCCACACCGGCATTTGTCCCGGCGCCATCTGCTGTTGCGGCAGCCAGGCGCGCAGCTGGGCCAATGCCGCACCGTTTAACGTGGACAGCGGCGCGCCATCCAGCAGAATGCTGCCCTGACTCGGCAGCAAACCGGACAGCGCGTTGAGCAAGGTACTTTTACCGGCACCGTTCGGCCCCACCAGATGTACTAACTCACCGGCGTTAACGCTAAGTTCAACGGAAGCCAAACGCCCTGCGACGCTGGCTCCCTGACACTGCAATAGCATTTACTCGGCCAGCGCCTGCTCAACGCTTTTCAGGATGATCGGATCGTCTGGCGTCATATCCGGTGAGAAGCGCGCAATCACTTTGCCCTGCTTATTAATAAGGAACTTCTCGAAGTTCCACAGGATATCGCCTGGCGCTTTCGGCGCACGGCCTTTGCTCTCCATACGCTCGAGGAAACCGCTGCCTTCCGGGCGTTGCGCCACTGGCTGTGCCGCCGTCAGCTGCGCATAGAGAGGATGACGATGCTCGCCGTTGACGTCGGTTTTATCAAACATTGGGAAAGTGACGCCGTAGGTGGTGCTGCAGAAGGTTTTGATCTCTTCGTTGCTGCCCGGCTCTTGCTCGAGGAACTGATTACACGGGAAGCCAAGCACGCTGAAATTCTTATCCTGCCAGGCTTTCTGCAGCGATTCTAACTGCTCGTACTGCGCCGTCAGGCCACATTTGGATGCCACGTTTACTACCAGCAGCACCTTGCCTTCATAGGCCGCCAGCGTGTTTTTTTCACCGTCCAGCGTAACCAGTTCTGTTTGATAAATGCTCATAGTCGATTCCTGTTGTTGATAACACGTTGCCAGCCGAAGCTAGCGCGAAGACTTCACTAATAACACGATAAACAGCGGCGCGCCGAGCGTGGCCGTTACCACGCCAATCGGCAGTTCGGCGGAGGTTAACACCAGCCGCGCAATAATATCCGCGCCAAGCAGCACTGCGGCACCGGCTAACGCCGCCGCAGGCAACAAATAACGATGATCGCTGAAACCGCTGAGACGCAACAAATGCGGGATCACCAAACCGACAAAGCCGATTGCCCCCGCCATCGCCACGCTCACGCCCACCAGCCAGCCCATCGCCAGCACCAGCAGGTTGCGCCACAGCAGCAGCGGTAATCCGAGCTGACGCGCCGAGGTTTCGCCCAGCGCCAGCAAATTCAGCGTGCGCGCGGTGGCGATCAGCAGCAGCGTAACCGGCAGCAGCGCCAGCATCATCCAGCCATAGCGCCAGTCGATGCCGCTAAAACCGCCCATCATCCAGTACATCAACTGGCGCAGATCGAGGCTGGTGCTAAAGTACACCGCCCACGTCATGATGGCGCTACAGATAATGCCGAGCGCCACGCCGGTCAACAGCAAGCGGCTTACCGACAGTTGTTTGTGGGCGAAGTGCAGCAGAATCAGCGTGATCAGCAGCGCACCGGCCATGGCCGCCAGCGCTAAGCTCCATAGCGAGCCGTTACCGAGCATCACGCCTAATACCAGACCAATCCCCGCCCCGTTAGACACGCCAAGTAAGCCGGGTTCCGCCAGCGGATTGTTGAACAGCGCCTGCATCACTACGCCGCACACCGCCAGCGCTGCACCCACCAGCAGCACCGCCAGCGTGCGCGGCATGCGCAGCTGCCAGACGAACAGATCGCCTTCCGCCGAAAACCATTGTGTGGGGGAGATCCAGCTGTCGCCGGCACACAGGCTAAGCCCGATGAGCAGCAATAGCAGCGCAATGAGTGCGATGAGCCAGCGCTGGCTGCGGCGATTTGCCTGGGAAGCAAGCTGATCCAGCAGAGTCATAGATAAGATTGGCTGAGAAAACAGAGATTTGATTGTAGTGGGATTACAGCAAAAAGAAAGCGGCGCTGTGGAGGCGCCGCTGGAGAAGCCTTACTGATGCGGAGGGAGCGGCTGACCGTGATTATCACGCTTCTGCTGATTGTCACGCTGGTCGTGATGCTGCGGTTGCGGCTGACGCTGTGGCTGACGTTTGTCGTCGCGGTGCGGTCCATTGCCCGGATGCTGCGCCTGCCAGCCGTTACCGTTCCAGTAACCGTGCGGACCTTTGGTGCCGATGCGCTGGTTATGGTGCTGTTTCCACCACGTTGGCGCGCGCCAGTCGTAGCCATCCCAATAGTAGCCACGTTTATCCTGATCGCCGATATGAATCGAAACGCCCGGTGTATTGATGTTGACGGAAACATTGGCGCTAGCCAGCAGCGGCATGCCTAACAAGACACTTAATAAAATTGCTGTCTTTTTCATTATTCGAACCTTTTGCTCTGTGATGGCGCTGTTATAACAAAAGTGTTAATGCCGTCACTATCGGTGAGGACCGATTTTCGCCCTATTTTCCTGATACTTACTAAATCCTTACATCGTGAATAAATCGTGAGGAGCGGCCAGATTTAAGACAAAAAAAAAGGCCGCTAAGCGGCCTTTTTGTCGTACTGAAATTAGTCAGCATCCTTGGGTGTCGCGTTCTCGACGCGACTTTTCAACTTCTGTCCCGGACGGAATGTCACCACTCGGCGCGCGGTGATAGGAATATCTTCCCCCGTCTTCGGGTTACGGCCCGGACGCTGGTTTTTGTCACGCAGATCAAAATTACCAAATCCGGACAGTTTTACCTGTTCTCCGTTTTCCAACGCGCGGCGAACCTCTTCAAAAAAAAGTTCTACCAACTCTTTGGCATCGCGTTTGCTCAACCCGAGTTTTTCAAACAGGTACTCTGACATTTCAGCTTTTGTAAGCGCCATAGGTTCAATCCCTCAAGGTTGCCTGGAATCGCTCTTTTAATGCCGCAACGCATTTGGCAACGGTCGCGGCAATCTCCTCTTCTTCGAGTGTCCGGCTGGTATCCTGCAAAATCAGGCTAATCGCTAGGCTCTTTTCACCTTCGTTTACGCCCTTACCACGGTACACGTCAAACAAGTTTACGCCAACTACCTGATTTACGCCAACTTTCTTACACTCCGCAATGATATCTGCTGCAGGCACATTTTCAGCCACCACAACGGCGATATCACGACGGTTTGCCGGGAAGCGAGAAATCTCGCGCGCATCAGGCAGGACGCGGTCTGCGACCTTATTCCAAAGCAGTTCAAACACTAAGGTGCGACCATTCAGATCCAGCTTACGTTCCAGCTCTGGATGAACCACCCCGATAAATCCGATTCGTTCGCCGCATAAATAAATTGCGGCGCTTTGTCCTGGATGCAGCGCCGGATTGGCTTCCGCACGGAAGGAAATCTCATCAAGTTTACCAGTCAAATCCAGCAGCGATTCTAAATCGCCTTTCAAATCATAGAAGTCAACCGTCTGACGCGCCAGATCCCAATGCTCTTCAAAGCGATTACCGCTTAAAACGCCGGCCAGCATAAGATCCTGGCGGATACCCAGATCGGCCTGTGTATCAGGAACAAAGCGTAAACCGCTTTCAAACAGGCGTACGCGGCCCTGCTGACGGTTTTGGTTATACACCACCGCGCCCAGCAAACCGGTCCACAGCGACAGGCGCATTGCCGACATATCGCTGGATATTGGGCTGGGCAGGATCAGCGCCTCTTCGCCCGGATGCAGCAACTGTTGCAGTTTTGGATCAACGAAGCTGTAAGTAATCGCTTCCTGATAACCTTTATCTACCAACAGATTTTTCGCACGCTTCAGCGACAGGTCGGCTTCACGATGCTGCGTCATGATCAGGTTGGCTTTCACCGGCACATCAGGGATGTTGTTATAGCCGTAAACGCGCGCCACTTCTTCGACCAGATCTTCTTCGATAGCCATATCGAAACGCCAGCTTGGCGCAACGGCTTGCCACTCACCTGCACCAACTTTAACTTCGCAACCGAGACTCGTCAGGATGTCAGTAACCTGTTCGTCAGCAATGACATGGCCAATCAGGCGATCGAGCTTTTCACGGCGCAGCGTGATAGTGGCGCGTGGCGGCAGCGCGCTCGCGTCAGTTTGGTCGATAACCGGGCCCGCTTCGCCGCCACAGATGTCGAGCAACAGCTGCGTCGCGCGTTCAATCGCTTTGTGCTGCAGTGCCGGATCGACACCACGCTCGTAACGATGTGATGCATCGGTATGCAGGCCTTGACGGCGAGCGCGGCCGGTAATCGCCAGCGGATCAAAGTAGGCGCATTCGAACAGCACATTTTGCGTCTCTTCATTGACACCCGAATGCTCGCCACCAAAGATGCCGCCCATCGCCAGCGCTTTGTGGTGATCGGCAATCACCAGCGTGTCGCTGCTGAGTTTAGCTTCGGTACCATCCAGCAGCGTCAGCACTTCGCCCTCTTCTGCCATACGCACCACGATGCCGCCGTCGATGCGGTCGAGATCGAAGGCATGCATCGGCTGGCCAAGCTCCAGCAGTACAAAGTTGGTGATATCGACCACCGGATCGATTGAGCGAATACCGCAACGACGCAGCTTCTCACGCATCCACAATGGCGTAGCGGCTTTGACGTTGACACCTTTCACCACGCGGCCAAGGTAGCGCGGGCACGCGGCGGTGGCATCAACGCGAATCGGGATGGTATCGTTGATGGTGGCTTTTACCGGCTCAATCGCGGGCGCCGTCAGCGGCAAACCGTTCAAAACTGCTACATCACGCGCAATCCCAATGATGCCCAGGCAATCGGCGCGGTTTGGCGTGACGCTGATTTCAATGGTGTTGTCATCCAGTTGCAGATAGCTGCGGATGTCGGTGCCAATTGGCGCATCGGCTGGCAGCTCAATGATGCCATTGTGATCGTCGGAAATACCCAGCTCAGAGAAGGAGCACAGCATGCCTTCAGACGGTTCGCCACGCAGTTTTGCTGCTTTGATTTTGAAATCGCCCGGCAGCACAGCGCCAACGGTCGCCACCGCCACTTTCAGGCCCTGACGGCAGTTTGGCGCGCCGCAGACGATATCCAACAGGCGATCGCCACCGACGTTGATTTTAGTGACGCGCAGTTTGTCGGCGTTCGGATGCTGGCCGCACTCAACCACTTCACCCACCACAACACCGTTGAAAGCGCCGGCAACCGGATCCACGCCGTCCACTTCAAGGCCGGCCATGGTGATTTGCTCAGACAGCGCAGCGCTGTCCAGGGCTGGATTTACCCATTCGCGTAACCAGAGTTCACTGAATTTCATTGGATAACCTGCCCTTATTTAAATTGTTTGAGGAAACGTAAATCATTTTCGAAGAAGGCGCGCAGATCGGTCACACCGTAGCGCAGCATGGTGAGACGCTCCATGCCCATGCCAAACGCAAAGCCTGAATAAATTTCCGGATCGATGCCAACATTGCGTAATACGTTCGGATGCACCATGCCGCATCCCAGCACCTCCAGCCACTTGCCGTTTTTACCCATCACATCCACTTCAGCGGATGGTTCGGTGAACGGGAAGTAAGAAGGACGGAAGCGAATTTGCAAATTCTCCTCGAAGAAGTTGTTCAGGAAATCGTGCAGCGTGCCTTTCAGGTTGGTAAAGCTGATGTCTTTATCGACAATCAAACCTTCCATCTGATGGAACATCGGCGTGTGCGTCTGATCGTAATCGTTACGATAAACACGGCCTGGCGCGATAATGCGGATCGGCGGCTGCTGGTTTTTCATGGTGCGAATCTGCACGCCTGAGGTTTGGGTGCGCAGCAAACGCGTGGCATCGAACCAGAAGGTGTCGTGATCGGCACGTGCCGGGTGATGGCCCGGAATGTTTAGCGCATCAAAGTTGTGGTAATCGTCTTCAATTTCCGGACCTGTCACTACCGCGAAACCCAGTTCGCCGAAGAAGGTTTCGATACGGTCGATAGTGCGGGTCACCGGATGCAAGCCGCCATTCTCAACGCGGCGGCCAGGCAGCGACACGTCGATGGTTTCCGCAGCCAGACGCGCATTCAGCTCGGCGCTTTCCAGCGTATCTTTGCGCGCGGTAAGGCGATCCTGCACTTGCTGTTTAGCATCGTTGATGACCGCACCCGCTGCCGGACGCTCTTCTGCTGGCAGTTCACGCAGGGTGGTCATTTGCAGCGTCAGATGCCCTTTCTTACCCAGAAATTCGACGCGCACGGCGTCCAGAGCAGCGATATCCGCCGCCTCGTCGATGGCGGCCGTGGCACGAGCCACCAGGTCTGCGAGTTGGGACATGATTTCCTCTTCTTCCAGCCGGGCTGGTCAGTTCTCGTTGGGATCAGCTGATCCGATTAAGTGTCGCCAGAAACAAAAAAGCCTCCACGAGGGAGGCTTTCAGCGCGATTTTTCGTTTCTTTTCTTATGCGCAAAAGCCCCTGATGTTCAGGCGCTAAAGTAAAAAAAGAAACGGAAAATAGCAGCATTCATGCTTGCGTTACCTTGTCATATTTAGAAACCGCACTATTGAAATGCGCAGCGGCCAAAATGTCAATCTTTTGCGTGAGTTGCGGGTAATAAAAAAGGGAGCAAGCTCCCTTTTTCAACCGACTTACGCCAGAGCTGATTTTGCTTTTTCAACAAGTGCAGTAAATGTCACTTTGTCGAATACAGCGATGTCAGCCAGAATCTTACGGTCGATTTCAATAGAGGCTTTTTTCAGGCCATTGATGAAACGGCTGTAAGAGATACCGTTCTGACGAGCCGCAGCGTTGATACGCGCGATCCACAGTTGACGGAACTGACGCTTACGTTGACGACGGTCACGGTAAGCATACTGACCAGCTTTGATAACAGCCTGGAAGGCAACGCGGTATACACGTGAACGTGCACCATAGTAGCCTTTAGCTTGTTTTAAGATTTTCTTGTGACGTGCGCGAGCAATTACACCACGTTTAACGCGAGCCATGTGAGCTCTCCTATATCATATTCTGTGATTTCCCTTCATCTTTCGTGCCGCAGCGGCGTTGGCTGTCTTCATTCATCCCAGTCACTTACTGATGTAAGTTCAGGGATTCATTCAGTTGCCGCCTTGCTGCAACCCGAAATCTTTCGGGGAATTAAACTAAAAAAAATTTACTTATGCGTACGGCAGGCAGGCAATAACCAGACCCAGATCGCCTTTAGACACCATGCCTTTCGGACGCAGGTGACGTTTACGCTTAGTAGACTTTTTAGTCAGAATATGACGCAGGTTCGCGTGCTTACGCTTGAAGCCGCCAGAAGCGGTCTTCTTGAAGCGCTTAGCGGCGCCACGTACAGTTTTAATCTTTGGCATTTTTACAAATATCCACTTCGCATTGTTAATAAAATGAATCAGACAGGCGAATAAAAATCCGCACAACGCAAGCGCTGCGCGGCATTATTACTTGAAGGCCTACTGTTTCTTCTTAGGAGCGAGCACCATGATCATCTGACGACCTTCGATCTTCGAAGGGAAGGATTCGACAATCGCCAGATCCATGTCTTCACACAGATCTTTACGGACGCGGTTAAGCACTTCCATACCGATCTGCTGGTGCGCCATCTCACGACCGCGGAAACGCAGCGTGATTTTGGCTTTATCACCCTCTTCCAGAAAGCGAATCAGGTTGCGTAGTTTGACCTGATAGTCGCCATCATCGGTACCAGGACGGAATTTGATTTCCTTGACCTGGATAACTTTCTGCTTCTTCTTCTGTTCCTTAGAAGACTTGCTTTTTTCATAAAGGAACTTGCCGTAATCCATGATACGGCAAACCGGCGGTTCGGCGTTCGGGCTGATTTCAACTAAATCTACGCCGGCTTCTTCAGCTTTCTCAATGGCTTCACGCAGGGTGACAATGCCAAGTTGCTCGCCGTCTACGCCAGTTAAGCGCACTTCGGTGGCACGGATTTCGCCGTTGATACGGTTCGGACGTGTTGGTTGTACTCGTTTTCCGCCTTTAATAACCTGTTTCCTCTAATTGGTGAAGATGTCGGCTGCGAATCTCTTGTTGCAGCTTCTCAACAAACACATCTACGTCCATGCTCCCAAGGTCTTTACCACGGCGGGTGCGCACGGCAACTTTGCCTGCTTCCACCTCTTTGTCACCGCAAACCAGCATATAAGGGACGCGACGTAATGTGTGCTCGCGGATTTTAAAGCCTATCTTCTCGTTTCTCAAGTCTGCTTTGACACGAATGCCAGCATTCTGCAATTTCTTCGTCAATTCACTGACGTATTCTGACTGACTGTCGGTGATATTCATCACCACAGCCTGCACCGGCGCCAGCCAACTCGGGAAGAATCCAGCGAATTCTTCGGTCAGGATGCCGATAAAGCGCTCCATTGAACCGAGAATTGCGCGATGGATCATTACCGGTGTCTGGCGGTCGTTGTTTTCGCCGACAAAAGTCGCGTCCAGACGCTTCGGCAGGGAGAAGTCTAGCTGAACGGTACCACACTGCCAGGCGCGGTCGAGACAATCGTACAGGGTAAACTCAATTTTAGGGCCGTAGAAGGCACCTTCTCCCGGCTGATATTCGAATGGAATATCATTCTCTTTCAGCGCTTCTGCCAAATCCACTTCCGCACGATCCCACATTTCGTCGGTACCGATACGTTTTTCCGGACGGGTCGACAGCTTCACCACGATTTTTTCAAAACCGAAGGTGCTGTACATGTCGTATACCATGCGGATACAGCTGTTCACCTCATCACGTACCTGATCTTCGGTACAGAAGACGTGAGCATCATCCTGGGTAAAGCCGCGCACGCGCATCAGACCATGCAAGGCACCTGATGGCTCGTTACGATGGCAGCTACCAAACTCCGCCATACGCAGCGGCAGGTCGCGGTAGGATTTCAGACCCTGATTAAAGATCTGAACGTGGCCTGGGCAGTTCATCGGCTTGATGCAATATTCACGGTTCTCTGAAGAGGTGGTGAACATGGCTTCTTTATAGTTCTCCCAGTGCCCGGTTTTCTCCCACAGCACGCGGTCCATCATGAACGGACCTTTCACTTCCTGATAGTCGTACTCTTTCAGCTTGGTACGCACAAACACTTCCAGCTCGCGGAAGATGGTCCAGCCGTCATTGTGCCAGAACACCATGCCCGGTGCTTCTTCCTGCATGTGGTAGAGATCGAGCTGCTTACCGATTTTACGGTGATCGCGCTTCGCCGCTTCTTCCAGACGCTGCAGATAGGCAGCCAGCTGCTTTTTATCCGCCCAGGCCGTACCGTAAATACGCTGCAGCATTTTGTTGTCGCTGTTGCCGCGCCAGTAAGCCCCGGAGATTTTCTGCAGTTTGAAGTGATGGCAGAAACGCATGTTCGGCACGTGCGGACCGCGGCACATGTCGATGTATTCTTCATGTTGATACAGGCCAGGACGATCGTCGTGGCTGATGTTCTCGTCAAGAATGGTGGTTTTGTAGCTTTCGCCACGCTCAGCAAACACGTCACGTGCTTCCTGCCAACTCACCTTTTTCTTCACCACATCGTAATTGCTTTCAGCCAGCTGGTGCATACGCTTTTCCAGCAGCTCAAGATCTTCCTGGGTTAAGGTATGTTCCAGGTCAACGTCATAATAGAAACCGTTATCAATCACCGGGCCGATAGCCATCTTGGTGTTTGGCCACAGCTGCTTGATCGCATGCCCTAGCAGGTGCGCACAAGAGTGACGAATGATTTCTAAACCGGCGTCGTCTTTAGCGGTAATAATCGCGACCTGAGCATCTTCGGTGATCGGATCAACCGCATCAACCAACTCGCCATTCACGCGACCCGCGATACAGGCTTTCGCCAAACCCGGTCCAATATCCAACGCAATATCCATCACGCTGACCGGACGGTCAAAGCTGCGCTGGCTGCCATCAGGAAGAGTAATTACTGGCATTTCATATCCTTAATTGCAGTGGTAAGCCACACGAAAGCCTACATGCAAAAATGAGTTTCGTAGTATGTAACCCGGCGTGATGTCAGACCCACGTTGTCGGAATGACGCCAGGAATGTAAAGCGGCGATGATAATAGCAGCTTTCGCCGCCGATCAAAACCCGTGCAGAGATTCGCTAAGCTAAAGAGAAATAAAAAAAACCGCCGCGAGGCACAGGCCTGGCAGCGGTGATTCACATCCGTCTCGCTTACATTGAGTATGAGAGCTGAATCGTGGTTTTGGTATCGGTACGATCCGGCGCAGATTCTGGCGGATTATTGTTCCAGGTCACGTTGTAGCCCAGCTTCAGCGCGAAATGGGCATTGATGGCCACCTGCAGCGCGGTTTCTGAGTTCAGTGTGGTGTCTTCACCGAAGCTGCTCAGCACAGAAACACCCTGGATAAATTTGGTGGTATCTGTCAGCTGCCATTGATAGCTCACTGCACCATAACCCAATGCTTTGGTTTCATGGCCGCCATCATGGAAATCGTCGTAACGCACACCCGGACCAAATTCAGCACGCAGTGAGTGAACCGGGCCGCTGAGGATCTGGCGACCGTAACCGGCGGTCAGCACATCGCGTGAGTCATAACCGTTGAAACGGTCGCTTAGCCAGCTTGCCTGGCCAAACAGGTAATCAGCGCTATTGAGGTTATAGCGGCTACGGCCACCGATGTTGTAAGTCTCAGATGAACGCTCATCGTTTGAGGAGTTGTTTGCGGCGTTGCCCCACAGACTCAATGCGGTATTGGTTTGATACCACGTCATATTGGTAGACGCACTCAGCGAAGAACTGGTGGTGTTTCCGGTTTGAGCAAGGTAACCCGCTGACGCGCTGCCTTCAAACGGCTTTTTCGCCGTTGCAGGGTCATCCATGGAGGTGAAAACGGCGTTATCTGCAAAGGCCTGGTGACAAAATGCTCCAGCAGAGAGCAATAAAACAGCGGACAGCTTGTTAAAGGCTTTCATTAAAAGTAACCCGTACGACAGTTTAAAAAACGAAGAGTCTGAAGCGTTTCTCCGGCCAATCAATGCAATTTACCGTAAGTTTTGTAAAAAAGTATGTATCCGCATAAAAAACCAGGAAAGCCGCTGGACCGCTCTTTTAATGGGACTTTTCCCATTTTCGCTGCGCATTATAGGGGGCAAATACTTAAATAGCAGCCTTAAGGCCACAAGATTTTTCTGAACTCTTTTGACAAAGCTTTACCTGCTATTTTCACTAATGAATTGGCTAAAATTCGCTCTATACAGCGCGCTGGTCTACGCTGAAATCTGTTCGATAACAATGAGGTGAATAATGAGTGACCATGATGTCAAACGTTACATTGTCACGTTAAAGTATCAGGAAAACGGACTCGGCGACTTGCAGTCAGTGAATAGCGCGATGATCAATGGCGGATACAGCACCACGTTAAGCGATGATGAAGGTCATCCCCATGAGTTGGGTACCAATAGCTTCGGCATTGTCAGCGCGTTAGAGGAGCATGAAATAGCAGAGCAAGCCGCGGGATATGCCCAAATCGCGCTCGATCATAAACCTGAGGTCACCGTCATCACGTTAGAGGCGTTTCTGAAACAACAATCCTGACGCAGTGCAAAAAACGGCATCGACGCCAGGTTTGCTCAGGTTTTGCGCGTTACAATCGAACTCACGCAGCGAACAAAGAGGATTACCCGATGTGGTCAGCCATTAGTCGTCTGTTAAGCGAGTACGCCGGTGATGCTGAAATCACCGACCGTCAGGAACTTCCCGGTGGCGATGTCCATCCCGCCTGGCGTATCCGCTATGGCGAGTTAGATGTGTTCGTCAAATGTAACACTCGCGACATGCTCACCTTGTTTAGTTGGGAAGCCGATCAACTCGACCTGCTGGCGCGCACGCAAACCGTTCGCGTACCGAAGGTGTATGGCGTCGGTAACGATCGTGATACTAGCTTCCTGCTGCTGGAATATATTCCGCCTCAACCCTTTACCGATCAGAGTGCCTTCCAGCTCGGCCAGCAGTTAGCGCATCTACACCAATGGAGCGAGCAACCGCAATTTGGTCTTGATTACGACAACAACATCACCACCTCACCTCAACCGAATAGCTGGTTACGCCGCTGGTCGGTGTTCTTCGCTGAACAGCGCATCGGCTGGCAGCTGCAACTGGCTGCGGAAAAAGGCGTGCATTATGGTGATACCGAGCTGATTGTCGATTGTGTGCAGCGCACGTTAGCCAATCATCATCCGCAACCCTCTTTATTACACGGCGATTTGTGGCCCGCCAACTGCGCTGGCAGCGCAACCGGTCCGTGGCTGTTCGATCCCGCCTGCTATTGGGGCGACCGCGAATGCGATCTGGCGATGCTAAGTTACTACGCCGATTTACCGCGCCAGATCTATGATGGCTACCACGCGGTTTGGCCACTGGAAGACGGATTTTCGCAGCGTCAGCCGGTGTATCAGCTCTATTACCTGCTGAATCGCGCCAATGTTTTCGGTGGCAACTGGGCGGGCGAAGCGCAGTTCGCCATCGGCCAGTTGTTAGATGAAGATGTGTTGGGCGGACGTCAGGCCAGACCGGCCTGACGTGTTACAGCATGCCGAGCAGTTTCAGCACAAAGTAGCCCGCGATAGCGATAATGATCGGCAGGATATAGAGCGGGAAAATCTGCAAGAAAATGGTGTGACGCGGGATGTGGATTTTCTCTTCCAGCTGCGCTCGCGTGCGCCCTTCACTGCCTTTGGCCTGTTCCATGATCAGCTGATCTTCAATTCCCTCTTTAATATGGCGCGACTGACGCCACATGCGCGCACCTGAAGCCTGCAGCGCAATGCCGATAAAGATCAGGATGTAGATCAGCCAAAACCCGATATTCGCGCCACCGTTAAATTCCGGCACCGGAGAGTTCTGCCAAAACACATTAAGAAACGGCGTATTGAACTTCACCATGTCAACCATGACATGCACAAAATCGAGCATCACGGCATCAATGCCCGGCTGCTTTTCACTGTGCTTAAACATAAAGCCCAGCAGCGAAATAATCGTGGATAACAATGCGGGTATAAAAATCACCCAGCCAGCCACTCGCTTAAGGATGGCGATGCGGCCAGCCTGTTGGTAAGTCATGGTGTCTCCCTGAACCAAAAATAGTTTTGCCTAAGTCTACCTGCACTACTGCAATTTTTCCTGAAAAATGCGTGGCCTGCCGCAAGTCGGCTTTATCCGGCTCTCGTGCTATGGTAAGCCAAATTTCTAAGGGAGCAGTTATATGTCATATCGTCGTCCTGTATTGGCCGCCATCTTTGATATGGATGGATTGTTGATCGACTCAGAACCGCTGTGGGATCGCGCGGAACTGGATATTTTCGCCAGCCTTGGCGTGGATATCACCCGCCGCCACGAGTTGCCCGATACGCTGGGTCTGCGCATCGATCAAACCGTGCGCATGTGGTTTGAAGCGCTGCCCTGGAGCGGCCCGGATCAACAGGAAGTGACGCAACGCATCATCGCCCGCGCGCTGGCGCTGGTGGAAGAGACGCGTCCGCTGCTGCCTGGCGTGGAGCAGGCGCTGCAACTGTGCCAGCAGCAAGGTTTGAAAATCGGCCTCGCCTCCGCCTCGCCGCTGCACATGCTGGAGCGCGTGCTGGAGATGTTTGACCTGCGCAAATACTTTGATGTGCTGGCGTCTGCGGAATCGCTGCCGTACAGCAAACCGCACCCGCAGGTCTATCTCGACGCCGCAGCCAAACTGGGCGTCGATCCGCTTAACTGCGTCACGCTGGAAGACTCATTCAACGGCATGATTGCCACTAAAGCCGCACGCATGCGCTCGATTGTGGTGCCGGCGGCCGACCATCGTGATGATGCGCGTTGGGCGCTAGCCAATGTGATTCTTGATGATTTAACCCAGCTCAAACCCGAACATCTGCACGGTTAACCGCAGCCCGCTTATCGCGGGCTTTTTTATGCAACTTGATCGCGCACGCAAATAAATAAAACATCGTTTCATTTTTATTGAATTCACATCCCATCCTGCCTAAGATGCCCAAAGACCCGCATCGGGACCACTTCCTTTGACTCTTGAGAGGCCTGAGATGGACATTCGTCAAAGCATTCATAGCGAGCATGCCAAAACCCTGGACACTGACGGCTTACGCCGTGAGTTTCTGATCGACAAGATTTTCGACGCCGACAATTACACCCTCACTTACAGCCATATCGATCGCATCATTATCGGTGGCGTGATGCCGGTGCAGAAATCGGTGACCATCGGCCATGAAGTGGGTAAGCAGCTGGGCGTCAGTTACTTCCTCGAACGCCGCGAACTTGGCGTAATCAACATCGGTGGACCGGGACTGATTGAAGTGGATGGCAAAACCTGGGAAATCGGTAATCAGGAAGCGTTGTATGTCGGACAAGGCGCGCAGAGCGTGATTTTCCGCAGCAGCGATGCTAATTATCCGGCGAAGTTTTACTACAACAGCGCGCCGGCACACACCCATTATCCGGACAAAAAAATCACCCTCGCCGAGGCAGTGAAAGCCACGCTCGGCGATGCCGCTACCTCGAACCGTCGCACCATCAACAAATTCATCGTGCCCGACGTGTTACCAACCTGCCAGTTAACCATGGGATTAACCCGCCTCGATGATGGCAACTTGTGGAACACCATGCCGTGTCACACCCACGAACGCCGCATGGAAGTCTATTTCTACTTCGATATGGCCGACGACAGCGCCGTGTTCCACATGATGGGCCAGCCGCAGGAGACGCGTCATCTATTAGTACATAACGAGCAGGCGGTGATTTCACCGAGCTGGTCGATTCACGCGGGCGTCGGAACGCAGCGCTATACCTTTATCTGGGGCATGGTGGGCGAAAACCAGGTTTTCGATGACATGGACCACGTCACCATCAGCGCGCTGCGCTAACAAGGAGCGAATCATGATTCTCAACGCATTTAATCTTGAAGGCAAAATCGCGCTGGTCACTGGCTGCAATACCGGTTTAGGACAAGGCATGGCGCTGGGTCTGGCGCAGGCAGGTTGTGACATTATTGGCGTCAATCGCGCTGGGCCAGATGATACGCAGGCCAAAGTCGAGGCGTTAGGCCGCCGTTTTTGGTCGATTCAGGCCGATCTGACCAAACCGTCCATCGTGCCGCAAATTGTTGAACAAGCTGTGACGCAAGCCGGTCGCATCGACATTCTGGTGAATAACGCCGGCATCATTCGCCGCGAGGATGCGCTCAACTTCAGCGAACAGGATTGGGATGATGTGATGAACATCAACAGCAAAAGCCTGTTCTTCCTGTCACAGCAGGTCGCGCGGCAGTTTATCGCGCAAGGCAACGGCGGCAAGATCATCAATATCGCCTCGATGCTGTCGTTCCAGGGCGGCATTCGCGTGCCTTCTTATACCGCATCAAAAAGCGCAGTGATGGGTTTAACCCGTTTGATGGCCAACGAATGGGCGAAGCACGGCATCAACGTTAACGCCATTGCGCCGGGCTACATGGCCACCAATAACACGGAACAGCTGCGCAGCGATGAGTCACGCAACGAGGAGATTTTAGGCCGCATTCCATCAGGTCGCTGGGGAATCCCGGACGACATGATGGGCCCAATTGTGTTCCTCGCCTCCAGCGCCTCCGACTATGTGCAAGGTTATACGTTGGCCGTCGACGGCGGATGGTTAGCGCGCTAGGCTAACCCGTTCTTTTCCCGCGTCATTGTGACGCGGGAAAGTGAAAAATATTAACGCTTCGTTACAGCGTCACCATTCTCATTCACTGGATAAATCCCTATACTGGATGCATCGACAGTTTTATGCAGCCAGGTTTCATCATGACGGCCGAAGGCCATATCATTTTTGCCATTGCCAGCGCCATTTTTGCCAAGCGCGCGGAGCTGACGCCAGTATTGGCCAGCGCCGACTGGTGGCATTTAGTGCCTGCTGCGCTGTTAACCTGTCTGCTGCCCGATATCGATCACCCTAAATCCGTGCTAGGCCAGCGCTTAAGGTGGCTATCGCATCCCATCGCCCGCATCTTTGGTCATCGCGGTTTTACCCACAGTTTGCTGGCGGTGGCGGTGAGTTTGTGGCTATTCCAGATCAATGTGCCCGCCGACTGGTTTCTTCCCGCCGACGTGCTGCAAGGCATGACGCTCGGCTATCTCAGCCATATTGTCGCCGATATGCTCACGCCCGCCGGCGTGCCGTTGCTGTGGCCTTGCCGCTGGCGCTTCCGTTTGCCAATCCTCAATAGCCAAAAAGGTAACCAACTGGAGCGAGCACTTTGTCTGGCGCTGGTCGGTTATGCGTTGTGGTTCCCGCCCGGTATGCCCTCTTTTGGTGCCAACGGCTGGCCGGAGCAACTGTTCAATACGCTACAAAATGGCGTCGGTCGGTTGGTTAATAGTCAAAGCGGTCAATAAGCAGTCGAATCAAGCGATAAAGTTATAAAGCATTCTTTTTGGGTATAAGCCCGCCCCACGCTGAACTGATAACATTCCAAATATTCCCTAACGGGGACTTACTGTTTTTCGTGCCATCCCAGGATGGCGCGTCACACTCTGGAGTTGAGCATGGATTTTCCCCTCATTATTAATATCGTGGCGTTTATCGCACTCCTGATTCTGCTGAATCGGATTGGCAACCAAAGCTGGAGCCTGTCCAAACGCGTGCTGACCGGTTTGGTTTTCGGTGTGGCCTTTGGTCTGGCGCTGCAAACCATCTATGGCGAAAACAGCCCAACCGTGAAAGCGTCGATTGGCTGGTTCAATATCGTCGGTAACGGCTACGTGCAATTGTTGCAGATGATCGTGATGCCGCTGGTGTTCGCCTCGATCCTGAGCGCGGTCGCACGTCTGCACAATGCCTCATCGCTGGGTAAAATCAGCGTGCTGACCATTGGCGTACTGCTGTTTACCACCGCGATTTCCGCGCTGGTCGGCGTGCTGGTGACCGGCCTGTTTGGCCTTAGCGCTGAAGGTCTGGTGCAAGGTGCGCAGGAAACCGCGCGTCTGAGCGCGATTCAGAGCAACTACGTGGGCAAAGTGGCTGATCTCAGCACGCCACAGCTGCTGCTCTCCTTCATTCCGAAAAACCCGTTTGCCGATCTGGCGGGCGCCAATCCCACCTCGATCATCAGCGTAGTGATTTTCGCCGCCTTCCTCGGTGTGGCGGCGCTGCAACTGCTGAAAGATGACAAGGTAAAAGGCGAGCGCGTACTGGTGGCGATCGATACCCTGCAATCCTGGGTCATGAAGCTGGTGCGTTTGATCATGAAGCTGACGCCGTACGGTGTGCTGGCACTGATGACCAAAGTAGTAGCCGGTTCCAACCTGCAGGACATCATTAAGCTGGGTGGCTTTGTGGTGGCCTCTTATCTCGGTCTGGCGATCATGTTTGCCGTACACGCGCTGCTGCTGTCGGTTAACGGCATCAATCCAATGCGCTTCTTCCGTAAAGTATGGCCGGTGATCACCTTCGCCTTCACCAGCCGTTCCAGCGCCGCCAGTATTCCACTGAATGTGGAGACTCAAACGCGTCGCCTGGGCGTGCCAGAATCGATCGCCAGCTTCTCGGCGTCATTCGGTGCCACCATCGGCCAGAACGGCTGTGCCGGTCTCTATCCCACCATGCTGGCGGTGATGGTTGCGCCAACCGTGGGCATCAACCCGTTTGATCCGATGTGGATTGCAACGCTGGTAGGTATCGTGACGCTGAGTTCTGCCGGTGTGGCTGGCGTCGGCGGCGGTGCCACCTTCGCCGCGCTGATCGTGCTGCCAGCGATGGGCCTGCCGGTCACGCTGGTCGCGCTGCTGATCTCCATCGAACCGCTGATCGATATGGGGCGTACCGCGCTCAACGTTAATGGTTCAATGACCGCCGGTTCACTCACCAGCCGCTGGCTCGGATTGACCGACAAGAAAGTGCTGGAGAGCGACGAACACGCCGAACTGGCACACCGCTAAATTGATGAGTTGCAACAACGGCAGATCGCAAGGTCTGCCGTTTTTTTATGCCTGCGATATGCTCCATAAGGTCGCCGTTTATGACGACCTTACCCGCTTTCCTCCCCAATTCAACCCAATCATGGCGCTAGCGTCAGGAAAGCGTTAAGCATGGTAAACAGAGGAAAAATCAGCCGCTTTTCGCTTGAGTTTTCCCTCAGGAAGGCCAATTCTGCTGTTAATCACAGCAGGAGAATCACCGATGAAAACAGTTATCGCCTCGGTGCTGGCGTTAACCTTATTAACACCAGCCATCAGTTTTGCCCATCCCGGCGGTTGGGGCCCCGGCCCAGGCCCGCATTGGGGTGGCGGTCCACATTGGGGCGGTCCCGGCCCGCTGCGTTTCTTACCGGAAGCGGCAACCGCCGTTTTGCTGGGCGGTCTGACCTATTACATGCTGAACGGTAACTACTATCAGCGTCAGGGCGACACCTATGTGGTGGTGCAGCCGCCTGAAGCCCCGCCGGGCGGCGGTATGCGCGTGCTGGATTTCAACGGCAAGCGTTATTACGTGCAGGAAGGTCATTACTACCAGCGCGAGATCGGCGGCGAGTATATCGAAGTGCCGCGTCCTTACGGTTTATAAGCGCCACAACGAAAAACGGCCCGTCAATGACGGGCCGTTTCTTATTCTGCTGCGATTACTGAGCCGCTTGCGGATCGGTATCGTAGTCTTTACAGCTCTGGAAACCGTAGTTCATGACACGACCGGTATCGTTATAGCTCACGAAGTAGGTCTGCGGTTTGCCGTCGCGCTCGCCAATCACGTAAGTCTGGCAAGTACCGCGGGCGTGAACCATGGTGATTTCAGTAGACGCTGGGCCGGCAATCTGGCGAACCTGATCGCGCGTCATGCCTTTCTTAACATCCTTCACTACCGGCTTGGTTACGTAGCTTTCGGCTTTGTCATAAGTCGTACAACCAGACAGGGCTGCCAGCGTCATAGCGGCAGCGATACATCCCATCACTTTATTCATGTTGTTGTTCCTCGTTTTTTTGTCCGTGTGAAATTAGCCTGGAACATAAATCCAGATTTATCAACTTTATGGGATAAATTTAGCTAAATTCCGAAGCGTTAGGATTTGGTAAAAATGCTGTGTTGATGCGCTACGGTTCGTATAATCACCCGCGAAAAAATACCTATAGCAATGAATAAAGACAGAGGATTAATGACACCTGCACCTTCTCATCGGCTGGTTTATGCCATCACGTTGGGCCTGCTCGCTGCGCTCGGGCCACTTTGTATCGACCTTTACCTGCCGGCGCTGCCGGAGCTGGCGCGCGATCTGCACACCGAAACCGCCACGGCGCAGCTGAGCCTCACCGCTGGCTTGCTGGGTTTAGGTGCGGGTCAATTGCTGTTTGGGCCAATGAGCGACAAGTTTGGTCGCCTCCGTCCGCTACTGTTATCGCTGGTGCTGCTGTTTATTGCCTCGATTGGCTGTGCGCTGGCAAAAGACATCCACTCGCTGCTGGTAGCGCGTCTGTTTGAAGGTTTGGCAGGCGCCGGCGGCGCGGTGCTGTCGCGTGCCATTGCCCGAGATATGTACAGCGGCCATGAGCTGACGCGTTTCTTTGCACTGCTGATGCTGGTCAACGGTTTAGCGCCGATTGGTGCGCCGGTGCTGGGCGGCGCCTTGATGACGGTGCTTAACTGGCGCGGCATTTTCGTGGTGCTCGGCTGCATCGCCGTCGTGCTGATCTTCCTTGCCCGCTGGAAATTGCACGAAACTTTACCGCCAGCGCGCCGCAGTCAGGGCTCGATCTTTTCCGCCTGGGCGGCGCTCGGCCAGGTCGTCACGCATCGGCAGTTTATGGGCTTCTGCCTGACGCAAGGTTTTATGATGTCCGGCATGTTTGCCTATATCGGCGCCTCGCCGTTTGTACTGCAACAGCTGTATGGCCTGACGCCGCAAGCCTTTAGCTTCTGCTTCGCTGCCAACGGCTTCGGCCTGATTATTGCATCACAAACCAGTGCGCGCCTCTGTCCGCTATGGGGTGAATACCGCGTACTGAAAGGTGGTCTGACACTGGCGTTTGTTGCGTCGAGCTGCTTGCTGCTGGCGGGACTTACCGGCGCGGCGCTGCCAGTTCTGCTGGTTGCGCTGTTCTTTACCATTGCCAGTAACGGCGTGATCGCCACCACCGCCTCTTCGCTGGCGATGCAGAGCCAGGGCCAGCGCGCGGGCAGCGCCTCGGCGGTGATTGGCGTCGGCATGTTCACCTTTGGTGCCATCAGCGTGCCGATCACCGGCCTGGGTGGCACCTCGGTGGCGAGCATGACCGGCACCATCTTTGGCTGCTTTATGCTGGCGATTGTGTCGTTCAATTTGCTGGTGCAGAAGGCAAAAAACGTCTGATTTGCCAGCAAATAACCTGAACAACCAGCCGTGCGGCTTGTTGTTTGTGGGGAGAGGCGTTAGCTTTAGCAGATGATTCGCATTGTGCCGTCAGGCTACTGACTTGAGGAGAGGTTCATGTCACTGCAACAGGAAATCATTGAAGCCCTTGGTGTAAAACCGGTTATCGACCCGCAGCAGGAGATCCGCGTCAGCGTTGATTTTCTGAAGTCTTACCTGAAAGCCCATCCCTTTTTGAAAACGCTGGTACTCGGCATCAGCGGCGGCCAGGATTCGACACTGACCGGCATTTTGTCGCAAACCGCGATTCGCGAACTGCGTGAAGAGAGCGGAGATAACGATTACACCTTTATTGCCGTGCGTTTGCCGTATGGCGTGCAGGCCGATGAGCAGGATTGTCAGGATGCGCTGGCATTTATCCAACCCGATCGCACGCTGGTGGTGAACATCAAAGAAGCGATCCTGGCCAGCGAACGTGCGTTGAAAGATGCGGGTATTACGGTGTCGGATTTCGTGCGCGGCAATGAAAAAGCGCGTGAGCGCATGAAAGCGCAGTACAGCATCGCCGGCATGACCAAAGGCGTGGTGGTCGGTACTGACCATGCGGCAGAGGCAATCACTGGTTTCTTCACCAAGTACGGTGACGGCGGCAGCGACATCAACCCGATCTTCCGCCTGCATAAAGGCCAGGGCAAACAGCTGCTGAAAACGCTGGGCTGCCCGGAACACCTCTATCTCAAGCATCCCACCGCCGATTTGGAAGATGATCGTCCCGGCTTGCAGGATGAAGTGGCGCTCGGCGTGACTTATCAGCAAATCGATGCCTACCTGGAAGGCAAGACCATCGATGCCGCCGCAGCAAAAACCATCGAAGGCTGGTATCTGAAAACTGAGCACAAACGTCGTCCACCGATCACCGTGTTCGACGACTTCTGGAAGAAGTAAGTGCATGGCGTTTCCCGCCGTCCGGGCGGGAAACTTTCTCATCGCCGCTGACTGGCGAGAAAAAGCACAGTTTGATACACTGGATGAACAACCAGTAATCGGAGTGTGCTTTGGTCAGACGTGCAGCCAGCCACCGCCTCGATTTCGATGCGGCAGCCATCTATCAATATCCCGAACATCTACGTCAGTGGCTGGAAGGTTTACCCAACCAGCCGGGCGTCTATACCTTTCACGGTGAAAGCGAAAATCTGCCGCTGTATATCGGCAAAAGCGTCAACCTGCGCAGTCGGGTGATGGCGCATTTCCGGGCGCCGGATGAAGCCAAAATGCTGCGTCAGGCGCGGCGCGTCACCTGGATCCCGACCGCTGGCGACGTCGGCGCTCAGCTGCTGGAAGCGCAGATGATCAAAACGCAACAGCCGCTGTTTAATAAGCGCCTGCGTAAGAACCGCCAGCTCTGTTCGCTGCAGCTGGGCGACGGTGCGCCGCAGGTGGTGTATGCAAAGGATCTCGACTTCTCCCGCTCGCCCAATCTTTATGGCCTGTTTCGCAGTCGCTTTGCCGCGCTGGAGAAGCTAAAAGCCATCGCCGATGAGCAGCGCTTGTGCCACGGCTTGCTGGGGCTGGAGTCGTTGCGTCCGGGACGCGGCTGTTTTCGTGCTGCACTAAAACGCTGCGCCGGTGCCTGCTGTGGTAACGAGTCGGTTGCTGAGCATCAGCAGCGGTTGCATGTGGCATTAGAGCAGATGCGCATTCAATGCTGGCCGTGGCAAGGCCCGGTTGGCATGGTGGAAACGGGGACAAACATTACGCAAATCCATGTGATCGATCACTGGTTCTGGCTGGGATCGGTCAACAGCGAAGCCGAAGCGCGCCAGCTGCAGCGCGCCTCGCACGGCTTCGATCATGACGGCTATAAAATTCTCTGCCGCCCGCTGCTTTCTGGCGTGTTCCCGCTGATCGAGCTGTAAAAACAAAACCGCCGAGGTTGCCCAAAGCATCAGATGCGATGGACAACCCCGGCGGTCTCTATTCCGTTAGCGAAAGAACTTATTCAGCATCAGCCGGCGGTGGTGGCGTTTTACCATCGTGCGGGCCTTTCTCAGTTAAGCGCTTCTCAAAGTTCGCGTTGTACTGTTTCTTCTGCTCTGGTGTCAGCACGTTGTAGATCTTGTTCTGAGTTTCCATCATCTGCAGCGCACGATCTTTGGCATTCGCCGTCATCTTCTCAGCCTGCGCTTCGGCTTTCGCACGGTCAAAGGTATCGGAAGCGATGATGGCATGGTCGGCACGACGCTCTTCCAGCGACGGGCGTTTCATCTCTTTGTGGCCATCACGAAGAATCGTTTTTATCTGCGCTTTCTGCGCATCGGTCAGGTTCAGACCTTTAAACATCATCTCCATACCGTGATGGCGCATCGGCGGCTTGTGCATCGGTTTTTCGCTGCCTGCTGGCGGCGGAGTCAGGTTGTCTGCCGCTGCATGGACGATATTTGCAGCACCAAAAGCCATTGCGGTAGCCAGGAACACAGAAGTTAATTTACGCATAATATTGTCCTTACTTATCAGTTTAATGACGACAGCCTGTGTCGCGTCTTCGGAAACAAGCATACGACGCTGAACGTCAACTACTCAGAGGCTGAGTAAAGCCCTGAAAGCATAAAAGACAGAGATCAGGCAATCATGGAGAGAAAGAGAAGAAATGCGTGAGGAATTGAAAAAGTTTATGACAATCAAGGGAAAAACGCAGGAATTAAGGAGGAGTGTAACGGTATTGTCGGTTTTCAGGAAGGGAAATGTCGGCGCTTAATCCCGTTGCAAGCTGGTGCGCACCATTGCGCACCGCGTCCGTCGTAGGGTCGCCATTCATGGCGACCAGCTACGCAGAAAATCACAACGCCAGCGCCTGCGTCTGTTCATTCTCCTCCACCAGCATCAGCCCCGCGCGCAATCCTGGCGCGACATTCGGATTGGGAAACAGCACATACTCGCGCGCCTGCTGCACGTAGTAACGCCGGTCACCCTCCTCCGCCAGCAGCGTGCCCTGCGGGAAAGCGGTGAAGTTCAGCGTCTCCGGCCCCATGTGCAACACAAACTTATCGCCGTGCCGGGTCAGCTGTTGCGCCACGCGATAATGGCGCGGCTGCTCACGCACCTCCGGCAAGGCATCGCCATACAGCAACGCCGCCAGCGCCCGCTGTACGCCAGCAAACTGGCTTAAATCGTTCTCACCAAACGGCAAAGCATTGCCCAGCTCCAGCGTGCAGCTCGCCGCATTATGGTGCTCGCAGCTGTAATGGGTGAAGGTGCCGCCCGGTGAACGATGGAACACCAGCGCCTCCATTTCTGCCGCCGCCAGCCAGTGCATAAACGCCTCGGGCCACGGATTGGGATTCAGCGGCATTACGCCAAAACGCGCATGATACGAGCCGCGAATCGCGGTATGCAGATCGAGGTGCCAGCGCACTTCATGATCGAGACAGGCGCGCCAGAAACTCTCCAGCTCCTGCTCAAGCTGCAGCACGCGCTGCGCTTCGGGTACATCGGCCACCTGCTGCCAGCGTCCACCAAACAGGCGATTGATATCATGTTGCTGATAGCGCTTGCCGCTGCGCAACGCGGCGGGATTACCCAAAATCACCAGTAAGCGCACCGCCAGCGGCTTTTCGCCTTTTAACAGTGGCGTCAGCAACAGATTGAGAATCTCAACCGGCGCGGTTTCATTGCCGTGAATGCCCGCAGAGAGCACCAGCGCCTGCTGTGTGGGCGTATGCGGCGTGAGGGACATCAGTCCCTCGTTGTGCCATTGCCAACTGAGATGATCGTTGCTGCCCTCTCTTTGCTGTGGCGGCTCACCAGACAAGGTCTGCTGTAAAAAATCCTGCATGTTCACTCCTTTTTAACGACGTGGGGCGAACCTCTCACCCCGGCGTTAACGCTGAAACGCGTAGACACTGCCTAAGTCTAGCAGCTTCGTCAGCTCATCCAGCGCGGTGCGCCCTTCACGCAGCAGTTGCGGGTCGGCTAAATCGGCCTGAGTTAAGCGATCGCGGTAGTGGCGATCCACCCAATCGTTGAGCGTGGCAAACAGGCGATCGTTCATCAATACCGCCGGATTCAGCGCCTGACGCTCGGTTTCGGTTAACACCACGCGCAGACGCAAACAGGCCGGACCGCCACCGTTAAACATGCTTTCACGCAGATCGAAAACTTTCAGTTCACGGATCGGCCCGCCGCTCTCCACCAGCTCGGTAAGATAACGCCACACGCCTGTATGCTGGCGTGACTCTTCTGGCAGCACCAGCAGCATACCGCCGTCGGCGCGCTGCAACAGCTGGCTGTTAAACAGATAGGTGTTGACCGCATCGGTTACCGATACTTTATCGCGCGGCACTTCAATCGGCTGGAAACCGCTAACGCGGGCGGCGATGTCACTCAGCAACTGCGGCTGGTTCACAAAGGCATCCTGATGGCAGAACAGCACCTGCTGATTGCTCACCGCAATCACATCGTTATGAAACACGCCCTGATCAATCACCGCTGGATTTTGCTGGGCAAACAGCGTGCGTTGCGCATCGAGCTGATGCAACCGCGCCACCGCTTCGCTGGCTTCCCGCGTTTGACGCGCTGGATAACGTGCTGGCGTTGCGCCCTGCTGTTGCCCATCACGGCCATAAATAAACAGCTGCACGCCCGCATCACCGTAATCACTGCCGAAACGATTGTGATTGGCCGCGCCCTCATCACCGAACTGCGCCACCTGCGGCAGCGCATCGTGCACGCAGAAGTGCTGCGGATGACGGAAAATCGCGCGCAGCAGATCGGCAGTTTCCGGTGCCTCAATGGCGCGATGGAATTTGTTATTCAGATTGGCGACGGTGAAATGCACGCGACCATCGGCGCTATCCGCCGACGGCGACACCGTGGCGGCATTCGCCACCCACATCGCTGAGGCTGAGCTGGCCGCCGACAGCAGCTGCGGCGCGTGCTTAGCCGCCTGCGCCAGCACCTGCTCATCGCTGCCGCCAAAGCCGAGCTGGCGCAGCAGCGGCAGATTAGGACGTTCGTGCGGCGGGATTACACCCTGCACGTAGCCCATATCCGCCAGCGCTTTCATCTTCAGCAAACCCTGCTTCGCCGCCAGACACGGATTCGAGGGCTGCAGCTGATTGCGCGTCGAGGCTTCGTTACCAAACGACAATCCCGCGTAGTGATGTGTCAGGCCGACCAGCCCATCAAAGTTCGCTTCAAATGCTTGCATTATTTCGCTCCCTGCGCGGAGAAATCGAGGCCCGGCGCTAAGCTGCCCGGCAGCGCCAGGCTTGGGCTCTCCAGCGACGCCATTGGCCATGCACAGTAATCGGCGGCGTACCATGCGCTGGCACGATGATTCCCGGATGCGCCAATGCCACCAAAGGGTGCGGTGCTGGCCGCGCCGGTCAGCGGTTTGTTCCAGTTAACGATACCGGCGCGCGCCTCCAGCAATAGCTGATCAAACTGCGCGCGCTGCGGCGAAATCAGACCGCACGACAAGCCATAGCGGGTATTATTGGCGATAGCAATCGCCTGCTCGAAACTGTCGTAACGAATCACCTGCAGCAACGGACCAAAGACTTCTTCATCCGCTAAATCTTTCACTTCGGTCACATCAATGATGCCCGGCGTGATGATGGCGCTGTCGCGATCCGGCCAGTGCATGCCGAGCAACACTTTCCCGCCCTTTTCCACCTGCTGCTGCCAGGCGGCAAAAATATGTCCGGCGGCGGTGGGTGAAATCACGCTGCCCATAAACGGCTGCGGCTCGGCATTCCACGCGCCAGGCTGCAAGCGCGCACTGACCTCAACCAAACGCTGCAGGAAGGCATCGCCCGCCGCGCCGCGCTTCACCAGCAGACGACGCGCGCAGGTGCAGCGCTGTCCGGCGGTAATAAAGGCCGACTGAATAGCGATATGTACCGCACCATCAAGATCCGCAGGATCTTCAACAATCAACGCATTGTTGCCGCCCATCTCCAGCGCCAGCATTTTTTCTGGTTGTCCGGCGAACTGACGATGCAGGTGATAGCCGGTGGCGGCGCTGCCGGTAAACAGCAGACCATCAATTTGTGCCGCATTGGCCAGCGCCTGGCCGGTTTCACGACCGCCCTGCAGCAGCGCCATTACGCCCGCCGGTAAACCCGCTTGCTGCCACAGCTGCACGGTTTTCTCCGCCGTCAGCGGCGTCAGCTCGCTCGGCTTAAACACTACGCAGTTACCCGCCAGCAAAGCTGGCACAATATGGCCGTTCGGCAGATGGCCAGGAAAATTATACGGACCAAACACCGCCAGCACGCCGTGCGGACGATGGCGCAGCGAGCTCTCGCCATCGGCCTGTTCGCCGGTGCGGCTGTGATAGGCCTTAATCGAGATGGCGATTTTGTTGATCATCGCCTGCACTTCGGTCAGCGTTTCCCAGCGCGGCTTGCCCGTTTCCTGGGCGATGGTTTCCGCCAGCGCGGTTTTATGGCTTTCAAGCAGACGGGCAAACCCTTCCACCAGCGCCTGACGCTCCGCAAACGGTTTTCTCGCCCACTGCGGGAACGCCGCGCGCGCCGCTTCGCAGGCCGCAGCCACTTGTGCTGCCGATGCCGCTTTGCCCTGCCACAGCGTTTCGCCGCTAACCGGATTGAGTTTGTTCAGGGCGTCAGCGCCGCCGGTCACCCATTGACCTTGAATAAAATGCGTCATGCTTTTTTCTCCTCGCGACACAGCGTGACCACACGCAGTTGATCGCCAATGTTGCAATGCAGCGCCGCGCGCTGGCTTTCATTCAGTTTTACCGTGCCGGATGCCATATCCACCGGCAGCAGCGCCACGCGGAAATGCTGAAAATCCGCGTTGGCCACCAGACACAGCGGCCAGCTCTCATCGGCTACACCGCTCTCAGCGGTTAACTGGCGGCTCTTGCGAATGGCACGGATACGATCGATTTCGCACTCCAGCGTCGGGCCGCCGTCGAAGATGTCGACATAGTTGAGATAGCGGAAACCCTCCGCCTCCAGCACCGCACGCGCGGGCGCAGTTTTCGGATGGACTTCGCCAATCACTTTTTGCGCCGCTTCAGACAGGTAATGAATGTAGAGCGGATGTTTGGGCATCAGCTCGGCGATAAAGGCTTTTTGCCCGGTGCCGCTCAGAAAGTCGGCTTTGCTGAACTCCATCGAGAAGAAGCGGCTGCCAACGCTGTCCCAGAATGGCGAGTGGCCATTGTCATCACTGACGCCACGCATCTCCGCCACCACATGTTGCATAAAGCGGTCGCGGAAGTTGGCCATAAACAGAAAGCGCGATTTCGACAGCAGATGGCCATTTTTTCCATCGCGGTAATCGGGATCGAGGAACAGCGTGCAGAGTTCGCTGCTGCCGGTGTGATCGTTGCTCAGCGACAGCGTCGGCAAACTGGCGTAAACATTCAGCTCTTTCGAGGCGTGCACCTGCGTGCCAACGCGGAAGTTGTACCAGGGATCCTGCAAACCCACCGCCGCTTCGATGGCACAAATGCCGACGGCACGATTATCCTCGCTGTCGGCCAGCACAAACACATAGCCTTGTTCGGCAGGCGGCAAAGCGCCTTGCCAGGTGAGCAGCGAACGCTCAATACGGGCTTTGAGCGTATCGCTATCCGCAGGTAGCGAAGTTAAGCCGCCTCCGGTTTTGCCCGCCAGCGACAACAATTGCGAGAGATCGTCACGTTCGACGGGGCGAATCACCATCATGATGTGGCTCCTTTGAGCACGCGTTCACAGGCACGTTCGAAGCGCGCCAGGCCTTCTTTTACTTCGCGCTCGCTGATGTTCAGCGCTGGCGCGAAACGTACCACGTTAGCGCCGGCAATCAGCACCATCACGCCCTCTTCGGCCGCAGTGAGGTTGAACTGTTTGGCTTTACCGGCGAAATCGTCGTTCAGCACCGCGCCAATCAGCAGCCCCAATCCGCGCACTTCATTAAACACCGGCAGACGCTGGTTCAGTTCCTGCAGCGCCGTAACAAACCATTGATGACGCTCGGCCACGCCGGCCATAAATTCCGGCTGATTAATCAGCTCCATCACTTTGCCCGCCACTGCGCCCGCCAGCGGGTTGCCGCCGTAGGTGGTGCCGTGCGTGCCCACACCCATCACCTGCGCCAGATCTTCACGCGTCAGCATCGCACCAATCGGGAAGCCGCCACCCAGCGCTTTGGCGGTGGTTAAGACATCCGGCGTCACGCCGTAATGCATATAGGCATACAGCGAACCGGTGCGACCCACGCCGCTCTGTACTTCATCAAAAATCAGCACCGCATGATGTTTATCGCAGAGTTCACGCAGTCCGCGCAGGAAAGCGGGATCGGCTGGCAGCACGCCGCCTTCACCCTGAATCGGCTCGACGATCACCGCGCAGGTTTGGTCGTTGATAAGCGCGGCCGCCGAGGCCAGATCGTTGAAATTAGCATGCTCAATCGCTGGCGGCAGTGGCGCGAAATCCCGGGAATAGGCAGGTTGTCCGCCTGCTGTCACGGTAAACAGCGTGCGACCGTGGAAAGCATTATTAAAAGCAACGATGCCATTTTTCTCAGCACCGAAACGGTCGTGTGCGGTTTTACGTGCCAGTTTCAGCGCCGCTTCATTCGCTTCAGCGCCGGAGTTACAGAAAAATACGCGATCGGCAAAGGTGGCATCAATCAGCTGTTTGGCGAGACGCAGGATCGGTTCATTGGTGTAGCCATTTCCGGTATGCCATAGTTTGCCGGCCTGTTCGATCAGCGCCTGCTGCAACGCCGGATGCGCATGTCCCAATGCGTTAACCGCAATGCCACCGGCAAAATCGATATACTCTTTGCCTTGCTGATCCCACAGCGTTGAACCTTCCGCGCGGACCGGAACAAAAGCCGCGGGTGCATAAACTGGCATCATCCATTGATCGAAATTCTGACGTGAAACCTGCAGTGACATAGCCCTTTCTCCTGCTCCACACCCGGTGAAGCCTTTTGTTTTGAAATTGTTAAAAATGTTAAGTGGCAGCTCTACTGTATATTGCAGATAGCGTGCCAGCCAGCCGCAAAAATGCATAACCGTCTTATCACTACGTAATATCAATAACTTAACAAGTGCTGATATTCACTTTAATTGCATAAAAAGTGAATATCAGTCTGATGCAGGCTGAATAGCAGTAATTTATTTAGCGGATTTATGCATCGGCAAAATGAAATATTGCTTTTGTGATCGGGCAGGAAATATTTCGCCAAATTAATGCGATAAACGCACTTTTTTGGGGCGCAATGTGCCTGATTGGTGCAGGAAAGTGTTAGCGCGGTGCAAATTTAGCATGGAGTGAATTAATCAGGTTTTAACATTTTCCTCGCGGGATTGAATATTATTTCACCAGTTCATTGTTAAGCTAAGAGGTAAATAACATTTTGTGACCAAGGTTATTATCAGAACAGAAATAAAAGGACACAAAGCCATGAAGCCGATAATTACCCTGCTAATGATTAGTTGGATTCAGATATTTGCTATTGAACAATAATGCATAGGCTTGTGCTATTTCACGAACAAGCTACTTACTTTATTTACGCATCTTTAATTTTAAAATTATTCAATAAAATCATATTTATAACTATTAAATTTAGCATCTCCCCTTATGTTTTATGGATAAGTTTAACCAATACAAAATTCCACATAATGGAATTTAAGATTAAAAATCACACAAAAAGTTAACGAGAAATATTTGGTTACATATATTGCACTGTCGATCTTGAACCTTTTGTGTCATTTTCTTTTCACCCCGCAGATGGGGACAAAATTAAAAAATATCACAGGGTAAAAATTAAATGATGAAGCGCTCCTTACTGGCAGCAGTGATGCCTTTACTGCTGGGACTTTCTTCGGCTCAGGCCGCCGAAATCTATAACAAAGATGGCAACAAGCTGGACCTGACTGGCAAAATTAACGTCTCGCATCTGTTCTCCGATAACGAAGGGTCAAATGGTGATACCTCGTCTTATACCCGTATTGGTTTTAAAGGCGAAACCAAGATCAACGATCAACTGACCGGCTACGGTCAATGGCAATATCAGTACAGCCTGAGCAACTCTGAAGGCAGTAGCGATGCAAACAACGGTAACAGAACCCGTCTGGGCTTTGCCGGTTTGAAGTTTGGTCAATTTGGCTCGATCGATTACGGTCGTAACTACGGTCTGATTTATGATGTGCTGGGTTACACCGATATGCTGCCCTTCTTCGGTGGCGATCAAGGTTACTCTGATGGGTTCCTGTCCAGCCGCTCTGGTGGCGTGCTGACCTGGCGCAACAAAGATTTCTTCGGTCTGGTGAAAGGCTGGAACGTTGCCGCTCAGTACGAAGGTAAAAACGATCGTAACAATGCAGACATTGCGGTTCGTCGTTCAAACGGTGATGGTTTCGCGCTCTCCACTTCTTATGACTTCGATTTCGGTCTGAGCCTGGTTGGCGCTTACGCTAGCCTGGATCGTACCAATACGCAGAACCAGGCCTTACATGGCGAAGGCGAGAAAGCACAGCACTGGACTGCGGGCCTGAAATACGATGCGAACCAGATTTACCTGGCAACCATGTACGGCGAAACGCTCAACGCAACCCCAATCACTGGTGGCTTTGCTAACAAAGCCGTTAACTTTGAAGCCGTTGCGCAGTATCAGTTCATTAACGGACTGCGTCCTTCAATCGGCTATGTTTCATCGAAAGGCAAAGAGATTGAAAATATTGGTGATGTCGATCTCACCAAATACGTCGCTGTAGGTGGAACCTACTACTTCAACAAAAACATGTCTGTGTATGCTGAATACAAGATCAACCTGTTGAAAGATAACAATGCGTTGGGCATCGCTTCTGATGATGTCACTGCTGTGGGTCTGATTTACCAGTTCTAAGTGGCAATACCCTCATGGCTATTCGGCTAGTGTCGGCTGAATATGCGCAAAGGGCAGCGAAAGCTGCCCTTTTTTATTGGTACGCGGTAATTACGGCGCCATCAAATCAAAGCGATTATCATCGCCCTGATCCAGTGAGAACGGCGGTTGCAATTGCAGGACAATTTCGTTCGAAGTGACGCGATTCTGTTTGCTGTCTTCTAACACCACCGATAAGCGATAACTGTTGCGCGCGCCCGGCGAGCTATCCCACGCGGGCAGGATCACGCTCCAACCCTGTGGATCGTTGGGATTGGCACCCGGCGTCAGGCTCAGCGCCTGCGTATCGCCCTGCCACATCACTTTAGTGATTGGGTTGGTGCTACGGATCTGCAATTTCAGCGGCAAGCTTTCTCCGCCATTCAGCTGCCACGGTGGCGTGGCAAGAAACACCGACAGCGTTTTACGCTGGCGATATTCCAGCACCGGCGTATAGCTGCGCGTCACGTTATCGTAGCGACTGCCGCGCAGCGAGTGCGCCGCCGCTACGTTATCCGGACTCAACTGCTGGCTGAGCGCCACGCCAAAACGATAGTTGAGGCGCAATCCGAGCTGATCCTGGCTCTCACCGCTGTCGCTGGTTTTGTGGCTGGCGGATAAGGTCACCAGCGGTACCGGCGTGTAAGTGACACCAAAGGTCAACGCCGACGGATTGTGGTAGCGATTGCCGGAGCTAAACAGATCGACGTTATCGCCAAGATATTGCTGCCAGCTCACCGACGCACCGAGCTGACGATACTGCGGCAAATAGCCTTGGGTGGTGAAATCGTAGCCGCGCGCCATACGCTGCTGCTGGAAAGGATTGCGATCCTGCCAACCTGAGAGCGGCGTATAGTAGTTGGCGGAGAAGCGCAGATAATCGCCCCATGCTTCGGTCCCCAGCGAAGCGCGCTGTAGGCCACTGCTAAACATGCGATCGACAAAGCCGTTATAGCCCAACTGCCATTTGCCCGCCATCCAGCGCTGGCCGAGACCCACATTGCCCACCAAACCATCATCGGTTTGATGAAAGCCAACCTGACTGAAGGTGAGATAGCGATAGTTATCCGCCCACGGCGTCAGCAACGAGGCGCCGCTGCCGGTAAAGTTGCCGTCGAGATCCACGTTGAAGTCGATCTGTGCGTTGCCATACGGCGATAGCAAGGACTGCCCTTCATTAACCAGTCGATTTCCCACTTCATCGCGGAAATGATTAAAGGCCCACAGTCCGGCTTGCTGACTTAATGAATTGTCTTCAGTGCTGTTCTGACTGGCTTCGCCAATGCTTTTGGCAATGGTCGCCAGTTTTTTGTTGAACGCTTCCGTTTCATCCTGGTAACCCAAAGCAGGCAACTGATCGGCCATTTTCTGAAAACGTGTGGGATCGCTAAACGGCGCATCGGCGAGTTTAGTGTCAGAGATCAACGCCAGCGCAGGCGCGGATGCGGCAAGTAGTGAAAAACCAGAGAGATAACGCACGCTTTTAGGTGATAACAAAGTAAATAACATAGCTAAAAATAGGGTTCGACCCGGTTCAGAATTAGAGGTGGCTCACAAAACTGCATAAGTCTACCCTAGCATATTCTGATGCAAGTGCCGGAAATGTCTGGTTTCGATTAAGACAATGATGCGTACTTTCGGATTTGTGGAATGCGTATAAGTGCATATCTGGAAAGGAGGTCGCCATCAATGGCGACCTTAAAAACGGTCAGGAATAAAATATCAGGAGAAGATTAACCCGCCATCCACATTGATGGTCTGCCCGGTGATATAGCGCGCATCGTCAGAGGCGAGGAAAGCTACCAAGCCAGCGACATCTTCCGGCTGCCCTGCGCGTTTAAGCGGGATGTTTTCCACCCATTCGGCCATCAGTTCACCTTTGCCATACTGCTTTTTATCGCTGCTGAGGATCTCGCCCCACACGCGATCGTTGTAGTCCCACATTTCACTCTCGATGATGCCCGGACAGAAGGCATTCACCGTGATATGCCACGGCGCCAGCTCAAGTGCCAGGCTCTGGGTGATACCGATCACGCCCATCTTGCTGGCGGCATAGTGCGGCGTATAAATGAAACCCTGCCGTCCCTGACCGGACGAGGTGTTGATCAGGCTGCCGCTGCCCTGTTTCACCATATATTTCGCCGCTTCCCGGCAGCACAGCCACACGCCCGTGGTGTTCACCGCAAGGATCTTCTCGAAGTCACTTTTGGGCATCGCATCGAAACGATCGATGGTAATCACCCCCGCATTCTGAATCGACACATCAATGCTGCCAAAGCGCTCAGCCGCCTGCTGATAAACCTGCTGCACCTCCGTTTCATCGGTAACATCGACCTGCAGCGCCAGAACCTCACTGCCAAACTGCTGTTCGATGGCCTGCGCGGTACTGAAAACGCGTTCCGAATTCGACACCATCACCAAACGCGCCCCGTCGCGGGCAAAGCGCGCGGCAATGCCCGCGCCAATGCCGCGGCAGGCGCCGGTAATCACCACCGTCTTTCCACTAAAATCGCGTGTCATATTGCCTCCTGTTATCCATGTGTCGCTTCAGGCAGGGCGGCCGATTGCTGCTTTTTTTCATGTCTGCGCAGCAGCACCACCTTACTTTGTAATTTTTGCTGGAACTGATCGATCACCACCGCAGTGACAATCACCAGGCCTTTGATCACCATTTGCCAGAAATCGCTGACGCCCATCATCACCATGCCATCGGCGAGGAACACGATGACAAAAGCACCGATAATCGAGCCTGAAACGCGACCGCGTCCACCCGCCAGCGCCGTGCCGCCCAGCACCGTGGCACCGATGGCGTCCATCTCGAACATGTTGCCGGTCATCGGGTGCGCGGTTTGCAGCTGCGACGCCACAATCAAACCGACCAGCGCGGCGCACAAGCCGGAAAAGGCGTAGACAAACACTTTGACCTTGATAATCGGCACACCCGCCAGGCGCGCCGCCGATTCGTTGCCGCCGGTGGCGTAGATGTAACGACCCAGCGGTGTTTTACGCGTCAGATACAAACCCAGTAGCAGGAAGCCGAGCATCATCCATATCGGGATATACACGCCCAATATCGAACCCGAACCGAGCAAGGCGAAGCCGGTGTTGCCGAGTGCTGGCGTGCCGACGAGGTTGGCGTAAGTGCTGCCGTCGTTGAACAGCAGCGCGGCGCCGCGTGCCACGTACATCATGCCGAGCGTACAGATAAACGGCGCTACGCCGAGTCGCGTCACCACCGCGCCATTAATCAATCCCAGCGCCACGCCGAACAGCGCCACCACCAGAATTACCTCGGGCACGTTGAAGAACAGCACATTGCCGCCCCACAGCGGTACGCCGTTGGTGAGCAGCGCACCCGCCACCATGCCGCATATTCCTGCCACCGCCCCGACCGAAAGATCGATGCCGCCAGTCAAAATCACCAGCGTCATGCCAATCGCCAGCAAGCCGGTGATCGCCACATGCTGCGTCATAATCAGCAGGTTTGAGGTGGTGAGAAAGTTAGGCACCATAAAGCTGAAGAAACTCACCACGATCAGCAAGGCAATAAAGGTACGCGCCTTAAGCAGGTACATGTAGATCAGGTATTTTTGATTCATCGTTTTACTCTCCAGCGGGCTCAATCATGTGGCGTTGAGGCGCTAATCAGGGCTTCGCGCGTGGCCGCCGCGCGCGGTAAATCGGCGGTGATGCGGCCATCCGCCATCACCAGAATGCGGTCAGCCAGCGCCATCACTTCATCCAGTTCGGACGAGGAGAACATCACCGCCAATCCCTGCTGCGCCAGGTTGCCAATCAGGTGATAAACATCGGTTTTTGCCCCCACATCAATGCCGCGCGTTGGCTCATCCAGCAGCACCACCTGTGGCCCGGTCATCAGGGCTTTGCCCAGCACCACTTTTTGCTGATTGCCGCCGCTTAAGGAGGTGATCGGCAGTTCGGGATCGCTGACCTTAATGGCGAGATGGCCAATCATTTCATCCACGCGACGCTGCTCGTTGTGCGGATTGAGCTTGCGCCAGCAGCGGCGGAAACCCCGCAGGCTGAGATCGCTGAGCGTCATGTTGGCGGTGATCGACATCAGCTGTACCACGCCTTCGGTTTGACGATCTTCCGGCACCAGCGCGATGCCTTTTTTCAGTCGCTGCTGGAAACTGCGCTTCTCCAGCGCTTCGCCGTTCAGACTGACGCTGCCCGACTGACAGTGCATCATGCCAATCAACCCTTTGAACAACTCGGTGCGCCCGGCGCCCAGCAAACCGTAGATGCCAATCACTTCGCCTTTTCGCAGCGAGAAAGAGACATCATTGAGCTTGTAACCGCCGTTTTGATGCAGCGCGGTCAGCCCGTTGACGCTGAGTACCGTTTCACCCTGCGTCGCCGGTTGATAATCGAAGTGTTTCTTCTTGTCGCCCACCATCTGCTCAATGATCCACGGAATCGAGGCGTCGCGGACTTCGCGTTCGCTGATGAAGCGTCCGTCGCGGAAGATGGTGATGTGATCGCCAATCTCCATCAGCTCTTCCAGCCGATGTGAGATATAGATAATGGTGACGCCGCGCCGTTTAAGCTGGTCGATGACGTTGAACAGCACTTTCACTTCTGACTGGCTGAGCGCGCTGGTCGGTTCATCCATGATCAGCACGCGCGTGTCCTTGGACAGCGCGCGGGCGATCTCCACCAGCTGCTGATGGCCGATACCGAGTTCAGCCAGCGGCGCGTAGGGATCGACATCCAGCTCCAGCCGTTCCAGCAATGCTTTGGCGAGCGAATACTGATACTTCTCGTTGATCACGCCGCGCTGGAAAAACTCATTGGCCATGAAGATGTTGTCCATCACGTTCATATTGGGAAACAGGTTCAGCTCCTGAAAAATAATGCTGATGCCCTGTTTTTCCGCCTGATGCGTGGAGCTCAGCGACACTGCTGCGCCGTCCAGCAGAATCTCGCCGGATGACGGGATCTCCACGCCCGCCAGCATTTTCATCATGGTGGATTTGCCCGCGCCGTTTTCGCCAATCAGCACGTTAACTTTGTTGCGATAAACGCGATAATTGACCTGATCCAGCGCGGTGACGCCGGGATAGATGCGCGACACGTTGCGGGTTTCAATGATCACGTCATGTTGAGGCTGTTGCATATCCGCTCCTTACTGACGTGTAATCGCCGCAGGTGTCACATTCGGCACCTGCTCCGGCGTATCGAAGCTGCTAAACACGCCAGCCAGCTGCACTTTGTCACCCACTTTGGGCTTGAAAGCACTCATCATGTTCGCCGCCTGCTGATTGATGGCACGACTGTAGTCGCCAAACAGCACCTGGTCGTTAAAGTCTTGATAGCTGGCACCTTTATAGGCATCGCGCAACACCGTGCCGGGGAAAATCGGGCCAACCTGCACCGTGATGTTGTCACCGGATACATCTTTCACTATCATCCGTCCGTTACGCGACGTGGTGTTAACCGCCGTGACTTCACCGCTCACGTTGACACTGAACACACACGGATTCTCTTCCTGACTGCGATAGCCGTAGGTTTGACAGGCGCTATCAAAATCTTTGGCGGACTTCAGCGCACTCAACAACTCAGCTACCGGCTTCGCATCATGCTGAATCTGCGGCACCAGCTTTTGTTGCCAGGTTTGAGCAATATTGCCCATTTTGGGATTGGGAGGATTTTTCAGGTCGGCCAGCTCCTGCTGCGACACAATGCGGCAACCGCTAAGGATCACGACAGGAAGCAGTAACCAGAGTCGTCTGTGCATCACATTCTCCTGGGCGCCCGATAAACGGGCGCACCGCATTGATTACGACTTGAAGTTAAAGTCCTGCACGCCTTTGGCGTTGTCTGGCGTGATGAGAATGCCGCGAAACATTACGCGCTGCTTCTCAGGCTTGGTGCCTTTCTGAATAAAATTGTCGAGGTCGGTCACGCCCTGTGCGGCGATGGCTTGTGCCTGCAGCATCACCGTGGCTTTCAGATCCCCTTTTTCCACCGCGTCACGTTCATCATTGCTGCCGTCAATGCCGACCACGATGACGTCGTTACGGCCTGCCGCTTTCAGAGCTGCAATCGCGCCCAGCGCCACGGGACCGTTACCGCAGATCACGCCTTTCACATCCGGATGCGCCTGCAGAATGCTGTCCATAATGCGTTTGCCGTCAATCAGCGTGCCTTTGGCATCCTGACGCGCCACGCTTTTCATGTCGGAATATTGATCGAGCACCTGGTGGAAGGATTTGGAGCGCGTGACGCAGTTGTTGTCGGCGAGGTTACAGGTGAGTTCCGCGTAGCTGCCTTTTTCCCCCATTTTCTCTACAAACACGTTTGCCACATCGGAACCGGCCTGGAAGTTGTTGTGGGTGATCTGCGCCAGCGCCACGTCGTCCACCGGGATTTCGCGGTTGATTAGCACCACCGGAATGCCGGCATCTTTGGCTTTTTTAATCGCGGCGACGCTGGCGGTGGAGTCGGCGTTATCCAGCACGATGCCCTGCACTTTTTTGCCGATGGCGGCATCAATCAGTTCACTTTGCTTTTTCACATCTTCGCCATGCGACAGCACGCTGGTTTTATAGCCCAGCTCCTGCGCTTTAAGGTTGGCACCTTTGGCTTCGGAGGCGTAATACGGATTATCCAGCGAGTTCACCAGAATCATGATGGTGCCTTTATCGGCAGCGAAACTGGCTTGGGAGATCAGGCAACTGGCAATGGCAGTTAACAGCAGGGTACGTTTTTTCATGGTGAGGTTCTCTCATTGTTATAGTGGGTCACGCAGGGTCAGCCGTTCTGGTGTTGGCGCGGCTTACCAGATGGTAAAGCCACCGTCGATCATCAAATCTGCGCCGGTGATCATGTCGCTGCCGTTGCTGGCGAAGAACAGCACCGCGGCGGCGATTTCGTCGGTATAGGCAAAGCGTCCCAGCGGGATCAGCTTTTTCATCTGCTCGCCCTTCTCGCCGCGCCAGGCTTTTTCACCCATCGGCGTCAGCACAACGGTGGGCGATAAGGTATTGACGTTGATGCGATAGGGAGCGAACTCTTTGGCCATCACTTTGGTCATGCCGAGCAGACCGGCTTTGGCGGAGGTGTAGGCAACGTGGTTATCAATAGCAATGGAAGCGGCCTGCGATGCGATGTTGATGATTTTGCCGCCGTTACCGGCGCGCACCATGCGTTTACCGGCCGCCTGCGAGCAGAGGAAAGGCCCGGTGAGATTGACGTCGATCTGCTTTTGCCACTCGGCAAAATCGGTTTCTAACACCGGTTGCAACATCACGTAGCCCGCGCAGTTCACCAGGATATCAATCTGACCGTAATGCTGTTCGACGCGATCAAATGCCGCTTCAACCGACGCCGGGTCGGTCACGTCGCAGCACACCAGCAGCACGCGATCGGCAGCAAATTGATCCTGCACGCCCGCCACTTTGTCGCTTTCGAATGGCGGATAGAGCAGCGCCAGCCGTGCGCCCTTCTCCAGCAGCATGGCGTTACTGGCCATCGCAATCCCGCCCAGCCCGCCGGTGACCACCGCCACTTTGCCAGTTAAATCCTGCTCAATGTTCACGCCGTAGCGCAGGTTAACGTCATATTCCCCACTCATCGTCTCTCTCCATAATGGTGTACGGCGGCGCTGGTTACTGCTGGCCGGGTTATCGTTTTGGCAAATGTCATTTTCGAACAAAAATATAAGCTATCGATTAATAATGGTTTGTGGAGGAGATCAAATTTCATACAAATCGCAGCAAGAAAAATTATCCCCATGATTTTATTAACTTTGCGTAAATTACTGAATTTATGACATGGAGAGAGCTGCTGATGGCTTTCTGTGAAATCAATCGCATAGCAGACAATGATTTTCGTTCGAAAACGAATGATTCTGGAAGCTGCCTCGCAAATGCCCAAAACGCAGAGTAAAATCAGCTCGGGTTTCCTTATTGGCGAAACCAGACCGTGATTGGAAAGAGGGAGCATTTCGATTGAAAAGCAAAACTGAGCAGCTGGCAGATATGCAGCAGCGCCGTGAGAAGATTCTGGAGATGATCCGCGAAGACGGCACCGTCACGGTTAAAGCGCTGACCGACACCTTCGGCTTGACCGAAGCCACCATTCGCACCGACCTGCGCATGTTGCAGCAAGAGGGCCACGTACAGCGTTATCACGGCGGCGCCACGCTGATGACCGGCAAGCAGAATACCGGCGCGATGTTGCTGGAGCGTCAAACACATCTTGAAGAAAAACAGGCGATTGGCCGCCTTGCCGCGCAGCATGTGGAAAATGGCGACACGGTGATTTTCGATTCCGGTACCACCACCACGGCGATTGCCGAGGCGATCAGCCATATTCGTCGTTTATCGGTGATTACCACGGCGGTGAATATCGCGCTGAAGCTGGGTGGCGAGCCAGGCATCAATATTTTGCTGACCGGCGGCACTTTTAAGTTCCCGACGCTTTCAACTTCGGGTGAGAAAGCCGCCTCGTTTTTCGAAAACGTGCTGGCGGAGAAGCTGTTTCTTGCCACGGCCTGTATTTCGCCGCGTCTCGGTTTGAGCTTTCCCAGCGAGACCGATATCAAGGTGAAAATGGCGATGATCAAGTCAGCCAGCAGCGTGTATGTGGTGGCGGATTCCAGCAAGATCGATAAGGTGTCGATGTTCGCGCTGCCGTGCGACTGGAGCCATATTCACTATCTGATTACCGATAGCGGCATTTCTCCGGCGCAGGTCGCGGCGTTTGAGGCGTTAGGTGTGCAGGTGTTGGTGGCGCAGTTGGCGTTGGCGCAGAAGCGCGCGGTGTAAAACCAGGTGGGCATAAATGCCCACCCTACGCGGTTTTGTAGGGTCGGCATTCATGCCGACCGCTCGCAAACCGTTAAAACCCTAAGCTATCCAGCAGGTCATCAACCTGATCCTGGTTCGCCACCACGCCGGGTGCATTGGCGTGGATCTGCGGACCGTTCAGCAGGCTGTTGCCCTCTTTACGCGCCGCGGCGTTAGCTTCTGGCATATTCTCCAGCAGCACCATCAACAGCTGACGCTCGATCTCCTGGATCACATCCATCATGCGCTTGATCACCTGACCGGTCAGGTCCTGGAAATCCTGCGCCATCATGATTTCGAGCAACTGCTTATTGGTGTACGACGTGTGTCCCGGAACGTCAGTCAGGAACTGGCGCGTATCCGAAACCAACTCGCGCGCATCTGTCAGTTCAATCGGATTTTCAAACCACGCATCCCAACGGCCTTTCAGCTGGTTGGCGCCGGCTTCCATTTGGTCCTGGTGTGGCTGCGCTGCTTCAACGCAGTTCAACGCACGTTCTGCCGCTTGCGCCGTCATTTGCACAACATAATCCAGACGATCGCGCGCATCAGGAATCGCTTCCGCCGCTTCAGCAATTGCCTGGTCTAACCCCAGCTCACGCAAACTGTCACGTAACATGCGCGTCAGTGAGCCGATGCGGGTAATAATGTCGTGTGCCGAGGCTTCTTCGGTTGATTTCGGAAGGTCGCTCATCACATCTCCTTACATACCCAGTTTTTCGAATATTTTGCCTAACTTCTCTTCCAGCGTGGCCGCCGTGAACGGCTTCACCACGTAGCCGCTGGCGCCCGCCTGCGCGGCCGCGATGATATTCTCTTTCTTCGCTTCCGCGGTCACCATCAGCACCGGCAGTTTGTTCAGCGTGGCGTCAGCACGGATGGTTTGCAGCAGCTCCAGACCGTCCATGTTCGGCATGTTCCAGTCGGAAACCACGAAATCAAAGCCACCGGCACGCAGTTTGGTCAGCGCATCGACGCCATCTTCTGCTTCTTCAACGTTATTGAATCCAAGCTCTTTCAGCAGGTTACGGACAATACGACGCATCGTATTGAAGTCATCCACCACCAAAAAGCGCATATTTTTATCAGCCATATCTACTCCCGTGTTGTCTCGTCCAGCAGGACGGGCTCGTTAAATTCGCAATGCCTGTCCGGCGCTAATTTTCGCCAGCATGTGCTGACTGATGTGGCCTAAATCGACCACTTCACTGGTGCCGCCCATCGCAATCGCTTCGCGCGGCATACCAAATACCACACAGCTGGCTTCATCCTGCGCGATGGTCCAGGCGCCCGCGCGATGCATTTCCAGCATCCCGGCCGCGCCGTCGTTACCCATCCCGGTCAGGATCACACCCACCGCATTTCGTCCTGCGTGCACCGCCACCGAACGGAACAGCACATCCACCGATGGCTTGTGTCGGTTCACTGGCGGACCGTCATTCAGTTTCACCACATAGTTAGCCCCGCTACGGCCCAGCTCCATATGCATGGCGCCCGGCGCGATATAGGCGTGACCTGGCAAAATACGCTCGCCGTCTTCCGCTTCTTTCACGGTGATCTGGCACAGCTTGTTCAGGCGCTCGGCAAACGAACGCGTAAAGCCTGGCGGCATATGCTGGGTAATCAGCAGCGCCGGGCTGGTCGCCGGCAGCGGCTGCAGCACATGGCGAATCGCCTCGGTGCCGCCGGTGGAAGAGCCGATGGCGATCAGCTTTTCACTGCTCAGCAGCGGACCCGCTTTCAGCGTGACCGGCATCGGCGTGGAGGCACGCACATGCAGCTTGGCGCGCGCGGCGGCGCGGATCTTGTCGGCAATCATCTGGCTATAGGCCAGCATGCCTTCGCGAATACCGAGCTGCGGCTTGGTGACAAAATCCACCGCACCCAACTCCAGCGCGCGCAGCGTCACTTCTGAACCTTTACCGGTCAGCGAGGAGACCATCACCACCGGCATCGGACGCAGGCGCATTAGCTTCTCGAGGAAATCGAGGCCATCCATGCGCGGCATCTCCACATCCAGCGTCAATACCTGCGGGTTGTACTGTTTGATTAAATCCCGCGCCACCAACGGATCCGGCGCACTCGCGACCATCTCCATATCGGGATGGCTATTGATGATTTCGGTCATCAACTGTCGCATTAGCGCAGAGTCATCCACGCACATAACGGTGATTTTGCTCATCGTCTTTCCTTGCTCAGTCCATAGACTGTCTGTCCACGTAGCCAGAACTCTTTGCTGATCTGACTAAAGTTCTCTGAATGCCCGGCAAACAGCAGACCGCCGGGTTTCAGCAGGGGCACGAAACGGCGCAGAATCTGTTCCTGCGTCTCTTTATCGAAATAGATCATCACGTTGCGACAGAAAATCGCGTCGAACGGACCCGGCAACGCCCAGTCGTTAGCCAGTAAATTCAGTTGCGTGTAGTTCACCATGTTGGCGAGGTCGGAACGCACGCGCACCATGCCTTCGTGCGGACCGGTGCCGCGCAGGAAAAAGCGCTGCAGCTGTGACTGCGACAAGGTACGTAGCTCTTCCTGGCGATACACGCCGGCCACGGCTTTCTCTAGCACCTGCGTATCGATATCGCTGGCGTGGACCTGGAATTTACCCGGACCGGTGCCCAGCGTTTCCGCCAGCGTCATGGCGATGGAGTACGGCTCTTCGCCGGTTGAGGCGGCGGTGCTCCACACGCTGTAATTACCCGTGCGCTTACGCGCATGATCCGCGAGGATCGGGAAGTGATGCGCCTCGCGGAAGAAAGAGGTCAGGTTGGTGGTCAGCGCGTTAATAAACGCCTGCCATTCCGCACTGTTTTGGTCTTGCTCCAGCAGCGCCAGATAGCGGCCAAAGTCATCAATATTCAGCATGCGCAGACGACGCACTAAACGGTTGTAAACCATCTCGCGTTTGTGGTCGGCCAGCACAATGCCCGCGCGCTGATAGATCAGCTGGCTAATGCGACGAAAATGCGTATCTGAGAGCGGTAACCGCTGCACCATTTGCGAGAGCAGCGTGGTCGCTTCACTTTGATCCAATAACGTCGATTTCTTCATTTCAGGTCACCCGGCAACAAACTGTTTAAATTGTGATACTGCGGTTGCTACTGTGCTGCCAGTCGCGCCATTCTCATGGGCCGCCTTGCGGCGGCCACAAGGATTAAAAGGTTTCCCAGTTATCGTCAGTGCTACGTGCGCCTGCCGGTGCCAGTGCTTTTGGCGTGCCGGAACGCAAATTTTTTGCCGCTGTAGATACGTTAACGGCCTGAACGACAAATTCTTTACCGATATTGAACACCGCAACCGACTGTTTCAGTCGGCTCGCCTGATCTTCCAGCGCGGCCGCCGCAGTCGCCGACTCTTCGACCAGCGCGGCGTTCTGCTGCGTTACGCGATCCATCTCGTTCACCGCCAGACCGACCTGATCGATACCACGGCTCTGCTCGTCCGACGCCGAGGCGATTTCGCCCATGATGTCGGTGACGCGCGTGACCGCATTCACGATGTTGGTCATGGTTTCCCCGGCGCTCTCCACCAGCACGGAACCGGTGTTGACGCGGCTGACCGAATCTTCGATCAATCCTTTAATCTCTTTCGCCGCTTGCGCGCTGCGCTGTGCCAGACTGCGCACCTCGCCCGCTACCACCGCAAATCCACGTCCCTGCTCACCGGCGCGCGCCGCTTCTACCGCGGCGTTCAGTGCGAGGATATTGGTCTGGAAGGCAATGCCATCGATCACGCTGATGATGTCAGCGATTTTCTTCGAACTGCCGGTGATCTCTTTCATGGTAGTGACCACGCCATCCACCACTTTGCCGCCCTGCTGCGCGGTTTCCGAGGCGGTGAGCGCCAGCTGCGACGCCTGACGGGCGTTTTCGGCGTTCTGCTTCACGGTGGCGGTTAACTGCTCCATGCTGGCAGCGGTCTCTTCCAGCGAAGCCGCTTGCTGCTCGGTACGCGAGGAGAGATCGTTGTTGCCCATGGCGATTTCACTCGCACCGGTGTAGATCGCATCGGAACCGTCACGCACGGTACGCACCGTCCGCGCCAGCTCTTGCTGCATCTCTTGCACCGAGGTGAGCAGCTCGCCCATCTCGTTGCGCACCGTGATCTCCACCTGCTGCGTCAAATCGCCACGCGCGATGTGACGAATGTGCTCGATGCTGTGCTTTAGCGGACGGATCAGCACCGTACGCATGCCGCTCCACACCAGCGCAATCACCAGCAAGGTCACCAGCAGCGTGCCGACCACCAGCATGATGGATTGGTTATACGCCGCCTCATTGGCTGCAATGCCCTGATTGGCGAGCACAATGTTGTAGCTCAACCATTCGTTGTAATCCTTAGCAAACTTGTCCTGGAATCCCTGCGTCGGCTGATCGACAAATCCTTTGAAATTTCCACTACTGAGGAAATCGATCAACTCACCCAATGCTCCGCGATAGGCGTTGTAGTTGGCCTGTAGCGTCAGCACGTTCTCGGCCTTTTTGCCCTTTTCAGACAGGTTGGCGTTAAATTCGGCAAAACCCTCATCAGCGTGCTTCAACTCCTCACTCGCCAGCGCCACCAGATCTTTCACGGTTGCGCCTGAGCCAGCCTGCTGACTGTCCAGCAGGTAACGGATCCCCGCACGGTTCAGCGTGTTACGCGCCTGAACCAGCGATACCCATGAGGTGCCCATTGCCCGCTGCAGCGTGCTAAGACGCTGGTTATAGGCAAAATTTTCTTTATCGGCTTTGACCGTGGAGTAGAACACTCCACCGGAGAACAGCTGCAGTAAGGCAAACAGCGCCAGCACGCACAGCAGGCCGGATACAACACGAATACGACTAAACATAAACACCTCATTGGTTGGCGGATCGCCTCTGTTATCGGCTTTTCTGAGGGGATCTTTATGTGTGTTCGCAGGGGTTGGACCAGCGGGGGGTTGATGGGTGCTCGCTGTCCCTCACCCTAACCCTCTCCCGCAGGCGGGAGAGGGAATTGATCGAGCTAACATATGGCAGCGTCTCCCTCTCCCGTTTACGGGAGAGGGCCGGGGTGAGGGGAAGCAACTCAGAACTTAAAACGTCTCCCAGTTACCCTCACTCACCGGCGCGGCAGCCGCTTTGCGCGGTGCGCTGGCGATCTGGCGCACCGTGCTCGCCTTCGGTTGCGCCTGTGCGGCGCGCGGAATGCGGAACACCGATACCGACTGGCTCAGGCGGCTCGCCTGCTCTTCCAGTGATGCGGCGGCGGCGGCGGACTCTTCCACCAGCGAGGCGTTCTGCTGGGTGACGCGGTCCATCTCGGTCACCGCTTGTCCCACCTGATCGATACCACGGCTCTGCTCATCCGATGCCGAGGCGATTTCGCCCATAATATCGGTGACGCGCGTGACGGCGCCGACGATATCATTCATGGTTTCTCCGGCAGTACCGACCAGCTGCGAGCCGTTGTTGACGCGGTTCACCGAGTCTTCGATCAAGCCTTTAATCTCTTTCGCCGCCTGCGCACTGCGCTGCGCCAGGTTACGCACTTCACCGGCCACCACAGCAAATCCACGGCCCTGTTCACCGGCACGCGCCGCTTCTACCGCCGCGTTCAGCGCCAGGATATTGGTCTGGAAGGCGATGCCATCGATCACGCTGATAATGTCGGCGATCTTCTTCGAGCTGCCGGCGATATCCTGCATGGTACGCACCACGCCATCGACCACCTCGCCGCCTTTGCGCGCGGTATCCGACGCGCTCAGCGCCAGCTGCGACGCCTGACGCGCATTCTCGGCATTCTGTTTCACCGTCGCGGTGAGCTGCTCCATGCTGGCCGCCGTCTGCTCCAGCGAGGCGGCCTGCTCTTCAGTGCGCGCCGACAGATCGTTATTCCCGGCGGCGATTTCGCTGGCGCCGGTGAAAATCGCATCGGAACCGTCACGTACATTGCCCACGGTGCTGACCAGCGACTGCTGCATCTCATGCAGGCTTCCCGCCAGCTGGCTCATTTCATTGCGCCCTTCCACCACGATATTTTGTGTGAGATCGCCCGCGGCAATATGGCGAATATGCGCCAGCAGCTGATGCAGCGGCTGAATCAGCACGCTACGCAGGCCGAACCAGCAGCCCACGATCACCGCAATCACCACCAGCGCCACCGACGCCAGCAGCCACATCATGGTGTGGAAGGCGCGCTGATTCTGCGCCACGCCTTCTGCCGCCAATATGCTTTGCTCCGTCCGCCACTCTTCGTAAGTGGCTTTCATCGCTACCTGTTTAGCTTCAATGTTCTGCGCAAACATGCCTTGCAGATCGTTGGCTTTCAGGCGATCCAGCATCGCTTTCAACCCGTCGTTGAAAGCGGCGTAGTTCGCTTCCAGCTTATCGCGCAACGCGTCTGGCAAGCCCGGCGTGGCCGGCAAGTCGTAGTAGCGTTGATAGTGGCCGGCAGCCACATTGAGCTGTTTTTCGGTCTGGGCGATTAAGGCACTCAGCTGACCGCCATTCGACTGCGCGGCCATGGTGCCCTGCATACGCAACATGGCGCGGTTGAGTACGGTGCGGGTTTGGTTCAGTTCAATCCAGGCGTCTGACATCGCGCCAACGTTGTTAGAAGAGATCTGCGCTACCGCAAACGCCTCTTTATCTTTTTGTAAGGCGGACCAGAACAGGCCACCCGACAGTAATTGTAAAGCGCCAAACACCAGTAATACGGCGATTAAACTGGTCACTACATTGATTCGTTTTAACATGGGATCTCCAGGGATGCGTTTCGGCTCCCCCAGTTATCGACCGGCAATCTGAATTTTTCAGGGTGCTTAAGCTACTTTACGAATTAAAACTCTGCGTTTGCGCATGATTGCAGTGTTTTATAACTAAAGAAATTAACAGTAAAAAAATGCGCCTTTACCTGAAGAGCGTTAAAGGCGCATTAAATGCGGGGGCGGGAGCAGGTTGTTACCTCTCTATAGCCTTATCCCGTTAGCGGGAGAAGGAATGAAGAGATTAAGACATGCGCTCCAGCTCCTGCTCTTCTGCATAAAAATTAGGCAGTTCGTCAATGCGCTCCGGCGGGACCGGTTTGCCCAACAAATAGCCCTGCAAGGTATCGCAGCCCAAACCGGTGAGGAACGCCTGCTGATCCTGAGTTTCTACTCCTTCAGCGACCACTTTCAGATGCAGCGACTGCGCCAGCGCGACAATGGCGGAGACGATGGTGGCATCTTCCGAATGCGCTTGCAGTTCATTAACAAAGGCGCGATCGATTTTCAGCTCGCTGGCCGGTAAACGCTTGAGATACAACAAGCTGGAATAGCCGGTACCAAAATCATCAATCGACGCCTTCACGCCCATGTTGGTGAGTTCGGTAAGAATACGCACGCTCTCTTCCGGATCGCGCATCGCCGTGGTTTCGGTCACTTCCAGCGTCAATAGCTCAGCCGGAATCTGGTGCTGCGCCAGCGCCTCGGTAACGGTTTCTACCAGGTTACTCTGCTCAAACTGAAGCGCCGACAGGTTGACCGCCACCGACCAGTGCGGATGGCCCTGCAGATGCCACGAACGCAGCTGGCGACAGGCTTCGTTGATCACCCAGTTACCGATGTTAATGATCATGCCGGTCTTTTCCGCCATCGGCAGGAAGGCGTCCGGTGCCAGCAGACCGCGTGAAGGATGCTGCCAGCGCAGCAGCGCTTCAAAGCCGAGGATCGGGCCGCTCGGCGCGCAGTATTTTGGCTGATAGAACAGGCGTAACTCTTCATTATCCAGCGCTTGCCACAGATCGTTATTCAGCTGTAATTGCGACTGCGCCAGCGTGTTCATCGACGGCTGGAAGAAGGTGTAACCGTTGCGGCCGTTGTTTTTGGTGTGATACATGGCGGCATCGGCGTTGAACATCAGCTCGCGCTCATCTTTGCCATCGCCGGGATAGACCGCAATACCGATACTCAGCGACACCACCAGCTCATAGCGCGAGATGTCGAACGGACGATCCACCGCTTTCACCAGCGTATCGGCGACCGCTGCGGCATCGTTGGGATCATCAATTTCCAGCAGCAGCACAAATTCATCGCCGCCCATGCGCGCCAGCGTGTAGTGCCCTTTCATCTGGTCGGTCATACGCTCGGTCACGCCAATCAGCAGGTTGTCGCCAACGTGGTGACCAAAAGCATCGTTCACCGCTTTAAAGCCGTCGAGATCCATAAACATCAGCGCAAACTGCGACTTCTCGCGGTTGGCTTTATTGATCGCTTGTTCGAGGCGATCTTCTAACAAAATGCGGTTAGGTAAGCGCGTCAGGTTATCGTGCAGCGCCAGCTGGGCCAGTTCGCGGTTGGCTTCCGCCAGCGAGTGGGCGAGGATCGACGTGCGCGCCTGCAAACGTGCATCCAACATCGAGACCAGCAAAGTAATGCCGAGGATCGCCAGCGTCACCACCGTCACCACCACCGCCAACCAGTTGCTGTTCACGCCCATGTGCGTCGCATGGCTGTGCATCGGGAAGTCGGCCGCCGCCATACCGGTGTAGTGCATACCGGCAATCGCACAGCCCATTACCACCGATGCGCCTAAACGTAAGACGGTAACGCGGCCGTGGCCTTCGCGCAGGTTAAACGCCAGCCAGAGCGCGGCGCCTGAGGCCACCAGCGCAATCGCCACCGATGCCGCCACCCAACCCCAATTCCAGGTGATGCCGGGCGTAAACATCAGCGCCGCCATGCCAGTGTAATGCATGGCTACCACGCCGGACCCTAGCACCAAGGCACCGCCACACAGTCGCAGCCACGGCAAGGTTGGCGTGGCACACACCAGCCACAGCGCAAAAACCGAAGCTAAAACTGCCACCACCATGGAGGTGACGGTGAGCGTGGGATCGTAGCTCATTACCATATCGAGGCTCATCGACAACATACCAATGAAGTGCATCGCCCAGATGCCCACGCCCATAGCGAATCCACCGCCGAATAACCAAACCAGCGCTACCTTGCCAGTTGAGGAAGCCACGCGTCCTGCCATATCCAGCGCAGTAAATGAAGCCAGCATCGCCACCAGAATCGAGACGATGACGGTAAACGAGTCGTACGAAGTCACTAACATAGTGATTTCCCAAGTTAAAGCCGGTGTAAGTCAGCTGTGGTGTTATTGTTAAAAGTGAGATCTATTGGTTTTATTGTAGGAATTATCGGCAGAGTGCCTGCCGATCTGAGTTTTTGAACGATGAAACCTTCCGATGCGGAAGAAACTAAAAATTGTTTATTGCGCACCCGCCAGTGGCACCACGTTACCGCTAAACGCCAGCGGCACCGTAAGCGCAGCGGTAAACTCACCGATGCGATCGGCTGGCGTGGGCTTGCCGAGTAGATAACCTTGCAGCGTGTCGAAGCCTAAACCGGTGAGTAAACGCTGCTGCTCCTCGGTTTCGACCCCTTCCGCCACCATGCGCAGGTTAAGCGTTTGTGCCAGCGTCAACATCGCAGTGACCACCGTGGCGTCTTCACTGCCAGCGCGCAAGCTGTTGATAAAGGCGCGGTCGATTTTCAGCTCGCTGGCTTCGAGATGTTTCAAATGCAGCAAGTTGGCGTAGCCGATGCCGAAGTTATCGATCGCCACTTTCACCCCGAGACGATGCAGTTCGGCAATGCGCTGCTGGCTGAACTGCGGATCGCGCATGGCGATGTTCTCGGTAATTTCCAGCATCAACGCTCCGTCAGGAATCTGATGGCGCTGCAACGCCTGACGTACGCTCTCAATCAAATCGCGCTGCTGGAACTGCAGAGCGGAGAGATTGACCGACACTGTCCAGTCGCCATTGCCTTCATCGTGCCACTGCTTGAGCTGGCGACAGGCTTCATTAATCACCCAGTTGCCCAGCGCGACAATTTGCCCGGTTTTCTCGGCGCGCGCCAGGAACGCATCTGGCATTAGCAGCCCGCGACGCGGATGTTGCCAGCGCAGCAGCGCCTCAAAGCCCATCAATACGGTGCCGCCCGCACGGAATTTTGGCTGATAGAATAGGCGCATCTCCTGATACTCCAGCGCGTTCCACAGATCGTTGGCCAGCTCCAGCTGATGCTGCGCCACCGCGCTCATCGCCGGTTCAAACAGGCACCAGCCGTTACGACCGCTGTGTTTGGTGTGATACATGGCGGAGTCGGCGTTGAACATCAGCTCCTGCTGGCTACGGCCGTGCAGCGGGAAGATGACAATGCCGACGCTTAAGGAGACGCGGAGCGAATAGCGATCGAGATCGAAAGGCGCATCAATGACCTGCACCAGCTGCTGCGCCAATTTGGTGGCCTGATGGAGATGAAATTGCGGGCACAGCAGTACAAATTCATCACCGCCCAGACGCGCCAGCAGAATCTCTTCACCGAGTTCATCCCGCAAGCGATCGGCGACGGCAATCAATAAGCGGTCGCCGACGTGATGGCCCCATGTGTCGTTAATGGCTTTGAAACCATCGAGATCCATAAACATCAGCGCGAAGTTCTCATCCTGCAGCGTCGCCTGCTTAATCTCCGTGGTGAGTTGCTGCTCCAGCATCACGCGATTCGGCAGCGCGGTGAGGTTGTCGTGCAGCGCCAGCTGGCGCAGCTCGCTGTTGGCGCGCTTGAGCTTGGCGGCAAGACGCGCGGCGCGCAGTTGCGCATCCAGCATCGAGATCAGCAACATCAGCCCCAGAATACTCAGCGTGATAATCGTGACCCACACCGCCATTCCCTCTTCGCTGGCACCGTGATGTTGCATGTTCACCGGCATAACGAATTCTGCTGCCGCCATGCCGGTGTAATGCATGCCGGCAATCGCAATGCCCATCACCAGCGCCGCGCAGGCGCGCAGTAACAGCAGGCTTTCGCCCTGGCGCAGATGAAACGCCAGCCACAACGCCGCGCCCGATGCTGCGTAGGCAATCAGCACCGAGAGCGCCACCAGCAGCAGATTCCAGTTAATCGGGGTGGCGATCATCAGCGCGTTCATGCCGAGGTAGTGCATGACAATAATGCCGCTGCCCATAATCAGCGTGCCGCGCACTAAGCGGCGTCGGGTGAGATGGCTGCCTTGTACGCCCTGCGCGAAAGCGAAGATGGCGGTGACAATCGCCACCAGCAATGAGATGGCGGTGAGCTCGACGTCGTAGCGCATGGTCATCGGCATCATCATCGCCAGCATGCCAATAAAGTGCATCGCCCACACGCCGATGCCCATCGCGGTACCTCCGCCGATTAACCACAGTTTTGCCAGACAGCCGCGTGAAACGGCCACGCGCCCGGCAGTATCCAGCGCGGTAAAGGCGGCAATGAAGGCCACGATCAGTGAAACGGTAACCAGAACGCTATCCCAGGTAACCAGCAGCATGTGCGCTCCTAAACTCCACCCGCTGCGCAGCAGGTGCGGTGTCGTCAAATTAATACAAGGATGATAAAGCGCCGTTCATGGGCGATTAATGACCGCCTGCGGCGAAGTTCAACAAAAAGTCGTTCCAGACAAATCTGGAGTCATCGTGCGGATTTTTTTTATTTTCATCGTCAGTCTTTAAGAGAAAAATTAATAATATCTGATTAATGCACGAACATAACATTGAACCGAAGCGCGCGGTAGAGGGAGAAATCATCGGCTGTTTAGTTTTTTTAACTACCCGCTACCCCTTGTGAATACTGAGTTATCGGCGAAAAGTGTGAATTGATTAGGGAAAAATTGAACCCTCGGCGTACAAGTGCCGATTTGCTGATCTATAGTAAAGAAAACTGATATAAATCATTAATCCACCATCTAGGAATTTTCTTAGATGGCAGGCGCTTACGCTATCGGGCCGAATGCGGCTCTTGTTTGATTTCGGATGTATTTCCATAAATGTATGACCAGGTGAAAAAGCACTGACCTTGGATAATCAGTAAGGAATGATTATGAAACTCAAGCTTTTTCTTGTGGCTACTAGCCTAAGCGCCGCGCTTGCACCCACTGCTGTTTTTGCCGCCACCACAACGGGAACCATCAATGCTACGTTGACGCTGACCACGGGGTGTCTGGTGAACGGTCAATCTGCTACGACGGGGGTGAACTTCGGTACCCTGAACTTTGGTAGCAGCGCAGCCACCTTTGATACCCTCAACGCCACGCTGGTCGGCGCGTCGGGTAACGGTATTTTTGTCCGCTGCACCACCGGCCAAACCTTCAACGTGCAGGTCACCAGCAGTAATGCCGCTCCAGCGACCATTTACGGTACGGTCAGCGGCCAGCCGCGCTACCTGATCCTCGGATCCAACAATACGCAGGGCATCGCCTATACGCTGTATAGCGACGCCGCGTTTACGACTGCTATCGCCAACAACACGAATATTGCCGCCAGTGGCACCACGGATCCAACGCTCGGGACCAACTACGCCATATATGGTCGCGTGGTCGGCGGCGGCTTTAACCCGTTGATTCCGGCAGGAACATACACTGACACCATCAACGTGGCGGTGAATTACTGAGGGAAAGGATAATCAGGGAGGCCGTGGTGCAGCGGTTGGTGCACAGTGCAGGCGGCCTTGCCCTGCTGATAGGGAGCGTCTCCGCCTGGGGCTTGCCGACCGCAACGTTTCAGGTTTCAGCATCAGTAGTGGCAGGCTGTGTTGTCTCCGGTACCAATACCGGGGTATTTGGCACGCTTAATTTTGGTACCCAATCTGGCGTGGCCGCGAGCAGCGTCAGCGCCAGCTATGTGCAAAGCACCACCATCACGCTCGCCTGCACGCCGGGCACCGCCGTAAGTATGAGCATCAACGGCGGCAGTAATTACACCTCCACGCGCAATCTCAAACACACCACCAACACCAATACCGTGGCGTACAGCCTGTATACCAATGCGGCACACACCACGGCCATTCCGGTGAACAGCCCGATGGCGCTGAGCTACAGCAATGCCAACAACATCACTTTGCCGATTTACGGCTTATTAACGCTGCCTGGCCCCACGCGCGCCGGGACGTATACCGACACCTTAACCGTCACGCTGAGTTGGTGACGGCGTCAATAAGAAGGATGAATGATGATGAACCTGCGCGCCTTGATTCTGTTGTTATGTGTGGCACTAACGCCTGTGGTACAGGCCGCCAATTCACTGATGGTGTGGCCGATCGATCCGGCGATTGATCCGCAAGATAAAGCCAGCGAGCTGTGGCTGGAAAATCGTGGTAACGCCACCACCATGATGCAGGTGCGCATCTTCAGCTGGCAGCAGGTCAACGGTCAGGAGCAGTATCAAACCCAGCAGCAAGTGGTGGCGAGCCCGCCAATGGTGCGACTTGAGCCAGGGCAAAAGCAGCTGGTGCGTTTAATTAAGCAAACGCCACCTGAAGCCGGACGTGAAATGTCCTATCGCGTGGTATTGGATGAGATTCCTACGCCGCGCACGCCGGGTGAGAATCAGGCCGGACTGACTTTCCAGATGCGCTATTCGGTACCGCTGTTCATCTACGGCAACGGCGTCACGCGTGACACGGCAAAACCGCAGCTGAGCTGGCAGGAAGTAAACAGCGGCGGCAAACGCTGGCTGGAGCTGACCAATCGCGGTAACGGTCACGCGCGTTTGAGTAACGTCACCATTGGCGGACGCAAAATGGGCAATGGTTTATTTGGCTATGTGCTGGCCAACAGCAGTAATCGCTGGCCGTTAACCCGCAGCGTGAGCGGTGAGCTGTCTGCAGACATGAATAAAGGTCACTGGAGCAGCGCTGCCGCGCGTTGATGACGTTAACGCCGCATCCCTGCGCGCTGGCCGTTGCCAGCGTGCTTTGTATCAGTCCGATGAGTAGCAGTGCGGAAACCTTCTCCGAACTGCCACCGCCGCCTGCGCTGCAGAATAACGCCAGCGGTCAACAATACATGCTGGAACTGGTGGTGAATCAGGGCGAACGGGGCGACATCGTACCGGTTGAACGTAAGAATGGCGATTTCTGGCTGCGACGCGGCGATCTGCAACGCGCCGGTATTCCGGCCGAGAAACTGCAAGGCCAGCAGATCGATGTCAATCAACTCAGCGGAGCGAAAGTGGAGTATGACGAACGACGCCAGCGCCTGTTATTGACGGTGCCACCCGCCTGGCTGCCGGGTCAAACCATTGGTCAGTTGCAAAACGCGCCCCGCTTTCCTGGCCGTGCCAGCAACGGCGCCCTGCTCAACTATGACTTCTACGCTACGCGTACCGATAACGCCGGTTCGCGTCTCTCCAGCTGGAACGAACTGCGCTTGTTTGGCCCGGCTGGTCAGTTTTCCACCAACGGCGTCTACGTGCAGCAACTGGAAGGTGGCGTTGCCGGTCAGCAGGAAGGCTATATCCGCTACGATACCTGGTTCAGTAACGAAAATGAGAACGCGGCGATCAGCTGGCGCGCCGGGGATTTGGTCACCGATGCGCTGAGCTGGAGCAACAGCGTGCGGCTGGGTGGCGTGCAGATTGGCCGCGACTTCAGCGTACGGCCGGATCTGGTGACCTATCCGCTGCCCGCCTTTTCCGGCCAGGCGGCAGTGCCCTCTTCGGTCGATCTGTTCATCAACGGTTATCGCAGCACACAGGCCGACGTGCAACCCGGTCCGTGGTCGCTGACTAACGTTCCTTTCGTCAACGGCGCAGGCGATGCGGTGATCACCACCACCGATGCGGTGGGCCGACAAGTCACCACCACGCTGCCGTTTTACGTCTCCAGCAGTTTGCTGAAAACCGGGTTATCCGATTACTCAGTTTCCGCCGGTGCAATTCGCGAAAATTACGGCATAAACAATTTTGATTACGGCGCGGCGGCGGCCAGCGTCTCTTATCGCTACGGGCTAAACGACTGGCTGACGCTGGAGAGCCATGCGGAAGGCAGCGACAGCGTGGCGATGGGCGGCGCGGGTGGATTGGTGAAGCTCGGCAGTTTTGGCGTGGTGAATGGCGCGCTGGCGCAGAGCCAGATGGACGGTAATCCCGGCACGCAATACAGCTGGGGCTATCAGTACAACAATAGTTGGTTCAGCCTGGGAACCCAGCACATCATTCGCAGCGTCGATTTCGGTAATCTCGCGCTGGTCGGCAGCCGTGGCGACAGCGCGAACACCAGTTACTCGCTGGCGCGACGCAGCGCGCAATACACCGCCAGCGTGTCGCTAAGTGACTACGGCAGCCTTGGCCTGGCTTATTTTGATATCTCCGGCGGCAACGGTGACCGCACCCGTTTATTAAATCTGTCGTGGAGTAAAAATCTGTGGGGCAACAGCAGCCTGTATATCTCCGCCAGCCGCGTTCAGGATCAGGGCAACTGGAGCGGCGCCATTTCGCTGATCATCCCTTTCGGCGAACAGAGCAGCGCCTCGGTAAGCACGGAACGCGATCAGGAGGGCAATAACAGCCAGCGTCTGTATGTGTCGCGCGCGATGCCAACCGACGGTGGCTTCTCCTGGGATGCGGCCTGGGCTAATCAGGGCAGCGACAGTGGCGATTATCGTCAGGCCAGTCTGCGTTATCGCAATAACAAAATTGATACCTCAGCCGGTTTCTACGGCGATAACGACAACACCACGCAATGGGCCGATTTTACCGGCTCGGTGGTATTGATGGATAACCGCGTGTTCGCTGCCAACGACATTAACGATGCCTTCGTGGTAGTGAAAACCGATTATCCGGATGTCACGGTGCGTTATGAGAACCAGACGATGGGCCGCACCGATAAACAAGGCTATCTGCTGGTGCCATCGATCAGCAGCTATTACGGCGCCAAATACGACATCAATACGCTGGACCTGCCCGCCGATCGCACCGCGCCGAAGGTTGAACAACGCTTTGCGGTGAAGCGTAAGAGCGGCTATCTGCTCAACTTCCCGGTGGAGCGTCTGCGCGCCGCCAGCGTGGTACTGCATGACAGCAATCATCAGCCGCTGCCGATTTCCAGCCAGGTGCTACGCCCGAATCAGGCCACCGAATATGTCGGCTGGGACGGCATTGTGTGGATGGAAGATCTCGGGGCTAATAACCCGATTCATGTGGTGACGCCAGATGGTCGCAGCTGCGATACGCAACTGGACATCGCCGACGGCCAGCCAAAAGCACTGGAAACCTACGGACCGCTTACCTGCCCGCTGCCACCGCCGCCGCAAGGCTCTGCGGTGAGCAGCGCGGATAATTCACCATCAGGGATTTCACCATGAGAAAGCTTCTGCTCCTGCTGGCGCTGTTTTTACTGCCGGGAACCAGCTATGCGTTGTGTAGCTTATCGGCCCCCGCCGCCACGTTCGGATCGGTTACCACGTTTTCCGTCGCTTCAACGGTGAATAACACCTCAAGCACCACTAACGTCAACTGCGGCTCGGGGACGCTTTCGCTGTTGGGCTCCGATAACATCACCTACGCTTTTAGCACCGCCTCAAACCTCAGCGGTACGCGCGCCGTGTTGAAAACCGCCAGCGGCGGCACCGATAACATTCCGATTCAGCTGTGTATCGACAGCGCCTGCGCCACCGAATTACAGCAGGGCGGCAGCTATCGCTGGAGTTCCGCCTCGCTGCTGGCACTGGGAAACACCCTCAATTTCAACATTCCGCTCTACTTCCGCACCGTACCCGGCCAGGTGATCGCCGCCGGCACCTATACCACCACCATTACCATTACCGTGAGTTATACGGTGTGCGCCGGGTTGAACGTGGCAGGATTGTGTGTGGGAACGGTGCAGTCCAGCACCGGTACGGCGATGCCGATGACCGTGAATCTGGTGGTTACCAATGATTGCACCACCATCACCGCGCCGAACGTCAGTTTCGGCAGTGCGCCGCTGGTAGGGACGTTCTCAACCGTGCAGCAGACGATTAACGTGGTGTGTTCAAAAGGCAGCACTTACACCGTGGGACTAAGCAACGGCAGCTACTACAGCGGAACCACGCGGCAGATGGCGAGCGGAACTAACCGTTTGGCGTATGATATTTACAAAGGCACTACCACGACTTCGCGCTGGGGGCCGACCGGCACCGATCGCTGGAGCAGCAACACCTCGACATCGCTGAATGTGGATACCGTGACGCGCAACTTTACCTATACGGCGCAGATTTTGACGACGCAGAATACGCCCGCGGCGGGGAATTATACTGATAGCGTGGTGGTGGATGTGTCGTTTTAAATGAATTCGCGCGCGCGGTTCCTCATCTCAGGCATCTGCCATCAGCGGGAGAGATGAAGCGCAGTATTCACTGTAAATGCGGCGGACGGTAGCCCCTACGCGAAAGGCTGGGGCAACAACGACATATCGACATGCGGTAAGCCTGTAAACGTAGCGGCCTTCCAGTAAATATTGGATGGCCGCAAATCAGATGCCGCAACTCTATTTTATACGAACGCCGAAACTTAAAACGTCTCCCAGTTACCCTCTCCCGCCGCAGCGGTCAGCGCTTTACGCGGTGCGCCGAGCGTGGGTGGGGCGATCTGTGGATGACGCACGCCGCTTCTGGTCTGCGGCTGCGCGTGTGTCGCGCGCGGTACGCGGAACACCGCCACCGACTGGCTCAGGCGACTCGCCTGCTCTTCCAGTGAAGCCGCCGCCGCCGCAGACTCTTCCACCAGCGAGGCGTTCTGCTGCGTCACGCGATCCATCTCCGTCACCGCCTGGCCAACCTGATCAATTCCACGGCTCTGCTCATCCGACGCCGAGGCAATTTCGCCCATGATGTCGGTGACGCGCGTGACCGCATTAACGATATCGCTCATGGTCTCGCCAGCGGTGCCGACCAGTTCAGATCCGCTGTTGACGCGGCTGACGGAATCTTCAATCAGCCCTTTAATCTCTTTCGCCGCCTGCGCACTGCGCTGGGCCAGATTACGGACTTCACCCGCGACCACCGCAAATCCACGGCCCTGTTCACCGGCGCGCGCCGCTTCTACCGCCGCATTCAGTGCCAGAATATTGGTCTGGAAAGCAATGCCGTCGATCACGCTGGTGATGTCGGCGATCTTCTTCGAACTGCCGGCGATGTCGCTCATAGTGCGCACCACGCCTTGCACCACGTCACCGCCCTTCTGCGCGGTTTCGGAAGCACTCAACGCCAGCTGCGACGCCTGACGCGCGTTTTCGGCGTTCTGCTTCACGGTGGCGGTCAGCTGTTCCATGCTGGCGGCGGTCTGCTCCAGTGAAGCCGCCTGCTCTTCGGTACGTGCCGAGAGATCGTTGTTGCCCGCAGAGATTTCGCTCGCTCCGGTAAAAATGGCGTCCGAACCGTCACGCACATCACTTACCGTGCGCACCAGCGACTGCTGCATCTCATGCAGGCTTTCCGCCAGCTGACTCATTTCATTGCGTCCCTCGACCGCGATGCTCTGCGTCAAATCGCCCTGCGCAATGTGCTGAATATGCTGAATGTTGTCGTTCAGCGGCTTGATGAGGATTTTGCGCATGCCGAACCAGCACAGCACAATCACCGCCACCACAATCGCCAATACCGCCGTCAACAGCCAGATCATGTGATCGTAGGCTGAGCTGTTGGCTTCGACGCCCGCCGCGGTCAGGCGATCCTGATCGGCACGCCATTGGCGATACTCTTTCAGGAAGGCATTTTGACTCGGCGCAACCGGCACTTTAGCCGCCTGATCGAGATCTTTTGCCACCAGCGCATCCTGCATCTGGCCCAGCGCGCTGGCATAGGCGGTATAGGTTTGATCGAGACGTTTGTTGAGCGCGGCATCCTGTCCCGGCGTGTCCGGCGTAGCTTTAAACAGCTGGTAGTTATCGGCGGCCTCTTTCTGGAAGGCTTTGCTGTCGCCATACAAACCGGCGATATCCGCTTCGGTACCGGTCAGTTTGCTGGTTGCCATGCGCAGCTGAATGCGGGTTAACACCACACGGCTCTGATTGAGGCTCATATAGGCGTCGTTGATGGCGGCGGTGTTTTTGCTCGCCAGTTGTGAAACGTTAAAACTGTTTTTGTCATCGCTCAGCGCTTTGAAAAACAGTGAGCCGGATGCCAGCTGTAAAAAGCCAAACACCAACAACACCAGCAATAAGCTGGTGACAACGCGGATTCTCGTAAACATAGTTTGCCCTGGAAAATGAAGAAAATATCGTACCGATCAGTTATCGACCAAAGGCGGAGAAGATTGAGGGATATTACAACGATTTTTCGCGGCTTTATTGTTGATTTGTAAGGAATTAATTAACGCAGGTGATGATAACGGGCCGCAGCAGCGCGGCCCGTTGCGGGAATTATGCGGTACGCAGGTTGTCCACCAGCGCCATCTCTTCGCTGCTCAGCAGCTTTTCGATGTCGACCAGAATCAGCATGCGTTCACCCAGCGCGCCGAGACCGGTCAGGTACTCGGTGGACATGGTGACCGCGAACTCCGGTGAAGGACGAATCTGCTCTTGCGTCAGCGACAGCACGTCAGAAACGCCATCAACGACGATGCCCACCACGCGATGCTCAAGATTCAGCACGATCACCACGGTGTTCTCGTTGTACACCACATCCGGCTGCGAGAACTTCACGCGCAGGTCGATGATCGGCACGATCACGCCACGCAGGTTGGTGACGCCTTTGATGAATTCCGGCGTGTTGGCGATGCGGGTTACCTGATCGTAACCGCGAATCTCCTGCACTTTCAGAATGTCGATGCCGTACTCTTCGTCACCCAGTGTGAAAACTAAGAATTCCTGGCCCACGGTTTCGCCAGCGATTTTGGTCACGGTTGCCATGTCAGTCATTTTTTTACCCTTTCGTTATCTATTACGCTGCGGCACCGGCCACACGCTTTTCACGGTTCAACGATTGCAGTGCTGAGACATCCACAATCAGCGCCACGCTACCATCGCCCAAAATGGTGGCGGCAGAGATGCCCGGCACTTTGCGATAGTTGCTTTCAAGGTTTTTCACTACCACCTGATGCTGACCAATCAGCTGATCGACCAGCAGCGCATAGCGACGGCCTGCGCTTTGCAGAATCACCACAATGCCTTGCGTGGCGTCGGTTTTGGCGTTCTGCACCTCAAACACATTCCACAGTTCTACCAGCGGCAGATATTCGCCACGCACTTCCAGCACGCGCTCGCCACCGGCCAGCGGTTTCAGCTCTTCTGCGGTTGGCTGCAGCGATTCCATTACCGCGTTGAGCGGCAGAATGAACACTTCGTTAGCGACGCGTACTGACATGCCGTCGAGGATCGCCAGCGTCAGCGGCAGCAGGATGCGAATGGTGGTGCCCTTGCCCTGCTTCGAGGAGATTTCGACGTGACCGCCCATCTCCTGAATATTCCGTTTCACCACGTCCATGCCCACGCCACGTCCCGACACGTCGGTGACCTGCTCAGCGGTGGAGAAGCCCGGCGCGAAGATCAGCATGCCGACTTCTTCATCGCTCATGCTGTCGCTGACCGGCAGGCCGGACGACAGCGCTTTAGCCAGAATACGTTCGCGGTTCAGACCGGCACCGTCATCGATCACTTCGATGCAGATGTTGCCGCCCTGATGTTCCGCCGACAGCGTCAGGTTGCCGACGGCGGTTTTATTCGCGGCCAGACGTTTTTCCGGGGTTTCGATGCCGTGATCGAGGCTGTTACGCACCAGATGCGTTAACGGATCGATGATGCGTTCAATCAGGCTCTTATCCAGTTCGGTTGAGCTGCCGAGTAGCGTCAGTTCCACTTCTTTGCCCAGCTTGCTGGCCAGATCGCGTACCAGACGCGGGAAGCGGCTGAAGACATACTCCATCGGCATCATACGAATCGACATCACCGATTCCTGCAGATCGCGGGCGTTACGCTCCAGCTGACCCATGCTGTTAAGCAGGTCGCCGTGCGCTACCGGATCCAGCGCGCCGGAGCGCTGCGCCAGCATCGATTGGGTGATCACCAGCTCGCCAACCAGGTTAATCAGCTGGTCAACTTTCTCAACGGCAACACGGATGCTGCTGGATTCGCTGCCTTTGGCCGGTGCGGCGGCACGTTTAGGTTCGCGCTTCACCGCTGGCGTGATATCGGTGACGGTGGCGGTTTGCACCGGTTCAGCAGCTACTTCAGCAATCGGGGCGTCGGCAACGGCCGCCGTGCCTGTCGGGAAGTGAATCTGTGCTTCATCCAGCACAAAACAGAGCACCGCGACGATGTCATCTTTGCCGACGCCATCAATGGTAACTTCCAGCGAATTGGCGCCTTTCACCACGTTGCTGACGGTACCGAGATTGCCGAGCTCCTCCAGCATCAGCTCCGGCTCTTTCTCTTTCAGGTCAACCAGTTGCAGGCGCAGACCTGCGGCTGCCGCCGGTGCTGCGATCTCAACCACTTCGGCGACTTTGGGCGCTTCAGGCGCAATGCCTTTCGCTTCCAGTGCCAGCTGACGCAGCGCTTCGCAGATGTATTTAAAGCTTTCTGCATTCGGCTCCTGCGCCGTTTTATAGGCATCGAGCTGTTCTTGCATAATATCTTTGGTTTCCAAAAACAGGTTGATGATATCGGTGCTGAGCTGCATCTCGCCGCGGCGCGCACCATCCAGAATGTTTTCCAGGATGTGGGTGGTTTCCTGTAAAACCGTAAAGCCAAACGTACCGGCTCCGCCCTTGATGGAGTGGGCGGCGCGGAAGATGGCATTCAACTGCTCGGAATCGGGCTCCTGGGGATCAAGTCCCAACAGGTGTTGCTCCATATCCGCTAACAGCTCATCGGCTTCATCGAAAAACGTCTGGTAAAAATCGCTGATGTCCATGCTCACGGGATCACCTCGGCTGTGAGGGTTGGTCTGGTGTCACCACGCTCGCCGCGGGCGTCGCCGCTGCCGCAGGGGCCGTTGCAGCAGCCGGCGCAGCCGGTGTTGCAGTGGAACCTGTTGGAGCAGTCGACGCAGCCGGTACAGCGGGTGCGGTAATGTTGGGAATCATTTGCGCCGGGTCGCTCACCTGAACGGCATCGCTCTCGGCATTCTCTTTTTCAATCGCCGCTTCGGTGTCGTGATTCAACACCAGCAGGCTAATGCGGCGGTTGACTGCATCATTAGCACCACGGTTTTTCAGCTTCATGGTGTCGGCCATACCGACCACACGCAGCATTTTGGCGCCGTCGAGGCCACCAATCACCAGCTCGCGCCGTGAGGCATTGGCACGATCCGCCGACAGTTCCCAGTTGCTGTAGCCACGATCGCCGTTGGCATACTGGAAATCATCGGTGTGACCCGCGAGGCTGATTTTGTTCGGAATATCATTCAGCACCGGCGCGATAGTGCGCAGGATGTCGCGCATGTAAGGCTCCACGTCCGCGCTGCCGGTTTTAAACATCGGGCGGTTCTGGCTATCGATAATCTGAATGCGCAGTCCCTCTTCGACCATGTTGATGATCAGATGCGGACGCAGCGCTTTCAGACGCGGGTCGGCTTCAATCAGCTGGTCGAGCTTTTCACGCAGGCGATTCAGGCGGATCTCCTCCAGCTTCTTCTTCTGCGCATCCATATCGACAATCTTCTTCACTTCACCTTTCTGCTGCGTCGGATCATCGCCGCCGCCGGGGATCGGACTTTCGCTGTCGCTGCTGCGCTGACCGCCGGTCAACGCCACTTTCAGCGGCGTTTTAAAGTATTCCGCAATCTGGACCAACTCTTTGGGGCTGGAGATGGAGAGCAACCACATCACCATAAAGAACGCCATCATCGCCGTCATAAAGTCGGCATAGGCAATCTTCCACGAACCGTGGCTCCCATGGTGACCTTTATGTTTGCGCTTTTTAACCAGCACAATGGGGCGATTGCCTGCTTTCATGAATTCTCATCCGAAGTTTGTTTCGCCGGGTTCTTGGCGTTACGCACGTGCTCTTCCAGCTCCGAGAACGACGGACGTTCAGCGGAGTAAAGCGTTTTACGACCAAATTCCACCGCGATTTGCGGGGCGTAACCGTTGAGGCTGGAGAGCAACGTCACCTTCACGCACTGCATCATCTTGGTGGTTTCGGCACATTTCTGACGCAGCACCGACGCCAGCGGAGAGATAAAGCCGTAGGCCAGTAAAATTCCGAGGAAGGTACCGACCATCGCATGGGCCACTAACGCACCCAGTTCGGCCGCCGGACGGTCGGCTGACGCCAGTGCGTGCACCACGCCCATTACCGCCGCGACAATACCGAAAGCCGGTAAGCCATCACCCACCGCCGAGATACTTTGCGCGGGGACTTCACACTCGTGCTCGTAGGTCTCAATCTCTTCATCCATCAACGCTTCAATTTCGAAGGCGTTCATATTTCCGCTGACCATCAAACGCAAATAATCGGTAATAAAATCGACTAACTGTTTATCGGACAAAATACGCGGATAGTTAGCGAAAATTTCACTCTGGCTGGGATCTTCAATGTCACGTTCTAATGACAACATGCCTTGCTGACGGGATTTCGCCATCAGGCGATAAAGCAGCGCCATTAAATCCATGTATACGGCTTTGTTATATTTCGAGCCGCGCATTAACAATGGCAGCGCTTTTAATGTTTTCTTAATCGATTTGCCATTATTGCCGACTAAAAAGGCACCAATACCGGCACCGCCGATAATGATCAGCTCCGCCGGTTGATAAAGCGCGCCTAAATGTCCGCCGACCATCGCGTAGCCGCCCAACACGGAGCCGACGACCACGATATAACCCAGAATTATCAGCACAAAAAATCCTTACGTCCGTAACGTGTTGATGGAAGTTAAGCCAGAGAGCCGCAGGTGTTATTCGTTTATCGCAGGCAAAAAAAAAGCAGCGGTATTAACCGCTGCTGGATGTTTTCCACGATGCGAACAAACTTAAACGGCGCGTTTAACCTGTTCATCCAGCAGTTGTGGAAAGGTATCGGCAGAATCTGCAGAAAGTTTACGTCTTTTTACGGCACGTGATGGCGGCTGGCACAGGCTGCAGACAAAGCTGCCGATGGGCTGATGAGCGTGGTTAATAAAGCTTCCACCACAGCACTTACAGTCAGACAGTTCCAGCATGCCACTTTCAACGAATCGCACCAGGGTCCATGCACGCGTTAGCGCCAACAGCGGGCCCTCGTCCGATTGCGGACACTGCTCAAGATACAAGCGATAAGCTTTGATTACCGCTTCAACGCCACTGTTCAAGCCGGTTTTCAGCAAGAACTGCCAGGCGTTACAGAACATAGAAGAGTGGATATTTTGTTCCCAGGTCATGAACCAATCGGTAGAGAATGGCAGCATACCTTTCGGTGGTGGCGCACCACGCAACTCTTTATAGAGTTTAATCAGGCGACCACGGCTCAGCTGAGTTTCACTCTCCAGCATTTGCAGTCGTGCGCCCAATGTAATCAGCTCCATGGCCAGCTGAATATCACGCGCTTCCTGAACAATACTTTTTTCGGTCATTAAACGGCCCTCTTCTTCGCAGAGACGTCATCTTTAGACGCATTTCGCAGGAGACGGCTGGATAATAAAATACCGGTGTGGATTTGCTGTAAGTCATCCACACGTGACTCTTGAGTCAGGCGATTAATATGGTTGTGATCGGTAAATCGGAACTGGCAAACCAGTTGGTTGGTTTCCGCTAATTTTACCATCTCAGGTAAAGTTAATTGCGACAATGCATCCGCCATCGATTCATCGATGCCTAAACGAAACATTGCTGAAGCTTTTTCCTGGTTAATTAAACGCTGAGCAAGAAGCAAATATGACAGATTGATGTCATATATATGTTTTAGTAATTCTGATGTACCCATTTTTTTCCATCCTGATAGACGCGACACATATACGGCCACAGAATTAAATTGTTCTATGGTTCGGGCTGCTGGTTGGTAAATCTAAAGATGGCAAAAAATAATCAGGCTTGAGCCAACGTGCTCCTGACTGTTGCACTTTTCGTCAGGACACTGATCTGTAGTAATCAAAACTCCAGGCCATTCTTTGCTTGAGTTGTAACCATCTTCCGTGACGTCTGCTTACAGTTTTTTAAGACTAATCTGAAAACAAGGCAAATCTATATTGTCTGATTTCGACATACAACGTGAGTGGCGCGAAATTTTAGATAAAGTGTGATCTACGTCACACTTTTAAGGCAAATTTTTTCTCTAAACCTTCAGCATCGCTTTTCTGTTGTCCATTTTTTGCGCGATTTATGATTATTTCCTTAATATTTTGCTGAAGTAAGGCGGATTTTAGGCTGTGCGGAAGATTGTCATTACAACGCGATCAGTTATCTGTTCTATGGCAATTAGGGTGCTATAACACGCCATATAAAGGATTATATGCAGCATAATACTCTGAATTAGCACGAAACTATTCGCTTCTAAATTAATCACTTACAGGGAATATTGCCCATGTGCCGTAAAGCGAGACGCTAGCGAAGCGTGAAGTCTGGGCGCAGAGCGCCAGGGAACTGTTAGTGGATTGTAGGGAGTGTTTAGCGCATGGCAGGGGATGTAACAGGGCGTTACATTAGAGAAATGAATGAATAGGCATTTTTCGGTTTGCTCCACGATGACTATCGGCGCACCACCTGGGATCTTTAGGGTTGCGAGGAAAAAAAGCTCTTTTTGCCTTTCGCTTGTGTGCTTTTTAACCAAATCGTGCGCTTTTTGCTGATGAGTCAGCGCATTAGCGCTTTAAGAAATGAAATCGATTTCGTGAAGTTACAGTGGCGCGTGAAAACGCTGTGCAGTGCGGTAGCGATAGGTCGCCTAATAGCGGGGAATTTTGGCTGATGAGGTTGTCATGAATGGCCGGGAGTTTTTGAAAAATAAGGTCGCCATAAATGGCGACCCTACTGGTATGGTGCGCGTTACGCTAATTTTGGAAAGGTGGCGACTTTATTTACCGTACCGTGATCGTCACTGCGTACCGGCAAAGTATTTAAATCTTTCAGGAAGCTTTCACGCCAGTGTGAAATATCCTGTTTGCGCAACACCGCCATCATGTCGTTATAACGCGAGATACGTTCGGTACGCGGCATGGTCAACGCGCGATCGAGCGCCGCCGCCACGTCATCACGATCGTACGGATTGACGATCAGCGCGGAAGTCAGCTCATTGGCCGCACCAGCAAAGCGGGACAACACCAACACGCCAGGGTTATCCGGGTCCTGTGCTGCTACATACTCTTTCGCCACCAGATTCATGCCGTCACGCAGCGGCGTAATCAAGCCGACGTTGGTGAGACGGAAGATCTTCATTAACAGACGACGATCAAAGTGCTGATTGAGGTAATAGAGCGGCGTCCAGCCCAGCGTGCCGTATTTACCGTTGATGCGCCCCGCTTCCGTTTCCAGCTGGTGACGGATGTCCTGATAAGCCTGCACATCGCCGCGCGAGGTGGGCGCAATTTGCGAGTAGCGAATTTTGCCGCGGTGCTGCGGGAAATTCTCCAGCAGGGCTTCGAAGGCCAGGAAACGCTCCGGCAATCCTTTAGAGTAATCCAGGCGCTCACAGGCAATGATATTCTGCAGATCGCCCAAATCGCGTTTCATCGCCGCCATTTTCGGTGGCAGCGGTCCTTCCGCCATCTCTTTAATGGTGTCCGGCTCAATACCAATCGGATAGACCTCAGTCATAAAGGTGTTACCGAAGGCACGATGCTTCTTCTCTCCTTTATTCTGCAGCTGCGTCAGCTGGCTCAGGCTATCAAGGAAAGCTACGCGGTCAGATTCTGTCTGGAAGCCCAGCAGATCGTAGTCGCACAGCATCTCCAGCAGCTCCTGATGCGGCGGCAGAGCATTGAAGATCTCTGGCGTCGGGAACGGGATATGCAGGAAGAATCCGATGCGGTTATTAATGCCCTGTTTGCGCAGCTCGGCGGCAAACGGCAGCAGATGATAATCGTGGATCCACAGAATATCGTCGGGCTTCAGCAGCGGTTTAAGGCGCTGCGCCAGCAAAGTATTGACGCGGCAGTAGCCATCCCAGGCTTCGCGCTGATACTGCACCAGATCGAGGCGATAGTGGAACGCCGGCCAAATCACGGTATTGGAGAACTGGAGATAATATTGATCATAATCGTTTTGATTAAGCGGCAGTGACGCATAGGTGATGCCGTCTTTTTCGATCTGCGTAAGTTCTTCATCCTCTTCTTCACCCGAGAATTCGCTGATCTCTCCGTTCCAGCCAAACCATAATCCACCGGTATCTCGCAGTGCATCTAAAATACCGACAGCAAGCCCGCCTGCGCTGGCCTTGCTACCATCGGGGATCGCGATACGGTTAGATACGATGACTAAACGACTCATAACCTAAACTCCTTACCAACATTGTCATGTTCTAGTTGTAATAATAGTTGTTCAAGCCAGTGCCATACGGCCTCAACGCTGTTGAGGCGATAGCGTGCATGGCTGGCCCCTTCACCGACTTTGACAGAGATCCCCTGCATGGCATTTACCACGAGGAATCCTTTTTCATCTGTCAGGTCGTCTCCCACAAATACCGGAATGCGTCCGGCAAAGGGTGCTTCCTGCATGAACTCACGTACGGCAGCGCCTTTATCGATGCCTTGCGGCTTCAGTTCCACCACGCATTTACCTGGCTGAAGCGCCAGCTCGGGAAAGCGTGCAACGGCGTCTTCGGCCAGCTGCATAATGGCGTTTTCGTACTGCGGCGCATTGCGATAGTGCAGCGCAAATGCCATGCCTTTCACTTCTAATAGCGTATCGGGCCACTGATCCAGCGTCTGCTGCAGTTCAGTTTGCAGCGTTTGCGCAATATCACCCGGCAAGCTGTGGCGATGCACGCGGCCCGCCGCATCGCGGCGTTCTGCACCGTGCACACCTGCGGCCGGGGCTTCAAGTGGTGCCACTAAGGCATCGAGTTGCGCAATCGGACGGCCGGAAACCAGCGCTAATGCGCCGTGGCTGAGATTGGAAATTTGTTGCAGGAGCTGGCGTACCGAGGCGGGAATGGAGACCGACTCGGGCTGCGACTGAATCGCTGCCAGCGTGCCGTCGACATCAAAAAAGAAGGCATAGAGTCCGCCACTTAACGACGGCAAGGTGCTGTTCTGATTAACCGCGGGGGTCACGACTCTTCTCCTGTCTGGTGGAATTTGTCATTACAGGATGTTCGGGGGCTGGCTGGGCGATCGAGGCGGTTACTACCGCCGAAGTGTGTGCGAGGAGGTTTTGCAGATAACACGGAATTTCGATAGATAACTCTCCACAAACAAACATCATTTAAACTCACTCGCCAGGCTGACTGCGAACATCGTCAGAATTAAGTGTAGACGCAGATCACGATATTGCCAGATACGCGCGGCCTGGCTATAGGATAAGTGGCCGTTTTAGGCCTTATGCCGCAAAAGAATTGCCTCAGCGCTTTTTCAGCCGCTTCGCTTATTTTTTTAGCGTTGATGACGCCCTTCTCCCGCCTCAATTCCCGGATTATGCCGACTTGCATCCGCCGCGAGGATTATCATATGGTGCGTTTACCGTGCGGCTACAGCGCGGAAATAGCGCCCTGATCGGCATTGATCACGGCTGTTAGACCCATTCAGGCAGGAATCCGGATAATGGAAAACCGATCGACATCACATTTTTCACTTGTCGCGGCAGGTGAGCGAAGATGATCCCGCAAAGCTACAGCCAACGCGTTCACTTCTATTACTGCATTCTGGTCGCCCTGAAAATCAACGCCAAAACGAAGAAATCTGGCGGCGTGCGCGGCAAGAATAACTTCCTGCTGAAATGGCTGCGTAATGCGCAGAATAACACCATTTTCCCGCCGGATATCACCAGCGAGATTGAGTGGCTGCGCGCCAAGATCATCAGCTCCGGGCCCGACACCGATCTGGAACCGATGCTGCAATATGTCTACGACACGGCGAAGCGTGCCGAGACTATGCGTTTAGGATCATGATTCCTTCCATTTATTTCACTCAATGGAAACCGCGATTTTATTGAGGCAACGCAATATCTATATCGTCATTACCACGTAAATCTGGATACGGTTAAATCTTCTTATCTTGATGAATTTAATCGAAAAAAATTAAATCTGGCATCTACGTGAAGGTAATTAATATGATTAACAGAATGATCCTCAATGAGACCGCCTATTTCGGTGCGGGCGCGATTAATTCTATTGTCGATGAGATTCACAAACGCGGTTTTAACAAAGCGTTGGTGGTGACCGACAAGGATTTGATCAAGTTTTCTGTCGCCACCCGCATCACCGATCTGCTGGCGCAACACGACCTCAGTTTCGCCATCTATGATGAGGTGATCCCCAATCCTACCGTTGAGGTGGTGCATGCGGGCGTCGAGGCTTTTCGTCGTTCGGGTGCCGATTATCTGATCGCGGTGGGCGGCGGCTCGCCGCAGGATACCTGTAAAGCCATCGGCATGATGATTGCCAATCCCGAGTTCAGTGACGTGCGCATGCTGGAAGGCGGCGCCGCCACGCGCAATCCCTCCGTACCGATCATTGCGGTGCCGACCACTTCCGGCACCGCAGCGGAAGTGACCATCAATTACGTCATCACCGATGAAGAGAAGAAGCGCAAGTTCGTCTGCTACGACCCGCACGATATCCCGGCGATTGCCATTATCGATCCCGACATGATGGCCAGCATGCCTGCCAGCCTGAAAGCGGCGACCGGCGTCGATGCGCTGACGCACGCCATTGAAGGCTACATCACGCGCGGCGCGTGGGAACTTACCGACATGTTCCATCTCAAAGCGATTGAAATTATTGGCCGCTCGCTGCGTGATTCGGTTAAAGGCGTGCCTGCGGGCGTGGCGGATATGGCGCTCGGTCAGTACATCGCCGGAATGGGCTTCTCGAATGTTGGCTTGGGTCTGGTGCACGGTATGGCGCATCCGCTGGGCGCGTTTTATGGCACGCCGCACGGCATCGCCAATGCGGTTCTGCTGCCGCATATCATGGCGTTCAATGCCGAGCATACCGGCGAGAAGTACCGCGATATCGCCCATGCGCTGGGCATGGAAGGTGCCTATAGCTGTTCATTAGCCGATGCCCGTGCGCTGGCCATTGATGCGGTGATCACCCTAAACCACGATATCGGTATTCCGCTCAGACTACGTGATATCGGCATGCAGGAGCAGGATGTGGATGCGCTTGCCACCGCAGCTTTCGCCGATGTGTGTACGCCGGGCAATCCGCGGGAGTGCAGCGTGACGATGATCGCTGCGCTGTATCGTGAGTTGTTCTGATTAGGCGTTAACAAGGTCACCATTAATGGCGACCGACGTGTTTTGTAGGTGCGCATTTATGCGCACCAGAACGACGCGCTTATTTAATTCATGCCAACATTCACCCTTTAAAATAATATTTATCTCGCGGCTTAAAATAAAATTAATTTAACCCGGTGCGCTTGCAGCAATGGGATGCCCGCTTAGTATTAATGAGGCGGCATGCAGTTGATGAGTACAAGGCTAAATTCACTCCTTCCCTCCTCCATTTCTTATCGTTATTTATTTTTAAACATCAGAATTAATTCCCTTTCTCCGTTTATTTTATTTTTTGAGGTGAGCTATGTTTCGACACGTAAAGCAGTTGCAATATACCGTGCGCGTTAATGCGCCCAATCCCGGTCTGGCCAATTTATTACTCGAGCAGTTTGGTGGTCCGCAGGGCGAATTAGCCGCTGCGATGCGCTATTTCATGCAGGGCTTAAGTGATGAAGATGCGGGTCGTCGCGAGATGCTGATGGATATCGCGACTGAAGAGTTGAGCCATCTGGAAATTATCGGTTCGCTGGTTGGCATGCTGAATAAAGGTGCCAAAGGCGAACTGGCGGAAGGCAGCGAAGAGCAAGGCGATCTTTATCGCTCCATTACCGGCGCGGGCAATGACAGCCATCTGACATCGATTCTGTACGGCGGCGGCCCGGCATTAACCAACTCCGCGGGCGTGCCCTGGACAGCGGCTTACATTGATACCATTGGCGAAGTGACAGCGGATCTGCGCTCCAACATCGCGGCCGAAGCGCGCGCCAAAATCCTCTACGAACGCCTGATCAACCTCACCGATGACGTGGGCGTGAAAGATGCGCTAGGCTTCCTGATGACGCGCGAAGTGGCGCATCAGCTGTCGTTTGAAAAAGCGCTCTACTCCATCCACAACAACTTCCCACCGGGCAAACTGCCGCCGATCGAGAAGTATGCGCACACCTACTACAACATGTCTCAGGGTGACGATATTCGCGGTAGCTGGAATTCGGATGAGAACTTCGACTATGTCGCCGACCCGCAGCCCGCAGTGGATGGCGGTGATGGCTCCGCCAGCGTGACGCTGCCGTCAAAACAGCTGAGCGATCTGGATACGCTGGCAACACGCACCGCTTCACAGCCCGATACCAATCCGATTACCGGCGCGGAACCCGGCAGTAAAACGCCGCTTACCAATCAGTAATTATCACAGGTCGCCCTAAACGGCGACCTGGCAGATTAATCCGGAAAACGCCCTTTCATTTCAGTTACGCGGCTGGGTTGTTGAGGGATGTGCCATAGTTGACGCTGGCATAAATAATAAGGATGGCTTGATGATGTTTGGTTTTTTAACTTCCCTGTTCGGTAGCCCGGAGTCATTAGTGCAAGTCATGACGCGCCAGGACATTCAGGAATCGATTGAGGAAGGCGACAGAATTATTATTGATGAAGATGGTAACGCTTCGGTTAATGCGTTGAGTCCTGAAGTGCAGCGCGATTTTGCCCATCATGTCAGCATATTAAAGGATATTTAAATGGGCACGGCGATATTTATGGTGATGATGGTTTGCGGCTATTGGTATACCAGCCGCGACATGTCGAGCCGTTTAAAAATTAAGCGTTCCTTTGGCTGGGATGTCTATTTTCTCATTGCGCTGTATGGCTGCATATTTGTGCTGCAAGGCGTGCTGGCCACCGCGATTATCTGGCTGATTCTGCTGGCCGCATCGGGCGTGAACAATGCGTTTGCGCTGACCTCGGCGGAGAATGTGCACTGGAACGTCGATTTCATGACGTGGAGCTTTTTAGGCATTCAGGCCCCGGTGGTGCTGATGCTGGCCTTTGCCATCCTGTTCTGTATGTATCGCTCCAACTGGGCGGTCAGCGCCCGGCTCAACGCCGGTGGACGCAAGGAGTTGTATCAACGCCTTTCCCGCTCCAACGGCATTGAACAGTTGCTATTGCAATGTATGGAAGAAGGCGAGCTGGCGTGGGTCACACTGAAATCGCGCCGTATCTATATCGGCATGATTCACGCGGCGACCTTTGAATATCCAAACACTGCCAACATTGTGTTGATCCCGATGCTGAGCGGCTATCGTGATTCACGCACGCTCAATCTGGCGATCGAGCATAATTACAGTCTGTGGTACCACAATCACAACATTGATTTCTCGTCCGCACCTAAAAGTGCCCTTGAGTTTCGTAAAGTGATTATGGTGCATCAAATAGAGAGTTTGTCGCTGTTTGATCCGGCCAGCGCCAGCGCATTAGCGATGGATAAGCAAAGCGGTAATAAACGCAAGTGGATGCGAAAATCCGCGCCCAAACGCGACTATCCCTAAATTTACTATTCAAAGATGCTGGCTTAATCGTGCAATTGCTTTATGTTGCACGGAGCCAGCAACATTCCATAATAAGTCAAAATAATAAGGGCATCATGATGGACTTTAAAAAGTTCGAGGACACTTTACAGCTGTGGGGGAATTTACACTTCACGGGAATTGAACTGCAACAGCGTGATAATAAAAGCGAAATTTACGCGACCGGCACTAATAATCATACCCAAAGCCAGCTGTATATTTGCACGCTTTCAACTGATGTCGCTTCACACGTCCAGTTAAAACAGTTTCGCACCTGGTTGCACAGAATTAATATTGGCAAAGCGAAGCGCCGATTAGCTCTCGCCAGAAAGGATTAATTCATTGTCCCCGCGCGGGGGACAGAGAGGAATATCAGGCGTCGTCAGGCGTGTAACCCACCACAATTTCCAGTGTTTTGCGCAGCACATCAGCTTCAGCATCACCTTCTGCGGTTTCCAGCGCCATAATCAAACAGAGAATAATCGATTTATTACTGACGCGCCCTTCGGTGGCCAGCACGTGGCGGATAACCCTATCCAATACGGCAGCTTCGTTTCTTAACGTACTGTCTGCATTGCGAAAATGCTCTGCCAGTTCGGTGTCAGGCAGTGCAGCGTAGAGGTTGTGATTTTCCGACATGATTCCAGTCCCGTGATTGTATCTACGCTCGAATTTACAGTGCCTAAATGCGAGCCAATCAGTCAATGTTTACGATTGTTACCAGACTGTTGGTTGTTACCAAACAGCTGAAGAACGTTGTCGCTTTGCGGCTGCTCTTCGCGCAGCTTTTTTCCCGCCGAAATACTGTTGCGTACATCGGTGATGGCGGCAGTAATCGCTGCACGCTGCTCTTCGTCATTGCTCTGCTGCTTCATCAGCATCAGCTGATTCAACAGCGCTTGCGTATTGACCGGGCCCGTACGTTGCAACAGCGCCAGCGCCGCTTCGCCAATAATTTCATCGATTATTTTCTGGTGTTCACTTCTATTCATAACGAATTTTCATAACGAATCTCTGACCGCCGCTTCGCCCCGGTGCGGGGCGAAACCAGTGTGGGAGCGTATTCAGAGTAAAATTTTAATACTTGTACAAGTTTGACGTCTGACTGGCTCTCAGCTTTCACGTTCAAATAACAAGCCAATCAGCTGATGATAGTGATGCTCTTCTTCAGCATTGGCGGCCAGTTCCAGTCTGCGCAGCAGCTTGGTGCATAGCGATTTGCGGTTGAGGTTACGGCCTTCGCGTAAGATTTCAACCACGATCTGACCCAAGGTTTCCTGCTGCGATGGCAGCGACGCTTTGCTGAAATAGTTGGCAATGGCCTCGACTGAACTCGGCGTGTATCCGTTCTGACGCATAATTGACCCCAATAAATGAAAAAGTTAGATCATTTGACCTAAGTAAAGTTGTACAGATAGCAAAAAGCTGTACAAGGAGCTTACTCAAGATATCAGGCAGGTTTTGTTGCAAAAAGTGCTAAGAAGTGTGAATTAGGACAATTAGAAAGCTTTTATTTCCAAATCTGTGCGCTCCGCGCCGAAAGTCATCGACGCGTGAGCCGGTTGGGATGGTCAATTGTCGTCGGCATCGGCCGAAGGCATTCTGACACTGCCTTCCTGGCGACTCAATCCGCGCAATGCTGAATGGACGCGATTATCGCTGCCCGCCGGTTGACGGTGCGTGAGCAACCATTGCTGCGCCTGGGCAATACGCTGCTGCTGTTGACTGTTTTGCTCTTTTCTCGCCATGCGCGCGAGCTCTGCCAGCAGTGAGGAAACGCTGACTTCCTCACGGCGCACCAGTAATGCATAGGCCGCTTCGCCGATAATTTTAGGTTGCGAATCTGACATCTTCTACCTCCTGAGAATATGGGCTTACGCTTGCTTCTCACTCTTCATTATAGATCATCGGCCTGGCGCCTTGTTAACAGACAGCTCTGGTTATCTTGGGTTTTTGTTACTAACACGTTATGGTAACTGCCCTTCGGTGGCCTCTGCTCGCACCGACGACGTGATTAATAACAAGCATTAAGCAAGGAAATCTGGCATGGAGTTCACCATACGCAAAGCCACGGCAGAGGATGCAGAGCTGCTGCACCTGCTGGGCCGCATGACCTACAGTGCGCATTTCAAACATATGTGGGTTTCCGCAGACGAACTGGATGCCTTTATCGACAAGGAATACGGTCTGGCAGAGCTGAATAGCAGCCTCGCGGCGCCCAATGAGAGCTGGCTGATCGCCGAGACCGACAAGCCGATTGGCTTCGCCAAAGTCACCTGGAACACGCCAGTGCCGGATTCCGGCATGAGCGGCGCGTTGCTCAACAAGCTCTACCTCAATCCAGAAGAAACCGGCAAAAACTACGGCCGCTGGATGTTCGAGAGCATCATCAATGAGGCGCGCGACAAGCGTGAAGGCTACCTGTGGCTGGAAGTGTTAGGCGATAACGTGCGTGCACGTAAGTTCTACGAAGCCTTTGGTATGCAGCACATCAAAGACATTCCGTTTATCACCGCTTCACAGCAGAGCACCCTGCAGATCATGGGGATGATGATTTAAGCGCAGCGGTAAGCCCTTTGGCACAAAATAAATTTCCTTTGTTGCCAACTGTTTTGCAAATCATTACGGGTTCTGGCTTGATCAAACTGCCTATTCGACATTACTGTATACATATACAGTGACGATTTGAGATCGCAGCCATGCAGTTTTATCAGCCCGCGGAAATCCGCGCTATTCTCGCCTTACCTTTGTTCATCAGCCGCGTGCCCTGCGGCTTTCCGTCCCCGGCGCAGGACTACGTTGAACAACGTATCGACCTCAACGACTTTTTAGTCGATCACCCCAGTTCAACCTATTTCATTAGAGTCAGCGGTGACTCGATGATCGACATCGGTATCAATGAGGGTGACATGCTGGTGGTGGACAGCTCGCTCAAACCCAAACACGGTGACATTGTGGTGGCTTCGCTTTCCGGCGAGTTCACCGTGAAACAGCTGATGTTACAGCCTTACCTGCATCTCAAACCGATGAATACCGCGCATGCGGTGATCGCCATTCCTGACGCCGATGAGTTCGAAGTCTTCGGCATCGTTAAACACGTGATTAAAACCATAGGCCGCTGATGTTTGCCCTGGTAGATGTGAATTCGTTTTACGCCAGCTGTGAAACGGTGTTTCGCCCGGATCTGCGCGGCAAGCCGATTGTGGTGCTGTCGAACAACGACGGCTGCATTATTTCGCTAAGCAGAGAAGCCAAGGCGCTGGGCATTAAGATGGGCGCGCCCTACTTCAAACATCGCGAAGAGTTGATGCGCCACAAAGTGGTGGTGTTCTCGTCTAACTATGCGTTGTATGGCGATATGTCGCGCCGCGTGATGGAGACGCTGGCGCTGATCTCCACGCGCGTGGATGAGTATTCCATTGACGAAGCCTTCGTTGACGTCACCGGCATCAACGCCTGCATGACATTCGAACAGTTAGGCCGCGACATTCGCGACCGTATTTATCAGGACACCCATTTGCGCGTGGGTGTCGGCATTGCGCCGACCAAAACCCTCGCCAAGCTCGCCAACTGGGCCGCCAAACGCTGGACCAAAGCTGAGAACGTGATGGATCTCTCTTTGCCCCACCGTCAGCGCGAGTTGATGAAACTGGTCAAGGTTGAAGAGGTGTGGGGCGTGGGCCGGCGCTTATCGAAAAAGCTCAACCTGATGGGCATTACCACCGCACTGCAATTGGCTGAAACCCCGACCGCGCTGATCCGTAAACACTTTGGCGTGGTGCTGGAGCGTACGGTGCGTGAATTATGTGGCGAGTCTTGTCTGGCGTTTGAGGAGGTGATTCCCAACCGGCAAAATATCCTCTGCTCGCGCTCGTTTGGCGATCGCATTACCGAATATCAGGATATGCGCGAAGCCATTGCCAATTACGCGGCGCGTGCCGCAGAGAAGTTACGCAGTGAGCGGCAATATTGCCGTCATATCGGGACGTTTATTCGTACCAGTCCGCACGATCCGCATCATCCTTATTATGCCAATGCGGCCAGCCAAACCTTGATTACGCCCACCGCTGACAGCCGCGATATTATTCAGGCCACGCTCAACTGTTTAGATCGCATCTGGGTGCCCGGTAAGCGTTATATGAAAGGCGGCGTCATGCTGGGCGATTTCTTTAGCGATGGCGTGGCGCAGTTTGATCTGTTTGCGGAATATCAGCCGCGTCACAATAGTGACCAATTAATGGCCCTGATCGACAAGATGAATGCCCACCAGCGCGGTGCGTTATGGTTTGCCGGGCAAGGCATTCAGAAACCCTGGTCGATGAAGCGCGAGATGCTGTCCCCGGCCTACACCACCCGGCTGGCGGATCTGCCGGTAGCGAAGTAAGCGCTTCACGCTTGAATTACACCCATATCAATACACTCTTCAGTCCCTGACACAGCGTCATCACAACCGTAGAACCGGGTTCGTCTAAAGGTGTCTGAACCGACCAAAGAAAAACCGCGCCAGCTAGCGCGGTTTTGTACAGGTATCTGGCGTGGGTGCGTTACTTCGCTGCCCTGTGCGCCTCAGAAGCGGCTTTCATACCCGGATGCAGATTGACACCGGAAACGTCCGTGGTTTCTCGTGCCTTGTGCAGGTCGCATGCCGCCTGCATTGATAACCACAGGCGCGCCGCAATACCCAGCCCCGCCTCAAGCCGCACCGCCATTTCAGGGCTGACCGATGCTTTACCGCTGGCGACTTTACTCAGCGCTGAAGCAGAAACACCAAGCTCTTTCGCCAGTACGCGCAAGCCAATATTGTTATCTTCGATGTATTCGGTGATCAGACCGCCCGGATGCGGGGGATTGAACATTGCCATCAGTGGTAGTCCTCCAGGTTAAGAATATAGGCATCGCCGTCGGTGAATTCGAAGGTGATACGCCAGTTAGCCCTGACCGTTAATGAAAACAGGTTTTTCCTGTCCCCTTTCAGGGGATGAAAACGAAACCCCGGATAGTTTCTGAATTCATCCGTGGAGAGCGCTTCATCAATGACCAGAAGGCGAAGCCGAATGCGTTCCGCGTCCTGCGCCTGGACACCGCTGATATCACCTTTCTCAAACAACTTTTGTAATCCCTTATGCTTCCAGCTTTTAATCACGTCACGCCTCCGCGTTTCCTGTTGAGAAACATCATATCATATGTTTCTCAACAGGAAACAGGTCTGGCTTTTTATTTTCGCAGCGCGTCACAGACTCAAGCCCTGAGCGGATCTACCGGTGGCGAAGTAACCGCTTCACGCTTGAATTACACGCATGTGAATGCGATATTCAGCCCCTGATACAGCGACAGCTTAATAACATCCGGAGAACCTATGTCGAATGAAGAACGCGTAAACGAGCTGGAAGAAACAGTAAACCAGCTGCAGATTGAAGTCGCTGCCTTGCGCGAGTTAATGATTAAGCAGGTGGCGGTAAATAACATCACCTTTAAAGGGAAATATGACGAGGTGATTATTCAGCTGGCGAAAGAATATGAAGAGCGCGGCTTAGAGGACGAAAGGAATAGCCAGATGCACGAGGCGCTGCGTCAATATATCAAGTATCAGCTACCCGCCGTGGAATAAGCCGATTACGCTTGCGGTTCATCGATATTGACCCCTTTCGCCCCATCACGCCCTTCACGCTTTGCCCGGTACAAGGCGTGATCGGCGTACTCCAGCAGTTTTACCGCACTAAGGGTGGCGGACGTTGCGGTAGTGGCGCAGCCGGCACTGATCGTCACCTGGCCTTTGGGCGAAGAAATATGCGCAAGCTGCCTGATCCGCACCGCCTCAACCACCCGATGCGCAATCGTCATGCCCTCATCGAATGGGGTATCAGGCAGGATCAGCGCAAACTCCTCGCCGCCATAGCGCGCGGCGATATCGGAGCGCCGCACAACCACGGCAGCTAATACTTCACCGATCGCTTTCAGGCACTTATCCCCGGCAATATGGCCGTAAGTGTCGTTGTAGTGCTTGAAGAAATCGATATCCATCATGATCAGCGTGAGCGGTTTACCGCTGGCGGCGGCGTGGGCCAGCGCCTGATGCAGGAAACGATCAAACTCCCTTCGATTCGCCAGACCGGTTAAACCATCAACGTGCGCGAGTTGATTCAGGGCGAGGTTGGCGCTGTGCAGTTCGTCGCGCAGCTGAGTCAATTCCTGCTGATAGCGCAACACGCTACGCGCCTGACGCAGCTGGAAGACGCCGAGCAGCAAGATGGTCAGCAGCAGGATAATGCTGAGCAGAATATCCTGCGCCCGACGGTTAACCCACACATGGAACAGATCGTCACTGTTGTAACCGGCGGCGACGATAATCGGATAGCGATCGGAACGCGCAAAACCAAAGATCCGCGCCTGGCCATCCAGCACCGATTTCCACTGCCCGCTGCCACGATCCATTTTCGCCAGCATCTCCTGAAACAGCGGGCTGGCTGAGAGATTTTTGCCGATGTAACTGTCAGGCATCGGACGCGCATACAGCACCGTGCTGTCAGCCAGCATCAACACCAGCACATCGCGCGCACCGAGTTCGTAATAGCTGTAGAAGCGACGGAAAAAATCGACCTTGATGGTGGCCAGAAGCACGCCCTTAAAGCCACCGCTGGCATCACTGACACGCAGGGAAACGGGGATCACCAAATCACCGGTGCTGCGGCTGTTGATCACCGGGCCGATATGCACGCTGTTGCGCCGGTTATGGCGCTGAAAAGTGAAGTATTCACGATCGGAATTATTGATATTGTTGGGTGCGCGTTGGGCGGAGGTGGCGATCCACTTGCCATCTTGATCGTAGTAGAACAAGCCGTGTAACTGCGGTAAGCGGCGCTGTAATTCGCGCATGGTATTACTCAGGTCAGCGCCCTGAATGCGCGTTGCCAGCTGTAGCTGCAGATCACGCTGTACCTGGCGTAGCGAAAGCTCGGTCTGCAGGAAGGTGTCTTCCGCCTGACGCGATTGTGATAACGCCAGATTCATCGCGGATTCCTGGGTCTGACGCACGGTCGCCAGCCAGTCTTCACGCAAGGTCCAGATACTCATACTGGCTACGGTGATCAACAGCAGCAGTCCAGAGAGCACAATGCTTTTCAGTAAACCGCCGTCAGAAGAAACCGGCTTATCCATTTTTCTTTTAAACTGCATGTTGTCCTCTGTCTTCCCCACCAACAGAGTTAAGCAGGTAAACCACGCATCAGTGGACGAATGCGGTTATTTTTCGGGCCATCGATAACTCCTATGACCAGTTGCGAAATATTACTGTAGTCTGGTTCCACCACATTGAGTGGCAGCAACACACAGTACGCGTTTACACGATCACTTCGGTATGCATCTCGACCAGCCCGCTACGAGCGGGCTTTTTTTTGCCTAAGATGCAGGGAAAACGGGGCGGAGCAATCAACTCCGCCCCGCGCATTAGGCTGCGACGGTCAGCGCTTTTTTGCTGCGCGACCAGACGCGATGGGATGCCATGACAGAAAGGAAGTCCGCCATAAAGGTGCCCTCGGCTTTCACATCTTCCACCAGCCCTTCCTCGACCTCATTGTCCTGCACGTTGAACTGCGCCTTAAACCGGCGTGCATCACCGCTCAGACCGATGGCTTTGAGATGCTTGTAGGCTTCCAGCAGGAAGTAGCGCGCATCACCGCTCAGCAGCAACGCATCGATATTGCCATCCGGCACAATCACCGCATCAAAGGTCAGCGAAGGAAGACCGGTAAAGGTGGCATCAACCGGCAGCACCGAGCCATCATCCGCCAGCACTTGTCCCATGTGCGCTGCCAGAATTTTGGCATGCACGCCCTGCGCTTTCAGCGCCTGCAGAATCGCCAGCACGTCGGCGGCTTTCACACCGTCGCTCAGCAGTAACGCTACCTGACGGCCTTTGATATCGCCGCTCGGTTGTGCATACAGACTCAGGCTGTCATCTTTTTTCAGGCCGTTGACATCTTTCGGCGGAACGGTGTTGAGCTGCTCATCACTCAGCTTCAGCCCCAGATTGGTGGCCACAGCCTGCGCCAGCGTGACGTCAATCTGCAGCAGATGATCGACCACGCGTTCGCGGATGTAAGGACGCGCTACCTTGCTGAGCTCAAACGAATAAGCGCCGATGATATGCTGCTGCTCTTCCGCGGTCTGGCTCAGCCAAAACAGCCGTGGCTGCGAGTAATATTCGCCAAACGATGGGCTACGCTCGCGCACCTTGCTGCCTTCCACCCGCTCCTGATAGCTCTCGAATCCGCCCTCTTTTGCCGCTGGCGGCACTTCACGTGGCCAGTTGTTGTTGATGGAGTTCGGTTCGTAGTTGGCCGGATTGGTATCGATTTCCGTGCGATGCATGCCCTGACGCTGGAAATTGTGGTACGGGCAAACCGGACGGTTGATCGGGATCTCATGGAAGTTCGGCCCACCCAAACGGCTGATTTGCGTATCGGTGTAGGAGAACAAACGGCCCTGCAACAGCGGATCGTTGGTGAAGTCCAGCCCTGGCACAATGTGGCCCGGATGGAACGCCACCTGTTCGGTCTCGGCAAAGAAGTTGTCCGGATTACGGTTGAGCACCATTTTGCCGACCAGTTCGACCGGCACCAGCTCTTCAGGGATCAGTTTGGTGGCATCGAGAATGTCGAAATCGAATTTGAACTCGTCCTCTTCCGGGATCAGCTGCAGGCCGAGCTCATATTCCGGGAAGTCCCCAGCTTCAATCGCTTCCCACAGATCGCGACGGTGGAAATCGGGATCGCGGCCGGTCAGCTTCTGTGCTTCATCCCACAGCAGCGAGGCTTTGCCCGCCACCGGTTTCCAGTGGAAACGCACGAAGGTGGCTTTACCCTCGGCGTTAATCAGGCGGAAAGTATGGATGCCAAAGCCTTCCATGGTGCGATAGCTGCGCGGAATACCGCGATCCGACATCGCCCAGATGACGTTATGCAGCGTTTCAGGTTGCAGCGACACATAATCCCAGAAGGTGTCGTGCGCACTCTGCCCCTGCGGAATTTCGTTGTGCGGCTCGGGTTTCACCGCATGCACGAAGTCCGGGAATTTGTGCGCATCCTGGATGAAAAATACTGGCGTGTTGTTGCCGACTAAATCAAAAACGCCCTCATCGGTATAGAACTTGGTGGCGAATCCACGGATATCGCGCACGGTGTCAGCCGATCCTGCGCCACCCTGCACGGTGGAGAAACGCACGAAGACGGGTGTGATTTTTTCGGCATCGCTGAGGAAACCTGCTTTGGTCAGTTTTTCCAGCGAGCGGTAAGGCTGGAAATAGCCATGCGCCGCCGAACCGCGCGCATGCACGATACGCTCAGGAATGCGTTCGTGGTCAAAATGCGTGATTTTTTCACGCATGATGAAGTCTTCAAGCAGCGTAGGCCCGCGCGAACCGGCACGCAGCGAGTTCTGATCGTTGGCGATGCGCGTGCCCTGATTGGTGGTCAGGTCGGCGTTTTCGCCATTTTTGCGGTACTCATCAAGCTGCTCAAGCTTGCTATTTTGCGTCTCGGGCGCTTTCAGGCTACCGGGCGCGGTGGGTTGTTTGCCCGGCGGCGTCGGTTCGGCGGCAGGTTTATGTCCACCGCCTTGCGGTGCTAAATCACCTAATCCTGGCTCAGAGGTTTCTGGCCCTTTGTGCGGCGCGGTGTGGGTTAAATTCTGTTCTTTTTTATCTTTCGACATGTGACATGCTCCTCCAGTTAAGACCCTATTAACTGTAGAGCATAAAAACGTTTATATTTCGTCTGGTTTAGAAATGATGTTTAAAGAGATTAATGAGGAGAATGTAAAGAGAGGATATTTTAACCAAAGGGTAGCTTTAACGTTTTATTAATAAGATTAATCCTGATAAATACCGTTGCGCTTTATTTTAATTATTTTCGCACCCTCCTCAGGGTCGCCATTAATGGCGACCAAAAATATCATGCGGCGAAACAGGCGCTATGAATGCGTTAAGGTTTCAAAATCACCTTGGTCCAGCCCGCATCACGATCGTCGAAATGGCGGTACGCTTCGGGTCCTTCGGCCAGCGACAGTCGATGAGAAATAATGCTCGCCGGATGCGCTTTGTCGGTGGCAATCAATCGCGCTAGCTGGCGGTTATAGGCTTTGACGTTGGCCTGGCCGGTACGGATCGACTGCCCTTTAAACCAGAAGCTGCCGAAATCGAACGGCATTTTACCCACTTTGGCTAACTCGCTGGCCGCGCCGGGATCCTGCGGGATAAACACGCCCACCACGCCAATGCCGCCGGTGGCTTTGGTGGAGGCGACCAGGCTGTTCATGGTGGCGCTGTTATCTTCGTGTCCATGCTGATTACAACATTGATAACCCACGCATTCACAACCGCAATCCGTGCCGCGTCCATCCGTCAGATCAAGGATTTGCTGCACCGCTGCGTCGCCCACGGCATTGATGCCCGTTGCGCCCATCTGCTCCGCCAGCGCCAGGCGATCGGGGTGCGTATCCACCACAAACACCTGCGACGCGCCTTTGATGATTGCCGAATGCGCGGCCATCAAGCCTACCGGGCCCGCACCGTAAATGGCGACGCTATCGCCCGGTCGCAGGCCTGCCAACTCGGTTGCATGCCAGCCGGTGGGGAAAATGTCTGACAGCATCACATAATCTTCCTCTTTCTCCACCGCATCCGGTGGCAGCAGTAAACAGTTAAAATCGGCAAACGGCACGCGCAGCAGCTCGGCCTGACCGCCTTCCCACTCACCCATTTCAGCAAAGCCGTAGGCCGCACCTGCGGTGCCGGGGTTGGCGGTCAGACAGAAACCGGTTAACCCTCTCTCACAATTTTCACAGAAACCACAGCCGACGTTGAACGGCATACATACGTAATCGCCAACCTTAAGTCGCTCGACGCCACTCCCCACCTCCACCACTTCGCCAAGGTTTTCATGACCAAAGATGCGCCCCTGTTCAAAGCTGGTGCGCCCCTCGTACATATGTAAATCGGAACCGCAAATATTGGTGGTGGTAATACGAATAAGCGCATCGGTAGGACGCACAATTTTTGCATCAGGAACATTTTTAACCGAGACATCAAAAGGCCCGTTATAGACGATAGCTTTCATGATTTATTTTCCTGAGTGGCTAGCACTCTTAATTCGAATGAGCAGATAAGCACGGCGCTAATTTAACGTCGCGCTTAGCCAAAGAAATAAAAACCGCGTCTACATACCCTGGCATAAATAAGTCAGTTGTGCTTTTTTCAATTACCGCTGCGTTTGTCGTGCAGTCGCGCATATTTGTGCCAGACTTAACACCGTGTCAGCAGGAAAATCTATGGAGAGCGTATGAAACAGGTTGTTTTAGCTTCAGTAATCATGATGTTCAGCGTTGGCGTGAGCGCAGCGGAAGGCGGATACCAATCAGGTGAAACAGCACCGCCGCAGAAGAATCAGGATGCCGGTTATAAAGGATCGGAAGACACCGCACAAACCCCGATTTCACGTATTCGTGATTTCCGTCAGGGCGGCTATGTCACGCTCGAAGGCCATATTATTGAAAAGCTGAAAGGTGATAGCTACAAATTCCGCGATGATACCGGCACGATTATCATTAATGCTGAGAAACCGGCCTTCAAAGAGAAAACCTATTCAGCCAGTGATAAAGTTCGCGTCAGTGGAAAAGTGTATGGGCGTGGCGAACAAACCACCTTGAGGGTATCGCGAATTGAAGAACCTTAAGGTTACGCATTTATTACCTTAAGAATAGCGGGTGAGTGCATGGCTTTTCATCCTCACCCTTTTTAAGCCTGACAGCGCAGTAGATAATCACATTCACATATACGTTTTTCGCCATTCCTACAGCACTATTTTGCGGGTATATTAGCGCGCATGTAGTGAATAGAACTCGTAAGAGTCTGAATGAGTTTTTATGGATAGAACGATTTATATTGTTGACGATGACCACGCTGTCATCAACGCGCTGCAAAATCTTCTGAGCTCAGAAGGCTACCTGATTTCGACCTTTACCTCCCCCGCTGAATTTTTACATCAGCCGCATTACCGCACCCCGAGCTGTTTAATTGTCGATATGAATATGCCGGGCCGCGACGGCTTTGATGTCTCGCAGGATCTCACCGCACGCGGATACACCATTCCCACCATTTTCCTCACCGGCTTTGGCACCATTCCTCTGACGGTCCGCGCGATGAAGGCCGGTGCCTTTGAGTTTCTCACCAAGCCGGTGATGCCGGATGACCTGATACAAGTGGTATCCGCTGCCATGGCGCTGGCCGAAAAAAGCGCAGCACTCGCACAGGAAAGAGTTGTACTCACCGGGCGTTATCACTCTTTAACGCCACGGGAAATGGAATTGATGCTGCTTGTCATTCGCGGTTTATTAAATAAGCAGATTGCCGCCGAAATGGGCATCAGTGAAATTACGGCAAAAGTGCATAAACGCCGCGTAATGGAAAAAATGGCGGTGCGTTCAGTATCAGAATTAGTCAGAGCCGCTGAGAAACTTCATTTACTGCAAGATGAATAACGCGCGCGTTAAAGTGATAACGGTCCGATTTTACTCCCGCGAAATAGCGCGGGTGGATCAGATAAACTATTTCCCCAGATTTAATGGCAGGGTAAAGCTAAATACGCTGCCACCCTGTGGGCGGTTTTCCGCACTCAGCACACCACCATGACGTTTGATGATTTCATTACTGATGGTCAGGCCCATTCCCATTCCTTCCGCTTTGGTGGTGTAGAAAGAGTCGAATATCTTGCCGATAACCTCTGCCGATAATCCGCTGCCGTTGTCGGCCACCGCTATACGAATATGATTCGCGTCAGGATTGCAGGATGAGAGCCGCAGAATACGCGCTCCGCCATTATCCGCCATCGCCTCAATGGCATTAATCACCAGATTCAGCAGCACCTGCTGAATCTGTACGCGCTCGCAAAACACCTCATCCCATGGCGCTTTAATATCCAGTTCAAGTGCCACCGAGCGGCGCTCAAGTTCCAGACGCGACAAGGTTAAAATATCGCGCGCCAGCAGATGCAGCCTGGCCGATGCATACTCCGCGACATTATTGCGCGTTAGTGACTGCAGGCCGCGAATAATTTCGCCAGCGCGCCGCCCTTCGTTAATGATCTCCTCAATGCTTTCACTGGCTTTCTCCAGCTGAGCCGGATCGCGTTTCAACCAGCGCAGGCTGGCGCCAGCATTGGCCACAATCGACATCAGCGGCTGATTGATTTCATGGGCGATAGATGAGGTCAGCTGTCCTACCGTGGTGGCGCGCGCCACGCGAGCCAGCTCGGCCTGGGCAATTCTGGCGGCATCTTCGGACTGACGCTGCGCGGTGATATCCGTCAGCGTGCCGAAATATTCGGCGACATCCGGCCAGTTCTCCACCGGCTCACCGATGCCTTTGATATAACGGCATTCGCCGTCATCACGGATGATACGAAATTCAGCCTGCATGCTCACGCCATGCGCCACGCTGGATTCAATCAGCGCTTTCAGGCACTGAAGATCGTCTGGATGCACCCGCCGCTGAAACTCGGCCATCGAGGTGCTCACCTGCCCGGCGGGCAGCCCCATGATGCGTTTATATTCGTCCGATATCAGCTGGATATCCGGCTCAAGATGCCAGTGCCAGGTACCGGTATTACTGATTTTTTCACCCAGCATCAGGGATGTCTGGCTGGCACGCAGCTGTTTTTCAATTTTCCGCCGCTGGATGTTCTCCTCCACCAGCTCGGCATACAGCCGCGCCGTTTCCAGAGAAACCGCAGCCTGCGCGCCTAACATCGAGACAATGCGCGAGTGCTCCGCAGTGAAAACATCCGGCATCAGCCGGTTTTCCAGATAGAGTACGCCCACCATTTGCGCCTGGCGGAACATCGGCACACACATCACTGCCGCGCCAGAGGCAACCAGATAGTTATCCTGACTAAACGGGCTAAACACTTCCGGCCGACCGGTACGGATTTCCTGTCCGGTGCGGATCACCGCCGAGAGAATCGACAGCGGCAAATCGGTCGCCACCGGCAGTTCATTAACGATTTTGACTCTGACGCCTTCCACCGTGGAGGAGGCGCGCGCCTGAATTTCCGGCACATTGCCGTCGATGAGGCGGATCAAAATACAGTGCTGCGCCCCGGCGCGCTCCACCAACATCATCATCAAAATATGGATCAGCCGATCAAGATTGATCTCTTCGGTCAATGCGCGCATCGCCGTGACCAGGCTTTGCAGGTCGCTGATCACCGCGCTCTGCTCAAAGGTCACGGTGTTTAACGCGCTCTGCGGCGGGTGCGCCGCCAGATGCGGATAGTGCATTTCAAGCTGACGCACCTTGGCGCCCGCGCCCCAGCGATCCCAGGCGGCAAGCGCGCCTTTGATGTAACCCTCGGCGGCGAACGCCATGCCGCGCGCATTGGCGCAGCGCGCGGCCAGTTCGCATGCCAGGCCGTTAATCGGATGGAACTGCCCTTTGCGCGACAACTCAATGGCTTTTTCAAACTGCTCCAGTGCCGCGCCGCTGTTATCCTCCAGCCTGAGCAGTTCGGCGCGCAGCAGCGCTTCTTTGTCGGCGAAGGTGCCGGCGTTCTCCGATGCCCAGGTGATGATTCTGTCAAGATGGCGCTGCAGTTGCTGCCGCTGCGTGGCATTAAGCTCATTCGGTTGCAGCGGTATGGTGAGGGAAAGCGCGCTGTAGAGGTGGAAATCCAGCATATGCACATGGCCGGGAATCACGTCAGTGAGCGGCGCGGCGTCGCTGAACTGGCGATGGGCGGCGACATACTCACCGGCAAAGAAGTGCGCCATGCCTTTGTACAGCCGCGCCCAGAACTGCATCAAAAACAGCGGTTCAATGGCGTGTTCGGGCCGCACCACGTTTAGCGTGGGCGCATGGAAATCATCGCCGGACAAGGTCTCACCGGCTGGCTTACGCAGGAACATCACGTAATCCAGCTGCATGCCGAGAATCACTTCCACATCGCGATACTGCGCTTTGCGCACATAGACCATGCCGCGCATGATCGAAGTATGCACGCCATCAAGATGGTCACCGCGCGCCAGGCAATTCATGGTGAGATGGCGCAGCGCCAGACACGCCGACGTGCGATCGCCAATATCAACCGCCACATCAAAAGTCGCTTTAGCGCACTCAATGGCGTAACTGAGTGGCATGGTCCAGACGCTCACCTGATCCAGCGGCATCAGCGTGCGCGCTTTGTAGCTGACGAAATCGTGCTTATACACCAACTCACGGGCCAGCAGCGCACTGGCGAATCCACGGCTGTATTCGTCGAACTGATCGCCACACACCACGCCGTACCAGGCAAGCGCCAGCGTGGAGGCACCGCTGATGCCCTTCTCCATGGTCAGATGCAGAAGTTTACACAGGATAATGAACTGCAGCCGTGGGCTGATAAAGGCGGCGAAAGTGCTGGCGCTGGCCATCAGGTTCATCACCGCTTCAGTTTTGTGGCAGGTCACTCGCGGCAGGGAACGGAAACGCGTGTAAGGATTTTTGCCGACATCCTTTTTCAATCGATGCCTGGCGACATCGCACTCGGCTTTATCCGGATAGCGCTGCAGATGAATGCCAAACACCGCCAGCCAGGCCAGCGCGGTTTCCAGCGCCAGCTGGCTGTCGGACTGACGCATATGAATTTCAGCAATCAGCGTCGCCGCTTCGGCTTTATCGGTGACCGCACCGGGCGTGGCGAGAATCTCGGAACTCAACGCCAGCGCGCCCGATAAGTTGCCGTTTAAAAACTCACACTCCGCTTGCTCAAACAAAAACAGGCCGTTCTCCTCCGCGCCTGATTCTGCGTTCAGCGCTCGGGCGGTGTGCAAGAAACGCAGCGCGGAAGCGTAATCGCCCATAATTTTTGCGCGTCGGGTGGCGTTTAATAACAGCAGACCGAACGCAGCGGCTTCAGGCGTTAAAAGGGCGCGGTTTTGCAGCGTGATGGTGTGATGCGCGGCACTGAACAGCAGCGCATGCGCGTTATCCTGGCGCGCGGCCTGCATGTAATAGCGCGCGGCGGCAACGTGAAAATCATCTTTTTCTGCCGACGAAAGCAACTTCAGCGCGGCCTCATGCATGCTGTCATGCATAAAGGCGTAGCTGTGATCGGTCAGCGAGATCAGCCGGGCCTCAGCCGCAGGGCGCAGCGTGGCGTGAAGGGCGCTAAGCGTCGTATCGAGAATACCGGCCAACACCGGCAGATCGCCGCTACTGCCGATGCAGGCCAATCGGCCCAGCAGCTGGCGCACCGGCAGCGCGAGCAACTGCAGCTGTTGCAGCACGCTGGCTGCAACATTCGCGGTGTAATGGCAGTTTCTCAGCGCGTGCGGATTGTAGGTCCATTTATGGGATGCGACGTGCGTGATGTGGTGATCGCGCACCGCCTGGCGGTAAAACTCACGCGTGGCGAGCGGATTCCCGGCGGTTTTTTCATGGATGATCTGCGCCAGCTCGGTGGTCTCCGCGCTGCGCGTGTGAAAAATGCCGGCCAGCCAGCTGGCGATATTTTTTACCGACAGCGGCTCGGGCGTGACATCCACAATGCGCGTGGCCGCCGCACGAATCCGATCCAGGCTGGCGACCACCCTCGGACAGGACAACGAGGCGCGATCGCGATGAGAGATGACCAGCAACAAGGGAATATCGTCGCTGGAACGCAGCAGATTCTGCAGCAGCTGCAAAGTCGCCTGATCGGCCCAGTGCACATCATCAATCAGCAGGATCAGCGGCCGTCCCGGCACCGTAAAGGCTTTCACCAGGCTGCAGGCCACCAGATTCAGGCGATTGCGCGCATCCAGCGAGCGCGCATCCGCCTGCACGCTGGCTTTGTGGTTGAGCAAGATGCCCAGCTCGGGCACCAGATTGACGGCCAGCCCAACATAATTCCCCAGTTGACGCGTGATGTGTGTTTTCCAGCGCGCCAGCTCTTCGGCAGGCAACCCGAGCAGATGCAGCGTCAGCGATCGAAACGCCGAGGTAAATACCGCGTAGGGCAAAATGGGCGAGTGCTGGTCGGCTTTGGTCACCGTCAGCAGCGCGTTTTTTTCCCGCAGGATTTTAAGCGCCGAGGCCATCAGCGCCGATTTTCCGGCACCGGGCGCGCCGCTAATCGCCACCATGCAGTGTTTCCCGCTGCTGCACACCTCATCAAACGCCGCCAGCATCTCGCTGGCCTGAGCATGGTCGCTGTACAGCACATCAGATAACAGCGTCGAGGTCGGCACATCCTGTAAGCCCAGCGCGAAAGATTCAACCACGCCGTCAGGCATCAGGTTGGATTCGCAGCGGCGCAGATCGGCCAGCACGCCTTCGACGGTTTGATAACGCTGCTCCGGCGATTTGGTTAGCAGGCGTAAAATAATGGACGAGAGCACCAGCGGCACATCTTTGCGCAGCCGGTGCGGCGGCAGCGCTTCGGAGGCAATGTGATGGTGCACCCATTCAGCTGCACCACCTTCGGCGCTGCCATAGGGAAGCTTGCCGGTGAGTAATTCGTAAAGCACGATGCCCAGGCTGTAGAGATCGCTGACCTGGCTGACCGCGTGCGCGGTGCGCGAGGTATGCTCGGGCGACATGTAGGCCAGCGTTCCGCCGGTCACCGAGGCGCGCAGCGGCTGCTGTGAGTCCGCTTCGATAAACGCCAGGCCAAAGCCGCCCAGCACCACGTCGCCTTGATCGGTGAAGAAGAAGTTGGCTGGTTTGATGTCGCCGTGCACCAAGCCTTGCTGATGCAGCTTGCTGAGCGCGTTACACAGCAGCACGGCGCAGCTGATGAACTTCTGTATTTTACCCGCAGGCAGGCGTAGATAATCCGCCAGGGTTTGGTAGCGGAAAGCGGGATAAATCAGGGCGTAGCGCCCTTGATATAACGTGTGGCGCAGCGGTTTTAGCGCCCAGCTTTCTGCTAATAAGGCGCGCAGCGCATACTCATTTTTCAGCAGTTGCGTAACCTGAAACACCGCCTCTTCGGCCGCCGCCGTGGCCAGCACGAAGCGCTCACCGGAGACCAGGTGTTGGCATTCGATCCATTCAACCTGCCCTTCCTGCGCCAGAGGGGTAAAAACAATGTCATCCGCCAGCACCAGCGCCGCGTCATCCGCGATATTTAACGACAGGAAAAGCGTGCTCATTGGCGCGCTGCCTGGGAGGAAAACGCCAGGCGAATATGTTCGAACAGCAGGTCGATATCAATGGGCTTTGGCATAAAGGTTATCGCGCCTAGATTGATGGCATACCAGAGCATATTCTCATCACCCTTGCCGGAGATAATAATTCCGGGTGGATTCTCGCGACGCTGTACCAGCGCACGGAACAACTCAAAGCCCGACATGCCTTTGAGCTCAACATCAATAATAAACAGCGCAGCGTCATTTAGGGCCGTCTCGTCCGCTAATAGCGCTTCAGCCGACTCAAATGCCTGCGTTGCGTATCCTTCCGACTGAAGCAGATTGCTCAAACCACTGCGAACCGATCGTTCATCATCAACAACGACAATGCGCTGCGACAGCTGCATGCTGTGTTCCTTCATTATTATTCACTGCCTGCGGCGCGTCCTCAGGAGGTTTTGTCACTCGATGGCGGCGTGCCGCTGATTTTAGGCACACACTCTTGACGAAACCAGGCCAGCGTGACCGGTTGACGGTTAATCAGGCGCTTGCACAGCGGGATAATCTGTTCGCCGACCAGCATACCAAACAGACCAAGCAGCGCAATCACGGGCGGCGCTGGGGAATTGACGTCGATAACGGCATAAATGATCCCGACTAAAATACCGACGGAGAGCGATATCGCATAGGTTTTCAGCATGTTCAACCCGCCTGTTTTGCGGTGAGCGTGGCGGGAGGTAGCGGCCTGTCAGCGGCCATCGCGCGTGAGGTTTTATCGACGGGCGCTACGGGATGCGTCAATTTTCCACCCAGCGAACTGCCCACAATCATGCCCAGCAAGCCCACCAGCGCCACGGCGGGCGGCGCCGGCGATCGCACGTTGAGCAAGGCGTAAATCAGGCCGATAAACACGCCCGCGCCCAGAGAAATCAGTAAAGGACTCACCGGTCCTCCTTGAAAAAAGAAAGGCGAGCCCGTAAGCGCTCGCCTGGGTGACGATTTAGCGAACGGGCGCAGCAACCGGTGCCAGCGTGCGATGCTCGCTCTTCTGACGCGATGGCGCTTTGTGCACCATGGTGTAAGCGTAATCAACGCCGATGCCGTAAGCACCGGAGTGCTCTTTCGCGATATCCATCACCGCGTTGTAGGTCTCTTTGTGCGCCCAGTCGCGCTGCCACTCCAGCATCACCTGCTGCCAGGTCACCGGGATCACACCCGCCTGAATCATGCGCTGCATGGCATAGTCGTGCGCTTCTTTGGTGGTGCCGCCGGAGGCGTCAGCCACCATGTAGATCTCATAGTCGCCTTCCAGCATGGCGCACAGCGCGAAGGTGTTGTTACACACTTCGGTCCACAGACCGGAAACCACAATTTTCTTCTTACCGTTGGCCGCCAGCGCATCACGCACTTTCTGGTCATCCCACGAGTTCATCGAGGTACGCTCAAGAATGTCCTGGCCGGGGAACACATCCAGCAGCTCCGGGAAGGTGTTACCTGAGAAGCTCTCGGTCTCCACCGTGGTCAGTACGGTAGGAATGTTGAACACCTTCGCCGCTTTTGCCAACGCGACCACGTTATTTTTCAATACCTGACGGTCGATGGACTGCACGCCAAATGCCATTTGCGGCTGCTGGTCAATGAAGATGATCTGGCAGTTGTGCGGCGTCAGTACTTCTAATTTACTGGTTGTCATTTTTGTATGCCCATTGAGGTGAATGTCTGGGCGCAGTGTAAGAACCTTTGGGCACACGAACCATTATCTATAGGTATAACTATACGAAGGTATACCTATCCTTTTGTATAACTAGACGCTTTCCGCACCGCCTGAACATAATCCCACCCAGTATTTCACCTGCGAAATTGGCAGGACCTCTTATTCAGGAGCTTTTATGGTTACGTTAGGCAAAGCAGACATCATTTTGACCAATGGGCGATTTCATACTGTCGATCGCGGCAACCCAATTGCCGAGGCCGTGGCGATGCGCGATGGCAAATTTCTCGAAGTGGGCAGCCTGGCCGACGTGATGCAGCATCACTGCGAAGGCACCAAAGTGATTGACCTCAAAGGCCATACCGCCATTCCCGGCCTGAATGATTCCCACCTGCACCTGATCCGCGGCGGCCTGAATTACAACCTCGAACTGCGCTGGGAAGGCGTGCCCTCGATCGCCGATGCGTTGCGGATGCTGAGAGAACAGGCGCTGCGCACGCCGTCACCCCAGTGGGTGCGCGTGGTAGGCGGCTGGACCGAGTTTCAGTTTGCCGAGCGTCGCATGCCGACGCTGGATGAGATCAACGAAGCCGCGCCCGATACGCCGGTGTTTATCCTGCATCTGTACGATCGCGCCCTGCTCAACCGCGCCGCGTTGAAGGTCGTCGGCTACACCAAAGACACGCCCAATCCGCCGGGCGGCGAGATCCAGCGTGACAGCAATGGCAACCCGACCGGCATGCTGATTGCGCGCCCGAACGCCATGATCCTTTACGCCACGCTGGCGAAAGGGCCAAAACTGCCGCTGGAGCAGCAGGTCAATTCCACCCGCCAGTTTATGCGCGAGTTGAACCGTCTGGGCCTGACCAGCGCGATTGATGCAGGCGGCGGTTTCCAGAACTATCCCGAAGATTACGAAGTCATTGCCGAGCTGCATGAGAAAAAGCAGATGACGCTGCGAATCGCCTACAACCTGTTTACCCAACGTCCGGGCCACGAGCTGGAAGATTTCGAGAAGTGGACCGACATGCTGACGCCGGGCCAGGGCAGCGACTATTTCCGTCACAACGGTGCCGGTGAAATGCTGGTGTTTTCCGCCGCCGATTTTGAAGATTTCCTCGAACCGCGTCCGGATCTGGCGCCCGGCATGGAAGATGAGCTGGAGCGCGTAGTGCGTCATCTGGTGGAGCATCGCTGGCCGTTCCGCCTGCACGCCACTTACGATGAATCGATCAGCCGCATGCTGGATGTGTTTGAAAAAGTGAACCGCGACATTCCGTTCAACGGCCTGCACTGGTTCTTCGATCACGCCGAAACCGTGACGCAGCGTAACCTTGACCGCATCAAAGAGCTTGGCGGCGGCATTGCCGTACAGCATCGCATGGCGTTCCAGGGCGAGTACTTTGCCGAGCGTTACGGCATTGAGGCCACTCGCCATACACCGCCGGTGGCGCGCATGCTGGAGACCGGCGTGCCGGTGGGTTTAGGAACCGATGCGACGCGCGTGGCCAGTTATAACCCGTGGACCGCGCTTTACTGGCTGGTCTCGGGACGCACCGTGGGCGGCATGCAGATGTACGACGTCAACGCGCGCCTCGATCGTGATACGGCGCTGATGTTGTGGACGCAGGGCAGCGCCTGGTTCTCCAGCGAGCAAGGTAAAAAAGGCCAGATTAAAGTCGGTCAGCTGGCCGATATGGTGGTGCTGAGCAAAGACTACTTCAGCGTGCCTGAAGAGGAGATCAAAGGCATTGAGTCGGTGCTGACGGTGGTGGACGGAAATATCGTTTATGCCGCCGGCGCTTTCAGCTCGGAAGCGCCGCCCCTCATTCCGGTGCTGCCGGAATGGTCGCCGGTGGTCAAGGTTCCCGGCCACTATCGCAGTGCGCCACCGACCGCCACCACACGCGTGGGCATGATGCAGCAAGCGCATCACTGCAGCGGCCCGTGCGGCGTGCATACGCATTCTCACGAGATTGCGCGCGGCGCCAACCTGCCGGTTTCGGAAGAGAACGCCTTCTGGGGCGCGCTCGGCTGCAGCTGCTTCGCCTTCTAAACCATGAAACATTCACTCTCACAGCCGCCTCGCATTGATGCGGGGCTGTTCTTCCTGCGCCTTACCGGCTGCCTGCTGTTGTTGCACGTGCACGGCTTGCCGAAGGTGTTCCATTTCAGTGAAGAACTGACGCGTATCGAGGATCCCTTTGGCCTGGGTGCCTATTTCAGCCTGCTGGCGGCGATCGTTGCTGAAGTGGTCTGCCCGCTGTTTATCCTGCTCGGCGTGTTTACCCGCCTCGCCTGCCTGCCGATTATCGGCGTGCTGCTGGTGGCGATGCTGTTCGTCCATGCCAACTGGAGCATAGCGGAAGGACAGTTTGGCTGGCTGCTGCTGATCATCTTCACCACGCTGGCGCTGACCGGCCCCGGTCGCTGGCGCGTGTTTGGCGGCGTTTCGGAGGTTGTTCATGGCGCAGGTTAATGACATTCATGACATCCCCGAGGCGGATCTGCCGCCCGTTTCGCAGACGGTTTCACCATGGCAGCCGCTGCGTCAGCGCGTGTTCCGCATGCTGTGGATCGCTACCGTGGTATCCAATGTCGGTTCATGGATGAACGACGTAGGCGTTAACTGGACCATGCTGACACTGAGCGCCGATCCGCTCTCGGTGGCGCTGGTGCAGGCCGCCAGCAGCTTACCGATGTTTCTGTTTGCACTGCCGTCTGGCGTGATGGCGGATATCGTTGACCGGCGTAAATACCTGCTGTTCTCGCAAATCTGGGTGTTTATTGCCGCCGCGAGCCTGACATTCCTTTCCTGGGCAGACCTGGTCACACCGATGGTGCTGCTGATTGCGGCGTTCCTGCTGAGTACCGGCGCGGCCATGAGTTCTCCGCCCTTCCAGGCCATCGTGCCGGATTTGGTCAGTAAGGAGGAGCTCGGCCCGGCGATTGCGCTCAACTCGCTCGGCATAAACATCAGTCGCGCTATCGGCCCGGCGCTCGGCGGCCTGATTCTGTCGTTTGCCGGTCCGTGGATGGTGTTTCTGCTGAATGCGCTTTCGGTACTCGGCGTGTTTCTGGTGCTGTATGTGTGGCAAGCACAGCCCAGCGTGCAGCGTTTGCCGCCGGAGCACTTCTTCCCGGCGGTGCGTGCCGGCGTGCGCTATGTGCATGCTGCGCCGGTACTGCGCAATGTGCTGGTGCGCACCATCGCTTTCTTTGTGTTTGGCAGTGCCGGTTGGGCGCTGTTACCGCTGGTGGCTCGACGCGAACTGGGCCTCGGGCCCGGCGGCTACGGCATTATGCTGGGTTGCATCGGCATCGGCGCGATTTGCGGCGCGCTGCTGTTGCCGCGTATGCGCAAACGCTTTAATCCCGATCAGCTGATGGTGCTGGCGAGCCTGATGTTTGCCATCACTCTGCTGGCGCTGGCGTTTATTCGTCACCTCTGGTTGCTGAATGCGTTCGAGTTCTTTACCGGCTTTGCGTGGATTGCCGTGCTTTCCACCCTCAATCTTGGCGCGCAGCGCAGTGCCGCCAAATGGGTGAAAGCCCGGGCGCTGGCGGTCTATCTGACGGTGTTTTTTGGCTCGATGACGTTAGGCAGCGCCATTTGGGGACAGCTGGCATCGACATTCAGCATTCCATTGTCACTGACTGTCGCCACTGTCGGCATGCTGCTGGCGAGCCTGACGGTGCTGCGCTGGCGGCTGAATCAGGATCCGGATCTGAACCTCGACCTCAGCACGGTCAGCGATCCCTTGCCCGAGCTGGAGATTCGTCACGATCGCGGGCCGGTGATGGTCAGCTATCATTATCAGATCAACCGCAGTGATGCGCATGCCTTTGCGGTGTGCATGCAGGATATGCGTCGCGTCAGACGGCGTGGCGGCGCGCTGAACTGGTCTCTGTATGAGGACATGCTGCAACCCGACATGTTTGTCGAGACCTTTGTGGTTGGCTCATGGATGGAGCATCTGCGTCAGCGCGAGCGCTACACCATGAACGATCAAAAGATTCAGAACCGCGTGCTGGGATTCCATCAAGGCACTGCAGCTCCGGAAGTTCGTTATCTCGTGGCACCTGAATAAGGCGCTTTCATTCATCGACATTAATAAGGCCGAAACATGAGCACATTTAAGACGCAGGATGGTACGCAGATCTATTTCAAAGATTGGGGTACCGGCAAGCCGGTGCTATTCAGTCACGGCTGGCCGCTCGACGGGGATATGTGGGACAGCCAGCTGAATTTCCTGGCGGAGAAAGGCTATCGCGTTATCGCTTTTGACCGCCGCGGCTTTGGCCGTTCCGATCAACCGTGGGAAGGCTACAACTACGATACTTTTGCATCGGATATTAACGACCTGATTAGCCATCTGGATCTGCAAAACGTGACGCTGGTGGGCTTCTCAATGGGTGGCGGCGATGTGGCGCGCTACATCAACAATTACGGCACAGCGCGCGTGGATAGCTTAGTGCTGTTGGGCGCGGTGACACCGATCTTCGGCAAGGCCGATGATTATCCGGCAGGCGTCGATTTGTCGGTGTTTGAAGGCATTCGTCAGGGCTTGCGTAAAGATCGCGCGCAGTTCATCAGTGATTTTGCCACACCGTTTTACGGCACCAACGCCGGTCAAACGGTTTCAGAAGGCGCGCTGACGCAGACGTTGAATATTGCGCTGCTGGCGTCACTAAAAGGGACGATTGATTGTGTTACCGCGTTTTCGGAAACCGACTTCCGTCCTGATATGGCAAAAATCGACGTGCCGACGCTGGTGATTCACGGCAGCAACGACCAGGTCGTGCCGTTCGAAACCACCGGGAAAGTCGCCGCCGAAATGATCGCTGGCGCGCAGCTGAAAGTGTATGACAACGCACCGCACGGCTTTGCGGTGACGCATACCGATCAGCTTAACGCCGATCTGCTGACGTTCCTGCAAGCGCTTTAAATCCGTAGGGTCGCCATTTATGGTGACCAGTGCTTATCCGTTAAGCCAACGAGGTGTGCGCTGGCCGGGGGCACTTTTGGGCCGGCGGTCCTCGCGCCGCTTACGCGGTACCTTCACTTCGCTCGTCTGCCTGACGGACCGGCGGAGACGGGACTTCCCTGTCCCGGCTCCGCCTTTCGCCCGCGTCCTGCGGGCTCTCCTGGCTTCCTCTCTTCGTTCAGCGCTGCGGATTGCCTGCCCAAAAGCGTCCCCGGCCTGCTTTGATACTTCCGTGCGTGTGGTTGAAAGGGCTCACTAGATGTGTCAGAGCCCGCACCGGATTTAAAGCAAAAGGTTTTCTTAACTGACGGTGACCTGGTGCGCATGAATGCGCACTCTACGGAATGCGTTACAGGCCCAGCACCGATTGCGGCGTGGCGGCGGCGAATTTCTCTAGTGCTGCCCCGTCAAGGCGATAACGCACCCACTCATTTAACGGCAGCGCATCAATACTGAGATAGAACTCTCTGGCCGACTGATCCCAATCTAACGCACTCCACTCAATGCGGTTGCACTGATGATTGACCGCGTGCTGCGCGACGTACTGCAGCAGCGCTTTGCCTGCGCCGAGGCCGCGAAAATTGGGCGAGAAGTATAAATCTTCCATATAGAGCCCGCGACGCCCCAGCCACGCCGAGTAGCTGCGGGTAATCACTGCATACCCGGCGGTTATGCCATCAATCTCGCACATCAACGCTTCGCTGTTACTTTCGGAATTGAATAGCGTCGATCTAATCTCTTCAGCGGTAGTTGATGACTGCTGCAATCCATGCTCATAAACCGACAACTCAGCAATCATGCCATAGATGGCGTCCGCGTCTTCAGGATTAGCTGGCCGAATAGTAATCTTCATGCATTATTTTCTTACTTAATCAGATTGATGCTGCTCAGCATAATGGGTATTGTTCGATGAAATAAGTGCAATAAAATCAATGATAGGTGAATTTCATGCATCATGTTCTGCGTCGACTGGACTTGAATCTCCTCCCCGTTTTCGACGCAGTATTCAGACATCGTTCGGTCAGGCTGGCGGCAATTGAACTCAGTTTGAGTACCTCCGCGTTAAGCCACGCGCTGTCCCGATTACGTGAGTTTTTTAAAGATCCGCTGTTCTACCGCGAAGGCCACAAAATGTGTCCCAGCGTTTATGCCTGCCAGCTGGCGCCCTATATTGCCGAAACGTTAACCGGGTTAAATCGGCATCTCAGTCCGCTGCAGCCTTTCGATCCGTTGACCAGTGATGACTGTTTTAGAATTGCGGTAACGGATTACACCGCTTTTTGTGTCTTTCCGCGGCTGATGCATGCGCTGACTCATACGGCACCCAATCTGAGTTTTGAACTCTGCCATTTGCCGCACAATCCGGCGCTGATTGAATTACTGGCGGGTGAAATCGATATGGCGCTGAGTTTTAGCGAGCCGGACGGCATGCATCATCCCGACCTGGAAGAGACCGATTTATTCAGTGATGAATTTATGGTGATTGCCAATGCGCAACGCAGCAGTCTGAATCTTGACGACTATCTTGCCGCCGGGCATCTGGTGGTTACGCCGTGGAATGAAAAACAGGGATTACTGGATTCCCATCTTGAGCGCATGGGTCTTAAACGCCGCATCGCCATCAGAACGCCGTCAATGCTGAGTGCGCCCTTTATTATCGCGGAAAGTGAATTGCTGATGGCGATCCCATCCTTCGTCGCCAGTAAAATTAAACAGGCCGCCGATGTGACCTCATTCAGGTTGCCGTTCCCCGCGCCAAAGTTCACCGTGAAAATCTATTCACACAAACGCAGCGGTAAACGGGAACCGACGGAATGGATTAAATCGATGATGGCTAAAACCATTACGCAGCAAGCGTAGCGTTTCGAGGATTAACAGACGATTTTTACTGGTCTAAAAATCGTCCGTGATAATCGGATTTAATGGGGTAATGCTCGTTATAGCGACCAAAAAACCGATAGCGATTTAGCGCGATGCGGTCGTAACAATAATTGCTGATAACGTCAGGCATAAACCTCACGACAGACAAAACGCGCCACGGCCACGGCATGTAGTGCATGATGCGGAAAATTGCCTGCGCACGGAGCCAATGATTTTGCCCATCAATCAAAACGATGGTGCGAATATCTTCATCTGGCAGACCGACAAAACGTAATAGCGCTTTCCCCTGCTCACTCTGAACCGCCGCAAAACGTACATGGCGTGGAATGCGGTGACGCAGGAGAAACATCACCCACGCGTTGCACAGTTTGCATACGCCGTCGTATAAAACGACCTGTTCTCCGGGATTTATCCCGGCTGGGTTTGTCATCATCGCCTCCTCAACCATAGAGATGGTCGCAGCAGAAAAGCTGCGTTACGCCGCCTGCCACTCCGCCACCAGCGTGTTAATTAATTCTGCCGCCGGCATTTCCCGCGCCAGCGCGGCGCCCTGCCCGGCCCACTGCGCGCCAAAGCCATGCGCGCCTTTCGCGGCGGCGGCGGCAGCGAGCGCTTTGCCCAGCGCGTAGGTGAGTGGATAAGGGGGAATGGCATCCTGCGCGAACTCGCGCGCCAGCTGGCAAAAATCGTTGGTGAGACATCTTGCCGATCGGCCAGAAATGGCGGCAATCATCTCGGTGCTGTTGGCCTGCGCGCTTTTCAGCGCCTGACGATATGCCGCGTTGGCGGCGGATTCCGGGCACAGAATAAACGCGGTACCCAGCTGTACACCCGCCGCGCCCAGCTTGAGCATGGCAGCCATGCCCGCGCCATCCATCACGCCGCCGGCGGCAATCACCGGCAGCCGCGACGCCCGGCGAATCGCCTGCACCAGCGTAAAAGTGCTGAGCTGCTGATCGTCATTTTCTGGGTGGAATATCCCGCGATGCCCTCCCGCCTCAATACCCTGCGCCACAATAAAATCGATGTCGGCGGCTTCGATGGCGTCTGCTTCAGCAACGCTGGTGGCGCTCGCCAGCGTGATAATGCCGCGACTTTTCAAGCGCTGCACAACCGCGGCGGACGGCAAGCCAAAGTGGAAACTCACTGCGGCGGGCGCGGTGTCCAGCAGGACCTCCAGCATCGCGTGGTTATCCACGAACGTTTGATAAATCTCTGACAGCGCATCGGGCGGTGTCGCTTCATAGCGAGCAAACACCGGCTTGAAACGAGCGATCCACGCCTGTTCTTGCTGAGGATTGCGCTGCACCGGCGCGTGGCAGAAGACGTTGACGTTGATGGGCGCGGCTGTCAGGGCGAGCGTTTTGCGGATCATGCTATCCGCCTGCTGCGGCGTTGAGGCGCCCACGCTGATCGAACCCAGCGCGCCGCTGGTGCTCACCGCCGCCGCCAGTTCCGGCGTCGAGACGCCCGCCATCGGCGCCTGAATGATCGGATAGCGAAGGTTAAGGGTCTGACACAGGATGTTGTTCATATTATTGGCCTGTTGGTAAGAGGTAGCCGATAACATGCCGCGATTTTTCGGCTCGGTAAAGGCTGGCATCTACACTTAATGTGTCTGTACCTACAACAGGAGAATCCCGATGCATAAAATCGACTTTCCGGTGAGCAAAGCGCGGAAATATCTGGAGCCGGGCCCGGTGGTGCTGCTGAGTTCACAGTTTGAGGATCACCGCGACATCATGACGCTCGGCTGGCACACGATTCTGGAGTTCTCGCCGTCGCTGGTTGGCTGCATGATTGCCGGCGGCAATTACAGCCATGAACTGATTCGACAGAGCGGCCAGTGCGTGATTAACGTGCCATCGGCCAATTTGGTGGACAGCGTGGTGGCGATCGGTAACAGCCACGGCGATCGTCTCGATAAATTTGATGCCTTCAATCTGACGCCCGAACCGGCAAGCGTGGTCAATGCGCCGTTAATCGGCGATTGCTTTGCCAGCTTTGAGTGCCAGCTGTATGACGATTCAATGGTAGATAACTACAACTTCTTTATCTTTGAGATCGTTAAAGCGCATGTAGCTGAAACGCCGGAGTTTCCGCCGACGCTGCACTACACCGGCGAAGGACGCTTCAGCGTGATGAGCAATTTGCGGCTCGACAAGCGCGGCGACTTTAAGCCTGAAATGTTAATTTAACTGCTTGAATTGATATGGGCTTGCCCCCATTTTGATTCTTTCGCCCTGACAGGAGTAGATATAATGGCAACCGAATATGCGGTGATCGCAGGTGGCTGTTTCTGGTGTACTGAAGCAGTGTTTAAAGATGTGATTGGCGTGGAGTCAGTCGAGAGTGGATATACCGGCGGCGCACGCCCGAATCCAACCTACGAGCAGGTGTGCAGCGGCGCGACCGGCCATGCTGAAGCGATTCGCATTGGTTTCGATCCGCAGCAGGTGAAGTACGGCGATCTGCTGGATATCAGTTTTGCCACCCACGATCCCACCACGCTGAACCGCCAGGGCAACGATGTTGGCACCCAGTATCGTTCAGCGATTTTCCCGGCGAATGCTGAGCAGGAAGCCGAAGCGATTGCCGCGATTGCACGCGCGCAGGAGAATCTGAGCGATCCGGTGGTGACCACCATCGAGCCGCTGAAAGAGTGGTATGCGGCAGAAGGTTATCATCAGGATTATTGGCAAGGCGCGGGTCAGCGCAACGGCTACTGCATGGCGGTAATCCCACCGAAACTGCAGAAGCTGCGTAAGAGCTTTGCCAATCGCGTTAAATCGAGCTAATTCAGTACCGCCAATGTCGAGGCCGCCACGAATGGCGGCCTTACATGGTGCGCGACCTTCTTCTGTTTATCCGTCATAATACGTGCCCTCTTCTCCTCCGAGAGCGATCATGTCTTCTTCACAGCAAGAAATCTTGGCGCGCAAGCAGCCGATGAAGCTTAATACGCTGGTCACCCTGATGCTCAGCGCAGTGATTGTGCTGGTGCTGCTCAGCGTGCATATGTTCTATTTCTTCCAGATTGGCGCAGCGACCCGCGCGCAGCTGGAGGACAAAGCCATGGCGGTGGCGCGCACGCTGGCCAAATTTCCTGAGATTCAGCACGCGCTGATATTGCCGCCAAATGCCACCAGCATCCAACCCATTGCTAAAGCCGTGCAGGAGAGCAATAACCTGCTGTTTGTGGTGGTGACCAATATGGATACCATCCGCTATTCGCACCTGAATCCTGAACTCATCGGCCAGCACTTTATTGGCACTGATATTGAGCCCGCGATACGCGGTCATGAAAACGTCTCCGTCAATCAAGGTGTTCTGGGCCGGGCAATGCGCGTCTATACGCCGGTATATAATGCGCAGCATAAGCAGATTGGTGTCGTGGTAGTGGGCATTTCACTCAGCGCCGTTACCGATCAGATTAACCAAAGCCGCTGGAGCATCTTGTGGACTATCCTGATTGGCACCTTTGCGGGCGCCATCGGCACCCTGGTGCTGGTGCGCGTGCTGAAACGCATCCTGTTCGGCCTTGAACCCTACGAAATTTCTACCCTGTTTGAACAGCGCCAGGCGATTCTCAACTCGCTAAAAGAAGGCGTGGTGGCGATGGACGATCAGGCGCAGGTGACGCTGGTGAATCAGGCTGCGCGATCGCTGCTGAACGATTCGATGGGCACCATCAGCGGCGACCGCATCTACGATGCCTCAGTGATTGACGATCATCTGCGGGATGTGCTGCACAGCGGGCGGGCGCGGCGTGATGAAGAGTTGAATGTGAATGGCCGCGTGTTGCTAAGTAATACCGTACCGGTGCGCACGCAGGGACGAATTATCGGCGCGGTCTGCACCTTCAGGGACAAGACGGAAATCAGTCAACTGATGCAGCGTCTGACGGGCATGGTAAACTACGTCGATGCGCTGCGTGAGCGCTCGCACGAGTTTATGAACAAGCTGCATGTGATCCTCGGCCTGCTGCACATGAAAAACTACACGCAGGTGGAAAGCTACATTCTCAAAACCGCCAATAATTACCAGACGGAGATCGGTTTCCTGCTCGATAAGATTAAGTCGCCGGTGATTGCTGGTTTCTTGCTGAGCAAAATCAACCGCGCGTCGGATTGCGGCCATCGCCTGACCATCAGCGATGCCAGCTTCCTGCCCGACAGCGGCAATGAGCAGCAGATGGCGGCGCTGATTACGGTGATCGGCAATCTGATTGAGAACGCGCTGGATGCGATGAGCGAGCAGGTAGAAGGCGAGATTCACGTGATGCTGCACTACCAAAACGGTTGGCTGACCTGTGAAGTGAGTGATGATGGTCCGGGCATTGAAGCCGATCATCTCAGCACCATTTTCGAAAAAGGCTTCTCCACCAAAGGTGAAAACCGCGGTGTCGGGCTGTTTCTGCTGCAGCAGCAAACCGAAAATATCGGTGGCAGCGTGAGTGTGGAGTCAGAACCCGGCGTGTTTACCCAATTTTTAGTCCAACTTCCCTGGGATGGAGGAAACCAATCCGCATGATCAATGTGTTAGTGGTCGATGATGACGCCATGGTCGCCGAGCTTAATCGCGCGTATATCGGCCAAATTCAGGGCTTTCACTGTTGTGGCACCGCCTCAACCTTGAAGCAGGCGAAAGAGATCCTGTTCAATAGCGATACTGCGGTCGATCTGGTGCTGCTGGATATCTATATGCAGCAGGAGAATGGCCTCGATCTGTTGCCGGAGCTGCGCACGGCGCAGAGCGCGGTGGAAGTGATCATCATTTCGTCGGCGGCCGATGCGGAGAATATCAAAACCTCGCTGCACTACGGCGTGGTGGATTACCTGATCAAACCGTTCCAGTTCCCACGTTTTGAAGAGGCGCTGACCGGCTGGCGGCAGAAGAAATCGCTGATGGACAATCAGCATTATTATCAGCAAGCGGATGTGGATCTGCTGATTCACGGCAGCCCGGCGACGCAGCACGACAATAAGCGCCTGCCAAAAGGCTTAACGCCGCAAACGCTGCGCACGCTGTGTCAGTGGATTGATGCGCATCCGGGGCATGAATTCTCGACTGACGAACTGGCGGCTGAAGTGAACATCTCGCGCGTGTCGTGTCGTAAATACCTGATTTGGCTGGCGCAGATTAATATTCTGTTCACCAGCATTCACTATGGCGCGACCGGCCGTCCGGTGTACCGCTACCGCCTGCAGCCGGAATACCATTCGCTGCTGCAGCAATACTGTCAGTAACGTAGCTGCCAGTCGACATCGAGCTGCTGGAAGTGAAAGTGCTGCGGTGAGGAGCAGATGATCTGCCGATCGCGCGTGACAAACACCGCGTCGATGTCGGGCTGGTCAGCGAGATAAGCCAGCCCTTGCTCCACGCCCATGCCAAAGAGCAGCGTGGTGTAGATATCGCCATCAATCGAGCGATCGGAAATCACCGTCACGCTCAGCAGTTCGTTATCAAGCGGATAGCCGGTTTGCGGATCAAAAATATGATGCCAGCAGCGGCCGTCCAGTTCGAAGTAGCGCTCATAAATCCCCGACGTCACCACCGATTTGCCCTGCACCTGCAGCACGCCTAACAGCTCATCATCACGACCAAACGGCTTTTTCAGGCCAATGCCCCAACCCTGCGGCTTGTGCGGCGGCGAACCCAGCGTTTGCACATTGCCGCCCAGATTGATCAGCGCCTGCTGCACGCCCTGCTGGCGTAAAAACGCCTGCACGCGATCGGCGATGTAGCCTTTGGCGATGGCGCCGAGATCGATCTCCATGCCTGGCTGTTGCAAAAACACTGAGCGATCGACGGGATTGAGCACCACCTGATGCGGATCGGTCAGCTTTAGCAGGGATGCGATTTCTGGCGCAGGGGGCACCGCACGTCCCTGAAAACCAATTTTCCAGCGCTTCACAATCGGCCCAATGGTGAAATTGAAGGCGCTGTCCGGCAGCAAACTCACAGCGTGTGCCACGCTAATTAACGCAAAAACTGGCTCGCTGACGATCACCGGATGACGGCCTGCGGCGTGGTTGATCGACATCACTTCGGATTCAGCGCGGTTAACGGTGAACAGGTTTTCCTGCTGTTTAATCAGTTGAAATACGTGGCGGGCAAGCGTGGGATTGTCATCAAACAATTTGAGCAGAATGGGCGAACCCATCAGAACGGCAGAGTAAGAAAAGACGCCAGCGGTCATTGCATGCCTCTAAAGAAAACGATGCCCGCACAAGGCGGGCATCTTTACAGCTTAGTGTCCTAACGCTAGTTTAGCCGCGTTGTGACCGGCTTTGATACCGAAGATAATGATATCGGCCACCGCGTTGCCGCCGATGCGGTTGGCGCCGTGGATGCCGCCGACCACTTCACCGGCCGCCCATGCGCCTGGAATCACCTCTTTCTGCGCATCCAGCACCGCGGTATCGGTGTTGATGGTCACGCCGCCCATGGTGTGATGCACGCCCGGTGCGATACGAATGGCGAAGTACGGACCTTTATTCAGCGGGTGACGCAGCGCGGTTTTACGACCGAAGTCCTCGTCATCCTGTTTCGCCACGAACTCGTTGTAACGACCGAGCGTGGTTTGCAGCGCTTCCTGATCCATGTTTAGTTTCACCGCCAGCTCGTGTGGCGTTGGCGCGCTGATGACAAAGCCTTTGGCGATGTATTCGTCAGCCGCTTTGTTGTTGGCACGAACCTGCTCATCAAACACGATCCACGCACTCTTCTCTGGCAGTGCGATGATCTCAGCGGAAACTTTGTCGCGGGTTTCCATTTCGTTGTAGAAACGCTTGCCCGCCTGGCTCACCAGAATCGCCCCGCCGCCGCGCATCGCTTCGGAAATCAGGTACGACGTGGTTTGCTCAACCGTTGGGTGAATCTGGATTTCGCCCATATCCACGGTATCCGCACCGATGTGTTGCAGCATGGCGATGCCACTGCCGGTGGCGCCTTTGTGGTTGGTGGTGACGAAACCGTCCAGCTCAGGGCGGTATTTCACCACCATTTCGCGATTGGCACTGAAGCCGCCGGTCGCCACAATCACGCTTTTAGCGTTGATAATGCGGCTGTCGTTATACTCATCCACCACTTTCACGCCGGTGACTGCACCGTTTTCCACTAAAATTTCGGCCACTGAGGTTTCCAGCAACACTTCGATATTGCGCAGATTAACGTTTTTTACCAGCCCGCTAATCAAAAAGCCGCCGACTGCCGAACGATCTTCCGGACGGTGCGTACGATCGATGCTCATGCCGCCGGTGATGGTGATGTCGCACAGCTCGATGTCTTTGGCGGCCAGCCACTCAATGGCTTCGGGCGCCTGCTCAACAAATTCGCGCAGCAGCACCGGATTGTTTTTGAATTTGCCGCCTTTCAGCGTCTCTTCATAGAACAGCTCTTTGCTGTCTTCAATGCCTTTCAACTTCTGATAACGGGTTTCCGCCGCGTTCATCCCGACCGAGGCTTTGATGGTGTTACCGCCGATGGTGGGCATCTTCTCGATGATCACCACGCGTGCGCCATCGTCATGCGCCTGAATCGCCGCCGCCAGACCGGCACCGCCGGTGCCCACTACCACCACATCGTAATTCACCGGTGCGTTCGGGTTACCGCCCTCTTCAATCACATACTCTTTGCTTGAGGTGGTCATGGCACGTGATACCGCTTTTTTCAGCGCTTCACTTTGCGTGGTGGCGCCAGTGATGGCGTCAACGTGCGGGCTGTTCGCCACCAGAATGCGTTCACGCAGACTTTCGAAGGTGCTGGTGAAGTCGACGTCGAGGCTCGGATCCGGCACCAGCGAGATGTCGGTGATACGGTCGGTGTCGAGGGTAACGTTGATTTTCAGCTTCAGCGCTTCGGCTTCGACTTTCGCCTGATAAACGCCCGCTTTGTATTTACGGCCGGTATCGCTGACGTCGCGGATCATCGCATCCACCAGTGAGAAGCGCCACAGCGGTTCCGGGATAGTCAACTCTTCGCGCTTGGTGCTGTCGATATACAGCTCCATGTGCTGATTTTTGATGACGCGATCGGTCCAGTCCGGATAGGCGATACAGGCTTTGCCCACCGCCACCAAGTCGAAACCGTGCTCCAGCGCATTCTCGGCATCTTCTTTATTGACGACGCCGCCGACGCCAATTACCGGCACTTTCGCCAGGTTAGGCGAGCGCTGTGCCAGATATTTGGTGATCAGTGGCGTTGGGTCCTGAGTATCAACAATCGATGGACGCAGCAGTTGACCAACCGAGAAGTGCACGTAATCGAGACCGCGTTCTGCCAGTTTCTCCAGCAGATAAAGCGTGTCGTCCCAGCGGATGCCCGGCACTTCCAGTTCTTCCGGTGAGAAGCGATAGCCGATGATAAAGTCTGCCGCAGCGAAGCGGTCAGCCATTTTGTGGGTGATTTCCAGCACTTCCAGTGGGAAACGCGCGCGATTATCGCGACTACCGCCCCATTTGTCGTCGCGCTGGTTGGAGTTTGGCGAGTAGAACTGCTGGATAAGATAGGTGTTGGCGCCGTGAATCTCCACGCCGTCGAAGCCGGCTTTGATCGCACGGTTCACCGCATCACCAAACTTGGTGATCATCACATCCACTTCTTCTGCAGTCAGCGCCTGAGGTTGAGTGGCACCGTCGCGCGGTGCGGCGATGGCGCTCGGTGCGACCGGGGTTTTACCGCCGATCAGCGCCGGTTCAACCATGCGGCCGCCGTGATAAATCTGCAGAATCGCCTTGGAGCCTTGCGACTTGATGGCGTGGGCGATTTTCGCCAGACCGGGGATTTTGTTGTCGCTGTCGATACCGAGCGCGCCTGGAAACGCAGGGCCACGGTTATCAATAAAGCAGCACTCGACAATCACGGTACCGATGCTGCCGGCGCGCACGCGATAATATTCGACAAGGTCACTGGTAACACCGCCATCGTAATAACCGGTACATGTGGTCATCGGTGCCATAACCAGTCGGTTTTTAAGCACCGCACCTTTCGGTAACGTAAGCGGATTAAGAATCGGGGTGAGCGTATTCATGATGAGCAACTCCAGAATTAAGAAACTTAGTATTCAATTCTTTGGCGGTTCGGAGAATTTTATAATTATTGAGTGGTCCGATTTCATGGCGTAAATATAGCATTTTATTTACTTACATAACCTTATTCGTTAGTTATATAAGTTTTACGCATGAAGATAATATTTGAGGCTTATTGCTAAAAGCTGCGCTCCGCTAAGTTTTAACCAAGACTTGACAAAAATCAACTTTTTCCTTACATTTAAAACAAACCTAGTCTTATCATAAAGATAAATCGTCTCCTTTCTCTGTTTTTTGCTTGATTTGTGCCGTTTTATTCGTCTCACACGGTTAATTTTCACCTAAGGGTTCGTTTATTAAGGCGCGCATGTTTAAAGCAAAAAAACCACCAATAAATTTTATTGATCTGGATCAAAATAGATATTTTAATTAATCGCATCATGCTTGCATTCAATAGATAATTCGCGCATCGAATTTTGCAAATAGCGATTTATTAAAACTCAGTTTTAAATGTCACGACTAATCTGTTAAAAGGGTTTTGTAACTAAAAAAACCAGTTTGGTTCGGGGCGTATATACGCATTCTCCATAACTTGCAGACAAAACTATGAACACACAAACAACCCAGAGTGAATCCCTTACCGCGCCTCCCGCGGCACCGGGGAAGAAAAAGAACCGCCTGATAATGTTGTGCCTGCCAATTATTGTGGCTGTGCTGTTGCTGCTGGTACCGACTCCTGCGGGATTGGAACCTTACGCCTGGCACTTCTTCGCCATTTTTGTCGGGGTTATCGTGGGACTGATTTTCGAACCGCTGCCGGGCGCTGTGATCGGCTTAACCGGCGTGGTGGTGATTGCGCTGTTCAGTCAATGGGTGCTGTTTAGCCCGGCAGAACTGGCGGATCCCAAGTTCAAAACCGCGGCGCAGTCGTTCAAATGGGCAGTGAGTGGCTTCGGCAACTCCACGGTCTGGCTGATCTTCGGTGCCTTTATGTTCGCCGCTGGCTACGATAAAACCCAGTTTGGTCGCCGCCTGGCGCTGATTCTGGTGAAATATCTGGGCCGTCGCAGCCTGACGCTGGGTTACGCCATTACCTTCGCTGACCTGTTGCTGGCACCGTTTACGCCATCCAACACCGCGCGCAGCGGCGGTACCATCTATCCAATCATTGCTAACCTGCCGCCGCTCTATGGTTCAAAACCCAACGACCCCAGCGCACGTAAGATTGGTTCTTACCTGATGTGGGTAGCGATCACCGCCGCATGTATCACCAGTTCAATGTTCCTCTCTGCTCTGGCACCGAACCTGCTGGCGCTGGCGCTGGTGAAAAGCGTAGTAGGATTTGAAATCTCGTGGGGTATGTGGTTCCTCGCCTTCCTGCCACTCGGCGTGCTGCTGATTCTCACCATGCCGCTGCTGGCTTACTGGCTCTATCCGCCAGAAGTAAAAGTGAATGACGAAGTGCCGCGCTGGGCCACCGCTGAGCTGGCAAAACTCGGTAAACTGAAACGTAACGAAATCCTGCTGCTGGGCTTCGTGGTGGCGGCACTGATGATGTGGATCTTCGCCACCGCCTGGATTGAGCCCGCAATGGCCGCACTGTTAGTCATCGTGCTGATGCTGTGGACCGGCGTACTCAACTGGAATGACATCACCAGCAATAAAGCCGCCTGGAACACCTTCGCCTGGTTCGCCACGCTGGTCGCGCTGGCGGATGGTTTAGCGCGCGTTGGCTTCATCGCGTGGCTGGGTAAAGAAGGCGCAATGCTGTTGCAAGGCTATGACCCGCAGGTTTCTGCCGTCGTCCTTCTGGTCGCCTTCTACCTGCTGCACTACCTGTTCGCCAGTACCACCGCGCACACCACCGCGCTGCTGCCCGCGATGCTGACCATCGCCGCATCCATTCCGGGCATCAACATGCCGGTGTTCTGCCTGATGATGTGTGTTTCTCTGGGTGTGATGGGCATTATCACCCCGTACGGCACCGGCCCAAGCCCGATTTATTACGGTAGCGGCTATCTGCCAACTAAAGATTACTGGCGCCTGGGCACCATCTTCGGCGCGCTGTTCCTGGTTCTTCTGATGGTTGTCGCCTATCCATGGATGGTGATGATGTTCTGATGATGTTGCTTCGATGTTAAAAACGGAGCCGCGCATTACCGTGAAAATGTTATGATACTCGCCAGTCAGCCCCTGCGGAGGGCTGGCGAGAGAAAATCGAATAACAAACTGCCTAATTTGTCGCCCGTCATGCTGGCGGGCCACACGAAGCTAAGTGAGCCAACATGTCGAACAAACCCTTCTATTATCAGGATCCCTTTCCTCTCGCCAAAGATGATACCGAATACTATCTGCTGAGCCGCGATTACGTCTCGGTGGCCAACTTCGATGGCGAAGAAGTGCTGAAAGTCGATCCCAAAGCGCTGACGCTGCTGGCGAAGCAGGCATTCCACGATGCTTCCTTCATGCTGCGCGCCTCGCATCAGGCGCAGGTCGCATCCATTCTTGCCGACGATGAAGCCAGCAAGAACGACAAATACGTTGCCCTGCAGTTCCTGCGTAACTCTGAAATTGCCGCCAAAGGCGTGCTGCCAACCTGTCAGGATACCGGCACCGCCATCATCATGGGCAAAAAAGGCCAGCGCGTCTGGACCGGTGGCGGCGATGAAGCCGCGCTGTCGCAAGGCGTCTACAACACCTTTATTGAAGATAACCTGCGCTATTCACAGAACGCCGCGCTGGATATGTATAAAGAAGTGAATACCGGCACCAACCTGCCGGCGCAAATCGACCTCTACAGCGTTGATGGCGACGAATATAAATTCCTGTGCATTGCTAAAGGTGGTGGTTCCGCCAATAAAACCTATCTGTATCAGGAAACCAAAGCGCTGATTACCCCAGCCAAATTGAAGAACTACCTGATCGATAAAATGATGTCGCTGGGCACCGCGGCCTGTCCGCCGTACCACATCGCATTCGTGATTGGTGGGACTTCAGCGGAGAGTACGCTGAAAACCGTCAAGCTGGCCTCTACCCATTATTACGATTCGCTGCCGACCGTAGGCAACGAGCATGGTCAGGCGTTCCGCGACATTCAGCTGGAAGAAGAGCTGCTAAAAGCCTCGCAGGAGCTGGGCCTCGGCGCGCAGTTTGGTGGTAAATACTTTGCGCATGATATCCGCGTGGTACGTCTGCCGCGTCACGGCGCATCCTGCCCGGTGGGTATGGGCGTCTCCTGCTCTGCTGACCGTAATATCAAAGCCAAAATCAACCGCGAAGGTATCTGGATTGAGAAGATGGAAGACAATCCAGGCCGCTATATTCCGGAAGAACTGCGTCAGCAGGGCGAAGGTGAAGTGGTGCATGTCGATCTGAACCAGCCGATGAGCGAGATTCTGGCGCTGCTGTCGGCTTATCCAGTCTCCACCCGCTTGTCGCTTAACGGTACCATCATCGTGGCGCGCGACATTGCGCACGCTAAGCTGAAAGAACGCATCGATAACGGTGAAGGCCTGCCGCAGTACATCAAAGATCATCCGGTCTATTACGCGGGTCCAGCGAAGACGCCAGAAGGTTATGCCTCCGGTTCACTCGGCCCAACGACTGCAGGTCGTATGGATTCCTACGTTGATCTGCTGCAGGCCAACGGCGGCAGCATGGTGATGCTGGCGAAAGGCAACCGCAGCAAGCAGGTTACCGATGCGTGTCAAAAACACGGCGGCTTCTATCTGGGAAGCATCGGCGGCCCGGCAGCGGTGCTGGCGCAGCAGAGTATTAAGAGTCTGGAATGCGTGGAGTATGCCGAACTCGGTATGGAAGCGATTTGGAAGATTGAAGTGGAAAACTTCCCGGCATTCATTCTGGTGGATGACAAAGGAAACGACTTCTTCCAGCAGATTCACAATAACTGTGCCGCCTGCGTGAAGTAATCTGCGCATCGCACCACAAAAAAGCCGTTATCTCGTGATAGCGGCTTTTTTTATTGCGATATTTCTGACGAATTGATCATCGAATGAGGCAAAGCAGAAAAGTTAAAAACGGAATTGGCTCTCCAGTTGACGCAATGTTTCCATGCGCTGCGCCGTGGCGATTTCGCGCGCTTTCACTTCCAGCAGCAGATCGGCATCGTTCTGGCCAATCACATACACTGCCTGACGTCCAGGCAGGTTAACGGTAATAATATTTTGCTCCACACCGTCCAGCATCTCATCATGCTGTTCCAGGTAGTTATACAACGTGTTCATGGGATCTCCTTGAAAATAGGTAGGCTAATCTGCCCAATCGCACCCTTTAAACACACAAGACCTGGCTTAAAGATGGCTTTTTATCAGAAATATCGCACCAGGGTTGCAGGCAACATCTCATAGCAACATGACGTTGAGATGAAAATTGCGCTTCATAACCACATCATTAAGTCTAATGTTTCCTAAAGCAGCGCATTAACCACACTCAAACCCATAATTGATTAAAATTAAATATTATTCATATAGTTAGACTGAATTTCGTTAAGGGGTTTTGCAGACCATTCTCATGTTTACTGCGATGTAATGTTCTGCAAACTGTCCCAACACTTCACATGGCGTGAAGTGACGATGGATAAACAAGGAGATAACATGTTCAAAATGTTTAAAATTGGTCCTCCAGGTAATAGCGAAGGCACATTGCCGGTATACATTGAACAAGCCTATACCGATAATCTTGGTTACGATGTTGCATTCATGTCTGGCAGCGAAATTGTTGATAGTTCGCCGCGTTTTATCGGTTCTGCACATCCCTATTCTGTGGTTTATGCATGGGATAACGGTGTGGTTGTCGGTTCAACGCGCGCAGCAGCCGATGGTTCATGGTCGCTTTCGGCACAGCTTGCTGATGGCCAGCACTCCTTAACTTTTGGTCTGGACTCATCCGCAGCAAGCTCACCGCTGGATTTCATTGTAAATTCAGGAGCCGCCATCCCGGTTGTCGTTTCGCAGGGCTACACCGATGACCTCGGATATGACGTTGCCATTTTGGGCGGAAGTGAGATTGTCGATAACACGCCGCGTTTCATCGGAACTGCAGCGCCAGAAGCAATCATTTATGCCTGGGATGCTGGCAAGCTGGTGGCCTCTACCGTTTCAGACAGCGATGGTAAATGGTCTCTGGAAACACAGCTTGATGATGGCCAACATGCATTAACCTTTGGCTCATCTGCAGAAGAAAGCACCCGGCCTTTCACCTTCTCCATCGACTCGACCAAAGCCAATCCGGTGACAATTGATCAGGGTTACGAAGACCATCTCGGTTATGACGATGCGTTTATGAGCGGTGACCAGATCACGGATACCACACCACGCTTTGTTGGTACGGCGGCACCAGAAGCGATCATTTATGCGTGGGATTACGGTGTGCTGCTGGGTTCAACCGTATCAGAACTGGATGGTTCATGGTCGTTCACTCTGCCGGAATTAGACCTGGGCGCTCACGCGGTGACTTTTGGTTCTGAACCGGAAGTGACATCGAATCCAATGTACTTCTCAGTACAAAGTTCGGAGGCATTGCCAGCAAATATCAACATCGCTGAGTTGCTGAGCCAAAGCGAAACGTTGCTGTTGAGTGATAGCGACATCGCTCCACAGACTTACTCGCAGCCATTCTCGCTAACGCAGCAGGATCTGTCGGTGCAGAGCCAGAATGGCATTACTGGCATTTCTTCAGCGTTCACACCTGAGCTGGAAGAGCATTTCGCCTAAGCCATTTACGGCGATGCAAGATAGAAAGGCAGCGGATAATACCGCTGCCTTTTATCATCAGAAGAAACCGAGCGGTTGCGTGCTGTAGCTCACCAGCAGGTTTTTAGTTTGCTGATAATGGTCGAGCATCATTTTGTGAGTTTCACGGCCAATCCCCGATTTCTTATAGCCGCCAAACGCCGCGTGCGCCGGATAGAGGTGATAACAGTTGGTCCACACGCGACCGGCTTTGATGGCGCGGCCCATGCGATAGGCACGGTTGATATCTCGCGTCCAGACGCCTGCGCCAAGTCCGTAAATCGAATCATTGGCGATTGCCAGCGCTTCCGCTTCATCTTTGAAGGTCAGCACACCAACCACCGGGCCAAATATCTCCTCCTGGAACACGCGCATGCTGTTATCGCCTTTCAACAGCGTCGGCTGAATGTAGTAGCCGCTGGCAAACTCTTCGCCCACTTTCTCTACGCCGCCGCCGTGCAGCACCTGCGCGCCCTCTTGCTGCGCAATTTCCAGATAAGAGAGGATTTTGTCGAACTGCTGCTGCGACGCCTGCGCGCCAATCATGGTTTCGGTATCCAGCGGATCGCCACGTTTAATGGTTTTGATGCGCTTCATCACCGCCGCCATAAACGGCTCAAAGATCGATTCCTGCACTAGCGCGCGCGACGGACAGGTACAAACTTCACCCTGATTAAGGAAGCCCAGCACCACGCCTTCTGCCGCTTTCTCAATGAAACTCTCTTCAGCATCCATGATGTCTTCGAAGAAGATGTTCGGCGACTTGCCGCCCAGTTCAACGGTGGACGGGATCAGGCTTTTCGCCGCTAGCTCCAGAATATGGCCGCCGGTGGCAGTGGATCCGGTGAAGGCGATTTTGGCGATGCCCGGATGGGATGCCAGCGCTTCGCCTGCCTCTTTGCCGTAGCCGTGTACCACGTTGATCACACCCGGCGGCAGCAGATCTTTGATCACGTCCATAAACAGCGTAATCGACAGCGGCGTTTGCTCGGCCGGTTTCAACACCACACAGTTACCTGCGCCAAGCGCCGGCGCCAGTTTCCATGCCGCCATCAGCAGCGGGAAGTTCCACGGAATGATTTGCCCGACCACGCCCAGCGGTTCGTGGAAGTGATAGGCGGCGGTGAACTCATCGATTTCAGCGGCGGTGCCTTCCTGCGCACGCACGCAGCCAGCGAAATAGCGGAAGTGATCGACCGCCAGCGGCAGATCCGCCGCCAGCGTTTCACGCACCGGCTTACCGTTATCCCAGGTTTCGTTGACCGCGATATATTCCAGATTCTCTTCCAGCCGATCGGCAATTTTCAGCAGCACCAGCGAGCGTGCCTGCGGCGAGGTTTTGCCCCACGCATCGGCAGCGGCCTGGGCGGCAGCCACGGCGTTATCGATATCGGCGCGGTCCGAACGGGGAAATTCGCCAATGGTAGAAGCATTGATCGGTGAAGTGTTGACGAAGTAGTTACCGTTCACCGGCGCAACAAATTCGCCGTTGATAAAGTTGCCATAACGCGATTGCAGAGTAATGAGAGAACCTTGTTCTCCCGGAGCAGCGTAACGCATGGTGTTTCTCCTTGCGGGACAGAGTGGCGATTAACAACTATGAAACCTGTTATTAACATTGGGCGATCCACGCCAGCCTGTCAGATCGTAAAAGGGGAAACTGTGACCGCACCGAGGGAAATGTGGCGTGCGTAGGCCGCTACAGATAATTCCGAGTTTTCCCGCTTATGCCGCAAAAAGCGGAACATGGGCGAAATATGTGGTCAATATGAAGCAGGATACTAACCAGGAGAAACAGATGTTGGCTTCAGCCCTGACGTTAATGCGCGCCAAAGCGAACTTTGTTCAGCAATTTATCCGCAACCCGCGCAAAATGGGCAGCATCACGCCCTCTTCCGCCGCGCTGTGCCGCACCATGTGCGATGCGGTGAACTGGGATAATAGCCTGCGTATCGCCGAACTGGGCGCCGGTGATGGCGTGCTCACACGCCACGTGCTGGCGCGTATGTCACCGCAAGCACAGCTTGATGTGTTTGAAATCAGCCCGGAACTGGTGAAAAGCCTGCGTGGATTGCCTGATGCGCGCATGCAGGTACGCGCCTGTTCGGCGGAATATCTCGCCGGGGAATATGATGTGATTTTCTCTGGCCTGCCGCTGCTGTCATTACCGCCCGCCACGCGCGACAACATCCTCAGTGCGGTGCATGATGCGCTGGGTCCACGCGGCGTATTCGTGCAGTTTCAATACACCTCGTTCACCCAGCCAAATTTGTCACGCTACTTCACCTGGGAACGCCAGCGGGTGCTGAAAAATATGCCACCCGCGTGGGTTTATCGCTGCACGCGCAACTACGCGCCCTGAGCCTGCGCGCGCGGCTGCGGCCGCGTTTGTAGCCAGAAGCTGCGCAACAGTTCGCGCGACCAATCTTCGCCTGAAAGAACCGTGCCATCGTCACTGACGCCCGCCGGTAAACAGGCGGTCATAATCTCGCGGGTAAATTCCGGATGGAACTGCACCGACAGCGCCTGCGGCGAATAACGCAAAATCTGACAACCATCCTGCGCCGAGCTCGCCAGCACCTGCGCATGCTGGGGCGGCGTTAACACCGATTGCCGATGTGACAACCACGCCTGAAACTCGCCCGGTAGATCGGCCAGCCAGGGATCGTTGTGCGCCTGCGCCTTGCGCGTCAGCGGTTTCAGTCCACGCTCCCAGCCGTGCGGGTTATCACCCACTTTGCCACCCAGCGCATACGCCATCAGTTGATGCCCGTAACAGACGCCCAGCAGCGGCAGCTCCGCCTCCAGCGCGCCACGAATCCAGGCGGCGGTGCGTTCGCTCCAGTCAGCGTGATCGGTGACCATCGCCCAGGAACCGCTGAGGATCGCGCCACTGACGCGGTCAAAGGCCGGTAAATCATCGCCCAGATGCGGACGCACAATCACATAGTCATCGGGCTGCAGTTGCAGCGCGTCGATAAACCAGCGGGGTTGTTCACCAATTTGCGCCACAACCTGCGGCGGCGGGACTTCGAGTTGAATCAGAGCAAGAGGTAAAGCGCGGGTGTGTGTCATGCCGAATACGGTCCTCGTTATGGTCGCCTTTCGGACATCCACTTTGACAGTAAATCAGCGACATGTCTTATTTTTTTCCTGCATAAGCTAATGCTTATGCGAAAAAAATGTTGCCCGACATGCCCGAAGTCCGCGCCTTCATGCCATCATTAGCCGGTGATCATCTTTGTACAGCGTGAAGGAAGACCTCGTGGCAGTGCGGCATTTTTTAATGGTTCTGATGGTGGTTTCCATTTGGGCTTTCAACAACGTGGCGGTGAAGTGGGGATTACTGGAACTTCCGCCGCTGTTTCTCACCTGGATGCGCTTTGTGGTGGTAGCGATTGTGCTGGTGCCATTCTGCCGCATTACGCGCGCGCAACTGCCGTGGCTGCTGACGCTGGCGTTCACCTTCGGTTTTATGCACTTCTCGCTGCTGTTTGTCGGCATGCGCTACACCGATGCCGGCACCGGCGCCATCGTGGTTCAGCTCGGTACGCCGATTGCCATGCTGCTGGCGATGGTGATTCTCAAGGAGAAATTGCGGCTGGTGCAGCTGTTTGGTATCGCCATTTCGCTGAGCGGCGTGGCGGTGCTGTCGGGCAGCCCGACCATTCCGGCCTGGTGGGTGCTGTGTATTCTGTTGTGCAGCGCGTTTGGCTGGGCGATCAGCAATATGATTGTAAAAAAATCGCCGCCGATACAACCGCTGACGCTCACCGGCTGGATCTCCTTCCTTGCGGTGCCGATTGTCGGTGCTGCTTCGTGGCTGACCGAATCCCATCAGTTTTACGCGCTGAGCCACGCCGGCTGGCGCGGCTGGTTTGGCATTCTGTATAGCGCGCTCGCCTCGTCGATTGTCGCCTATACGCTGTGGTATGCGCTGCTGAAGAAGTACAACGTCAACCTGATCATGCCCTATTCGCTGCTGACGCCGGTGCTGGCGGTGTTGATGGGCGTTTTCGTCTTGGGTGACAGCATGAACAGCTTTAAGATCCTCGGTGCGTCACTGGTGGTGCTGGGCACCGCGATTGCGGTGATCAACCTGCGTAACCTGCGGATGCATGCGCGTTTTCCGCGCTTACGCCGCCGTTAATCCGCTCTGCTATGCTTGAGTCTCGCGCGTTTTCCGGAGACTCAACATGGATTCTCAACGTGCTGCCGCACTGTGGCAGCAAATGTGGCAGGGATTGCGAGGCGCGGACCCGCTTCCCTCGCCGACTTTTCTCCAGCCCGACACTTTTTCCTCTGCCTTTGCCGTCAGCGAATTGGCGGCCACCAGCATCGGCCTCGCCAGCCAGGCGCTAAGCGATCTGCTCGGCCAATCCGCGCCGGTCAGTGTTAATGTCCGTCTCGCCTCGCGTTGGTTTCAGCACAGCCTGATCCCGCTCAATCGACCGCCTGCTGCGCTGTGGGATGAATTCGCCGGTGATTACGCCAGCGCCGACGGCTGGATCCGCCTGCACACCAACGCGGCTCATCATCGTGCGGCGATGGAGCGCGTGCTCGGCCAGCATGCCGATCGTGCCGCGCTGGCCGATGCGGTGGCCCGCTGGCCCGCCGCCACGCTGGAACAGGCGGTGATTGATGCCGGCGGCTGCGCCGCGCAGATGCGCAGCGAAGCGCAATGGCTGCAGCATCCGCAAGGCAGCGCCGTGCAGCAGGAAGCGCTGATTGCCCAACAGGCCACCGACGCCGCCCCGCCGCCCGCCTGGTCACTGTCGCCCGCGCGGCCGCTGCTCGGCGTGCGTGTACTGGATCTCACACGCATCATTGCTGGACCGGTGGCGACGCGTTTTCTCGCCAGCCTCGGCGCGCAGGTGCTGCGCATCGATCCGCCCGACTGGCACGAACCCACGCTGGAAGAGGAGATCACCTGCGGCAAACGCTGTGCGCGGCTTGATATCAAATCCCGCGCCGGGCGCGAGCAACTGCGCCAGCTGTTGCAGCACAGCGATGTGCTGGTACACGGTTATCGTGCTGATGCGCTGGAAAAACTCGGGCTGGATGCCGATACGCGCCGCCAACTCGCGCCGGGCTTAGTGGATGTCAGTCTGAATGCGTGGGGCTGGAGCGGGCCATGGCGCAACCGGCGCGGCTTCGACAGTCTGGTACAGATGGGCTGCGGCATCGCCGAACAAGGCATGCGCTGGAGCGGCAATAATCAACCGACGCCGCTGCCGGTGCAGGCGCTCGATCACGCCACCGGTTATCTGATGGCCGCCGCGGTGCTGGAAGGTTTGCGTCAGCGCTTGACCAACGGCGTTGGCTGGCAGGCGCGCTTATCGCTGGCACGCACCGCGCGGCTGTTGCAGCAGTTCGGTGACGCGCCGCAGAATGCGCAAAACGGTATCCACGCGCAGCACGATGACGCGCTGAGCGCGATAGAGATCAATCAGTGGGGAATTGCGGAGAGATTGCGTGCCGCAGCGTATTTGCCCGGCACGCCAAAAATCTGCGCGACGCCAGGCGTGAAACTCGGCAGCAGCGCAGCAAGCTGGTAACGATTACGCCTCGTCGCCCTGCTCTTCGTTCAGTTCGTCATACATCGCCTGCATCGCCTCACGGCTCAGCACCGCCAGCGTGCGGTAAAATGCCGTGGTGGCATGCGCTTCCACTTTGCCGAGGAACGCGCCGCACCACGGCAGCAGATACTCATCAAACAGCGCCAGCTGCGCGGCAGATTCATCCTCTGCCGACTGATCTTCCAGCCACGATGCCGCCAGCAGCAGCACGCCAAAGTGATCGGCAGGCGCTTCGCTCAGCGGCATGCCGCGCGCGCTGAGAAACGCACGCACGTCTGCTTCAGCAACACCGTTCGGCCACTGTGATGCGTACGGCGGCACGCTGCACTCGCTGCCGACAAACAGCGCATTGTAGTCGGCGGCCAGCGCCTGCGGATCGCTATTCTGCTGCAGGCGCGTCAACAATTCGTCCTGCTCCAGCGGCCACTGCTGTTGCAGTTTGCCTTCACGCAGCAGAGTGAACAGCGGCACCAGCAGTGGATCCTGCGGCTGGCGATTAAACAGCGAGCCGATGACGCGGCAGAGAATGGAAAACTCATTCATGCAACAGAATTCCTTGAGGCAAAAAAGTTAAAAATCAGCAAATTCAGCAATGTGTTTGCCGGTGCGCTGTTCGAGGAAGTCGAGCAGGCGACGCGGCGTGACATTTAACACGCGATCTTGCGGAAAATCCACTTCGCTGGTGATGCGCAGACAGTGTTCGAAATTGCCCAGCGTAAACGCGGTGTGGGAATCGGAACCAAACGCCAGACGTCCACCGGCATCGCGCACCGCTTCGGCAATGGCGCGACAGTTCGGTTCGCTGCCCGGACGCGAATGGGTAAAGGAGGAGTTATTGATCTCCAGCGCCACATCGTAATGCGCGGCGGCTTCGGCAATCGCGCGAATATCCACCGGAAACTTCGGGTTGCCCGGATGCGAAATGATATGCACCAAACCGCCCGCCATCGCCGCAATCATCGCTTCAGTGTGATGTGCTTTGTCACGCGGCGCATAAACCGGTTCGTGGAAGCCCGCGACGATCAGATCCAGCGCATCCAGCATCGGGCCGCTGCAATCGATCTCGCCCTGCTGATTTTTGATGTTGGCTTCAATACCGCGCAGCACGCCAACGCCATCAATCACGCGCGGCCAAATGCGCATGTTGACGAAATGCCAATAGTGCGGCGCATCGGCCATATCCGGGCCGTGATCGGTAATCGCGAACAGCTTCAGGCCGTTCTGTTTCGCCTGCGCCACATAATCATGTAGCGTGCTGTAAGCGTGCGTGCTGGCAACGGTGTGCATATGTAAATCAACGGGATACATCTTCATCTCCTGACCCAATGGGAATTAATAACCGCGCTGGCGATCGACTAAACCACCCGGCTGTTGACCTTGCTCCAGAGCAAGTATGGCATCCGCAATGTAATCCATCGCCTCGCCTGGCAAGGTAATCGCCGCAGTATGTGGCGTGATTGTGACATGCGGATGAGACCACAACGGATGATCCTGCGGCAGCGGCTCGCGCTGGAACACATCCAGCGCGGCGGCGGCCAGCTGACCGCTGTTGAGCGCCGCCAGCAGATCGGCTTCTACCACATGCGCACCGCGCGCCAGGTTAAGGAAGCAGGCGCCGTGCGGCAATGCGTTAAGCAGCTGGCTATCGATCAAGTTGGTGGTTTCCGGCGTGGTCGGCAGCAGATCGATTAGCACCTGCGTGCCCGCCAGGAAAGCATTGAGCTGTTCGCGGCCATGGAAGCTTTGCACACCGTCGATCTGCTTCGGCGAACGGCTCCAGCTGCGTAACGGAAAGCCCCACTGACGCAAACTCTCCAGCACGCTACGGCCTAATACGCCCGCGCCGAGCACGCCAATGGTGAAGTTTTCGCGTTCGAAACCGTCCAGCTCCTGCCAGCAAGCCTGCTGCTGCAGTTGACGATAGTCGGCAAAACGGCGGAACCAGCCCAGCACGCACCAGTTGGCGTACTCCTGCATCTGGCGCGCCATGCCGGTATCTTCCAGGCGGAATAACGGCACGGTGTTGGCCAGCATCTGTGGATTGTCACGCAGCTGTTTGAGGATTTCGTCGACGCCCGCGCCCATGGCAAAAACGCCTTTCAGCTGACGCCCCGCCAGCATCTCGACCGGCGGAGAACGCACCACCGCATAATCGGCCGGTGCGTTATCGCCCGGCTGCCAGTCACGCACGCGCGCCTCCGGCAAACGCTGACGCAAACCCTCCAGCCAGCCTTGCGGCGCCAGCGACGGGTGATACCAGATTATCTCCATACGACTCTCCTTTTTTTGCTTCAGCCTCAGGCAAATAGCCGTACAGGGCAAGCAAAAACCTTAGCCTTGAGGCAATTTCTCACGTGATTAATTCCGGGCGCTTCACATTTCCACCGCTGTGCGAGGCTAAGCGGCGCGATTGCGACTAAAGTTGTTCGGGTGGTCAATGCGTTAGCACACCACCTTTTCGGACAAGGAGAAAAACCGATGATAAAAAATGCCGTATTCACGCCCGCGCGTCTGACCTTTTTACTCAGCGCCGCGTTGCTGGCCGGTGCCAGCGCCGCACATGCCGACGATCAAAGCCGCATGCTCAGCAACCAACCGCAGCCACCGGATGTGCGCCTGGGACCGTTGTTCAATGCGGTACAGCAGGCTAAATTTTATCCGGATCAGAAAACCTTCGCCGATGCGGTGCCGAAATCCAATCCCTCGTCGATTCTGGCCGACTGGCAGATGCAAAAAAACCAGCGCAACTTCGATCTCAAGCATTTTGTCGACAGCAACTTCACGCTGCCAAAAGAGGGTGACAAATATGTGCCGCCCGCCGGGCAAAGCCTGCGTGAGCACATCAACGGTTTATGGCCGGTGCTGACGCGTACCGCGCAAAGTGCCAGTCAGTACGATTCGCTGCTGCCGCTGCCCAAACCTTATGTGGTGCCTGGCGGACGCTTCCGCGAAGTGTATTACTGGGACAGCTACTTCACCATGCTCGGCCTGGCGGAGAGCGGTCACTGGGATCGCGTGCAGGATATGGTGGATAACTTCGCCACCGAGCTGGACAAATATGGCCATATTCCCAACGGTAACCGCAGCTACTATCTCAGCCGCTCGCAGCCGCCGTTCTTCAGCTTGATGGTTGACCTGCTGGCAACGCACAAAGGCGACGACGTCTATCGCCAATACCTGCCGCAGCTGCAGAAAGAGTACGATTACTGGATGGCGGACAGCGACAAAGTGGCGGCCGGCCAGGCCAGCAAACGTGTGATCAAACTCAGCGACGGCACGCTGCTTAACCGTTACTGGGACGATCGCGATGCGCCGCGTACCGAATCCTGGCTGGATGACGTCAACACCGCGAATAAAGCGCCGGAACGCAATAAACAGCAGGTTTATCGCGACTTACGTGCGGGCGCGGCTTCGGGCTGGGATTTCAGTTCGCGCTGGTTCACCGATGCGCACAATCTGGCGTCCATCCGTACCACGCAGCTGGCACCGGTTGATCTTAACAGCCTGATTTTCCACCTCGAACAGACACTGTCCAAAGCCGCCAAACTGGATAAGCAGGATGACAAAGCCAAACAGTTCGCGGCGGATGCTGAGAAACGTCAGGCGGCGATCAATCGCTACCTTTGGGATGAGAAAAAAGGCTGGTACGCCGATTACGATTTCCAGAAGAAGCAGGTGCATTCACAGCTGACCGCTGCGACGCTGTTCCCGCTCTATATGCAGCTCGCGAGCGATAAGCAAGCTGAACGCACCGCTTCCGCAGTTGAAAAACAGCTGCTGAAACCCGGCGGACTGGTGACCACCACGGTGAATAACGGCCAGCAATGGGATGCGCCAAACGGTTGGGCGCCGCTGCAATGGGTGGCGGTGGAAGGTCTGGAGCATTACAAGCAGCCGAAACTGGCGCAGCAGATTGGTCAGCGCTTCCTGCAGAACGTGCAGGCGACCTACGACAAGGAACATAAGCTGGTAGAGAAATACGTGGTTGAAGGCGCGCAGCTGGGCGGCGGTGGCGGCGGTGAATATCCGCTGCAGGACGGCTTCGGCTGGACCAACGGTGTGACGCTGAAGCTGCTGGATAAGTACTGCCCGAAAGACAAAACCTGTAATAACGCCAGCGATATCCCGAATATGCCGGTTTTGACTAGCGCGAAGTAATCACATCTATTCTGCCGGGCGAATAAGCCCGGCCACCGCACATTACTGTAGCGGCGCAATTTATTGCGCGATCCAAACCTGTACAAGGTGCAACCAATGCCATGCGCGATAAATCGCGCCGCTACGGCTCGTGCCTGTCATCTGTGCATTTTCCTCACATCCCTCTAGCAACAAACTCACATCTTGAAACATCCGCGACAAAAGATAATAATTCTCAATCTGATATCGATAGTTATTCCCATTAAAATAACAGGAACCTCTCATGACCTCGTTGTTTACCCTTAAACGTGGCCGCATACTGTGCGCGCTTGCGCTGGCTTTACCCGCGGCAAGCTTCGCTGAAGAGTCGATTGTCGTGACAGCGCAACCGCAAGAGAGCGCCACCTCACCGACGCAGGGCTATCTCGCCACGCGCAGCAGCGGTGCCAGCAAAAGCGATCAGCCGCTGATTACTACCCCGCAGTCGATCTCGGTAGTCACGCGTCAGCAGATGGAAGATCAGGGCGCGCAGGATCTCAATCAGGCGCTGGGTTACACGCCGGGCGTCTTCACCAACTTTGGCGGCGCGGCCACGCGTTATGACACCATCGCGCTGCGTGGTTTCCACGGCGGCGATGTCGATAACACCTTCCTCGATGGCCTGCGCGTGATGAGTGACGGCGGCAGCTTCAACATCCTGCAGGTGGATAACTGGTTCCTCGACCGCATCGATGTGATTAAAGGTCCCTCCTCGGCGCTCTACGGCCAAACGGTGCCGGGCGGATTGGTGAATATGGTGAGCAAGCGCCCGCAGTTTGCTGAAGAGGGCCACTTCCGCCTGGCGACCGGCACCAACGCCACCAATAACGCCGCCTTTGATTACACCAACGCCATCAACGATCAGTGGGCATTTCGCTTAACCGGCATTACGCGCAACAGCGATACCCAATACGATCACACCCGCGAAGAGAAATATGCGATTTCGCCACAGCTGATGTGGCAGCCAAGTGAAGATACCAACTTAGTGCTGCGCGCCTACCTGCAGAAAGATCCGTCCGGCGGCTATCACGGCTCGGTACCGGCGGAAGGCACGCTCTACAGCCATAATGGCCGCAAATTGAGTGACAGTTTCTATGAAGGTGACACTGCGCTCGATCAGTTCAAACGTCGCGAACAGATTTACAGCTATGACTTCTCGCACCGCTTCAACGATGTGTGGTCGGTGTACTCCACCGGCAGCTACAGCCACTCCAATACCGAGCTCGATCAGGTTTATCAGATTGGCTGGAACGCAACGAATCCAGACCTGCTGAACCGCTACTACTCCGGTGAGCGTTCATCGCTGAGCGCGTGGGCCAACGACAACCGCTTGCAGGCCGATTTCGCTACCGGCGCGGTTCAGCATCGCGTGACGCTGGGCGCGGAATACCATCGCTATAAAAACGACATCACCGAAGCCAGCGATGCCGCCAGCGCGCTGAATGCGTGGAACGGCGAAGAAGTGGGCACCATGCCGGACTTCGACTGGACATCGCAGACGCGCCGCTACTATCAAACCGGTTTGTATCTGCAGGATGAGTTGCAGCTCGATCGCTGGCATCTGGATTTGTCGGGACGCTACGATCGCATCGTGTCGGAAAACGGCACCAGCCGTCGTCAGGACGATCACATCAGCGGCCGCGCTGCGCTGTTATATGCCTTCGAGAACGGCATCTCGCCTTATGTCAGCTGGAGCCAGGCAATAACGCCGGCTTCGTTAACCGATCCTTTCGGCAATCAGCTAAAACCGACCACGTCAGAGCAGTATGAAGCGGGCGTGAAATATCAGCCGCTGGGCACGCGCGATATGTACTCAATCGCGGTGTACGATTTAACCCAGGACGATGTCGCCAACCGTAACGTGCTGGACGGCACTTACACGCCGTCGGGCAAAGTGCACTCGCAGGGCATTGAACTCGAAGCGCGTAATCAGCTGACGCAACGTTTCAGCACCATCGCCGGCTACACGCTGAATCATCTGCGCTTCAAAGATTCGGTGGACGGTAACGATGGCCATACGCCGTATGTCACGCCGAACAGCATGGCGTCGTTGTGGGGCCATTATCAGTTTGACTACGGCTTGAGCGCCGGTGCGGGTGTGCGCTATATCGGCAAACAGTGGGCGGATAACGAGAACACTACGCGTCTGCCATCGGTAACGCTGTTTGATGCCTCGGTTCGCGCCGATCTGGGCGCATGGAACTCACAGCTGAAAGGCGCGTGGCTGCAGGTGAATGCCAACAACCTGACCGATAAAAAGTATCTGGCCGCCTGTTACGGCACCGGTTACTGCTATCGCGGTGCCGAGCGCACGGTCATGGCTACGGTGGGCTACGACTTTTAATCAGGCATAAAAAAATCCGCCATCCTTATGCGGGATGGCGGATTTCATCAAATCTCTATGCTGTTAACTTCGTACTTTACGGTAGATCCACAGCACCACAATGGCACCAATCACTGCCACCACGAAGCTGCCAAAGTTGAAACCGTCAACTTTACCGAAACCAAACAGGGTACTGATCCAGCCACCGACAACCGCACCCACCACACCCAGAACTACAGTGATGATAAAGCCGCCGCCATCTTTACCCGGCATAATCCACTTAGCGATAATCCCGGCAATCAGACCAAAAATAATCCATGAAAGAATACCCATGTACTGCTCCTTACGTTATTAATCAATGTGTTCACCGCCTCTAGTATAGACGGGATTTTATGATCTGCATCCCAACTTGCCGCCGTAAATAGCCGTTAGCTGACTAAAGGTTAGCGCAGCGACGCCGATAACTGACGAACAGCATTGTCAGTCGTGAAAATAACAATCGGATAAGTGGAGCAGGACGTGGGAGAAGCCGATAAAGAACAATACCTCAAGCGAGGCACGTTAGCGGTTTTGGGCGTGATGAAGGACCTGTTGCGTTTTCAAACCCCGTTGATGGTGAATTTTTCGCGCGGTCAGTTTATCAGTCGCTTGCTGTCAGCCGATGAAGATCAGGTGATCTTTGACCTCGGCAGCAACGCGCTGGATAACGATTTAGCGCTGCAAGGTGGCGAAGTGAATATTGCCGCCGAAACGCACGGTGCCAAAGTCGAATTTGGCTTAACCGGTTTACAGCGTGTTGAATTCGAAGGCTTACCCGCTTTTGCTGCGTCGCTACCGGAACTGGTGTGGCAGATTCAACGTCGTGAATTCTTTCGCGTCAATGCGCCGCTGGAACCGGTTTTTTATTGCCACAGCCAGTGGCCTGATGGGCGTACCGCGCGCTTCCGCCTGCAGGATCTGTCACTGGGCGGCGTCGGCGTGCTGCTGGACGAAGCGCTACCGGAAGGCCTCAATCGCGGCGATACCTTTAAAAACCTGCGCGTGGATTTAGCTGAGTATGGTCATTTTGAGGTGACAGCACAGCTGCTGCACATTGGTGAACGCACCGTAGTGACCAGCAAGAATGAAACTCGCGCCACACCGCGCCTTAGCTTCCGCTTTACCGCCATCGAACCGATTCAGGAACGCCAGCTGCAGCAGGTGATTTTTGCGCTGGAACGTCTGGCGCGTGATAAAGCCAACCGTTTCCAGTAGCGCTGGACGTTTATCACCGTACAACATCGTAGCGGCACAATTTATTGCGCTATTTGGCATGAGATACACGTCTAAAAAGCGCGATAAATCGCGCCGCTACGAAGCGTGCGCGATTTATATAACGATAATCAATGCGGCTGATAACGGCAACGTGCCACCGCATCCAGCCAGCCGTGATAATTCTCCTGCATGCTTTTCGCCTGATCCTCACGCGGCATAATCACGCTACCGCCCTGTAACGCCTGCATCTCACTGCCCTGCTGCCACCAGCCCAGAGTGCGGCCCGCTAATAATGCGACGCCCAACGCGGAAACTTCTGCCGTCGGCACGCGTTTCAGTGGCCGCTGCAATACATCGGCCTGCATCTGCATCAACCAGCTATTTTCCGTGGCGCTGCCATCCACGCACAGCGCAGGAAGTTGCACGCCGCTGGCCTGCTCCATGGCAAAAAACACATCGGCGATCTGGAAGGTGATCGACTCCAGCGCCACGCGCGCCAGCACCTCCGGCGTCGCCGCATCGGTCAAGCCACACACCATGCCGCGCGCTTTCAAATCCCACCAGGGCGCACCAAGACCAGAGAGCGCCGGCACAAAATAGATGCCCTGATTATGCTCGCTGCGCTGCGCCAGCGCAGTGAGTTCTCGCGGATCATGAATGCCCAGCATGCGGCCCAGCCACGCCGCGCCGGAACCGGTGTGGGTAATGTTGCCCTCAAAGGCATAGCGCAGCGTGCCGTCGTGCCACGCCACCGTGGTGCTGAGACCATTTTCCGTCAGCAGCGGCGTCGCCATCGACATCATCAGTGATGAACCGGTGCCGTAAGTGGCTTTGACCACCTCTTCGCTGCCGTTGCGCTGCGCTTGCAGCGCGGCGTGTGAATCGCCGATGCGCGATAAAATCGGCGTGCCGGGCGCTAAACCGGCAATATCGTTACGCGTCACCACGCCTTGCGCGCTGGCCGAGGGCACAATCTGCGGCAGCGCCGCACGGGGAATGTGGAACAGCGTCAGCAGTTCATCGTCCCAGTCGCCGCTGTGCAGGTTGTAGAGCTGGGTACGCGCCGCATTGGCATGATCGGTGACGAAGCTTTCGCCGCCGCTCAGCTGCCAGCTCAGCCAGCTGTCCACGGTGCCGATACAGAGTTCACCGGCCTGGGCGCGCGCGAATCCATTCGGCAACGCAGCAAGCATGCCGGTAAGTTTACCGGCTGGAAACATCGGATCGACCGCTAATCCGGTGAGTCCGGTGATGCGCGGGGCTTTACCCGCCACGCGCAGATCGCGGCAAAATGCCTCCGAGCGGCGATCCTGCCAGCTGACGAGCGGCGTCAGTGGCTGACCGTTATGTCGTTGCCAGATCAGTACCGATTCGCGCTGGTTGCTGATCGCCACCGCCGCGACGTGCGCCCCCGCACACTGCGCCAGACAAGCGCTCACCGCCTGTTTCACCGCCTGCCAAATCGCCAGCGGATCCTGCTCCGCCAAACCCGGCTGCGGATGCTCCAGCGTCAGCGGCTGACTGCCGCGCGCCACCACATTGCCGGCACGATCAACCGCAATCGCTTTAGCGTTGGTGGTGCCTTCATCAATTGCCAGTATCAACGAACCTGCCATCTTTACGCTCCTGCACAGATGCGCGCTGCACTCTTCACCACGCTGGCGGCATCAATGCCATGTCGGGCACGGGTGGAGGCGCGATCGCCAGCAATCGCGTATTCGCCGTCGGGGATGCCCAAACGCAGCAGCGGGATGCCACAGCCGCCTTCCGCCAGCACTTCCGCCACCAGGCTGCCGACGCCGCCGTTGACGTTGTGTTCTTCCACGGTAATGACCGCTGGATAGTGATTTAACAGCTCGCGCAGCTGTTGGGTATCACAAGGTCGAATCGATGGAATGCTGATCACACCTGCTGTAATGCCTTGCTCATGCAGTTGCTCGGCGGCGTGAACCACCTCGTGAACCGTCGAGCCCATCGCCACCAGCACAATGTCATGACCTTCACGTAACACGTCGATTTGGCCAGGACGGAATTGATAGTTTTCATCGTGCAGCTGCGGCAGATCTTTACCGTCCAGACGGATATACACCGGCCCGACATGCGCCAGCGCATACTCAATAATCTGGCGGCACTCCAGCGGGCAGGATGGCGCATAGATTTCGATGTTGCCGAAGCCGCGCATCACTGCAATGTCGTCGATGCTGTGATGGGTGCTGGCCAGCGGGCCGTAGCTGGCACCGGCATTCAGGCCAAACAGTTTAACGTTGGTGTTGTTGTAGCAGACGTCGACTTTAACCTGCTCATTGGCGCGGGAAACCAGGAACGGCGCGGCGTTGCAGGTCACGGCCACTTTGCCGCCAATTGCCAGACCGGCGGCGGTGCCCACCAGCGTTTGCTCCGCGATACCCACGTTGATCAGGCGATCGGGGAATGCTTTGATAAAGGGCGCAATTTTGGCGGTTGAGGTGGAATCGGCCACCACCGGCACTAAATCGACGCCGCGATTAACCGCATCAATAAATGCCTCGACCATTACCGTCGCCAGGTGTTTTGCATTACTCATCTTTCAACTCCTCCAGTGCCAACTCAATCTCTTCCCCTTTCGGCACGCGGTGATGCCACTCCGGTTTGCCCTGAATAAAGGAGATGCCGAAGCCTTTTTCGGTATGCGCCACAATCACCTGCGGCTTGCCGCTGTTGCGCGGCAGGTTTTCGATGGCGTCCACCACCGCCGCCATGTCATTGCCGTTGCACTCGCTCACATCCAGACCAAAGGCGCGCCATTTTTCCGGCAGCGGATCGGTGTTCATGATGTCGCGCGTATGGCCCGCCAGCTGCAGCTTGTTCTTGTCATTGATGATCACCAGGTTATCGAGGCCGTAATGCGCCGCCACCAGCGCCGCTTCCCAGTTGCTGCCCTCCGCCAGCTCACCGTCGCCGGTGACGACAAAAATGCGGCGGTCGCTGTCATCTTTCTTCGCCGCCAGCGCAATGCCGACCGCCACCGGTAAACCGTGGCCCAGCGCGCCGGTGTTCAGCTCAACGCCCGGCGTTTTTTGTCGCACCGGATGGCCCGGCAGATGCGAATCGGAATGCTGATAAGTCGGCAGCCATTCGGTGGGGAAATAACCGGCTTCTGCCAGCACGCAGTAATAACCGCCCACCGCATGGCCTTTCGACTGGATGTAAATGTCGCGCTGCGGATCGTTGGTGCGATCTGGCGCGCAGTTAAGGATGCGGAAATAGAGCGCGGTGAGGATCTCAACCTGCGAGAGATCGGCACCGGTATGCCCGCCCGCCGGGCTGCCCGCATTAAGCTGAATGATGCGGCGGCGCACGGCGCGCGCTTTCGCTGCCAGATCCGCTACCGAGTATTTGAAAGGATTCATAGACACCTCTGAATTTTAAAGCATGGATGAATATTTATTCGTGATGGAGAAAAAAAGGTGCAGACAATCAGCGCCTGCACCCAACCGATTAACTTTTTGCCGGGCTGCCGCCCTCCTCAATCAGCGCTTTCTGCGCCACCACCGCCGCTTTCTGCTGCATGCGGCTCTGCATTTGGTCGATGATCACCGCCACGATAATCACGATGCCTTTGATCACCATTTGCCAGAACTCGCTCACACCCATCATGATCAAACCGTCGGCGAGGAAGCCGATCACAAAGGCACCAATCAGCGTGCCAAGAATGGTGCCGCGTCCACCCGCCAGCGAGGTACCGCCCAGCACCACTGCGGCAATCGCGTTCATTTCAAAGGAGGTTCCGTTCGCCGGATGGCTGGCCACCAACTGCGACGAGACCACGATGCCAGCAATTGCCGCGCAAAAACCGGAGATGGCATAGACCCAGATTTTCACCGACTTCACTTTCACGCCCGAGAGTTCAGCGGCGCGTTCGTTATCGCCAATCGCGTAAACCTGACGGCCAAACGGCAGGCGGCGCGCCACGTAGGCAATCACCAGCGCCAGCAGCACCATCATCCAGATGGCCCACGGCAAGCCAAGGAAATAGCCGGCGCCAATCTTGTCGAATCCAGTATTCCCCAGCATTTCATTGCCCTGCAAACCGGGGAAGGTTTCGCCGCCCGAGGTGAGCATCGCCGTGCCGCGCAGGATGTACATGGTGCCGAGCGTGCAGATGAACGGAGCCACGTTATAGCGGGTAATGATCCAGCCATTGACCGCGCCAATCAGCCCGCCAATCAGCAACACAATCGGCACGATCAGCCACACGCTGGGGAAGATGGCGATGCCAAACATCGGCAACACAATGCCTTTGGTGATCAGCCAGCCGGCGATCATGCCGCACAGGCCGAGCGTGGCGCCGATGGAGAGATCGATGCCCGCAGTGATAATGACAAAAGTGATGCCGAGCGCGAGGAAGGCGTTAATGGCGATGTGTTTCACCATGATCACCATGCTGCCCACCGCGAGGAAATCGGGCACCGTGATCGCGAAGAAGCCGACAATCAGAAACAGCGCAATAAAGGTGCGCAGTTTGAGCAGCAGCAGAATCAGGCTTTCGCGTGAGTTGAACGCTTTGACAGGCGATGCGAGCGCGCCATTGTTTTTCATATCAGAATCCTTGTGCGCTTGCTTTAACCAGCGCCGCCTCTTCCGCTTCAGCGCGCGGCAGGTCAGCAGTCAATTTGCCGCCGGACATCACAAGGATGCGATCGGCAACGGCCATGATCTCTTTCAAATCCGAGGTGGAGAACACCACCGCAATGCCCTGCTCCGACAGCTTCACCATCATGCGGAACACTTCGCCTTTGGCACCGACGTCGATGCCGCGACTCGGTTCATCCAGCAGCAGCAAGCGCGGATTGGTCAGCAGCGATCGGCCAATCACCACCTTTTGCTGATTGCCGCCGCTCAGTGCGCTAATGGCGACATCCGGCGAGGAGATTTTGATTGCCAGATTGCCGACGGTGCGGGTCACCACTTCGCGTTCCGCCTGCTCTGAAATCACGGTGCGATGCGACAGACGCCGCCACAGGCTGGCGATGGTGAGATTACTCGCCACCGATGAGATGGGAAAAATGCCCGAGCGTTTACGATCCTCCGGCACCAGACTCATGCCCATACGAATGCGTTCAGCGGTCGGCAGACGCGTCGGCAGCGGTTTGCTGTCGAGCCACAGCTTGCCGAGATAGTTACGCTGCGTGCCAAGCAAACACTCAAACAGTTCGGTGCGCCCCGCGCCCATCAACCCGTAAATGCCGACGATCTCTCCGGAACGCACCTGAAAACTGACATCATCCACCAGCGTGTTGCCGTTTGGGCTGACGCAGGTGATGTGTTCGGCTTCCAGCACCGGCGCACCGAACTGGCGATCCGGCGGCAGGAACGTGCCGACCGGTTCACTGCCCAGCATTTCGCGCACGATCCACGGCACGTCGATATCGCTGACCTGCGCTTCGGCCTGAAAACGCCCGTCGCGCAGAATGGTGATCACATCACCAATCGCCATCAGCTCCTCGAGCCGATGCGAGATATAGATGATGGAGACGCCCTGACGCGTCAGTTCGCGGATCACCCGAAACAGGATCTCCACTTCAGTTTTGCTCAGCGCTGAGGTCGGTTCGTCGAGGATCAGAATGTCGGCGTCCTCCGCCAGCGCTTTGGCGATCTCCACCAATTGCTGCTGGCCAACCTTCAGGCTGCCGACCTTCTCATCCGGTGAAATTGGCTGATCGAGGCGCTGCATCAGCGCGGCGGTGCGGCGTTTCTGCTCGGCTTCATTGATGGGCCGAATGCCGCTTTGGATTTCCCGGCCGAGGAAAATATTCTCCGCTACGCTGAGGTTCTCAAACAGATTGAGTTCCTGATGCACCATGCCGATGCCGTGACGCGCGGCGTCTCGCGTGCTGTGAAACGCCACTTTGTTACCGTTCAGGAACATCTCACCGCTGGTCGGCTGCTGCACCCCGGCGAGAATCTTCATCAGCGTCGATTTGCCTGCGCCGTTTTCGCCGATGATGACGTTGACTTTGCCGCGCCACACGCGGTAATCCACACGATCCAGCGCTAAGGTGCCGGGGAACAGCATCGACATCTGATTGGCTTGCAGAATGATCTCGTCGCTCATTATGGATTCCCCTGCTGCAGCTGCACCGCAACCACCTCATCCACCGTGCCCGCGCCCATGCTGACGGCCAGCAGCGCCTGCGCCGGTTTGCCCACCCAGCTGGCATCCACCGCGGGCAGCTGTTTCACCGCGTGGCGATTGAGTGCTTTGGTGAGCTGCGCGTACTGCACCTGATTGGTGAACTCTTCGAAGCGGAAACCGGCCGCATCGCGAATGGCGTTGCCGCGCAGCACCGGACCAATCAACACTTTTACCGGCTTGCCGTTGATGGTCATGGTGAGGCTGCGTTCCCGCTCGTTGCTGTTGTCAAACGCCGTCACCGTGCCTGCCGCGCGCACAAACACGCTTTCGCTGCCGCCCGCTTTGACGGTGTGGCTTTTGGTTTCCATATCCGCCCAGCTCAGCGCCTGCTTCTCGGCGGGCTGCTGCACGCGGCTGGCCCAGCTTGACTCCGCAATCTGCTGCGGCGTCTGATCGCTGTAGCCCGGTTTGGCGTTGGGATCTTTCGGCATGATGGGTTTGCCGTTGGCATCGAGATCCACCACGGTGCAGGCGGCTAACATCAGCGTCAGCAGCGCCACCAGCATGCCGCTCAGCGCTTTCCCCTTCATGCCGACCTCCATCTTATTGCGCCAGCTTGAAGGTTTTCAGCTTCGCGGCGTTGCTGTCGTCAATCAGCACGCAATCCATCAGCTGCTTCTCCTCTTTCTGCGCTTTGCCGTTTTTCAGATAGTAATCCACCTGCTCGACGGCCATCTGCGCCTGATCCCAGCCCGGCTGCAGCACGGTGGCTTTGATGTTGCCTTTATTGATGATGGAGTCGCGGGTGTAATCGCTGCCGTCGAAGCCGACCACAATCACATTGGTTTTGCCCGCCGCTTTCAGCGCCGCTTCCGCACCCAGCGCCATGGTGTCGTTACCGGAGATCACGCCGACGATGTTGGGGTTCTTCTGCAGAATGGTTTCCATGCGGCTGAAGGCTTCAGTCTGGCTCCAGTTGGCACTTTGCTGCGCCACCATTTTCAAATCGGGATAATCATCCAGCACGTCGTGATAACCCTGCGAACGTACGCCCGCATTGGTATCTGACTCTTTTCCCAGCAGCTCGACGTAATCCCCTTTGCCGTTCAGCAGCTTGGCAAACTTCTCGGCACCGAGCTGTGCGCCCTGATAGTTGTTGGAGACGATTTGCGCCACGGCGATGCCGGTTTTGTTGATTTCGCGGTCGATGAGGAAGGTAGGAATGCCGGCATCTTTCGCTTTTTGCACCGGGCCAACCGTGGCATCCGCACCGGCGTTATCAAGGATGATGGCTTTGGCTTTGCGCGCGATGGCGGTTTCAATCAGCTGATTTTGCTTATTAACGTCATCATCGTGTGAAGCCACCAGCGTGGTGTAACCGAGCGCTTTGGCTTTCTCTTGTGCGCCGTCGGCTTCAGCTTTAAAGAACGGGTTGTCATGCGATGGCGTAATGATGGCCAGCAACCCCTTATCCGCCGCCAGCGACGCCGCCGAGATCATCATGATTGAAGCAAGTAGAGAGACTTTGAGGACAGAGGCTTTCATTTGTTATCTCCGATTGAATATATATTCAATTGCGATTTTATATGCATAATGACTATGCGCTGGCTTTCTGAGCACGTCCATTGCCCGATCCTCAAAAAGCGAAAACGATCACAAAATGTTCTGCGTTGTTATTTATGACAGGCTGATTAACAATACCAGGCAGGTTAAGAGAGAGAAAAAACCATGGCAAAACAGGATGAACAGCGGCTGATGGTGAAGATCGCCACGCTTTATTATGTGGAAGGCAGGAAGCAGTCCGACATTGCGCAGCTGTTGAAGCTGTCGCAATCTTTTGTGTCGCGCATCCTTAATCGCAGCGTGAAAGAAGGTGTAGTGAAGATCAGCGTGGTGCCGCCGGCCAATGTGTTCCCTGAGCTGGAAAAAGCCATTGAGCAGCTCTATCAACTGCCACAGGTGATTGTGGTGGATGTGCCGGATCAGGCTTCCGCATTGCAGATCAAACAGGCGATCGGCTCCGCCGCCGCGCATTATCTGGAAACGCGGGTGCGTGCCGATGAGCTGATTGGCATTTCATCCTGGAGCGGCACGATTCGTGCCATGGTGGATGCGCTACATCCGCTTAGCGCACCGTGCAAAGGGGTGATTCAGCTGCTGGGCGGCGTGGGCGCCAACGGCAATGTGCAGGCCACGATTCTGACGCAGAATCTTGCCGCGCTGCTGGATTGCCCGGCGTGGCTGCTGCCGTCGCAGTCGATTGAGCATTCGGTGCAGGATCGCCAGCGTTTATCGGTTAATCCCGATGTCGCGGTGGTACTGGAAAAGTTTGATCAGGTGGACCTGGCGATTGTCGGCATCGGCGATCTCGAGCCGTCCGCCCTGCTGCGTAATTCCGGCAACTATTACGACGGTGAGATGCTGCAAACGCTGGCTGAACGCGGCGCGGTGGGCGATATCTGCCTGCACTATTTCGATGCCGACGGTCAACCGGTGCTGAGCGCAGAGGAAGATCCGGTAATTGGTATGGAGTTGGCGCAGGTAAAACGCTGTCCGCAGGTGGTGGCGTTAGCGGGCGGCAAAGAGAAAGCGCAGGCGATTCGCGGGGCGTTGCGCGGCGGTTATGTGCAGGTGTTGATTGTGGATTATCCGACGGCGCGATTGTTGGTGTAGCGGCGCAATTCATTGCGTCATAAATCGCGCCGCAACAGATAGGTGTACAGCATCAACCGATGGTACGGTAGGCGGTGGTGACTTTCCATAAATAACGCGGGGCCTGCGCCGCCGGATGCTTATTCTGTACGTGCTGGTAAAACTCGTCCGGCGTCATGGCGTTAATCATCGCAATTGCACGCTCGCGGTCACGCGAGAAGGTACGCAGCAAGGCACCGGCACCGTTGGCGTAGGAGACAATGGTGGCGTAACGCAGCGTCAGCGGATCGCGAATTCCGGCTAAGGCGGAATCCTGCAGAATTTTCAGGTAAGCCGCGCCAATATCGATGTTCTTGGCCGGATCGCGCAACTCGGACGAGGATGGCTGACCATGACGGCCCTGGGTGCGATAGACTTCGCGGCCCGCGGTCGAGGCCTTAATTTGCATCAGACCAACCGCATTGGAACGGCTCACCACGGTGGGATTGCCTCCGGATTCGACACTAATAATGGCGCTGATTAACTTCTCATCAACGCCATAATGACTGGCGGCATCTTCGGTAAACATTGACCATGCATCATTTACTTTCGACGGCGGTGCCTGAGTTAACGGCGTATTCTTCTCGGGCAGTGCCGGTTTTTCCGGCTCGCTGGAACAGCCAGCAAGCAGCAGTGCAGAAAGCATAAGTAGGCGAATTTTCACTGATTTTTGGTTCCGCAATAGGGTTGGCGCAAGCTATCATACCTGGCGCAGCGCGATGCAAAATTACCGTTTATCCTAAATCGGTAAAAAACCTTATGCTACCGTGACTTCGATAACGCATTTCGTCATCATCAGCAGGCCACTCTACAGCAGGATGGAAGTTATGGTTACTCCCCGCACGCTACGTCTCATCGCCCCTTCCGGTTATTGCCACAATCAGGACGCCGCCCAGCGCGCGGTGAGTCGTTTACAGGCTGCTGGCCATCATCTTGACAATCTATCGGCGATCACCCGCCGCTTTCAACGCTTTGCCGGCGATGATGCGCAGCGGCTGAATGATATCAATGCGCTGGCCACGCTGGAGCCGCTGCCTGATATCGTGCTGGCGGTGCGTGGCGGCTACGGCGCTTCACGTTTGCTTGATAAGATCGATTACGTTGGCCTGCAACGTCGATTGCTCAATCAACCAGTAGCGCTGTGCGGCCACAGCGATTTCACCGCGCTGCAGCTGGCGTTACTGGCGCAAATCGGGCTGATCACCTTCAGCGGGCCGATGCTGGCGGGTAACTTCGGCGCCGAGGCATTATCTGATTTTACCGAATCGCACTTTTGGCAAACGCTGACATCACCTACAGTCAATCTAAGCTGGCGCAGCACCAGCCCGGATCACGGCCGCTGGCAAGGCACTTTATGGGGCGGCAATTTAGCGATGATTTGCTCGCTGATTGGTACGCCGTGGATGCCGCAAATTGAAGGCGGGATTCTGGTGATCGAAGATGTGAACGAACATCCGTTCCGTATCGAGCGCATGCTGATTCAGCTGCAGCAGAGTGGCATTTTGTCGCGCCAGCAAGCGATTATTACCGGCAGCTTTACCAGCACATCGCTGTCGGCGTATGACAACGGTTTTGATTTTGCCACCGTATGGCAGCGCATTCGTGACGAGTTTCAGATTCCCGTGATTAGCGATCTGGCTTTTGGACACGATGCCGATACCGTGACGCTGCCGCTGGGCGCTAGCGCCACGTTGCAGATCGAGAATGGAGAAGCACAGTTCGCCTTCACCGGCCACCCGACATTGCGCTAACGTGTTGCCGCAGGAGACCGACAATGAAGCCACTGTACGACGATTTGTGGATCTCCACGCCAGAATTCCCCGCCGAAGAGACGGCGAGTGACTTAATGATGCATGGCTTTATGCTGTGCCACCCACGCGGCAATTTATTGATTGGCCGCGTGGAGCATCCGCTCGATCATGAGTTCCTCAACGATGCCGGCGGCGTCATTCGCCACTATTTAACTCACTGGCACGAAGCCGCGCCGGGAGCGATCGCCATTCAGCAGCGCTTTAATAGCGCGCTCTATTGCCACAGTCGTTCGCTCGGGCCGGTCAGTTTGGTGATTGAGCCCGATGAAACTTTCACTCAGCAAGAGACGCACTTCGGCGATTTTCACCTGCTGCCGACGCCCGGACATACGCCCGGCAGCAGCAGCTATCTCTATCACTCGCCGCTCGGCCAAACTTATCTTTTTGTTGGCGATACGCTGACTCGCGATTACAACCGCTGGATCAGCGTGCTGATGCCAGAAAGCAATCCCACTGAACTGCAGCAGTCGCTGGAGCTGTATCGCTCGTTACGTCCCGATGTGGTGTTGATGAGCACCACGCGCGGACATCTTTCGTGGGCTAAGGTGAATTTGCAGAGCTGGCTGGCAGCTATTGATGAGGCGGAGCAGTCACCGCTGGATCTGCGCCAGCGGCAACTGATTTAAATCACGAGTTTGGACGCGCGCTGTCGTCGTAGCGTTCCAGCGACAGAATCTGCGCATCGCGCTTATCGGTGCGGCTGCACGGCAAGAGCTTGTTGCTGTTGGCGTAGACGAAGAACGTTTCATCGTTCTTTTTGTTCACGATTAACTGATCGCCATTACGAAAACGGGTGATGGCAACTTTGTCGCCGCCTTTCAGGCTGGTGCGCTGCTGCCCGGCAGCAATTTGGAAGTGACGCGTCGGCCACATTAAGGTGCTCAAACCATATTCGGCACGCGATACCGTCATGGTGGGACGGCCGGGACAAGTGATTTGATATTCGGTTTCGCTCCAGGCGGGCGCTATCTGACAAGCCAGCATGCCAACGGCCATAACTATCGCCTTCATTGGGTTCTCCGCTGAGGTTAAATGATGATTTCGTGGAGTGATTGGCTTTGCTACTGCATTCCATGAACGTTATCTAACAGCAGCAAAGCCTGGTACATCATACGTGGCGAGATTGTGCGAGAGCAGGAACTACTCAGCGGCCACTTGCGCCGCGACTAACATCAATGCCAGCCCGGCCTCTTCGGCTTCAAAACGCTGCATCACTTCCTGAATGGCCGCTACGCAGTTCATTACCTGCTTCTTTTTGTCGGCTTCTAATTTGTCGATCGCGTGCTGAAGAATCATTAAACTCGCTTCTTCTTCTTTCATTAATTTACCCTTGTTTTGCTTACCTGGTGCGCAACGCTGGCAAGAATACCGTTTATCTGCTAGTAAAGTCACCCCTTTACATTCCTTCCGCTTAACGATTATACAAATGACAAATGGGAAGCAGCGTCAGACCTGCTATGATCCACTTATCAGTACGCATAGGCGTGCCATTGCAAACCAGGGAATGAAGCAGGTGCTCATGTGGCGAATTACGGTTGTACTCACCCTTTTACTGTTAGCTGGCTGCAGTTCCGCACCGAAAGGTGTCGACTGTCCGGGCGAAGTGTCGACGATTTATGGACAATCGATGGGCAACACGCAGGCGCGGATCTTTGATTTGGTGAGCGCCTTCGCCGTATCGCGCGATGGCGTGAAGGTGCAAAGCGGCACGCTGCATTCCACCGATCGCTTTCAGTACGTGCCATCCTCCATCACCGCTGAAGGCTTCTACGCGCAACGTCTCTCTGATAAACAGTTCCGCCTGATCAATCCTTATCAGAACACCATGATTACCTGGACGTGCCCATAAGCCGTGCGTCGCAGCGTGAGATGGTTTATTGTCTGCCCATCTCACGCTGCGGACCTGCATGATGGAAAAGAGTCTGGATAACAACGGCTATATCGATTTCCCCTTCCCGGCCAGCACCAATGCGGATGGCTCGGTGAATCCCTGTGGATTCGACCTGACGCTGGAAACCGATCGCATTGATGAGATCACCGCCGGTAAAAATTCTGAAAATATGCGGCGTCTGCTGGAAGAAGTGAATCTGCAGGATGGCTTGTTTATGACGCTGGCCTGCGACTGGCAGCAGCGTGACGATGGCGTGTGCGGATTTATCGATGTGGCATTTCGTCCGACGGTGGCAGGCTCCAATACGGAAGAGACACAAAGCCTCGATCAGGCGTTTGAAATCTACCTCAGCCGCCAGGAGAAGCAGCACAACATGCAGAGCGGCACGCTGATCAATTACGCGCGCGCCGTGCTTGATTGGGGTTGGTCACCGCTGCAGCAGCGCCACATGCGCTACGAAAAAGTGACTTTGCGCTATTACTGCCAGCAGGCCGACGATGCCGAATGGTGTTTTGATCATCTGCGCCACTTTTTGGTCAGCTGGTATCCGGCTTATCGCGGTAAGTCATAAGACCAGATATACACGCTCCCGCCTTTCTGCTGCGCGCAGAATTTTCGCGTACTGCAAACTGCTGTTACAACCTTTACCGCTGCGTCATTTGCTGCCTGCAGTTTCTCTGACTACGCTTTACAGGACATTCACCACGATCAGGGAGTAATTATGAGTGACAAAGCGGAAGCAAAATTGAATGAAGCGGCAGGTGCCGTTCAGGAAAAATTTGGCGAATTCACCGGTTCACGCCGTCAGCAAGCCAAAGGTGCGGCGCGTCGTTATCCGGCTCAGGCCAGCTATGCGGTTCAGGATGCAGCGGATTGTGTGGTGAAATCGGTGCGCGATAATCCCGCGACCGGCCTGGCAGTTGCAGCCAGCATTGGTGTAATTGTCGGTTTTCTGCTCGGACGTAAGTAATCCGTCATAACGGGGCCGTGTTGGCCCCGTTGTTGGTTGTTCTTTTACAGCATCAAGCCTGCGAACGCCGCGCCTTATAGCGCGCGACCATGGTCATCAACGCCTGATAAATTAATCCCGCGTATAAACTCATCACGATCACCATGCCGATTTCTTTGCCCTGCGCCTGCCACGAAACAAACCACATAAAAATGCCCCACAACAGGGAAAACAGCAGCCAGCCTTTGACGAACTTGATTACACCTTGCATACCACCTCCTCAAACGTAAGCGCTGAAGATAGCGGTTTAGTCTCTGATACACACTGCCATCAATACGTAAATGTTAACTGATTCAAAATTCTGCGAAAGGGAATGTAAACCAACGATGATGTAGAATATTGCGCACGCGTCGCATATCGCCATCGGCGCGTTTATGTTTGAATTCCCGCCAACACTGTCCGGCATGTGGTTGAAATGAATTATTTAAGCAAGATACAAAGTTTTATTGAGGGCAACACGGTGCTGTCGGCCGCTTTTAGCCTGGTGTTATTGATGTTTGCCGGCATGATCGCCCATCTGATCTGTAAATTCTTCATCGTTAAGGTGGTCAGAAAGGTGTTCTTCAGCACGCACAAAAATCAGGTGCCGCTGGATAAGGACGTCAGGCTGTCGGAGAAGCTCTCTAACTTTATCCCGGTGATCACGGTCTATTATCTGCTGCAGTTTATGCCGGATTTACCGGAGCATCTGCTGATCGCGATAAAGACCATCTGCGGCATTCTGTTCTTCGTCTATTTATCGCTGTTCTTTACCGAAGTGCTGGAGATCGTTAATAACTCCTATTCGAAAAAAGCCAAACGCAAAAATCATTCGATCAAGGGTTATATCCAGGTCGGCAAGATTCTGGTGCACATTATTTCGGCGATCATGATTCTGGCGATTATGTCGAATAAATCGCCGGTGATTATTATCTCCAGTTTGGGTGCGGTAGCGGCGGTATTGATGTTGGTGTTCCAGCACACGCTAATGTCGCTGGTGGCGAATATTCAGGTGTCATCGAACGATGTGCTGCAACTCGGCGACTGGATTGAGATGCCGGATAACGGCATCAGCGGCGAAGTGATCGATATCGCGCTGCATACCATCACTATTCGCAACTGGGACAATACGCTGTCGCGCATCCCCACCAAAAACTTCCTCACCGAAACCTACACCAACTGGCAGGCGATGTTCTCCTCCGGCGCGCGCCGTATTATGCGCAGTTTCCATCTCGATCAGATGTCGATACGTTTTCTCGATCACGAGATGGTGCAGCAGATGAGCCAAATCCGCGGTGTCAGTGAGCAACTCTCGGCGCTGATGGATGGCCGCGACAGCAATGCGGTGGGCGAACGCTGGTTTGCAGAAAACGGCATCACCAATCTGACGGTGTTTCGTAAATACCTTACAGCGTGGCTTTCGCAGCGCGACGATATCAAGAAAGATATGTATATCGTGGTGCGCGCCATGAAGCCTTCGCCAGAGGGCTTGCCGGTCGAGGTTTATTGCTTCACCTCGTCAGTGCTGTGGGTGGATTACGAGGATTCGCAGTCGGCCATTTTTGAGTATATTTACGCGATTGTCGGTCACTTCTCGCTGCGGATGTATCAGCAACCGGGCGGCAGCGATTTCTGGCGGCTGTCGCAGGAGCGTGCTCAAATCGCTAAACACAATGAGCAGCAAGTCGATTAATGCATAAAAAAACGGAAGCGATTAGCTTCCGTTTTTTTCTGATGATGAGTGAATAGCCTGAGCTTATGGCATATCGGTGAAGACGCTGATTTTTCAACTTTATTTATTGTACCCCTGCATGTAAAATTCGCATCTATTTTGCAAATAATGATGTCGTCATGGCTAATATTTCACTATGTTGAAATTATTCTCACGTTTTTTATCAGTTGGCATCATTAACACCCTGATTCATTGGATGGTGTTTGCAGCCCTGTATTGTCTTAATACCCGCCAATGGCTGGCTAATCTGTTGGCTTTCATTGTCGCGGTAACATTTTCATTTTTTGCCAATGCACGCTGGACGTTTAAAGCCGAAGCGACAACTTTTCGCTATGTCATCTTCGTGGCCTTTATGGGCATGATGGCCGCAGGCATTGGCAGTTTCGCCGATCATACGCATATTAATCCGATTATTACGCTTATTTCATTTTCAATAATAAGCCTGGTATTCGGCTTCATCTATTCAAACTTTATTGTTTTTAAGGTGAAAAAATGAAAATTTCCCTGGTCGTTCCCGTCTTCAATGAAGAAGACGCAATACCGGTATTTTATCGGGAAGTGAGAGAAAAACTCACAGAATTTGATATTGAAATTCTCTTTATCAATGATGGTAGTAAAGATTCAACGGAAAAAGTCATCAGTGCTCTCGCCGATAATGACCCTGCAATTAAAGCGATTAATTTTACGCGCAATTTTGGCAAAGAGCCGGCTTTACTCGCCGGACTGGAACATGCTAGTGGCGATGTAGTAATCCCTATTGATGTAGATCTTCAGGACCCTATCGATGTTATCCCAAAGCTTATCAGTAAATGGCAGGAAGGATGGCAGGTGGTTCTGGCAAAACGCATAGATCGTACCAGTGACAGCAATTTTAAGCGAAAAACTGCTGAGTGGTTCTACAGACTTCACAATAAAATCAGTCACCCTAAAATTGAGGAGAATGTAGGAGATTTTAGACTCCTCTCGCGTGAGACAGTTGAAAACATCAAACAACTGCAAGAAAGAAATTTATTTATGAAAGGCCTTCTGAGCTGGGTTGAGGGTGATACGGCGATTGTTGAGTATTCACGTGTCGAACGCAAAAGCGGTGAGAGCAAATTTAATGGTTGGAAGTTATGGAATTTAGCTCTGGAAGGTTTCACAAGTTTTTCAACCTTCCCTTTGAGAGTTTGGACCTATATCGGTTTCACCGTTGCTGCCATCTCCTTTATTTACGGTTTATGGATGATTATGGACAAGCTTATCTGGGGAAATTCCGTAGCCGGTTACCCCTCAATTTTGGTATCCATTCTTTTTCTGGGTGGCATTCAGTTAATTGGCATTGGCGTTTTGGGCGAGTATATCGGCAGAATATATATCGAAACCAAGAAAAGACCACGATATTTAATTAAGAACTCTAAAGGGATTAAGAAATGTTAAGTTCACAACAAATGAAGCGAATGATATGGTTACTTCTAATTGCATTCACTTTTGTAGCCTCATGGTATTTAACCTTCCGCTACTTTCCTTTTGAGCCGGATGTTGCTAACAGCCCGCTGGTATGGCGAGGTTTTTTAACTGAAGGATTTTCAGTTTTTAAGGATTGGTATCCAACGCCGGATAACTGGTACTTTACAGTTTATCCTATAAACTTTATTTTCTTCAGCTTACTTTCCAGTGATGGGCGTTTCGCGCTGACCTTATCAACAATGTTCTTTATATTCATCACACCGCTCATTGTTGCTGTTATTGTCAATGTAACTAACAAAAAAATTAGCTTTATATTCGCCCCTATCCTCATTATCTCATTGCCCGCTTACTGCTATATTTACGGTTTTATCGCGCATCCTTTTTCACATTACTCCACTAACTTTTTTGGCATCGTTGTATTTGCACTCTGCTTTTTTAACCTCAAAAAGCAATCGACCGCCATCTGCCTGCTTTACAGCTTATTATCCCTGCTTGCTGCCGTTTCAGATCCGTGGTTTGCAGCAACATATTTCCTTCCACTTTTACTGACACATTTCTATTTCACATGGCAGAAAATTATCACAAAAAAAATCAGCATAATTTATCTAATCACATTCATTTTTACTATGATTCATGCCGTGCCGCGTTGGCTGCACATTCCTATTCAGCAATTTGAGTTAGTGCCATTTTCGCAATGGTCTGTCAACATTGAATGGGTTATTCATGTAATGGGCCGCAGTCTCAATTTGTTTTTTTTCGATAATAACATTGCTTATTCCGTTTCATTACTTATTTGGTCAACCTTATTTATTCATGCTTTAATCGTATGCTGGAAAAAAGGAAACCAGTCGCGGTTTATTGCTATTTTCTCATTCCTGAGCGTTGCAGCAATCATCTCATCATTCATAATTGGTTACGACATGCCTTATGAAGGCAGCGCTCGTTTCTTTGTTAACGCCTTTATTTTTCTGATGATGGTAATAACGCTGCGTTTTTCGTTCAAAAGTAATCCTCTTATTGCATTCGTTTTCGCCTTATTCCTCTGCTCTTCTTATTACTCTTACTATAAATATAGTGCCCCTATTGCCGATCAGGAGGCTAAAACCCGGGCTTATATTGACTTTCTTAAGAAGAATAATTTGATGTTTGGCTACAGCGATTATTGGCAACTCGCTAATAATGTCAACTGGTTATCTGAAGAAGAAATTCATATAACCTCAGTCCTTTGGCAGGACAGTTTTCAGATAATGTCTGACAGTCCACGTCGCCAAACAATGCGTTCCTGGCTAAAACCCGATTTTATTCAACAGTCCCCTGAGCGCCAGTTTGTGGCCATACCTGCCGTCGAGACTGCAGATGAAAATAGTGAAGCCAATCGCCGCGTGAACGCCATTCGCAAACAGTTAGGAGCGGCTGATGAAGTGATGACCTTCGAAGGGATGACAATCCTGGTTTATAACCACAGGATTGTGTTTCCATAATTCAACGGGAAACAACATCGTTAATCATCAGACAAAAAAACGGGAGCCATCGGCTCCCGTTATGCTTTCTGCCTAAATGACAAATTACATGTTGCTGATGATCGCGTCACCAAACTCTGAACATTTCAGCAGTTTAGCGCCATCCATCAGACGTTCGAAATCGTAGGTCACGGTTTTGTTAGCGATTGCGCCTTCAACACCTTTAACGATCAGGTCAGCCGCTTCGAACCACTCCAGATGACGCAGCATCATTTCAGCTGACAGGATCACTGAACCTGGGTTCACTTTATCCTGACCTGCATACTTCGGTGCTGTACCGTGCGTCGCTTCGAACAGGGCACATTCGTCACCGATGTTGGCGCCTGGTGCAATACCGATACCGCCAACCTGTGCCGCCAGGGCATCAGAGATGTAGTCACCGTTCAGGTTCATACAGGCGATCACGTCGTATTCCGCCGGACGCAGCAGGATCTGCTGCAGGAAGGCGTCGGCGATCACGTCTTTAACGATGATCTCTTTACCGGTGTTCGGGTTCTTGAACTTCATCCACGGGCCGCCATCGATCAGCTCGCCGCCGAACTCTTCTTTCACTAACTGGTAACCCCAGTCTTTGAAAGAACCTTCGGTGAACTTCATGATGTTGCCTTTGTGAACCAGTGTCAGAGAATCACGGTCGTTGGTGATGGTGTATTCAACCGCTGCGCGCACCAGACGTTTAGTGCCCTCTTCCGAGCATGGCTTAACGCCGATACCACACTGCTCAGGGAAGCGAATTTTCTTCACGCCCATCTCTTCGCGCAGGAACTTGATCACTTTATCCGCTTCTGGCGTGCCCGCTTTCCACTCGATACCGGCATAGATATCTTCTGAGTTTTCACGGAAGATCACCATGTCGGTCTCTTCTGGACGCTTAACCGGGCTTGGCGTGCCTTTGTAGTAGCGAACCGGACGCAGACACACGTACAGATCCAGCTCCTGACGCAGCGCAACGTTCAGAGAACGAATACCGCCACCAACTGGGGTAGTCAGCGGGCCTTTGATGGCAACGCGATATTCTTTGATTAAATCGAGGGTTTCCTGCGGCAGCCAGACGTCCTGGCCGTAGAGTTCTACTGATTTTTCGCCGGTATAAATTTCCATCCAGGAAATTTTTCGCTCGCCGTTGTAGGCTTTCTTCACAGCGGCATCAACCACTTTCAACATTACCGGGGAAACATCAACGCCGATACCGTCACCTTCAATGTAAGGAATAATCGGGTTATTCGGAACATTCAGTTTTCCCTGATCCAGGGTGATTTTTTGACCTTCCGCCGGAACAACTACTTTGCTTTCCATCAACCTCTCCTTCGAGCGATTTTTTGTTAATGATTTGTAAGATGCGGGTCAATACTACTTGATTATTTCCGCTACGCCAATCACCGTAGTTTCGCGCTATAATGCGCCGAATGTTTCCGACTGCAAAGCCCATGCGAAAAACTTCTCAACGAATTCACCGGGATAAGCGCGCAAGCGCCCCGGCACGTAAGCCCGTGCGCCGCGATACCCGTCCGAAAGGCCCAATACGCGTCATACTCTTTAACAAACCATTCGATGTTTTGCCGCAATTCAGTGACGAAGCCGGACGCCGCACGCTGAAGGATTTTGTGCCAGTGAGCGACGTTTATGCCGCGGGCAGACTCGATCGCGATAGTGAAGGCTTGATGATTTTGACCAACGATGGCGCGCTGCAGGCCGCGCTGACACAGCCCGGCAAGCGCACCGGAAAGGTCTATTTTGTGCAGGTGGAAGGTGCGCCGCAGGAATCAGATTTATCCCTGTTACGCAGCGGCGTGACGCTGAACGATGGCCCCACTTTGCCGGCAGGGATTGAGTTAGTGGACGAGCCAGAGTGGCTATGGCCGCGCCAGCCGCCGATTCGTGAACGCAAAGCGATTCCCACCAGCTGGCTGAAAATCACCCTGTTTGAGGGACGAAATCGCCAGGTGCGCCGCATGACGGCACACATCGGCTTTCCGACATTGCGCCTGATTCGCTTTGCGATGGGCGAACATCAGTTAGGCGATTTGCCCCCGGGTGAATGGCGCGATATCAGTGCAGCCATTTAATAACTTTTAGTTAACAATTTCGGAGGAAGGATGTTTAAACCTCATGTAACGGTCGCCTGTATTGTGCAGGCACAGGGACATTTGCTGGTGGTTGAAGAGCGCGTGCACGGTCGTATTACCTGGAACCAGCCCGCCGGGCATCTTGAGGCCAATGAAACTCTTCTCGAAGCCGCCCAGCGTGAACTGTTTGAAGAGACCGGCATTGAAGCCGAACCCGAATATTTCCTCGGCGTGCAGCAGTGGATTGCGCCGGACGATACACCTTTTGTGCGTTTCCTGTTTGGCCTCGATCTGGCCGAAAAAGTCGACACCTCGCCGCACGATCGCGACATCGATTGCTGCTGGTGGCTGCCGCCAGAGCAGATTCTGACGGCGAATCGCCTGCGTTCGCCGTTAGTGGCAGAGAGCGTGCGACTGTGGCAACAAGGCGAACGTTATCCGCTGCATCTGGTCGCGCCGTTCCAGTGGCCGTTTCATGAGGGTGCGCGCCCCGCTTCTGCATGATAGAATGCGCCGCCTGTTTTTATCGTAATTTAAGAGTGCGTCATGTCTGACAACAGCCAGAAAAAAGTGATCGTCGGAATGTCCGGCGGCGTCGATTCTTCCGTTTCCGCCTGGTTACTGCAGCAGCAGGGCTATCAGGTTGAAGGCCTGTTCATGAAGAACTGGGAGGAAGACGATGGCGAGGAGTACTGCACCGCCGCCGATGATCTGGCTGACGCACAAGCCGTATGTGACAAGCTCGGCATCAAACTGCACAAAATCAACTTCGCCGCTGAGTACTGGGATAACGTGTTCGAGCACTTCCTGGAAGAGTACAAAGCCGGCCGCACGCCGAATCCCGACATCCTGTGCAACAAAGAGATCAAGTTCAAAGCCTTCCTCGAATTCGCGGCGGACGATCTCGGCGCAGACTTCATCGCCACCGGCCACTATGTGCGCCGTCAGGATGTTGACGGTCAAAGCCGCCTGCTGCGCGGCCTCGACGGCAACAAAGATCAGAGCTATTTCCTCTACACGCTCAGCCACCAGCAGATCGCGCAAAGCCTGTTTCCGGTTGGCGAACTGGATAAGCCGGAAGTGCGCCGCATTGCTGAGCAGCTGGATCTGATCACCGCGAAGAAGAAAGATTCCACCGGCATCTGCTTTATCGGCGAGCGCAAATTCCGCGAATTCCTTGGCCGCTATCTGCCAGCGCAGCCGGGCGAAATCGAAACCGTTGACGGCGAAATCGTCGGTGAACATCAGGGCTTGATGTATCACACGCTCGGCCAGCGTAAAGGCCTGGGCATCGGCGGCCGTAAAGAGAGTAACGACGATCCCTGGTATGTGGTCGACAAAGATGTGGCGCGCAATCGCCTGATTGTGGCGCAAGGCGGCGAGCATCCGCGCCTGATGTCCGTGGGGTTGATTGCCCAACAGCTGCACTGGGTTGATCGCCAGCCGATTACCGCCCCGCTGCGCTGCACGGTGAAAACCCGCTATCGCCAGACCGACATTCCGTGTGAAATCATTCCGCACGGCGACGACCGTATTGAAGTCCGTTTTGACGAGCCGGTTGCGGCCGTCACGCCAGGCCAATCCGCCGTGTTCTATCTCGGTGAAGTGTGCCTCGGCGGCGGCATTATCGAACAACGCCTGCCTCTGGCAGAAGCCTAAGGTCGGCGCTGCCCGACGCGATGACAGGAGTTAAGCGTGGCTAAGAACTATTATGAGATTACGCTGGCGCTGGCGGGCGTATGCCAGGCCGCCCATGTGGTGCAACAGCTCGCGCAGCAGGGACATTGCAATAACGCGGCACTGAATGTGTCGCTGCGCAGCCTGATCGATCTCAATCCCGGTTCAACGCTGGCGGTGTTTGGCAACGACGAAGCCAATGTGAAAGTTGGATTAGAGACCTTGATGGCGGTGCTGAACAGCAGCAATCGTCAGGGCGCCAGCGCCGAACTGACGCGTTACACCTTAAGCATGATGGTGCTGGAGCGTAAGCTGCACGGCAACAAAACCGCGATGAATACGCTGGCACAACGCATCGGCCAGCTCGACCGCCAGCTGGCGCATTACGAACTGGAATCGGACACCATCACCAGCGCGATGGCCGGTATTTACGTGGATGTGATTAGCCCGCTGGGCCCGCGCATTCAGGTGACCGGTTCGCCGCAGGTATTACAGAATTCACAAGTGCAGAGTAAAGTGCGCGCCGCGCTGCTGGCCGGCATTCGCTCTGCGGTGTTATGGCAGCAGGTTGGCGGTGGCCGTCTGCAGCTGATGTTCTCGCGCCAGCGCTTGCTGAGCGAAGCCAAAACCATTTTATCCCGCCTGGGCCCGGCGTATTAAGCGCCGCCCCGGCATAATTGTTAAACGATTCAGGAGTTGCACTGATGGAATTATCCTCTCTGACCGCCGTTTCACCTGTCGATGGTCGTTACGGCGATAAAGTCAGCCCACTGCGCGCCATTTTCAGCGAGTTCGGTTTGCTGAAATTCCGCGTTGAGGTTGAGGTTCGCTGGTTACAGAAACTGGCTACGACTGTAGAGATCAAGGAAGTTCCTGCATTTGATGCCGACGCAAACGCTTTCCTTGATGCCATTGTCGCCAATTTCAGCGAAGAAGACGCGGCGCGCATCAAAACCATCGAGCGCACCACCAACCACGACGTTAAAGCCGTGGAATATTTCCTGAAAGAAAAAGTGGCCGATGTAGCCGCGCTGCATGCGGTGTCTGAATTCATCCACTTCGCCTGCACCTCCGAAGATATCAATAACCTGTCGCATGCGCTGATGCTGGAAACCGCACGTCGCGATGTGATCGTGCCGTTCTGGAATCAGCTGATCGAGGCAGTTAAAGGTCTGGCGCATGAATACCGTGACATTCCGCTACTGTCACGCACCCACGGTCAGCCGGCAACGCCGTCAACCATGGGCAAAGAGATGGCGAACGTGGCATACCGTCTCGAGCGCCAGTTGCGTCAGCTGAGCAAAATTGACGTGCTGGGTAAAATCAACGGTGCGGTCGGTAACTATAACGCCCATATCTCCGCTTACCCGGAAGTGGATTGGCACCAGTTGAGCGAGCAGTTTGTTACCTCGCTAGGCATCACCTGGAACCCTTACACCACGCAGATCGAGCCGCACGATTACATCGCAGAGCTGTTTGATTGCATCGCGCGCTTCAACACCATTCTGATCGACTTTGATCGTGATATCTGGGGCTACGTGGCGCTCAATCACTTCAAGCAGAAAACCATCGCCGGTGAAATCGGTTCGTCCACCATGCCGCACAAAGTGAACCCGATTGACTTCGAAAACTCCGAAGGCAACCTCGGTCTGGCTAACGCGATGATGCAGCATCTGGCCAGCAAACTGCCGGTTTCACGCTGGCAGCGCGACCTGACCGACTCAACCGTGCTGCGTAACCTTGGCGTGGGCATTGGTTATGCGTTGATCGCTTATCAAGCCACACTGAAAGGCATCTCTAAACTGGAAGTGAACCGCGATCGTCTGCTGGACGAGCTGGATCACAACTGGGAAGTACTGGCTGAGCCGATCCAAACCGTGATGCGTCGTTACGGCATCGAAAAACCGTACGAGAAGCTGAAAGAGCTGACGCGCGGTAAACGCGTTGATGCTGCAGGCATGCAGACCTTTATCGATAGCCTCGAACTGCCGGAAGAGGAAAAAGTGCGTCTGAAGCAGATGACGCCAGCCAACTACCTCGGCCGCGCGATTCAGATGGTTGATGATTTAAAATAGTCGCCAGCAACAGGTGTGTGTTTTGGGTGCGCATCAATGCGCACCCTACGACATCCGCGCTGTAGGGTCGCCATTTATGGTGACCTGATGTCTTCCAACATCGCCCAGTGTTAATCTGCGGTTTAGCTGCCTTCGCATATACTCACTCCATCATCACTACGTTCGAAGCTAAGGAAATACTATGCGTGTTCTGGTTGTGGAAGATAATGCGCTGCTGCGCCATCACCTCGCCGTGCAATTGCGTGAAATGGGCCATCAGGTCGACGCTGCAGAAGATGCCAAAGAAGCGGATTATTTCCTGCAAGAACATATCCCCGACATCGCGCTGGTCGATCTCGGTTTGCCCGATGAAGATGGCATGTCGCTGATTCGCCGCTGGCGCACCGATGCGGTACGTCAACCGATTCTGGTGTTAACCGCGCGCGAAGGCTGGCAGGCCAAGGTGGAAGCGCTGGAAGCGGGTGCCGACGACTACGTCACTAAGCCGTTCCACATTGAAGAAGTGGCTGCACGCTTGCAGGCGCTGATGCGTCGCAACAGCGGACACGCGTCGCAAATTATCTCCATGCCGCCGTTCCAGGTCGATCTCTCTCGCCGCGAACTGACGGTGCAAGATGAACCGGTAAAATTGACCGCTTTCGAATACACCATCGTCGAAACCCTGATTCGCAACGCGGGTAAAGTGGTGAGCAAAGATTCGCTGATGCTGCAGCTCTATCCGGATGCCGAACTGCGCGAAAGTCACACCATCGACGTGTTGATGGGCCGTCTGCGTAAAAAAATTCTCTCACTCTATCCAACCGAAGTGATCAACACCGTACGCGGCCAGGGCTATCGCTTTGATCTCTGATTTATGACGTGGTTCCGGCGTTTACGCCCCTTCTCTCTCCGCGCTCGTTTTCTGCTGGCGACCGCGGCGATCGTGTTGTTTTTGTCACTCTCCTACGGCATGGTCGCGGTGGTTGGCTATGTCGTCAGTTTCGATAAAAATACCTATCGCGTGATGCGCGGCGAGAGCAATCTGTTCTTTACGCTGGCGCAGTGGCACGACAATCAGCTCACCATCGGCCAGCCGGAGCGCATGACGCTCAATTTCCCCACGCTGGTCTTTATCTACGATGAACGCGGCAAACTGCTGTGGCAGCAGCGCGATGTGCCCGAAATCCGCAAAAAGATCCATCGTGAATGGCTGCTCAAGCCCGATTTCTACGAAATCGATACCAGCAATCGCACCAGCATGGCGGCGATGGGCAACAACCCGCAGGCGAAAGAGCGGCTGCACGCGCTGGATAGCGACAGCAGTGACACCTTCACCCACTCGGTCGCGGTCAATCGCTACGATGCCACCACCAACTTACCGGCGCTGACCATTGTGGTGGTCGACTCAATTCCGCAAGAGTTGCAGCATTCCGATGTGGTGTGGTCGTGGTTTAGCTATGTGCTGGCGGCCAATCTGCTGCTGGTGATCCCGCTGCTGTGGCTGGCGGCGCACTGGAGTTTGCGGCCGATAGGCGATCTCACTTCGCAGGTGCGCGAGCTGGAAACCGGTCAGCGCGAGAATCTTGATGACAATCCGCCGCAAGAGTTACGCAGTCTGGTGCGCAATCTTAACCTGCTGCTGACCAACGAACGTCAACGCTACACGCGCTATCGCACCACCTTGTCGGATGTCACCCATAGCCTGAAAACCCCGCTGGCAGTGCTGCAAAGTACGCTGCGATCGTTACGCAATGGTAAAGAGTTAACCATTGAACAGGCCGAACCGGTGATGCTGGAGCAGATCAGCCGCATCTCGCAGCAGATTGGTTATTACCTGCATCGCGCCAGCATGCAGGCCGATCACAATCCTCTGCAGCGCGATTTGCATTCGGTTTCGGCGCTGCTCGATAGCCTGTGCTCGGCACTGAATAAAGTCTATCAACGCAAGGGCGTGGCGATCACGTTGGATATCTCGCCGGAGCTGACCTTTATCGGCGATAAGAATGACTTTATGGAAGTGCTTGGCAACGTGCTGGATAACGCCTGCAAATATTGCCTCGAATTTATTGAAGTCACCGCACGACAAACCGACAACACTTTGCATCTGTTTATTGATGATGACGGCCCCGGCATCCCGGAGAGCAAACGCGATCTGATCTTCGTGCGAGGTCAGCGTGCCGACACCTTGCGTCCCGGCCAGGGATTAGGTTTAGCCGTGGTGCGCGACATCCTCGAACAGTACGCCGGCCAGGTGATCGCCACCACCAGCCCGCTCGGCGGCGCGCGTATGGAAGTGATTTTCCAGCGCCAGGAAGTCGAGCATCACCGCGAGTAGAAAGGGACGCGGGCTGTTATACTTGCCATCATTCTTTGCAGCAAACGGACTCCTCATATGGACTATCAGCTCGATATCAACTGGCCCGACTTTATTCAACGCTACTGGCAGAAACGCCCGGTAGTGCTTAAACGTGGATTTAAAAACTTCGTCGATCCTATTTCTCCTGACGAGCTGGCCGGTCTGGCGATGGAAAATGAGGTGGATAGCCGCCTTGTCAGCCATAACGAGGGCAAATGGCAAGTCAGCCACGGCCCGTTTGAAAGCTACGATCATCTCGGTGAGAGCAACTGGTCGCTGCTGGTTCAGGCGGTCAACCATTGGCATGAACCTTCTGCCGCACTGATGCGTCCGTTCCGTTTTCTGCCCGACTGGCGTGTTGACGACCTGATGATCTCGTTTGCCGTGCCGGGCGGCGGCGTCGGTCCGCATTTCGATCAGTACGATGTGTTTATCATTCAGGGCACTGGCCGCCGTCGCTGGCGCGTGGGTGAAAAAGTGCCGTTGAAACAGCACTGCCCGCATCCGGATCTGCTGCAGGTTGAGCCTTTCGACGCCATCATCGATGAAGAGATGGAGCCCGGCGATATTCTCTATATTCCGCCAGGATTCCCGCACGAAGGCTATTCGCTGGAAAACGCCATCAACTATTCGGTCGGCTTCCGCGCACCGAACGGTCGCGAGCTGATCAGCGGTTTTGCCGATCACATGCTGGCCAACGAATTGGGCAGCTACCGCTACAGCGATCCCGATGTGCCATCGCGTGAATGCCCATCGCAAATTCTGCCGTCTGAATTGGAAGGCATCCGCAAAGTCATGATGGATGTGATTAACCAGCCGGAGCAGTTTAATCAGTGGTTTGGCGAGTTTATTTCTCAGTCGCGTCATGAGCTGGACGTCGCACCGCCAGAGCCGCCGTATCAACCGGACGAAATCTACGATGCATTGCAGCAAGGCGATGCGCTGACGCGGCTCGGCGGCCTGCGCGTATTGACCATTGGCGATGTGGTGTTTGTGAACGGTGAATCGATCACCAGCAGCCATCCGCATGTGCTGGCAGCATTGGCGCACAATCACGTGCTGACGCTGGAAGATTTCGGCGATGCGCTGGACGACCCTTCACTGCTGGCGCAGCTGGCGGCGTTGGTGAATAGCGGGTATTGGTTCTTCGGCGAGTAAGTTTCAATCTGTCTCGGGGTTTCTAAAACTCGGTGGGTGCTCGGTGGGTGCTGGCTGTCCCCCTCCTCGGTCGGTGCTGGCTGTCCCCCTCCTCGGTCCTCCCCCATAAATGGGGGAGGATGATGCTGCCATATGTTCGTTTTGGAGCTGCATGGGGCAGCGTCTCCTTCCCCCATTTATGGGGGAAGGCCGGCATGGGGGACAACCCGCACTATGCAATCACCATCACCCCTTCTTCTGCCCCGCCAGCTCAGCCAAACGCACAATCACATCCACCGACTGTGCCATCACATTGAGTGAGGCGAACTCGTGCTTGCCGTGATAGTTGTAGCCGCCGGTGAACAGGTTCGGGCATGGCAATCCTTTCCACGACAGCGCAGAGCCGTCGGTGCCGCCGCGAATCGGTTTGACGTTCGGTTCGATGCCGCAATCGCGCATTGCCTGCAGCGCCAGCTCAATAATGTGCGGATGCGGTTCGACTTTCTCGCGCATGTTGCGATAGCTGTCGCTGATCTCTACTTTCACCGAACATTCGCTTTGCAGCCCTTTACTGACGCGCTGGCCAATCTCTTCCAGCAGCTGTTTACGCTGTTCATAGCTGTCGGCATCAAAATCGCGGATCAAATACATCAGCTCGGCGTGCTCAACCGTGCCTTTGATGGTGTGCAGATGGAAGAAGCCTTCATAGCCGTCGGTATACTGCGGCTTCTCTTTGGCTGGCAGTTCCGCGTGGAAGCGCATCGCCAGATCCAGCGCATTGACCATCACATTTTTAGCGCTGCCTGGATGCACGTTGTTGCCGGTGATTTTAACCATCGCGGTAGCGGCATTGAAGTTCTCGAACTCGAACTCGCCGAGATCGCTGCCATCAACGGTATACGCCCAATCGGCGGCAAAGCCTTCGACGTCGAAGTGCGACGCGCCGCGACCAATCTCTTCATCGGGTGTAAAGGCCACGCGAATCGCACCGTGTGGCGTATCCCCTTTTGCCAGACGCGCCATCGCGGTCATGATCTCGGCGATACCGGCTTTATCATCCGCGCCGAGCAGCGTTTTGCCATCGGTGGTGATCAGCGTATGACCGATCAGCTTGTGCAGGACCGGGAACATCACCGGTGACAGAATTTCATCACCGTTACCGAGCGCGATATCGCCACCGCGATAGTTTTCAATAATCTGCGGATTGACGTTTTTGGCGGTAAAATCCGGCGAGGTGTCCATATGCGAAATAAAGCCGATTACCGGCGTGGCCCAATCAACGTTAGCCGGTAAGGTGCCCATCACACAGCAGTGATCGCTCAGAGAGACATCAACAAAGCCCAGCGCGATAAGTTCTTCCTGTAATTGACGCGCCAGCGTCCACTGCCCTTCGCTGCTTGGCACCTGTCGTGCCTGAGGTTTTGACTGAGTTTCTACTGCAACATAACTGAGAAAACGCTCAAGTAATTGATCCATCTGTCATCCCTCTAAAGAACCTGCGTCATTATCATGGTGGCCAAATGGCACCATGTTGCGTCAAATCATTATCCTTCAGGTTAGCTCTCTCAACGTGACTTGCGTTGAAAATTCGCTCACTCGCGCCTGTCCGACTTATCCGTTACGCATACTCCGGCATTTTTCAGAGTTTTCAAGGTAAATCCGTGGCAAAACATGGCATTGACACATTTTTGCGGTATCATCGCGCCCTTCATCACAGCAAGCGGCCACCAGCGGCTATGCTGTAACCTGATTCACCATCAGACTGAGTGACTAAAATGACGCAAACACGCGCGCCTGCGCTGGTTACGCTTTCTGGCATCAGTAAAGCTTTTGATGGCAAAACCATCATCTCTGACTTTGACCTGACCATCCGTCACGGCGAGTTCATCACGCTGCTTGGCCCTTCCGGCTGCGGAAAAACCACCATTTTACGCCTGATTGCCGGGCTGGAAGCGGCCGATCGCGGTCACATCATTCTTGATGATAACGACATCACCGATCTGCCCGCCGAGCATCGCCACATCAACACCGTGTTTCAGAGCTACGCGCTGTTCCCGCACATGTCGGTGTTTGAGAACGTCGCCTTTGGCCTGCGCATGCAGAAAACCCCGGCGGCGGAGATCACCACGCGCGTTAACGATGCGCTGGCGATGGTACAGCTGGAGAATTTTGCCGATCGCCGTCCGCATCAGCTTTCGGGCGGTCAGCAGCAGCGCGTGGCGATTGCACGCGCGGTGGTCAATCGCCCGAAAGTGCTGCTGCTGGACGAGTCGCTGTCGGCGCTGGATTACAAGCTGCGGCGCCAGATGCAAAACGAGCTCAAAGCGCTACAGCGTAAGCTTGGCATCACCTTTGTGTTTGTGACGCACGATCAGGAAGAGGCGCTGACCATGTCCGATCGTATCGTGGTAATGCGCGATGGCCGCATCGAACAGGACGGCACGCCACGCGAGATTTACGAAGAGCCCGCCAACCTGTTTGTGGCGCGCTTTATTGGCGAGATTAACGTGTTCGATGCCGAGGTGCTGAACAGCGAACATGCGCCTACAATCCGCGCGCGTGTGGAAGGCCTTGAATGCACGCTGCAATGTGATTTCCCGGTCAGCGTCGGCGATAAACTGCACGTGCTGCTGCGCCCGGAAGATCTGCGCGTTGAAGAGATCGACCACGACAGCCGCAGCGATAATCTGATCGGCTTCGTGCGCGAGCGCAACTATAAAGGCATGACGCTGGAGTCTACTGTTGAGCTGGAGAATGGCAAGCTGCTGACGGTGAGCGAGTTCTTTAATGAAGACGATCCCGACTTTGATCACTCGCTGAACCAGAAAATGGCCGTCAGCTGGGTTGCCAACTGGGAGGTGGTGCTGCCGTATGAAGTTGATGCGTAACCGCCTGCAGAAAGTGATTGTTGCACTGATCGTTAGTTGGCTCTCGCTGTTTGTCCTGCTGCCCAACCTGATGATCTTCGCCACCAGCTTCCTGACGCGCGACGATGCGCATTTTGTCAGTATGGCCTTCACCCTCAATAACTATACGCGGCTGCTCGATCCGCTCTACGCCGACGTGCTGCTGCATTCGCTGAATATGGCGTTGATTGCTACACTGTGCTGCCTGCTGCTCGGTTATCCGTTTGCCTGGTGTCTGACGAAACTGCCGGCGCGCCTGCGTCCGCTGATGCTGTTCCTGCTAATTGTGCCGTTCTGGACCAACTCGCTGATCCGTATCTACGGTCTGAAAATCTTCCTCAGCACGCGCGGCTGGCTGAATGAATTTTTGCTGTGGCTCGGGGTGATCGATAAACCGTTCCGCATCATGTACACCTCGGAAGCGGTGATTCTGGGGCTGATCTACATTCTGCTGCCGTTTATGGTGCTGCCGCTCTACTCCAGCCTGGAAAAGCTGGATAAATCCTGCCTCGAAGCGGCGCGCGATCTTGGCGCGAATAAAGTGAAAACCTTTTTACGCATCATTCTGCCGCTCACCATGCCGGGCATTGTCGCCGGTTGCCTGCTGGTGTTTATCCCGGCGATGGGCTTGTTCTTTGTAGCGGATTTGCTGGGCGGCGCGAAAAACCTGTTAATTGGCAACGTGATCAAGAGCCAGTTCCTGAATATCCGTGACTGGCCGTTCGGTGCTGCCACCAGCATTGTGATGACGCTGCTGATGGGGCTTATGCTGCTGGCTTACTGGCGCGCAGCGCGTATGCTGAACATCAAGGTGGAACTGCAATGATGGCGCGCTGGTTACGCGGCGGCTTCATGGCCGTGATTTACGCCTGGTTTTATATCCCGATCATTATTCTGATCGTCAACTCCTTCAACCGTTCGCGTTTCGGCATTAACTGGCAGGGCTTCAGCACGCAGTGGTATCGCCTGCTGATGAATAACGACAGCCTGATTCAGGCGGCCCAGCACTCATTGCTGATGGGCGTGCTCTCTGCCAGCTGCGCCACGATTATCGGCTCGCTGACCGCCGTCGCGCTTTATCGCTATCGCTTCCGTGGTAAACCGTTTGTTAGCGGCATGCTGTTTGTGGTGATGATGTCGCCGGATATCGTGATGGCGATTTCGCTGCTGGTGCTGTTTATGCTGCTGGGCATTTCGCTGGGCTTCTGGTCGCTGCTGTTCTCGCACATCACCTTCTGCCTGCCGTTCGTGGTGATCACCGTCTATTCGCGCCTGAGAGGGTTTGATGTGCGCATGCTGGAAGCCGCCAAAGATCTTGGTGCCAGCGAAGTCACCATTTTGCGCAAAATTCTGCTGCCGCTGGCGCTGCCGGCGGTCGCAGCGGGTTGGCTGCTGAGCTTTACGCTGTCGATGGACGATGTCGTGGTATCGTCGTTCGTCACCGGCCCGAGCTTCGAAATTTTGCCGTTAAAAATCTATTCGATGGTGAAAGTTGGCGTGTCACCGGAAGTGAACGCGCTGGCGACAATTTTGCTGCTGCTGTCGCTGCTGTTGGTGGCGCTCAGTCAGCTGTTGCTCCGTGATAAAACCAAATAGAGGATAATCGATGAAAAAGTGGTCTCACTGGCTGGCGGCTGGGGCGCTGGCATTGGGCATGCAGAGCGCGCAGGCGGATGCCGGCAAAACGCTCTACTTCTATAACTGGACCGAATACGTGCCGCCGGGACTGCTGGAGCAGTTCACCAAAGAGACCGGCATCAAGGTGATTTACTCCACCTACGAATCCAATGAAAGCATGTATGCCAAGCTGAAGACCTGGAAAGATGGCGCCTACGATTTGGTGGTGCCTTCAACCTACTTCGTCGCCAAAATGCGTAATGAAGGCATGCTGCAAAAGATCGATAAAACCCAGCTCAGCAACTTCAAAAACCTCGATCCTAACCTGCTCAACAAGCCGTTTGATCCTAACAATGATTACTCGATCCCCTATATCTGGGGCGCGACCGCCATTGGCATCAACACTGACGAAGTGGATGCCAAAAGCATTACCCGCTGGGCCGATTTGTGGAAGCCTGAGTATAAGCAAAGCCTGCTGCTGACCGACGATGCGCGTGAAGTGTTCCAGATGGCGCTGCGTAAGCTGGGCTATTCGGGCAACACCCGCGATCCCAAGCAGATCGAAGCCGCTTATGAAGAGTTAAAAAAGCTGATGCCGAACGTGCTGGCGTTTAACTCCGATAATCCAGGAAATCCGTTTATGGAAGGCGAAGTGAACGTTGGGATGATCTGGAACGGTTCCGCCTACGTGGCGCGCCAGGCAGGCACGCCGCTGCAGATTATCTGGCCGCGGGAAGGCGGGATTTTCTGGATGGATAACCTGGCGATTCCGGCCAATGCGAAAAACCGTGAAGGCGCGCTGAAGCTGATTAACTTCCTGCTGCGTCCGGATGTGGCGGCACAGGTGGCGGAAACCATCGGCTATCCCACGCCAAACCTGGCAGCGAAGAAGTTACTGCCACAGGAAGTGGCCAGCGATCCTTCGCTGTATCCTGACGAGGATGTAATTAAAAACGGCGAGTGGCAGAACGATGTCGGTGAAGCCAGCGTGCAGTATGAGACGCTGTTCCAGAAGCTGAAGGCGGGACGTTAATCTTTCGTAGGGTCGCCATTCATGGCGACCTGGCATGCCAGGTGCGCATTAATGCGCACCCTACAACGATCGCTACTTATACAACCCACGCAAAAACGTATGCACAAACTCTGGCACCACTTCGCTGGCTAAGCCGTAATGACGCTCGGCAAACTCATTGCCGACCTGGCTGGGTTCCAGATTCAGCTCCACGGTATGCGCGCCCTGCAGTTTCGCCTCGTGGACAAAACCGGCGGCGGGATAGACGTGGCCCGAGGTGCCAATGGCGATAAACAGATTCGCCTGCTCAATCGCCTGATAAATCTCTTCCATCCCCAGTGGCATTTCGCCGAACCACACGATGTGCGGGCGCAGCATGGCCGGGAACTGGCAGCAGGTGCAGCGATCGTCCGAGGTTAAATCTTCGGTCCAGTCCAGCACTTGTCCACTGCTGACACAGCGCACTTTCAACAGTTCACCGTGCATATGCAGCACGCGCTGGCTGCCGGCGCGTTCGTGCAGGTTATCAATATTCTGCGTCACCAGCAGGAAGTTATCGCCCAGCACCTGCTCCAGTTCCGCCAGCGCTTTGTGCGCGGCGTTGGGCTGAATCTCCGGCTGCTGCAGCTGTTGACGGCGCGCGTTGTAGAACGCCTGCACCAGCGCCGGATTGCGTTGAAAACCTTCCGGCGTGGCGACATCTTCCACGCGGTGCTCTTCCCACAAGCCATCGGCGGCGCGGAAAGTGCGAATACCGGATTCGGCGGAGATACCCGCGCCGGTCAGCACCACCACGCGCGGTTGCGGATGCGCGGCCAGTTCAGCTTTGCGATCGCGCTCGAAGATGCGCTGGCGAAAGCGCTGATGCACCTTGCGGCGGTTTTTTTTGTCGCGGGCGAGTCGTAGGCGGCGGCGCGGTATGCGCATAAAAGCTCCTTATCTGCGGCGTTTATCGCCGCGCGTCGGGTATTTTCGGGATCATCTGCCCGATAATAGCAGCCACACGGCGGCTGCGTTTTATCTTTACTGACCGCTCAGCACGCGGGCCGGATCGATACGGCTGGCGCGTCGTGCCGGATACCAGCTGGCAATCAGGCTCAGGACAATCGCGGTGCCCAGCACCGAAATCACATCAATCCAGTGCAGTTCAGACGGCAGGAAATCGATAAAATAGATATCGCCAGCCAGCAGCTGATGTCCGGTGAGGTGCTCAAACACGCGCATCACCGGCGTGAGATTGAGCGCCACCAGCACACCGACCACCACGCCGCTGACGCTGCCGAGCAGGCCCGCCAGCAAGCCGTACCAGATAAAGATGGCGCGAATCAAACCATCTTTGGCGCCCAGCGTACGCAGCACCGCGATGTCGCTGCTCTTGTCTTTCACCGCCATCACCAGCGTCGAAACGATGTTGAAGCAGGCCACGCCAATCACCAGCACCATGGCTAAATACATAATGCCGCGAATCATCTGGATGTCACGGTACATGTAGCCGTAAGTGCCAATCCAGCTCTTGATGTAGACGTATGAGTGCGTCACTTCACCGGCGTCACGCACCAGCTTCTGCGCCTGGAATGGGTCGTTCATCTTCAGCGCGATGCCGCTGACGCTATCGCCCATATCCAGATACTTCTGCGCATCGGCCAACGGCACCAGCGCCAGGCTGTGATCGAGCATGCCGCTCAGTTGCAGCACGCCGCTGACCTGCAGACGAATACGTTTCGGCTGCAGCAGCTTATTCTCGCCATCATTATTCGGGATCATGATGGTGATCCAGTCGCCCTGTTTCACGTTGAGCGATTTGGCGATGCCGCCACCCAGAATGATTTGCTGTTTACCGGCCGCGAATTGCGACCAGGCATCACCGGCAACAAAGCTCGGCAAGGCGCTAAGACGCGCTTCCTGCTGCGGATCGACGCCTTTCACCTGCAGCGCCTGCAGCTTCGCACCGCTCTCAATCAGCCCGGTGAAGTTGATATAGGGCGCTGCGGCGGCAATGCCAGCCACCTGCTCAATCGGCGCGATCATCGGTTGCCAGTTGCGGAATGGCTGATTCACCGGCTCGATTTCACCGTGCGGCACGACCGCCAGAATGCGGTTGTTGAGCTCACGCTCAAAGCCGTTCATGGCGCTCAGGCCGATGATCAGCACCGCCACGCCCAGCGCAATGCCGATAGTGGAGATGATGGAGATCAACGAGACCATGCCACCACGCCGCCGACCGCGGCTAAAACGCAGCCCGAGCAGCAGAGATAATGATGAAGCCATCAGATCACTCCCAGCGTCAGTTGGTCGCTCAGCTCACCGTCGCGCATTTCCATCTGGCGGCTCAGGCGTTTCGCCAGCTGCAGATCGTGCGTCACTACCAGAAAAGCGGTGCCCTGCTTGACGTTCAGCTCGCCGAGCAGTTCGAAAATCGCGTCAGCGTTGCGCGCATCGAGGTTACCGGTAGGTTCATCGGCCATCACCAGCCGCGGACGATTCACCAGCGCGCGGGCAATCGCCACACGCTGACGTTCACCGCCCGACAGCTCAGAAGGCCGATGCGCAGCACGTTTTTCCAGCCCGACCGCCGCCAGCATTTCACGCGCGCGAGACTCCGCTTCCGCTTTGCCGATTTTGCCAATCAGCAGTGGCATCGCCACGTTCTCCAGCGCGCTAAAGTCCGGCAGCAAATGGTGGAACTGATAGATAAAGCCCAACTCGCGGTTGCGCAGCTCGGCTTTCGCGGCCGACGACATCGCATTCAGCGATTTACCGTCAAAAATCACATCGCCTGATGTCGGCGCATCCAGGCCGCCAAGCAGATGCAGTAAGGTACTTTTACCCGAACCGGAGCTGCCGACAATCGCCGTCAGTTCACCCGGCTGCAGGCTGAAAGCCACATTGCGCAGCACATCGGTCTGCACGCTGCCTTCCTGATAGCGTTTGCACAGGTCACGACACTGCAACAAAGGAGTATTACTCATAACGTAAAGCCTCAGCGGGTTGGACGGCGGCAGCGCGCCACGACGGATAAAGGGTAGAAAGCAGCGCGACGGCCATCGAGACCAGCGCAATAGTGATCACCTGCAACACATTGATGTCGACCGGCAGCGCCGCGCCATCAAGGAACAGACCAATCACCGGCATCAAATTATTCAGCTGGCTGGCAAGCAGCACGCCAAGCACGGTGCCCAGCAGCGCGCCAATAATGCCCGCGCTGGCGCCCTGCACCATAAACACTGCGACAATCTGGCGGCGGGTTAAACCCAGCGTTTGCAAAATGGCCACTTCGCCCTGCTTCTCCATGATTAGCAGGCCAAGCGAGGTAATGATATTGAAGGCCGCCACCGCGATGATCAGGCTCAACAGCAGGCCCATCATGTTTTTCTCCATGCGCACCGCCTGGAACAGATCGCCTTTGCGTTCGCGCCAGTCTTTCCACGTCAGGCCCTCCGGCAGTTTCTGCTGGCTGAGCGCATCAACGCTTAACGGCTTATCCAGCCACAAACGCCAGCCGGTGATGTTGCCGAGCGGATAGCGCATCACACGTGACGCATCCTGCTGATTGACCAGAATTTGATAGCCATCCACTTCGCTGTTGGCGGCATAGGTGCCAGCCACGGTGAAAATACGCTGGCTCGGCAAGCGCCCCACCGGCGTGAACTGGCTGACCGATGGCACCATCAGACGCAGCTGATCGCCGCGCTTCACGCCCAGCTGTGCAGCCAGCTGTTCACCGAGGATGACGTTGTACTGGCCCGGCTGCAGCACGCTTTGTTGGGTGTTGACGAGGAATGGCGTCAGCGGATCCTGTTCGTCGGGATTGATGCCGAGCATCACGCCGACCGAGACGTTACGCGCGCTTTGTAGCACCACATCGGCGGTGGTCAGCGGTGCGATGCGCTTAACCCCTTGCAGTTGGAGATTATCGGCGGGCAACGACTTCGGACTGATGCTGCCTTTTTCGCTGGTGATCAGCGCCTGTGGCATCAGGCCGAGGATATTGCCTTCCAGCTCGCGCTCAAAGCCATTCATCACCGATAACACGGTGACCAGCGCCAGCACGCCGAGCGTGATGCCGATGGTTGAGAGCCAGGAGACGAAGCGACCAAAGCGGTCTGAGGCACGTCCACGCATGTAGCGCAAACCGATGAATAACGCGACTGGTTGATACATGAGATCCGTCTTGGCAGTTGCCTGAAAATAAGTAGTGGGATGATAAAGGAGGCGTCCTCTTTATGAAACCTCTAACCCTCTGAGTCTGCGGCAAAGTTGTGTCAAAAACCGTCCCAGCCAACGCTTATGCATAAAATTGCGACAAATTAATGATGTTATTTGTACGTTTATTCGTCATAGGCTGGCGTAGACTTAAAGATGAAATACCGTAGGCGACGAGGAGTACACCATGTTCAAATTCCCCAAAAGCAGTATTGTTAAACACAAATCGGGTGAAATTAAAGGCGAGATCGTTAACGTTTTTGAACAGGGAGATGCGCCAACCGGCTATTACGTGAAGTGGGACGACGGCAATCACAGCTACCATTTGGAGAAAGAGCTGTCATGGGCCAATGTCGATCGTCCACGTATGCACTACACACAGCAATCGAGTAAGTAGCTCAACCGGCAAAAGTGTGAGAAATCGCACCACGACAGATGATCCTCAGGGCGGATTATGGAATGATGACGCCCTGTAATCCAAGGAGAGAATGTCGAGATCCCATGTCGGAACAGAGTCGTTATACCCTGCCAGTCAAAGCCGGCGACCATCGCCAGCTCGGTCAGCTCGTCGGCGCCGCACAAGCGCTTGAGTGCGCCAGCATCACCGAACGCCACAGCGGTCCGGTGTTGATGATTACCCCGGATATGCAATCTGCCCTGCGTCTGCAGGAGGAGATTCGCCAGTTCACCGATCTGCCGGTCACCCATCTCGCTGACTGGGAAACGCTGCCCTACGACAGCTTCTCGCCGCATCAGGACATCATCTCAGCTCGCCTCTCCACGCTGTATCAACTGCCCAACTTAACGCGCGGTATGCTGATTATGCCGGTCAACACGCTGATGCAGCGCGTGTGTCCGCACAGCTTCCTGCACGGCCATGCGCTGGTGATGCAACAAGGGCAAAAGCTGTCGCGCGATGCGCTGCGCGATCAGCTGGAGCAGGCCGGTTATCGCCACGTCGATCAGGTGATGGAGCACGGTGAATACGCCACGCGCGGTGCGCTGCTCGATTTGTTCCCGATGGGCAGCGACCAACCTTATCGCATCGACTTCTTTGACGATGAGATCGACAGCCTGCGCCTGTTTGATGTCGATACGCAGCGCACGCTGGAGGCGGTCAACGCTATCAACCTGCTGCCGGCGCATGAATTCCCCACGGATAAAGCCGCCATCGAGCTGTTCCGCAGCCGCTGGCGCGAAACCTTTGACGTACGGCGCGAGCCGGAGCACGTCTATCAGCAGGTGAGCAAAGGTACGCTGCCCGCCGGTATCGAATACTGGCAGCCGCTGTTCTTTGAGCAGGCGTTGCCGACGCTGTTCAGCTATCTGCCCGCCAATACGCTGCTGCTCAACAGCGGCGATTTGCTGGCCAGCGCCGAGCGCTTCTGGCTTGACGCCAACGCGCGCTTTGAGAATCGCCGTATCGATCCGATGCGCCCGCTGCTGGAGCCGGTCACGCTGTGGCTGCGTCCCGACACGCTCATGAGCGAACTGAAAGCCTGGCCGCGCATGCAGTTAAGCAGCGAGACGCTGCCGGAAAAAGCGGCGAATACCAATCTCGGTTATCAGCCGCTGCTGGAATTGACCGTGCAGGCGCAGGCCAAAGCGCCACTCGATCTGCTGCGTCAGTTCCTTGAACAATTCAGCGGCCAAGTGATTTTCTCGGTTGAGAGTGAAGGCCGGCGTGAAAGCCTGCAAGAGCTGTTGGCGCGCATTAAACTGCGTCCACAGGCTATCGATCACTTTGATCAGGCCGCCAATCAGCCGCTTAGCCTGATGATTGGCGCCAGCGAGCGCGGCTTTATCGATACGCAACGCCAGCTAGCGTTGATTTGCGAAAGCGATCTGCTTGGCGAGCGCGTCAGTCGTCGTCGCCAGGATAATCGCCGCACCATCAATCCTGATGTGCTGATCCGCAACCTCGCCGAGCTGCATCCCGGCCAGCCGGTGGTGCATCTGGAGCACGGCGTTGGGCGTTATATCGGCCTGACCACGCTGGAAGCCGGCGGCATCGTCGCTGAATATCTGATGCTCTCCTATGCGGGCGACGCCAAGCTGTACGTGCCGGTTTCATCACTGCATCTGATTAGCCGCTATGCCGGTGGCGCGGATGAAAACGCGCCGCTGCATAAACTTGGCAGCGATGCCTGGTCCCGCGCGCGGCAGAAAGCCGCTGAGAAAGTGCGCGACGTGGCGGCGGAGCTGCTGGATATTTACGCTCAGCGCGCAGCCAAAACCGGCTTTGCCTTTAAGCACGACCGCGATCAGTATCAGCTGTTCTGCGAAGGCTTCCCGTTTGAAACCACGCCGGATCAAGGCCAGGCGATCAACGCGGTGCTGAGCGACATGTGTCAGCCGCTGGCAATGGATCGTCTGGTGTGCGGCGACGTCGGCTTTGGTAAAACCGAAGTGGCGATGCGCGCTGCGTTTCTGGCGGTTGAGAACGCCAAACAGGTCGCGGTGCTGGTGCCCACTACGCTGCTGGCGCAGCAACATTACGACAACTTCCGCGATCGTTTCGCTAACTGGCCGGTGCGCATTGAGATGCTGTCGCGCTTCCGCACCGCCAAAGAGCAGAGTCAGGTGCTGGAACAGGCGCGCGAGGGCAAAGTCGATATTCTGATTGGCACCCATAAGCTGCTGTCGAACGACCTGAAGTGGCACGATCTCGGCCTGCTGATTGTCGATGAAGAGCACCGCTTTGGCGTGCGTCATAAAGAGCGGATCAAGGCGATGCGCGCCGATGTCGATATCCTGACGCTCACCGCCACGCCGATTCCGCGTACCCTGAATATGGCGATGAGCGGCATGCGCGATCTGTCGATTATTGCCACGCCACCGGCACGACGCATGGCGGTGAAAACCTTTGTGCGAGAGTACGATAGCCTGGTGGTGCGCGAGGCAATCCTGCGTGAAGTGCTGCGCGGCGGCCAGGTTTACTATCTCTATAATGACGTGGAAAACATCGAGAAAGCGGCGCAGCGACTGGCCGATCTGGTGCCGGAAGCGCGCATTGCCATTGGTCACGGTCAGATGCGCGAACGCGATCTCGAGCGGGTGATGAATGATTTCCACCATCAGCGCTTTAACGTGCTGGTGTGTACCACCATCATCGAAACCGGTATCGACGTACCCAGCGCCAACACCATTATCATTGAACGCGCTGACCACTTTGGTCTGGCGCAGCTGCATCAGCTGCGTGGCCGCGTGGGACGTTCGCACCATCAGGCCTATGCGTGGCTGCTGACGCCGCATCCAAAAGCGATGACCACTGATGCGCAAAAACGTCTGGAAGCTATCGCGTCGCTGGAAGATCTCGGCGCCGGTTTTGCGCTGGCAACCCACGATCTGGAGATTCGCGGCGCGGGTGAGCTGCTCGGCGAAGATCAGAGCGGCCAGATGGAAACCATCGGCTTCACGCTGTATATGGAGCTACTGGAGAACGCGGTCGATGCGCTGAAGGCGGGCCGCGAGCCGTCGCTGGAAGATCTCACCAGCAATCAAACCGAAATTGAACTGCGTATGCCTGCCCTGCTGCCAGATGATTTTATCCCGGATGTGAATACCCGCTTGTCGCTCTACAAGCGCGTGGCCAGCGCCGCCGATGAGCAGGATTTGGCGGAACTGAAGGTTGAGATGATTGACCGCTTCGGCAAGTTGCCGGATGCCGCGCGTAATCTGCTGGATGTTGCCGGGCTGCGTTTAGTGGCGCGCGAGTTGGGGATTCGTAAGATTGAAGCCAGCGACAAAGGCGGATTCTTCGAGTTTGCGCCGCAGAATCAGGTCGATCCAGGCTGGCTGATTGGCCTGCTGCAAAAAGATCCTCAGCAGTGGAAGCTGGATGGCCCAACGCGATTGAAGTTCACCCGCGATATGGCGGACCGGAAAATCCGTATGGAGTGGGTGCAGGGATTTGTCAGCGAGCTGGCGAAAAACCGGGTTTAGTGGATATCCGCACGGAATCGCGCCGCTACGATTTCGTGCGCGTTGAGGATCTCACACATAAAAAAAGCGCCTTGCGGCGCTTTTTTCGTTACTGCTGCTGTGATGCATCTTTGCCCAATTAGGCCTGATTTGAATTCAGGATCAGCTGACCATTACGGTCGAGCGGAATGCGGGTACCAGGGTCGTTTTCCATGCGGATTTTGCCCTGCTGGTCGCCTATTTTATAGGTCACGTCATACCCCAGCATTTTTTCCTGTTTGTCATATACCGTTTTGCAACGCTGCTCGTTGGTGGTGTAAGTGTCGCGATCCTGCAGCGCACCCTGCACCTGATTACCGCCGTAACCACCGGCCAACGCGCCCGCTACCGTAGCGACATCGCGTCCGCGTCCGCCACCAAACTGATGGCCCAACACGCCGCCGGCTACCGCACCCAGCACCGAACCGGCAATGCGATTCTCATCCTGGACCGCACGACGATGGGTCAGCGTCACATTGCGACACTCCTGTCGCGGCTGTTTGATGCTCTCTTTGATCGGCGTCGCCGACAGAACTTGTGCAAACTGCGGGCCGCGATCGAAAACATCCATGCTGGCGACTGCGGCAACACCTAACGCTGCTGCCACGCCGATACCGATACCCGCTAACATTGATTTATTCACAGGAATGTCCTCCTGAAGGTTGTTACCGCGCATTCCTGCCGCTACCAAATCCTGTGTAGCCGAGGCATAACCGGCGTGCGCGCCGCGCCGTGTTTGTTAGTAATAAGTTTTACAGATGGACCGTAATTGCAACATCAGATTAATGGAGGAAACGCAGCGGAAACCCATCAGGGCCAGCTTTTAGGAGAGTTCTGAGAGCGGGTGAAATAGTGCCGTAACCTTAAGCTGAACGTGCAGTTTTCAGCGGGTTACGGCAGCTGGTGTGGCGTGGGGCGGCATTCACCGCCCGAAAATCATCAGTGCAGCTTGAGGCGCGGACGCAGGACGCGGTTAAGACTGCCGACCAGCATCATAAGACCGGTCTTGAAGTATCCGTGGAGCGCAATCTGGTGCATACGATATAGAGAGATGTAGACAAAACGCGCAATGCGCCCTTCCACCATCATCGATCCGCGCATCAGGTTACCCATCAAACTGCCGACGGTGCTGAAGCGCGATAGCGACACCAGCGAACCGTGATCTTTATAAACATACGCTTTCAACGGTTTGTCTTTACGCTGTGCAAGGATGTTCTCCAGCGCGCGCGAGGCCATCTGATGCGCTGACTGCGCGCGCGGCGGCACAAATCCGCCACCCGGCAGCGCGCAGGAGGCGCAATCGCCAATGGCGTAGATGTCGTCATCCAGCGTGGTTTGCAGCGTCTCTTTCACCACCAGCTGATTGATGCGGTTGGTTTCCAGTCCGCCAATCTCTTTCAGGAAGTCTGGCGCTTTGATACCGGCCGCCCACACCATCAGATCGGCGTCGATGAATTCGCCGCCTTTAGTATTCAAGCCGTTTTCGGTGGCGCTGGTGACCATGGTTTGCGTCAACACGCGCACGCCAAGTTTGGTCAGCTCCTGATGCGCCGCCGCCGATATACGCGGTGGCAGCGCCGGCAGAATGCGTTCACCGGCTTCCACCAGCGTGACGTTCAGCGAGCTGCTATCCAGACCTTTGTAGCCGTAGCTGTGCAGCTGTTTCACCGCGTTATACAGCTCCGCAGAGAGTTCCACGCCGGTGGCACCGCCGCCGACAATGGCGATGTTGACTTTTTCCAGGCTGCCTTCGCTGGCCGAGAAACGCAGGAACAGGTTGAGCATTTCGTTGTGGAAACGACGCGCCTGATGCGGGTTGTCGAGGAAGATGCAGTGATCTTTTACGCCCGGCGTGCCGAAGTCATTTGAGGTGCTGCCAAGCGCGATGACCAGGCGATCGTAGGCCAGCTCACGCTGCGGCACTAACAGTGCGCCTTCCGCATCGCGGATTTCGGCCAGCTCAAGGGTTTTGTTTTCACGACTGATTTGCGTCAGCGATCCCAGCTGGAACTGGAAACCGTGATTACGCGCGTGCGCCAGATAGCTCAGCGCATCAATCCCTTCGTCCATCGAACCGGTTGCCACTTCATGCAGCAGCGGTTTCCATAGATGACTGTGGTTACGATCGACCAGGATGATCTCGGCTTTCTTCTTGCGTCCCAGCTTGTGACCGAGCTGCGTTGCCAGCTCTAAGCCGCCAGCACCACCGCCGATGATAACGATTTTTTCCATAGATGTAGTCAACAAGGACCCCCTCAAAGTTGTAAACCAATAGTTAATTAATGGTTAATAAAAACCTTAATAAACATAGGGTTGGCGACGTTAAATCGCGAGCTGAGGGCAGAATATCACGGCGTCAGAGACATCACATAAGAAAATTGATGTACATCAATCTTTCAGCTGCATTATCAGAATGTTACACATTTTATGCGCCGCATCACACGGCGCGCGGACGGTCAGGCGAGGAGTTTGAAGGCTTTGATGCGCTGCAAATGCGGCGCGATGTTCTTGAATTTGTGGCTGGCTACGTCATCCCAGATAATTTCATAGAACGGCTGCAGGTACGTCGCGCTGCGCTGATTATCCAGCGCTTCGTCCTGACGAGACAAAATCGCCAGACACTTTTCGCGGTTCTTTTCGCGGAAATCGTTGACGCACTTAGTGGCGATATCGAGATACTCTTCCGGGCGATCGATTTTGCCTTCCATGTTCTCAAACGGGAACAGATTAGGATTGAAGATCACCTGACGCATGCCGCACAGGAAGCCAATGCGTTCGGCCCAATAACCCCCCAGCCCAACCCCGCAAATCAGCGGATGCGCATCGTCGCCCTGTTGCAGCAGCTTGTCGCACTCTTTCAGCAGAAACTGCATGTCGTGTTTGGGATGGCGGGTGCTGTAGCTGACTAATCGGACGTCCGGGTCAATAAACTGCAGCTGCAGCACCTTTTCATGGTTGCCCGGACTGTTGGAATCAAAACCGTGCAGATAGATGATCATGATTTTCCTCAGCGTGGAGTGAAATCCGGGCAGTGATGCTTATCTGCCCGAGGCTTTGTGCGCCAGCCAGCGCTCTTGCAACGCGCTTAACTGACGCTGATTTTTCCGCCAGCGCTCGCTTGCCAGCAGGCTTTGACGGGTAAAACGCCCTTGATGGTATAACTGCGTCACGCGCTCTACGCCGATCGGCGTCAAGTTATCCAGCACGCTCACCGCGCCCGCGCGTTGATTGCACACCAGGATCATATCGCAACCGGCATTCAGCGACTGCTGCGCGCGTTCGGCGTAGCTGCCCATCACCGCGGCACCTTCCATCGACAGATCGTCGGAGAAAATCACGCCGTTAAAGCTGAGCTCCTGGCGCAATACGGTTTGCAGCCAATACGGCGAACCGCTGGCAGGCAACGGATCCACCTCAGTATAGATAACGTGCGCCGGCATCACCGCATCAAGAAGCTGCTCGTCGATCAACTGCTTAAAGATCGCCATGTCATGCTGACGCAGCGTGGCGGCATCGCGGTTGTCGCGCGGCGTCTCTTTATGCGAATCGGCACTGACCGCACCGTGACCGGGGAAGTGTTTGCCGGTGGTTTTCATGCCGGCTTCATGCATGCCGTTGATAAAACGTCGCGCGACCTGTAGGGCGATGGCCGGATCTTCATGGAATGAACGATCGCCGATCGCCGCGCTGATGTGGCCAATATCGAGCACCGGCGCGAAACTGATGTCGATATCCATGGCGATCATCTCCGACGCCATCTGCCAGCCCGCCTGCTGCGCCAGTTCACCGGCACGATTCAGATCGTGCAGCGCGGCGAAGGATTGCATCGCCGGCAGCTGCGTGAAGCCGTCGCGGAAACGCTGCACGCGACCGCCTTCCTGATCCACCGCCACCACCAGACGATTGCGTGAAGCGGCGCGAATCTGGCGCACCAGCTCTGCTAACTGCTCAACGTCGTGGAAGTTGCGGGCAAACAGAATCAGCCCGCCCACCAGCGGATGCTGCAGAATTTCGCGTTCTTCGGCGTCCAGCTCATAGCTTTCGACGTCAAGCATCAGCGGTCCGGGTGTGTTCATGGTCATGATTAAAATCCTGGGTTAAAGGTCGTGCCAGCTAGCCTGCGCCAGCTGCAGTAAGGTGTCATCCTGGCTCTGCTCGGCACGCAGCTGATACCAGCTGGCCATCAACAGCTGCAGCCACGGTTGCCAGCGCTGCATCTGGCATGCCAGTGCTGGCTCATCCAGTTGCGCGCGCGCGGCGTAATCAGCAATCCACGCGGAACGCGTATCGCCATCAACCGCACACACCGCCGCCAGCTCCAGCGCCACGTCACCGTCGGCGGCATATTCCCAGTCGATCAGGCGTAAACCTTCCGGCGTGGCAATCAGGTTGCCGGCGTGGACATCCATATGCAGCGGTGCCAGGCGCAGCGGCTGCGGTTCGCCCTGCTGTAATAAGCGTTGCAGACGACGCTGCCAGCGCCAGTGACGCTGCCGGCAAAGCTGCCAATAGCGCTGTAGCAGCGGCGCTAATCGTAAACGGTAGCCGGTGAGCGGCTGTTGGTGCAGACGCTGCAGCAGCGCCACAATCGCCTGCCGCTGCGCGTTAAACTGCGCGGAGGTGAGCACCTCGCCCGGCATCCAGCTTTGCAGCAGCCAGGGATGGCGCCACGCCATCGGCTGCGGCCCCAGCTGTGCATGCCGCAGCTGATGCAGAATGCGGTATTCGCGCTGGCGATTAACAAACGGGATCGGCTGCGGCGGCGCACGTCGCGCCAGTAATTCGCCCTGCGGCATCTGCACGCGCACGCTTTGCCCGCTCAGTCCCGGCAGCGCGAAAAAATGACCGGCAGCTTGCGCCGTCGGCCATTGTTGCTGAAGCAGGTTTTGCAGCTGCGGATCAGGGTTGAGCAACACCGTTTCCTGACCAGATGATTTCACCGGTTTGTACCAGCATCAGCTGCATTTGCAGCGTCGGTGATTTCACATCGCCCTGCGCATTGCTGTAGAGCACATACTGCGCGTTAACGTTGCGCGCCAGGCCAATCGCTTTGCTGCGCGAGTTGAGGCTGTCATCCGGCGATAAGCCCAGCGTCTGCTTGGCCTGCGCCAGCTGTTCTGGAGTGATCAGCGTGAACTTACCGTTGTTGGCCAGCGCATTCTGAATCGCATCGGTGGCTTTGTCGGTTTGCAGCGCGCCGTTGGTGCTGTTCTTGATGCGGTCCACCAGCAATACGCTGCCCGGATTCACGCCTGAAGATTGCACCATCTTACCGACTAACGGCTGGACGCTGGCATCCCAGTTAATGGTTTTCAGCTTGGGTGGCTGCGGCACGGTTTGCGGCGGCGGCACCGGCTGCGTTGGCGGCTCTACCGGCTGAGTGGGCGTGGTCGGCTGCGTGGGTTCTACCGGTGCCGGCGTCTGTTGTTGCACTACACAGCCGGTGAGCATTAGCGCAAACAGCAGCGCGCCCGAACGTTTAATACTGCGAATCACAGCTTACTCCTCAAAGATAAAGATAGAGACGCACCTTACTGGCGGTCGGATTGCCCATTTGTGAGGCCACTTCTACGCTGCCGTGCGCCGGAACGATTTGGCTCTGTGCCGGCTCTTCCGGCGTGATTTCCAATCCTTTGTCGTCGTACCAATAGAAACGATAGTGCACTTTCACCGGCGTTTCACGTTGGTTGTACAACATGCTCATGGCACGCTGCTGACCATCTTGTTCGGTCAACTTCGGATCATCGGTAATAATGCCCGCGGATAACACCGCCGATTCCATCACCAGCGACTGCGAGGTATTAATCATCGGCTTATCGCTGCTGCAACCTGCAAGGGTCAGCAACAGCAAGCCACTCAGCCATTGACGCATCACGTTGTCCGCCTGGGTTAGCTGGCCAGCATTGGGCCCAGCGGCTGACCGCCAACCAAATGCATATGGATGTGATAAACCTCCTGACCGCCATGGCTGTTGCAGTTGATGATCAGACGATAGCCATCTTGGGCAATGCCTTCATCACGGGCAATTTTGGCGGCTACGGTGATCATCCGGCCCAGCGCCTGCTCGTGTGCGGGCTGCGCATCGTTGGCGGTGGGAATCAATACATTGGGGATGATCAAGATATGGGTAGGCGCTTTGGGCGCGATATCACGGAAGGCGGTGACCAGTTCGTCCTGATAAACCACGTCGGCGGGGATCTCGCGACGGATGATTTTACTGAAAATGGTTTCTTCAGCCATGGTGCATTTCCTTAAGCCTGAGTTCAGTCAGGCAGTATGCGTGAGAAATTCCATTTCTTTCAACCTCAGGACCACAATTCCTGCATTAAATGGCTGCCTTTAAGCCGATTTAACCCTTCGCCACGCACGTGCTGCAGCTCGCATTTCTAACCTCTCATTAACCACAAAAATGAAACGCTGTTTTATAAATTAGAGATATCACGCCTTTTTCTTTGTGATTTTGCCACTCACCTGCAGGTCATTGCGAAATCACGAAGGTTTGCCAGCTTAAGCCGCTCTACTTTCAATCCAATCCGCGCAAATTGTACGGAGTGATGAGGGATGTGTTTACCGACTAATTCAAGGAGAACCTGCCATGCGCTTTCGTAAGATTGGCCTGGGCCATTATCTGGCCTATGGGTCCGGGGATTTCCTCGGTGCAGGCACCACGGCGTTAACCGCCGCCTGGCTGCTCTACTTTTACACCACCTTTTGTGGGCTCTCGCCGATTCAGGCGACCTTCATTTTCGCCGCCGCCCGCGTACTGGATGCGGTGGTGAGCCCGCTGATGGGTTTCCTGACCGATAACTTCGGTTCGACCTGGCTCGGCAAGCGCTTTGGCCGCCGCAAATTTTTTATCCTGCTCGGTATTCCGTGCGTGTTCAGCTACAGCCTGATGTGGGTTGGCGACATGAGTTTTTGGTGGTATCTGCTGACTTATCTGCTGTTCGATATGGTCTACACCATGATTCTGGTGCCTTACGAAACGCTGGTGCCGGAGATGACCGACGATTTCAAACAGAAAACCCGCTTCTCTGGCGCGCGTATTGGCCTGGCGCAGCTGTCGGCCATTCTGGCAGCGTTCCTGCCAGGCATACTGATTGGCTGGTTTGGCAAAGAGAATCCGATCTCCTTCTTCTACGCCAGCCTGGTGTTCTCGGTGATTTGTGCGCTGGTGTTAACGTTGGTGTGGCTGTTTACCTGGGAACGCGATCCCGACGATTTCTCTGCCGAATCGCGCCGCGCCGAGCAGGAAAAATCACAGCTGACCTTGCTACAGAGCCTGAAGCGCCTCTACACCGAGCTGGCCTCAACGCTGCGCATTCGTATTTTCCGTCAGCATCTGGGCATGTATCTCGGCGGCTATATAGCGCAGGACGTGTTTAACGCGGTGTTCACCTGGTATGTGGTGTTTGTGCTGATGCAAAGCGCGCAGATCGCCTCCAACCTGATGGGCACCATGGCGGTGATGCAGTTTATTGCGGTGATGGCGATGATTCCGCTGTGTATCCGCCTTGGGCCTGCGCCCGCATACCGTATGGTGGTGGTGCTGTTTGGGCTTAGCGCCCTCTCCTACGCCGGATTGTGGTACACCGGCATGAACGACAACTTCGCTCTGCTGGTACTGATTTCCGGTCTTGCCGGTCTTGGTCGCGGCGGCATCAACTATGTGCCGTGGAATACTTACACCTATATCGCTGACGTCGATGAAGTGATTACCGGCCAACGTCGCGAAGGCATTTTTGCCGGCATCATGACGCTGACGCGCAAAGCCTCGCAAGCAGGTGCGGTGATGTTCGTCGGTATCGTGTTGCAGCTGGCGGGCTTCTCTTCCGGCCAGGCCACGCAGGTGCCGGCTGTCGGCCATACCATTCTGGCGATCCTCAGCGTGGGCACGCTCTGCGTGCTGGCCTGCGGCTTCATTATTTCACTTCGCTTCAAACTCAATCTGCAAACCCACACCGTGCTGCGCGAAGAGACGTTGAAAATGCGCGAAGCCGGACGCGTGGTGCCAGAACGCATTACGCCGCAGGCGCGTGAAGTGGTCGAAATGCTGGCGGGCATGCCGTATGAAAATCTGTGGGGCAATAACAACGTCGGCTATCTCAACCGTGATAAAGCTGCCGCACCACCGCTGCCGACGCAGCCACGAGCTTTACCTTCTCTCTCTCCCCTGATTAACGATAGGAATGAACCATGACTGTATTTCCTGTAAAGCACAGCGCGTTACTGCGCCAGCCTGAATATCTGTTGCCACGTACTGAGCTGGTGCAGTTGATTCAGCGGCTAACCCATAATCTGGTGAATATTACCGATCACAGCGGCGAGTTTTTGCTGCGCCTTGATGATGGCCGCGTGATCGATACCAAAGGCTGGGCCGGTTGGGAGTGGACGCACGGCATCGGCCTGTACGGCATGCTGCACTACTATCAGCAAACCGGCGATCAAGCGACGCTGAAGATTATCGATGACTGGTTCAGCACGCGCCTGGCGGAAGGTACGCCAACCAAGAACGTCAATACCGTCTGCCCGTTCCTGACGCTGGCGTATCGCTATGAAGAGACGCGAAATGCCGCATGGCGGCCGGTGCTGGAGCGCTGGGCTGAATGGGTGATGTATGAGATGCCGCGCACCGAGCAAGGTGGCTTGCAGCACATCGTCTACAACAATGAAAACACCCAGCAGCTGTGGGATGACACCTTAATGATGAGCGTGATGGCGCTAGCGAAGATTGGCCAGTTGCTGGATCGTCCGGAGTTTGTCGAAGAAGCCAGCTATCAGTTCCTGATTCATACCCAATATTTGATGGATCGCCAAACCGGCTTGTGGTTCCACGGCTGGACGTTTGATGGGCGGCACAATTTTGCCAACGCACGTTGGGCGCGCGGCAACAGCTGGTTGACTATCGTCATTCCTGATTTCCTCGAGATGATGAACTGGCCGGAACAGCACGCCACGCGGCGTTTCCTGCAGCAGGTGCTGGAGAGTCAGGTGAAGGCGCTGAGCGCCTGTCAGCACAGCAGCGGTTTGTGGCACACCTTGCTCGACGATCCCAACAGCTACCCGGAAGCCTCCGCCACCGCCGGTTTCGCCTATGGCATTCTTAAAGCAGTGCGCAAACATTATCTTTCGCCCGAATATTTGCCGCTGGCGGAGAAAGCGTTGCGCGGCGTGATCGGCAATATCGATGAGGATGGGGAATTGAAGCAGGTGTCGTTTGGAACAGCGATGGGCAGCGATCTGGAGTATTACCGCCAAATCCCGCTCACCTCAATGCCGTATGGTCAGGCAATGGCGCTATTGTGTTTAACCGAGTATTTGCGGGTTTATTTATAAATAAAAAATGCCCTCTTTGAGGGCATTTTTACGCACCGAACATGAAGTGCGTTGAAGCGGCGGCAGAGGAGTAAAGCGTCCCAAGCCATGGATGGCTTGGGCCGAGTCCCAGGGATGGTTTATGGCGTCTTTACGATCTGACGCCGCTTCATCGCACCGGCTCTGCCCGCCCTTTCTCGTTACATACCGCGGATATAATCATCCATTTCGGTTTTCAGGTTATCGGACTTGGTGCCGAAAATCGCCTGAACGCCTGAACCTGCTACCACCACACCACGTGCGCCGAGGCTTTTCAGTTCAGCCTGATCAACCTTGCCGACATCCGCCACGCTGACACGCAGACGCGTGATACAGGCATCAAGGTTAGTGATGTTCTCTTTACCACCAAACGCGGTAACCAGTTTACCCGCCATTTCGCTGCCGGTTGCGCTGCTCTGCTCCATCGCGGTCTCCTCACGGCCAGGGGTTTTCAGATTCAGTTTCACAATCAGGAAACGGAATACGGTGTAGTAAATCAGGCCGTAGATGATACCCACAATCGGGAACAACCAGATTTTGCTGCTGTTACCGCTCAACACGATAAAGTCGATCAAGCCGTGTGAGAAGCTGGTGCCATCACGCATACCCAGCAGAATACAGATTGGGAAGGCCAGACCCGCCAGAATCGCGTGGATCACATACAGAATCGGCGCCACGAACATGAAGGCAAACTCGATTGGCTCGGTGATACCGGTCAGGAACGAGGTCAGCGCGGCGGAGATCATAATACCGCCCACTTTGGCCCGGTTTTCTGGTTTAGCCGTATGCCAAATCGCAATCGCTGCCGCCGGCAGACCATACATTTTGAACAGGAAGCCGCCAGACAGTTTGCCTGCGGTTGGGTCGCCCGCCATGTAACGTGGGATATCACCGTGGAATACCTGACCTGCGGCATTGGTGAATTCACCAATCTGCATCTGGAAAGGTACGTTCCAGATATGGTGCAGACCAAACGGCACCAGCGAACGCTCAATCAGACCGTACAGTCCAAAGGCCACCACCGGGTTTTGATACGCTGCCCACTGCGAGAAGTCCTGAATCGCCGTACCGATTGGCGGCCAGATGAATGACAGCACCACACCGGTGAAAATCGCGGCCAGACCGGAGATGATCGGCACAAAGCGCTTGCCAGCAAAGAAGCCGAGATACTCAGGCAGTTTGATGCGGTAAAAGCGGTTGAACATATACGCCGCGATGGAACCGGCGATGATCCCGCCGAGCACACCGGTATCCGCGAGATGCTTAGCCTCGATTTCGCCCGCCGGTAAGTGCAGCACTAGCGGAGCGACGACCGCCATGGTTTTCACCATGATGCCGTAGGCAACCACGGCCGCCAGCGCGGAAACGCCGTCGTTATTGGTAAAGCCGAGTGCCACACCGATCGCAAAGATCAGCGGCATATTGGCAAACACCGAACCACCCGCTTCGGCCATGACGTGGGAAACCACTTCCGGCAGCCAGCTGAAGTTTGCAGAACCAACACCTAACAAAATACCGGCAATCGGCAGAACCGATACCGGCAACATCAGCGATTTACCTACTTTCTGCAGGTTCGCAAATGCGTTCTTGAACATAGAAACTCCTGAGTATGAGTGCAATTTTTTGCGCAGTGCGCATGGCTTAGGGGGAGGATCCTTCGCCGGGGTGACGCTGAGCGTCTTTTGATTTATTACGAAGAGTAAAATAAATCGCTAATTGTTAAATTGACGGCCATCACATTTCGCTAAGGACGCCACTTTCCTTTCAGTCATTTCTTACTGACTTGCACTAATAAACAGCAATAAAACACTGCCTGCGTCCCGTAAGACGCAGTGCAGTAGAGTGATTTGTGATTAATTACAGCGTTTGAAATAAAGCGTTTAGCTGCCGAGACGACTCATCGGGATGTGGAACAGGCGGGAGAAGTTTTCGGTGGTGGCAGCGGCCAGCGTTTCGATATCAACGCCTTTTAACACCGCCATGTAATCCGCCACATCACGCGTAAACGCTGGCTGATTCTCTTTACCACGGTGCGGTACCGGCGCCAGATACGGCGAATCGGTTTCCACCAGCATACGATCAAGCGGCACGTAGCGCGCCGCATCGCGGATCTGTTCGGCGTTGCGGAAGGTCAGAATACCGGAGAATGAGATGTAAAAACCGAGATCGAGCAGTTTGGCGGCGGTCTCTTTATCTTCGGTAAAACAGTGCAGCACGCCGCCGCACTTCTCTACCTGCTCTTCGCGCAGAATCGCCAGCGTGTCTTCGCGCGCATCACGCGTGTGCACGATGATTGGTTTATTCAGCGCGATACCGGTACGGATGTGCTCACGAAACGAGGCTTGCTGCTGCGCTTTGGTTTCCTGCTGATAGAAATAGTCCAGCCCGGTTTCACCCAGCGCGACCACGCGATCCTCTGCGGCCAGACGGCGGAACTCTTCGACGTCGTACGGCGCTTCCTGATTAAGCGGATGGACGCCACAAGCCAGCGCGACGTTTTCACGATCGCCCACCAGCTGTTTAATTTTGTAGTAATCCGGCAAGGTGGTGGCAATCGCCAGCATAAACTTCACATCGCGCGCTGCTGCTTTGGCGATGACATCATCCAGATCGCGATGGTGCTTTTCATAATCGAGGCCATCGAGATGGCAGTGGGAATCGACAATAAACATAGAGTTCTCTTTTTGCTTAGCCGACCGTTGCCGGAGTCAGTAAACGTCCCCAGGCGAGTAAACGATCGGTCAACATTAATTCACGGTTGAGTGCGGCAACATGCAAGAGCTGTTCGCGGCACTTCATCCATTGCTGCGCGCTGCTGTTAAGCGCACTGCTGTTCATTCGCTGCGCCAGCTGCGTCACCACATCCGGGCGATCGCCGTTACTCAGCCATTGACTTGCGCCCTGCTGCACTTTCATCGCATCCACCAGCAGCGAAATCAGCCAGCTGAGACGCTCGGCCACATCTTCGCTGTTCAGCGCGGGTAACAGTTGCAGCACATCGCCGTTGAGCGCTTTGATTAGCGTTTCGCACAGCGTTTCACGCGCCTGCCAGCGCTCGGGCTGCAACAGCGTCAAGGCGGCGGCGGGTGCGCCATTACTTAAACGCAAGGCAGCGCGCAGCTTCTCTTCCGGCTGCGGTTGCTGTTTCTGCAGCCATTGCAGGCTATGCGCCTCTTCCGGCGGCGACAGATGCCACGTCATGCAGCGACTGCGCAGCGTAGCCAGCAGGCGTGAAGGTTCGCGCACGCTGAGGAAAAACCAGCAATTGGCCGGTGGCTCTTCCAGCGTTTTCAATAATGCGTTGGCGGCGGCTTCCGTGAGCTGCGCGGCATCGGGCAACCAAACGATTTTTGCGCCGCCCTGTTGGGCAAAGTGATACAGCTTTTCAGTGACGTCGCGCACCGCATCAATACCAAGCGAGGATTTCCCCTTTTCGGCTTCCAGGCGATACCAATCGGGATGCGTGTGCGCCTGCATTAACTGGCAGCCGTGGCAATGGCCGCAGCTTTTCAATCCTTCCGGCTGCAAACACATCAACCAACGGCTCACGCCCCAGATCAGCGCATCGTCACCCATGCCTTCAATGGCTTGTACCAGCAAGGCGTGATGCGCCTGGCCGCTTTGATGGCGGGCGATGATTTGTCGATAAGGCTGATTCAGCCACGGATACCAATTCATGCGGATTGGCCTGCCAGCCAGCTACGCAAGGCGCCTCGAAGTGACGATGTCACGTCTGCAATGTTTTGCGTCGCATCAATGGTGAGGATCGAGGGATCCTGCGCAGCTAAGGCCAGATAGCGTTCACGCGTGCGCTCAAAGAATCGCAATGATTCCTGCTCGATACGATCCAACTCGCCGCGTGCACGTGCGCGTTGCAGGCCAACTTCTGGCGTTACGTCGAGATAAAGCGTGAGGTCGGGACGGAAATCGCCCAGCACCGCATCGCGCAGTGTGGTCATCAACTGCGCATCCAGACCACGTCCGCCGCCCTGATAGGCTTGGGAAGAGAGATCGTGGCGATCGCCAACCACCCAGGCACCGCGTGCCAGCGCCGGTTTGATCACGTTCTCTACCAGCTGCACGCGTGCTGCGTAGAGCATCAGCAGCTCGGCTTTATCGGTTACCTGCTCGCCATCAATGCCCTGCTTGACCAACACACGCAGTTGTTCTGCCAGCGGCGTACCGCCCGGCTCGCGCGTGAAGACGACATCATTAATGCCGTGCTCATGCAGCACGGCAACCAGCGCATCGCGCGCGGTGGTTTTGCCTGCACCTTCCAGGCCTTCAATGACGATAAACTTACTTTTCATTTTTTTCCTTCATTGCCAGCCGGTAAACCTGCACCGCTTTGTTGTGGCTGGCCAGATTGGTGGTAAAGGTATGTCCACCTTTGCCATCCGCGACAAAATAGAGGTAATTGGTTTTTTCCGGATGCGCAGCCGCTTCCAGTGAAGCGCGGCCCGGCATCGCGATCGGACCTGGCGGTAAACCGCTAATGGTGTACGTGTTGTAGTCGGTTGGCGTTTCCAGATTTTTACGCGTTAGCGTGCCGGTGTAGCTGTCGCCCATGCCGTAAATCACCGTGGGATCGGTTTGCAGCTTCATTCCGGTCCGCAGGCGGTTAATAAACACCGACGCCACGCGCGCGCGCTCTTCGCTCACGCCGGTCTCTTTCTCAATGATCGACGCCATGGTGACCAAGTCCTGCTCTTTCTTATAAGGCAGATTCTCCATGCGTCCCTGCCAAATCTCATCGACCAGCTTGTTCATGCGCGCATGGGCACGTTCCAGCAGCGCCACATCGCTGGTATTGGCGGTGTAGAGATAGGTATCAGGATAGAAACTGCCTTCAAGCTGGCTGACGTCGAGTTTGAGCGCGGCGGCAACGGTGGCAAATTGATCGTCACTCAGCGTGTGTTTCAGGTATGGCGCTTTGCGTAGCTCGGCTAACCACTCGGTAAGACGCGAACCTTCAATAAAACGTACCGGGAACTGCGCTTCTTTACCGCTTGCCAACAGTTGCAGCAACTGTCGCACCGTCATGCCGGTTTCCAGGCGATAGGTACCGGCTTTGAAACGCGCCAGTTCCGGTTCAAGCTTCAGTAACGGGCCAAACCAGATGCTTTGCGGAATGATGTGCTGACTTTCCAGTTGCGCTTCCAGTACCACGCGACCGCTGCCAGCGGGCAAGGTGTAAATGGTTTCCTGCTGCAGTGTTAAGGGCGTATCGGCTAAACGTTCAATTTGCCAATAGCTAAAGGCGGCGGCGAGTCCTGCTACTACCACAACGCCTGCGAGAATTTTTTTCATTCGAGTCATGATGCTTCCATCGTCGGGCAACTGGCGCGCAGTTGCTGATACAGCGAGCGTGCGGTAAACGAAACGTCGTCAATTTGTCGCACGGGTAAAACGGGCATCAGGGCGTTACACATCACCACTTCATCGGCGTTCAACACGTCGTCCCTGCTGCCATCAATCAGCTGACAAGTCTGGCCATTCGCGGCCATCTGCGCCATCAGATAACGACGCATAATGCCATCTACGCCAGCCTGCTCAAGCCGCGGCGTAAAGACGTGGTTGCCTTTGCGCCAGAATAAATTGGCCGCACAGCATTCCACCACCGTCCCGTTAGTGTCAAGCACCAGCGCCTCGTCGCCGCCCGTCTGGTCAAGATGCTGGCGAATCAGCACCTGTTCAAGGCGATTCAGGTGCTTTACGCCGGCCAGCAACGGATTGCGCGCAAGGCGTATTGGACTGCTGTGGAGCACAGCGCCCTGCTGTTGCAGCGTGGCGTAATGCTGTGGCCACAGCGAGAGCGAAAGGATGCGCGTCGGTGTTTGGCAGCCTGCGCGGCTATAACCGCGTCCGCCTGCGCCCGGTGTCAAAATCACTTTCAGCACAGCCTGCGCCTGGCCCGCAGCGGCGTGATGCATTTCTGTGGCGAGCTCAGCTAAATCAGGCGTCTCCATCATCAATCGCGCGCAGCCTTCTTTGAGCCGCTGCAGATGCGCATCCAGCATCACAATATGGCCGTTGATCACTGCAGCAGTGGTAAAGCAGCCATCACCAAATTGCACTGCGCGATCGCGTGCTGAAAGCTCGGTTTGCGGTATGCCGTTTATCCACATGTTAGCCGCCTTGATTACCCCGGTAGAATATATAAAAAAGGCCCGCATTGCGGGCCTCTGTATGGCTGAGGAGCGATTAAACCTTGCGGAAGATCAGCGAGCCGTTAGTGCCGCCAAATCCGAAGGAGTTACACAAGGTGTACTCCAGTCCGCTGACCTGGCGCGCCGTATGCGGCACGAAGTCCAGATCGCAACCTTCGTCAGGATTGTCGAGGTTGATGGTCGGTGGAATCGCCTGGTCGCGCAGCGCCAGAATCGAATAAATCGCTTCTACCGCACCCGCTGCACCCAACAGGTGGCCAGTCATCGACTTGGTAGAGCTGACCATCACACTGTGAGCTGCCGCACCAAATACCGATTTAACCGCCTGCGCTTCCGCTTTGTCACCGGCTGGCGTCGAGGTGCCGTGCGCGTTGACATAACCGATCTGCTCAGCGTTAAGCTGCGCGTCACGTAGCGCGTTGACCATCGCCGCAGCTGCACCTGAACCGTCTTCCGGAGGTGACGTCATGTGGTAAGCATCGCTGCTCATGCCGAAACCAATGATCTCAGCATAAATCTTCGCACCACGTTTCTTAGCGTGTTCGTACTCTTCCAGTACGACAATGCCAGCACCGTCACCCAACACGAAACCGTCACGATCTTTATCCCACGGACGGCTTGCCGCCTGAGGATTGTCATTACGCGTGGAGAGCGCACGAGCAGCACCAAAACCACCGACACCAAGTGGCGTACTGGCTTTCTCCGCACCACCGGCCAACATCACATCAGCATCGTTATACGCAATGATACGCGCTGCATGACCAATGTTGTGCACACCAGACGTACAGGCAGTTGCGATAGAGATGCTTGGACCTTTCAGGCCGTACATGATGGTGAGATGACCAGCAACCATGTTGACGATGGTTGAAGGCACGAAGAATGGGCTGATTTTGCGCGGTCCACCGTTGACCAGCGAGCTGTGGTTATCTTCGATTAAACCCAGTCCGCCAATACCAGAACCGATTGCCGCACCAATGCGACCAGCATTCTCATCGGTTACGACCAGACCGGAGTCTGCCATAGCCTGAATACCCGCAACGATGCCGTATTGGATGAAGTCATCCATCTTGCGCTGATCTTTGCGCGAGATGAAATCATCGCAATTAAAATCTCTTACTAAGCCCGCAAAACGCGTTGCGTAGGCACTAGTATCAAAATGGTCGATCAGGCTAATGCCGCTCTGACCGGCAAGGAGAGCACTCCAGGTAGACTCTACGGTATTGCCGACAGGAGACAACATGCCAAGACCAGTCACAACTACACGACGCTTAGACACGCACGTCCTCCAGGGAGGGAAAAAATAACGCTATGTGGGGCAAACATAAAACTCAGGCGGTCGAGGTGACCGCCTGAAGATATTCATTAGCCTTGATGGCTATTGATGTAGTCGATCGCTGCCTGAACGGTAGTGATTTTCTCAGCTTCTTCGTCTGGAATTTCAGTATCAAACTCTTCTTCCAGAGCCATTACCAGCTCAACGGTGTCAAGAGAATCTGCACCAAGGTCTTCAACGAAAGAAGCAGTGTTAATCACTTCGTCTTCTTTAACACCCAGCTGCTCAGCTACGATTTTCTTAACGCGTTGTTCGATATCGCTCATACTATTTAATTTCCTATCAAAACTCGCTTTCGCGATGGTTTTCGTAGTGTATAAAATGTTGAAAAAGATGCAACAAAATCCCGGCTGGTCGAACCACGATTTTGCGTTATTCTGCGGTGTTTACCGCAGATAAAGCAAATGTTTTCGTGATTATCAGACCATGTACATGCCGCCATTGACATGAAGCGTCTCACCCGTGATGTAGGCTGCTTCGTCAGAGGCTAAGAATGCAACAGCATTGGCAATCTCCTGCGGGTCACCTAAACGACCTGCGGGAACTTCTGCCAAAATACCCGAACGTTGATCTTCGTTCAGTGCACGCGTCATGTCCGTCTCGATAAAGCCCGGAGCCACGACGTTTACAGTAATGCCACGTGACGCAATTTCTCGCGCCAGTGATTTGCTAAAGCCAATCAAACCTGCTTTTGCTGCCGCATAGTTTGCCTGACCCGCGTTACCCATGGTCCCAACTACAGAACCGATGGTAATGATACGGCCCACGCGTTTTTTCATCATGGCACGCATAACCGCCTTAGAAAGACGGAAGACAGATGTCAGGTTGGTATCAAGGATATCCGCCCACTCATCGTCTTTCATGCGCATCAACAGATTGTCACGCGTAATGCCTGCATTATTGACTAAAATGTCCACTTCGCCAAATTCGGCGCGAACTTGTTCGAGGACGCTCTCAATTGAGGCGGCATCAGTGACGTTCAGCAGCAGGCCTTTGCCCTTGTCGCCGAGGTAAGCACTGATTGCTTCCGCACCGCTTGCACTGGTGGCGGTTCCCACCACTTTGGCACCGCGCGCAGCCAGCGTTTCCGCAATGGCACGACCAATTCCACGGCTTGCACCGGTAACCAGCGCTACTTTACCTTCAAAGCTCATGTTTTTCCTCTTATTCCTGTGAAAGTGCAGCGCTCAGTGAAGCAGAATCGTTCACCGCAGCGGCACTCAGGCTGTCCACAATACGTTTGGTCAGGCCGGTCAGGACTTTACCTGGACCGACTTCCAGCAGCTGCTCAACGCCCTGCGCAGCAATAAACTCGACCGATTCGGTCCAGCGCACGGGGCTATACAGCTGACGGACCAGCGCGCTTCGAATCGCAGCACCTTCAGTTTCACACTTCACGTCGACGTTATTCACCACCGGCACCGAAGGCGCACTGAAGGTGATCGCTTCGAGCGCCACCGCCAGCTTATCGGCAGCAGGTTTCATCAACGCACAGTGCGATGGCACGCTGACTGGTAGCGGCAGTGCACGTTTGGCGCCGGCAGCTTTACAGGCTGCACCCGCACGCTCAACCGCTTCTTTGTTGCCCGCGATAACCACCTGGCCTGGCGAGTTGAAGTTAACCGGTGAAACCACCTGACCTTGAGCGCTCTCTTCGCAGGCTTTGCGGATGGATGCATCATCCAGGCCGATAATCGCCTGCATGGCGCCAGTACCTTCCGGTACTGCTTCCTGCATCAGTTTGCCGCGCAGCTCAACCAGTTTAATGGCGTCAGCGAAATTCAGCACACCGGCACAAACCAGCGCCGAGTATTCACCGAGGCTGTGACCGGCCATCATGGTTGTCTGCACCGCATTTTTGCTCTGTAATACGCGATAGATAGCAACAGAAGCCGCCAGCAGCGCAGGCTGCGTCTGCCAGGTTTTATTCAATTCTTCAGCCGGTCCCTGCTGGACCAGCTGCCATAAGTCATAACCCAGCGCATCTGAAGCTTCACGGAAAGTGGCTTCAACCTGCGGGTTTTCAGCGGCCAGCTCGGCTAACATGCCGACGGTCTGCGATCCCTGTCCTGGGAAAACATAAGCAAATTGCGTCATCTTTCGTTCCTGTCAATCAAAAGCGAACCAGCGCAGAACCCCAGGTGAAACCGCCACCAAAGGCTTCCAGCAGAATCAGTTGTCCCGGCTTGATACGGCCATCGCGCACCGCTTCGTCCAGTGCACTTGGCACTGACGCGGCAGAAGTATTACCGTGACGATCCAGCGTGACCACAACTTTTTCCATGCCCATGCCGAGCTTTTTGGCGGTTGCGCTAATAATTCGCAAATTCGCCTGATGCGGCACCAGCCAGTCGAGCATTTCACGATCAAGATTGTTGGCTTGCAGGGTTTCATCCACAATGTGCGCCAGTTCAGTCACGGCCACTTTGAAGACTTCATTGCCCGCCATCGTCAGATAAGCAGGCTCATCCTGATGGGCACGATCCTGATACGGCAGCGTCAGCAGTTTGCTGTAACCGCCGTCGGCGTGCAGATGGGTAGAAAGGATGCCTGGCTCTTCGCTTTGACTCAGCACCACCGCGCCCGCGCCATCACCAAACAGAATGATGGTGCCGCGATCGTTAGGATCGAGCGTACGTGCCAGCACGTCTGCACCGATCACCAGCGCATGTTTTACCGCACCATTTTTAATGTATTGATCGGCAACGCTCAGTGCATAGGTGAAGCCCGCACAAGCAGCGGCCAAATCGAAGGCAGCGCAATCGTTAATCTCCAGCATTTGCTGGATCATGCATGCTGAACTTGGGAAGGCATGGCTGGAAGAGGTGGTCGCCACAATGATCAGGCCAATTTCGCTCGCATTCACACCCGCCATTTCCAACGCGCGCTGTGCTGCGGTGAAGCCCATAGTAGCAACGGTTTCTTCCGGAGCGGCAATACGACGCTCACGGATGCCGGTACGGGTGACAATCCACTCGTCCGTCGTCTCGACCATTTTTTCCAGATCCGCATTGGAGCGAATCTGCTCAGGCAAATAGCTGCCCGTACCGATAATTTTGGTAAACATCTACGCTTTGTCACTCCTGGCTAATACAGTGTCAAGGCGCGCCGCAATCCTTTCAGGGACTTGCTTTCGCACCGTCTGCTCTGCCTGCTCTATCGCCACGGCAAATGCACGTTGATTCGCCGCACCGTGGCTTTTGATCACTGTCCCGCGCAATCCTAACAGACAAGCGCCATTGTACTGGTCGGGGTTGAGATGGCCGAAACGCTTCGCCAGACGCTTTTGAATCCAGCGTCCCAGCAATGTTAGCCACCAGGCCCGTTTTTTTCCTTCCTCTGACGATTTAATCAGAGACAGGAACATTCTTACCACGCCTTCCATGGTCTTCAACGTGACGTTACCAACGAAGCCATCACAAACCAGCACATCCGTCTTGCCGGTGAGGAGATCGTTCCCCTCAAGGTATCCAATATAGTTGATTTGCGGTGACGCTCGCAGCACCGCAGATGCGGCGCGGATTGTTTCCAATCCTTTGGTCTCTTCCTGACCGATATTCAGCAGCGCAACACGCGGCTGGGCGATCTCCAATACTTCTTCGGCCATCACTGCGCCCATGATCGCAAACTGCACCAGCATGGCGCTGTCGGATTCAACGTTAGCGCCGAGATCCAGCACCACCGTTTTGCCATGCTGCTGATGCGGCAACACCGTCATCAACGCCGGACGCTCAATGCCATCCAGCGGTTTTAATAGCATTTTCGCCAGGCCCATCAGTGCGCCGGTATTTCCCGCACTGACACAGGCTTGTGCTTTCCCCTCTTTGACCAACTCTAACGCCACACGCATGGAACTGCCGCGGCTGTTACGAATCGCCTGAGAAGGTTTGGCATCACTTGCAATAACCGATTCGGCAGGAATAACCTGCACACGCCTCTGTAACGAGGAATCCGCTTTGGCAAGAAATGACGAGATGATGTCGGGATCGCCGACCAGAAGAAGAACCAGCTCCGAATGAGAGGCCAGTGCCTGCAAGGCTGCAGGCACTGTCACGCAAGGACCGAAGTCCCCGCCCATGGCATCAACTGCCAGGGTCAAACGTGTCAAGGTATCGCCTTGTGTAATCGCGAGGATTACTTGGTGATAACCTTGCGACCGCGGTAGTAACCATCCGCAGTGATATGGTGACGCAGATGAGTTTCGCCAGAAACTTTATCTACTGACAGAGCAGCAGTGGTCAGCGCATCGTGTGAACGACGCATACCACGCTTAGAACGGGTTGGTTTATTCTGTTGTACGGCCATGGACCTTACTCCTATTACTTACGCTTTAAACTGGCTAATACGGCAAAGGGATTTGGTTTTTCTGCCTCTGGAGGCAATTGACCAAATACCATGTCCGCGTCGGACACTTCACAGTGTTCAGAATCATGCACCGGAACCACGGGCAGCGCGAGGATGAGCTCATCTTCGATCACTGCCAGCAAGTCGATCTCACCAAAATCATTGACATCAACTGGCTCGTAGGCTTCCGGTAGTGCCTCGGCCTGTTCATCAGAAGAGACAGGACTGAAGCAATAGCTTACGTGAACATGACGTGGAAACGACTGGTTGCAGCGTTGACATGACAGAGTCACCTGCACTTCGGCTGTTCCTTGCAGAACGGCGAGGCGCTGGTTATCAACCGCAAACGACATATCGCATTCAACTTCACTGTCCACACTCACGACCGTTTCGGCCAAGCGCGCCACCAATTCAGGTGCATAAACACCATGATAATCAAGGCGTTTTTGCGCGGCGCGGACCGGATCGAGCGTCAGGGGTAATTTTACCTTTTGCATAGGGCGCGCATATTAACTTTGTAACGTCATAGAGTCAAAGAAAAAGGCCGGTTTACGGCATCTTTCACCCGTTAGTCGCATCCAGTGCGGCGCATAGTTTAAAATGACTGCCATCTTTACGCTATCTATTCTGAAAAAAAATGACGACACCTTTGGTTTTAGCTTCTACCTCCCCTTTTCGTCAGGCGCTGCTAAGCAAACTGGGCCTGCCTTTTATTACCGCCGCTCCCGATTGCGACGAATCCCCGCTGCCGCATGAATCAGCCTCCGAGCTGGTGCAGCGGCTGGCATTAGCCAAAGCGCAGGCGCTGGCCGCACGTTACCCGGACCGCTGGATTATCGGTTCCGATCAGGTTTGTGTATTGAATGGCGAGATAACCGGTAAACCGCATACCGTGGAGAAGGCCTGCCAGCAACTTGCGGCCGCCAGCGGTAACGCCATCACCTTTTATACCGGCCTGGCGCTTCTGCAACCGCAGAGCGGCAAACAATCGGTCATTTGCGAACCCTTTACCGTGCATTTCCGCCAATTGAGTAACGAAGAGATTCGCGGCTACGTCGAAAAGGAACAACCGCTGCAGTGCGCCGGCAGTTTCAAAAGCGAAGGATTGGGGATTTGTTTAATTGACAGGCTGGAAGGTCGTGATCCCAATACCTTGATTGGCTTACCGCTGATCGCGCTAAATGAGATGTTAAGAGCGGTGGGCACCAACGCATTGTGTTGATGCCCCTATCATCAGGCTTTTTTCTGACGCAGTTGCGCGAGGCAGTGTTTCAGTGCGCCATCCAGTGGCGCTTCCATCCGCAGCACTTCTCCGGTGTTGGGATGGGTAAAGGTCAACGCTGCCGCATGCAGGAACAGACGCGACAAGCCCGTCGAACCCAGCTGTGCATCAAAGTCGCGGTCGCCGTAACGATCGTCAAAAGCGATCGGGTGGCCACCGTGCAGCGTATGCACACGAATCTGATGGGTACGGCCCGTCACCGGGCTGGCTTTCACTAGAGTCGCGAAACCAAAACGCTCTTCTACTTTAAAGCGCGTCTCGGAAGGTTTGCCCTCCGCACTCACACGCACCACGCGTTCGCCGCTCTGCAAAATGTTCTTCAGCAGCGGAGCCTGCACCACTTTCAGATGCGACGGCCAGTCACCGCGCACCAGCGCCAGATAATCCTTCTGCATGCCCTTTTCGCGCAGTTGCTCATGCAGCGAGCGCAAAGCAGAACGCTTCTTCGCCACCAGCAGAATGCCAGAAGTATCACGATCCAGACGATGGACTAACTCAAGGAAACGCGCTTCCGGACGCAGCGCACGCAGCCCTTCAATCACGCCAAAACTTAATCCGCTGCCACCGTGCACCGCAGTGCCCGACGGTTTATTCAGCACCATCAGGTAATCATCTTCATACAGAATGGCATTGGTGAGCGCCGCCACTTTATCCAGTTTCGGTGAAACCGTGTTCTCTTCGCGTTCGGCAACCCGCACCGGCGGAATACGCAGCTCGTCGCCCTCCTCTAGCTTATATTCAGGTTTGACGCGCTTTTTATTCACCCGCACTTCGCCTTTACGCAAAATGCGATAAATCATGCTTTTCGGCACGCCCTTGAGCTGGGTGCGCAAAAAGTTATCAATTCGTTGTCCGGCATTTTCAGCCGTGATGGCGACATACTGTACGCCGTGATTCTCTGTTTTCATGGCGGCGATTCTAATTAGTGTCCCTGGATAGCGCCACCCCTTTTTCTGTGCTTAACTCTCTCTTTGTCGCGTGATGAAACGGTGAAAATGGCGACATTTTCAGCGATGCGATGATTAGCCCTGCAAATGAACAGGTTATGGATGAATAAACTTCTCAGCTTGGCAAAAGTCGCCTTGCTTAATGTTGGTTAGCAATGGAATAATGCAAGGGTTTCTGCCCTGGAAAGATTCAGGCAGGAAAAAGAGCGAAATAAGTCATTTTGCCGGATTGAACGGACACGCAGCAATGGCGTAAGACGTAATGTTAAATCAGGCACTTAGCGGGCTGCGGGTTGCGGCCTGGACGACAGACCAGGATGTGTGGATTTTTGAATACTCTGTAACATTTCCACCTTCAGGCGCTGGATTTCCTTATGAAAAACAGGCCACCGACAAGATTTGCGCCCCTTTAGCCGCCGACAACCGTGAGGTTGACGTCAGTGCATTAAGACACGGGGCCATCGGTTGATTCTCGTCCAGGGTAACGATGCCCGCAGCTAGATCACTCATGTGAGAATAACGAGTAAGTCACGATGAAAAGAATGTTAATTAATGCAACTCAGCAGGAGGAGTTGCGCGTTGCCCTGGTTGATGGACAACGTCTGTACGATCTGGATATTGAAAGTCCTGGACACGAACAGAAAAAAGCCAACATATACAAAGGTAAAATCACCCGCGTTGAACCCAGCCTTGAAGCTGCATTTGTCGATTACGGTGCAGAACGTCACGGTTTCCTCCCTCTGAAAGAAATTTCCCGCGAATACTTCCCCGCCAATTACAACGCACATGGTCGTCCGAATATCAAAGATGTGCTGCGTGAAGGTCAGGAAGTTATCGTTCAAATTGATAAAGAGGAACGCGGTAATAAAGGTGCAGCACTGACCACCTTTATTTCTCTGGCAGGTAGCTATCTGGTATTGATGCCGAATAACCCACGTGCCGGTGGTATTTCACGCCGCATTGAGGGCGACGATCGTACCGAATTAAAAGAAGCACTTTCCGCACTGGAACTTCCAGACGGCATGGGATTAATCGTCCGCACTGCGGGCGTGGGTAAATCTGCCGAATCACTGCAGTGGGATCTCAGCTTCCGTATGAAGCATTGGGAAGCCATTAAGAAAGCCGCAGACAGCCGCCCGGCGCCTTTCCTGATCCATCAGGAAAGCAACGTTATCGTGCGCGCCTTCCGCGACTATCTGCGTCAGGATATCGGTGAAATCCTTATCGATAATCCAAAAGTACTGGAACTGGCCCGTCAGCACATTGCTGCACTGGGTCGTCCGGACTTCAGCAGCAAAATCAAACTCTACACCGGTGAAATCCCGCTGTTCAGCCACTACCAAATCGAATCGCAGATTGAATCCGCCTTTCAGCGTGAAGTGCGTCTGCCATCAGGCGGATCGATTGTTATCGATAGCACCGAAGCCCTGACGGCGATTGATATCAACTCCGCACGCGCTACTCGCGGCGGTGATATCGAAGAAACCGCGTACAACACCAACCTGGAAGCGGCCGATGAGATTGCTCGCCAATTGCGTCTGCGCGATCTCGGCGGCCTGATTGTTATCGATTTCATCGACATGACGCCAGTGCGCCACCAGCGCGCGGTGGAAAATCGTCTGCGTGAAGCGGTACGTCAGGATCGTGCGCGTATTCAGATCAGCCACATTTCACGCTTCGGCTTGCTAGAGATGTCGCGTCAGCGTCTGAGCCCGTCACTGGGTGAATCCAGCCATCACGTCTGCCCACGCTGCAGCGGAACCGGCACCATCCGTGATAACGAATCGCTGTCGCTGTCTATTCTGCGTCTGATTGAAGAAGAAGCGCTGAAAGACAACACTAAAGAAGTGCATGCCATTGTTCCGGTTCAGGTCGCCTCTTACCTGCTGAACGAAAAGCGTGATGCCGTTAGCGCCATCGAAAAACGCCAGGGCGGTGTGCGTGCCATCATCGTGCCAAACGATCAGATGGAAACGCCACACTACTCGGTACTGCGTGTTCGTACTGGCGAAGAGACGCAAACGCTGAGCTATCACTTACCGAAACTGCACGAAGCGGAAATGGCGCTGCCTTCTGAAGAAGAGCACGCTGAGCGTCGTCGTCCGGAGCAGCCAGCACTGGCCGCCTTCGCGATGCCTGATGCGCCGCCTGCGCCGGTTGAAGTGGTGAAAGAGTCTCAGCCAGCAGCTGAAGTGAAAACCAAACCAGCAGTTGCTGCGCCTGCAGTAACCAACACTGGTTTCGTCGCTCGCCTTCTGAGTGGCTTGAAGAAACTGTTTGCCGGTGATGCGCCTGCTGCGGCGCCTGCTGAAACTAAGCAGGAAACCCCAGCAGTTGTTGCCGCTGAATCTGAAAATACCCAGCAGCGTGGCGAACGTCGTAACAATAACAACCGTCGCAACAACCGTCGTGAACGTACTCCGCGTAATGGCGAGAACGGTCAGGTGCGCGAAGGCCGTGAACCGCGCGAGCCGCGTGAAGCACGTGAGCCACGTGAAGCCCGCGAACCGCGTGACAATCAGGACAATCGTCGCAACAAGCGTCAGAACGAGCCGCGTGAAGCGCGTTCAGTCCTGAGCGATGAAGCGCTTGAGCAACGTGATGAGCAGCAGCAACAGCGCCGCGAACAGCGTGCCGATCGCCAGCGTCGTCGTCAGGAAGAAAAACGTGCTCAGCAGCAGGATCAGAAAGCCGCTGAACCGGTTGTTCAGGCGCCTGCGGTTGACGAAAACGTTGAGCACGAAGAAGAACGCGTTCAGGTCATGCCGCGTCGTAAGCAGCGTCAGCTGTCACAGCGCGTGCGTGTGGGCGATACCACTGAAATTGCTGCCGCAGCACCAGTGGTGCATGAAGCCGCCGTTGAAACTGCGCCGCGCGCTCAGTACAACGAACATCCTGAAGCCAGCAATGACGAGCAAGATGATAGCGATAACCGTGATAGCGCCAACATGCCGCGCCGTTCACGTCGTTCTCCGCGTCACCTGCGCGTGAGTGGTCAGCGTCGTCGTCGTTATCGTGACGAGCGTTACCCAACGCAGTCTGCAATGCCGCTGGAATCTGCTGCTGCTTCACCAGAAATGGCGTCAGGCAAAGTGTGGATCTCTTACCCGGTTGCGCAAGCGCAGGAAGAGTACAGCACGCAAGATGCGATGCATGAAGTGTCGGATTACGGTTACCAGCAAACACCGGATGCCGAGACTCAACCCGCTGCCGCCGTTGAACCGGCCGTTGAGCAGGTTGCCGCTGAAGAAGCCGTACATCAGGTTGAACCGCAGGCGCACACCGATGTGCCCGTGGTGAATACGGATGACGTCACGCCGATTGCCGTACCCGTTAACGAAGAGCCATCAGTGATCTCTGCTGCTGACGAACAGGTTGCACAGGAAACCGCGGCTGAAGCGGAACCGGCTGCCGTGGCTGAAGAAGCGAAGCCTGAAGTAAGCGAAGTGGCTGCAGTTGCTGAACAGGCGCCGGTGGATGTATCGCCAGCCGTTGAAGCTCAGGTTGAAGACGTGCTGGCTGCGCCAGTCGCGGCTGAAGCCGAAGTCACGCCAGTCACTGAACCTCATGCGCCGGTTGCGGCACGTGATACCGCAGTGACCACGGTTGAGACGCGCTTCAAGCATCACGCGACTGCACCGATGACTAAAGCCCCAGCGCCGGCGTGGGAACCAGAACCGGTTCGCAACAGCGACTGGGTCCGTCCAGCCTTTGGCTTCGAGGGCCGCGGCTCAGCCGGTGGTCACAGCGCGACGCATCACGCTACCGCACCGGCAACCCGTCCGGAAAGCGCGTAAGCTCTGGCAAGTCAGTCAACATCAAACCCCGGCCAGTCCGGGGTTTTTTATTGCCTGCGGTCGCCATTTATGGCAACCAGAATAACAGGCAAAAAAAATCCCACAGCCCCGAGAGGCGGTGGGAGAAACTAAGCGCACCCGGTTAAAGTACGCTCAAAGGTTCAGGTCAATTACGAATTAAGCTGGAACAGTGACAGCTTCGACATATCGGTGAAGGTCTTATACGAAGCTTGCAAGGCCGTTTGTTGCATGGTGTAGCTTGAAATGGCTTGGGTGTAATCAACCTGCACCAGATCCGTCATTTGCGATGCCATAATGGTGTCACGGTCATCACCCTGCGCGTCCAGCGTATCGAGTTCAGCCAGCTGTGAGCCCACGGCTGAACGCACTGCCAGCACGTTGTTCAAGGAGTTGCTCAAGCCACGGTTGGTTTTATCCATGGCATCCTGGAAAACCTGCTTGGTTGCATCATCAGCATCATCCTGCGGCGTTTTTAACGCTGCAATTGCACTATCGAGCATGTTAAACAGATTGGTCTCGCTGGCACTGCCGTCCGGCTCGGCTTTCGCGTTGCTGGTTATCGACATAAATACTGACGATCCTGTGCTACTCACCGCCATCGTGCGACCATCATCGACTTTCTGCGTAATGGCATCCGCGCCACCCACATAAGTGACACCGGCCGGCGCACCGGCATCGCTGAAAGGTGCGACATCAGTCTGATAGCCCGCAAAAATGTATCGTCCATTACCATCACGGCTATTGGCCTGGTTAAGTAATTGCGAGCGAATGCCTTCTAATTTGGTGGCAATCGATGCGCGGTCATCGTCACTCAGCGTACCGGTAGAACCATACACAATCATGGTCTGCGCATCCTGGATGCTGCTGGTCACGCTGGAGAGTGCGTTCTCTTCCATCGACAAGCTCTGATCGGCAAAGCTGCGTGCCGTGGCATATTGGGTACTTTTCGCCTGCGATTGCGAAAGCACGACGGCACGTGAGGCGGCGATAGGATCATCTGAAGGATTGCTGACGCGCAGTCCGCTAGAGAGCTGTTCGCCTACTTTTAACCAGGAAGCTTGCGAATCAGTAATCCCGCGCACCTGCTGGTTGAAAATCATATTGGTACTAAGACGCATGGTTTTTATCCTCTATGCTTAGCCGCGGATGCCCATCAGCGCATTGAAAATGGTACTCGCTGTTTGCAGCACTTGCGCGTTCGCCATATAGAACTGCTGATACTTAGTCAGATTTGAATACTCTTCATCAAGGTTGACCCCTGAAACTGACTGCTGGCGATCGCTTAGCTGTGTCACCACGTTTTCTTGTGTGGTGCTGGCCGTTTCCAGCGTGCTGGTTTTGTTACCGACGCTGCTAACAATACTGGCGTAAGCCTGAGCGATGGTCGCATTACCATTCACCAACTTACTATCCTGCAGATCCAACAATTTCTGCGCATTACGGTTGTCACTTTCACCGCTGGTTGCGCTGGATGCCGCAGCAATTTGCGACTCATCGGTGATCGCGACCGACATGCCCGCAATGACGTTTTGTACCGGTTTGACCAGGAAACTGTCTTTAGCATTGGGCGCGGGTGATGTGCTCACTGTCAGTTTCAGGCCATCAAAGTTGAGGGTGCCGTCGGTCGCATCTGGTGTAACGCTAAACTTCACGTTGTCTGACATGCGGGTCACAGACCAATTACTACCGTCATAACTTACGGTGTAGTTAGAGGCTTTCATCGCGCTGGTGTCTGACCATGCCGCCGTAACGGTAGCCGCTGAGGTATTTTTGCTGTTACCCACCACGGTTGGCGAACCGATATTAAAGAAGTTGCCCCCCTGGTCGCCGTTGCTGTCATAACCTTCGCTGTGCACGGTATTAAAGCTGGTGGTGAACGCTGCAGCTAACTGGCCGAGCTGATTTTGCGCGGTATCCAGATCCTGGGTGCGGAACGCCAGCAAACCGCCGAGTGAACCGGTGGTTAGCGTCTTCTCAGGGATTTCAACGTTACCCGCCTGCTTATCGACATAACCGACAGTGGTACGTGTTGAATCGCTGCTGGACGGCATCGCCACTAAGCTGGTGGAGTTTTTACCATTCACCAACGTCACACTGCCCATCGAGACAATATAGCTGCCGTCCTGCTGGGATACGTTCACGCCCACCACATTGTTCAGGCTATTCACCAACTGATCGCGCTGATCCAGCAAATTGTTTGGCGCCGCGCCACCGCCGGTGGTCAGCTTGGCGATCTGGCTGTTCAGGTCGGCAATCTGGCTGGTGAAGGTGTTAATCTGGTCGACGTTAGAGGTGATATCCGTGTTAACACTATTCTGCATATTGTTGAGATATTGCGCGGTGGTCTGGAATTGGTTCACCAGGCCTTGGGCGTAGCTCAGCATTGACTGACGCGCCGACGGATCGTTAGCGTTACTCACCACGTTCTGCACGTTGGTGAAGAAGCTTTGGATTGAGGTCGACAAGCTGGTGGTCGACGTCGACAGCAGATCGTCAATGTTGGAAATTTGGTTGTATTGCGTGTTCACTGCGCTGTAATTGGCGCTGGAGCCACGCAGCTGGGCGGTGATGAACTCGTCATACTCACGCTGTACGCCGGAGAGCGTTACACCGTTGCCGTAATAGCTGTTGCCCTGCAAGGTGCTGTTCGACTGCGACAAAATCGCCGTCTGACGCGAATAGCCCGCTACCGTGTAATTACTGATGTTGTTACTGGTGGTGCTTAATGCAGCCTGTGCGGCGCTCAGCCCACTCATCGCTGAGTTAATTATGCTGGACATCTCGGTTCCTTAATTTCCCGTTAACCGGGCTGGCAGTCATCAGTGCGATTGCGCGGACGAAGACGCCCGCGGCATATGATTGTTATCGGCGTGCTTAAGTGAAACTTGAGAGCAAAAATCAGAACAAATCGGTGATGTCGTTGCTGTACGCCTTCACCACTTTTTCGCCCATGTTTTTGAATTGCTGGATCATCCCCACCAGTTTCTGCGCATACTTTGGATCGGTAGCGTAACCGGCGGCCTGCAAGGCACGCGCGCCCTGCTCGGCACTCGGTGCGTTGGCAACGGCAGCATAACGAGGATTATTGGACAGCAGTTTGACGTAATCGCTGAGCGCTTCCATATAGGAACCATACACACGGAAACTGGCGCGCACTTTCTTCGCTGCCCCGCCTTCGTATTCGGTGGTCATGATATCGGTGGTTTCGCCCTTCCAGTCGCCGCTCGCCTTAATGCCAAACACGTTGTAGCTCGGCTTGCCGTCGCGCGTCAGAATCTGTCGCTGGCCCCAGCCGGATTCCAGTGCGGCCTGCGCCAGAATCAGGTGATGCGGAATACCGCTCTGCTGGCTGGCGACCTGCGCCGGCTGCGCCAGCTGCGCGATAAAGTCGTTGCTGTCGCTCGGCAAACTGCTGGGCGAGACCGGCAAACGCGGCACCGCCTTACGCACCATCTGCTCCAGCTGATTCGACGGCAGGTTGCTATAGATGAAGCTGTTATCCAGCTTCATCGGCACCGTACCGGCGGTCTCGTCCGGCTCCTGAGCGGGCTGCATCTGCTTAACGATGATATCGGCCATGCCGAGACCGCGTTTGCCGATCTCCTGCGCAATCTGCTGATCGTACATCGAGGTGAAAAGCCGCGTCTGATCGTTGCTCAGCAGGCCATCCTGCGGCAGCGCTGCACGCATGCTTTTCATCATCATCTGCACGAACATCCCTTCCACCTGCTTGGCCACCTGCATCGCCTTCCCTTTCGGGTCGGCGGCGGCTTCACGTTTCAGGTCGTTCAGCGAGCGGCTGTCGTACGCCGCATTCACCAGCGATTGCGTATCGTTCATCAGATAATTTCCAGTTTGGCGCGCAAGCAGCCTGCGCTTTCCATCGATTGCAAAATCGACATCAGCTCAATCGGTGACGCACCCAGCGCATTCAGTGCACGTACCACGTTATTGAGGTTGGCGCTGGCGTTAACCCGTTGCAGCGCGCCGCCACTCTGACGCAGATCGATCTGGGTATTGTTGGTGGTCACAGTCTGCCCACCCGCCAACGGCGTATCCGGCTGACTGACGTTCTGCTGCTGATTGACGGTAACCGACAGATTGCCCTGCGCCACCGCACAGGTGTTCAGCGTCACTTCGCGGTTCATCACCACCGAACCGGTACGTGAGTTAATAATCACCTTGGCATCTTCGAGCGGCACCGCAACATCAAGGTTCTGAATTTCGGCCAGCAGACGCACCTGAGAACTGTTATTCGGCGAGACGCGAATCTGCACAGTACGGGCATCCAGCGGCTGCGCCGAACCAATCCCACGGCTGTTGATGGCGTCGGCAATGCGCTGCGCCATGCTGAAGTCTTCATTATTCAGCTGCAGGTTAATGGTGTTCTGGCTACCAAAGTTGCTCTGCAGTTCACGCTCTACCGTGGCACCGCCGGTAATGCGACCTCCATTCAGTTGGTTAACCTGCACGCTGCTGCCACCGGCTGAAGCGCCGGCACCGCCGACCAGAATGTTACCCTGCGCCAGCGCATAAACCTGGTTATCGACGCCTTTCATCGGCGTCATCAGCAGCGTACCGCCGCGCAAACTCTTGGCGTTACCCAGCGAAGAAACCACCACATCAACGGTTTGCCCCTGACGCGCAAAGGTTGGCAGCTTGGCGGTCACCATCACGGCCGCCACGTTTTTCAGCTGCATATTGGTGCCAGCCGGCACAGTAATGCCGAGCTGGGAGAGCATGTTGCTCACGGTTTGGGTGGTGAACGGCGTTTGGGTGGTCTGGTCACCGGTACCATCAAGGCCCACCACCAAACCGTAACCGATCAGCTGGTTGTCGCGCACGCCCTGCACGGAGGTCAGATCGCGGATGCGGTCAGCATGCGCCAGTAAGCTGAAACCGAGCAGCATGCCAAGGCTCAGGCGGAGCAGAGTCGTCATATTCATTGTTACTACCTCTTACATCGGCGAGACGTTCAGGAAGAAACGCTGGAACCAGCCCATCGTCTGCGCTTCATTGATATAACCATTTCCGACGTACTCAATACGTGCATCGGCCACCTGCGTTGACAGCACCGCGTTGCTGGCGCTGATGGTGCGTGGGTTAACCACGCCCGAGAACCGGATAAATTCGGTGCCCTGGTTAATTTCGATCTGTTTCTCACCCACCACGCGCAGGTTGCCGTTCGACAACACCTGATTGACGGTGACGGTGATGGTGCCCGTAAAGGTGTTGTTGGCCGTCGCGCCACCTTTACCAGCAAAGTCATTTTTGCCATTGGCATCCAGCGTGGCTTTTTCGCCACCGGCACCCACCAGACCGCTCAGGCCGGTTGGTACACCTGTCACACCAAAACTGTTGCTGCCATCGCGGCTGGCATTGGCCGAAGAACTTTTGCTGGCGCTGACGTTTTCCTGCAAGGTGATCGTCAATGTATCGCCAATGTTGCGTGGACGACGATCCTCAAACAGCGGCTGATAGCCGTAGTTCAGCGGTGCGACGCCCTGAAAAATGGAACCGTTCACCACCGGCGGTGCGGATGGCGTCGGCTCTGCCGTAGTCGATCCCTGTACCAGTGGAGTGCGCGGAACCAGCGCACAACCGTTAAGCGTGAGTAGCAGCGTGGCTACCAACCAATGACCAGGCTTGAGAATCACTTGCTTCGCCACTTTTTGACCTTCTTCATGTTGCTTAATCAGGCCAGCAGAGCTGGCCCAACGACACCAGCATTACAGCTGGGTTAACTTCGCCAGCATCTGATCGGAGGTGCTGATCGCTTTACTGTTGATCTCGTAGGCACGCTGCGTCTGAATCATGGTGACCAGCTCTTCCGCCACGTTGACGTTCGAGGTTTCGACATAACCCTGATACAGCAGACCCGCGCCGTTCTGGCCTGGCGTACTCTGCGTCGCCGCACCGGATGCCTGCGTCTCCTGATAGAGGTTTTCACCCTGGCTGTTCAGACCCGCATCGTTCATAAAGGTGCTCAGCGTCAGCTGACCGACCTGCGCCGGGTTGGTCTGGCCCTGCTGCGTTACGCTCACCACGCCATCGCGCGAGATCGTGATGCTGGTGGCGTTGGCCGGAATAGTGATGCCTGGCTGTACCGGATAGCCGGCGTTAGTCACCAGCTGACCGTTTTGGTCAACCTGGAATGAACCATCACGGGTATACGCCGAGGTGCCGTCCGGCATCTGCACTTCGAAATAACCCTGGCCGTTAATCGCCACGTCTTTCGAGTTGCTGGTCTGCGACAGGTTACCCTGCTGATGCAAACGTTCGGTGGTGACAGGACGCACACCGGTACCGATCTGCAAACCAGACGGCAGCGTGGTTTGCTCTGACGACTGGGTGCCCGGCTGACGCAGGGTTTGGTACATCAAATCTTCGAATACCGCGCGCGAACGTTTAAAGCCGTTGGTACTTACGTTCGCGAGGTTGTTGGAGATGACGTCCATGTTGGTTTGCTGAGCGTCAAGACCGGTTTTGGCGATCCATAAAGAACGAATCATGGTGTTTTCCTTACGCCTTAGCTGCTCATGTTGAGCAAGCTGTTAGCTTTTTGTTCGTTTTCATCGACGTTGGAGATCACTTTCATCTGCATCTCAAAACGTCGGGCGTTGGCGATCATATCGACCATGGTTTCCACCGGCTTGACGTTACTGCCTTCCAGCACGCCAGGCATCACCGTCATGGTGGCATCATTTGCCAGCGCAGCGCCGCGCGTCGCCTGGGTTTGCTGATTAGGACGGAACATGCCGTCATCACCGCGCTGCATCTCTTTACCGGTGGCGCGCACCAGCTTCAGGCGACCAATCTGCACCGTGGCATTGGGTGCATCACCGGCGTTACGCGAGGTGATGGTCCCGTCTGCCGCGATGGTCAATTCAGCGCCTTGCGGGATGGCGATCGGACCTCCATCGCCCATTACGGGATTGCCCTGAATAGTCAAAATACCGGTCGCGCTGATCTGCATGTTGCCGTTGCGGGTATAAGCTTCAGTACCGTCAGCGGCACGCACCGCCAACCAGCCGTCCTGCGCGACGCCCACATCCAGCGTGCGGCCGGTGTTGTCCATCGAGCCCGGTGACATATCGGCGCCCGGCGTGGAAGCGGCAACCAGCGTACGCGTCGGCAGCGACCAGCCGCTGACCGGCACCGCGCGCAACGCGTTGAGCTGAGCACGAAAGCCCGGCGTTGAGGCGTTGGCGAGGTTGCTGGCCGTTACCGACTGCTGATCCAACGTCTGACTGGCCGCGCCCATGGCGGTATAAATTGCGTGATCCATAAAGCAATCCCGTTAGCGAATTAACGTAAGTTAACCAGGGTGTTAAGAATCTGGTCCTGAGTTTTGATGGTCTGGCTGTTGGCCTGATAGTTACGCTGCGCAACGATCATGTTCACCAGCTCTTTGCTCATATCGACGTTGGACGCTTCCAGCGCACCTGAAGTCAGGTTGCCGTAAGTACCGGTGCCTGCCAGACCAATAGCTGCCTGACCTGATGAGCTGGTGGCAGACCAGACGTTGTCACCTTCAGACTTTAGACCTTCCGGGTTAGAGAAACTCGACAAGACAATTTGTCCCAGAAGTTGGGTTTTTTGGTTGGAGTAAGTGCCGGTAATGGTGCCGTCATCATTGATGGTGTAGCTGGTCAGATCGCCAGGCTGATAACCGTCTTGCGTTGGGTTACCAAAAGTGGTCGCACCAGTGTTTTGCTGCAGGCTACCCAACATGCTCAGGCTGATGTTCATGCCATTCGCCCCGTTGGTGCCGTCCACAACCAGGTTTGCCAGGGAAGCGCTGGTGTCAGCAACACCCGTTGCAGTGATTTTCCCCACCTGCGTCAGCTTACCGTTAGCATCAAATTGCATCTGATAACCCAGGTTGTCACCGCCCGCAGTATTACCAACTTCATTACCGGTGGTGGAGTCAACCATATGCACGGTCCAGGTGTTATCCGCCGTTTTGATGTAGTACATGTCTAACTGGTGATCGTTACCCTGCGTGTCATACACCGTCATGGTGGTTTTCGCGTTGTAGCTATCAACGTTGGACTTATCAAACGGGGTGACTGTCGGGGTGGTGCTGGTGGAGTTCAGGTTGGCAACCTGGGTAGCAGTTGTTGTTGCACGTGCCCCCATCTGCGTGGTTGGAATACTCAGCGCCACTGGGTTGGCACCGGTCTGAATGGTTGGCGGTGTGCCGCTGGCCGGATAGCCGGTGACGTTCAGACCCTGGGTGTTCACCAGGTTACGGTTGGCATCCAGCGTGAACTGGCCGTTACGGGAATAGAACACGCCGCCGCTGGCGTCGGTCATGCGGAAGAAACCGTTGCCGCTCAGTGCCACATCCAGTCCACGACTGGTTGACGTTGTACTTCCATCACCAAAGTCCTGAATGACGGCGGCAACTTTGGTACCTAAACCCACGTTAGAGCCGGCAAACATATCGGCAAAAGCAATGGTGCTGGATTTAAAACCGGCTGTGGCGGAGTTGGCGATGTTGTTACCAATCACATCCAGATTGCTGGAGGCAGCATTGAGGCCGCTCACCGCTTGTGAAAAAGACATGTAATCTCTCCTGCTAAAAGGTTAATCAGAGAATCTGACGAATTTCATCGAGGGTTGCGGAGCCCATGGTGCCGAGATCCAGTTTTGTGGTGCCATCAGTGGTGCTGACGCCATTGACGTAGGCATAGTTCAGCGGCTGCGCCACCAGTTGCGTGCTGCCATTGCTGGCGGCCAGCGAAACAGAATATTTGCCATCCGCGGCGGTAGAACCGTCATCCAGCTTGCCGTCCCACGAGAAGGTGTGGACGCCAGAGCTCAGTTTGCCGAGGTCAATGGTGCGGACCGTGGCGCCGTTACTGTCTTTAATCGTGACACTGGTGGCCGTGGACGCTGTCGCCAGCTCAATGCCAAACGGCGTAGTCGTACCGCTGCCCACCAATACCTGCGAACCATTGACCATCACACCGTGACCAATCAGCGTTGAACTCTGCAGCGACTGGCTGGTAGTGATCTGGCCGGAGATGGATCCCAGCGTGGTATTCAGCTTTTCAATACCGCTTAGGGTGTTGATCTGTGCCAACTGCGTGGTGAGCTGGCTGTTATCCATAGGATTAGTGGGATCCTGGTTTTTCAGCTGCGCCACCAGCATGTTCAGGAACTGATTCTGCAGGTCGGCGGAAGAGTTACCGCTCGAAGCGCTACTGGAGGTCAGTACCGTTGGGTCCAGACTGTCTTTAATTCCTACTGCTACGCTCATATTCGTTCTCCGTTACTGACCGATAGTGAGAGTTTTCATCATCATTGACTTCACCGTGTTCAGCACTTCAACGTTGGCCTGGTAGCTGCGCGACGCGGACATGGTGTTAACGGTTTCGGACACCACATCAACGTTTGGCATCTTGACGTAGCCCTTCTGATCCGCCAGCGGATTGCCTGGGTCATACACCAGTTTTGCCGGGGTAGGATCGTTCACCACGCCAGCGACCTTCACGCCGCCGGTTGCTGCACCTTGTGCGGCGTCGGTCTGGAAAATCACCTGCTTCGCCACGTAAGGCTGGCCATCTGGGCCGGTCACGCTGTCGGCGTTGGCCAGGTTACTGGCGCTGACGTTGAGGCGCTGTGATTGCGCTGTCATCGCAGAACCGGCGATATCAAAGATATTCAGCAATGCCATGCTTATTGCCCCTGCAGAACGCTCATCATGCCTTTGATCTGGCTACTGATGAGGGTGAGATCGGTTTGGTATTTCAGGCTGTTATCAGCAAACTGCGTACGTTCGCGATCCATATCCACGGTGTTGCCATCCGCGGCGGGTTGATCGGGAATGCGGTACAGCAGATCCAGTGACGGCTGAGAGTTGGTTTGCGCTTCAATGTGGCGTGAGGACGTCACATTCAGCGCCAGACTGCTGCCTTCGGCGCGACCGTTTTGCATCACCTTGCTCAGCTGGCTGGCAAAGTCGATATCCCGCGCCTGGTAGCCCGGGGTATCGGCGTTGGCAATGTTTGACGCCAGGATTTCCTGACGCTGAGCACGTAGGTTTAACGCTTCAGTACCAAATCGCAGCGCGGCATCGAGTTTGTCGAGCATGCTTCCTCCGCGAATGAGAATTTCGAGCTGACAGCTTAAGTGGACAAATGCAAGGGTGATCGTCTGAATAGCAGCAAAAATGACGGCTATTTTTGACATTGATTTTTTTGCGCGAGGCGTAGACTCAGTGCCATCTTCTCGTCCGGAGGCGTTATGCGCAGATATTCCACCTTGCTAGCCACACTTTTGCTGGCACTGGCGCTACCCAGTTCTGCTGCGGACCTTACTGCGCAGTTGACCCAATTTTTTAAAGCACGCGACCCGCAACATGCCGCAGGCATGACGGTGGTGGTGCGTACGCCACAGGCGCAGTGGCCAAACTGCGAAACCCCTGAACTGCAGCTGCCGGGCAATAGCCGTCAGTGGGGCAACATCAGCATCGCCGCCAACTGCGATCAAAATCGTCGTTTTCTGCAAGTCCAGGTGCAGGTTACCGGGCAATATCTGGTGGCGAGCCGTCAGGTGGCGCGCGGCAGCAATCTCAGCCCGACGGACGTGCGTCTGGCAACCGGACGCCTGGATGAACTGCCAGCACGCGCATTGATGGATAGCAGCGGCGTCATCGATGCGATCGCGCTACGCGATATCCCGCCAGGACAGCCGGTTACCGCCACCATGGTACGTCAGCCGTGGCGCGTAAAAGCCGGTCAAAATGTGATGGTAGTCGCCAGTGGAAACGGGTTTAATGCCAGCAGCGAAGGACGTGCGCTGAACAACGCCAGCGCGGCACAAATGGTGCGCGTGAGGATGGGAAATGGTCAGGTTGTCAGTGGTCGCGTCGACGCGGATGGGAATATTCTGATATCGCTATAAAGCGTTAAAGAACCCTGTTGTTCTGCCGATAGAGATATCAACAAAGACATTACCCTATGCTGATTCAGTTGGCTGACCCCCAACTGACCTTACAGGAGCCTTACCATGAGCATCGACAGAACGCAGCCTACGAATCCGGTTAGCACTGTTCAAACACGCGACAATAACGATAACAGCAGCAAAGTGCGTCAGAGCGCGACGCCCGCAGCCAGCACCACCAGCGAAAGCGGTGCGGAAGTGAAGTTGAGTACCGCGCAGGCGCAACTGATGCAGCCTGGCAGCAAAGATATTAATACAGCGCGCGTTGAGCAGCTGAAGACGGCCATTCGTAATGGCGAATTGAAAATGGATACCGGTAAGATCGCCGACGCGCTGATCGCCGATACCAAGGCGTATTTAGAGGGTAACTAATCCCAATGGACCATCTGCTGATCACCTTAGACAAAATGCAGGACGTGCTGACATCCCTTGCGGTGGTAATGGATGAAGAACAACAGCAACTTTCTGCCGGCCAGATCAATGGCAACCTGCTGCAGCGTATTTCTGAAGATAAAAGCGCGCTGCTGACGACGTTGAATTATCTGGACGAGATGCGCCGCACCACCGAGAAAACGCTCGGCACGCAGGCGCCCTATGGTGATCACAGCGTTCGCGAAAGCCGCTGGATGCGTATTCAGCAGCACACGCGCCGCTTGCGCGATGCCAATACGCATAACGGGATTTTGTTGCAGCATCAAATTGGCTACACCAATGAAGCATTGGCGGTGTTGCGACCCCACCAAACCCAGGCGTTTTATGGCCCGGATGGTTTGGGTAAAGGTCAGGCGACGCTAAGTCGTAAAGGGTAGAAAATGTGGGTTTGAAGAGGCTGCTATCTTTTGGGATGGCGGCCTTTTTGTTGTGCTTTTAAGCACAGCGCACCAGTGATAAGCAGCAGACGGAAGTTTGTTTTGGGCAGGCATCCGCAGCGCTGAACGGAGAAAGGAAGCCAGGATTTGCCCGCAGGACGCGGGCGAAAGGCTCAGCCGGGACAAGGAAGTCCCGTCTGAGCCGGTCCGTCAGGCTGACGTACGCAGTGAAGGTACCGCGAAGCGGCGCGAGGACCGCCGGACCAAAACAAACTTCCGTCTGCGTGGGAGCATAATTTTATACCAGCGTGCGGCGCGCGAAGTCGCGCGGACGGAAGCCGAGCAGACCAAGCATCACAAAGTATGCGCCGCCGCCAATGGCGCAAACCGCCGCCAGACGAATCAGGCGCCACCACATCTGCCCCTCTTCCCAAGCCGGCATCACCTGCAGAATGCCAAACAGTGCTGCGGCCATTACCACTACGGCAATCAGCAAACGGGTCAGGAAACTGAACCAGCCAGGCTGCGGCTGGAAGATATCCTGCTTACGCAGTTGCCAGTACAGCAGCGCAGCATTCAGGCAAGCGGCCAGACCGATCGACAGCGACAAACCGGCATGTTTGAGCGGGCCGATAAACGCCAGGTTCATCAGCTGCGTCACAATCAGCGTCACGATGGCAATTTTCACCGGAGTTTTGATGTCCTGACGAGAATAGAAGCCGGGTGCCAGCACTTTCACCACGATCAGCCCCATCAAACCCACTGAATAGGCAATCAGCGCGCGCTGCGTCATCAGGGCATCAAACGCGGTGAATTTTCCGTACTGGAACAGCGCGACCGTCAGCGGCCCGGACAAAATGCCCAACGCCACCGCGCTCGGCAGCGCCAGCAGGAAACAGAGGCGCAGGCCCCAATCCATCAACCGTGAATACTCTTCCTGATTGCCGCTGGCAAAACTCTTTGCCAGCGAGGGCAGCAAAATGGTGCCCAGCGCCACGCCCAGCACGCCGGACGGAAACTCCATCAGGCGATCGGCGTAATACATCCACGAAACCGAACCGGAAACCAGAAAGGAGGCGAAAATGGTGTTGATGATCAGTGAAATCTGGCTCACCGACACGCCAAGGATCGCCGGCCCCATTTGACGCATTACGCGCCATACGCCCGCATCGCGCAGATTCAGGCGCGGCAAAACCAGCATGCCAATCTTTTTCAGGTGCGGCAGCTGATAGAACAGCTGCAACACGCCGCCCACCACCACGGCCCACGCCAGCGCCATCACCGGCGGATTGAAATGCGGCGCAGCGAAGACGGCAAAACCAATCATGCTGATGTTCAGCAGCGTCGGCGCAAACGCCGGCACGGAAAACCGGTTCCAGGTATTGAGGATCGCGCCCGCCAGCGAGGCCAGCGAGATCAGCAGAATATAGGGAAAGGTGACGCGCAGCAGTGCGCTGGTTAAGGCAAATTTATCGGCGGTATCGGCAAAGCCTGGCGCCGTCACCACAATCACCCAGGGCGCGGCGATCATCCCCAACACGGTTACCACCGCCAGCACCAGCGTCAGTAATCCGGAGACGTAAGCGACAAACACGCGCGTGGCATCTTCGCCCTGCTTGCTTTTATATTCCGCGAGGATCGGCACGAACGCCTGAGAAAACGCGCCTTCAGCGAAGATACGGCGCAGCAGGTTAGGCAGTTTGAAGGCAACAAAGAAGGCATCGGTTGCCATTCCTGCGCCGAAAACGCGCGCCACAATGGCATCGCGAGCAAAGCCCAGCACGCGGGAAAACAAGGTCATCGAACTGACCGCAGCCAGCGATTTCAACAAATTCATATTGAGTGGCGCATCCTGAAAAGTGTCGGAGAAATGAGCGACTTAGCGCGGACATCCCGTGATGTCCGGCGATAGTCTACTGCCACGGCGGGAAATGACCAGCATTGAGTGTTACAAGGAATTATTCACGTTCGGCGTCGCGCCACAATTTTTCCACCAGACGCTGCGCCGCCAGCGCCTGTTCGCCACTGGTTTCAGGCATCGTCTGATTTTCAACACACTGAATGAAATGGTGCGCTGCGCCGCTAAAACCGCGCTGGGTAAGATGGCTTTGCCACGCGGGCGGCACATCACGCACCATGCCGCCGCGGTTTTCCTGCTGCCAGTCGCGCATCTCGTTAATTTCGATGTAATCACCGTCGCAGATGGCGCTGACGACTTCGCGTTGCGTCCCGGCGCGACGATGCATGCTGGTGGTGATTTGCAGCGATCCAGCGGAGAAATGGTGTTCGGCGTACAGCATCGCGCCATCATCATTGGTCTCGATATGTCCCAGCTCGCGCGTCAGGCTGCCGCCCGCCAGCCACAGCGCGGTGTCCACCACGTGCAGATAATCGTCCAGCAGGGTAAAACGCAAATCCTGTGGACCCACGCTATCCGCGCGGTGCTTTTCAATGCGCAGCGAGGCGGCGCGTGGCATGTCACTTTTCAGCTGCTGATAACGCGGCGCAAAGCGGCGGTTAAATGCCACCATCAGCTTGCGCTTCTGCTTGTCCGCCAGCGCCACCAGCGCTTCGGCCTGTTGCAGCGTTTCGGCTAACGGTTTATCGACGCACACATCTTTGCCCGCCAGCAGCAGCGCTTTAACCACTTCGTAATGGCTGGCGGTGCTGCTGTGAACAAACACCGCATCACTGGCGGCGGCCAGCGCATCCAGTTGACCAAAATAAGGTATGCGATAGCTATCGCAGATCGGTTGCGCCTTTGCCTGATTGGGCGAAAACGCGCCAGCCAATTGCCAGCCGCTGGCCTGCGATAACACCGGCAGCCACGCTTTCTGCGCGATACCGCCTAATCCTACAATACCAATACGCAGCGTCATTTCAGTGGTCCTTTTGCAGCAGCTGTTGCAGTAGCGACTGCAACTCAGCAACCGTTTCTTCAAGTTGCGCGACACGCGCGGTTAAATCGCCGTTGTCACTGGCGGTTTCTGCGCTGGCCGCGTCTTCCACTACTTCGCCACCAAACAGATGCATATAGCGGCTTTCACGTTTGCCCGGTTCGCGCGCCAGTCGCACCACCATTGGGCCATCCTCGCGCGTGCTTAAACCGTTAAGCGTCTGCTCGACTTCATTCATATCGCTGAATTCATGCAGACGACCGCTGCGAGTGCGCAGTTCGCCCGGCGTCTGTGCACCGCGCAGGAACAGCAGCGTCAGCACGGCGACTTCAGCGCTGCTCAGTTGCAGATTGCCGAAAGCGGAATTGCAGAAGCGCTGTTCATACTTGCTGACGCGTTGACCGAAGCCGTTATTGGCGGTCACCAGATGCTTTTTCACCAGCTCATCAAGCTGCGCTTGCACCTCCATCTCGCTGAGATTGAGCACCGGTTCGCGGTTAGATTTCTGATTACAGGCGGTGACAACGCCATTAAGGGAGAGCGGATATTGATCCGGCGTGGTGACCTGCTTCTCCAGCAGGCATCCAATCACGCGCAATGCCTGCGCGGATAAGGCCATTTTCATTGAGGTGATCCTTTATTATTGTCCACGACGATCCGGGGTCCACTCCCGACAGGTCAACGCGGTGAGTACATGATCCTGCCAGCGCCCATCGATCAACAAGTAATCTTTGGCGTAACCCTCTTTTTCAAATCCGAGGCGCGCCAGCAGATCGCCACTACGCTGATTGTGCGGCATATAATTAGCCATAATGCGGTGAATACGTTGCTGGCGTTGCATATAGCGAAGGGTGGTAGTGAGCGCTTCAAACATCAGTCCCTGACCTTGCCACTTCTCGCCCAGTGAATAGCCGAGATAGCAGGCGTGAAACGAGCCGCGCAGCACGTTGCTGTAATTCGCCACACCACGCACTTCGGTCTCTTCCGGGTCCATCAGCACAAAATAGTAGGCTGAGCCCTGTTTATGCATGTCGGCGATCAGTCCGAGGCGCGCTTGCCAACCCGAAGGATAACAATGGCTCTCGTCGCGCACCGGTTCCCACGGCTTAAGAAACGCACGATTTTCAGCGTAATAATCCGCTAATCGCCAGGCATCGCGTTCATGTACTAAACGCACCACTAAGCGATCGGTAGTGAGGCGCACGCGTGGGCCAGCAGAACGATAGCCAAACATCATGACTCCTGAAATCCATAACTTAAGAAAGATGTACGCCAGCGGCGATACTTCTCACTATAACCGTCACCCCGCTTGCGGTAAAACCCTTGAACGCGTTCCTCAGGATTCATCCTGATTTAGGATTAATATTTCTGCGGATTCGATGAAAAAATATCATCCTGAGAAAGCTGTTTTTCGCCGCTGAGCAGGCGGAAAATAGACCAATTGGTCTCTTATCTCCTCTTATTTGCTCAGGAATTAGCATGTCTCGGGTTGCGCAGGCACGACGCCTCGGTAAAACATTTCTTTTAGTGGATAACATGCTGGTTGTGATGGGCTTTTTCGTGGTGTTTCCCCTCATTTCCATCCATTTTGTCGAACAGCTGGGCTGGGCCGCGTTGATGGTCGGTATTGCGCTTGGCTTGCGCCAGTTCGTCCAGCAGGGATTCGGCATCTTCGGCGGTGCGATTGCCGACCGTTTTGGCGCGCGTCCGCTGATCGTCACCGGCATGCTGATGCGCGCGGCGGGTTTTGCCTGCATGGCGCTGGCGCATGAACCCTGGCTGCTGTGGTTTGCCTGTTTGCTTTCCGGTCTTGGCGGCACGCTGTTTGACCCGCCACGCAGCGCGCTGGTGATGAAACTGGTACGCGCACGCGATCGCGGCCGCTTCTTCTCCCTGCTGATGATGCAAGACAGCGCCGGTGCGGTGCTGGGCGCACTGATTGGTAGCTGGCTGCTGGCGTGGGATTTCCGTCTGGTGTGCTGGGTTGGCGCGGCGGTGTTTGTCACTGCTGCGCTGTTTAACGCCGTTTGGTTACCGGCGTGGCGCATCTCGACCGAACGCATTGCGATGCGTGAAGGGATGCAACGCGTCTGGCAGGACAAGCGTTTTCGCCTGTACGTGCTGACATTGACCGGCTACTACATTCTCGCCGTGCAGGTGATGTTGATGCTGCCGGTGATGGTGAATCAGGTAGCCGGGGCACCTGCTGCGGTGAAATGGATGTACGCGATTGAAGCGCTGCTGTCATTAAGCCTGCTCTATCCGCTGGCGCGCTGGAGCGAAAAACGCTTCCGCCTCGAAACGCGTTTGATGGCCGGCTTGTTCCTGATGACGTTCAGCCTGCTGCCGGTTGGCATGACCGATTCGCTGCCGTCGCTGTTTATGCTGATCGCCCTCTTTTATCTGGGCTCAATCATCGCGGAACCGGCGCGAGAAACGCTCAGCGCTTCGCTGGCCAGTTCGCGTGCGCGCGGCAGCTATATGGGCTTCAGCCGACTCGGCCTCGCGATTGGCGGTTTGATCGGCTACTCCGGCGGCGGCTGGATGTTCGATATGGGCCAGCAATGGGCGCTGCCGGAACTGCCGTGGATGCTGCTGAGCAGCGTTGGCATGATTACCCTTTTGGCGCTTTGGTGGCAGTTCCAGCCGCGTTCGGTGGCGCCAGCGATTTTCAGCAGCTAATTTGCCCCCGCCAAAGATCTCTTCCATACTTCCCGCACGTCCGAAAAAAGGGTGACCTCCGCCACCCTTAGAACCACAGGAGAAACGGGATGAAACTCTACATCTACGATCACTGCCCTTTCTGCGTCAAAGCACGCATGATTTTCGGCTTAAAAAATCTGCCATTAGAACTCATCGTTATGCTAAATGACGACGAGCAAACGCCGAAAAAATTGATCGGCCAGAAAATGGCGCCGATTCTGCAAAAGGCCGATGGCAGCGCTGTACCGGAAAGTATGGATATTGTGCGGCTGGTAGATAAACACGATCACCAACCGCTGCTCAATGGCAAAAGCAATCCTGCGATCAGCGACTGGCTGCGCCACGTGAATGGCTACGTCAATAAGCTGCTGCTGCCGCGCATCGCCGATGCCTCCTTCGCCGAATTCGCCACGCCGGAAGCGCGTAGCTACTTCAGCGAGAAGAAGCAAGCCAGCGTGGGCGATTTCAGCGAGTTGCGTAAACACGCGCCAGGCTTAATCAAAAACATCAGCGACGATCTGCGTCAGCTCGACAAGCTGATCGTCAAACCCAATGCGGTGAATGGCGAACTGTCGGAAGATGATATTCATCTGTTCCCGCTGCTGCGCTCCTTAACGCTGGTCAACGGCATTGAATGGCCAAGCCGCGTTGCCGATTATCGCGACAACATGGCGAAACAAACCCAGGTTAATCTGCTCTCCTCCATCGCCGCATAATCTTCATCCCTGAGAGGCGCTGCGGCGCTTCTCATCTCTCTCCTGGTGACACATGCCGCTGATTCAGGCAGGCTATCGCTGTTTTGCCGTTTCGATCAGGATGAGGACAATATGAAAAAGGCGTTTACCGGGCTTTTCGCCCTGCTTTTTGCCGTGCTACTCAGCGGCTGTAACCAATTGACGCAATACACCATCAGCGAACAGGAAGTGAATCAGGCGCTGCAAAAGCGCAATAACTTCGAAAAAGATATCGGCGTTTCCGGGCTGGTGAATGCGCACATTGTGCTGAGCGATCTCAACAGCCAGATTGGCCGTGAAGAACCCGGCAAAATAACGCTCTCGGGTAAAGCCAACATCAATGTCAGCTCGCTGTTTGGTCCGCAGCAGGCCGAAATGCTGCTGAAGATGAAGGCGCAGCCGGTTTACAACGCACAGGAAGGCGCGATTTATCTGCATGACATGGAGATTGTCGATGCGCAGGTGCAGCCAGAGAAAATGGCGTCGATTATGAAAACCCTCACGCCGTATCTCAATGAGTCGCTGAAGCGCTACTTTAATGAGAGACCTGCTTATGTGCTGAGTGCAGACCGCAGCAAAGGCGAAGCGCTGGCGAAGAAACTTGCTAAAGGAATTGAAGTGAAACCGGGCCAATTGGTGATTCCGTTTACAGATTAATCCGCGCAACCGCACCTTCCGGTGCGGTTTTTGTTTGTCACAATAAAATCCCGTGCAAACGGTTGCCCACATCCTTATGATTACTCCCCGGCCTAAACGTGCCTCTCGTTTTCTTCTCAGCCGGAGTCTTTTTGAATGACAGCCCAACCTCAGCACATTACCATCCGCCGCCCTGACGACTGGCACATCCATCTGCGCGATGGCGCGATGCTTAACGCCGTACTGCCTTATACCAGCGCAGTAAATGGTCGTGCGATTGTCATGCCAAACCTGGTTCCACCGGTTATCAGCGTGGCCGCTGCCGTGGCGTATCGCGAGCGCATCATGGCTGCGTTACCTGCTGAGCACGCTTTTACTCCGCTGATGACCTGCTATCTCACCGATTCACTTGATCCCGATGAGATCGAGCGCGGCTTCCGTGACGGCACTTTTACCGCCGCCAAACTCTATCCTGCGCACGCCACCACCAACTCCAGCCACGGCGTGACCAACATCGCCGCCATCGCTAAGGTGCTGGATCGCATGCAGCAGATCGGCATGCCAATGCTGGTGCACGGCGAAGTAACCGATTCTCACATCGATATATTTGATCGCGAAGCGCGCTTTATTGAAACCGTGTTGGAACCGCTGCGTAAACAGTTCCCGGCGCTGAAAGTGGTGATGGAGCACATCACCACGAAAGAAGCGGCGGAGTATCTGGCAGCCGGTAATGATCTGCTGGGCGCCACCATTACGCCACAGCACCTGATGTTCAACCGTAACCACATGCTGGTGGGCGGCGTGCGTCCGCATCTTTACTGCCTGCCGATTCTGAAGCGCAATATCCATCAGGAAGCGCTGCGCAAGCTGGTCGCCAGCGGGAATCGTCGCGTATTCCTCGGTACCGATACCGCGCCACATCTGCGTCACCTCAAGGAAGCCAGCTGTGGCTGCGCCGGCGTGTTCAATGCGCCGACCTCATTGCCGGCGTACGCCACCGTGTTTGAGGAGCTGAATGCGCTGGACCATTTCGAAGCCTTCTGCTCGGAGAACGGCGCGAACTTCTACGGTCTGCCGCTGAATGAAGGCACGCTGACGCTGGTGCGAGAATCCTGGCAGGTTGAAGAGAGCATTGCGCTGGCGGATGACACGCTGGTGCCTTTCCTTGCCGGTGAAACGCTGAACTGGCGCATCAAAGAATAATGATCTGCTGCTTGCCTTCGGGAAATTTATACTGTACAAATAAACAGTATATTATCCCGGAGGCTTCTATGCGTGTTGAAATTACCGTAGCAAAAACTTCGCCCCTTCCTGCGGGTGCACTGGATGCACTCAGCGTCGAACTGGTTCGTCGCATTACGCAGGATTTCCCCGACGATGATCATCACGTCAAAGTGCGTTATGCCGGCGGCAACCAACTCAGCGTGTTTGGTGGCTGTAAAGAGTCACGCGAACGCATCAGCGAACTGTTACAAGAAACCTGGGAAAGCGCTGACGACTGGTTTAATAACGATTAACTGCCACTGTGCCGTTTTTGCCGGGTATCGCTATCCGGCTTTTTTGTTTTTATTTCCCTCTCGCCAGAAAAACTTCCTGCATCTAGACTCATGTTAAACGATCCCCTATTCTTGCCTCGTCATGCTTACAGGAGGTGTTTTACATGACTACTGAAAAACCAGAAGAGGCGATGACCTTCGGAGAATTGCTGGCATTTATTGCTGAGCAACAGCGCCGCTTAACCGTATTAGAAAATGCGTTTGCCACCTTGACCTTCTGTCTCGACGATCGCGCCAATCAGTTGCTGGTCCACAACCTGACGCTGGAAGCGCAAAACCAGAACCATGACGAGCAGTTACAGCAGCATTTTACCCGGCTGGCGGAAGAGATTCAGAAACGTCACGGCCTGCTGCCGGTCGAGCCACACTCATAAAAGTGCCCCCTTTTTCGGCCTAAAGTTTTCCCTTATAAAAGCCGATAACTTCGTCAGTGTTGCCAGTAATAATTCCAATAAAATGCCTGACGCTGCGGGCATTTTATTATTCGATTAAACGGCAATGTTAACCGCGTTTATTTTTACTCTGTTTAGGTTCGTCATACCTTTTAACTATTGTACCCGCTATTTCATGTTATAATTGTTTCGCTAGTGCACGATACAGCCGCATTGAACCTCAAGAAGCACTTCGTTTAACGAGTAATACGGAGGTTATAATGGACAGAAATAAAGACGTCATCCAGACTCATCCGTTGGTAGGATGGGACATCAGCACCGTAGACAGTTATGACGCCATGATGATTCGCCTGCACTCGCTCTCCTCGCAGGGGCAGAAAGAAGAAGAAGCTGACGTGGGTCCGACCTACTGGCTGACTACCGACGTAGCCAGACAGTTCATCTCTCTACTCGAAGCTGGCATTGCAAAAATAGAGTCTACCGAGCAGTACCTACGCGACAATCAAAAGCATTAATTTCTACTATCGCGTGAAAGGGCACCCAACAGGGTGCCTTTTTCATGGGCGCTCTCTTTTGATATGCTGTTGAAAAATTTAACCGTTTTGCTGGAGTGATGTCGTTATGGTTTATGATCTGATTGTGGTGGGAAGCGGTTCGGTCGGCGCAGCAGCCGGTTTTTACGCCACGCAGGCTGGCTTATCGGTGCTGATGATTGATAGCGCCCATCCGCCGCACAGCCAGGGCACACATCATGGGGAAACCCGCCTGATTCGCCATGCGTATGGTGAAGGTGAACGCTACGTGCCGCTGGTGCTACGCGCACAGACACTCTGGGATGAGCTGGAACGCCAGAGCGGCGAGCGCATCATGCATCGCAGCGGCATCCTCAACTTAGCGCCCATCACCTCCTCCTTTATTCAAAATGTTATCGATAGCGCGAAAGCGTGGCAGCTGGATGTGAAAATCCTGCAAGCCGATGAAGTGCGCGCGCGCTGGCCGCAGTTCACAGTGCCGGATGGCTACATCGGCGTGTACGAACCCAACTCCGGCTTCCTCAAATGTGAGCAAGCGGTGCGCAGCTGGGTGCAGCTGGCGGAACAGGCCGGTTGCGCGCAGCTGTTTAACTGTCCGGTGACAGAGATAGGTCGTGACGGCGATCTGCAGCAAGTCACCACCAGCGATGGCATTTTCCGCGCGCGTAAACTGTTGGTCAGCGCCGGTACCTGGGTGAGCCAGTTGGTCGCCGATCTGCCGGTTGCGCCCGTGCGCAAAGTTTTCGCCTGGTATCAGGCAGATGGTCGCTACAGCGAGAACAATAAATTCCCCGGTTTTACCGTGGAGATGAGCGATGGCAGCCACTTTTACGGCTTCCCGGCGGATAACAACGCGCTGAAAGTGGGACGTCACGATGGCGGACAGCTGATGCAAACGCCGGCCGATCGCAAACCTTTTGGCAGCATCGCGGTAGACGGCAACGAATCTTTTAACTTCCTGCGTAAATTCCTGCCGGGCGTGGGCGTCTGTTTGCATGGTGAAGCCTGCAGCTACGACAATACGCCGGACGAAGATTTCATTATCGATACGCTGCCGGGCGAGCCTAATCGTCTGATCATCACCGGCTTAAGCGGACACGGTTTCAAATTCGCCAGCGTGCTGGGTGAACTTGCCAGTGAATTTGCGCAGAACAAACCGTTCTCTTTCGATATTGCGCCTTTCTCCCTCGCGCGATTTAACTAAACCATACTTGCCGGTACTAATCCTGTGCCGGCGAAATTGACACAAACTGACAGTTAATTACCTATATCAACATTCAGCGCAGCGCTATGCCGCATTTGGTGTAGTGAATATGCAATACTTCGCAATAAGCCCCGCCTTTTAAGCTATCCCTTCAATTATTCTGACTGAGTTTTAATTAAATCCTCATTTATTCCGAAGATGATTTTCAACTTTATAGAAAAGTAAGGTTAATTGATCTTTCATTGCAAAATGTAGATGCTCATTACCACTTATTTCATTCCAGGTGATTTTAATGTGGCGTAATTCCACACAGCATTTCGGCGCTGTCTCGATTTTATTGCATTGGCTTATGGCGCTGGTTATTTACGGCATGTTCGCGCTGGGTTTGTGGATGGTCGGATTGGGCTATTACGATGGCTGGTATCACGATGCGCCCGAAATTCATAAAGGCATCGGCATTCTGCTGTTCACTGCGCTGCTGCTGCGCCTCGGCTGGCGTTTTATTTCACCGCCGCCCAAACCGTTGGCGAGTTATTCGCCCGCCGTACGACGCAGCGCTACCGCCGCGCACTGGCTGTTATACGGCTTGCTATTGGTGCTGCTGTTCACCGGTTATCTCATCTCCACCGCCGATGGCAAACCGATATCCGTATTTGGCTGGTTCGCGGTTCCCGCCCTGTTCAGCGGTGCCGCGCAACAAGCGGATCTGGCGGGTGACATTCATCTTTGGTTGGCATGGGGTTTGGTGCTGATCTCTGCACTGCACGCGCTGGCAGCCCTGAAGCACCATTTTATCGACCGTGATGTGACACTGAAAAGGATGTTGGGTTACCGCATCCCGTTAACCTCTGAAAAGGAAAAGTAACATGCTAAAGAAGACATTATTGGCAGTAGCAGCGGCCGGATTATTGAGCGCCAGCCTGACGGCCAGCGCGGCTGATTACAAATTTGATAAGGAAGGCCAGCACGCGTTTGTGCAGTTCCGCATTCAGCATCTGGGCTACAGCTGGTTGTACGGCACCTTTAAAGACTTTGATGGCAGCTTCACTTTTGATGAAGCCAATCCTGCGGCAGATAAAGTCAACGTGACCATCAACACCAACAGCCTCGATACCAACCATGCTGAGCGTGATAAACACCTGCGCAGCGCGGATTTCCTCAACACCGGTAAGTTCCCGCAGGCAACCTTTGCTTCTACCGCCGTGAAGAAAGAGGGTAAAGATTACAAGATCACCGGTGACCTGACGCTGAATGGCGTGACCAAGCCTGTCACGCTGGATGCAAAATTGATCGGTGAAGGCAAAGATCCGTGGGGCGGCTACCGTGCAGGATTTGAAGCCAGCGGTGAGATCGTGCTGAAAGAGTTCAACATCAGCAAAGATCTTGGCCCGGCATCGCAGAAAGCTGAACTGATTATTTCAGTGGAAGGCGTGCGTAAGTAAACGAAATACAGCCTGAAGTCCGCAGACCTCAGGCTGTTTTACGCTTATTTTTTATCTGGCGCCGGAATCGCCATCGTCATGTTCAGCAAACCACGTGATTTGTTGAACACTTTGTTGCCATTTTCACGGCCCGCACGGCGTGCGCGCTGCTCCTCTGGCGACAACGTTGACTCTTCCATGCAGATTGGGCTGCAGCAGTTGTTGTACTTTTCAGCGCAGCTTGGGCACTGAATAAACAGCAAATGACAGCCATCATTGATGCAGTTGGTGTGGCTATCGCAAGGCGTGCCGCACTGATGACAGCTGGAAAGAATATCGTCGGAAATACGCTCGCCCATGCGCTCGTCAAAGACAAAGTTTTTGCCCTTGAAACGCACCGGTAAGCCCTGTTCGCGCGCCCGACGGGTGTATTCAATAATCCCGCCTTCGATGTGATAAACATCTTTGAAGCCGTTGTGCTTCATCCAGGCGCTGGCCTTTTCACAACGAATGCCACCGGTACAGTACATGACAATCTTTTTGTCTTTCTGATCCTGCAGCATATCAACGGCCATCGGCAGTTGATCGCGGAAGGTATCGGCCGGCACTTCCATGGCGTTATCGAAGCGCCCCACTTCATATTCGTAGTGGTTACGCATATCCACAAACAGCGCATCCGGATCATCGAGCATTGCATTAACGTCCGCGGCTTTCAGGTAAGCACCCACATCGCTGGCATCAAAGCTGTTGTCTTCAATCCCATCCGCTACAATGCGTTCACGCACTTTCAGGCGCAGCACCCAAAAAGATTTACCGTCATCATCCAGCGCAATGTTCATGCGCAAGTTATTTAGCGCCGCATCAAAGGCATACAAAGCGGCCTTCATCTTTTCGTAGCGGCTGGCGGGCACACTGATTTGTGCGTTGATGCCTTCATGCGCAACATAGACGCGACCAAACACCTTGAGTTTGGTTAACTCAACGTAGAGGGCATCACGGAAGGCTTTAGGATCGACAATCTGGAAGTATTTATAAAAAGAGACTGTGGTACGTGGTTCGGTTTCCGCCAACATACGTTCCTTCAGCTCTTTATTGGAAACAAGGTTATGTAACACTGGCATGGTGTTCGTCCTGTTAGCAATCAGAGAAATTTAGCGCGCGTATGATACCCGAATTCTGCCTGATACAAAAATTTTGGTTTGATAAGCCTGCCGGCTGAAATTACACACGCATTTGTGCGCCACAATTGCGTTTTCGTGCGCATACCTGCTGTCGGAAAGCCGTCCTCGGTCTATGCTTGATTTCAGCCAGAATGAAAAAATGGCATAATGACAAAAAATTACAGAAACCGGACTCTCTGGCATAAGACGCAGGATACTGACATTTCCATGACTCAACTTCCCCAACTCACCCGTGAACTCTTCTATCCACGCTATTGGCTGACCTGGCTCGGCATTGGCTTTCTTTATCTGCTGGTGCTGTTGCCCTATCCGGTACTGCATGCAATTGGCTGCGGATTGGGTCGCGTTGCCATGCGCTTTATGAAGCGGCGCGTTGAAGTGGCGCAGCGTAATCTTGAAGTGTGCTTCCCCACTATGCCGACCAATGAACGCGACGCGATGGTAAAGCACAACTTCGAATCGGTAGGCATGGGGCTGATTGAAACCGGGATGGCGTGGTTCTGGCCGGACTGGCGTATTCGTAAATGGGTCACCACCAGCGGGCTGGAGCACGTGACTAACGCGCTGGCAGAGAAGCGCGGCATATTATTAATTGGTATGCACTTTCTGACTCTGGAGTTGGGAGCGCGGGTATTTGGTATGCACAACCCAGGCATTGGCGTGTATCGTCCCAACGACAACAAGTTGATCGACTGGCTGCAAACCTGGGGCCGGATGCGCTCCAATAAAAGCATGCTGGACCGCAAAGATCTGAAAGGCATGATTCGCGCCATGAAGAACAACGACATTATCTGGTATGCACCGGATCATGATTATGGCCCGCGCAGCAGCGTGTTTGCGCCATTCTTCGCGGTTCAGGATGCGGCGACCACCACCGGCACTCATATGCTGATTCGACTGGCAAACCCAAGCGTAGTGCCGTTCCTGGCGCGACGTCTGCCGAACGCGCGCGGCTATGAGCTGAAAATGATGCCAGATATCCGCGACAAATTTACGCTGGAATCTGAACTTGATACCGCTGTGGTGATGAATAAAGTGGTGGAAGAGACGGTGCTGCTGGCTCCAGAGCAATACATGTGGCTGCATCGCCGCTTTAAAACGCGTCCGCAAGGCGAACCATCAGTTTATTAATATTGGTCGGGGCACCCTGTGTGCTCCACGGTTTATATGCACTAATTTGCCTTTTGGCGCGATCACATGCGGTAATTTATTAGTGAGCCGTGCCAGCCTGAACTTAGGCTGATAGTTGGCTTAGCGCCGCATTTAATCAGACATCACTTTTCTTCAGCACGCAATGTTGACGTAAAATTAACCTTTCCTTGCGCCATAGCAGCCAAATTCTGCGTTGATGCAGGATTACCGGAATTGTCACTCATTAATATTTATTCACCAAAGTTTAGCGTTTCGGACCTGATTTCTACAACTTCCAGGGCTATTCCTATTTAATATTGCTAAATCCTTCGGCATCACTTATCAATGAAGTAAAATTAACTTACTAAACAAGGTATTGTCTGATTAAAAAACCCCATATTCCTTTTCATTAAAATAATCGCTTCGCTTATAACTTTATGGAATTGGTTCGTAAAATCGAATCCAGTTAATTTCGATTACAGCACTTAGCTTCATCCGTTCACTTTTAAAAAATATAAAAAGATTACACACAGCAAATATATCTCAGGACAATATAATATGAATAAAGGTATCTACTACTACGTGACGATCAGTACCGATCAGGAAGGTTATCATCTTCTGCATCGGAAAGAGTGCAAACGCTTACCCGTAAAGGAGGACATGGTATTTATTGGCACTCTATATAATTTAAATCAGGCATTATCAACCGCGCGTATTAATTTTAAAAAGGTTAAGCCCTGTATTAAATGTTGTATTCGTTACTCTGCTCCAATTATTCACGAATCAGTACGCCCGGTATTGCATTTCCCGCAGAAAATAGCCTGACCGGTTGGGCGGTTGAATTTCACGCAACCGCCCAACTGATATTTCCTCTCTGCCCTGCACTTCACGATTTTTCGTCTATCCTTCTGTGAAATCCCTTTTTTACAGACATGGAGTTGATGATGAGCCTGTTTACCACCCTTGAAGAAGCCATTGAAGCCGCTCGTGAAGAGTTTCTCGCCAGCCAACCAGAGATCGCTGAAGAAGATGCCAGCGTGAGCCAGTTCGCCCTGCAGAAGTACGTGATGCAGGATGGCGACATTATGTGGCAGGCCGAATTTTTCGCGGAAGAGGACGGTCAGGGTGAATGCCTGCCAATCTCAAGCGGAGACGCCGCACAAGCCATCTTTGATGGCGATTTTGATGAAGTCGAACTGCGTCAGGAGTGGCAGGCGGAAAATACGCTGCACGAATGGGATGACGGCGAGTTCCAGCTGGAACCACCGCGTGACCTTGAAGAGGGCGAAGCGGCGGCACAAGAGTGGGAAGACGACAACAGCCCTTCTGACAACCTGTAATAACGTTTATTCGTACGGACCGTGACTGGCATCGACGGGCAGTAACAGCGTGTCCATCACCAGCGACAGCGGCAAATCGATAATGGTTAGCACGCGCCACGGTCCGTCACGAACGTCCCACTGCACGCCGGGATAATATTGGTTGCCGTGACCTTGTCCGGGAAAGGTGCGGCTGATGATACTGCCACAACCGGTGAGCAGAAGAATGGCGGCGCTAAGCGCGGTTATTTTCAGGAAATAATTCACAACATTTACTCACAATGAACTGGCGTTAGTTTAACCATCTCGCAGGGACGATGACCACTCCTTAACACGTAAAGATTGCGTCATATTTCTGGCGAAAAAAAAGCGGCATTTCTGCCGCTTTCTACTTTCTCATCCTCAGCGCTGTGGCAGCGCCTCTGGATTGAGCTTCAGCTTCTGATAGCTTTCCACCCACTGATGATATTTGTCTGCGCTTTCCCACAGGCGTGAGTGCACACGAGCCAGCACCACCGGATCGCTAATAAGCTGCAAACGCTGCTCGCGATTCAGTTTCTCTGGCGCATCGCTCAGTGCCTGATCGACACGACGGTCACGCGCATGATCCAGTAAATCGCTCTGCTTGTGACGCGATGTTGCCATTGCCGTCGCCAGCGCGTTAAACGCCGGGTTAAACAGTGCATGCATAAAGCCATTTTTCAGCGCGCGTTGACGATTGATCTGCAGATAGTGATCGGTATCAACCAGCTCTTTAGGTGGCTCATACTCTTCCGGAATCAGGAACAGTTTGGCGTTCTTACTCTTCTGCCCTACCGTTGCACGGCTCGACATCACCGACACAAACGGCGACAGGATCAGTGAGACGACGATCGGCGACAGCCACCACAGGAAGTTCAGATCGAGGAAGCCCATACCGCCCGCCCACACCAGACCCAACAGCATCTGTGAACCATGACGACGGAAAGCTTCGCTCCACGGCGTCGCATCATCATCACGCTGCGGCGAGTTCCACACCACTTCCCAGCCAAGGAACGCGCTGACCACAAACACGGTGTGGAACAGCATGCGCACCGGCGCCAGCAGCACTGAGAACAGCATCTCCAGAATCAGCGAGAAGAACAAGCGGATGGCGCCACCATAAGGTTTCGCTCCCTTGAACCAAATCAGCACCACGCTCAACAGTTTCGGCAGGAACAGCAGCACCAGCGTAGTTGAGAACAAGGCTATCGCCAAGTCGGGACGCCACTGCGGCCACACCGGGAACAGCTGGCGTGGTTGCAGGAAGTAGGTCGGTTCCATCAGCGTGTGCACCACCTGCAAGGCAGTAGAAAGCGCGAGGAACATGAACCACAACGGCGCAGAAAGATAGGACATTACGCCCGTCAGGAACACCGCACGGTGAACCGGATGCATCCCTTTTACCAGGAACAAACGGAAGTTCATCAGGTTACCGTGGCACCAGCGACGGTCACGCTTCAGCTCATCCAGCAGGTTCGGCGGCAGTTCTTCATAGGAGCCTGGCAGATCGTAGGCGATCCACACCCCCCAACCGGCACGACGCATCAGCGCGGCTTCAACGAAGTCATGCGACAGGATCGAACCCGCGAAGGAACCTTCACCCGGCAGCGGTGCCAGCGCACAGTGCTCGATAAACGGTTGCACACGAATGATGGCGTTATGGCCCCAATAGTGTGATTCACCCAACTGCCAGAAGTGCAAACCAGCGGTGAACAGCGGACCGTACACACGGGTAGCAAACTGCTGGCAACGCGCATACAGCGTATCCATGCCTGACGCTTTCGGCGAAGACTGGATAATACCGGCGTTCGGGTTAGCATCCATCATGCGCACTAAACCGGTAAGACACTCACCGCTCATTACGCTGTCGGCGTCCAGCACCACCATGTAGCTGTAGTTGCTGCCCCAGCGACGGCAGAAGTCATCGATGTTGCCGCTTTTACGCTTCACACGACGACGACGACGACGATAGAAAATCTTGCCGGCGCCACCGACATCACGCACCAGCTCCATCCAGGCTTTCTGCTCGGCGATGGCAATATCGGCATCATAGCTGTCGCTCAGAATGTAGACGTCGAAGTGTTCGGCATTGCCAGTACGTTTGACCGATTCCCAGGTCGCACGCAGGCCAGCAAACACGCGTTCTACATCTTCATTACAGATCGGCATGATCAGCGCAGTACGGTGTTCCGGATTCAGCGGCTCATCGCCGGTAGTCGAATACGAAATGCTGTATTTATCGCGACCGATCAGCAGCTGCAGGAAGCCCATTAGCGCAGTCCAGAAACCGGCAGAAACCCAGCAGAACAGAATGGCGAACAGGAACAGAATCCCGGTCTGCAGGATGTACGGCAGGATCAGCTCAACCGACTGCAGCCAGTTCTGGTTGAACATTTCGATCGGATCAATCAGCGTCCAGCCCTGATACGGCAGAATGGTTTTCATGTACCAGGTTGCCACCACGGTCTGCAGAATCGTCAGAATCAGCAGTACGTAACGACGCATGGAGCCAACGTGGCGCCACTTGTCCTCGTTTTTCTGCTCTTCAACGGTGGCATAGCGTGGAGTGGATTTCTGGCCGCGCAGGGAATCCCAGGCGCGCGCAATTGGGTTGGTGCGCCAGATCTCCGGGAACATCAGCGAACGCTTCACTTTCGGCATCGCCTTCAGTGTGGTGCGATCGAGATAATCCTTGCTGAGCTGCTGACCATCCGCCAGTGAGTCCGGCCAGGCCATTTGCACACGGGATGACACCGATTTCAGCGGTGCATCATCCGGGCGCTCGCTGGCGGCGTTATCTTGCCCCAGCGACGTATGAATAGCGTGGAACGCCTGCGCATTCTGCAGCGAATCGCTGAGACGGGCGCGCCCTGCCGCATCAAGCGGCAGAGCCTCCACGTAAGATTGAGGTAGAAATATCGATTTATTCATTGGCAGGTAGCTGATAGCTCCAGGTTTCCGTCAATGTCTTGTCGCCGCTCACCAGCGCCGCACGCATCTCAGTCGGCTGCTTGTTATCTTTCACTCGCAGACGCAACACCAGACGCCAGCCTTTGGTCACCGGGTTGTAGCGCACACTCTGCTCAACCACGTCAGCGTTGTTACCCACGCTCACCTGCGGCGCCACTTGCGTATCTTCCGGCAGCTTGCTCATCGCTTTGCCAACGAAATCCACGGTGAAGGCGATAGAACCATCCGGCTGACGCACCAGATTCGACTGTTTCACATCACCGGCAGAGCGCAGCGTGTCTTTTACCCAGGCGATGTCGTCTGAGTGCAGCTGATTCTCGTCACGGGTGAAGTGCAGACGATACTGGAAGTTCATCTCTTTGCCCGGCTCTGGCAGTTTTTCCGGCGTCCAGAACGCAACGATGTTGTCGTTGGTTTCATCGGCAGTTGGAATCTCTACCAGTTCAACGCGGCCTTTACCCCAATCACCCTGCGGCTCAACCCAACCACTTGGGCGCAGGTCGTAGCGATCGTCGAGATCCTGGAAACGGCTGAAATCACGCGTGCGCTGCAGCAGACCAAAACCTTTCGGGTTCTCAACGGTAAAAGTGCTAACCGCCAGATGTTTCGGGTTATTCAGCGGACGCCAAATCCACTCACCGTTACCGGCATGAATCGAAAGACCATTCGAATCGTGCAGCTCTGAACGGAAGTTGGTCACCGGCGAAGGCTGGTTAGCACCAAACAGGAACATACTGGTCAGCGGCGCAACGCCCAGTTTGCCGACGTTATCACGCAGATAAACTTTGGATTGCACATCAACCGTCGATTCTTTGCCCGGTTTGATGATGAAACGATAGGCACCGGACGCGCGTGGCGAATCCAGCAGCGCATAGATCACCAGCTGTTTGTCCTGCGGTTTTGGACGCTCAATCCAGAACTCTTTAAAGCGCGGGAACTCTTCGCCCGACGGCAAGGCGGTATCAATCGCCAGTCCACGTGCCGAAAGACCGTACACCTGGCCTTCGCCAATCACACGGAAATAGCTGGCGCCGAGGAAGCTGGTGATCTCGTCGTCTTTGCCCTTTTTATTTAAAGGATACAACACCTTAAACCCAGCAAAGCCGAGGTTTTTGACTGCATCAGCATCGTGTTTTACGTTGCCGAAATTGAAGTAGTCAGGGTTATATTTAATTTCACGTACTGAAGACGCCGTCACTTCGTTGATTTTCACCGGCGTATCGAAATACATGCCCTGATGATAGAACTCAAGCTTAAATGGCGTGCGCAGTTTGCCCCAATAAGCTTTGTCGTGGTTAAACTGGATCTGCTGATAGTCAGCAAACTTCATTTCACGAAACTGAGAGGGTAAATTGCTTTTTGGCGCTTCGAAACTTTTCCCTGCCAACGCCTTGGCTTGTTTTGCAACATCATCAATGTTAAACGCCCAACTATTGTTGGCATACATAGCCAGCAGAACTGCCGCGCCTACCCAGCGCATCTTTACCAGTCCCACTTTATTATTCACATTATTCAGCACATCCCCCCCTTTCGTGTGCTTAGATCAAACCCGATTATCTTAAAGGATTATTCGGTTTTCCGACAGCGTATGTAATAGATTGTTCCGCTGATTTGTAAGCTGAAAATGTGCTTTTAGGATAATTAAACCCCGCAAAATCACATACAGATTCACCTGATAGTATACCCTGTTTACAGCCGGTAGAATTTTCCTTCGGCATAATCCGGTTTCAGGGCGAAACCGGCAAGTAAACTGACTATTGGAAGATTATGAGTTCAGCTAAACCCGAACGTGAATATTTCCTCGATTCGATTCGCGCGTATTTAATGTTATTGGGCGTACCTTTTCACGTCTCTCTGATTTACTCCACGCAGAAATGGGCCGTGAACAGTCATGACGCCTCAATGTGGTTGACGGTGCTGAACGACTTTATTCACGCCTTCCGCATGCAGGTTTTCTTTGTTATCTCAGGCTATTTTTCCTACATGCTCTACTTACGCTACCAGCCGCAGCACTGGTTGAAAGTGCGTCTGGAGCGTGTCGGCATCCCGATGTTGACTGCCGTGCCGCTGATTACCTTGCCGCAGTTTTTCATCACCAAAAATCTCACCGATAAAATCGGCGACTGGAACAGTTTCTCGCTGTACGACAAGTACAACACGCTGGCGTGGGAGCTGATATCTCATCTGTGGTTTTTATTGGTACTGGTGATTCTGACGACGTTCGGTATGGTGGCGTTTCGCTGGCTGAATAAGCAGCAGCGCAGCATCGATTATCAGCAAATTGGCTGGGGTAAATTGACGCTGGCGCTACTGACTTATGCCATAATTTGGTGTGCGTTCCGCCGCGTGCTGTTTTATTTCGTTCCGGCCGTGTTTGCCGATGGCCTGTTCAGCATTGCCGTGATGCAAACGCTGATGTTCCTGCCGTTCTTTATGCTGGGTGCGTTGAGCTGGAAGCATCAGGCGCTGAAAGCGTTGTTTGTGCGCTTTAATCCGGTGATGTGCTTTGGCGCTATCGCAGTATTCATCGCCTATAGCCTGAATCAGCGTTACAGCAGCGGTGAAGGTTGGCTGTACGAGATCGATATGATTATTTCGACACTGATGGGTTTGTGCATGCTAAACGTCTGTTTTAGCTTCGGCCATAAGCTGCTGAACAGCCATTCGCCGCGCATCATGTATCTGGTGAATGCCTCGCTGTTTATCTATCTGGTACACCATCCGCTGACCATTTTGTACGGCATCTACATCACGCCGCACATCGGCAATAACACGCTCGGCTTCTTCGTCGGCTTACTGATGGTATTTGGCGTGGCGTTTACGCTGTATGAAATCCATCTGCGCATTCCGCTGCTGCGCTTCCTGTTCTCCGGTAAGCCGCAACGCAAATGAAAAAAAAGGGCCCGCTACGCTGGCCCTTTTTATCTAAAGCAACCACTCAACCGGCAAGCGCCACACCAGCCGCACCAGCAAGCGCTGCAGCAGCGTGCATTGCGGTTCGTGTTTGTGCACCACTTCGCCCTGCTCGTTAGCAAACTCGACCCAATTGACGCGTCCCCACTTATCCAGACGCAGCGTCCAGGCGCGATCGCGCATCCCGGCAATAAAGCGCTGATGCGTTTGCTGCGCCAGGGTTTCACTCTCAATCACCAACCCCATTTCGGTGTTCAGCATGGCGGAACGCGGATCGAAATTGAACGAGCCGATAAATACTTTGCGATTGTCCACGGTGAAGGTTTTGGCATGCAAACTGGAGCCTGAATTACCGGTGATACCGCGATCGTGTGGCGCGGTATGCGGATTGTCCTGCGGCTTCAGTTCATACAGCGCGATGCCGTGGCGCAGAAGTTTTTTGCGCCAGCGCGCATAACCGGCGTGCACCACCGTGACGTCATTGGCCGCCAGCGAATTGGTAAGGATGGCAATCTTCACCCCGCGCCGCTTCAACGCCAGCAGCTGCGCCACGCCAGATCGCGTCGGGACAAAATAGGCCGAGATAATATCGAACTGCTGCTGCGGCGTGCCGATGACCTCCAGCATGCGCTGCGGCAGCAAACTGCGGCGTTTTGCTTTGCCGAGCCCTTTACGCGGATCATCACTCAGCAGGCGCGATTCCGCCCACGTCATCTCCAACTCGCCCTGCTCCATCTGGCTGATAAACGACGAGTGCTCCAACCGTGCCAGATAGCGCTCCACCGCTTCACTCTGCTGCCACTCTTGTGGCAAGCGCACTGCCTGATGCGCATCGCCGCTCACATCAACCACTTTGCGCAGCGGCGATACCGCTTTACTGCGCCAGTAGCGTTCGAAATCCTGCGTCACTTCGTCGACCACCGGACCAATCGCCAGGACATCGAGATCGGTAAACAGTGGTTCATCGCCGGTGCCAAAATATTCGTCGCCGATATTGCGCCCGCCCACCAGCGTCGCCGCGCCATCCACTGTCAGACTCTTATTGTGCATACGTCGATTGAGGCGGGAAAAATCGGTGAGATAACCGAGCGCGCGCAGCGTGCGGAACGAGAACGGATTAAACAGGCGCACCGCGATATTAGCGTGGCGATCGAGTTCCGCCAGCGTCTCATCCAAACCCGGCGTGTTATTGTCATCCAGCAGCAATCGCACTTTCACCCCGCGCTCGGCGGCGTCCAGCAGCGCGCTGAACAGCAAGCGGCCGGACATGTCGTTGTGCCAAATGTAGTACTGCACATCAATGGTGTGCTGCGCCATGCTCATCAACTGATAGCGCGCAGCAAAAGCGTCCAATCCATCGTTAAGCGGATGGATGCCGCTCATGCCCGGATGTCGCGCGCAACGCGCCTCAACACTCGGTTTCAGCCGGTTGCCCGAATGTTCCTCAGGCGGCAAAGAGGTTGCTGCTTCACTCATAGTGAATCCCTGAAAGCTGTGGACCTATTATTGTTGGTATCAATGCGCTAAGAAGCAATCGGAGGCTTCCTTTTCTGCCCGATGGCGCACCGTCAATTTAGTCTAGACTTAGCCAGGCGTTCTGCATTCTGCATCCGGCGTTCACCGTGAGGAGAGGATTATGACTCAGCAATCCCTGCGCCATCACCCTCAGCTGTTCCGCAGTTTCTTTCAGGGCAGTTTTCCCTGTTCAACCGCCCGTCGCGCAGGCGGACGTCGGCTCGATATGGTGATCAGTAGCGGCCACGACATGCTGCTGGAGAAAGATTATGCCGCACTGGCGCAGGAAGGTTTGCACACCGCGCGCGATGGCGCTCGCTGGCATCTGATTGAAGCCGTGCCCAATGAATATGACTGGCGCACCTTTCTGCCGATGGTGCACGCCGCGGCGCGTCACGATATGCAGATTATCTGGGAGCTGGCGCACTTTGGCTATCCCGATCACTTAGATATCTGGAAAGCCAGCTTTGTCGATCACTTTGAACGCTTCGCCCGCGCAATGGCACAACTGATGCGCGATGAAGGTATCGAAAAGCCCTTTTTCACGCCGATCAATCAGATCTCATTCTGGTCGTGGGCCGGCGCGGACGTTTCCTGGCTCGATCCCTACGCCAGCGATCGTGGTCGCGAGCTGAAGCGCCAGCTGGTACGCGCCTCGCTGGCGGCGATGCACGCCATTCGCGAGGTTTATCCCGATGCCCGCTTTGTGCTGACCGATCCGCTGGTGCAGGTGGCGACGCATCCCGATAATCCTGACAGCAAACCCTACGCCGACGCGCAGCATCAGGCGCAGTTTGAAGCCTGGGATTGGATTGGCGGACGCGATGCACCGGAACTGGGTGGCCGCGCGGATTTCCTCGATATTCTGGGGCTCAATTACTATCCCGACAATCACTGGTTTTTCTCAGGCGAAACCATTCCGTTCGACCATCCGACGCGGCTACCGCTGCACCGTTTGTTAATGCAGTGCTGGCAACGTTATCAGCGCCCGATGATTCTGGCCGAAACCGGTGCCGAAGGTGATGCGCGTGCGCCCTGGCTACGGCAGATCAGTGAAGAAGCGCGTCTGGCGCTGGATCACGGCGTGGCGCTGGAAGGAATTTCGCTCTATCCGGTGGTGGAGTATCCGGCGTGGGCCGACGATCGGCGTTCACCGGGTGCGCTGTTTGGCCTCGGCGATCCCAATGGCAATCGCACCCTGCATGAGGCGCTGGCGCTGGAGTTGCGCAGTCAACAGATTAAGTGGCAGAACTGGCAGACAAAAAGCTAAGACTGTTGCGTAGTGGCGGGTTTTTGCGGGCAGGTTTGCACATCGAGTGAAGGATCCGCGGGGTGGCGCACGTCGGTGAGCCAGGTCATGGTGAAGAGAAACACCACGCCAATTAAACAGGCGGAGAGCAGGCCAATTATGGCGATCAGTTTGTCATCGCTGGATTCCATCGACATCTCCTTACAGGCTTCCTTTTCCCGGTGCTGACCTTAACTCATCCACAGCGTAATCATCAGGACGAAGATTATAAGCGTAACCGAAGTGACTGCAAGCACCACAATGGCGAAGAGCGCGTCGTCGAGCGGCTGCCGATAAGGTTCGTCGTGGTCGTCTGGTGGTGCAGGTGAACTCATGATGACTCAAAAATAAAGGCGAGTTTTCGCGCAGGATTGCCGCACAGAGTGTAATGCAATGCGCCCTAAGTTACAGGAAAATTTCTGGCGGAGAAATAATGGGGCGCAGGCGCGCCCCATTGGAGAGCAGATTAGAAATCGTAGCTGAGTGAAACCTTCACCGTGCGTGGTTCACCCTGCGACAAATAGGTGCCGCTGTCATCAACATTGGCCCAATATTTCTCATTGGTGACGTTATCCACGCCCACGCGCCACACCATATCGTTCTGGTTAACCTTCATGCGGTAACGCAGTCCCAAATCCAGCGTGGTGTAATCATCCAGCTTCATGTTGTTTGCCAGGTCGGCATATTGTGAACCGGTGTAGTTCAGCAATGCTGTGGCGGTCAAACCGTCCACCGGCTTGATGTCATACTCCGCACCCAGCGCCGCAGTGAAGCGCGGTACGCCGATGGCGTTTTTGCCATCCTGATCGCTGTCACCGGTTTTGGTCATATCCGGATCGATCCAGGTGGCGCTGCTGTTAAGACGCAGGCCCAGCACCGGCTCACCGAATACGTTCAACTCCACGCCACGGTTGCGCTGCTCGCCATTCAGCTGGTAGACCGAATTGTTCAGCACGCCAACCGGCTGTTTGATTTCAAACAGCGCCAGCGATCCGCCGACGCGACCAAAGTCCGCTTTGACACCCACTTCGTTTTGCTTAGCATGTACGATGCCGGTCACGCTACCGTAGTTGGTGGCGGTAAACGGCGCGGCGGTGCCCGGCGTCAGCGATTCAGTATGGTTGGCATACAGCGAGATATTTTGCGTGGCTTTATACAGCAAACCGTACGCCGGCAACCAACGGCTGCTGTCGAAACGTGTCGCGGTATCTTCAACGCCGTCATAACCGTAGTTACGCACCACCACTTTTTGATGACGCGCGCCGACGGTTGCCAGCAAGGTGTCATCAAAGAAGCCCAGCGTATCGCTCAGCAGGTAGCCTTGCGAACGTGAACGGTAAGTGGTCAGCGGATCGCTGAACTTAGCGCCACCGGCGAACACGCTATCCGGTTCAGCCACATCCTGCGGGTGATAAATATTTACGTTGGCATCGTTGCCCGACGACATGCGATAGCTGTTTTTCGCATTCGTGGTCATCGCCGAATAACCGAAATTCACTTTATGCGTCACCGGACCGGTGGTGAAATCACCACGCAGGCCAACCATGCCGCTCATGTTGTCCTGCACGCGATTGGTGCGGAAGCGACCAATGGTGGCGTTGCCGGCGCTGTCGAGGATCTTCGGAATGCCGTAGTTGCCCACTTCATGTGTGTGCTGCGCGCCGAGGCCCGCATAGGCGGTCCACTGATTGGTCAGATCGTATTCGGCTTTCGCCAGACCAAACTCCGACTCGATATCGCTGAACACCCACTTCTGGCTGTAGTTTTTCGCGTTGGACGGCACATCAGGAATGAAATCGATGCCGCTGATGTTGACGCCGTTACGCGCATCGTGGAAGGTCTTTTTCTGGTAGCCAACGTCGAGCGACGTACGCAGACGATCGCCACGATAATCCAGGCCGAGTGACGCAGCGGTGGTGCGTTTTTTCTCGCCATCTACCTCGGTGCCGCCTTCGCGGTTAACCGCATTCAGACGCACGCCAAACTGATTATCGTCGCCAAAACGACGACCAATATCGGCGGTGCCGCCCACCTGGGAACCGGACGTGTAATCCACCCCGATGCGCGTCAGCGGCGTATCATCAGCGTGCTTCGGCTCGAGGTTAATCATGCCGCCGACGCCGCTCTCCGCCGAACCGTTCAGCAAGGCGTTAGCCCCTTTAAAGATCTCCACGCGATCAATCAGCGAGGCATCCATCACCTGACGCGGCACGATACCCGCCAGGCCGCCGTAGGTCATGGCATCGCCGTCCAGCTTGAAGCCACGAATGCGATAGCTCTCGGCAAAGTTGCCGTAGCCTTTCAGATTCTGCACGCCAGCATCGTTGCGCACCACGTCACCGATGGTTTGCGCCTGCTGATCCTGAATCATTTTCGAGGTAAAACCAATGACGTTAAACGGCACGTCCATGGCGTTTTGCTCACCCAGCATGCCAAGGCGGCCGCCGTGTGCAACCTGGCCATCGAGGAAAGCCGGTACCAGATCGTTGCCGCCTGGTTTGAAATCGGTTTGCGGTGTCGCGGTCACGGTCAGCGTCTGCTGCTCGTTTTTCGCGTCAGTGGAGGTTGTGGTGTTGGTGGTAGCAGCCATCACTGGCAAACAACCGGCGCTGACCATTACGGCCAACAGCGTCGGTTTCAGTCCGGGATTGAAAGGCATAGCGCGCATGGGATCCCCTAATGCAAACGAAGTGATAATCATTATTATTGCGGTTTGCGATTATGCGCAGTCGTTGCCCGAAAGCAAGAAAAATCCCACTTTTTGCGTTCATATCATGGAGGAGTGGTGCAATAGGTACCCTGCCCGGTCTTGTAGGGTCACCATTCATGGCGACCAATGCTTATCACTGAAGAAAGGGTTTTGCTTTGACTAGGTAGCGGGCTCTGACACATCTGCTGCGTCACGGGCCGTCCTCGCGCCGCTAGCGCGGTGCCTCTGGCAACTGTGCCCTTTTCAACAACATGTACCGAAGCTTACGAGCAGGCCGGGTGCGCTTTTGGTCAGGCAATCCGCAGCGCTGAACGAAGCGAGGAAGCCAGGAGAGCCCGCAGGACGCGGGCGAAAGGCGGAGCCGGGACAAGGAAGTCCCGTCTCCGCCGGTCCGTCAGGCAAACGAGCTAAGTGAAGGTACCGCGTAAGCGGCGCGAGGACCGCCGGACCAAAAGCGCATCCGGCATGCGTTCGTCGCGGACTTAACTAACAAGCGCCATTCATGGCGACCTGCTATCAGCCTTCGCGCCAGCGTTTAAACACCAGCGAAGTGTTAATCCCGCCAAAGGCAAAGTTATTGGATTGGATGTAATCTGTCTCAATCTGGCGCGCTTCACCGATGATGTAATCAAGTTCACCGCATTCAGCGGCCGGTTGCGACAAATTCAACGTCGGCGCAAACCAGCCTTCACGCATCATCTCAATGCTCATCCAGGCTTCCAGCGCCCCGCACGCGCCCAGCGTATGGCCAAAGTAGCTTTTCAGCGAAGAGATTGGCGTGCTGTTGCCATAGATCGCTGCGGTGGCCTGACTCTCGGCGATATCGCCGCGATCGGTGGCGGTGCCGTGGGCATTGATATAGCCAATCTGCTCCGCCGTGACGCCGGCGGTTTTCAGCGCGCGCTCGATACAAATCTGCATGGTTTCACGCTGCGGCTGGGTGATATGCGCGGCATCGCAGTTGGTATGGAAACCCACCAGCTCGGCATAAATGGTGGCTCCGCGCGCCTGCGCATGTTCCAGCGATTCGAGGATCAAGGTGCCTGCACCTTCGCCAATCACTAAACCGTCGCGCTGCTGGTCGAACGGCGCGGGCGACGTGTGCGGCGCGTCGTTGCGCTGGCTGGTGGCGAACAGCGTGTCAAACACCGCCGCTTCAGACGGGCACAACTCTTCCGCGCCACCCGCCACCATCACGGTTTGATAACCGTGACGAATCGCTTCCCACGCATAACCGATCGCCTGGCTGCCCGACGTACAGGCGCTGGACGTCGGGATCACCCGGCCGCGCAGGCCAAAGAACAGGCCCGCATTGACGGCGGTGGTGTGCGGCATCATCTGCACGTAAGTGGTGCCGGTGATGTTGTTGGTGTGCTTTTCCGTCAGCATGGTGGCGAATTCACTCACCGGTCCGGTGCTGCCGGTTGAGGAGCCATAAGCAATGCCGGTTTCACCGCTGGTTAGCACCGGATGATCGATCAAACCGGCCTGCTCTAACGCGAGTTCGGTGGCGCGCGTCGCCATCAGCGAGACGCGCCCCATCGAACGAATGCGTTTGCGCGTGTAATGCGCTGGCGGCGTAAAGTTGTCCACTGGCGCGCCGAGCAGCGTGTGCAAGCCGTCGTACACCTGCCATTCCGGCATATGGCGCACCGCATTTTTGCCCTGTTTGATCCGCTCAGCCACCGCGCTCCAGCGCTCACCAAAAGCGGTCACGCCGCCCATGCCGGTTACCACTACGCGCTGAATCACAGCATACCTCCATTGATTGAAATCACCTGACGCGTGACGTAGCCCGCGATGTCCGACATTAAGTAGCTGGCCAGTCCGGCGACTTCATCCGCCGCGCCCATGCGCTTCATTGGGATCAGCTTCATTGCCTCGTCAATCACCAGCGGCTCAAGATCGGTCATGCCGGTATCAATCAAGCCAGGTGCGATGCAGTTCACGGTAATTTTGCGTTTCGCCAGCTCAATCGCCAGCGCTTTGGTGGCACCGATAATGCCGGCTTTGGCCGCGCTGTAGTTGACCTGGCCACGATTGCCCATGATCCCCGAGACCGAGGAGAGCGTAATAATGCGTCCGCCCTTGCGCAGGCCAATCATCGGCATCACGCACGGATGAATCACGTTGTAGAAGCTGTCGAGATTGGTGTGGATCACGCTGTCCCACTCATCATCGGTCAGCGCCGGAAACGCCGCATCGCGCGTGATGCCCGCATTGCTCACCACGCCGTAATAGGCGCCATGCGCGGCGATATCCTGTTCCAGTGCGCTGCGTGTGGCATCGCGCTGCGCCACGTCATACTGCAAGGTGCGCCCACATCCGCCCGCCGCCTCAATCTCAGCCAGCGTCTGCGCGGCACCGGCGCTGTCGCGGTGATAATGCACCACTATCTCAAAGCCATCCTGCGCCAGACGCAGTGCGATGGCGCGGCCAATACCTTTACTTGCGCCGGTCACTAAAACGCTGCGTGTCATGGCTGAACTCCCTGTTGCAATTGAATTAACTCGTGTTCATTGGGCTGATAGGTATTCAGCCGCCCGCTGGCGATGATCGCCTCGCCGCAGCGGATCTCCCCTTCGAAGCTGCCCAATCGGTCGTCACGCATCAGCAGGCGCATCTCAACGCGCAGCGTGCTGTTGGCGGCGAAAGCGGCGCGGCTGGCACGATAACCGCGTCCGCCAAGCAGCATGCCGGGACGAATCTCACTGTCGCCGCGCTGACGCGCATGAAAGCCCGACCAGACGCCAACGGTCTGCGCCATGATTTCCACACCGTACCACGCCGGTAAATCGCCCTGTGCGGTGAGAAAAGGGGCCAGCACGCCTGTCGCGTTGATACTGACTTCGCAGATCACGCTGTCGTCGCTAACCTGGATGACGCGATCCAGCAGCAGCATCGGTGCACGATGCGGCAGATAAGCATCTACCGGCAGAAAATCACTCATGAGGCTTTCCTACAATCAGGCAGGTATTGTTCCCGCCAAAAGCAAACGAATTTGAGGCAATCACCGGGCGCGCCAAAGGCTGCGGCGTGGTGATCAAACCGCACGCCGGCAGCGAAGTATCGTGTGCCGCCAGCGAGAAATCCTGCGGCGGCAGCGGCAGCTGCTGCTGCAGAATCAGTGCGGCTAAAGCCGCTTCGGTCGCGCCCGCCGCGCCCAGCGTGTGGCCGGTCAGGTGTTTGGTTGAGCTGCACGGCACGCGTTCGCCAAACAGGCGATGAATCACCGCAGATTCCACCTGATCGTTCAGCGGCGTGGCGGTACCGTGCAGGTTGATGTAACCGACATCCTGCGGCTGTAAACCCGCCTGTTGCAGCGCCATCAGCATAGCGCGCTCAGCGCCGACGCCTTCAGGATGCGGTGCCGACATGTGCCACGCGTCCGACGATTCACCGCAGCCGAGCAGCGCCAGCGGCTGCTTTTCGCGCGTCAGCAGCAGCAGCGCGGCAGCTTCACCAATCGAAATGCCGTCGCGATCGGCGCTAAACGGCGCGCAGTGACGTTCAGAAAGCGAATCCAGGCTGGCGAAGCCGTTAATCGGCATGCGACTCAGCGAATCCGCGCCGCCCACCAGCGCCACGTCCGCTAAACCAGCATCAATCAAACGTTGGCCGCTAATTATGGCGCGCGCACTGGATGAGCAGGCAGTCGAAATGGTGTAAGCCGGACCGTCCAGCGCTAAAAAATGCGCCAGGAAGCGTGATGGATCGCCAAGCTCCTGCATGCGGTAATCGTAGCCCGACAAGGCGTCATCCACCTGACGATCGCCTTCATCAACGCCGGAGGTGCTGGTGCCAAGCACAATCGCCACGCGATCGCGCCCATATTGCGCGATCGCCGCATCCACTACCGGGCGTATCTGCGCCAGCGCGGCCAGCAGCAGCTGATTGTTGCGGGTGTTATGCGCCGCCAGCGCGGCAGGAATCAGCGGCAACGCGCCCTGCACTTCACCCAGCCAGCAGCGTTTGCCGTCTTGCAGCCAGCCGTCGCGCGGTTGCATGCCGGGCGCGTGGCCCGCTTGCAACTGCGCGGCAATTTGCGCCAGGTTGTTGCCCAGCGCATTCACCATGCCAAAGGCGGAGATGTAAATCATGATGAGGCATCCAGATGTTGGATTTGAATCTGATAGCCAAAAGCGCGTTGATCGATGCTGATCGGCTCACGCAACTCGCCACGCTGCAGATAACGAATCAGTGTCACTACTTTGCCAGACGCATCGCGCAGCTCGCGGCGATCGTCGATGTCGGTCAGCGTCCAGCCGCGCGGCAGCTGCGGCTGCCATGCGCTGATTGGCCAGTGGCTCAGCATCACATCCGCCAACACCTGGCTGGCGGGCGGCATTTCCGGCAGCGCCATCATCTGCTGCGTGTGAATGCCGTTCTTATCATAGGTGACGCGGAACAGGCGAATGCCAAGCGATGACAAACCGGCGAGGCTCAGCTGCTGTGAATCCGCGCTCAGCAGCACCAGCAGCGACTGGGTTTTGCCTTTGGCGTGGCCGGTCAGCAACTGCTGCTGCTGAAACGCCGGCGAGATGCCCGGCGCCGGCAGCATGACGCGCACGCCCGGCTTCAACCAGGCGGTTGGCCGATTGAGGTCCCTCTGATGCTGCGCGCAGCCGCTTACCAGCAGGCTCAACAGCAGCAAAATGCCCATTTTCATCGTCGCTTCCTTTTTCCCGGGGCCAGCGCCAGCGGCGCCAGCAAGAATGCACAAAAAATCCCGCTGCACAGCACGGTGCCAAAACCGCTGATGGCGGCGGTGCTGCTGAACACCAGCATGCCGAGCGTTAACAGCGTGGTCATCATCGCCAGCGTCACCGCCAGCATGGAGGTTAACGGCGTGCCGCGCGGATTGCTGAAGAACAGCGTGTAGTTGATGCCGATGCCCAGCACCAGAATCAGCGCCAGTAAGGCAAACAGATTGAGGCTCGCGCCGATCCAGCCCAGCGTCGCCAGCGCCGCCGCCAGCGACAGCCACGACGGCAGCGCGCTGCGCATCCCGGCTTTCACGCCCAACCGTAGCATGTAGCTGCCGGTAATCAGCAATAATGCCAGCGCCAGCAATCCGCTCAGCAGCGTGCGCCAGAAGCGGAACAGTTCATCATAGCTGGCCTTGCGATCAACCCAACTGACACCCGCCTGCTGGGATGCCAGCTGCTGCAACGCGGCGCTGTTCTTAACGCCGCCGATCGGCACCAGCACGCTGCTGCGTCCGTCCGGCAGCGACAGCCACAGCAGCCGCCAGCCTTCACTCAGCGGGCTCGCCAGCCAGTCGGCGGCGGTCACCGGCATGGCGCTGAGATTAGCATCCGCTACAGTAATGCCCGCCTGCTTCAATCGATCCAGAATGGTTGGTGCAGCCTGCTGTAGGAGCGCTACATCCTGCTGCTGCTGCGCCAGCGAACTGAGCGGCAGCACGCGATAACTTTTGAACCAGCCTTGCTGCTGCGCCTGCTGCAGCTTCGGTGTTAGCGCGCTCAGCCGTTGCAGTGCTTGCTGTTCATCATCGCCCCACACCACAAACCAGGTTTGATCGGCCTGCTGACCGGTGAGCTGCGCCAGCTGACGATCCTGCGCTAACAGTTGCGCCGGCGCACTTTGCAGATGGGCAATATCATCATCGACCTTGAGTTGCAGCATGCCGCTTAGCGCATAGATCGCCACCAGCGCCGGTAAGCCGCGCTTCAGCCCGTTATTGCGTCGCCACGCGGCCAGCCAGCGCGCCAGCCATACCATCGCCGGAATCGGCCGCACCGGTAAACCGCGTACCAGCCACGGATAAAAACAGATCACCGTCAGGCAGGATGCGCTTAATCCGCTGGCGGCAAATACCGCCAGCTGGCGCAAGCCGGGGAACGGTGCCAGCAGCATCAACAGCCAGGCAATCGCCGTGGTGCCGAGCGCCAGCAGCAGCGTGCCGCGCACCTTATGCAAACTTTGCCACGGCGTGGCTTGCTCGCCGTGCACCATGCGTTCCGTCAGATAGTAGAGCGTATAATCGGCCGAAATACCGACAATGCTGAGGCTCATCACTAAGGTGGTGAGATGCAGCTCACCAAAACAGAGCAACGTCAGCACCGTGCCCGCCATCGCACCTATCGCCACCGACAATGCACAGAGCGCCAGCGGCCGTAATGAACGGAACACCAGCCACACCAGCAGCAGCAATCCCGCTAACGTTGCGCTGCCGAGGGTTTCGACATCATGCTGCGCGCGCTGACTGGCATCGTCGCTAAACAGCACCGTGCCACGCGTCAGCAGTTGCGCATCCGGCCAGCGGGTTTTCAGCTGTTGCTCCAGCTGATTAAGCGCGGTCACCAGCTGATGGCTCTCTTTGATACTGAAAGCATTGCTCGCCAGCTCGCCGTGCAGGAAATACCAGCGGCGCTGCTGCGCATCCTTGACCGTCAGCCAGCCGTTATGCAGCAGCATTTTATTGGCGTTCTGCTGCATCGCCAGCTGTGCGCCGCGCACCAGAAGCAGCGGATCGTGGCCGATCTCTTTGCTGCCGACGCCCGCGAAAGCCGAGAACAGCTGCGCCAGAATCCAGTCGGCCTGCGCGTCACCGCCGTTCTGCAAGCGCGCGCGCGTGGCCGGATCGATCAAGCCGTTGCGATGTTGAAACGCATAGGCGCCCCAGCGCTGCATCTGATCGTCATCCAGCGCGCCGCTTACCTGTGTCAGCATCGGCAAGGCTTGCAGCTGCGCTTGCCACCAGGCCGCAACCGCATCGCCGTGGTGATCGTTGGCACTTACCAGCCACACCAGCTGACGATCGAGGCGCTGCATAAAGCCGTGCTGGATCTCCGCTGGTGCCTGGCCGAGGTTTTGCTGCGGCAATAACGCCAGCACGCTGCTGTTCAGCTGGCTGCGCGGCAGCAAAACCGCCAGCGCCAGCGCTAACGTCAGGCACACCGCCAGCCACAGCAGCGCAACGGTTTTTTCACTGCGCTGGGGCAAAACGGGCTCGCTCTTCATCGGTTAACTGTTTCGGTTCGGTGCGGGTAGCGCTAAGGGTGATCTCGGTTTTATCGCCCTGCTTATCATCCAGCGTGATGCGATTAAGAAACGCCTCGCCTTGCAGATCGATACGGTTAAAGATCTTATTCAGCGGCGCGGCTTTCGGCGTCAAACCAAGTTGCCAGCGGTTGTTGCCCAGATCGTGGAAATCGAGCGCAAAATTCTCACGCAGCACCTTTTCATCTGCCTGGAACAGCGCGCGCAACAGATGGTTGAACTGGAACATCTGCGGATTGCTGTCGGCGGTGATCACCTGCGGCGGCTGGCCGCTCATGCTCTGCACCATGCGCTTGTCATCAAGGATCAACATCAGCGGGAACGGCGTGGCTTGCTGCCACCACAAACCCTGCTGCTGGGCGATCAATAGCTGACCGCGTGACACCAGCGGCTGCGCCATGCCAGCAATGGTGCGCACCTGAACAAAATTGGCGCGGATCACCGGTTGGCTGGCGAAGCGCTGTTGCAACTGCTCGAGCGTAACCGCGCTGGCGTTGGCGCAGATCACCAGCAGCAGCAGACAAAGGGTTCTGATCACGGTTTCACTCCCAGGCGTTCAAACAGAATATCGGGCGAGACAAAACACATCTCTTGGGTCGCTGCATTGACCGCCACCTGCAGCGTGTGTGCTTTGGTGGTCACCTGACCCGCCGCGTTGCGGATCACATAATCAATGCGTAAACGGTTTTCGTATTCGCTGATACTGGCGATGACGCGCACCACCTCTTCGCAGCGCAGCGGCTGGCGGTATTTCACATGGGTATCGACCACCGGCCAGACGTAGCCGCTGGCGGCCATTTCGCCGTAGCTGTAATTGACGCTGCGCAGCAAGGCTTCGCGCGCCACTTCAAAAAAGCGGAAATAGTTGCCGTGCCATACCACGCCCATCGGGTCGCAGTCGTGAAACGACACGGTTATGTCCACCTCAGCGCGGTAGTTGCTTTCACTCATCGCGGCTTTTCTCCTCGGGCAACGTCCAGAAATCGTAAAAGTTAAACCAATCCAGCGGCGCCATCAGCGCGTGCTGTTGTAACCGTTCGGCGTAGCGATCGACGGTGGCCTGTAACGCCTGCTGGCGCTGGGCGCGCGGCAGCGAGAGCGGATCGGCAAAGGCTTCGCAGTGCACCCGCAATCGCCCCTGTTCGCGCAGGGCAAACATCAGCAGCACCGGACAGCGCAACGCCGCCGCCAGCACAAAAGGTCCCTGGGGAAACGGTGCAGGATGGCCCATAAATTCACTCCACACCACGCGACGCTCGCCGCCGCGCTGGCGATGCACGGCGGTACGATCGCCAACAATCGCCACCCATTCACCGGCATCGAGTTTTTGCTGCAGCAGAATGGCGGTGTCCGGACCGATATCGGTGACCGGCAGCAGATTGACGCCCGCCTGCGGTGCAATGCTCTCCAGCACCTCGCGGAAGCGTTGCGCATTGTCAGTAAACACCAGCGCATTAATCACCAATCCGCTGACCTGTTTGGCCATCGCGCGGCAGGCTTCGATATCACCGAGATGCGAGGCCAGAATCAGATGGCCTTTGCCCTCGGCGGCGCGAATGGTGGCTTCCGCACCCGGCGCGAAATCAATGTCGCGTCCCCATTGCAGATCGCCGCGCCAGCTAGCGACTTTATCCAGCATGCTGTAGCCGAAACGCAAAAAGTGACGATAGCTGCTGAGCGGCGCAGGCAGCGCGATGTTCTGCCGCTGCGCCATCGCCCGCACTCGCGTCAGCCACTGCTGCGAGGCGGCGCGCGCGGTGCGTCCGGTTAGCCAGTAAACCGCCACCACCGGCCACAGCAGCAAGATAAAAGGCAAGCGTCCGGCGCGGCGATAGAGCCACAGCATAAAGCGCAAACCGCTCTGCCCGCGTCGTTCCGGCTTTGCAGACCAGTGTTGCGCATCACTACGCTGACGCAGCAACTGCGGGATGCGTGGCAACATGCCGAAGAACAGCCGCGTGTGCATCCATGAGATGCGCAGGTTGTCCCGCAGCGCATCAAAGTGCGATACGCCGCTGGCCGGATAGGTCACGCGCGTGGTGATAAAACGGCTCGGCGTGCCCTGCCAATAGAGGCGCACCATGATTTCGGTGTCGAAATCCATGCGCTGACCAATTGGATGGCGATCGCACAACGCCAGCGATGGCGCGAGCGGATAGACGCGGAAGCCGCACATGCTGTCTTTCAGCGAGAACGACAGCGTTTCCACCCACACCCAGAAATGGGTGATGTAGCGGCCATAGAGGCGCGATTTGGGAATCGAGGCGTCGTAAAGCGGCTGACCGGAGATCAGACAGTGCGGATAACGCTGCGCTTCGGCCAGCATACGCGGCGTGTCTTCCACCTGATGCTGGCCATCGGCATCGAGTTGCAGCGCGTGGCTGTAACCCGCCGCCGCCGCCGCGCGCATCCCGGCAATCACCGCCGCGCCTTTGCCCTGATTGTGGGGTAGCGTCAGTACCCGCAACTGCGGTGCCTCCAGCGCCGCAATCTGCTGTTTGGTGGTGGCATCGCTGCCGTCATCCACCAGAATCACCGGCAAGTTGAACGGTGCCAGCCGCGCCAGCACCGACGCCAGCATCGCGCCGTGGTTATAGCAGGGAATCAGCACACAAGGCGTGAAGTGAGAACTCAACACAGGCGGATCTTCCCGCTGCTGGCCACCGTCGCCACGTCGCCGTTGATCAGGCTGTAGCTGAAACTGAGCAGCGATTTTTCTGCCTGCCACTGCAGCTGTAAGGCCAGCTCGGCATCCGGCGGCACCGGCTGCTGGAACTTGATATTGTCAATCGCAGCGAAAGATTTACCGATGGCTAAACGCGTCAGGCCGTAATGCAGCGCCCAGTCGAGCTGCGCCACGCCGGGCAGGATTGGCAGCGTCGGGAAATGGCCGCGAAACCAAAACAGATCGGCAACAACGTGCAGGCGCAATGTCAGTGCATCGCCCTGCTGTTCGGCATGCAGTTCAACCGGCAGCATCAAATAACTCCTCAATTTGTGGCCAGGCGCGTTTACTTTGTGCGGTGACAGGAATCGATGTCACCACGCGCCAATAGCGCGGAATCGCCACCGGCTCCAGCCAGGGTTGCAGCGCGCGTTTCCACTCAATTTTTAGCTGATGCAGCGTCGCCGCATCCAGCATCTCAGGCAGCGCCAGTACCACGCCAATCGCATGACGACCGTGACGCTGAATCGCCAGCGCGGCGGCATCATCCACGCCGGGCAACGCCAGCAGGCGGCGTTCAATTTCACTCAGCGAGACGCGCTTGTCTTCAATCTTCACCACGCGATCCTGACGCCCTGCCAGCTGAAACTGGCCGGACGGCTGCTGCACAATACGATCGTCGAGCGCGCAACCGGCATCGGTTTCCAGCAAAGCGGAAAACACCCGCCAGCGTCCGGCGTCCTGCTCACGCAGGGTAATCTGCGGGAAACAGTGCCACAGCGCGTTCTCCTCGCGTGCGCAGCGCCAGCCAATCACGCCGGTTTCGGTGCTGCCATAGATTTCATCAACCGTGCAGCTCAGCGTCTGTTGCGCATGCTGCGCCGCCGTCCACGGCAACGCGCCACCGGCGGACACGATCAGCTCGCAGCGCGGCCCGGCCAACGCAGGATCGAGACGCCGCAGAAACGCCGGACTGCTGATAAACGCGTAGCGACGATCGGGTGATTGATCGGCCAGCTGTTCACTGTAGAAAATTTGCTGCGCGGCAAAGGGTAAACCCAACGCCATCGGTAGCACGATGCGAAAACTCAGGCCATACAGATGTTGATGGCTGACGGAGGCAATCACATGGCAATCACGTAAGCGTGGGCCCCACAAGCTGGAGAGCCAGCGGGCTTCAAGATCCAGCGCGCGCAGCGATTTCACTACGCGACGCGGCGTGCCGGTCGAACCAGAGGTGAACAACACCAGCGTGGCGTCGGCGGCGATTGGCGGTAACGCGCCGCTCGCCAGTGCGTCGTCCCAGCGCAGCTGCGGCAGCGCGAATGCCAGCGGCATATCGCTGATCACGCCATCCAGGCTGTCGGCCATCTCTTCCAGCTGGGCCGCGCGACAGTGTCCGGGGATCACCGGCGTTTTACCGGCGTGCCACAGCGCCAGCAGCGCGGCGGTAAACGCATAGCTGTTATCAAAGCACAGCGCCCAATATTGGCCGGGCTGGTTTTGCAGCCGATCGGCCAGCGCCCGTACCTGCTGACGCAAGGTGTGCAGCGTATGTTGCTGTTGGCCGTGCCAGGCCACCATGCGATCCGGCGCGCTGAGCCAGTCGCGGAGGCTATGTAGGTTCATGCCTGTTTCCTTATGCGCTGACGCAGCAGCCATTCGCCGCCCATCAGCGTGCCCATCAGCAGATAGCTGATGCACCCATTCCAGAGTGTCCAAAGCGTGACATCATTGAGCAGGCAGGTGAGCAACGCCACGCTGCCGTTGAAGATGAAAAAGCCGCACCACACTTGCGTCACGCGGCGAGTATAACGCACCGCGCGCGGTGGCAGATCCGGTTCGCGCAGCCGTGCCAGCCGCTCTACCAGCGGCATGGGGCTCCACAGCGACGCGCCAAACAGCAGCAGCATCGATGCATTGACCACCAGCGGATACCACAGCAGCAGATGTTGCGATCGCAGCAGCAGGCTGGCGAGGCATAACGCGCTGCCCACCAGCGCCAGCAGTAGCATCACGCGCGCCATCGGCCCGGCGGCGCGGCGCAGCGTCCAGACGCGCAGCACAAACATCAGCGCCAGCAGGCCCGTCACGCCGCGCCACTGTGGCTGGGTGAGGGTTAACCACACCAGAAACGGCCACGCCAGCAGCGCCGCTCCGTTTAGCAGCCGCAGCAGCATGCGATCAGGCTTCGTCGCGCATCAGTTGATCGACGGCATCCACCACATCCTGCACGGTACGCACCGCGCGGAAGGTTTCCGGTTTGATCTTACGGCCAGTACGCTTTTGCAGATGCACCACCATATCGACCGCATCGATGCTATCCAGCTCGAGGTCTTCATACAGGCGGGCGTCCGGACGAATATCATCCGGCTCAATTTCAAACAGCGAGGTGAGCAGCGAAGCCACTTCCTGGTAAATTTCGTTTTTGTTGATCATGTTGACTGTTCTCAGGCTTGCTGTTGTTCAACAAACGCGGCCAGTGTAGCCACGGAAAAAAAGTGCGCGCGCAGCGTTTCGCTCTCGGCGGAGAGCTGTACGCCGAAGCGATTTTTCACCGCCAGTCCCAGCTCCAGCGCATCGATTGAATCGAGGCCCAGCCCCTCGCCAAACAGCGGTGCGTCGGTTTCGATGTCGTCAGGGCTGATATCTTCCAGATTCAGCGTGTCGATAATCATCTGTTTGATGTCGTTAATCAGTACTTGCATAACTTAGTTGGTCTCGTCAGGCACCAGCGCCTGTTGCAGATGACGCGTCAGACGACGTGCGGCCAGCGGCTGCGCATCCTCTTCGGCTTCACAAAAGGCGTGGCTGGCAATACGCGATTGTACGCGTACAGTAAAAATCGGTTTAACCAGCGGAATCTGATACCAGCGGCTTTGCTTATCGAGCATGCGCTCGGTGCAGCTGATGTGCACCACACGCAAATCGCAGCCCGCGCGCACCGCAATGTTGGCGGCACCGCGCTGCAGCTTCAGCGGCTCGCCATAACGTGTGCGCGTGCCTTCCGGGAAAATCAGAATGGTATCGCCGCGCGCCAGTCGCTGCTGGCTGTCTGGCAGCAGCGTATCGGCTTCGCTGTTAATCAGGTAATCGGCGGCGCGAATCACGCCACGGAAGAAAATGTTGTGCTGCAGCTCGGCTTTCACCAGGCAATCCATCTCCGGCAGCACCGAAGCGATCATCACGTAATCGATCAGTGACGGATGGTTGGCGACGATCAGGCAGCCGCGATCCTGACGCAGCTGTTCTGCGCCGATGATTTGGTAATCGTAAACCCCGACAAAGCGGCAGAAACGCAGGAAGCAGCGGAAGCTCCAGGCGATGCTGCTGCGGGCGATATGGCGACGGCGCAGGCCATCACGCTGCACCAGTAACAGCAGATTGAACCAAATCAGCGACAGTAGCAGGCCGCCCACGCTGAACAGCGTAAAGCTGACGGCGGTCATCACCAGCCGCCAGTAATAGTTGAAACCGGGACGCGCCTCGGTCAGCGAATTATCCACCATGCAGACGCTCCCAGTGCCACTGATGGCGCTCGCCGGCCACGCTAAAACGTGGCGTGTTGTGCAGCATCGCCGCCAGAAATTGCAGACTTTGCGGCAGAGGGTTGTGCAGCTCAGCGGGTTTGCCGGCCTGCGCTTCGCAACGCCATGCCTCGCCTGCGCGTAGCAGCAGCGCTAGCGCGTACGGCGCATTAAAGCGATCGATTTCCGGTAGCCACGGACGGTAGTAATCCGGCACCACGCCGTCAAAATCCACCAGCAGCACCTGCGCATAACCCGCCTGATGCAGCGCCGCCACTTCTATCAATCCTTGCTGGAAGCTATCAATACCGGCCGAAACCGAGGATGAAACCAGCGGCTGACGCGCGGCGATGGTCAAACTGCCCACCGCTGAGTTGTGAACCGACATGGCGAAATCGGTGGGCGACAGCGCTTGCTGTTCCGCCAGCGCGGTGAGAATGCGCAGATTACGCTCCAGTTCGCCGTGGCGACTGGTGAAGACGATGGCGTCCACGCTTTGCCGCGCCAATAACGCCAGCCCGCATTCAACCGCAGCACGGCTGCCGGCGCTGAGACGACGCGCGGTCATCATCGGCAAAAATTGGGGTTTCGCGATAGGTTGCGTGGCCTCTAACACCGGTGCCTGTTGCGCCCAGCGTTGCCACTCTTCTGCGGTGCTGTTGCCCGGCGCGATGGCGTGCCAGTCAACAAGGGAGTAAGCGAGTTTCATACCTGTATTCTTTCTTCAGCCTCAGGGATGGTCCGGTTTTCGCTGCGCGGCATCCCTTCCTTGCTCTCTATACCCGTCATCCCATGCGGATGTCGCCGATTAACAAGGCGGGCACATGGCCCGCCTGTTTCTATTTCGGCAGCGTTACGGCTAACTTTACAACATTATGTCAGCAATCACGCTTCGCGCTTATTTAGCGGCTTCGACCGCCAGACGCGTCTGGATGCCCTGGCTCAGGTTCTGAATCCAGCGGTTATAGTTGCGGTGAATCTGACCGCTGCCTGCTTTCAGATTCTGGCTGCTGACATACTGGATTTGATAGCTGTTCGCGGTGTAGTTCACGCGAATATCTGCGGTATGTCCGCGCTCGGCCAGGTGACCATTCATCACGCCCGGACCGGCTGGCGTCATCACCCAATGGTTAGCGGCACCCGCCTGGACGATAGCTTGTTTCATTTGCTCATCCGAGTAGCTCTGACCCACGGTCTGGCTCACATTCTGGATCGGCGCAGTACGCGGCGCACAGCCGGTTAACAGGACCGCAGTAACTAACAACGCAAAACCGATTTTTTTATTCATCATTTCCTTTTCTTCCCCTGTCTTTGCAAGCCGCCTGGATGAGCGACCGCGCTGGTAAACTTACCAACACTGTTCCGTTCAGACTGTGTAAAGCGGGCGGATAATAACATTATTTGTAAAGACAAGTAAAAAGAAGCATGAATGACTTTAGAATCGTTTACTGCCGATTTAAAACCAGACGCAGGCCGTTTTACGGCGGAATTTCTACCGAAAAATGGCCTTGCGACATGATGTTTAACCCTGCCAGCCGCCGCCGAGCGAACGATATAGATCGATTTGCGCTAACAGCAGCGTATTTTTTACTGACACGATATTCAGCTGAGTGCTGAACAGCGTGCGCTGGGCGTCCAGCTCATCCAGATAAGAGGCGTAACCATTTTGGTAACGGTTGTGGGCAATGCGATACGCTTCCGCCACATAACTCTCCTGTTTCTGCAACTCCGCCAGCTGCTCCTCGCTACGGCGAATGGCATCCAGCGCGTTATCCACGTCGGAGAAGGCGTTACGCACCACTTTTTCATAACCGTACAGCGCCTGATTACGCGTCGCCATCGCCACATCCACCTGAGCAGTTAGCGCTTCGCGATTCAGCAGCGGAGCCAGAATGCTGCCGCCAATGCTCCACAGACGGAACGGATTATCCAGCAGCTGATGCAGTTCGCTGCTTTGCAAGGTGCCGCTGGCGGTGAGATTGAGCGACGGCAACAGTTTGGCATGGGTTGACGCCAGTGACGCGTCGGCGGCCAGCAGCTGGCGCTGCGCCTGCACAATATCGGGACGGCGATTCAGCAGCTGCGACGGCAGCAGCGATGGCAAGATTTGCGGCTTGATGTGGTCGAACTGGCTGCTGCGCGCAATTTGGCGCGGGTTCATGCCCACCAGGACGCTAAGCGCGTTCTCCTGCTGCTCGATCTGATGCTGCAACTGCGGAATCTGCACTTTGGCGGTTTGATATTCCGAGGCGGCCTGCATCCATTCAAGCCGCGAGGTGTAGCCGGTTTCAAACTGGCGCTGCGCCAGGTTGAGCGAGTTTTTACGCGTCGCCAGCGTTGCCTGGGTTACGCGCAGCTGTTCATCCAGCGCACACAAGCTGAGGTAGCCCGAGGCCACCGAACTGGCGACGGTGAGCTCAGCGGCAGAAGCGGCAGCACGCTGCGCATCCAGCGAAGCTTCTGCGGCGCGAATGCTGTTGCTGCGGCTGCCCCATAAATCCACCTCGTAGTTAGCCTGCAGCAATCCCTGAAATACCGCGTTTTCATACGGCTGACCGGTGGCCGCCGACAGCGCACGCTGATGCGTAGCCGCCACGCCCGCCGACAGCGTTGGAAAATTATCGCCCTGCGCGGCACGCAACTCGGCACGGTATTGATCCACGCGCGAACGCGCGGTGAGGACATCGCTGTTGTGCTGCAGCGCCTGCGTGACGAGGCGATTAAGATTGGCATCGCCGAAATTCTGCCACCATTGCGCCTCCGGCAGCGCATGCGGGCCCACCTGCTGACGCCAGCTCTCAGGAATCGGCAACGATGAGGGCGCTTTTTCCACTTGCGTTGCACAGCCGCTCACCATCAATGCCACACAGGTGGCTAGCAATAAGCGCCTCATGGCGTATCCTTGTGCGGCTCTGCGGCGGTATCAATGCTCACTTCCACTGACATGCCCGGACGCAGTGCTTGCAGATCGTCATTCAAAATTTTGATGCGCACCGGAATGCGCTGGGCAATTTTCACAAAGTTGCCGGTGGCGTTATCCGGCGAGATAGCACTGAATTCGGATCCGGCGGCAGGCGAAATAAACTCGACGCGGCCATCGTAATGCTTACCGTCCAGCGCATCGACGCGGATGTTCACCGGCAAGCCGGGACGCACGCGCGCCAGTTGAGTTTCCTTGAAATTCGCGATGATCCATTTGTTTTCTGGCACCACCGAGGTCAAACGCGTGCCGGCGGTCACATAGCTGCCTTTGCGCACCGACAGCTGACCGAGCTGGCCGCTGTCTGGCGCGATGATGCGTGTATTCGCCAGGTCGATATTTGCCAACTCCAGCGCCGCCTGCGCACTGGCAACATCGCCTTGCAGTGACGCGCGATTCACCACCACGGTTTGCAGATTCTGTTGTGAAACGGCCACCTGCGCATCCGCCTGTCGCAACTGCGCCTGCGCCTGGGCATTCGCCGCGCGTGCGGCGTCGCGCTCACGCACCGACAGCGAGCCATCAGCCGCCAGATTCTCGACGCGCTTGAGATCGAGGCTGCTTTTCAGCGCCTGCGCTTTAGCATTTTCCAGCGCCGCTTTGTTGCTGAGAATGTTGGCTTCGGCACTTTTACGCTGCTGCTGGTTGTTGTTCTGCGCGGCGATTTTCATATCCAGCTGCGCCTGCGCCTGATGCACGCGCTGACGATAGATACGATCGTCGATGGTCATCAGCAGCTGGCCTTTGGTCACTGGCTGCAAATCCACCACGTTCACTTCGGTCAGATAGCCATTCACCTGCGGGCTGATAAAGGTTACCTGGCCACGCACGTAGGCGTTTTCCGTGGACTGAACGGTGCTGGTGAACGGCCACAGCTGCCAGGCATAGAGGATCACCAGCACGCCGACGATGACAATGCCGCTGCCAGCGGCGATAGAAAGAATGCGTCGGCGGTTGGTGCGCTCGCGCTCCGCCGCCTGAATGTCGTCCTGTTGGCTCATGAATTCTCCGTCGGGGTTACTGGTTGTGCCGCATTCATTTTAGTCTGACGCCAGTTGATATAGCGTAAGCGCGTCAGGCGATACAGCACCCAGATTAAGGTGATGAAAGCCAGCGCGGCGGTAAGAAGATAAGTATCGTTATAGGCCAGCACGTTGGCTTGCAGCGTCGCCACCGTTTGCAGCTGGCTGCTGCTTTGCGCGCTGAGCAGCACGCTATCCGGCAACTGGCTGCTAAACAGCGAGCTGTACTGGCTAAGGCGTTCGGTCACGTTGGGATCCAGCTGCGACAGCTGATCGCCCAGCAGGCTGGAGTGGTATTTTTCGCGCCACGTCTGGAACGTGCCGAGAATGGCCGCGCCGATCAGGCCGCCTAAGTTCTGGCTCATACCGAACAGCACCGAGAAGCTGACCAGGTTTTTCGGCTGCGTCACCACGCCGCCAATCCCCAGCAGCATAGCGGGCCCGAGGAAGAAGGCGCTGCCGAAACCGAGCAGAAACTGGCTAAAGTAGAGATTGTGGGCGCGCGTCAGCGGGTTGGATTGCGCATCCATCAGCGAGGCGACGATCATCACCACCAGCGACACGACAATTGGCCAGCTCAGATGCGTGGGTTTGATGGTTAATGCGCTGGCGATCATGCCGCAAATCACCCCGGCAATGATCGCTAACGCCAGACCGCGCATCTGATCGTTGAGTAAGCCAAGCTGCTGCAGGAAACCCACCGCGCCGGTGTTTTGCTCGGCCAGCAGAATACGCATCATGATCATCACAATGCCCAGCCGCACAATCGTGCCGTTGCTGAGCCAGCGGGTATTCAGCAACGGATTCTTACGGTTGTGCTCGACGACAATCGCCGCCACGATCAACACCAGCGCCAGCGCTAATGCCACACCGAGCCACGGCGTGCTGAACCACCATTCGATGCGGCCCAGCGACAGCACCGCGCACAGCAGCGCCATGCCCGGCGCCATCAGCATAAAGGTGAGGAAATCCATCTTTTCAAAGGCTTTGATGCGGTCGCCGGGCGGCAGTTTCACCACCAGCACGCAGCCCAGCGAGATCATCGCCAGACCGAGTTCAAACAGGTATAAACCGCGCCACTCTTGCAGCTGCAGCAGTTCGGTGGAGAACAATCGTGCCAGCGGAATCGCCAGCTGCGACGCGGTGATGCCAATCACCAGGGCTTTAAGCCGATGCTTCGCCGGCCAGGCCTGAATCTGGTAATAGATGCCGAGCGAACTGAGCGCCGCGCCGACCATGCCGTGCGCGGTGCGGACAATGATCGCCGAGCTGAGATCGTTAGCCAGCAGGTGGAAAAATGCCACGATCACATACAGCACTAGAAACGCTTCGGTGAACAGCCGCAGACCAAACTGCTGGCGGAACTTCACCAGCAGCAGGTTGATGGAGATGTTGCCCATCACATATACCGCGGGCAGCCAGGCGATCTCATTGCTGTAAGCGCCGAAGGTGCCTTGCAGATTGGTGAGGTTGGCAGAGACCAGCGCGTTACTCAGCGCGCCGGTAATCGAGATCAATAAGCCAATGATGCCAAATGCGATGCGCTTCGAAGGCGAATGCAGCGGCGTTGAGGGCGAACCCGGCAGCATCGGCTTTTCATGCGGCAGCCATTCGCGCGGGGCATAAGGATTACGTTTTGCCACGGTTAAACGCTTCCCAGACGCGCGAGCAGCTGTTGCAGCACCTGTTCCGTTATCGCCAACGATGCAGGATCGATATCCGCCAACAACTGTGCACGTAGCGCATCGGCCTGCGTTTTCACTTCGGCAAAGGCCACGCTGCCCTGCTCAGTCAGAATCAGCAGGCGTTTGCGACGATCTTCCGGCGGCTGCACGCGCGCTAATAGCTGCTGCTTCACCAGACGATCCACCAGCGGCACGACGCTGGCCTCTTCCAGACCAAGCAACTGCGCCAGCGCTTTTTGCGTTGGCGGCTCGGCGGCGGTGGCAACGCTGGCAATCGCCATCCAGCTGCTCATGCTCAATCCGCTCTCTTTGAGGCGACGATCAACAGCCAAACGCCATGCGTGCGCGGTGAGATGCAGCAAACGAGAAAAGGGTTGGGGATAGTCGCTCAAAACGTAGTGGCCTAATGGTTAGGTATCTAACTAAACGGGAGCGTTATTATAAGGTAAGCCGCTCGCCAATGAAAATTTTGCTTACACCTGCAAACGTAGTTGGCAGGACAAAAAATCTCCAGCTTTCCTTATCAGTTGTACAACTCACCGAAAATTTGGCGGTTTTCGCCCATTCTTGTATAGCTTTTAGAAAACATTACAAATCATAACTAACTGTTAAATAAGGACTAGCACAAATTGCTTAAAATCAAGCTTGTACAAGTTGTGCCGGATTGTATAAGTTTACGTCCCGTGAGCCAGCTGACGGCTCCGTAACGAATGATGCACTTTGCGTCGCCTCTGAAGGTGTTGTGGATTTCCACCTTCAGAGGTGTCTTTTTGCGTTGGTTGATGAGTTGGGTGTTGCGCGCCTGTCCGCGTGCAAATTTTTTCATCATGGAGCTGAAGGCACATTGCCATCAGGCCGATCTTAAGGGCTTCACATATGCAAAACGCCGCAAACAGTAGCGCTGCCATCGCTGACTATTTCAAACTGGCCGGTAATAGCGACAGCAGTGAAATGGAAGTTTTCGGGCAGATCATCGCCGAAATCCTGCAAGCCGGTATGCCGGTTTCTAATAAAGCGATTATTGCTTCGCTGATTAACCGTCTTGAGATGGAAAGCGATGTGATTCAGCTGGATATTTATCGCCATCTGCTTGAATTAGTTGTGAATAAAACACCTGACGATCTCGCGGTCTAAAGCCGGATTCCAGGGATGGAATCACCCTCACCTGCCCCAACGCGCTAGCGTCTCACCTTATTGCCCGGTAACATCCCTTCTCGGAAAATCCTAACTGGTTACTGCCATACCGCGACGGTATGCGCACAATAATAAAAGAGCCTGCACAATCTATGAGTCAACCAACTGAGCGCACCACTGCGGTGGAGAGCGATATCACTGTGGGGCGCGTTTTACGTTCGCCTGCCCTGCTAACCCGCGAGTGTCTGGCCGGCATTATTACCGCGCTGGCGCTGATCCCGGAAGTTATCTCCTTCTCCGTGATTGCCGGTGTCGATCCTAAAGTCAGCCTTGTGGCCTCGGTGGTGCTGTGCCTGACGCTGTCGATTCTGGGCGGTCGTCCGGCAATGGTCACTGCAGCGGCCGGTTCGGTGGCGCTGGTGATCGGCCCAATGGTGCATGCGCACGGCGTTGAATACATTCTGCCGGCGGTGGTTATGGGCGGCATTATCCAGATTATCTTTGGGCTCGCTGGGTTGTCGCGCATGATGCGCTATATCCCGCGTTCGGTGATGATCGGCTTCGTTAACGCCCTCGGCATCCTGATCTTCTTTGCGCAGGTCCCGCACGTTTGGGGACAATCCGCGTTGGTGTGGGTGCTGTTCGCCGTTACGCTGGCCATCGTGCTGCTGCTACCGAAAGTCTTTAAAAGCGTCCCTTCACCGCTGGTGGCGATTGTGGTAGTGACGGCGGTGGCGTTGCTGCTTGGCTATCGCGTACCGAACGTGGGCGATGAAGGGCCAATGACCGCCGGTCTGCCAGGCTTCACGACGTTGCTGGTGCCAATCAATCTGCACACGCTGCAAATCATCTGGCCCACCGCCTTGAGCATCGCCTTTGTGGGTTTGATGGAGTCGCTGCTGACCGCCAAACTGGTGGATGACATTACCGATACGCCTTCCGCTAAACGCCGCGAATCCTGGGCGCTGGGCGTCGGCAATATTCTTGCGGGCTTCTATGGCGGCATCGCCGGTTGCGCGATGATTGGCCAAACCATCGTTAACGTCGAGCTGGGCAAAGCACGTACGCGTGTTTCGACGGTCGCGGCGGGTATCGTGCTGCTGTTATTAGTGACCGGACTGAGCCAGATTATGGCACAGATCCCGATGGTAGTACTGGCGGGCATTATGATGGTGGTAGCGGTGAAAACCGTGAACTGGCACAGCCTGCATCCGGCTACGCTGAAACGCATGCCGTGGTCGGAAACCTTTGTGATGGTGCTGACGGTTGCTGTCACCGTGTGGACCGGCAACCTGGCGATTGGCGTGCTGGTTGGTGTGATTCTGGCGATGATGCTGTTCGCACGCCGCATCGCTCACGTCATTCACGCTGAACGCCAGCTGAGCGAGGATGGCCAACAGGTCAATTACACCGTGCGCGGCCCGCTGTTCTTTGGTAGCAGCAATGATTTGTTTGAACACTTCAATTACGGCCACGATCCAAAAACTGTCACCATCGATTTGACGCATGCGCAGATTTGGGACGCTTCCAGCGTGGCGGCCCTTGATGCTATCGAATATCGCTATCAGCGCCATGGAGCGAACGTCACCTTTATCGGGCTGGATAACCGCAGCAGCGATTTCCGCGAGCGGCTGAGTGGCAATCTGGGATAGAAATATTAGGATTGAGACGAAAAACGCCGGAAATCCGGCGTTTTTTATGGTTACTGCCGCGCTTCGCTTGCGAAATTTGCTGTCACTGACTTTGCTTAGCTCATGGTCAATCCTTTGATCTCTTTGGGATTGGTTACTCAATCACTTAATTATAAGGAGCAGCAGATGAACGTTTTAACAAAAGCAGCATTGGTGACGTTAACCTTGGTATCGCTGTCGGGTTGTATGCACAAGAGTGATGCGGTCGGCAACGATGGGCGCCCACATGCGCCAAGTAACCAACCGGTGCCAGGCGCCAGCGAAGGAGCAGGTCCGGTGGGACAACCGCAATCGTAATGACTTGCCCGGCTTTGCCGGGTTTTTATTGGCGATGAGGTAAGGACAAAAACAAAAAAACCGCCCTTAGGCGGTTACGACATTACTGCTTATTGCTTTATTTTATTCGTTTTATCGACTGCAAATATGGTGCCCGGGGCGGGACTTGAACCCGCACAGCCATAAGCCGAGGGATTTTAAAGACTTTTCACAGACTTTTAAAATCATGCACTTACAGTAAATCAAAGAGTTATAGACGGTAAAAATGGGTTAACTTGGGTTTAACCGTCTGCTGGTAGTCACAACAAATTGACCTGCCCACACCTAAAAAGAGATTGTTAAGTTGGCGTTTTTAACGATCAATCGCTTATGGTTGATGATAAGTAATGATGTGTCTCCCACGCCAGTAAATAGCACATCGCCATAGAAGAAAGATTGCCCACTGTTACCTGTCAAATGCCTTGCCATTTCTAAATCGTTATCTTTTAACAAAAACGTGGCGTCATTTTTCTTAACTCCGATAACTCCCATAGCAGAATCATTTAAAATTTCGCCCATACCGGAAAAAAGTAAAAAGATAAAAACCATAAATCCGACAAATGCGACAGTCATTTTTCTCTTTTTCTCTCTGGTTAACAATTTTTCAAAATTCACATTTGCAATTAACAGAATCCCTACCGCAACCAATAAAAAAGAGGAAATAACCGGAAGTACCTGAAGTTTTCCATATAAGACTAACTTAGCTACAAAAATCCCAATTAAAATGGACACCATGATCAATGCGAACATAGGTTCAAATAAACCCATTTTTCTTGCAGTTCTATAAGAACCTTTAGCGTTTCTATAGAATTTACTTTTTGTTCTCTTGGTGAATCGGCAAATAAACAATGAAATCTTAAGAAAAACCCAAACCAGAATACACGAAACTGAGTACCAACCGGTAAAAGTGAAAGCCATTAGAAGTGAAAATGAAAATATTACAAGCAGGAAAAATATTGCATCAGACAGTGACATCCCCGTTGGAAAAAAATTTATTCTCAGACAGTAGAAAAGGAATACAACTACGCCTGCGGCAGTTACGCATAGATAAAAGTTCTTAGCCGCATTCATGTTGAAATATTGCCTAAAAGAAATCAATTTACGTTCTCCTTTCCTAATCGATCGAATGGGTTAAGATTGATTGCTGCTTCTAAATGTTCTGGTGAAAAGTGGCTATAACGCATCGTCATCTGAATGGTTGAGTGTCCTAGTATTTGTTGCAACACTAGTATATTTCCACCATTCATCATGAAGTGACTTGCAAACGTATGTCTCAAAACATGGGTGCGTTGGCCGTCTGGCAATTCAATGTTCGCACTTTCAATCGCAAACCCGAAAGCATCATAAGCATTGTCAAATAGTCGACCACGACTTTTAGGAATTAATGCATGAAGTTCTTTCGATATTGGAATAGTGCGATTCTTTTTACTTTTCGTATTGGTATATGTGATTCGAAATGGCATAACTTGAGATTGCCTCAACTGCTCGGCTTCACTCCAACGGGCGCCGGTTGCGAGGCAAATACGCACAATAATGCCAAGATCTTTATTTGATGATGCGTCACACTCTTTGAGTAATCTTTTAATATCTTCATCGTATAAGAATGACAGTTCGTTTTCACTCTCGCGAAAGAGCCGCATACCATCGAGTGGATTATCACCTTTCCAACGTCCCAGCCTTTTTAGTTCATTAAACACTGCACGTAAGTAAGCGTGTTCACGGTTTACTGTGGCTTCTTTCGGTAGTTTCTTGATGCCATGCTTTGGATTAGCGGTGAAGTCCCCCGCCAACCGCTGCTTACGATAGCCCGCAAACATTTCTTGGTTAAGTGTGAAAGCATCTGGATCACCCAAGTTATGACAGAGTGATTTCAATTTTTGCAGCCTTGCATCGCCATCGGTCAAAGACCTTCCATGTAATTCATACCAATCATTAACTAACTCACTAAGGCGAACCGCGCGGGCTTCCGCCTCAATCGTGTTTATGCTGGATTCGCTGCTTTTAGCGAGCTGCTCTCGCTCGTAACGTAAAGCCTCGCCGCGAGTTGCAAAGCTTTTGCGAATTCGCTTACTTCCTCTGCCAGCCGAGTAAAAATCACAAACCCACTTTCCGTTTTCGGCTTTTCTAACAGACATACAATTTCCTCAAAAAACAAATGAGGACTTTTTACTGTATATAAAAACAGTGGTCAATGTTTGATTTCTGGCTTTTAAACATGACCACATAATGAGCATCAAGCAGAATGCTGACGCCAATGTTCTTCGCCTATGATTTTTAAAGAGTGTCCCTTTTCACGGTACTCGATGGCTTTTTCTATTTTTCGGCCATAGCTTTGATAGCGCCAATCTCTTGAACTCAACGTCCCTATAATTAGGTAGTCTAATTTTTGAGTGATGTCATCGATTACAATTCCGCCTGCCGCTTCAATTTCAGCGGCACATGAGGAACGCGATCCGCAAAGAAACTTTCCTGTAAGACAAATCACAGAGCCTTTGATTTTTAACTCATCCACATGTTCAAGCGGTGAACGAATTGAAAGACCATCAACAGCTCCAGTGGCTAAATCGCATCCCGTAAAGGCTATCATGGCCTCTTTCAATTCTTCTCTTTCATCAGGTGTTACAAAACCATCAGCCAAGATGCTCTCAATCAGAAGATAAAGATCTTTACCGGGGAAGTTAGTTTTTAACAAACCATTATTGGATAACCACCAACGAAGATAGCGGATCTCATCTTCTGTAAGCTCATGATTGGCTAGCATGCCTTTACACAGACCTTCAAGAAGGTGTTTATCAGATTCGGTCGAATAGAAGTCAACATCAGGGATATCGAGAAGGTTTTGTTGAATATTTAGTAAGTCATCTTTGAATTGCTTCAATTCAACTTCTTCGATGACGCCATCTTCTAAAATGGCTGCAATTTTATCCCGAATAACTTGGACGCAATAATTTTCGCTGGTTGCTTCTGCTTCCAATAACCAAGTATCAAGGTAAAGTAATTCTTTGGCATCAACCTGCCCGTCACATGTCATACCCTCTATGATATTGACAAGATTTGCCAGTAACTTATCTCTGTTGCGTGTGTAGTTATAAACACTGAGTTTTCTATCCATAGCGCCCCCAATTAAATTTTATGTTTGATACTTCCTATAACCTTCGCGATTAATTTAACTTCATCAACAGGCCAATCCACACCTTCGATACGCCAGTGATTGCCCGGCGTTCTCTGCAACGTTTCACATCGCACAACATCAGCGCGCTGAGTGATCCATATTCCATCGGTCGGTTTGGCAAAATCTTTATCGACCAAATAGAACGTACTGACTTCCGCCACCTGAATCACTTCAACTTTTTTATGACCTGAAGGCAGCAAAGAAGCTTGAATTGAAACCGGCTCTCGCAGCTGCAGATGCCCAGAATCGATAGAACTAAATGGCAGGTTTTCAACTTTAGAGGACTGTTGTTCACTTTCGCGAACAACAGCGATTGCTGGCTCACCTTTTCCCGTGGCAAGCCATTTAAGTGAAACTCCAGTATCTAAGGCGCATTGCACTACGGCTTCACCGGCAAAGTATTCACGGCGAATCCATGTACTGACCGTGCCATGACCGACACCAATCTTTTCGACTAATTCTCTCTGCGTGGAAAAACCGTAGGCTTTCAATAACCTATCAACTAAAGCTTGCCCGCCTGAAAATTCCATTCAACTTTTCCACCATGTGAACGTTGACTGATTCAAATTTGAAATGTAACGTAGTCAATATTGAATCAACGAACGCAATTACCCGCATTTACCTTTACGAACAAGGATGCACGATGAATTCTCCACTTTCAATTACCTTGAGCAGCCCTTATTTGTCGCTGCCGGAATTCGCAAAAGTGACCGGTATACCTTACGAAACCTGCCGCCTGATGGTGAAAGATGGTCGCCTACCAATCAGGTCAAAAGCTCGCAAGATGGAAAAAGTGCTCATCAACATGATCGCTTTAACGAAAGAAGCTGACTTTCAGTCACGTTAACATTCAACTTTGCCAATGATTGTGTTCGGCAGTGAGGAATTTGACTATGTTTGATTTCAAAGCTTCTACCCATAACTATTACGACGATGCATGCCGCAAGTTCGCGCTAACGCACAACATGGAAGACGTTGCGCAGCAGGCAGGCATGCGAGCACAAACGCTGCGTAACAAGCTGAATCCCGATCAGCCTCATCAGCTCACCGTACAAGAAGTGTTAGTGCTTACCGATGTCACCGAAGATGCGACGCTCATTGATGGCTTACTTGCGCAAATCCAGTGCTTGCCATGCGTGCCGGTCAACGAAGTTGCCAACGACAAACTGCCGCTGTATGTGATGAAAGCCACCGCTGAGGTTGGGCAGTTAGCTGCTGGCGCGATCTCCACAGAGCAATTAAGCGCTAGCTGCAAACGTAGCCTGCTACAAAACGTTAACAGCGGTATTCGTTGTTTAACCCTCGCCGCACTGGCCGTTCAAGCGCGCATACAGGCTAACCCGGCTTTGTCTTCAACTGTCGATGCGATCAGCGGTCTTGGCGCGTCATTTGGCGTGGTCTGAGGTGCAGTCATGATTTCATTTGCTGCACAGCTCAAAAGACGCAGCCCATCAATGTCTTACGGACATGGCTGGATTTTAGGTGACAACGGTAAGCGCTGGCATCCGGTTAAAGAGGTTTCAAGCGCACCACGAACTCAAGCAACACCCAAGAGAGGAAAATCATGGCTATCGAAGGCGATTCAATGCTTGTCGAACTGAGCGCCGGTCAACGTGTCGCGGCACTCAATCACGTTGCGTTGTTGCGATCGCAATTTAAGGGCCGCGACAGTGAACAGGATTTATCGCGATTCTTCGACTCAATGCGTGATGTTAGAGACAACAATTATCAGGACAATAAGCGCGCACTGAGCGCCATCTTTTTCCTGGCAAATATTGGCAAAGACCGACACAGCGCCAATTTTAGCGAATTAAGCACTGATGAAAAAACCGCCGTAATACGTGCAATGAACCAATTAAAAGCCGTCGTGAGTTTATTCCCCAAGCGAATGACGCTTTCTAACTAAATAACCCAATGCAATTAACTGGCGTAAACCCGCCGGGATTCACTTTGCCCAAAAACAGGAAATTACATGCAACGCAAATTATTGGAAGCCACACAAACTGCGTCGTACATCGAACTCGACATGATGCTCAATGACGCGCGAAGAGAGGAGCGTCACAACCGAGCAGAATTAATGATCTCACGCCTCAATGTGCTTGCCTGGACTATTCGCCGTGAGGAAATGTCATGTGTTGAGGCTGCTGAGTTGTTACAGCAAGAAGTTGAAAAACTGCAGACACAAATCGCGGAGGCGCACTAATGGCCGATTCAATGGATATAGTGCAGCAGCGTACCGAGGAAATGCTCGAACGTAACATCGCGCTCATCGTTAACCGCGCCCCTGCGATTAGCGCTTCTTTCTGCGAAGACTGTGACGCCCCAATTCCGGAATTGCGTCGGCGAGCCTATCTTGGCGTTACTCGCTGCGTTTCTTGTCAGGAGATTGAAGAGCTGCGCGGAAAACATCTGCAGGCAAAAGCCTGATGACCGAGACATATGCTTACCCGTGGAATGCTCCACGGGAAGCCATTGCCAGCCCCTATCCTACTTATAAGGAACTGCGAAGCCGCGATCAGTTGATTGCAGCTTTGGCGCATGCTGAGCAGTTACTCGCTCAGCAGCCGACGCTGATTCAGATCGATGTCAGGCGGCGCATCGCCGAACTGGAAAAATCACAGGGCATTGCCCGTGCCAATGCGTACTTAACAAAGACTTTTGTTGAGCGCACATTGCCACGCGTCGAATGTGTGAATGCAAAATATCGGCTCGACGAAATGAAGGCCGGCACGTTTAATGTGCTGACAGAAAACGCCACTAAGGATATCGGTGCGGCGAGAGTGTGCGGCGCGCTATGGGAGTTAATGCGTCGTTTTAACCGCTTGCCGGATATGGCTCGCGCCGATGTTGATTTGCTGGCTGGCGACATTGCCAACTTTGCCCTGGCTGAATTAGTGCAGGCGCATGCTCAATCTGACAACGAATCAGATTATAAATACACGCACCGCATTTACATGACCGCCGCCACCATCACTCGCGAGTTTAATCAGACACCGCCATTGTGGGAAAAAGTTACATCACGCCTATTCGATCCGGAAGAAGTCACCCCCGCGATCATGCGCATGCAAACCGAGAAATGGTGGAAAGGCCGCCTGCGTCGTATCGCAGCATCATGGCGTGAACATCTGCAAATCGCCCTCGCCAACGTCAGCAAAAAACATACGCCCTATGCCAGCAATATGACGGTGTCGGAATGGCGCGAGCAAAAGCGCCGCACGCGTGAGTTTCTTAAAGGGCTTGAGCTGGAGAATGAGGAAACCGGCGAGAGGATCAGCTTAATCGACAAGTTTGATTCCAGCGTGTCGAATCCCGCCATTAAACGCTGCGAGTTGATGAATCGCATTCGCGGATTTGAAAATATCTGCAACGAGATGGGTTTTGTCGGCGAGTTTTACACGGTCACTGCCCCTTCTCGCTACCACGCCACTATCAAGACCGGTCATCGTAACCGCAAGTGGAATGGTGCCAGCCCGGCAGATACGCAGCGTTATCTGTGCAACGTGTGGCAGAAAATTCGCGCCAAGCTGCATCGCGAAGAAATCCGCATCTTTGGCATCCGTGTTGCCGAACCCCATCACGATGCAACTCCACATTGGCACATGCTGATGTTTATGCTGCCTGAAAATGTTGATCGGGTGCGTGAGGTGATCAGCGACTATGCATGGCGCGAAGATGGCACTGAACTAACCACCGAAAAGACCCGCAGAGCGCGCTTTCATGCTGAAGCCATCGATCCCGATAAAGGCAGTGCCACCGGCTACGTGGCGAAATACATCTCAAAAAATATCGATGGCTATGCGCTCGACGGCGAGCTGGACGACGAGAGCGGCAAAGAGCTGAAAGAAACTGCCTCAGCCGTTTCAGCATGGGCGGCACGTTGGCACATTCGCCAGTTCCAGTTCATTGGCGGCGCACCAGTTACTGTCTATCGCGAGTTGCGCCGCATGGCAGACAGCGAAACCGCGCACGGACTCAGCATCGAGTTCGCTGCTGCACATGACGCAGCAGATGCTGGCGATTGGGCTGGCTACGTTAACGCACAAGGCGGCGCATTTGTTCGTCGTGATGAACTGGCCGTACGTACATGGTATCAACCGAGTGAAGACCTAAATGCGTATGGCGAGGAAACCATGCGCATCAAAGGCGTGTATGCAACAGACGCTGGCGCCGATACGCCGATTCTAACCAGACTGACGCAATGGAAGATTGTGCCGAAGCGTGCCGTTGATTTGGCTGTTGACGTTAAGGGCGCGTCCGCGTCCTCTTGGAGTTCTGTCAATAACTGTACGGCCCCGCCGGATGATGATCCCCCTATCGACTTCACGCGCTCGCCGACCCGTGCCGAGAGAAGACGTATTTTGAAAAGATTTCATGAAAGCACGCCTGCAAAACCGCGAAAAAAACGACAGGCGCCGGTTTCTGATAAATATCGCGATCAACGTAAGCAGCTCAAAGACAGTTTTTATGATGTCTCACGTCTTACCCTTTCCGAAGGCGAAGTTACACGCATGATGATGGGGCACAAGCTCAAAGTTGGCGCGCAAATATTCTGGAGTGGAACAAGCGGCCATCTTTTCGTTGAGCGTAGAAGACCTTCAACAGCCCTGCAGCGGTTTGAGACATTGGCCGCTCAACATCGTAAAAGCCGTAATGTTCAATAATCCATCGGTCGGACAAATCCGAGCCATACGATTGTTTACGATTCCTTAACGCCATGATACTGTTTATACATACAGTGTATTTTATTGATAAGGAGTTAATTATCTGATGGATATCGATAAACTGAGCGAGACCGTTGCCAGAATCCAATTTGTAGCCGACGTATCACTCATCGCACACTGCAAGGAAGATGAATTGAAAATGGCACTGTCGATGATCAGTGACATGGCCGGTTCGATTGACACCTCATTTTACCAGGACGCTATCTACTGCCAGGCAGAATGATCGCCAGTAGTTTCAGCACTGCGACTAAGCCACCGTTTCGGTGGCTTTTTTGATGCTGCAGCAAAACGCATGTAGGTGCGTGATTTCGCATGATCCAAACAGGATCGCTTATCGCCCTTCTCCCCACGGCTGGCGCGGTATGAGGTGAGGCATGCAGATGCATTAAAAACGATGCACGAAGCGGGCTGGCGTGGCGGGGAAAGCATTGCGCGCCAGGGGTGTAAACATGTATGCGGAGGCTGAGCCAGTCGCACGGTGGCGAGCGCTCGTGATGGCAGTGAGTTGGCAAAACCCCGCAAACTCATCTGAGAGCGTCTGAAGATGTCGGAGCGATGCTTGAAATCTGAATGGGTATGAAGTGGTAGGATTTTAGCGCTCAAGAAGCTAACTTTGTGAGCGAGATTATTGATTTTGAGGTGTCAATGAATTTATTGTTTAAACACCCAAATAGTAGTTTTAAATCATTTGATTGAATTTTAGGCCTGATGCTCTTAGTTCCTCTTATCTAACTCTTAGCTGAATTGTAAGGAAGCATATGAGATTCCCTAGATATCAAAGAGATTTTTTTCAAGCAGCATCGATGATTAAAGCGCTCAAAGCTGATCCTGACAACATGGAGCTGATATTAGAGTTACATCGTTTCCTGATTAGAAAGATAGTTAGTGAAGAAAAAAGGATTAAAAGGCTTAAGCGCATTAAGAGTCGCTTCACCAGAATTAAAAAGGGTGGAAGGCTTACTAAGGATGATTCAATTAAAATTAAAGGCTTGTTGAATATGATAGAGCCTAGATTAAAAGCCAGGAGAGTAATGATATATACATGGAAGTTTTTTGGTGATGGAATTGCTAATATTTATCAGCCAACGTGCAATCTCAAGCATCTTTACTATGATTCCAACTATAATGTGAAGGAGGATGCCGGTTTTATTTCTGGAAAGGAAGGATTCAAAAATGAGTGGAAAATATTTCGAATGGGGCTTGATAAAAAGGTGCCTGTTATACTCTCCGATATTACGAATGTTATCCGGCATGGGGATGTATGTGCTATGGGGTGGAGTGATCCTGTACCCATTGAAGTTAAAAAAACGAAACATGCAAACCCAGGTGGACGCGTTAATAGACAGCTTAGGGATCTTAAAAAACTGGCTCTTTTTTACGGAAACGATTATGCACCAAACTTCAGGAACGGCTTTGATGCATACCGTGTTGCTAAAAAAGGCAGAGATGTTGCCTATTACAATGAAATAAATCTAGTTATTCGGAATGCTCTAGAGGATGGGTATAGCAGTATGGAAGTTGAGCGCGGCTTAACTTATTTTTGCTCCCGTATCACCAGAGGTGGTGACGTTGATGTTAACGTGGTTAATTACCTCGAGAGCGTTTGCGGTTTGAATAATTCAGTTATGGTTCATGAGTTGACACCTGAAGAGGATTGGGGCGTAGCATATCCTTTTACACTTTCACTTGAGAATGAATGTTTGGTCGCGTTCATTCAAAATGAAATTTCTATTCTGATACTTACTAATTTAGAAGAAGTGCGTAGAGAGTTTTTTAAGCATGGTGTTTTTGCAAAGTTCATCATGGATGGTCAGTCAGCTATACAGATTAGCCTTGATGAAAATGACCTTATGAAAGGTGCTTATAGAATCGGGGAGCAATATTTCAACAGGGAGGTTATAGGGTTTAATTCTGTGAAGGCTTTCGTTGAAAGTAGCTGCGTGTTGCTCAAGGAATTGCCTGAATTTAAAGTAAAGGATGCTGATTTTATTGAACGGGCAATAAGTTTTGACGAGGCATTGATGGAAGAATGGAAAAATGCGAAAGATGTATTGATTGATGCAAGGCTAGAAATATTTAATACAAAGGAGAGCTAAATGTCAGACGAAATCAGAAAAAGATTTAACATTCCTGAGGGGCATGTTTTAGAGCAGGTCTCGATGGACTGGAAGGGTTTACGTAAAGGCAGGGATAACGATGAGTATGTCTTTAACCAGTTAGATGAGAGTGGAAATGTTGTCGCTACCTATGACGAGATCCACTCAACATCAGCCTATCCACCTTTCGCGACAAGTATAACTGTCAATAAAAGATAAAGACTTGCCTAATTTAGAGATGAGTCTTTTAGGGTTCCAGTTCATAGGGCCGGAACCCAATAACCTTCTCACCAATCCAGTAGTTGATCTCCTTCATGCGCTCCTGCAGCGGTGTCAATTCGTTGCGCACAAACACCTGTGACGCCTTCACCGCATCCCCAAACCCGCCCGTGTTATCCGGGATAATCCCCATCATCTGCGGCGGTACGCGGTGCGCGCTTAGCAGATCGTCACGACTCGCCTTCTTGATGTTGAAAAAATCATCCCGCGTTGCCACTTCGCTGAGCGGTAAAATCTTTATTCCGTCCGGCTTGCCGTTGGGTGCGTACATGAAGAGGTTGCGAAAGTTGCCGATCCCTTTGGTGTCACGCATTGCCTGCCGCATGCGCTCAATGTCACTGCTGCTCTGTGCCGCATCGGTCATATACAGGATGTACCCGGCGTGCGCGCCGTTCTGGTAATACTTGCGGCGGAACAGCGTAGCCGACTCATTCAGCCAGGCGGAATTTAACGCGCTGAGATATTCAGGCAGGCCGTATAACTCCTGATTAATATCCGGTTCGATAAGGTGGAACACCTGATCCGTATCGAACTGGTGCGCCTCCTTCCATTCCCCCACAAACCAATACACGCCCTCCTCCACCCCTCGCCGCGTATATTTAGCCGGTGACATTTCAAGGCGCAGCGGCTGACCAAGCGTGTTGCGACGCAGCTCGGCGAAGGCGTTTCCAAACACCAGATAATCCAGCGCAAACTTGCTGAACTCCTGCTGGCTCAGCAGCGGGTGCGGGATAAACGTTGAGGCCAGAATGTTGCGCTTAACGTACAGCGGCGAGCTGTGGTGCACCGCCGAGCGCAGGCTTTTGGCGAGGCCGTGAAAGCTAACTGGCGGCTCGTACCAGCGCCCGTTATGGATGCATTCGGTGTAATCCATAATATCGCGCTTATCGAGTACTGCCGTTGGCTCGCCGAAGCTGAACGCCTCGAACGGCTGATGCGCTGCCGGTGATGGCTGGGATTGGGCGGTGAATGCCCTGCGGTCTTTGCGTTTGCTCATTAATAAAATTCCATAAATGAAGGGTTATCGCCGCCGCTGGCAGCGGTAAGCGGTTCGTTTAAGAGTGCGTGCATGATTGCCCAGGCGACGTCGGCGTGGCTGGCTTCCTCGCTGCGGCTGGCTTCGTAGGTTGAACGGTTGCCGCTGGCGGTCATGGTTTTGCGGATCGCCATAAATGACTGTGTGATATCGGTCTGGCCCGCGTCGTATTCGAGTCGCCCGCTGCTGATGGTGTCTTTCGCTTTCAGCACCATCGCGGTTTTTACTTCGGGCGAATATTTGATTTCGCGCGCCGCCGGGAAGAACTGGCGCACAAGCTGGAACACCCCCTGCCCGATGCCGGTGGCATCCACGCCGATGTATTCGACGGTGTATTTTTCGGTGAGCTGCTTTATCGACTGCGCCTGCGCGGCGAAGTCCATACCGCGCCACTGATGACGCTCCAGCACGCGGAATTTGCCGCCCTTCACCAGCGGCGGCGCGATAACGGCACATCCGGCGCTGTCGCCGGTATGCGAGGGATCGTACCCAATCCACACCGGGCGATAGTCGAACGGGCGCAGCGCGTAAGGGTTAAAGTCTGTCCATTCCTCCAGACTGTCGACCATGCAGGTCTGCAGTTCGGCGAACGGGAACACGCTGGCCTCGTCGTCGACAAATTCACACATCAGCAGGTTTTGATACTCCGACGGGCTGTATTCGAGCTGCAGCTGATCGATATCGAACAGGTTGCAGCCGCCGGTCAGCGCATCCTCAACCGTGACAATCTGCCGCCACTGGCCGTCGCCGCAAAGCGCGCCTTTCGCCAGGTATGAATGCGAGAGATCCAGCTCGATGCGGTCATCTTTGTTACGGCGCCCTTTGTTAAACAGCTCGCCAGACCAGAACGGATAAGCGCTGTGCGACAGGCTCGACGGCGTGGAAAAATAGGTCGTGCGCCACTTCTTGTGCAGTGACATGCCGCTGGCGACTTTGCGCAGCTCCTGAAACTTCGGTATCCAGAAATATTCATCCAGGTACAGATTGCCGGTGTAGCTCTGCGCAGTGCGCACGTTGGTACCGAGGAAAATCAGGCGCGCGCCGTTGGGCAGCACAATCGGATCGCCTTTCAGGTCAACGTCCACCTGACGGGCAAAGTCGAGGATGTAGTTTTTGAAAACGTGCGCCTGCGCCTTGCTGGCTGACAGGAAAATCTGGTTGCGCCCGGTGGTCAGCGCATCGATCAGCGCCTCGCGGGCAAAGTAGAACGTCGCGCCAATCTGGCGGGATTTGAGGATATTGCGAATGCGGTGCGCGAGTCCGGCCTGATGCCAGCCGAGCTGGTACGCAAAGCAGCCCTCCATAAACAGGCCGGTAAGTTTGTCGGTCTGCTCGTCGCTGAATACGTTTTTGATCACCGGCTGGCGCTCGCCTTTATTTCGGTTGCGCACGTTGGGATTGAGATCCGCCTCGTTGCCGCTGCTGCGGTAGCGCTCGACGCGCGCAAGCCGTTCAATCTGGCGACCGAGCGCGTCTATCTCCTTGTAATCACCATTCCCCTTGACCTCTTTCATGATGAGCTGAATCAACCGTGCTTCCATGCTGGCTTCCACGCGACTGATGGGCGCGATGCTGTCCCACTCGTCGCGCAGCTTCCAGCTCTGCACGGTCGGCGTTTTCTGTCCGAGCGTCTCCGCAATCTGGCGCACGGAAAATCCCTGCCAGTAAAGCAGCGCGGCCTGACGGCGCGGATCGCTGATGATGGTGCCGGGTGTCATGTTCATGCCGGTAAGGCTACCGGTGGCAAATTGGGCGCGCCTGCACTCGCTGTTTGCTGATACATGAGCGGGCGGGCATGCATTGAGGGATTAGGTGGCGGCGGGGAAACTGGCCCCGAACCGAACCAACCCACTGACCGGAGCCTGATTAATGGCAACTAAAGCAAAGCGTTTCCGCATCGCTGTGCAGGGCGCAACCACCGACGGCCGCGAGATTTCCCGCGACTGGATTTCGCAGATGGCGAAAAACTATGACCCCACTGTGTACGGCGCACGCGTCAACATGGAGCACATCAAAGGCTATGCCGCCGACAGCACGTTCCGCCGCTTTGGCGACGTAACGAAGGTGGAAGCCGAGGAAATCACCGAAGGCCCGCTGGCGGGTAAACTGGCGCTGTTTGGCTACATCGATCCCACCCCTGAGCTGGTCGAGCTGACTAAAGCACGCCAGAAGGTTTACACCTCGATTGAAGTGAACCCGAAATTCTCCGACACCGGCGAAGCCTATCTGATTGGTCTGGCCGTGACCGACGATCCGGCAAGCCTTGGCACGGAATACCTGAGCTTTAGCGCCACCGCCAAAGCCAGCCCGCTGGCCTCACGCAAGCAGGACAAAGAAAACCTGTTTACCGCCGCCGAAGAAACCCTGATCGAGTTTTACGACGAAGCCGACGCAGGCCCGTCGCTGCTGTCCCGCGTGAAAGAGCTGTTTACCCGCAAAGAAAAAACCGACGACGAGCGCTTTAGCGACGTGAGCGCAGCGGTAACGGCCGTCGCGGAGCAGGTGCAGAAGAACGGCGAAACCCATTCGCAGCAGGTGGCAGCGCTGGAAAAAACCTTTTCCGATCGCATCGCGGCGCTGGAGCTGGAAGCCGGTAAAGACCGCGAAGCACTGAGCACCCTGCAGGAGACGCTGGCGAAAACTGACGGCGGCTTTAACCGTCGCCCGCCTGCAACCGGCGGCGACAACAAAGGCAGCGTGCAGACCGACTGCTAATACACCGGATTGAGTAAACCCGAATACCGATTAACAGGAGCGCCAATGCGCAAGAATACCCGCTTTAAATTTAACGCCTACATGTCCCGCGTCGCCGAGCTGAACGGCGTAGAAATCGACGATATGAACAAAAAATTCAGCGTCGAACCGTCTGTCACGCAAAAGCTGATGACCCGCGTGCAGGAGTCATCTGCGTTTCTGACCCGCATCAACATCGTGCCGGTGCCGGAAATGAAGGGTGAGAAAATCGGCGTCGGCGTGTCCGGCTCAATTGCCAGCACCACCGATACCGCTGGCGGCGATGAACGTGAAACCGCTGATTTCTCTTCGCTCGACAGCCAGGGCTATGAGTGCGCGCAGGTCAACTTCGATTTCCACATTCGCTATAACACGCTCGACCTGTGGGCGCGCTATGACGATTTCCAGACCCGCTTACGCGATTCCATCATCCAGCGCCAGGCGCTGGACCGCATCATGATTGGCTTTAACGGCACGCACCGCGCTAAAACCTCTAACCGCGCCGCCAACCCGATGCTGCAGGACGTGGCGGTGGGCTGGCTGCAGAAGTACCGCAACGAAGCGCCGAGCCGCGTGATGAGCAAAATCACGGAGGAAGACGGCACGGTGATTTCACCCAAAATCCGCGTGGGCAAAGACGGCGACTACGCCAACCTCGACGCGCTGGTAATGGACGCCACCAACAACCTGATCGAGCCGTGGTATCAGGAAGACCCGGAGCTGGTCGTCATCGTTGGCCGTCAGCTACTGGCCGACAAGTATTTCCCGATTGTGAACAAAGACCAGGCGAACACCGAGCAGCTTGCCGCTGACGTGATTATCAGCCAGAAGCGCATCGGCAACCTGCCAGCGGTGCGCGTGCCGTACTTCCCGGCCAACGCCATGATGATCACCCGCACCGACAACCTGTCGATTTACTGGCAGGAAGGCACGCAGCGCCGCCACATCGAAGAGGTGCCGAAGCGCGACCGCATCGAAAACTACGAGTCGGCAAATGAAGACTACGTGGTGGAAGACTACGCGGCGGGCTGCGTGATTGAAAACATCGAACTCGGTGATTTCAGCGAACCGGCTGAAGCCAAAACTGAAACCCCGGCAGCGGGAGAGTAACGCATGCTGAGTCCCGCCCGCCGTCACCGGATGCGCGTCCAGGCCGAAACCGAATCGCAGCGGGATGCGAACCCGCTGCGCCACGCCACCGGCTATGAGCAGATGCTCGTGAAACTCAACGAGGACAAGCGCCGCCTGAAGAAAGTCCACTCGGTAGAGCGCAAGGCTGAGCTAAAGCGCCAGCTCCTGCCCGACTACCTGCCGTGGATTGCAGGCGTGATGAACAGCGGGCGCGGCGCGCAGGATGCCATCGTGATGACCGTCATGATCTGGCGGCTGGACACCGGCGACGTAACCGGCGCGCTCGAAATCGCCCGTTACGCATTAACGCACGGTCTGGTGCCGCCCGACGGATTTAAACGAGACAGCCTGCCGTATCTGCTGGCCGAAGAAGTGGCCAGCGCCGCGACACGCGCCTGGACGGCAAAAGAGGCGGTCGATATCGCGCCGCTGCTTGAAACCATCCGGCTGACCGACGCCGAAGACATGCCCGATCAGGTGCGCGCCAAGCTGCACAAAATCGCCGGGTATGTGTATCGCGATTCGGGCGGGACTCTGGAAGCCATGCATCACCTGAAACGCGCGCTGCAGCTGCACGAGGGCTGCGGCGTGAAAAAAGACATAGAGCGGCTGGCGACTGCCATGAAAAAGCAGGCGCAGGCCAGCCGCTGACCGGACGCGACCCCGCGCAGGGCGGCAGGACGGCAACGCACTTTCAGTGTCTGCGCCGTCCTCCACCGCCCACCTATTTCTGAGGCCAACTATGAGCACGCTGGTAATTGCAGCACAGCGACCGGCAGAGACTGCCGAGCCGCCGGTAAAGAACACCTTTTTCTGGCCTGATATCGACCTGCAGCAGCTGCGCGAGTCACTGCGCTACGAGGGAACCGTCACCGCGCAGCGCCTGCGGCTGGCGGTGAAAACGGCGATTAGCGAAGTGAACGCCGAGCTGTACGACTGGCGCGCCGACCAGATGGCGGCGGGTTTTAAAACGCTCGCTGACGTCCCGGCGGAAGCGCTGGACGGCGTGAGCGAAAAAATCACGCACTACCTCGCCGCCGTCGAGGCGATCACCGCCGCCACCATCGCCGAGCGCTATCGCGGCTATGACGCCAGCGGCACGAAGAAGGCCGGAGACGTTGAAGCCAGCGCCGACGAATACTGGCGCGACGCGCGGTTCAGCATCAGCCGCGTCGGTGAGCGCCCTAACTGCATCGTGAGCCTGCTGTGACGCGGGTTTACGCGCTGCAGGGCGATACCGTCGACGATATCTGCTACCGCCATTACGGGCGCACGGAGCAGGTAATGGAGTCGGTCTTTGATGCCAACCCCGGCCTCGCCGACGCCGGGCCGATACTGCCGCACGGCTGGCCGGTCGATCTGCCTGAGCTGCCGGAATCGTCAACGGGTGAGACCGTTAACCTTTGGGACTGAATCATGAACATCACGATGGAGCGCATCAGCGCCTTTATCACCTACAGCATTGCCGTGGTGATGGGCTGGCTCGGTAAATGGGATTTGCAGGATGTGGCGACCATTCTCGGCATGGTGCTCGGCGTCGGCATGTTTCTGGTGAGCTGGTATTACCGGCGCAAAACCTACCAGCTCTTTGCAACGGGCCGCATCAGCCGGAGTGACTATGAATCTGCAAACCGTTAAGCGCTGCTCGATTGGCGTGGTGCTGGCGATTGCCGCCACGCTGCCGGGCTTTCAGCAGCTGCACACCTCGGTAGAGGGACTGAAACTTATCGCCGATTACGAGGGCTGTCGCCTGAGTCCCTACAAGTGCGACGCGGACAAATGGACGGATGGCATCGGCAATACGGTTGGCGTGGTGCCGGGCAAAGCTATCACCGAGCGGCAGGCGGCGGGCACGTTTATCGCTAACGTGCTCCGCACGGAAAAGGCGTTAACGCGTTGCCTGTTCGTGAAGGTGCCGCAAAAGGTTTACGACGCCGTGGTGTCGCTGGCCTTCAACGTCGGCACGGGCAATGCCTGCAGCTCAACGATGGTGAAGCTGTTGAACCAGAGCCGCTGGCGCGAAGCCTGCTATCAGTTGCCGCGCTGGGTGTACGTGAAAGGCGTGTTTAATCAGGGGCTGGATAACCGTCGCGTGCGAGAGCTGGCATGGTGCCTTAAGGGGGCGTTGTGATCCGCATTACGGGAACCCTTTTAGCCGTGGCGCTGCTGGCGCTGGCACTAACCGGCTGGCGATGGTCGGTTGCCAGCGATGAGCTGGCGAGTGCGCAGCGGGTTATCGGCACACTGTCCGCCGGTATCGAGAGCCGGGATAAAGCCATCACCCGGCTTAAAACTGAAAACAACGAAGGGCAGAAACGCGAAGCCACGCTGCGGCTGATGCAGGGTAAAGCCAGCGCCGGAGCGCTGACGCGAGAGGCACACATACAGAGGGAAACCGATGCAAACCCGATACTCCGTGACTGGTCTGTTACTGCTTTGCCTGATGATGTTATTAGGCTGCACACCCGCCCCGCCTTCACCAGCGCCAGAGATTATCTGGATTGGCTGTCCGCGCGTGACAAGCTGCCCGGTGCCGGGAAATAGCCTGAGAACGGCGGGCGATCTGGCGGCGGATAACCGCCAGCTTGATGCTGCGCTCGCCTCCTGCGGGCTGCAGGTCGAAATCATTAAAGAGTGCCAGGAGCAACACGATGCTGAAACCCCAACAACTCCGTAAGGCGCTGACCGCCAGTGTGCCGCTGCTGCAGCGCAACCCTGACAGCCTGAATGTGTTCATCGATAGCGGGCGTATCGTGTCAACGCTCGCCACCTCGCTGTCGTTTGAGTATCAGTACCGGCTGAACATGGTGATCACTGATTACACTGGCGATATCGATTTGCTGATCGTGCCTATGCTGGAATGGCTGCGGATGAATGAACCTGACATCATGGCGACCAAAGACAGGCAGCAGAACGGCTTCACGTTCAAGGCGGACGTGATCAGCGATACCGCGAGCGACATCAGTATTGACCTGCAATTAAGCGAGCGGGTGATCGTCAAGCGCGTGGGTGATGAACTGCACGTTAAACACGTTGGCGAAAATCCATTGCCGGAGAACGATACGCGGCCCGTGCAGCTCTATGCTGGCGGTGATTTGGTTAGCGAGTGGCGAACATGAGTGACTTACAACTGGTCAATGACCGGCTGAATGCGTTGATTGGCAACCTTTCGCCGTCTTCACGTAAAGCGATGGCGCGCAACATCGCGAAGAAACTGCGTGCCAGCCAGCAGCAGAATATCAAACGCCAGCAGGCACCGGACGGCACTCCCTTCAAGCCGCGCAAGGCACAACCCATACGCAGCAAAAAGGGCCGGGTTAAGCGTGAGATGTTCGCCAAACTCCGTACCGCGAAATACATGAAAGCGCAGGCAACTTCAAATGAGGCGGTAATTGAGTTTACCGGACGCGTGCAGCGCATGGTGTGGGTACATCATTATGGCCTGCTAGACAGTCCAACATTAAATTCTAAAAAAATAAGGTATCCTCAAAGACCACTAATAGGCCTAAACTTAGAAATCACGAAAGAAATTCACAAAATTATTATCGAAGGGCTAAATAAATAGCCCTCTTAAATTTAAGCACTAGCTTTATGTTGAGTGACTACAGTAGTAGTATATTTATCCAAGTAATGAGAAGGAATTACGGGCCAGTGCTGGAAAGCATAGTAATATGAAAAGTCATTATTAATTATTTCATCCATTAATCGTCTTGCGGGGACTTCTTCACCAAGTAAGATATGCGCAGCAACACTCGCCGGACCTTTTTTATCTTTTCCAATCACATTTTGTATATCTACTCTGTTAATTTTAATACCTAATCGCTGATTAGCCAACTCCCTGTTAATTATCAAAGCATCTTTATCAGTTCCTGCTGGAAGTTGGCCAATGCCAGTAGTAAGTAGGTTGACAACTTTTTGATTTGCGCCTTCATGTAAGTAAATGAAGGACTGGTTAACAAGGTAACTTGCATAATCCAAGGTGGAGCCTAATGATTGCTCCATTAATCGACTTGCAGTTTCATAATCCTTAGCGCTTAAAGAAATTTGCGCCTTCATAAATAAATAGCTACAGTCCTCAATATCTGGCTTGCATTTTTCCAGCATTCTGCTGGCATTGTATAAATCAGGTTCGCCATGTAACAGTATATCAAGAGCTGACTGTGAGCACTTACAAATACCTTGTAATTCAATCGCCTTAACGATTACTTCTTTTGCTTGCTTTAAATCCCGGTCAAATACAATCATACTTTCTGCTTTAAAAATACTTGGTAAAGCAAATTCTGATTCTTCAAACTCTTTAACATAGACTTCTTGTGTTCGCTGGCTACTTACTAGAGCTTTATCACGGCATTTAAAAGATGGCAGCTTTCTATTAATCGCAATAATAAGACTAAATATAGATTTTTTCTTCTTCTGCGATGAAGACAAATAAATTGAATCCAACTCACTCAAGAGAGCTAGCGCTAGTTCAATATCCACATCAATCAAACTGAGTTCCATTTTCACCTTTAGTGTATTAAGGTGAATAGGACTCATTTCGCTCATTTTGTCAATTAACTTAATTAAGGCCTCTTTATATTCTTTAGGATTATCCTTAACATTTTTTATTACACCTAATGTTTTTTGCATCAAGATCCAAGCATGATTGTCCAAGCTTGGATTCAACTTGAGGCTTTCCTCTAGCTTTTCAATTATAAACTCCAACTTTACATCATTTTTAAACTGCTTTGATTCTCTATATCTTAGAGCTTCACTAGCATAACGGTTTCTGATGTCAGGGCTATATTTAAACTTTTCCAATAATTGAGAAATAAAATCTATTTTTTGAATTGGATTTTTGTAAAGTGATAATTTCCTCAAATTATTATTAATGCTATACTCATCCATATCAAGTATTTTATCAGCTTGTTCTAAAGCAAGTTCATATTGTTCTTGCTGCTGATAAACACCGGTAAGCCTAGATAGATAAGCTTGCTTAAGGTTATTATCTTTACATGTTGACAAGAGTTTTTGCGCTTCCTTTTCGGCCTCATCATATTTTTTGTTTTTAATTAGTGAATCCAGAGATAGTAAGTTTCTAAAATCAACTTCCGTGAACGACTTATCATCAGTATAATTTTCACCTGAAAGTTCATTTATAAGATTTGATATGTCCAGCTTATTTGTGTGCGTTTTTAACCTTTTAATATCCTGAGCAATAAATGAGTTTGCCGCAAGCTGGTATTTATCCTCTGTAAAACTTGCCAGCATGCTCTCTCTCTTAGTAGATTTAAAGTTTGCTTCAAGTGAGAGGCCTTCCCCGTTTATATGGTAATGTAGCTCCGCTAAAGCCTGATCAAACCCATCAATCTTGACATAATAAACCCTTTCTTTTTTTAGAATTTTATGAAGATCAGGATTTATTTCATCACCATCCCTCAAGCACCAATAGATACCATTTCCTAAAAATTCGTCCTGTCGAAGAAGATAGTTAATCACATCGATGATTGATCTATCATTCCCTGCATACCCCATGAAAACCAAACCATATTTTTTAGTAAACTCTATAAGCTTTTCTCTGGTATTGGTTTCAAGAGATTCTGTTTCATTCAACGTACTTTTAATACTATCAAAAAGATAATCACCATGTACCTTGATTATTTTTGGTCGAGATGAATTTACTGAAACCCCTTTTATAGATGAATCATGTGCGCACAGTGTTGGCCTTTCTCTCGAGAACTGATAAAAAGCCTCGTTAATTAAGTCATCAAAATTTGTTGTGAACACCGTATCAAAATATCCGCTTTGAAATAAGCTAACCATATATGAATAACCTATTGACGGGAGCTTTGAATCCACTTGTTTTTCTACAAATCTTCTTCTTTGAGATGGCAAGTCAAATTTCTTTTGAAATAAAGATGAGTATTCATTTGAAGGATCGAACCAGGATGACTCTTTATCAATGAGATATTGCCTTGCGGTTTTCACATCCTCGTAAGGCAGCCCCGATAGAAGCTCAAATATTTCCTTTCTCCATTCATCAACCAATTGGGCACCTGAACTAATACCTGAAGTAACAGATGCTCCTGCGCCAAGAAAGAGACTGTAATTTGGGCTATTACCTGATTTCGTTTTTATGTAGGTAGCTAGATCTTTGATAGTGCGCTGTTTATTTGGCATTAGTTCAGAGAGGTCTGCAATATTCATCATCATTTTCCATTGATTGATAAGTCAAGCTTTAGTTTTTACAACCTAGACAAGTTTTGATCAATAGTATTTTTAAGAATACTCCCAAAAAAAACATTCTTAGTAATCAACAGACAAACACTAGCTAGTTGAGGATTGCACTGGTCTTGTTGATTCTATTGATATGAACTCGAAACTTAATGAAATCCTGCGCTTGCTGCGCAATCTGATCCGCATTGGCACCGTGTCCGCTGTAAAACTGGACGACGGGTTATGCCGCGTGGATACAGGAAACAACACAACCGGCTGGCTTCACTGGCTGTCTGCGCGTGCGGGTAAAACCCGTTCGTGGAATGCGCCGTCGGTGGGTGAGCAGGTGCTCGTTTTATGCCTCGGCGGTGAACTCGATACGGGGTTTGTACTGCCGGGCATTTTCTCCGATGACAACCCCGCCCCATCCGCATCGGCTGATGCGTTGCACTGGTCATTCCCTGACGGCGCCGTAATTGAGTACGAACCGGAAACCGGTGAGCTAAAAGCAACCGGCATACAAACCGCCACCATAGAGGCGGCTGTCAAAATCCTGCTGAGTACACCAGAGGTTGAATGCTCTGCTCACCTGAAAGCCAAAACGTTTGAGTTTTCAGAGGGCGGAAAGATGACCGGCAACGTCGAGCACAGCGGCGGGAAATTCGACTCGAACGGCGTTGTTGTGGATGACCACGATCACGGTGGCGTCCAGCGCGGCGGAAGCAGAACGGATGGCCCTCAATGACGACAGCAAAATACATCGGCATGAACCGGGAGACCGGCGAGGCGCTTAACGACCTCGACCATGTCCGCCAGTCAGTGCGCGACATTCTATTAACGCCGCTCGGCTCCAGGGTGATGCGGCGCAAATATGGCTCACTGCTGTCTGCGCTTATTGACCAGCCGCAAAACGAATCGCTTCGCCTGCAGATTATGTCGGCCTGCTACATGGCGATCCTGCAGTGGGAGCCGCGGATAAAACTCACCGGCATCAATTTCGATTCTGATTTTAACGGCGGCATGGTGGTCGAACTGACCGGCAACCGCGCCGACACGACACAGCCTTTTTCCTTAACCGTTCCTGTGAGCTGAGAACATGGCAACTATCGACCTGAGCCAGCTTCCCGCCCCCGACGTGGTGGAAACGCTGGACTATGAAATCCTGCTGGCCGAGCGCAAAGCCACGCTGATTTCGCTCTACCCGGAAGAACAGCAGGCCGCTATCGCCCGCACGCTGGCGCTTGAATCTGAACCCATCGTGAAACTGCTGCAGGAAAATGCCTATCGCGAAGTGATTCTGCGACAGCGCATTAACGAAGCGGCTAAGGCGGTCATGGTGGCTTACGCACTTGACGACGACCTCGACCAACTCGGTGCGAATAACGGCGTTGAACGCCTGACCATTACAGCGGCAGATGAAACGACTATCCCGCCCACGGCGGCGGTGATGGAAAGTAATGATGATTTTCGCGCCCGTATCGCCGCTGCATTCGAAGGCTTAAGCGTTGCCGGGCCAACTGGCGCATATGAGTACCACGCCCGAAGCGCCGACGGCAGAGTGGCGGATGCGTCCGCCATCAGCCCATCGCCCGCCGTTGTTACGGTAACTGTGCTGGCGCGCGAGGGTAATGGCACCGCTGCCGACGACCTGCTGGCCGTGGTGGATGCCGCGCTGAACGATGAGAACGTGCGCCCGGTAGCTGATCGCGTAGGCGTGCAGTCGGCGCAGATCGTTGATTACGCCATCGAAGCTGAGCTTTATCTCTATCCGGGGCCGGAGGCTGAACCCATCCGCGCGGCATCAGAGGCAAAGCTCGCGGCCTACGTGACGGCACAAAAACGGCTGGGGCGCGATATTCGCCTGTCGGCATTATATGCGGCTATCCATGTTGAAGGTGTGCAGCGAGTAAACCTGATTCAGCCTGTCGCTGACATGGTGCTCGACAAAACGCAGGCGGCATATTGCACCGGCTACACGCTGACCGTGGGAGGCTCGGATGAATGATCGACTGTTGCCCACTGGCTCGTCGTCACTGGAAGTTGCAGCCGCTGAAGCGCTGGCAACTCTCAGCACGATGAATGTGCCACTGCGCCAGCTATGGAACCCGCAAACCTGCCCGGTGCAGTTATTGCCCTATCTGGCGTGGGCATGGTCTGTTGACCGCTGGGATTCTGGCTGGAGTGAATCAACCAAGCGCGCAGTTGTGGCGGCAGCGCGATACGTGCATCGCCATAAAGGAACCATCGGCGCAATCCGTCGCGTGGTTGAGCCGCTGGGCTATCTGGTCCGCGTCATCGAATGGTGGAAGACTAACGAAACGCCAGGCACATTCCGGCTTGATGTGGGTGTGCTGGATACCGGCATTACCGAAGAAATGTACAACGAGCTGGAACGGTTAATTACGGATGCAAAGCCGTGCAGCCGCCATCTGATCGGGCTGTCTATCAATCTCGATGCAAACGGCGCAATCCCGGTTGCTGTCGCCAGCTACAGCGGCGACGAGTTGACCGTTTATCCCTACACCCCAGAACTAATCAGCGTCGGCGGGCCGGTGTATTCCGGTGCGGCGGTGCATCTTATCGACCTGACGGAAGTGAGCGCATGACGACAAAATATTTTGCCCTGCTGACCAATCAGGGCGCGGCTAAGCTGGCGAACGCTGCCGCGCTCGGCACTAAAGTAGACCTTAAGGAAATGGCTGTTGGTGACGGCGGCGGCACGCTGCCGACGCCAGACCCGGCGCAGACGAAACTTATCGGCGAGAAACGCCGCGCACAGCTTAACTCACTGTCGGTTGACGCGGCGAACAACAGCCAGATTATTGCCGAGCAGATAATCCCGGAGAGCGAGGGCGGTTTCTGGATTCGTGAGATTGGGCTGTATGACGCAGACGGCGTGCTGATTGCGGTGGCGAACTGCGCCGAGACCTACAAGCCGCAGCTTGCCGAGGGCAGCGGGCGCACGCAGACGGTACGCATGATTATCATCGTCAACAGCTCCAGTGCAGTGACGTTGAAAATCGATCCCGCCGTGGTGCTGGCGACGCGCAAATATGTAGATGACGCGGTAATTTTGGTCAAAGCGTATTCCGATAAGCTTCTGAAAGAACACGTAGATGATTCAGATCCACACACGCAGTATCTGAAAAAAATTCAGCTCAGTAATGCGACAGATAGTGACAGCGAAACGCAGGCAGCAACCTCTAAAGCTGTTAAATCCGTGGTGACAGAAGTCAGCAAAAAAGCACTACTTAACGGAAATGCAAACGAGCAGTTTGCAGCTAAAGATGCAAGTGCTGATGCACACGTCGTCAACCGGGGGCAGATGAACACGGGACTTGGCAAGCGGGCATGGTATGGCGGGGACTCTAATCAGGACTTCGCCGTGCTGGGTGGCACGACAGAGCACAGCGCCGTGGCTAACTGGCAGCTTGTTCAGGCACTTTCCAAGTATGCGGCTCTGACAGGAAATGCCAGTCAAAAGTTCTGGGTACTTAGCGCACCAGGCGACGGCAATGCAGCAGTACCTGTTTCACTTCTCAATAGTGGGCTTGCGGGCAAAGCCAACCTTGCAGGAAATCAATATCAAAACTTTGATATCGCTCAGGCTTCATCATGGGCGCATGCCGTGCGGCTTGATCAATTTCAGTCTGGCTCAAATGGTAATGGTGCCTGGAACAAGCTTCCCGGCGGAGGACAGTGGTGCCGAACAAATATGACTATTGGGGCAAAATCCAATGCCACCTGGACGTTTCCTGCAGGTTTTTCAGCTGCACCCTGCGTACTTATAGGGGCAATAAATGGCGCTCCTTCCGTGTGGCTGACCGGTGTTGGGCCAAATAATTGCGGCATCTATAACAATAATGACGGGCCTTTAAACATTAACTTATTAGCATTCTGGTGATAATTATGAACGATGAAAATGAAGTAATCACTGATACAGCAACGCAGCTGCCGCACGCATACGAGAACCGCTACTTTATCGCTTTAAACGACCAAAAATACATAGTCGGGATGCTAATCGCCTTCACTCCTGAACAAGCTGACGCATATTCGGAGAGCAAACTCGCAGAGATTACGCAGCAGGAATTTGAATCTATCGGGCCAGACTGTCAGTACGTTAAAAGCAAAATAGTTCATGGTAAGCCAATGGTGGCTGTTCTGTCGGCTGAGGCCAGCAAAGCGATTTTATCTGCGCGTCTGAAAGATGCAGGCGAAAAAATTCAGACATTACAGGATGCAATTGAGTTTGGTATGGAAAAAGACGGAGATAATGAGATGTTAACCGCGATGAAGAAATATCGTGTGTTGCTGAGCCAGTCCGATATTACACAGCCTTTAGAAAACTGGCCAGCAGACCCCAGCGCTTTTGATGCTGAATAACTTATTAATACCCCTTGTGAGGGTTTCCTTTTCTGTCCGATAGTTGGCCAGCAAACCGCAACGACATGCACCGTCCCGCCTGAGCTGACATCCTGAGCACACCTTTAACCAGGAGTGTAACAGATGGCAGATTATCATCACGGTGTGCGCGTCGTCGAAATCAACGACGGCACGCGCACCATCTCCACCGTATCAACCGCAATTGTCGGCATGGTCTGCACGGCGCAGGACGCGGATGCGGCAACGTTCCCGCTTAATACGCCGGTACTAGTCACCAACGTGCAGGGCGCAGTTGGCAAGGCTGGCGTGAAAGGCACGCTCTCTGCCTCGCTACAGGCTATCGCCGATCAGTCAAAGCCCGTCACCGTGGTGGTGCGCGTGGCAGAAGGCGCGGACGAAGCTGAAACCATTTCCAATATCATCGGCGGCACTGACCAAAACGGCCAGTACACCGGCATGAAAGCGCTGCTTGCCGCACAGACGCAGCTCGACGTTAAGCCGCGTATTCTCGGCGTGCCGGGCCTCGACTCGCTGGAAGTTGCCACCGCGCTAGCCAGTATCGCGCAGCAACTGCGCGCCTTCGCTTATGTGTCGGCGTGGGAGTGCAAAACCATTTCCGAAGCCCGCCTGTATCGCGAAAACTTCAGCCAGCGTGAGCTGATGGTGATCTGGCCGGATTTCCTCGCATGGAATACCACCGCAAATAAATCTGATGTGGCTTACGCCACCGCCCGCGCGCTGGGCCTGCGCGCCAAAATCGACAACGATACCGGCTGGCATAAAACCCTGTCGAACGTTGGCGTAAACGGCGTGACCGGTATCTCCGCGTCGGTATTCTGGGATCTGCAGCAGACCGGCACCGATGCCGACCTGCTCAACGAGGCGGACGTCACCACGCTAATTCGCAAAGATGGTTTCCGCTTCTGGGGCAACCGTACCTGCAGCGACGATCCACTGTTCCAGTTTGAGAACTACACCCGAACCGCACAGGTGCTGGCTGACACGATGGCCGAGGCGCATATGTGGGCGGTAGATAAGCCGCTGACGCCGGTACTGGTGCGCGAAATTATTGCGGGCATCAACGCGAAATTTCGCGAGCTGGTCAACGCCGGTTATCTGCTGGGCGCGTCCGCCTGGTACGACGAAAGCGCCAATGATAAAGACACGCTGAAAGCGGGCAAGCTCTTTATCGATTACGACTACACGCCGGTGCCGCCGCTGGAAGACCTGACTTTACGCCAGCGTATCACCGACACCTATCTGGCGAACTTCGCCGCATCCGTTAACAGCTAAGGAGCCGGATAAATGGCACTGCCACGCAAACTAAAGGCGATGAACCTTTTCAATGATGCAAACAGCTATCAGGGCATCGTTACCGCCGTCACGCTGCCGAAGCTGGCGCGCAAGCTCGATCCATACCGCGCGGGCGGCATGAGCGGCGCGGCGCACATCGACAACGGTCTGGAAGATGACGCGCTTGATGTTGAATGGAGCATAGGCGGGCTTGATGAACTAGTGCTCACGCAGTGGGGCGCATCCGCCGTGCCGCTGCGTTTCACCGGTTCTTATCAGCGCGACGATACCGGCGAAGAGATCGCGGTAGAGGTTGAGGTGCGCGGTAAGCACCAGAGCTTTGACTTTGGTGAAGCCAAACAGGGCGAGGATACCGAGACCAAAATCACCTCGAAGTGCACCTACTACAAACTGACGTGGAACGGCAAAGAGCTGATCGAGATCGACACCATCAACATGGTGGAGAAGGTTAACGGCGTTGATCGCCTTGAACAGCGCCGTAAAAACATCGGCCTGGTATAAACCTGCAACCAGCGCCAGCGCGGCGCTGGCTTAATTAAAGAGATAACCTAGATGGAACAGAACGAAAACACCGTGGTATTTGAAACCCCGCTTAAGCGTGGTGAAAGCGAAATCAAACAGGTTGAACTGATTAAACCAACGGCTGGAAGTCTGCGAGGCGTGCGCCTGGCCGACCTGTGTCAGTCAGACGTTGACGCGTTGCTGACCGTTTTACCGCGCATCACCCTGCCCTCGTTAACGAAAGCTGAGTGCAATGCCCTCGACCCGATTGACCTGATCTCGCTCGGCGGAAAGGTGATCGGTTTTTTGCAGACGAAGTCGGACGAATAGAGTGGCCGCCCGGCCTGACGGTTAATGATCTGATGGCAGATGTGGCAACGATATTCCACTGGCCTCCTTCTGAAATGTACGACATGCCGCTAGCCGAGCTAATGGGCTGGCGGCATAAAGCCTTTATCCGCAGCGGAGCAACCCCGGATGAGCAATAACCTCAGAGTGCAGGTGCTGCTAAACGCGGTAGACAAAGCATCTCGCCCCTTCAAAGCCGTCGAGCGTGCCACTAAAGGGCTTGCCACTGAGATCCGCCAGACGCAGAACAACATCAAAGCCCTCGATGCGCAGGCGGGTAAAATCGAGGGGTTCCGCAAGACCAGCGCACAGCTTGCTATCACCCAGCAGAAACTCAAAGATGCCAAGGCCGAAGCGGCAGCGCTTGCGGTGGCATTCAGAAGCACCGAGCGCCCAACGGCACAGCAGGCGCGTGCGCTTGAGAAAGCTAAGCAGGCAGCGGCAGAGCTACAAACCAAGTCGAATTCTTTGCGCCTGTCAGTTCAGCAGCAGCGCGAGGCATTAAAATCTGCAGGTATTTCTACGCGCAATCTTAGTAGTGAACAGCAGCGCCTCAAGAGCGCTTCGGCACAGGCTACGCTCGCGATGAACCGGCAGAAACAGGAACTGCAACGGCTCAACGCGCAGCAGGAACGCTTAAACCGAACCAGCGAACGCTACCGCCGTGGGCAGGAGCTATCAGCGAAAGTGCGCAATATCGGCGCGGCAGGCTTTGCCGGTGGCAGCGCTGAACTCTATGCAGAAGGCAGGCTGATTGCACCGGGTATGGAGTTCGACAAGCAGATGTCAGAAACGCAGGCGTTGCTCGATACCGGTAAAAACGATCCTAAGCTGGCAGCTATCCGCAAACAGGCGCGAGACATTGGCGGCAGTACGGCATTTTCTCCAACGGATGTGGCGCGTACGCAAAGCACGCTGGCCCGTTCCGGCTACGATGCCGATGCCATACTGGCGTCAACGGAATCGACGGTAAACCTGTCACTGGCGTCTAAGGTCGATATTGCCGAGGCGGCTGACATCGTTACCAACATGCAGACCGCTTTCAAAATCCCGATGGCGGAGATTCAGCGCGTTTCCGACGTAATGACGAAGGGTTTCACCAAGTCCAATACCAACCTGCTTGAACTGGGCGAGGCAATGAAATATGTCGCGCCGGTTGCGCGCGCAGCTGGTGCCAGCATCGAAGACACCACCGCCATGCTTGGTGTGATGGCAGATAACGGTATCAAAGGTTCGATGGCGGGAACCGGTGGCAGCGTCATATTTACCCGATTACAGGCACCGACCGGCAGAACTTCCGCTGCCTTGGGCGAGTTGGGAGTTGAAACCCGTGACAGCAAAGGCAACATGCTGCCGGTGTTTGGCATCCTCAAAAGCATTGATGCCTCATTCAAAAAGAACCGGCTCGGCACGGCGCAGCAGGCGGAATACATCAAAACCATTTTTGGCGAAGAAGCGATGAAAGGTGCCATCAACCTTATCGACGCAGCCGGGAACGGTAAGCTTGATGAAAAGCGCGGCTACCTGATGAGCGCAGGCGGAGCCGCCAAGCAGGTGGCAAACGTTCAGGTTGATAATCTGGATGGCGATCTGCTCAACCTGTCATCTGCATGGGAAGACGTGCGCATTGAGGTATTTGAACAGCAGGATAAATCTCTTCGCAAGCTGACGACCACCGCCAATAAATGGCTTGTCACCGCTGGTAACTGGGTGAAAGCCAATCCTGAACTGACAACCAAAATCGTCGTGCTCACCGGCGCGGCGACTGCACTTGTCGCGGGGCTGGGATTGATTGGTCTGGTTGCATGGCCGGTCGTCGCGGGAATTAACGCACTGATCGCAGGCGCGGCATTTCTTGGCACAGCATTCAGCATCGCTGGCGGTGCAATAACAGCGGCGCTTGGTTTAATCACGCTGCCGGTCGTCGCTGTCGTGGCGGCCGTCGTGGCGGGTGCATTAATGATCCGTAAATATTGGGAACCTATCTACGCATTTATGGCTGGCGTTGCTGAGGGATTTACCGCCGCGATGGGGCCAATCAGCGAGTCATTTGGCACGCTAAAGCCGCCGTTTGAATGGCTGGGCAGCAAGGTCAAGGAGCTTTGGGGCTGGTTTGGCAAGCTGCTGGAGCCGGTGAAATCCACGCAAACAGAGCTGGCCTCAGCGGGTGAGATGGGTAAGAAGTTCGGCAACATGCTGGCGGAGGCTTTGAAGATACCAGGAGAAGCGCTTGATCAGCTGCGCGGTGGCATTGATTGGGTGCTGGAAAAACTCGGCATCATCGACACCAAATCTGATGGTCTGAAAAACAAAGTCCCTTCACCTGATCCGATAGCAACGGGCGGCGCTGGCGTAAATACGGACGGGTTGCAATACAGCCTGGCAACGGGTGGTGCGCCTTATCGACCTGTGTCGGCACCGTCCGCAGGCGGCGGATTTACCGACCGCAGTCAGAACAGTTACCAGTATGAAATCAACATGCATGAAGGAATGAGCAAAGACGATGCGCTGGCACTCATGGCGCAGCATCAGGCGCGTGAGCAGCGTAACCGACAGGCGCAGAATCGCAGCAAAATGAGCTGGGAGGATTAAGCGATGATGATGATCTACGGCATGATGCCGTTTATGCGACAGACGCTGCCTTATGGCGAACTGCAACAGAATATTGATTACCGTTGGCCGACTAACAACCGCGTAGGTCAGCGACCGGCGGCGCAGTTCATTGGGCCGGGTGATGAGAAAATTACGCTGTCGGGAGAGCTTCGACCGGAGATTACTGGCGGCGCCATTTCTCTGATGACGATTCGGCTGTTGGCCGATCAGGGCATGGCATGGCCGCTAATTGGCGGCAGCGGCATGATTTATGGCATGTACGTTATCGAGAGCATTTCAAATACCCACAGCGAATTTTTCCCTAACGGTACAGCCAGCAAAATCATGTTTACGCTGAGCCTCTTGCGTGTGGATGAGTCTCTTACGTCAATGTTTGGCGATCTGAAAAAACAGGCTGATGGGCTTATCAGCGGTGCGGGAAATCTGCCAGAGCAAATCACATCGGCCATAGGCAGCGTTAAGTCAGCGGCCGGTAATCTCATTTCACAGGCGGGAGGATTGATCGGATGACCGGTATCAGTGGCCTGCCGGTGCAGATGGGCGCGCGATTAACACCTGATTTTATGCTGACGGTCAATTCAAAGGATGTCACAGCAAACATACGGGATCGCCTGATATCGCTCACGCTGACCGACAACCGCGGCTTTGAGGCTGACCAGCTCGACGTCGAGCTGGATGATGCAGACGGCCAACTGGCAATGCCGGTACGCGGTGCTGTGGTAACGCTGTTTCTCGGCTGGAAAGGACAGGCGCTTATCGGGAAAGGAAGTTTTACCGTCGATGAGGTCGAGCACCATGGCGCGCCGGACACCATGACGATTCGCGCCCGCAGTGCTGATTTTCGCGGCTCGCTGAATTCCCGCCGCGAAGTGTCCTACCACGAGACAACCCTGGGCGACATTGTCACGCAGATTGCCGGTCGCAATAAACTTAAACCTATGCTAGCCGATGGCTTTGCCGGGATTGCGGTGGCGCATATTGACCAGACACAAGAGACCGATGCCAAATTCCTGACGCGCCTAGCCACGCTCTATGGCGCGGTCGCTGCAGTAAAAGCCGGTCGTCTGTTGTTTATCCGACCGGGCAATTGCGTCACCATTAGCGGCAAACCCATCCCACAGATGACCATCACGCGTAAAGATGGTGATCGGCACACTTTCAGCATCGCTGACCGTGGCGCCTATACCGGCGTATCAGCAAGCTGGCTTCATACCAAAGACCCAAAGCCAAAGAAAGTGAAGCTGCAGCGTAAAACAAAAGTGCGGCAGCTTCGCGCGTTAGAACATCCTGCAGCGAAGAAATCAAAAGGAAAGGCGGCTAAACCACCGGAGGCGAAAGAAGGCGATTATCTGGCAGGCAGTGAAGACAACGTGTTTTCGCTAACGACAGTCTATTCCAGCAAAGCAACGGCGATGCGCGCTGCTAAAGCTAAGTGGGAAAAACTACAGCGTGGCGTTGCTGAGTTCTCGCTTACGCTGGCAATGGGCCGGGCTGATCTCTATCCCGAAACACCGGTCAAAGTTAGCGGCTTTAAATCGGTGATCGATGCGCAGCCGTGGCTAATCAGTAAGGTGACTCATAGCCTGAGCAACAACGGCTACACCACACAACTCGATTTTGAGGTGTTACTTAATGACGTTGAGTATGACTCATTCACAAATGACTAGTTATTTGTTTGCAAATGCCTACTCTCGTAGTCAAAATAGTAATTGATACTTCTAATTATTCAGGTAGCGCCTATATGATGCATTGTCCGCTTTGCCAGAACGCAGCACACACCAAATCTAGCCGTTATATCTCGAAGGAAACGAAGGAGCGTTATCATCAGTGCCAGAACATCAACTGCAGTTGCACATTCAAATCACATGAAACTGTGGCACAGATAATCGTTTCACCTGGTCAGATCAAATCTGTCCCGCCTCACCCGCAGCGTGGAAGTCAGCAAATTTCCTGGTGGTAAAACTAAGCCCGCATCGCGGGTTTTCTTTTGCCTGTAGAATGGGAAAGTATGGGGGGCAAAAAGTGTCGTGGACGCAATGTAGTCATTTTGTAGTCATTTCCAAATATGGTGCAGACTCTAGAAACGAAAAAACCGCCCTTGGGCGGTTACGACATTGCTTATACTGCTTTGTTTTAATTAGTCTTTTGAATATGGTGCCCGGGGCGGGACTTGAACCCGCACAGCCATAAGCCGAGGGATTTTAAATCCCTTGTGTCTACCGATTTCACCACCCGGGCAGGGTGTAAATTGGAGGCGCGTCCCGGAGTCGAACCGAGGTAGACGGATTTGCAATCCGTTGCATGGCCACTCTGCCAACGCGCCTTTAATCTGATATGTAATTCGTTGAATACGAACCACTAAATTTGGAGCGGGAAACGAGACTCGAACTCGCGACCCCGACCTTGGCAAGGTCGTGCTCTACCAACTGAGCTATTCCCGCATAATCTTCGTCTTTCAATTTGTTGCTGCGTTAGCTTCCTTCACTCACACAGGTCACTTACTGAAGTAAGCTCTCTGTGATTCGTTCAGTTGCTGCCTTGCTACAAATTGAAATACTCGATTCTGAATTTCTTCATCGAACTTGCTGATTTTATTCAGCTTCTTGCAGACTCGCTGCCGTTCGATGCGATGCATTCTACTTATCTGACGCAGTGAGTCAATAGAATTATCCACACACTGCGTCCGTTTGCTGCTTTTTAAATCGCATCGATCAGCTATCGAGCAAATCACCGCGCGCTGCGCTTAAATACTGGAACATTGACCAGAACGTCAGCACGGCTGCGATGTACAGTGCGACCACACCCACGCCAACCACCGTGGCTTCTGGACGCCACAGCAGGGCAAACAGCGAGAACATCTGCGCGGTGGTTTTCACCTTGCCGATCCACGACACCGCCACACTGCTGCGTTTGCCAATCTCCGCCATCCACTCACGCAGCGCAGAGATAATGATTTCACGGGCGATCATCGTTGCCGCAGGCAGCGTAATCCACCACGCGTGGAAATGCTCCGCCACCAGCACCAGCGCAATCGCCACCAGCACTTTATCCGCAACCGGATCGAGGAACGCGCCAAAACGCGTGGTCTGCTTCCAGCGACGCGCTAAAAAACCATCAAACCAGTCAGTGACCGCAGCAATCACAAAGATCAGTGCAGTAGCAAAGGGAGCCCATTGAAATGGCAGATAAAACGCCAGGACAAAAAAGGGAATAAGTACGACTCGAAACAGGGTAAGACACGTCGGAATGTTAAATTGCATATGCCAGTAACTGTCTGGTGTGAGTAGGGTTTCATGTATGTTGCTACATTGCCCCCCCTCTTTCAACGTTAGTGTTTCAGTGAGTAGTAGATTTTTTCCGCCAGCGCGGTGGAAATTCCCGGCACTTTAGCAATCTCGTCGACGCTGGCATTCATCAGCGGTTGCAGGCCCCCCATATACTTGAGCAGCTGCTGGCGCCGTTTGGGCCCCACGCCTTCAATACTTTCCAATGCGCTGGTGTTCTTCACTTTGGCGCGTTTTTTCCGGTGACCTGAAATCGCATGATTGTGAGAGTCATCACGAATATGCTGAATCACATGCAGCGCAGGCGAGTCCGGCGGTAAGGAAACGCCCTCACCTTCCGCTTCAAAGAACAGCGTTTCCAGCCCGGCTTTACGATCGCTACCCTTCGCCACGCCGAGTAAAATCGGACGATCTTTATCCCAGGGTACATTCAACTCGGCGAAAACCTGTTTCGCCTGCGCTAACTGACCTTTACCGCCGTCGATGATGATCACGTCGGGGATTTTGTCCTCTTCCAGCGCTTTGCCGTAACGACGGCGCAGCACCTGATTCATCGCCGCGTAATCATCGCCCGGCGTGATGCCCTCAATGTTGTAGCGACGGTAATCCGAACGCAGCGGACCATCACGGTTGAACACCACGCACGACGCAATGGTCTGCTCGCCCATGGTGTGGCTGATGTCAAAGCACTCCATGCGATGAATGGTGTCGAGCTCAAGGAACGTCGCCAGCGCCGCCAGACGCTGCTGAATGGTCGAATGCTGCGACAGCTTGGTAGTCAGTGCCGTTGCCGCATTGGTGCGCGCCAGTTTCAGGTAGCGTGCACGGTCACCACGCGGCTTACTTTGAATATTCACTTTACGTCCCGCCAGCGCGCTCAGCGATTCCGCCAGCAGCTCACGTTCCGGTAGAGTAAAGTCCAGCAGAATTTCCGCCGGCAAAGTGCGCGCTTCACTGCCTTGCAGATAGAACTGCCCGACAAAGGTTTGTACCACTTCGGTCAGTTCGGTATCGGCAGGTACTTTCGGGAAGTAGCTGCGGCTGCCGAGCACTTTGCCCTGACGGATAAACAGCACGTGCAAGCAAGCCATGCCAGCATCAAAGGCCACGCCCATCACATCCAGGTCTTCACCTTGATTGGAGACAAACTGCCGCTCGGTTACGCGCCTTACCGCTTGAATCTGGTCGCGTAAAATCCCGGCCTCTTCAAAACGCAGTTCCTCACTGGCATTTTCCATGCGCTTGACCAGCTGATTGATCACCTGATCATCTTTCCCCGCGAGGAACAAACGCACGTAATCGGTTTGCTGCGCATACTCCTCTTCGCTAACCAAGCCGGAAACGCAGGGTCCAAGGCAGCGGCCAATTTGATACTGCAAACACGGGCGCGAGCGGTTGCGATACACGCTGTTTTCACACTGGCGAATCGGGAATACCTTTTGCAGCAGCGCGAGGGTTTCACGTACCGCATAGCCGTTCGGAAACGGGCCAAAGTATTCGCCTTTGGCGTGCTTCGCGCCACGGTGCATCGCCAGACGCGGATGGCTATCGCCACTGAGGAAAATGTAAGGATAGGATTTGTCATCGCGCAGCAGCACGTTATAGCGCGGCTGGTAGAGCTTGATGTAGTTATGCTCCAGCAGCAGCGCTTCCGTTTCGGTGTGCGTCACGGTGACGTCGATGTTCTGGATGTTGCTGACCAGCACTTCAGTTTTGCGACTGCCCACCTGCGTACGGAAGTAGCTGGTCAGGCGCTTTTTAAGGTCTTTGGCTTTACCAACATAGATCACCGTACCGGCCGCATCGTACATACGGTAGACGCCGGGTTGGCTGGTCACGGTGCTGAGAAAGGCTTTGGAATCGAAAACGTCACTCACTACTGATTAATGGCTCCGCATTGAACAGGCCATGTCGAATGGCCAAATGCGTTAACTCGACGTCGCCACTGATATTCAACTTGCTGAACATGCGATAGCGGTAACTGTTAACGGTTTTCGGGCTGAGACTGAGTTGTTCGGAAATTTCCGTCACTTTCTGCCCGCGTGTGATCATCAGCATAATCTGCAATTCCCTTTCCGACAAACAGCTGAAGGGGGATTCGGCTTTTTGCGGTTCGATCTGGCTAAGTGCCATTTGCTGAGCAATATCCGAAGCGATATAGCGTTGCCCTGAATGCACCGAGCGAATCGCACTCACCACTTCCTGCGGCGCGGCGCCTTTACTGAGATAACCCGCTGCGCCCGCCTGCATCACCTTCGCCGGCAGTGGATTTTCGGTATGAATGGTGAGCATGATGATGCGGATATCCGGGTTAAAGCGCACAATTTTGCGTGTCGCTTCCAGGCCGCCAATACCTGGCATGTTCATATCCATCAGCACTACGTCAACCGGATTGCTGCGGCACCATTTCACGGCGTCTTCACCGCACGCCGCTTCACCCGCAATAACGAGTCCTTTCATATCTTCCAGAATGCGGCGAATACCGGCGCGTACCAGTTCATGGTCATCAACAAGAAGCAGGCTGATCAACGGGACGTACTCCGCAGGTTAAGAAAGGGAAATATATTTCAGAACGGTCATCTTACCGGTTTTCAGGTGGAAAAAACATCTACAGTCACAGATAAATCTCAAATGAACTGATGCAAATCAATAACATTTCTTTGATGCAGTTTTTACTGCACAGGGCAATAAGATGCAAAATGAGATAAGTTAAATTGTTATTAATATCATTAAGTTATAATTTATAGCTCGATTTTATTGTCGCATTCCGATCGCCTGGTAAATAACAGCTAAACGCTAATTCTGGTTGCTGATAAATAGCGCAATGCGCAATTAAAAAGCGGTCTGACTTTTACCGCTTCGCTTCATTAAAATTCATCTGAAAACCCTATGATATACTCTCTTTCTTACGCACAGGAAGAATGTGTCAACATTGAGTAACACCCCCAAGGAGTCAATTATGAGTGATGAAGATTTCGCAACTTCACGAGACACGCAGGCGCTGGCCGACGAAGTCGCCTGTCTGAAAATGATGGTGACGCTGATTCTGAAAGGAATGGGTCAAGCCGATGCCGGTAAGGTGATCATCAACATGGAGCGTTATGTGCAAGCTTCGTTAGGCGATAAGCCGCAGGCGGAAGTGTTTAATAATACAATTCGTCAGATCAAAACCGCTTACCGTCAATAAGCGATATGCCCCGCGCGAAATGCGCGGGGTATCTAGCTGTGTGATTGCCAGTTTACTGAAACACCCAGCGACGGCAGTACCTCTTCCGGGCTAAAGCGTCGTGTACCCCGATATTTCTCCGCCAGCGCCGGTTGATCAACCGGAATGCGAATAGCAAACAGATTGTCTTCAGATTGGATCAAGCCCGGTGAGAGCGGCTCGTAGACTACCTGATGCTGTTCGAACATCTTCTCAAGCATTGGCGTCGCCGAACTGATCAAATACTCCATGCCGCTCAGTTCTGCTAATTGCACCGAGTGCCACAAAATACTCAGCGGCAGCTCCGCGTCCACCTCAAGGCGCGCCGAGAAGCGCGACATTTCCCATACCTTTTCCTGATCGAAAGGCAGAATAAAACCTTCCGGCACCTCAGGTTCATGCCACGGCAACAGACGTGCGCAGCCGCAAATACCCTGACGAGCGTTCCAGGCAATCAACCAGGTGACATCCGAACGATCAAAACGATCGTACTCTTGCCCTGGCGTACTCAATCGCGGTGGAATCGACCACCCTTCGCCGCGCGCAAACACGCTATAGCGATACGTTCCCAGTTCTGCCAACAGTGAGGACGGCATATCCTTAAGCTGTGTTTGAATTACTTTCATCATGCGCCTCTGACATCCCCATGTATGCAATGATTTCTTTGAGCCAGCCTGGCAACGTTGCGCGCAGGGTAGACAACTGACACGGGAGAAGGAACTACTAAAATTAGTAGTTGCTTTTTCGCTATATCAGGCCAACCGCAGCGGCATAACAGGCAATCTGCGTTTTATTGGAAACATTAAAACGCTTTTGCATATTCTTTTGGTGAAAATTCACCGTATGTTCAGATATGGCTAAAATAAGTGAAATTTCCGCCGACGTTTTTCCTTCCGCCGTCCATTTCAGGATTTCTAATTCACGCTGACTAAAATCGTTAGATAAAACGACCATAGAATCGTCATTCAAACGCTCCAACACGCGCAAACTCAGTTCCGCCAGAAGATGCAGTTTCACCTCAAGCTCTATGCGCAAGTGTTGGGTCTTACTGTGAAGTGTCGATGCAATAGATAATATACCAATGGTACGATTTGGTGCCATTGCTGAGCAGGAAAAGCCGCTCATTAATCCCGCAGCGTTGGCTTCTGCCCACAAATTACCCGCACCGGTAAATAAATCGCGCGTCCATTCAACACCCCGTCCCGGCCGCTGACAGAGTAATAGCACCGGATCGACCTTATAATAGTTCTCGCTTTCGTAGCGTTTCACCCAGCCTTCCGGGTATGTACTGAACAAAAACAAGCGCGGCCGGGTAAAGGGCACCGGATGCTGAACCAAAAAAGCGAAGTAATCGAAACCCAGCTTTTCAATCTGCTGTTGCAACAGGGATTTCAATTGCGTCACTTGCGTTAGCGCCAGAAATTCATTTTCCATTTCGCCTCGCCAGACGAAATAATTATCGGTCGTCATTATTGCCTTAGCGCTGTTTCACGCTTTTACATTCTGAAATTAGTTCGTGTTAACGCAAAAAATAAATTAGCCAGACAAAAAATATTGATTGAAAAAGGAGCAAACTTGCCAGCAGCTAGCATAACTCTTCTACTGTCAATGCGTTAACGTAATGGAAATGTGTAAGTTCACGTTAATTGTTAACAGGTTCACAACTTTAATTCCTCAGCAGATTAGAATAGGATTTTTCTGAAGTAGTTTCAATCATCCAGTTGATTGAAAATGATCGTTAGATTGATAAATTTTTAGCATCGTCATTAACTAAAATTATTGATGCAAAAAGCAGATTGTTTTGCTGTGAAAGGGGTTTGTACGGTGAATGAGTTTTGACTTAATGTTAATCCCACCTATTTCTGCGGTTAAGATAATACATTAAGTAATGATGTGATTTCTCTCACGCTGATTAACGGCTACGCTTAATGCTAGCGGAGTGAAAAGATGCATTGGAAGACAGTGCTGCAGTAAGGCTCAGGCGCATTGTCGCATGTTGGTGGGAAACTTAGCGGAACTGACTATGTTGAACCAGTTTGCATTACCTTTCCTTTTTCTGGGCGTCTGCACTGCCCTGATGATTTTAAAAGATCTTTTTCGCCATCCACATCCGGTGGCGGTGATGAATATCATTTGGCCATTAACCGGTTTGTATATGCCTTTTATTGGCTGGATCGTCTGGTGGTACTTAGGCCGTAAACCATCACAACAGCAAAAACTTGCGCTGTTGGTTCCACAAAAAATACGCAGTAACGCCAGCTGGCAAACTATATTTATTTCCACGTCATTATCCGCAGCGGCTTGTATATTTGGCGATATAATGACAATCCCGATAGTCACTTTACTAAAACACTTTGCCATTAATCCGACGATAGGCATGCAGGCGCTTATTTGCGTTATCGCTTCATTGTTTATGGGATTACTTTTTCAATTTCTGGCGATTCGCCAACGTGAAAAACATTCATTTGGCAGCGCATTATATTTGGCGCTGAAAACCGAAATTTTCCCCCTGCTGATTTTTCAATTAGGTATTTTTATCTTTATGGCGTTGGCCCTAAAGTTTGTGCTGAACGAGCAGGTCAATCCGCTGCTGGCGGCATTCTGGTTTATGCTGCAACTGGCCATAATGATTGGCTTTATTTTCTCCTGGCCGGCTAATCATTTCCTGATAAAACGTGGGCTTAATCCTGCGGTATAGCTAACGGCAGTAACCCGAACCGCGCATGCCAAGATGAAAATGGCTGGCATGCGCGGCGTTATAATCGGGCCCCAGCGCGTTACCGAACGTCGCACAGCCGTTACGCCACAGCGCATGCAGTCCTGACGCCGCATCCTCAGGCTGTTGCCAGTTTTTTCCTACCTGCAACCAACGCCCATTTGCCAGCTGAAATCCGGTAATATCCCAGGCATCGGCGCTGGCGTGCTCACTCAAACGCCCTTCCTGACGATGATAAATATTGCGACAGGCGTAGCTGCCAACATGGGCAATGCGTTTCAGCGGACTGTTGAAACCGGCCTGACGTAATGCGCTGTCGCTGTTAATCACAAACATGGTGCTGGCCACCGCCATCGGACAGCTGGCGAGAAAACTGCTGCTCAGCGTGACGTCACCGTAGCCGCTGATGCGTAGCGGTTGCTCAATCGGGCAATTCCCTTGAATTGGCGGCACGGCACGAAACTGCACCAGCCGCTGTTCACTGGCTTGCCGCATCACCGCCAGGCAGGCAGCCGGATCGCCACTCAGCTTTTTTAGCTTGTAACGCGTCATCCAACCGGGCGGATCGGTAACGTTGAGCGGTGTAAAGGGGTTCCACTGAGGCGGCAGATGCGTTTTCAACCACGGCAAACTAAACCAGCCGCATACAGCCAACAACGCGACGGCGAACAGAGCGCGCACAATGCCTCACTTTTCCTGATGAAATGAACTAACAAGTGTAGAAGTCATGTGCGCGGAAAGTGACGTAAATCGCTTAATTGTTGAAGATTTACGCAAAATGACTGCGCTTTAAACTCTGTAAATAATTACTGACAGAGCAAAGCACGTAAAAGGTCACAAAGGGGGAAAAACCATTACCGAAACGGGTTGGCTTTCCACTATCTTATGCCACTTGCCTGGACAAAGGCTCATAACGAATGCCCTAAATAATGTGAGCCGCAGGAAGGCGGCAAGAGTGTGAATCATGGGGAGCTTAATTTAGTCAGTTCCTGGAGTGAACACGCGTAGCCAACGCATCTGCGGCTCAAAGTATGACGGGCAAAACAGCCAATAGAGCTGACACAACATCTCGACAGGAAAGAAAAATTTATGGTTGATCAATCAAAAGAGGCGCTCGCTACGGCCGAACAGCCGGATAAACTCCAGCGTAACCTGCATAATCGTCACATTCAGTTAATTGCTATCGGTGGCGCCATCGGCACGGGGTTGTTTATGGGCTCGGGTAAAACCATCAGCCTCGCGGGCCCGTCGATCATTTTCGTCTACATGATCATTGGCTTTATGCTGTTCTTCGTCATGCGCGCCATGGGCGAACTGCTGTTATCCAACCTCGAATACAAATCCTTTAGCGATTTCGCTGCCGATTTACTCGGTCCGTGGGCGGGCTATTTTACCGGCTGGACGTACTGGTTCTGTTGGGTGGTGACCGGCATTGCCGACGTGGTGGCCATCAGCGCCTATTTCCAGCTGTGGTTCCCGGACTTCTCCATCTGGATGAGCGCCCTGCTGTGCGTCTTTGTCTTCCTGGCTTTGAACATCGCTACGGTGAAGCTGTTTGGTGAGATGGAGTTTTGGTTCGCGATTATCAAAATCGTCGCCATTGTGGCGCTGATCATCACCGGCATTGTGTTGGTGAGCATGCATTATCCATCGCCGAACGGTGGCACCGCGTCCCTGAGCAACATCTGGGATCACGGCGGCATGTTCCCGAAAGGCTTGAGCGGCTTCTTTGCTGGCTTCCAGATTGCGGTTTTCGCCTTTGTCGGCATTGAGCTGGTCGGCACCGCGGCGGCAGAAACCAAAGATCCGCACAAAGTTCTGCCGCGTGCGATCAATGCCATTCCGCTGCGCATTATTATGTTTTACGTGCTGGCGCTGATGGTGATCATGGCGGTGACGCCTTGGAATCAGGTGCTGGCGAATCGCAGCCCATTCGTTGAGATGTTTGTGCTGATCGGCTTGCCTGCCGCCGCCAGCATCGTCAACTTCGTGGTGCTGACCTCCGCCGCCTCGTCCGCCAATAGCGGTATCTTCTCCACCAGCCGCATGTTGTTCGGCCTGGCGGAACAAGGCGTAGCGCATAAAGCCTTTGGTCGCCTCTCGGCACGCGCGGTGCCAACCACTGGCCTGTTCTTCTCCTGCCTGTGTCTGCTGGCGGGCGTGGCGCTGATCTACCTGATTCCGGATGTGATGACGGTGTTCACCATGGTCACTACGGTGTCGGCGATTCTGTTTATGTTTGTCTGGACCATCATCCTGTGCAGCTATCTGGCGTATCGTAAGCAGCATCCACAGCGTCATGCTGAATCGAAGTTCAAAATGCCGCTGGGCAAGTTTATGTGCTGGGTATGCATGGCGTTCTTCGCCTTTGTGCTGGTGCTGCTGACGCTGCAGGAAGATACCCGTCAGGCGCTGATGGTCACGCCGCTGTGGTTTGTGATGCTGACCATGGGCTGGTTGTTACGTCGTCGTAAAGCCTGATTTATTACGGCTACGTTAAGGCTGCCTTTTGAAAGAAAGTGCAGCCTTTTTCTTTTTTGACAGAAAGCGCACCTCATTAGCAAATTCGCTTCACCACGAAGTCACAATCTCTCCCGCAGCTTACTCCACGCCTCACCCAATGCAGGACGCACCGAAGGCTCTCGCTGTGGTGCTAGCTCCGGCGACTGCGGTGATCCCAGATTAAAGGTAAAGGTGTAACTCGGCTCTTCCCCCATCCTTAAATCGCTGATCAACGTGCGATCGCCCTGCTGCTTCATTGCGTAAAACCCATGACTAAACCACGCCACACGCTCGGCATGCCATTGCCCTTTGAACGGCGCAAACAGCGCGGGTTGACGATCGTGCCAGCTTATCTGCAGCGGACGCCCCGGTGATAACAGCGACCAATAGGCTTCGCCGTAACGCTCTGGCGTCATGATCACCGTGCGCCATACCAGCGTATTAAACGCGGTCGGCGTCACCAGCAGTTGCTCCGGCTGCACTGATTGCTGCGCCAGCGCTTGCTCAATGTGCTGCGTCGCCATGCTTTGTGCCACCATGCTCCAGCCGAGATAGAGCGTACTCACCAATAATCCCGCCTGATTCCAGCGCAAGCCTACAGCGTCACGTCGCCACAGGGCGATGAGCAGCGCAATTAGCAATGGCAAGGTATACAGCGGATCGATGATATACATGCTGCCAATGGCATAAGGGAAATCGGTGAGCGGCAGGCCCAGTTGCGTACCGTAAACGGTGGTGAGATCCAGCAGCGGATGCGTCACCAGCGCCAGCCACATTGCCAGCGTCCAGCCGCGCCAGTGCGCGCGACTGTGTGTCGCACCGGCCACCAGCCAGCCGAGCAGCGGTGCAATTAAGGTGAGGATTATCAGCGCATGACTTTCGGTACGATGCAGCGTCATATTGCGGATGGCATCGCCGTGATCGATAAACACGTCGAGATCCGGCAAGGTGCCCGCCACCGCGCCCACCAGCGCCGCTTGCCACAGCGGGACGCGCTTGCCCATCACCGCAACGGTGACCGCCGCGCCTAACGTCAGTTGTGATAACGAATCCATGCACTCTCCTTGAAAACGCGGGATCAGCGCACGCGAATCCCTTCAATTATCATGCGCTGCACGTTTTCCAGCGTCTGTTCAAAAAACGCCGCATCGTTCAACGTCTGGCCGGTAATCGCTTCCACCTGTGAGGCGAAATCCGCATAGTGCTGCGTAGTCGCCCATAGCAGGAAAAACAGGTGCTGCGGCTGCACGCCCGCCAACCGACCTTCGGCGATCCACTGTTCGATAATCGCCGCTTTCTCATCCACCAGCGCTTTTAAATCACCGGCCAGTTCACCTTTCAGCAGCGGCGCGCCCTGCAACATCTCAAGGCAGAACAACCGTGAAGCTTGCGGATGATCGCGCGAGACTTCCAGCTTAAGGCGAATGTATTGACGTATCGCGGTCAGCGGATCGTGATCGTGCTGCAGCGCGCGCAGCGGCGCCAGCCACACATCAAGAATCTCTTTTAAAACCGCCACATACAGCACTTCTTTCGACGGATAGTAATACAGCAAATTGGTTTTGGAGACGTCGGCGCGCTCCGCCACTTTATCCAGGCTGGTGCCGTGAATACCGTATTGCGAGAAGAAGGTTAACGCCGCTTCCAGAATGGCTGCCCGCTTTGCGGCGACCGCTCGCGAACGGCGTCCCGGTTTTTTTTCATCGCTTTTCACACTGTTACCTCTTCCGTCCTGCGTCAACGCATCATAACAAAGGCCTTCTTTCCTGCCTAATCGCCCGCCTGCACCTTTTTTGACCACGCGGCGCATGAAAAACGTGCAGAACGTTTTGACCAAATGGTCTGAAATGGACCAATTACTCCAGTTTAGAACAGGCGATACTTTTAACACATTGTTATTTATCTCTTTTAAAAATGTGGCACAGCATTTGCAATTTTGTGATGGAGCGCCGCCCGCAGGATGCGTGCAGGAAGCAGCGCAGCGCGTGAAGCAGTCCCCGTCTAATGCAGAGAGGTTTCACATGAAAATTGGCGTCTTTATCCCGATTGGTAATAACGGCTGGCTGATCTCCACCCATGCGCCGCAGTACAAACCGACTTTTGAACTGAACAAAGAGATCGTGCTGAAAGCAGAGCATTATCATTTCGACTTTGCCCTTTCGATGATCAAACTGCGCGGCTTTGGCGGCAAAACCGAGTTTTGGGATCACAACCTCGAATCCTTCACGCTGATGGCGGGACTCGCGGCGGTGACCTCACGCATCGAAATCTACGCCACCGCCGCCACGCTGACCTTGCCGCCCGCGATTGTGGCGCGTATGGCCTCCACCATTGATTCCATCTCGAATGGCCGCTTCGGCGTCAACCTCGTTACCGGCTGGCAGAAACCCGAGTACGAGCAGATGGGCTTGTGGCCGGGCGATGCTTACTTCTCCAGCCGCTACCAATATCTGACCGAATACGTCACCGTGCTGCGCGATTTGTGGGGCACCGGCCAGAGCGACTTCAAGGGCGAGTTCTTTACCATGAACGATTGCCGCGTCAGCCCGCAGCCGCAGAAACCGATGAAAGTGATTTGCGCCGGTCAGAGCGATGCGGGCATGGCGTTCTCGGCGCAGCACGCCGATTACAACTTCTGCTTTGGCAAAGGCGTCAACACGCCAACTGCCTTCGCGCCAACTGCCGCGCGTATGAAGCAAGCTGCCGATAAAGCGGGGCGCGACGTCGGTTCCTATGTGCTGTTTATGATCATTGCCGCCGAAAGCGACGAAGCCGCACGCGCCAAATGGGAACACTACAAAGCCGGTGCCGATGAAGAGGCGCTCGCCTGGCTCACCACGCAAAGTCAGCAGGACACCAAATCTGGCAGCGACACCAACGTGCGCCAGATGGCCGATCCAACCTCCGCTGTCAACATCAACATGGGCACATTAGTGGGTTCTTACGCCAATGTGGCACGAATGTTGGATGAGGTTGCTTTAGTCGATGGCACGCAAGGCGTGTTGCTCACCTTCGATGATTTCCTGCAAGGCATCGAAGATTTCGGTGAACGTATCCAGCCCTTAATGCAGTGTCGCCACGATTTAATCGCATCCCAGCAGGAGGTTGCCTGATGAGTACCGTTGTTTGCGCCCATACCTCAAGTTTACCGAACGTCACCTTGCCGGCGCGCCCGGAAGCCATCGCGCTGCCGCCCGCGCAAAGTGCGCTGATTGTGGTGGATATGCAGAACGCCTACGCCACGCAAGGCGGCTATCTCGATCTGGCGGGCTTTGATGTCTCCGCTACCAAGCCGGTGATTGCCAAAATCCATCAGGCGGTCACCGCAGCGCGGGCCGCCGGGATGCAGATCATCTGGTTTCAGAACGGTTGGGACGACCAATACGTTGAAGCAGGTGATGCCGGATCCCCCAACTTTCACAAATCTAATGCGCTGAAAACCATGCGCAAGCGCCCGGAGTTACAGGGCACGCTGCTGTCGAAAGGCGGTTGGGATTATGCGCTGGTCGATGAACTGGTGCCGCAGGCCGGCGATATTGTACTGCCGAAACCGCGCTACAGCGGCTTCTTCAACACCTCGCTCGACAGCATGCTGCGCAGCCGTGGCATCCGCCATCTGGTGTTTACCGGCATCGCCACCAACGTCTGCGTGGAATCGACGCTGCGTGACGGCTTCTTCCTGGAATATTTCGGCGTGGTGCTGGAAGACGCGACCTATCAGGCGGGTCCGGCGTTTGTCCAACAGGCGGCCATTTTCAATATCGAAACGTTTTTTGGCTGGGTCAGCGATACCGACACTTTCTGCGAAACGCTGAAAAGCTAACGCCTCGATTCACCTGCAAACCGATAAGAAGAGGATTTCGCTATGCCTAAAAGTGTGATTATTCCGCCCGGCACCGGTACGCCCATTGCGCCATTCGTGCCCGGCACCTTAGCTGACGGCGTCGTCTACGTCTCCGGCACCTTGCCGTTCGATGCCAACAACAACGTGGTGCACGTCGGTGATGCCGCCGCGCAAACGCGTCACGTGCTGGAGACCATTAAAAAGGTGATCGAAACTGCCGGCGGCACCATGGAAGACGTGACCTTCAACTCGATTTTTCTCACCGACTGGAGCAACTACGCAGCGATTAACCAGATCTACGCCGAATACTTCCCCGGTGATAAACCGGCGCGCTTCTGCATTCAGTGCGGCTTAGTGAAACCGGATGCGCTGATCGAAATCGCCACCGTGGCGCATATCGGCAAACAGGAGGCCTGATGCATCTGGAGATCCAGGGTTTAACCGCTGAAGATGCGCCGACGCTGGTGCTCGCTTCCGGTTTAGGCGGCGTAGCCGGTTTCTGGCAACCGCAGCTGGCGGCGCTGACGCCGCATTATCGCGTGGTGACATACGATCAGCGCGGTACCGGCCGCAGTACCGATACGCTGCCGGACGGCTACAGCATGACGATGATGGCGGCGGAACTGGCAGAAACGCTGGAACAGCACGGCATTCAACATTACGACATTATCGGCCATGCGCTGGGCGGCTTAATCGGCCTGCAACTGGCGCTGGACTTCCCGCAGCGCGTGGGCCGCGTGGTGGTGATCAACGGCTGGCTTTCGCTGGATGCGCACACGCAGCGCTGCTTCCAGGTGCGTCAGGATCTGCTGATGAATGTCGGCGTCGAAGCCTTTGTGCGTGCGCAGCCGCTGTTCCTCTATCCCGCGGAATGGCTGGCGCGCAATCAGGAGCGCATTAACGCTGAAGATGCGCACCATGTCGCCCATTTCCAGGGCATGGAAAACCTGCTGCGTCGCTTGCATGCATTGAAAAGCGCGGATTTCCGCGCACATGTGGCGCGCATCTCCCAGCCAGTGTTAGCCATCTGCAGCCATGACGATCTGCTGGTGCCGTGGAGCTGCTCACCGCAGCTGGCGCAGGCGTTGCCCAACGGCAGCCTGATTGAGATGGCCTGGGGCGGACACGCGATGAGCGTCACCGATGCCGACAACTTTAATGCGCTGCTGCTGCGCTGGCTGGCCGATACGGCTGCGCCTGCCCAGCGAGCGGCCAGCTAATCACAGGAGCCGCCAATGAGCGTGCATGAACTGCCAATTTTACCCGGTGTAGAACGCGATGCGTTTCGTAACGCGATGGCGTGCTTAGGCGCGGCGGTGAATATCATCACCACCGACGGTCCCGCTGGACGCGCCGGATTTACCGCCTCGGCGGTGTGCAGCGTTACTGATACGCCGCCTACGCTGCTGGTTTGTCTTAATCGCTCAGCGTCGGTGTGGCCGATTTTTCGCGACAACGGTTATCTCTGCGTTAACACCCTGGCCGCCGGGCATGAAGATCTCTCGACGCTATTTGGCGGCAAAACGCCGATGGCAGAACGCTTTGCCGCCGCTGACTGGCACACGCTGGCCAGCGGTTCACCGCTATTAGACGGCGCGCTGGTGTCGTTTGATTGCAAAGTGGCGCAAGTGGTCAGCGTGGGCACGCACGACATTCTGTTTTGCGAAGTGCAGGCGCTGGTACGCAATGATGAAACGCACGGTCTGGCATGGTTTGACCGTGGCTATCATCACCTTTTACGGCAGGACGCCCGCTAACACCGCCTTGTGCGGCCCGCTTTCACTGACACCCTGGAGATGACGATGGCGAGTTCCTGGTTCCCCCGCTGGCAGAAAAAGTCAGCCATGACCGATGATGGGCTGATTGCGCCGGACGAAACGCTGCCGTTTGCGCAGACGGTCGTGCTTGGCCTGCAGCATGCTGTGGCAATGTTTGGCGCAACGGTGCTGATGCCGTTGCTGATGGGACTGGACCCCAATCTGGCGATTCTGGTTTCGGGCATCGGTACGCTGCTGTTCTTCCTGGTCACCGGCGGGCGCGTACCCAGTTATCTCGGATCCAGCGCGGCGTTTGTCGGCGTAATCATCGCGGTAACCGGCTTTAACGGTCAGGGACTTAACCCCAACCTGGCGCTGGCGCTGGGCGGCGTGATTGCCTGCGGCGCGCTCTATACGCTGATTGGCCTGATCGTGATGAAGGTCGGCACCGGCTGGATCGAGCGTCTGATGCCGCCGGTGGTCACGGGCGCGGTGGTGATGGCGATTGGTCTGAACCTGGCGCCAATTGCGGTGCACGGTGTATCCGGCTCGATGTTTGACAGCTGGATGGCAGTGATGACGGTGCTGTGCATTGGTCTGGTGGCGGTATTCACGCGCGGGATGATCCAGCGCCTGCTGATTCTGGTCGGTCTGATTGTTGCGTGGGCCATCTATGCACTGCTAACCAACGTGATGGGCTTCGGCAAACCCGTGGATTTCAGCGGCCTTGCCAACGCACCGTGGTTTGGCCTGCCGCACACCACCGCACCGATCTTTGATATGCAGGCCATCGTAATGATCGCGCCTGTGGCGATCATTCTGGTGGCGGAAAACCTCGGGCACATTAAAGCCGTGGCGGGCATGACCGGGCGCAATCTCGATCCCTGGATGGGCCGCGCCTTTGTCGGTGACGGTCTGGCAACCATGCTGTCGGGCTCAATCGGCGGCAGCGGTGTCACCACCTACGCGGAAAATATCGGTGTGATGGCGGTGACCAAAGTCTATTCAACGCTGGCCTTTGTGGCCGCCGCGGCGATCGCTTTGGTGCTTGGCTTCTCACCGAAATTTGGCGCGCTAATCCACACCATTCCCGGTCCGGTGATTGGTGGCGCATCGATTGTAGTATTTGGTTTGATTGCGGTGGCAGGCGCACGCATTTGGGTGCAGAACCATGTGGATTTTAATCAGAATGGCAATTTGATCATGGTGGCGACCACGCTGGTGCTGGGCGCCGGTGATTTTGCCCTGAAGATTGGCAGCTTCACTCTTGGCGGCATCGGCACCGCCACCTTTGGTGCCATCATCCTGAACGCGATTTTACAACGTCGCGGCGCCGCGCTGGCGAACCAGGCGGCACGGCAACACCCTTAAGGCTCGAGCGGTGCCTGATCGGGCACCGCTTTCTTGCGGCGTATACGCAGTTCGCTGACGATCACCCCACAAACAATCAGTGCCGCGCCCAGCAGCGCAGCAGCAGGTAGACGCTCGCCCGCCAAACGCCCTACCACGCCCGCCCACACCGGTTCACCGGCGTAAATCACCGTGGCACGCGTCGGTGAAACGCTGCGTTGCGCCCAGTTCATCGTCACCTGAATCAAGGCGCTGGCCGCGCCCAGACCCAACACGCTCAGCAGCAACGGCGTTGACATGGCAGGAGCCGATTCGCCATTCGGGATCATCAGAACAAAGGCGCAGGCCGATGCCACCATCAGCTGAATCAGCGTGACGCGGCGCACATCGACCTGTCCGGCATAACGGCTGATCAGGATGATCTCCGCCGCGATTGCCAGCGTGCTCAGTAAGGTGGCGATTTCACCGGCATTCAGCGTCAAACTGCCATCCTGCGGACCCGCCACCAGCACTAAACCGGTAAACGCCAGCAAAATGCCCAGCCACGCCATCAATCCCGGCGGACGGCGCAGGAATAACCATTGCAGCAACGGCACCACCGGCACGTAGAGCGCGGTGATAAACGCCGACTGACTGCTGGAAATGGTTTGCATGCCCCAGGTTTGCAGACCGTAGCCGCCGGCAATCGACAGGCCAATCAGCGCGCCGGCTTTGATTTCCAGCCAGGTCACTTGCTTGAGATAACGACGGAAGAAAAAGGCCAGCAGCAGCGATGCCGTAGCAAAACGTAATCCCACAAAAAAGAACGGACCGGAATGGGCCATCGCCCGGTGTACCACCAAAAAAGTGCCACCCCAAACCATGGTAATAAATATGAGCACCAACTCCTGACGCGAAATACGCAGGCTGAGACGAGACGAAGAAGCGGACATAACGCACCAGAATAATCAGTTGGCGGTCAGTTTGCTCAGAGAGCGGGGGAAATTGCAATGCCTGTCACCGCCGGGCGAACCCGGCGGCCGGGGAATAACGGTCAGTCGCGCTATTTCTTGCCGCGGCTGCGTCCCCCTTTTTCACCGGCTACAGACGCGCGCTGTGGGTCGTTTCTAAAATTACCTCCGCTGTTTTTGCCGCCTTTGCGACCCGCTTCTGCGGCCCTTTCACGGTCCTCTGCGAAATTGCCTGATCCTCCACGATGTTCGGCCATCATTTCCTCCACGGATTGAGCATCCAGATTAGGGGCTTATCACGATGCTGCCGTGAAAAGCCTGGCGGCGGATATTCCGCACACCTGATTAAATAATAGACACCGTAGCGGTGAGATCGGCCTGATATTCACAATTTGAAACAGATAATTCACTCATTTCACTGCGAAAAAGCAAATTTACCGCCGCGTTACAAGCAGTTAGCCGACACTTATTGGCACCTGCTTAACCTCTGTACAGCAGCCTGCGCAGGCTCTTCTATACTTTTGATTACTCACCACCCTAGCAGGATGAAAACCATGGCAAAGATTTTGGTGCTCTATTATTCGATGTACGGACATATTGAAACCATGGCGCAAGCCGTGGCCGACGGTGCAAAGAGCGTGAGCGGCGCGGAAGTTACGATATTGCGTGTGCCGGAAAGCATGGATGCCGAGCGTTTCGCCCAGGTTGGCGGCAAAGTGAACCAAGCCGCGCCTGAAGCGAAACCGGAAGATTTGCCGCAGTATGATGCCATCATCGTTGGCACGCCCACGCGCTTCGGCAACATGGCGGGGCAGATGCGTAACTTCTGGGATCGCACTGGCGGCCTGTGGGCTTCGGGCGCGCTGTACGGCAAAATCGCCAGCGTCTTTGCTTCCACCGGTACCGGCGGCGGCCAGGAGCAAACCATCACTTCCGTCTGGACCACCCTCGCCCATCACGGCATGGTGATTGTTCCCATCGGTTATGGCACTAAAGAACTCTTCGACATCTCCCACGTTCGCGGCGGAACGCCCTACGGCGCCACCACGCTGGCGGGCGGAGATGGATCACGTCAACCTTCGGCGGAAGAACTGGATATTGCCCGTTTTCAGGGCCAACACGTCGCCGGACTGGCGGTAAAGCTACAGGGATAAAATCCACAACAGGAGACCTTCATGACAACAGAACAGTCGAAAGAGCATCACGTAGGCGAATGGGCATCACTGCGCCACACTTCACGCGAAATCGCTGAAGCCATTTTTGAGGTAGCCAACTACGACGAACGTTTAGCCGAGCAGATCTGGAGCCAGCAAGGCAGCGATGAAGTGCTGATTCGCGCCTTCAAAAAGACCGACCAGGATGTTCTGACCTGGGACGATAAAACGGTCGAGCGCAAAAACGTTTAAATTGCAGGCGGGCATTGTCCCGCCTTTGTTACCTTTACATCACCAAGGAGCCTTGTATGTCAGCCTATCAAAGTATCAATCCAGCCAATAACCAACTGCTAAAAGCGTGGAACGAGCACGATGATGCCTATGCACAACAGGCGCTGGAAACCGCAGATGCGCTTTATCATTCCGCGTGGAGTAAAGGCGATATTCAACCGCGTCTGCAGGTGCTGCACCGTTTAGCCGATTTGATTGACCAACGGGCCGAAGAGCTGGCGACCATCGCCAGTAAAGAGATGGGCAAACTGATTGGCCAGAGCCGTGGTGAAGTGAAAATCTGTTCGCAGATCGCCCGCTACTACGCTGAACATGCCGCGACATTTTTACAGCCGCAACCCTACGCCAGCGATGTGGGCGATGCCTGGCTTGAGTACCATCCGATTGGCGTGATCGTCGCGGTTGAGCCGTGGAACTTCCCTTACTATCAGCTGATGCGCGTGCTGGCGCCAAACCTGGCGCTCGGCAACCCGGTGCTGGCGAAACACGCCAACATCGTGCCGCACTGCGCCGATGTGTTTGAAAAGCTGGTAGAAGAAGCCGGTGCGCCAAAAGGCGCATGGACCAACCTGTTTATCTCCACCGATCAAGTCGCGGATTTGATTGCCGATCCGCGCGTGCAAGGCGTGGCGCTGACGGGTTCCGAACGCGCCGGTAGCGCCGTGGCGGAACAGGCCGGTAAACACTTGAAGAAATCGACGCTGGAGCTGGGCGGTAACGATGTGTTTGTGGTGCTGGACGATGCCGATATCGATGAAGCGGTACGTCAGGGTGCGCAAGCTCGCCTCAGTAACTGCGGCCAGGTCTGTACCGCCGCCAAGCGCTTTATTTTGCATGAGAAAATTGCCGATACGTTTATGGCCAAATTTAGCGCGGCTCTGCAATCGGCCACGCCGGGCGATCCGCTTGATGAGAAAACCACGCTTGGCCCGCTCTCTTCAAAAGATGCGCGCGATCGTTTAGTGAAGCAGGTTGAGGAAGCGGTGCAAAATGGCGCGCGCGTGGAGTTTGGTGGACGCGCCATTGATGGCGTCGGCTGCTATTACCAGCCAACGGTGCTCACCGGTCTGACGCCAGACAATCCTGCTTACTATCAGGAGTTCTTTGGCCCGGTAGCACAGGTGTATGTGGTGGCGGACGATCGTGCCGCTGTGGCACTGGCGAATGATTCAAATTACGGCCTGGGCGGTTCAGTCTGGACCAAAGACATTGCGCGCGGCCGTAAGATGGCATCGCAGATTGAAACCGGCATGGTGTTTATCAATTCGCAGAGCGATACCTCCGCAGAGCTGCCGTTTGGTGGCGTGAAGCGTTCCGGATATGGACGTGAGTTATCGGATCTGGGGATTAAAGAGTTCGCCAACCAAAAATTAGTGGTCGTCGCCGGTTAACAGGCACAAAAAACCCCGCCGCGGCGGGGTTTTCTTTAAGCAGCAAACTCAGTTACTGGTCGCTGCTTTGGCTGGCTCTTCTGATTTGGCCGGCGTTGCATCGGCTTGCGCTTTCTGTGCCGCTGCCGCATCAGCCTTGGCTTTGTCATCCGCTGCTTTCTGGGCAGTGGCTTTCTCCGCTTTGGCTTTCTCGTCTGCCGCTTTCTGCGCGGCCGCTTTATCCGCCTTCACTTTCTCTTCAGCCGCTTTCGCGTCTGCAGCCTTCTGTGCTGCGGCTTTATCCGCTGCTGCTTTGTCTGCGGCTGCTTTATCCGCAGCAGTCTGATCGGCTTTCTGCTTAGCGTCATCTGCGGCTGGTGCTGCGGCCGCAGGTGCTGGCTGTTCTGCCGCAGCCGGTGCCGCAGCAGGCTGCAGTGGCGTACCTTGCAGAGCACCGTTCAATGCGCCGGTGAATTGATCCCAACTGCAGTAGCCGTTGGCATCCGTTTCGCAGCCCGCCAGTTGCAGCGTGACGCGCTTCGGTGGATTTTTCAGGCTCAGCACATCGGCATCGCGCAGCTGATCGGCCGTTTGATAGACATACTCAACTTTCAGCAGATCTTTGTTGTTCTTCACATCGTGCCAGCGTTCGAATACAACCTGGCCGCCAATCGGCGTTTTCTCATCGTTGCCCGGCAGTTCATAAGGCTTAACCTGCAGCGCGCTGAGCAAGGAGGCGATGTTGGAATCATGACCAACCATCAGCGTCACTTTTGGCGCGTTGGCTTTATCCTGATCGACTAACTGGCTGCGGATGTAATCCACCAGCGGTGCGGCCACTTCGCGCGCCACTTCAGGAGAGGCGAACAGCGCATCCTGATAACCGTTTTTGATCGACGCCAGCTCTTTCCACTGTTCAGGCGTTTTGATCTGGCCCCAGGCAACCTGATCGGCCGGGAAACCTTCGTAATATTGCAGCGTAAACGCATCCACCAGGGAGTTGCCGATTTTCAGCGGACCGCTTACGTTCGGCTCTTTACCGTTATCCGCGCTGAAAGTGTTATCGCCGCTGCTCAAATCACACTGCTTTTTGCCGTTACAGGCCGGGGCAGATTTGTAATCGACGATTTTTTCCAGATGCTGGAAGGCAGGCTTCAGTGCCAGCTTTTCATTGGCGGCGGTCATAGCAGCCAAGGCTTTCTTGTTGAATTCATCGCTGCCGTCGGTGACGACCGGATTGAAGATCGGATCCATGGTGCCCATCGCATCCTGATGCGTGACCGCGATATCACAGCCAGGGAAGGCGCCAGTGATAAAGTACTGCGCGGTCGCCACGGTGCGCTGCAGGCTGTTGGCGTAGACAAAGATGTTGCTGCTGTCCGGACAAGTCCCGTTCTGGACTAAGCCCTGCTGTGCCAGCCACTGACGGGTATAATTCCCCATGTAGACTTCCAGCACGCCACCTTTGGTGGTGAGCTCACCGCCCGCGACATCCCACTGCGGCCAGCTCTTCCTGGTGGATTGTTCCAGTACGCTGCCGTTGTTGGCGAGCGGCGCACGCAGGTTATGACGGCTTAACATCAGCACCTGCTGGAGTTGCATATCTCCATCCGCAGCATAGGCGGACATGCCCATCGGGAGCGCAGCGATGACTGACAACGCGCAAAGACTCAGTTTCTTGATCATTGTGCCTATTCCATAATTCATCAGTGAAACACTCTGGCTTTCAAACGATTAGCCCGCCAAAGAGCGAATTGCCGCACAGTGTAACTCAGCTTGCATCGGAAAATCGCCAGATGTTTGCAAAAAACCGTGCATGGAATATAGCAGTTAACGCGCGTGGCGTCGGGGAACGGCAGCAGATGGAAAAGCAACGCGATGTTTTTCGGAATTTATGAACGCAGAAAAGCAAAAAGCCCGCATTTCTGCGGGCTTCTTTAATATGGCGGAGGAACAGAGATTCGAACTCTGGGATGGTTTCCCATCGACGGTTTTCAAGACCGTTGCCTTAAGCCACTCGGCCATCCCTCCGGGGATTTTTTTGTTGCGTCACTCTGCAAGAGTGAATGGCGGAGGAGGAGAGATTCGAACTCTCGGATGGTTTCCCATCGACGGTTTTCAAGACCGTTGCCTTAAGCCACTCGGCCACCCCTCCGCAATGAGGCGCACTATAAACATCCCCCATAACGATGTAAAGCCTGCAATGAATCGTTCGGCTGAAAAACAGCCAAATTCTATTTTTTCGGCGTCAATTTCGCCATTCTGCTCAGCGAAACAGCAATTTATCGCGTAAAGATGGGTAAAACGCCTTTTCTGTCTTTCAGGCGCTGCGTATCCTCGTGCCATATTTGGTGTTTCTCTCTTTAAGGAGCGCATGATGGAAAGAATTTTTAGCTCGTCGCAGCAATCGTTAGTCAGCACCCACAAGGTGCTGCGCAATACTTATCTGTTACTTGGCTTTACGCTGGCCTTCTCGGCCGTCACAGCCACACTCAGCACCGTGTTTGCCTTGCCTTCACCGGGCCTGATTCTGATGCTGGTCGGCTTTTATGGCTTGATGTTCCTGACGCATAAACTGGCTAACAGCCCGGCAGGTATTCTGGCGGCCTTCGCTTTCACCGGCTTCCTCGGTTATTGCCTTGGCCCAATCCTGAGTTCGTTCCTCACTGCGGGCATGGGTGATGTGATCGCCATGGCATTAGGCGGCACAGCGCTGGTGTTCTTCGGTTGCTCAGCATATGTACTGACCACGCGCCGCGATATGTCATTCCTGAGTGGCATGATGATGGCCGGCTTTGTCGTGCTGCTGGTGGCGGTAGTTGCTAACATCTTCCTGCAACTGCCTGCGCTGCATCTGGCTATTAGCGCCCTGTTCATTCTGTTCTCTGCCGGTGCCATTCTGTGGGAAACCAGCAACATCATTCACGGCGGCGAAACTAACTACATTCGCGCCACCGTGAGCCTGTATGTTTCGCTGTATAACATCTTTGTTAGCCTGCTGAGCCTGCTGGGCTTCGCTAACCGCGATTAAGCTGCTGCAATAGTGATTAAACCCCGCTTCGGCGGGGTTTTTGCTTTTTATGGCCGGGCGAATTTACAATGTGTTGATTAACGCGATGAGGAATGACTGTGAATTTTGCCGGTAAAGAGATTGCCACCGATGCGGAAGGCTATCTGAAAAATAGCGCGGACTGGAGCGAGCCGCTGGCCGCCGCCATCGCAGAGCAAGAAGCGATCGTGATGAGTGACGCGCACTGGGAAGTGGTGCACTTTGTGCGCAACTTTTATCAGGAATTTAATACGTCGCCGGCGGTGCGCATGCTGGTAAAAGCCATGGCGCAAAAGTATGGCGAGGAGAAAGGCAACAGCCGCTATCTGTTCCGTCTGTTCCCGGAAGGCCCGGCAAAGCAAGCGACCAAAATTGCCGGATTGCCAAAACCGGCGAAATGCTTGTAATCAGCCGGTAGTGAATCGGGTCGGCATTTGCGTGGGCTGATGCGGCTCCACCAGCACTTTATCCACCCGCGCGCTACGCGGCCCACCCGCTTTTAACCAACTGATTAATGCATCGACCTGTTGCGCCTCACCGGACGCCAGCACTTCAACGCTGCCGTCCGCCAGATTGTGCGCATAACCGTTGAGATTCAACTCTCTGGCCTGCGCTTGCGTGTGGTAGCGAAACCCCACGCCCTGCACGATGCCGTGCACCCAAATTTTGCAGCATGTGGTTGCCATTGCGTTCTCCCATCACCTTGCGTTGCAATTTGCCGCCATCCGCCGGAAAATGGCGCCTCATTTTTTCAGGTAAGCATAGCAAACTATGACCGTTCGATTGATTCTCGCAAAGGGACGTGAAAAATCCCTGCTCCGCCGCCATCCGTGGGTGTTCTCTGGTGCCGTTGCACGTATGGAAGGTAAAGCCCAGTCTGGTGAAACCATTGATGTCTGTGACAGCAATGGCAAATGGCTGGCTCGCGCCGCGTATTCTCCGCAATCACAAATTCGCGCACGCGTCTGGAGCTGGCAACATGATGAGTCAATCGACATCACCTTCTTCGTGCGCCGCTTTGAGCAAGCCCAGGTGTGGCGTGACTGGCTGGCAAAACGTGATGGGCTGGACAGCTATCGCCTGATTGCTGGCGAGTCCGATGGCATGCCGGGCGTCACCATCGATCGCTTCGGCAACTTCCTGGTGATGCAGCTTTTGTCTGCCGGTGCCGAATATCAGCGTCCGGCCATCGTCTCCGCCTTACAGCAGTGTTTCCCGGATTGTGCTATTTACGATCGCTCAGACGTGGCGGTACGTAAAAAAGAGGGACTGGAGCTGGCGCAAGGCCCGGTTTCGGGTGAACTGCCGCCACCGTTGCTGCCGATTACTGAACACGGCATGAAGCTGCTGGTGGATATTCAGGGCGGTCATAAAACCGGTTATTACCTTGATCAGCGTGACAGCCGTTTTGCCACGCGTGGCTACTCAGAAAATGCACGCGTGCTGAACTGCTTCTCTTACACTGGTGGTTTTGCGGTTTCTGCCTTGATGGGCGGCTGCCGTGAAGTGATCAGCGTTGATACTTCGCAGGACGCACTCGACGTGGCGAAACAGAACGTTGAGCTTAATGGTCTTGATGTGTCGCGCGCCCAGTTCGTGCGTGATGATGTGTTCAAACTGCTGCGTCGTTATCGCGACAGCGGCGAAAAGTTCGACCTGATCGTCATGGATCCGCCGAAGTTCGTTGAGAACAAGAACCAGTTGATGGGCGCGTGTCGCGGCTATAAAGATATCAATATGCTGGCCATTCAGCTGTTGAATCCGGGCGGCGTGTTGCTGACATTCTCCTGTTCTGGCCTGATGCCAACCGATTTGTTCCAGAAAATCATCGCTGATGCCGCCGTGGATGCCGGTCGTGATGTACAATTTATAGAGCAGTTCCGTCAGGCAGCCGACCATCCAGTGATCGCCAGCTATCCTGAAGGGCTTTATCTGAAAGGTTTTGCCTGCCGCGTGCTGTGACTTGAAAACGCTGTCCCTGCCTCCATATTGGATGCAGGGCAGTCTTTTGGGAGGTCACAATGATTACGACTAAATTTGGAATTGGACAGCAGGTCCGACATCGTCTCTCCGGGGTGCTCGGCGTTATCGTGGATGTCGATCCGGAGTTTTCGCTTGATGAGCCAGAAGTTGATGATGTCGCTGCCAGCGAAACGCTGCGCGCCGCGCCCTGGTATCATGTGGTGATGGAAGATGAAGAAGGCGATCAGGTACATACCTATGTCGCTGAAGTTCAGCTGGCGGGGGAAACCTCCTTCGAACACCCCGAACAACCTTCAATGGATGAGCTGGCCGCGTCAATTCGGCAACAGCTGCAGGCACCCAGCCTGAGACATTAATCAAACGGCGACTCAGGTCGCCGTTTCTGTTTTAGTGCCTAATCCCCAGCCGAGGAATTTCAATTTTTGGACAGCGATCCATTATCACGGTCATACCCGCATCTTGTGCCAGCACCGCCGCCTGCTCATTAATCACGCCCAGCTGTAACCACAACGTATCCGCACCAATGGCGATCGCTTCCTGCGCTACGCCCCACGCCGCTTCGGCGTTGCGAAACACATCCACCATATCCACTTTTCCGGGTACATCCGCCAGCGTGGCATAGGCGGTTTGGCCAAGAAGTTGCTGTCCCGCCAATTTAGGACTCACCGGAATCACCTCGTATCCCTGATCGAGCAAGTATTTCATTACGCCATAGCTCGGGCGATCGGGACGATCGCTGGCGCCCACTAACGCGATACGTTTGGTTTTAGTCAGCACATCGCGAATCGTTTGATCATTCATCTTTTTTCTCCTGGTTCATTCGCTTAAGTGTAGATGGCATTGCGCATTAGGCTGCAACTGCCGGGCACCAGAACTTTGCGCAGGAGCACGAATAAATATGTAAAAATGTAAATTTACTGCCATAATGTAATACTTTGCTACACATAATCGATTTACCCCCTTCTGCCGGGAGTTGAAATGAAGCTGTCTTTAACTGCTACGGGTTTACTGCTGTTGCTCGTATCAGCCTCATGCCAGGCCATCACTCTCAAGCTCGATCCCGAGATCGAACTGCTGGTGCTGGACGGGCGTAAAATCTCTGGCTCACTGCTGAAAGGCGCTGGCAGCCTTGAGCTGGATCGTGGGCAGCATCAATTTCTGTTTCGTGTGGAAAAACCGGGCGCTGACGCCGCGCACTTTCAATCGGTGCCGATGATTGTCACTTTTAGCGCCAATGCTCATTCGGTGGCAATTCGCTTGCCTGCGCTCACTAATCGTCGTGAACGTACCACCTTCGACAAAACCCTCAACTTTCAACTGATTGATGAACGCGGCATAGAAATCACCAGCCTGCGCGACCATTTGCCGAAGCCAGGTGATAACGATTTCGAAAAGGCGATGGTGAATTATAATCGTGATGCCCACGCCGCTTCGGTTCCGCGTTTTGCCTTACATTCGCTGAACGCCAGCGAGGCGCAGTTGAATCTGGATTACGCCTGGCAGGATGTTAGCGATCTTCCCTCTTTACATGGCTGGTTCAAGCGTTTTGATGCCGCCACACGTCTGCGTTTTATTAGCTGGATGAAAACCTTACGCGCAAGTTGATAGTGATGAAACGCCAGGGGTAAACTCCTGCATTAACACATAATGCATGAGAAGAAACAGGAAGCCCTATGGAGCAGACCGTTCGTACCCTTCAGGTTCAGAAACATATCGCCCTCGTTGCACACGATCACTGTAAAGCCTCGCTGCTGGAGTGGGTGCAAACCAACCAAAGCACGCTGCAACAGCATGTGTTGTACGCTACCGGCACCACCGGCAATCTGATTAATCGTCATACCGGATTGGATGTTAACGCCATGCTAAGCGGCCCGATGGGCGGCGATCAGCAAGTGGGTGCGTTGATTTCGGAAGGTAAAATTGATGTGCTGATTTTCTTCTGGGATCCGCTGAATGCGGTGCCGCACGATCCAGATGTCAAAGCGCTGCTGCGCCTCGCCACGGTGTGGAATATCCCGGTGGCCAATAACCGCACCACCGCAGATTTTATTATCCAGTCACCGAAGTTTGCCCAACAGATTGAGATTCAGATTCCAGACTATCAGCGTTACCTCGCCGAACGCCTGAAACCTTAATCATCAGGCCTTACGGCTTTGTGGCACACCTAATTCGCGCAGGTGCTCGGCAAATACCGAAGGCCGATCTTTATCGAACATCAGCCACACCTGCTGGCGCGCACGCGTCATCGCCACATACGCCAGCCGTCGCTCCTCTGCATCCGGGAAATCTTCCGGCTGCGGCAGCAAACCCTCTTCCATGATGGATTCCCGCGCTTGTGCCGGGAAACCGTCGCGTCCCTGATGCAGCCCCAATACAATAACAAAATCCGCCTGTTGTCCTTTGCTGGCATGGATCGTCATGAAATCCAGCTTTAACTTTGGCCAGCGCGTTTTAGCTTTATCGAGGATTGCCGGCCGCAAATGGTGGTAACGCGCCAGCAGCAGTACGCGCTCTTCGGGTTTGGCATAACCGCTCAGCTTATCGAACAGCGCTTCCAGTTGATCCTGCGGCAGCAAAGTCACCGATTTTTTATTGCCTTTGCTCAAGCTGTTCAGCGGCTTGCGCAGCTGATGCGGGTTCTGTTGTACAAAGCGATTGGCTATCTCACCGATGCGATCGTTAAAGCGATAGGTGGTATCCAGCACGCAGCGATCGCCATCGCCGAAATAGTGATGGAACGCGGTGGTCAAACTCATTTCGGCACCGCTAAAGCGATAGATTGCCTGCCAGTCATCGCCCACCGCGTACAGGCTGGTTCGCTTGTTTTGCTGACGCAGCGCCGTCAGTAGTGCGGCTCGCTGCGGTGAGATGTCCTGAAACTCATCGACCAGAATATGCTTCCACGGGCTGATAAAACGCCCTTTCTCCAGAATGGCAATCGCCTGATGAATCAGCCCGGAGAAATCGACCGCGCCCTCCTCTTTCAGCGCGCTTTTCCATGCCTTTAACAGTGGCGCCATCAGTTTGACACGCTTGCTGAAATTATCGCGCTGCGCTTCTGCCACATCCGCGATCATTGCCGCCTGCGCGCCGCCGTGCATGCGCATCAAGCCCAGCCAGCGCTCCATGCGCGATGCGATGCGCTGCGCCAGTTTGTCATCTTGCCAAAAGGGACCTTCGGGAATCTCCCACTCCAGCTCATCCTGCAACCACTGACGCCAGCCGCTGGCCTGCGCTTTTTTGCTGTTACACTGCTCGCGCCAGGTCTCTATCAGCAACTGTCGCCGCGCCTTGCTGTCGCTTTCCAGCTTGCTGATCACCGGTTGTTTGTTACTGCCTTCGCGGATGATATGCATCGCCAACGCATGGAAGGTACGCGCCTGAATCGCGCTTTCACCAAGGCGCGTTTGAATACGGTCATTCATCTCTTCTGCCGCCTGACGACCAAACGCCAGCAACAGAATTTGATCCGCTTGCGCCAGCTTGCGTTTTAGTAGCCAACCGGCGCGCGCCACCAGCACCGAGGTTTTGCCACTGCCCGCCCCCGCCAGCACCAGCAGCGCGTCTTCGCCATTCACTACAGCTTCGCATTGCGATGGATTGAGCGGCGTGGTTTCAACGGTGGAGAAGAATTCGTGATAGTCGCTGAGGATCTTGCTGGTCCATTGGCGATTGCGTTGGCGGATCGCCGCTTCACCTTGCTCCAGCCATTGCTGGCAGAATTCCCAGCGCTCACGACAGTTATCAAACTCGGCAATACGCGCGAGAGGCAACGGCAAGGCAGAAAACTGGCGTGTAATGCTCTCTTTTACCGCGCTCAGCTCACTGCGTTTCAACCAGCGATCCTGCTGGGTGAAGGCGAGAATTTCCTGCTCCAGCGCGACCAGCACCTCCGCGCTCACCTCGCTCATCTCCTGGCTCCACTGCTGCCAGGCGTGCTGCAAGTAGTGGAAAAAGCGCTGCGTTTCCTGCCATTCGGTACCATGCAGGCGCACCACTTTCTCATCTGGCAGCAGAAACTCCAGTTCGCCCCATACCATGCCGCGTTTACAGGCAATGTTGAGCAACTGGTTAAACGGAATCAGATATTCATGGCGATCGCCACTGACTTCCACGCCGGCGGCCAGCAAGCGCACCCGATTATAGGGATGCTGTGCCAGACGTTTACCCATTGATGTTGCTTTCAGTTCCATGTCCGCACCGTCATGTGGAATTCGATATCGCGCAGTTTACCTGTCAGACTCTTGGCGCTCCAGCCTTAAAACAGGCTAAACTTGGCGCCACATATTGCGGATTGCAAAAGGAAAAACACGTTTATGCGTACCGTACTCAACATTCTTAATTTCATTCTCGGCGGCTTTTTCACCACCCTTAGCTGGTTGTTTGCCACGCTGGTGAGCATCGTGCTGATTTTTACGCTGCCGTTGACGCGTTCCTGCTGGGAAATTACCAAACTGTCTCTGCTTCCCTTTGGCAACGAAGCGGTGCATGTCGATGTGCTGCGTCCCGACAGTAAAAGCCATGTGATGAATACCGGCGGCACCTTCCTTAACATTTTCTGGCTGATACTGTTTGGCTGGTGGTTGTGTCTGGCGCATATCTCGGCCGGTATCGTGCAGTGTCTGACCATCATCGGCATTCCTGTTGGCATCGCCAACTTCAAAATTGCCGCGATTGCGCTGTGGCCGGTTGGCCGTCGCGTGGTCTCCGTTGAAGAAGCGCAGGCTGCGCGTGAAGCCAATGCGCGTCGCCGTTACTGAGGCCGTTCAATGATTCATGACGCCTTGCCAGGCTGGCGACGTTATCTGTTTAACAGCAGCCTACGCTATTTGCTGCGCATCTTCTTTGCCTTAACCGGATGCGCGGCGGTGCCGTGGTGGCTGCACCAAATCGAGTGGACCATTCCGCTGACGCTTGGCGTGGTCGCCGCGGCGCTGGCGGATCTCGACGATCGCTGGATTGGGCGCGTGCGCAACCTGTTGATCACGCTGGTATGTTTCTGTATCGCGTCGGTGTCGGTTGAACTGTTGTTCCCCCATCCGTGGGGATTTGGTTTGGGCCTGGCGCTTTCCAGCTGGGGCTTTATTTTGCTCGGTGCGCTGGGACAGCGTTATGCTACCATCGCCTTTGGTGCGCTGCTGATTGCGGTTTACACCATGCTGGGCATCGGCTTGTTCCCACAGTGGTGGATGCAGCCAGCGCTGCTGTTGATCGGTGCCCTTTGGTACAACTTGCTGACCTTTGTTGGTCATTTAATGTTTCCGGTGCGCCCGGTGCAGGAACAGCTGGCAGGCAGTTTTTCCCAGCTGGCGCGCTATCTTGAAGCCAAAGCAAACCTGTTTGATCCCGATGGCGACGATCAGGATGACGCTACGCTGGTTGCCACGGCGATGGTCAACAGCCAGTTGGTGGCCCAGCTCAATCTCACTAAAAGCACCATTCAAAGTCGTTTGCGTGGCGACCGCGGTTCACGCAGCACGCGTCGCAGCCTGCACTACTATTTTGTCGCGCAGGATATCCATGAACGCGCCAGCTCCTCGCATCTGCAATACCATTTGCTGCGTGATAACTGGCGTTACAACGAAGTGCTGTTCCGTTTCCAGCGTCTGATGAACATGCAAGCGCGCGCGTGTCGGCAACTGGCGGAGACCATTTTGCTGCGTCAGCCGTGGCATCACGACAGCCATTTTGAACGTACCTTTGAACGGCTGGAAACCGCGCTGCAACGCCTTCAGCAGAACGAGCCGCAGGATCCACACATTCATGCACTGTTTTGGCTGCTGCGTAATCTGCGTGCCATTGATGCGCAACTGGCATCGATTGAGTCAGAGCAGATGCTGGCCGAACCGTCCCCGCAGAGCGATCACCATCTGTCACGGGAAGGGCTCAGCGGCTGGGCGGATATCCGCTTACGCCTGAGTCGCCATCTCAGCCCACAATCTGCCCTCTTCCGCCATGCAGTGCGTATGTCGCTGGTGCTGTGTGTTGGCTACGCCTTCATTCAAATCACCGGCGTCGATCGCGGTTACTGGATCTTGCTGACCAGCCTGTTCGTCTGCCAGCCCAATTACAACGCCACCCGACGACGCCTAGCCTTGCGTATTGGCGGCACCTTAGCCGGCATCGCCATCGGCCTGCCGGTCTTGTGGTTGGTACCTTCGATTGAAGGTCAGCTGGTGCTGATTGTGCTGAGCGGCGTGCTGTTCTTCGCTTTCCGCCAGATTCAGTATGCGCAGGCCACGTTGTTTATCACCTTGCTGGTTCTGCTGTGCTTCAATTTGCTCGGCGAAGGGTTTGAAGTGGCGCTGCCGCGCGTGGTGGATACCTTGCTTGGCTGCGGCCTGGCGTGGCTGGCCGTGGCCTTTGTCTGGCCCGACTGGCGTTTTCGCAAAATCACCGCCGTTGCCGATCGCACACTGGATGCCAACTGCCGCTATCTGGATGCGATTATGGAGCAATACCACCAAGGCAAGGACAATCGTCTAGCTTATCGCGTGGCACGTCGCGATGCGCACAACGCCGATGCAGAGCTGGCGTCGGTGGTGTCCAACATCAGTGGCGAACTCAAGCTACAACAACCGCTGCGTGAGAATGCGTTTCGACTACTGTGCCTGAACCACTCTTTCCTCAGCTATATCTCGGCGCTGGGAGCGCATCGCGAACAGCTGGCAGATAGTACCTTGCTGACCTTACTGGATGACGCGGTCTGCTTCATAGAAGATGTGCTGCAGATCGATCAGGTTACGGATACGCAAGCCACAGAGATGCAGCAGGCGCTAATGCAGCGCATGAGCGAGATGAAAAACAGCCCGGATGCACGCGCACCATTAGTGATTCAGCAATTGGGATTGTTGGTCGCGCTGCTGCCCGAAATTGCCCGTCTACGCCGCACCCTCGTCAACGATTAAGGCTGCTGATGCTCCGCCGCCGCATGCTGGCGGAGCATTTTTAAATACCATGCGTAGAGCTCTTGCCGGATGGCGCTGGGTAATGCCGCCTCATGATGTCCTGATATTGCACCTTCCAGCGCCAGCAGCGTTTTTAACCCTATGTGCTTATTCACCGCGCGTAGTTTCAGCCAGCTTTGTCGCGATCCTGTTTCACACAGCAACCGCACCGAACTGATCCCCACCTTATGCAGCATCAGCTCAAGTCGCAGGCTTAAATTCGGCAGATCTTTCAATCGCAGCGAGACAAGTCTGGTAGCCGCTTCCTCCTGTGCGGCGCGCAATGAGCTAGCCGATAACTGCAATAATTGTTCGGGGTTTTGCCATAACTGTGTATCTACTTTGAAGTAGCTTAAGGTCACCGGCACACCACGCTTGCGGTAAATCAGCGGTTCCAGTGAACGCTGTGCGTTATAGACGTGAAGCGCCTCGCTGGCTCGGAGATAAAGCGCATCTTCATTGATATAAGCAAAAATCACCTTCTCAATAGTCAGCGCATACCCCCCAAATTGCGTGCGTGATTCAATTTTACCTAATGCCGCCAACTGCGCTTTCGATTGCTCAACTACCGGGTTATATCTCTTCATAACGCCCCCTCCAATGGATTCCATGCGCGGGAAATTTCCTATAAAAGCTCGCAGATTCATCTGGTTAGAAGATAAAAAAAACGATTTAGCTGTTCAATGAATAAAAGCAGGAGTGCGGGATCTTGTGCAGAAATTGCGAGGCGTTTTCAGAAATTGAGGTTGATCTTTATCCAGGAAGTCATTACTGTACATCCATACAGTTCATTACTGAGTGATTAAATTATGCGTACTCATTTCTCTGGCCCTGCTGATCGTTCACATCGTTTCGCTTCACCTGGCTTAGCGCAACCTTCGCTGGGTGGAATCACAGAACTGCGCTCCAGCGAACAACCCGAAATGATGCAACTTATGCTGCTCCCGGTACTAAAACAGCTGAGCGAGCAATCGCGCTGGCAGCTGTGGCTCACTCCGGCTCATAAGCTCAATCGTAGCTGGATGCAGCAGTCGGGATTACCGTTAGAAAAGAGTATGCATATCACCGAATCTGAGCGTTTTAACACCGTTGAAAGTATGGTGAAGGCATTACGTACAGGTAATTACAGCGTCGTTCTTGCCTGGATTCCGTACGAATTGAGCGATGAAGAGCGTTTAGAATTAGAACAAGCCGCGGCGGAAGGTGAAGCGCTCGGTCTGATTTTGCGTCCGCAGGGACGTCAATATGCTCATTCCAGACAACCCAATGCGACAAAAATTCCCTCAGATTTGTTTCATTAAGTAAATCCAGGAATTTTCTCAGCATTTTTTTTGCAAAAGTTGCATCTAAGCTACTGATTCTTTTCCCGCCAGCTATGACAATGGCTTAGACGCTTTTTTGTTTTCTAATACCGAAGATTTAGCCATATGATTTGTTAAAATGTGTGTATAAATCGCTGTTTTTTTGCTGCCCGGCGTCACATCATACTTGTAAGTTTCCAATCTCGTTGTAGACTTTAGCTCGCCAGGGTGCTCAATAACCTCCGTTTTTTCGGTAGAGTCAAAAGCGAGCGTTTAGACCCGGCGAAGGATTAACACAAAGAGCAACCTTTTTGCTCATTGCCTATTTGGATGATAACGAGGCGCAAAAATGAAAAAGACAGCTATCGCAATTGCAGTGGCACTGGCTGGCTTCGCTACCGTAGCGCAGGCCGCACCAAAAGATAACACCTGGTACACCGGTGCTAAACTGGGCTGGTCTCAGTATCATGATACTGGTTACTACGGTAACGACTACGTGAATAACGACGGTCCAACTCACGAATCTCAGCTGGGTGCTGGTGCTTTCCTGGGTTATCAGGCTAACCCGTATCTGGGCTTTGAGCTGGGCTACGACTGGTTGGGCCGTATGCCTAACAAAGGCAACGAAGTAAACGGCGCGTTCAAAGCACAAGGCGTTCAGCTGGCTGCTAAACTGAGCTACCCAATTACCGAAGACTTCGACGTCTACACCCGTCTGGGTGGTATGGTATGGCGTGCTGATTCTACCCAGTTTAACAGCAACACTGGCAATCGCATCAGCGACCACGACACCGGCGTTTCTCCGCTGGCTGCTGTTGGTGTTGAATACGCACTGACCAAAAACTGGGCAACTCGCCTGGACTACCAGTGGGTTAACAACATCGGTGACGCAGGTACCGTTGGTGCACGTCCAGACAACAGCATGCTGAGCGTAGGCCTGTCTTACCGTTTCGGTCAGGATGAAGATGCAGCGCCAGTTGTAGCTCCGGCTCCGGCCCCAGCTCCAGTTGTTGAAACCAAGCGTTTCACTCTGAAGTCTGACGTTCTGTTCACCTTCAACAAATCTACTCTGAAGCCAGAAGGTCAGCAGGCTCTTGATCAGCTGTACAGCCAGCTGAGCTCAATGGATCCGAAAGACGGCTCTGTTGTAGTACTGGGCTTCACCGATCGCATCGGTTCAGAGCAGTACAACCAGAAACTGTCTGAGAAGCGCGCGCAATCTGTAGTTGATTACCTGGTATCTAAAGGTATCCCTTCTAACAAGATCTCTGCACGCGGTATGGGCGAATCCAACCCAGTTACTGGCAACACCTGTGACAGCGTGAAAGGCCGCAATGCCCTGATCGACTGCCTGGCGCCAGACCGTCGCGTTGAAATCGACGTGAAAGGTATCAAAGACGTTGTAACTCAGCCACAGGCTTAAGTTATCACGCAGTAAAAAACCCCGCTAAGGCGGGGTTTTTTTATGGCTGAATGTAATGAGAACGAAAAGGATTCTACTCTTTTTCCGAGCCACCATTTCCGAGGATCGCCTGCAGATCTTGCTTCAGCGTAGACATCTGGCTGGCGTACTTCTCTTTGCGTTCAGCATCTTCAATTAACTGAACTATGGTTTCTGACAGCGTATTACTGCGACGCTGCGCCAATCCTGCCAGACGCTGCCACACCAGATATTCCAGATCGATCGATTTCTTACGCGTGTGCTGATGCTCAGCATTAAAGTGACGTTTACGACGTGCACGTATCGTCTGCTTGAGACGATTCTCCAAATCGGGATGAATGTGCTGGGCGATCCACTCGTTAACCTCAACCGGGCTGTTTTCCATCGACAACAATGTATCGACCGCAGCTTGCGCCGCACTAAGCTCAAGATGACGGGTGATCAGTTCACCCTCCCGATGCTTTTTCACCAGGTATTTCCACTTCCATCCACTTTCAAGATTTTCGAGTTGCTGGTATTTCATCGGAATCTCATCGTGATCACGTAACAAACTAAGAATAACAGCTTTTTTCCTGGATGCAGCAAGGAAAAACATGTTGCAGCCGTCACAATCCGGGCCGGAACTCCGCCGTGATTAACCAGGTTGATTCCTGTATAATCGCGCTTTTCCTAAATCAGACTAATGCGAATATTTTGACCAGCACTCAAATTACGTGGCAAGCCCTGCAGCCGGATAGCGACCGCTACCAATCCATTTTCTCGAACGTCTCACTGGAAGATTGCGATAGTCTTGCCGCGGTTCAGCCGCGTCTGCTGAATGCGCTGGCGCATTTGCATCATCAAACCCTGGGTTTTCCGCTGCTGCTGTTACGCAGTCAGGAAAACAGCGATTACCTGGCCTGCATCGCCGATGCGGCGCAACGTTTCCAGCCGGATGAGATTTCTCTTTACGGTGGCGACTATCATGTGATGGGCGATACCGTCAGTCTTCTACCGCCAACCGATATCAATCGCCCCTTCACCAGCCAGGGCGGCGTGCATTTCGCCGACTGGATTGAAGCTGAACAGTTGTTCGGTTGCGTACGTCAATATAAAGACCGTGTGCAGCCTGAACCGGGCTTACTGCATCGCGCCAATGGCGGTACGTTAATTCTTGCGGTCAACACTTTACTGGCACAGCCGCTGCTGTGGCTGCGTTTGCGTAAGTGTATTGAGCAAGGTCGCTTCGATTGGTATTCACAGGATGAGCGTCAACCATTGCCTGTCGCCATTCCCCCGCTACCGCTGCAACTGCGTCTGGTACTGTGTGGCGACCGTGATGCACTGGCCGCTTTCCAGGAAATGGACGTCGAAGTTCATGAGATGGCGCTGTATAGCGAATTCGAAGAGAGCTTACAAATTCTCGACGAAGATGACATGACGTCATGGTGCCAGTGGACGCTAACGCAAGCCGAACAAGCCGGATTAGCGCAGCCTGAAGCCGATTTCTGGCCATTGTTGATCACCGAAGCAGCACGCATGACCGGTGATCAAGACACGTTGCCGCTTTGCCCGCGCTGGCTTCGTCGCCAGCTGCAAGAAGCGGCGCTGCATGGCGACAGCATCAATGGCGAAGCGTTGAAAGAAGCGCTGGAAGCGCGCCAATGGCGTGAAGGCTTCCTCGCCGATCGCATGCGTGATGAAATCCTGCTTAATCAGATCATGATTGAAACCGAAGGCGAAGTGGTTGGGCAAATCAACGGCCTTTCGGTGGTTGAGTTCCCAGGCCATCCGCGTCCGTGGGGAGAACCTTCGCGCATTACCTGTGTGGTACATCCGGGCGATGGCGAGTTCACCGATGTGGAGCGCAAAGCCGAATTAGGTGGCAACATCCATGCGAAAGGCATGATGATTATGCAAGCGTACCTGATTGCCGAGCTGGAGCTAGAGCAACAGCTGCCCTTCTCCGCTTCACTGGTGTTTGAACAATCCTATTCCGAAGTGGATGGCGACAGCGCCTCGCTGGCCGAGCTCTGTGCGTTAATCAGTGCGCTGGCTAATCAGCCGGTTGACCAGCAGATTGCGGTGACCGGCTCAGTTGATCAGTTTGGTAACGTGCAGCCCGTCGGCGGCCTGAACGAAAAAATTGAAGGCTTCTTCCAAATCTGTCATTCACGTGAATTGACCGGCAAGCAAGGTGTCATTTTCCCTGCCAGTAACGCGCGTCATCTCAGTCTGAATCAGGATGTTGTGGAAGCGGTTAAGGCCGGACAATTCCATCTTTGGGCCATTGAGAGCGTAGATGAAGCGTTGCCGCTGCTGACCGGCATTGCCTGGCAGAGTGAAAGCGGCGAATCTCTGCTTAGCACCATTCAGGAACGTATTACCCAGCTGAACCAGCAGGAAGCTCGCCTGCGTCCGTGGCCACTACGTTGGCTCAACTGGTTCAACCACAGCTGATAACATTGCTCAGCGTACAACTGTTCGCTAATATTCGGGCTTCACTAAAAGAAGGCATATTGAGAACATGGTAGATAAACGCGAATCCTATAGTAAAGAAGACCTGATTGCCTCGGGTCGCGGCGAACTGTTTGGCGAAAATGGACCGCCGCTTCCATCCAACAACATGTTGATGATGGACCGCGTGGTCAAAATGACCGAAGACGGCGGTAAATTCGATAAAGGTTTCGTCGAAGCCGAACTGGATATCCGCCCTGACCTGTGGTTCTTTGACTGCCACTTCATTGGCGATCCGGTAATGCCGGGTTGCCTCGGCCTCGATGCGATGTGGCAGCTGGTAGGTTTCTACCTCGGCTGGCTGGGCGCAGAAGGTAAAGGCCGCGCGTTGGGCGTGGGTGAAGTGAAGTTCACTGGACAAGTCCTGCCTACCGCCAAAAAAGTGACCTATAAAATTCACTTCAAACGTGTGATTAACCGTAAACTGGTGATGGGCGTGGCAGATGGCGAAGTCTTCGTTGACGGGAACCTGATTTACTCTGCGACCGATTTGAAAGTGGGTCTGTTCAAAGACACCTCAGCTTTCTAATCCTTCCAAATGAAAACCTCCGCACGCAGCGGAGGTTTCTTCCATAATGTTAGACATCCAGCAGTGCTAGGCCACCGCTGACCTGTCCTCCATGGCTTGACGCCAACCTCCCAACCAGTGAGACCGTGCATCGATCAATTGATAAGGGCATATCTCTTTCGAGCGGCCCGTAATACCGGCTTGGTAGCCTCGTGAATGTGCTCGTTCCAGGCGGTCTCTCTTCTGTCTCTTCATGCCTCGTTTCCCTCATTTCAGGTCTGGTGGAATCTGGGTGGAAAGAAAGAGTGGCGATATAATGTTCAACCACAGTAATGTTCTAACCCGATGCAGAAGAAAGGTCAATGCGCAAAATTCACGCCAATGTCATGTTTTTGACGTTAAAGTGCCATGTAGAATTGTCAGTTGATTGTCTATCTGGCTGATTAGGCAATAAAAAAAGCCCCTGATTTGACTGCGATCACACTACATTAAATCAAGGACTTAGCATAAGCATCGAACAAATCTTAATTTAGCGAAACCACACTATTTGCGATTTGTTGTGCGGTTTGCTGCCAACCGAGAGCCAGAGTACGTACCAGCGCATCATAGCCATCTTCGGTTTGCGGCAGCGTCAGATTAAAGCCATGTTTGATTAGGCGTCCTTGATGCTGCAGTAACCATTCGCCACTCACCACCACTTGTCCATCGTAGCGTCCCTGGAAACCGGTAACGTTTACCGACAGCGTATCGTGCGTGTCGCCCAGCGGCGCACCGGCAACCAGGCGGCTAGGTAGCGCTTTACTGAGATTACTGATCAACGTTTGCTGCAACTGTTGATCGAGCGGACTGGCCCACAGGTTATTAGCTGCAATCACGTACTTCACATCGCTGGTCTGATAGACCAGGCCGTTGCCCGCCATGTAATCCGGTACCGTCACTTGCTCAACCCAAATCATCGGTTGGCCAGTGCCCGCGGCACTTTCAACGCGCGCCACATTGCTGCCCGCAGGCAGCTGATAATAGGTATTTTCAATGGTGCTGCTGCAGCCTGCCAGCAGCAACAGCGCCCCGATAATTAGCCCTTTTTTCACTGTTTCGCCCTCTTTGGCTGTGGATCCTGGCCCGGCTTGGCCTCAAACACCAGCGCATTACTTTTGCTATTCAGCGTTTTCAGCACTGGCTGCAGTTCTCGCAATACCTGATCAAGCCGCTGCATATCGCCCACCAGCTTGCTGTAAGCCGGTGAACCTGGCTGCAGCCCTTTCATGCTGCGGTTCAGTTCGCGCAGGGTTTGCTGCATGTCTGAAGGCAGGCTTTTCATCGCCGGATTCGCCGTGACCTGATTAAGGTTATCCAGCGTTTTCTGCAGCCGCTGCAGGGTGCGCTGGCTCTCTTTCAAGGTACCTGTGGCTTCATTCAGCACTGGATTAAGTGGCAAGCCGTTGATCTTATCCAGCGCCGCCATCAGTTTCTGCTGAATCTGCGCCAGGCCGCCGCTGACGGTTGGAATCACTTCCAGGCCAGCCACCTGATTCGGGCCTTGATACGCCGGTGCGTTATCGTAGAAATCGAGGTCGATAAATAGCGCGCCAGACAGCAGGTTGCCGGTTTTCAGCGTCGCACGCAGACCGCGTTTTTTGCCATCCTGCAGATGCTGCTCAAGATTGAAATCTCCGCCCAGGCGATTAACAAACCGATCCGGCTCAATGCGAATCAGCACCGGCACACGATAATCCGTATTCAGCGCCTGATTCACGCCCGGAATCATATAAGGCACTTGTGACACCGTACCCAAACGAATGCCGCGGAACTCAACCGGTGCGCCAACCTGCAAGCCGCGAATCGAATCGGTGAAGAACAGCAGGAAATCAGTATGAGCACTGTAGAGCGAATCCTGGATGCTGCGCTGATCGTCGTACAGATGGTATTCCGCCTTGTTCTCCGCCGCCCGGCCCAGCTCAGCGCCGTCCGGCACATCAAAGCTGACGCCGCCGCTGAAGAGCGTAGTGAGCGATCCCATCTCTACGCGCATGCCTGATGCAGACATATCGACAGCAATACCGCTGTCTTTCCAGAAACGCACGTTGGTGGTGATCAGGCGATCGTAAGGCGCCGAGATAAACAGCTGATAAGTCATCATGCGTTTATCGGTATCAAAGTTGCTGGTTTCCACTGAACCTACGCGATAACCGCGGAACAGCACCGGATCGCCCGCATTAAGCTGACCGGCTTTTTTGCTGTCGAGCGTTATGCGAATGCCTTTGGCATCCGGCGGCGCCAGCGGCGGTGCATCCAGCAGTTGATAACGTTCCGGCTTATCGCCCTTCGCGCCCGGCTGCAGCTCGATATAGGCACCGGAAAGCAGTGTGCCCAATCCGGTAATGCCTTCGCGACCAATTTGCGGTTTCACCACCCAAAATGCGCTGTCGCCCTGTAGCAACTTTTCCATGCCCGAATTAAGACGCGCTTTAATTTCTACATGGTGCAAATCGTCGGTCAGAACCGCGCTTTCCACCACACCGACGTTGACGCTGCGGCTCTTAATGGTGGTTTTACCGGCTTCGATGCCTTCCGCATTTTCGGTAATCAGCGTCACTTCCGGGCCCTGATGGCTGAAGTGATAAAAAAGAATCCATCCGCCGATTAACAGCGTGACGATAGGTACAATCCAGACCGGCGACCAGCGTTTAATCTGGTCGACCTTAGCAGTCCCGTGATGGTTGTCCGTCAAGACGCGGCTCCTTACGTTCAGTTTCTCGTTGTCGATCCCACAGCAGGCGCGGATCAAAGGTCATTGCGGCAAACATGGTGAGGATGACCACCATGGCAAACAGCAGCGCGCCCGGCGCAGGATACACACTCATCAGCCGCCCCATCCGCACCAGCGCAGAGAGAACGGCGATTACAAACACATCAATCATTGACCAACGGCCAACAAATTCAACCACCTCATAAACCACGTGCATCTTTTCATCATCGCGCCCACCGCGTCCGCTGCCGTGCCAGCACAGCCAGGCAATCGCCAGCATTTTCAGCGAAGGCACCATGATACTGGCGATGAAGATCACCAGCGCCACCGGCCACGAACCGTCGCTCCATAGCAAAATTACTCCGGCCATAATGTTCGAAGGATATTGCGAACCGAGCGTTTCGGTCACCATGATCGGCATGATATTTGAGGGAATGTAGAGCATCACCGAGGTGATCAGCAGCGCCAGCGTCCATTGCAAACTGTGCTTGCGGCGCGCATGCGCCTTCACACCACAACGCGGGCACGCCAGTTGGTCAGCGGGCAGAATCGCGGTACAACACGGACAGCTACGCAAACCTTGCTTCAGGCCGCTAACACCGGCCAGCGGCGTTTTCGGCAGCGGCGGTAACGGATTGATGCGGTGCCACACCCAACGGCGATCAACACACTGAAATGCGCGCAATTGCAACACGCAGAACAGACACCACGGCCAGAAACTGCTGCCGAGGCCAATCTCACCATACGCCATCAGCTTAACGAAACTGACCAGCACGCCAGCCATAAAAATTTCCGCCATGCCCCAGCTACGCAGCTGAAACAGCACGCGCGCCAACCCAAGCCGCAGGCTGTGCGGCATGCGGACGTTATTGACCAGCAGAATAATGGTGATCATGCAGAAGGCAGGAATGCCCTGCACAAACAGCAGAAACAGCGTTGCCAGGCTGCGGTAATCTTCGCGATCCATCACCTGGGGGATTTCGAGCAGCGATATCTGGCTGCTCAATCCCGCGACGTGCATATTGATGAAAGGAAACAGATTGGCCAGCACCAGCATGAACAGGGCCGAAAAGGCGTAGCCGGTCGGACGTCGACGCGGCTCCTGCCAGTTGGCTTGCAGCGTGGTGTGACAACGCGGGCAACGCGCACGGCTGCCAACCGGTACAGCGGGCAGCTTTACTGTTAAATCACACTGTGGACAAAGACTCCACTGATGCGCTTGATCCGCTGCACACATGCTGACTCCTTCCGATTACGCGCCGTTTTTCAGTGCTTCCAGCTCTTCCCAGCGTTCGAACGCCACTTCCAGCTCCTGCTCGGTTTGCGCTAACGCATCCAGAACCGGCTGGGTTTTATCGTGTGGCTGGCTGAAGAAATCTGGATGACTCATTTTAGCCTGCAACTCACCGATGCGGGTTTCCAGCTGCTCCAGTTTTTGTGGCAGCTGTTCCAGCTCACGTGCCAGGTTATAGCTTAGCTTGTTGGCCGGACGTTTGGCGGCGTCACTTTTCTCAGCGGTTTTCACCGGTGTAGCCGGTTTAGCCTGCGAGGCTTTGCCCTGCTTATAGGCTGCGCGCTGCTGCTGAGCATCGTGATAGCCACCGACAAAGGTGCCGATTTCGCCGTTGCCTTCAAAGATCCAGCACTCGGTCACGGTGTTGTCGACGAATTGACGGTCGTGGCTCACCAGCATCACAGTGCCCTGATAACCATCCACCAGCTCTTCCAGCAATTCCAGCGTTTCAACGTCGAGGTCGTTGGTCGGTTCATCGAGAATCAGCAGGTTGCTTGGCTTGAGGAACAGACGCGCCAGCAGCAGGCGGTTACGCTCACCGCCGGACAAGGCGCGCACCGGCGTCATGGCGCGTTTCGGATGGAACAGGAAGTCCTGCAGATAACCGAGCACGTGGCGCGGTTTGCCGTTAACCATCACTTCCTGTTTACCTTCAGCGAGGTTATCCATCACGGTACGATCCGGATCCAGCTCAGCGCGGTGCTGATCGAAGTAAGCGATTTCCAGCTTGGTACCGCAATGCACGCGGCCGCTGTCGGCTTTTAGCTGATCCAGCATCAGACGCAGCAAGGTGGTTTTACCACAACCGTTTGGGCCAATCAGGGCGATTTTGTCGCCGCGCTGCACCTGAGTGGAGAAGTCTTTCACCAGGGTTTTGCCACCCACGCTGTAATTGACATCTTCCATCTCAAACACGATTTTGCCTGAACGTGCAGCTTCGCCGACTTGCATATTGGCTTTGCCCATCACTTCACGACGTGCAGAGCGCTCGTTACGCAGCGCTTTCAAGGCACGTACACGGCCTTCGTTACGCGTGCGGCGCGCTTTGATGCCCTGACGGATCCACACTTCTTCCTGCGCCAGCTTGCGGTCAAACTCGGCGTTCTGCATCTCTTCGACACGCAGCGCTTCTTCTTTGCCGGTCAGGAACAAATCGTAGTTGCCCGGCCAGGAAACCAGCTTGCCGCGATCAAGATCGACAATGCGCGTCGCCATGTTGCGAATAAACGAACGGTCATGCGAAATGAAGATGATGCTGCCGGTGAATGTCTTGAGGAACGTTTCCAGCCAATCAATGGTTTCGATATCAAGGTGGTTGGTCGGTTCGTCGAGCATCAGTACGCGCGGGTTGCTCACCAGCGCGCGGCCCAACGCCGCTTTACGCAGCCAGCCGCCAGACAGCGAAGACAACTCGGTATCCGCATCCAGACCAATCTGCTGCAGCACGTCGTTGATGCGGCTATCCAGCTGCCACAGATTCTGATGGTCAAGGATGGTTTGCAAACGACCCATCTCGTTCAGGTTCTTCTCGCTCGGATCTTCCATCACCAGATGGGAAATCGCGTGATAAGCCTTGAGATGCTCCGCCTGCTCGGCCACGCCTTCGGCAACGAAGTCATAAACAGAACCGGTAATGTTGCGTGGCGGATCCTGTTGCAGACGCGCCACCACCAAATCCTGCTCATAAATGATGCGGCCGTCATCCAGCGGCTGTTCGCCGTTGATGATTTTCATCAGCGTCGATTTACCGGCGCCGTTACGGCCAACCAGACAGACGCGTTCGCCCTCTTCGATATGCAGTTCGGTGTTATCCAACAGCGGCGCATCGCTGAACGAGAGGTAAGCGCCATGGATACTAATCAGTGACATAAAACTTATTCCTTACCGGCGTGGCTAACCAGCCAGCAGTTGTGAATTTGACGGTTGCGCGCGAAATCCTGCGACAGCGTTTTTTGGGTAATTTCCTGCGCCTGCAGACCCAGACGTTCTAAGCCGTCGAGATCCATTTTGAAGCCGCGCTTGTTGTTGGAGAACATAATGGTGCCACCGCGACGCAGCAAACGTTTCAGGTTCTGCATCAGCATCATGTGATCGCGCTGCACGTCGAAATCGTCTTCCATGCGCTTAGAGTTAGAGAACGTCGGCGGATCGATAAAGATCAAATCAAACTGTTCGTCACTCTCACGCAACCAGCTCAGGCAATCGGCGTGCATCAGGCGATGATTACGGCCGGTTAAACCGTTAAGGCGCAGGTTGCGCTCGGCCCACTCCAGATAAGTACGCGACATATCCACCGTGGTGGTAGTTTTCGCGCCACCCAAACCGGCGTGTACGCTGGCGGTGCCGGTATACGCAAACAGATTGAGGAAATCTTTGCCTGCGCTCATTTTGCCCAGCATCTGGCGCGCGATACGGTGATCGAGGAACAAACCAGTATCCAGATAATCGGTGAGATTCACCAGCAGGCGCGCATCAAATTCCTGCACTTCGAAGAAATCGCCCTTCTCGCCCAGCTTTTGATACTGGCTTTTGCCTTTTTGGCGCTCGCGGGTCTTCATTACCAGACGATTGGCCGGGATCTCCAGCACGCTCAGCGTAGCGCTGATCACATCGAACAGACGCTGACGCGCTTTGTTAGCGTCCACGGTTTTCGGCGGCGCATACTCCTGAATCACCACCCAATCAGCGTAACGATCGACCGCTACGTTGTATTCAGGCAGATCGGCGTCATACAGACGATAGCAATCGATATTCGACTGACGCGCCCATTTCTCCAGCTTCTTCAGATTCTTGCGCAGGCGGTTAGCAAAATCTTCGGCGATCTGCGCGCCGCCTTCTGCGCTGGTCGCAGCCAGCTGATAGTTTTTCTGCACGCACTCCAGCGGACCATTTTTAGCTTTGAACTGGCGATCGGCACGCAGTTGCAAGCAGCTCAGCAGCTCTGGCGAGGCGCTGAACAGCGACAGATTCCAGCCGCCAAAGTTCTGCTTCATGATGCGGCCCAGCTGGCTGTGCAGCGCAATCAGCGCCGGTTCGCTTTCCAGACGCTCACCGTACGGCGGATTGCTCAATACCGTGCCGGTAATCTCTTTGCCCGCCAGCGGATTCTTCAGCTTAATCACATCCTGCTGCGCAAAGGTGAACAGCTCGAACACGCCTGCACGACGGGCGTTGGCGCGCGCTGATTCCAGCACGCGACTGTCATTATCGTAGCCAAAGAAACGGGCGGTCGCAGCGGCGGTACCCACGCGTGCGCGCTCTTTCGCGGCAGCATGAACTTCCTGCCACGCAGCCTGATTGTGTTTCTTCCAGCGATTGAAGCCCCAATGGGTACGCAGCAGGCCAGGCGCGCGATCGCAGGCAATCAACGCCGCTTCCAGCAGCAGCGTACCGGAACCACACATCGGATCGACCAGCGGCGTACTGCTCTGCCAACCGGAACGCATCACGATGGCTGCCGCTAAGGTTTCTTTTAACGGCGCTGCGCCGGTTTGCTGGCGATAGCCGCGCTGATGCAGTGAATCACCGCTTAGATCCAGCGCGATGCTGACGCGATCTTTGTTGAGCCACGCATTGATGCGGATGCCCGGTTGTTCACGATCAACGTTCGGGCGCTCCAGATTCTGGCGGGTAAAGCTATCGACGATGGCATCTTTAATGCGCAGCGCACCGAACTGGCTGTTGCGGATCACCTCGTTGGTGCCGCTAAAATGGATGGCAAAACTGGTGTTGCTGTCGAACATCTCGGTCCACGGGATACTTTGCGCACCCACGTAAAGATCGAGATCGCTCCAGACGCCAAATTCTCCCAGCGGCAGCAAAATGCGCGAAGCCAGACGGCTCCACAGCAGGCTTTGGTACATTACATGGTCGTCGGCCTGGAAGTGGACGCCGCCCTGCACCACCTGCAAATCCTGCGCACCCAGCGCGTCTAGCTCACTTTTCAACAGCTCTTCGAGCCCACGCGCCGTACTGGCAAACAGAGAATTCATATCGTCACTTTTTACTCTTGCTTAAATTGCTGCGCATTATAGCGAATCAGCGTGCTATGTCATAAAGTTAGCTTCTTTAAAACTTATGACCCCTTTTTTGGAGTGGTGATGATTACGCTTTCACGCCTTTACATCCATCCCGTTAAATCTATGCGCGGTCTGCAACTGTCACATGCGCAGGTGCTGGAAAGCGGTCTGGGCTTTGATCGCATCTTTATGGTGACCGAACGGGACGGCACGTTCGTGACCGCCCGCCAGTTTCCGGAAATGGTGCGCTTTACCCCGGCGCTGCTGCCGGACGGGCTGTTTCTGCAGGCACCGGATGGTTCGCAGGCGCTGATCCGCTTCGCTGATTTCACCGCTGAGCAGTCACCCACCGAAGTCTGGGGCAACCATTTCACCGCGTGCGTTGCACCTGACGCGATCAACAGCTGGTTAAGCACCTTCTTCCCACGTCCGGTGCAGCTGCGCTGGACCGGCGTGCAACCGACGCGCCGCGTGAAGCGTTTTGATCATGTGCCACTGAGTTTCGCCGACGGTTTTCCTTACCTGCTGGTGAATATGGCCTCGTTGCAGGATCTGCAACAGCGCTGTCCAGCCAGCGTGCGCGTTGAGCAGTTCCGTCCCAATTTGGTGGTGAGCGGCGCGGCCGCCTGGGAAGAAGATAGCTGGAAACGCCTGCAAATTGGCGAGATCACCTTTGAGATGCCGAAACCGTGCAGCCGCTGCGTGTTTACCACCGTCGGTACCGAAAGCGGCCGTAAGCATCCTGATGGCGAACCGCTCTCGACCTTGCAGGGTTTTCGCAGCGCGCAGGATGGCAGCGGCGATATCGATTTCGGCCTGAATTTGATCGCCCTTAATAGCGGCATTATTCGCGTCGGCGATGCGGTGACCATTCTCGAGAAGCAAACCCCACGCGCTTACGGTGCGGGCGCCGTGGTCGAAACGCTGGCGCCAGCCGCTAGCAGCCACAGCGCGGTGAGCATCGATTATCAGGGGACGAGCTTTAGCGGCGACAATCAGCAAGTGCTGCTGGAACAGTTGGAAATGCAGGGTTTCCGCATTCCCTACTCGTGCCGTGCCGGGATTTGTGGCAGCTGCAAAGTGACGTTGGTGGCGGGTGAAGTGAAAGCACTGAAGAAAAGCGCGGTGCGCGCCGATGGTACCATCTTAAGCTGCAGCTGTATTCCGGCAGGCGATATCGAACTGGCGTAAGCCGATTACACCGCCCGCGCAAAGTGGGCGGTTTGTTCCTGCTGCTGCGGACGCAGACGATCGTTCATGATCTTAATCGCATCACCCAACTGCATACCTTTACCCGCCACGGTTAGCGCGTTTTGCGCTAATAAGCACAGCGCGGCATTTTCACCGCTTTCAACCACAAACAGTTGCGCCTGTTCGCCGCTATCAGCCAGCGTCACCGCCACCATATCGCCCGCAGCGGGCTGCCAGCTGTGCGCGTGATTGGTGAAGTGCCAGCTTTTTGGCATCAGGGGTTTGAGAAAACGACTGGCCACCAGCGCGTTTAACACTAACTCCGCACGCTGATCGCCTTTTAATCCACTCTGACGGCAACGTTCTTCAAAGCTAAAATAGAGCGCGGCGTCATCAACGCAAAAACCGCTGACATTAAAGGCATCAGGCGTCAGCATTTTGCGCGAGAAGCGCGAGCGAAATAACATGCCGTCGGCTAAATCCAGCATCATGCGGTCATGATCAGCGTCGAAATACCAACGCCAGTTGTCATCAGGTTTGATTTTCATGATCTGCCCTGTGGTTTATCGCTGCGCTAAACGGCGCTTAATTAAAAAAATAAATCTGAGAAAAAGCTGAAAAATGCATCAGCAGGACAAAATATAAACGAGCCGAAGGGATAAATAAACCCCTCGGCGCAGTAAAGTGGGAAATGTCTTAGAGGTGGGTCACGATATCTTTAATTAAGCCCGGGCCTTTATAAATAAATCCAGAGTATATCTGCACTAATGTTGCGCCCGCGGTAATTTTCTCACGCGCAGAAACCAGCGAATCAATACCACCGACGCCGATAATAGGTAAGCGGCCCTGCAGCTCTTGCGCCAGGCGGCGAATCACTTCGGTGCTGCGTGACTGCACCGGACGACCACTTAATCCGCCCATTTCTTCGGCATATTTAAGGCCGGTCACCAGCGAACGATCAAGCGTGGTATTGGTGGCAATCACACCATCAATATTGTGACGCACCAAACTGTCGGCAACCTGGATCAATTCTTCTTCAGTCAGATCCGGCGCGATCTTTACCGCCACCGGCACATATTTAAGGTGCCTTGCCTGGAGTTCTTGCTGTTTTAATTTGATGGCAGAAAGAAGATCGTCCAGCGCTTCGCCATATTGCAACGTGCGTAATCCTGGCGTGTTGGGTGACGAAATATTGATGGCGATATAACCGGCGTGGGCATATACCTTTTCCATGCAGATCAGATAATCGTCTTTGCCTTTCTCGACCGGCGTATCTTTATTTTTGCCAATATTGATGCCGAGAATGCCCTTAAAGCGCGACTTTTTAACGTTGGCAATCAGATGATCAACGCCGAGATTATTAAACCCCATGCGGTTAATAATCCCTTCGGCAGGCACTAAGCGGAACATACGCGGTTTATCATTTCCCGGTTGCGCCAGCGGCGTTACCGTTCCCACTTCGACAAAACCAAAGCCCATCGCGCCGAAGGCATCAATGCACTCGGCATTCTTATCGAGACCGGCCGCTAAGCCGAGCGCATTAGGGAAGGTTAATCCCATGCAGGTTACCGGACGTGATGGCAGCGACTGGCGAATCAGCCCTTCCAGCGGGGTGCCGCTAATAAAACGCAGTTGTTGAAAGGTGAGTTCGTGCGCACGCTCAGGATCAAGCTTAAACAGCGCTGGCCGGACGATAGGATATAACATGCACTCTCCTCAATGACGGAAACCAGGGAAGTCGGGGTGCACGGGAAAATGTGCGCCAGAATGGTAAGGTGCGCTGGCGCAAAAGTAAATTGTTCTACTGCATCACAATTTGATCGTTATCAGCGTCGTGCAGAATAGCGGCCAAGCTGTTCGCGACACGCCTGCAAGCCACTGTAAATCGTCGGGCAATACCACATTAGCTTCAGACGCGCGCTATGCTGCAACACATTGCGCACCAGCTGATTCACCTGCGGCTGCCAATCCGTTGGGATCACCATGTGATTTTTGCGCATCTGCGCCAGGCAGCTGTGCATCACCGTTTGGTAATAGCTATCCAGCAACGCCGCATCCACTGGCAGTTGCCGATCGCGCAGGAACTGTTCGCTGCTTTCACGCGCAATAAAGTAATTTTTCACATAGGAAAAATCGCGCGTGCTTTGCGACAGCGACGTCAGCATAAAGCGTTTGTAGTAGTAGCTTTGGCTGGTGCAATAAATGTTACGCGCCTGCAGATAGAGCGCAAACATGTAAGGCGCATCTTCATGGTTTTGAATCGGCAGAAACTGCAGCGCCAGTTGATCAATCAAGCGACGCGAAATGATGCTGCTCCACACGACACGATGCGCCGACTGATGCTGCATCAGCGTACGTAAACTGGTGCTGCCGCCGGGCAGCAATCCACTGACATGACGCTGGTGAATGGTTTGATAGTGGCGCTGCGCGGCAGGCACATCAAAAAACATTTTCGCGCCAAAGCAGAACAGATCGATATCTTCATGGCGCGCCTGCACGCGACGAAAGTCGGCGAACAAATCGGTGGAGACAAAATCATCCGCATCCATGAAGTAAACAAAATCACCGGTTGCGACAGAGAGCCCTTTCATACGCGCGGCGCTGACGCCGCCGCGCTCACCGCTTAGCAGGATTACCTGCGGATGCTGAGCCGCAAACGCCGTGAGCCAGGCTACGCTGCTGTCACTGGAACCATCGTCGATAACAATGATCTGTTCCGGCGGCGATGACTGACGCAGCAATGAACCCATCGCTTCTGGCAGCCAGGGCGCGCAATTCCAGTTCGGTATGATGACCGAAACCGTAGGGATACGGTGAGATGACATCATGCTCATCCTCTTTCCTCAACGTTAAACAACGGAATTCTGAGACGCTTCAACACCACGCTATGCAGCAGACAGCAGACGCCAAGATTGAACGCGCCAATCAAGCCGAGCCACAGCAGGTTGAGCCAGCGATTTTGGTTCCACTCGATCGGCAGCAAGGTGCTCAACCAGGCGATAGCTGCGGAAACCGCCCAAATCAGCATCACATCGCGAGTTAACCAGGTGAAATGAATGCCCGGCGCAAAGCGGCGATGCACCAGCCACGCCCAGCCCACCAGATAGAAGATGTTCTGCCCCAGCCATAGCCAACCGGTACCCAGTGCGCCGTAGTGAATGGCGCACCAGATGTTGAGCGGCACCAGCAGCACGGCAAAACAGGTGAAGCCTTTCATGTGCAGCTTGAGGCTGCCGTTGATGTATTGCAGGTGATAGAGCAAACCGCAGATGGCCTGAATGCCGCTGCCCAACGCATACAGGCTGAGGACAAATGACATCTCATCAACGATTTGGCTCTTCTGCGTCCACGCCCACAGCAGCGGGCCGGCGTAACAGGCGATGGTAATACTGAGCGGCGCCATAAAGATCGCCACCGCCTGCGTGGTGTAGCGGTAAAGTTTCAGCGACTCTGCATCGCCCTCTTTACGGGTTTTCATGCCGGTCATACGTGGCACAATCGCCTGCATGATTGGGCTGCTGAGCAGCAGAATGCCGGTCGCGGCGGTTGCCACCACGGTAAACGAACCGTATTCGCTCAGCGGCAGCGTCTTGGAGAGCACCAGTCGGTCGATTTGCGAAATAAAGGTCCACACCGCACTGGAAAATGCTGCGCTGAGCGCAAAACGAATAAAGGGTTTCAGCACCTCTTTCAGATCGCCGCGCTTCTCTTTGCGCGCCGCTTTGGGGATCAGCTGGCAGGATTTGTAGATACAGCAGGCCGCTTCGGCAATCGACACCAGCAACTGCCAGACAAAAAACGCCAATACCGCATTAGAGAAGAATTGAATTACCAGCACCGCGCCAAAGGTGCGCAAGGTGGTGATAATCAGGTTGACGCCGTTCAGCCACACCTGATGTTCGAAGCCCACAATCACGCTGCGATACGGACTGGTGCGCCAGCGTATCGCCGCAGTGATCACCATAATCGCCACGGCAATCACCACATCGCCCGCCGGAAGATGACGCGCATCCAGCCAGTGCGTGGCAATCCATGGCGTCGCCAACCAACCCAACACCACCAGCACAATCGTGGAGAACAAGAAGAATTTGGTCAGCGTGGCAAACAGCGCCGGGAACCAGACAAATTCCGCCTGATTAGCACGATAGCGCGCCGCTTCCCGCATCAAGGTGGTCGAAACACCGGCATCGAGTAATTGCAGCCAGGTTAATAAAATCGAAAAGAAGCCCACTAAACCGTAGGCTTCCATACCTAAGTGTTGAATATAAAGTGGTACAACCAAAATACCTGACAGCGTCAGATAGATTTGACCAACATAGTTGGCAATCGCGTTACGTTTTATAGACATAGGTGTTTTGGCATCTGGGGATTATCTCAGTGGCCTTAAGCGTGACATAAAAGTATTCACGCGCACACCGGAGTTATTCTTAAAATTAACGTTGGTGCTAAGCGCCCAGCTTTTTTCTCATTTTCATCATGGCGAAATAGATGTCAGGTTGTTTCAACATGAGTTTTTCCATTGCACCTTTGGCCGGGAAGTTTTCCGCAAAGTAGGTTAATGCATGGCGGGTATTATCTGAGAATTTATCGGCACCACTTAACTCGTGCTGGACTAATTGTAATAAGCCGCTGCGTAAATAACTTTCCCGATAGCGGTTTCGCTCCGGAATATAGTGTGACAATCGTGTGAGTTTTTCATAATCGGTAATAAATTGCTGATAGGTTAAGCGCGGCGAGGCTTCTACCTGAGTGGTCAGCGACGCTTCACTGGCGTAATCGAGCACCCACGCCGTTTGCGTATGCAGTAATCCGGCCAGCATCACATCCTGAATACGCGTCAGCGGCCCACCCACGCGGGCCAGCCCAGCACGCAAGATCACCACAAAGCCGCCCTGCTGCCACCAGCGCTGCGCATGAAGTTGCTGAAACAGCTGCAGAGAAGAGTGTAAACCGTTCGCCAGCTCGCGCTTCGCCAGTGAGACCACAAAACAGTTTAGCTCGGGACGCTGGTCACTGAGCTTTGCCACGTCCTGCAGCAGGTTGGCCGGCAAGGCGCTGCGCTCCGCGCTGAACAGCAGGAAATCATCTTCAGCCGGCGTGCTGTGCGGAAAGGTCGGCAGCAATGAAGAGGTGAGATGCGATCCCGCAGCATCGGGTTGCAGCCAGTAACATATCAGCTCCTCTGCAGCGTTAGGCGAGGGTGAGATGCGATTGAAGGTGGCAGGCGCGACCCGCTGCTCAGTTAAATCCTGAGCAAATGAAGAACTACCCATATATATCTCCCTAAAAATAAATTGATTTGCCGCAACGGCAGTTCACGCCACAAAACGCGGGCGTAAATAAATAAGTGAAATATCGTTATCGTGTTCTAGCGGAAATTAGCTCAACCGATTATAAACAGGCCTGGAATTGTAATTCCAACCACGATTAGCATTAACATGTAACTGACGAAATTAATTGTTCAGCGCAGCTGCATGAAGTGTGATGTTGATCGGCGAAAATTTGCATGACTTGTAACAAGCGGGTTGAATGGTGCGTATTTTATTAACCTTTATTCGCGTTTAGACATAAATTTCGTGAAATAAAAACCACGGTAAATTAGGAAATAAACAACTGTTACTCAGTTTTATCCGATTCATGAGGGAGTGAATAGTGGAGAATTGTTTATCTTTTTCCATAACTTTCAATATCAAGCACTGCATGCAATCGGTAACTGCGCGGTCTGTATAAATATATTTCTCTGGTTACTACTCTGTTTTACCCATGCATCACGCTCTTTAATCATTAACGTCATTCACTGAGGCCGCAGGATTTATATAACCGCACCCTTGCAGCCTCGCTTTTCAGATTATACCTAAGCGCCTGAAATCTGCGTTTTCATCCCCTCTTTATATGCTACTGGCTATCCCATTTTGCGACTTAGGATTACCAGATAAATCATTTAAGCCTCGCTGCCTGCTCTGACAGTATTGAACACATCAGTTCTGAATATCAGATAATCAATAACTTTCAGTTATAAGGAGTGACCATGCGGGTTATTACGCTGGCGGGCAGCCCTCGCTTCCCTTCACGCTCTACTGCGCTGCTGAGCCTGTGCCAGCACGCGCTGGAAGCACGCGGTGTCGAAGTGATTCCGTGGAATATTCACAACTTCCAGCCTGAAGATTTGCTCTATGCACGCTTCGATTCTCCCGCGTTAGCCGCGTTGAAAGCCGATTTGGCGCTGGCGGATGGCGTGATTGTCGCCACACCTATTTATAAGGCTTCGTTTTCCGGCGCACTGAAAACCCTGCTCGATCTGCTGCCCGAGCGCGCGCTGGAACACAAAGTGGTGCTGCCACTGGCCAGCGGCGGCAGCGCTTCACATCTATTGGCGGTGGATTACGCGTTGAAGCCGGTACTTAACGCGCTGAAGGCGCAGGAAGTGTTGCACGGCGTGTTCGCCACTGACGGCCAGATTACGGATTACGATCGCCAGCCGCTGCTCGATCCGCTGCTGTCGCAACGCATTGATGAAGCGCTGGATACCTTCTGGCACGCGCTGCATCGTCGCCACCCACCTTACGCTCAAGCGGTATAAAGGAAGAGAGATGAAAAGGATATTGACGGGTTTACTCATGCCAGCCGTCGCGGCGCTGCTCACCTTGAGCGTGAGCGCGCAGGCCGCCGACGCACCAGAACAGTTGCGTATCGGTTACCAGAAAGGTTCGGTGAGCATGGTATTGGCGAAAACCCACAAGCTGCTGGAGCAGCGCTTCCCGCACACCAATATAAAGTGGGTGGAATTCCCGGCGGGCCCGCAGATGCTCGAGGCGCTTAACGTCGATAGCATCGATTTGGGCAGCACCGGCGACATCCCGCCGCTGTTTGCTCAGGCCGCAGGTGCCGATCTGCTGTATGTCGGCTCGGAGCCACCCAAGCCGCAAGCCGAAGTGATTTTAGTGCCGAAAGACAGCCCAATTCACAGCGTGGCCGAACTGAAAGGCCATAAAGTGGCGTTCCAGAAAGGCTCCAGCTCGCACAACCTGCTGCTGCGTGCGCTGGAACAGGCCGGACTGAGCTTTAAAGACATTCAGCCAACCTATCTGACGCCCGCCGATGCGCGCGCCGCATTTCAGCAAGGCGACGTTGATGCCTGGGCGATTTGGGATCCTTACTACTCTGCCGCGCTGCTGCAAGGCAACGTGCGCGTGCTGGCCGACGGCAGCAAACTCAATCAAACCGGCTCCTTCTATTTAGCCACGCGCAAATACACCGAGACGAACGGCGCCTTCGTGCAGCAGGTACTGAATACCTTCAGCGAAGCCGATGCGCTAACGCGCAGCCAGCGCGACCAGAGTATCGATCTGCTGGCGAATGCGATGGGCTTACCAAAACCGGTGATTGCCAGCTATCTCGACCATCGTCCACCAACCACCATTACGCCGGTCAGCGCCCATACCGCGCAGGCCCAACAGCAAACGGCCGATCTGTTTTATGCCAATCATCTGATGCCGGTAAAAGTGAATATTGCTGACCGCATCTGGCATCAACAATCCGCCCAGCCTAAAGGAAATTAATCATGAGCGTATCCGTATTTTGGTTTCTCCCGACGCACGGCGATGGCCACTATCTTGGCACCGCGGAAGGTTCGCGCCCGGTTGATCATGGTTATCTGCAACAGATTGCGCAGGCAGCGGATCGCCTTGGCTTCGGCGGCGTGCTGATCCCTACCGGCCGCTCCTGTGAAGATGCCTGGCTGGTGGCGGCGTCATTGATTCCGGTTACGCAGCGTCTGCGTTTCCTCGTCGCACTTCGTCCGGGCGTGATTTCACCGACGCAGGCGGCGCGTCAGGCCGCCACGCTGGATCGTCTGTCGAATGGTCGCGCGCTGTTTAATCTGGTCACCGGCGGCGATCCGGAAGAGTTAGCCGGCGATGGCGTGTTCCTCGATCACCGTGAACGCTATGAAGAGTCCGCTGAGTTTACCCGCGTCTGGCGGCGGGTGAGCGAAGGCGAAACCGTCGATTACGAAGGCAAGCATGTGAAGGTGCGCGGTGCGCGTCTGATGTTTAAAGCAGTGCAGGAACCGCGTCCGCCGCTGTGGTTTGGCGGATCGTCGGATGCCGCGCAGGATTTGGCCGCTGAACAGGTCGATGTCTATCTCACCTGGGGCGAACCGCCGGCGTTAGTTAAAGAGAAGATTGAGCAAGTGCGCGCCAAAGCGGCGGCACAAGGCCGCACCGTGCGCTTCGGGATTCGTCTGCATGTGATTGTGCGCGAAACCAATGAAGAAGCGTGGCAAGCGGCGGATCGCCTGATTGCCCATCTCGACGATGCCACCATTGCCAAAGCGCAGGCCGCGTTTGCGCGCACCGATTCGGTGGGCCAGCAGCGTATGGCCGCACTGCACGGTGGCCGTCGTGACAAGCTGGAGATCAGCCCGAATCTGTGGGCCGGCGTGGGTCTGGTGCGCGGCGGTGCAGGCACCGCGTTAGTGGGCGACGGCCCAACCGTGGCGGCACGCATGCAGGAGTATCAGGATCTCGGCATTGAGACCTTTATTCTTTCCGGCTATCCGCATCTGGAAGAGGCTTATCGCGTTGGCGAGTTGCTGTTCCCGCACCTCGATTTGGCGATTCCGAAAGTACCGAAGCCGCGCGTGGTACAAGCGCACGGTGAAGCGGTGGCCAACGATTTCACACCGCAAAAAGTGTCGCAGAGCTAAAGGAGCAGATGATGGCGAACGTTAAAAAACAGCTAACGAATGCTGTACTGCCCTGGGTTTTACCGGTGGTGCTGATTGCGCTGTGGCAACTGGCATCGCAAGTGGGTTGGCTGTCGACGCGCATTTTGCCATCGCCGGAAAACATCCTCATTACCTTCTGGAAGCTGACGGTGAGCGGTGAACTGTGGCAAAACCTGGCGATCAGCAGCTGGCGTGCCGCCATCGGTTTCTCCATCGGCGGCTCGATTGGTTTGATTCTGGGTTTGATTACCGGCACGTCGCGCGTCGGCGAACGCTTGCTGGATACCTCGGTGCAGATGCTGCGTAACGTGCCGCATCTGGCGCTGATTCCGCTGGTGATTTTGTGGTTCGGCATCGATGAATCCGCCAAGATTTTCCTCGTGGCGCTGGGCACCTTGTTCCCGATTTACCTCAATACTTATCACGGCATTCGTAACATTGATCGGGGTTTAGTCGAGATGGCGCGCAGCTACGGCTTGTCTGGCTGGAGTCTGTTCATTCAGGTGATTCTGCCGGGTGCGCTGCCTTCGATTATGGTTGGCGTACGTTTTGCCCTTGGCCTGATGTGGCTGACGCTGATTGTCGCCGAAACCATTTCCGCTAACTCTGGCATTGGTTATCTGGCGATGAACGCCCGTGAATTCCTGCAAACCGATGTGGTGGTGGTGGCCATCATTCTCTATGCCCTGCTCGGCAAACTGGCCGACGTCGCGGCACAACTGCTGGAGCGCGTCTGGCTGCGCTGGCATCCGGCCTACCAATTGAAGGAGAACGCATGAGCAACGTAACCCTAAATCCGGCGCGCTTAAATCGCGGTACGCCGGTTGGCGTGAATGGCGTCAGCAAGCAATATGGCGATCGCACCATCCTGAATAATATCGATCTGCATATTCCTTCCGGGCAGTTCGTCGCCGTGGTCGGCCGTAGCGGCTGCGGGAAAAGTACCTTGCTTCGTCTGCTGGCGGGTCTGGAATCCACCACGCGCGGGGCGTTGCTGGCGGGCAATGCGCCGTTATCTGAGGCACGCGAAGATACGCGTTTGATGTTCCAGGATTCACGCTTACTGCCGTGGAAAAAGGTGATTGATAACGTTGGGCTGGGACTGAAAGGCCGCGAATGGCGCACCGCCGCGCTGGAAGCGCTCGAAGCGGTGGGATTGGCGGATCGCGCCAACGAGTGGCCTGCCGCGTTGTCCGGCGGGCAGAAACAGCGTGTGGCGCTGGCGCGTGCGCTGATTCACCGCCCAGGTTTGCTGCTGCTCGATGAGCCGCTCGGTGCGCTGGATGCATTGACGCGTATCGAAATGCAGGGATTGATTGAGTCGCTGTGGCAGCAGCATAACTTCACTGTGCTGCTGGTGACGCACGATGTCAGCGAAGCGGTGGCGATTGCCGATCGCGTTTTGTTGATTGAGGAAGGCCTGATTGGCCTGGATTTAATCGTCGATTTACCGCGCCCACGTCGTCGCGGATCGGCACGTTTGGCAGAGCTGGAAGCGGAAGTGCTGGATCGGGTGATGAAGCGTGGTTCGTCGGAACAGCCGTTGAAGTTTGCGCAGCAGAGTTAATTAAAGACGCGCGATAAATCGCGCCGCTACGGATGTGTGCATTTATTCGTAGCGGCGCAATTTATTACGCATTGTTTTCTTACGCGTTCAACGCCTTGGTGATCTTCTCGTACAGATCGCCCGACAGCTTATCCAGCCCTTTCAACGATTCCAGCGCTTTACGCATCAGCGCCTGACGATCGGCATCGTAACGTTTCAGGCGAATCAGCGGCTCGATCATGCGTGCAGCCACTTGCGGGTTGCGCGTGTTGAGATCGGTCAACATCTCCACCAGGAACTGATAACCGCTGCCATCTTTGGCGTGGAACGCCGCGGGATTGCCTGAGGCAAAAGCACCAATCAGTGAACGGATGCGGTTCGGGTTGCCCATGGTGAACGAACGGTGATTCAGCAGCTCACGCACGTTGCTCAGCACGTCAGCCGCTGGGCTGGTGGCTTGCAGCACAAACCATTTATCCATTACCAGACCATCCTGATGCCAGCGCTCATCATAGGCCGCCAGCAGCGTATCGCGGCACGGCAGGTTCACCGCCACCGCTGCAGCCAGCGCGGCTAATGCATCGGTCATGTTGTTCGCCTGCTGATATTGCGCCTGCACCAGCTTGTCCGCCTGTGCCGCATCGGCGAAGGCCAGATAACCGAGGCAGACGTTTTTGAGCGTGCGCTTGCCAATCTCCACGTGCTCAATTTTGTATTCGCTGCTTTGGTTGGCCAGATAGAGCGCGAAGAATTCATCACTCAGCTCTTTAGCCAGCGTACGTACCAGCGCATCGCGCACCGCTGAGATCGCCAGCGGATCGATAACATCAAACAGTTCGGCGATTTCATTCTCAGACGGCAGCGAGAGAATCAACGCTTTCAGCGCCGGATCGCCCTGCTCATCCAGCAATACTGCGCGGAAGGCATCAGCCACATGCAGCGGCAGCGACAGCGGCTGGCCCTGCTGATGACGTGCGACGTTGAGGCGAATGTAGGTTGCCAGCAGGCTTTGTGCCGCATCCCAGCGCGCGAAGTCATTACGTGCGTGACGCATCAGGAAGGTGAGTTGCGCATCGCTCCATTTGTAGTCGAGCTTCACGGGCGCAGAGAATTCACGCAGCAGCGATGGCACCGGCTGGAAGTAAACGTTATCGAAAATAAAGGTCTGGAACTCTTCGGTGACGTTCAGCACGTGATGCACCGGATGACCGTTATGCTGCAGCGGGATCACCTTGCCTTCGTTATCGTACAGTTCGATATCCAGCGGAATGTGCAGCGGCAGCTTCTCTTTCTGCTCGGCGGTGGCCGGCGTGCGCTGAGTGACGTGCAGCGTGTACTGTTCCAGCTCTGGATTATAATCATCGCGCACCGTCAGGATCGGCGTGCCCGCCTGGCTGTACCAGCGGCGGAACTGCGACAGATCGACGTTCGAGGCATCTTCCATCGCCTGCACGAAATCATCGCAGGTGGCGGCGCTGCCATCGTGACGTTCGAAGTAGAGTTGCATGCCTTTCTGGAAATTCTCTTCGCCCAGCAAAGTGTGCATCATGCGGATCACTTCTGAACCTTTCTCATACACCGTTAAGGTGTAGAAGTTGTTCATTTCGATCACCTGATCCGGACGGATCGGGTGCGCCATTGGGCTGGCGTCTTCCGCGAACTGCGCGCCGCGCATCACGCGTACGTTATCGATACGGTTCACCGCGCGCGAACCGAGATCGGAGCTGAACTCCTGATCGCGGAACACCGTCAGACCCTCTTTCAGGCTGAGCTGGAACCAGTCGCGGCAGGTGACGCGGTTGCCGGTCCAGTTGTGGAAATATTCGTGACCGATAACCGCTTCAATGCCGAGGTAATCTTTGTCGGTGGCGGTTTCGGCTTTTGCCAGCACATATTTGGAGTTGAAGACGTTGAGGCCTTTGTTCTCCATCGCGCCCATATTGAAGAAATCCACCGCGACGATCATAAAGATGTCGAGGTCGTACTCAAGGTTAAAGCGCTCTTCATCCCACTTCATGCTGGCTTTCAGCGAGGTCATCGCCCAATCAGCACGATCGAGGTTGCCGCGATCGACAAAGATCTCCAGCGCCACATCGCGGCCAGAACGCGTGGTAAAACTATCGCGTAATACGTCGAAATCACCGGCCACCAACGCAAACAGATAGCAGGGTTTCGGGAACGGATCTTGCCACTTCACCCAATGGCGACCATCTTCATGGCGGCCGCTCTCCAGCTTGTTGCCGTTGGAGAGTAAATAAGGATAACGCGCGGCATCGGCAATAATGGTGGTGGTGAAGCGCGCCAGCACGTCCGGGCGATCGAGATACCACGTGATGTGGCGGAAACCTTCGGCTTCACATTGGGTACAAAGCGCATCGCCGGATTGGTATAACCCTTCCAGCGCGGTGTTTTTATCCGGGTGAATGTCATTAATGATGGTCAGAGTGAAGTTGTCCGGTAACTGGCTGATGAACAACGCGCCCTCTTCTTCTCGGTAATGCGACCACGGATTGCCATCCACCGCCAGCGATACCAGCGTGAGATCTTCGCCATCTAAACGCAGTTCCGCATCGGCAGCGCCAATACGCTTCACCTGACTGACCGCCGTGACGCGCGTCGAAGCTGCATCAAGATCAAAAGTCAGGTCGATATCGGTAATGGTGTAATCCGGCGCACGGTAATCGTGGCGATATTTAATTTGCGGCTGTTGCGTCATGAGTCCTTCTCGCATCGTTAAATCGTTAATATGTTGACCCGTCAAAGTCTAAGCGGGTTGTGCCTCTGTTGCCACGGTCAATGCGTGCGTTCGTTGAAAAGGCTACAATTCATTAACAATGGCACAAATGACCCTCGACCTGCCACCCGCAATTATGGTGTGATCGCGGTCATTACTGTTTTATACTCCTGCGTCTTTATGACTTTGTTGAACACCGGGCTCTGCTCCGCGGAAGAGGATGCTGAAACGCACCATGACTGGACATGCTTCCCCGATTTTGACTACGCTGCTTGATACCGATGCGTATAAGCTTCACATGCAGCAGGCCGTCTATCATCGCTATTATGATGTCCCGGTTACGGCGGAATTTCGCTGCCGTGGCGACGAACTGCTCGGTATTTATGCGGACGAGATCCGCGCACAAATTGAAACCCTGCAAACGCTCGCCCTGAGCGACGATGAGTATCACTACCTCAGCGGGCTGCCTTTCTTCCAACGCGATTACCTTGACTGGCTACGCCAGTTCCGCCTCGATCCCTCACAAGTCAACGTGCGTAACAACAACGGCCATCTGACGATTCAGATCAGCGGGCCGTGGCGTGAAGTGATTCTGTGGGAAGTGCCGTTGCTGGCGCTGATCAGTGAGGTGGTGCATCGCCACCGCACGCCGCAGATGGGTGTGGATCAGGCGGTTGCGCACTTGCAGCACAAGCTGGTCGATTTCCGTCAGCAGGTTGGTGATTTGGATATGTCGCGCTTCCAGCTGATGGATTTCGGCACGCGTCGCCGCTACTCCAAAGCGGTGCAGGAAGCGATCGTCGCTACGCTCAAAGCGGAGTTTCCGTGGCTGGTGGGCACCAGCAACTACGATTTGGCGCGTCGCCTGCAGCTTAATCCGGTGGGCACACAAGCGCATGAATGGTTCCAGGCACACCAGCAAATCAGCCCGGTATTGGCGAACAGTCAACGTGCGGCGCTGCAATCCTGGCTGGATGAGTATGACGATCAGTTAGGCATCGCTTTAACCGACTGCATTACCATGGATGCTTTCCTGCGCGACTTTGGTCCGGGCTTTGCGCATCGTTACCAAGGCCTGCGTCATGACTCCGGCGATCCGCTGGAATGGGGTGAAAAAGCCATTGCGCACTATCAGCGGCTGGATATCGATCCGAAAAGCAAAACGCTGGTTTTCTCGGATAACCTCAATCTGGACAAAGCGCTGGCGCTCTATCGTCACTTTGGCCAACGTGCCAACGTGGTGTTCGGTATCGGAACGCGCTTGTCCTGTGATATTCCGGGCGTTACGCCGCTGAATATCGTGATCAAACTGGTGAGCTGCAATGGCAAACCGGTGGCAAAACTTTCCGACAGTCCCGGCAAAACCATTTGCCAGGATAAAGCCTTCGTGCGCGCCTTACGCAAAGCCTTCGATCTGCCGCTGGTCAAAAGAGCCAGCTGATTCTTATTGCAGGGTGCTTGCACCCTGCTTTCACGCAACAAATCTCCGATTAACCCGGCAATTTTGCTTGTTTCCTGTGGGCTCGCAAGTAACATAGCAAAACCCTGAATAAGGGCTTTTATCCACCTTCTTTTATATATAGAGAGAACTTTATGAGCGTTGTGCCTGTAGCGGATGTACTGCACGGCCGTGTCGCGGTTGACAGTGAAGTCACCGTACGTGGTTGGGTGCGTACCCGAAGAGATTCCAAAGCTGGTCTTTCCTTTATCGCCGTTTACGACGGTTCCTGCTTTAATCCCGTTCAGGCCGTCGTCAATAACTCTCTGAATAATTATCAGGATGAAGTGCTGCGTCTGACCACCGGTTGCTCGGTAATCATTACCGGTAAAGTGGTCGAATCGCCGGGCGAAGGCCAGGCTTTCGAGCTGCAGGCGACTAACGTTGAAGTTACCGGTTGGGTTGACGATCCGGATACCTATCCGATGGCGGCGAAACGTCACAGCATCGAATATTTGCGAGAAGTGGCGCATCTGCGTCCGCGTACCAACCTTGTAGGCGCCGTGGCGCGCGTGCGTCATACGCTGGCGCAGGCGCTGCATCGCTTCTTCCACGAAAACGGTTATTTCTGGGTTTCGACTCCGCTGATCACCGCTTCGGATACCGAAGGTGCTGGCGAGATGTTCCGCGTTTCGACGCTGGACCTGGAAAACCTGCCGCGCGATCCGCAGGGCAAAATCGATTTCGATAAAGACTTCTTCGGTAAAGAAGCCTTCCTGACCGTATCGGGCCAGCTCAACGCCGAGACTTACGCCTGTGCGCTGTCTAAGGTGTATACCTTTGGTCCGACTTTCCGCGCCGAAAACTCCAACACCAGCCGTCACCTGGCGGAATTCTGGATGCTGGAGCCGGAAGTGGCGTTCGCGACGCTGGATGATGCGGCCGCTTTGGCAGAATCTATGCTGAAATACGTGTTCCAGGCCGTTCTCAACGAGCGTGCTGATGACATGGCCTTCTTTGCTGAGCGCGTGGATAAAGATGCGATTGCGCGTCTCGAGCGTTTCGTGACTACCGACTTTGCTCAGGTGGATTACACCGATGCGGTTGATATTCTGCTGAAAAGCGGGCAGAGCTTCGAGAACCCGGTTTCCTGGGGCGTGGACCTCTCATCCGAACACGAGCGTTATCTCGCAGAGCAGCACTTCAAAGCGCCGGTGGTGGTGAAAAACTACCCGAAAGACATTAAAGCCTTCTATATGCGCATGAACGAAGATGGCAAAACCGTGGCGGCGATGGATGTTCTCGCGCCGGGCATCGGCGAAATCATCGGGGGTTCACAGCGTGAAGAGCGTCTGGATGTGCTGGATGCACGTCTGGCAGAAATGGGCCTCAATAAAGAAGATTATTGGTGGTATCGTGACCTGCGTCGTTACGGCACCGTGCCACATGCCGGCTTTGGATTAGGTTTCGAACGATTAATCGCCTATGTCACTGGCGTACAAAATGTAAGGGATGTTATCCCCTTCCCACGTACGCCACGCAACGCGAATTTCTAAATTTAGCGATTAATTATAAGTAATTCATATATATAAAGAGGTCGGCCTAGCCGGCCTTTTTTTATTTTTGTAAATTTAGAGTTCTCTCACAAAGTTCCCAATATTTTACATTTTGTAATACATATTTTCCTTTTGATACTTAATCGAGAGATTTGAATCATTTTCGGGCTAGAATTAGCAACCCTGTGATGGAAAGATGCGTGCAGACACAGGAGACATCAAACTTCTTTCAAGGTTCTGTAAAGATTTCTTGGCAGCAGTGGCAGATGTCCAAATAACTCCAATGAGGGTAATAAAAAATGATGAAGCGCAACATTCTTGCAGTGGTTATCCCAGCTCTGTTGGCTGCTGGTGCAGCAAACGCAGCAGAAATTTATAATAAAGACGGCAACAAGCTGGACCTGTACGGTAAAGTCGATGCGCGTCATCAGTTCTCTGATAACTCAGGTTCAGACGGCGACCAGACTTATGTGCGTTTCGGCTTCAAGGGTGAAACTCAAATTAATGACCAACTGACCGGTTACGGCCAGTGGGAATACAACATTCAGGCTAACAACTCTGAAGGCTCTAGCGATGCACAGAATGGCAACAAAACCCGTCTGGGCTTTGCCGGTCTGAAAATTGCTAATGTCGGTTCGTTCGACTACGGTCGTAACTATGGTGTGGGTTATGATCCGCTGGCATGGACCGACGTTCTGCCAGTATTCGGTGGTGACTCTGGTTATTCTGATAACTTCATGGTTGGTCGTTCTAATGGCCTGGCGACCTACCGTAACAATGATTTCTTCGGTTTGGTTGATGGACTGGCATTTGCTGTTCAGTATCAGGGCAAAAATGAAGAAGGCACTAATGCTAACAGCCGTAGCCTGAGCCGCGCCAATGGCGACGGTTGGGGTACTTCTCTGACTTATACCTCTGACATCGGTGTTGGCGTTTCTGCTGCCTATACCTCTTCAGATCGTACTAACGGCCAGGAAGCGTCCTTCTATGGTAACGGCAGCAAGAAAGCTGACGCATGGTCGACTGCTCTGAAATATGATGCAAACAACTTGTACCTGGCAGCAATGTACGGTGAAACCCGTAATTCGACCTGGATTTCAACTGAAGCAAATGATACTACCCCTGCACTTGGTGGTGCTATTAATAAAGAACAGAAGTTCGAAGCTGTTGCTCAGTACCAGTTCGACTTCGGTCTGCGTCCATCCCTGGCATACGTCCAGTCTAAAGGTAAGGACATCGAGACTTGGGGTGATCAAGACATCTACAAATACGTTTCTGTTGGCGCGTACTACTACTTCAACAAAAACATGTCTACCTATGTTGATTATCAAATCAACCTGATGGATGAAAACGACTTCACCCGCGCGGCTGGCATCTCTACTGATGACACCGTTGGTGTTGGCCTGGTTTACCAGTTCTAATCACCCGATTAGCGTTGCGTAATACCTAAAAACGGAGCCTTCGGGCTCCGTTTTGCATTTCAGTGATCGGCTTCGCAATTAGCTTTTCTACTTTATCTCACCGACATATTTCTTTTTTATATCAGCGGTTGGCAAGCGTGCCGACTGACGTTAACCTGATAGCTCATTTCGCTAAAGTTCACCTAAACGGAACTGACTCATGTTTGAATCGATCTCTGCCGCACCCGCCGATCCTATTCTGGGACTGGCTGACCTTTTTCGTGCCGATGACCGGCCGAATAAAATCAATCTTGGCATTGGTGTTTATAAAGATGAAACCGGTAAAACGCCGGTGCTCACCAGTGTTAAAAAAGCTGAACAGTATTTGCTGGAAAATGAAACCACCAAGAACTACCTGAGCATTGATGGTCTGGCGGATTTCGCACGATGCACGCAGGAGTTGCTGTTCGGCAAAGAGAGCGCGCTGATTTCTGCGGGTCGTGCCTGCACCGCACAAACGCCAGGCGGCACCGGCGCCCTGCGCGTAGCGGCAGATTTTCTGGCAAACCAGACCAGCGTCAAGCGCGTTTGGGTGAGCAACCCAAGCTGGCCCAACCATAACAACGTGTTCAACGCTGCTGGCCTTGAAGTGTGTGATTACGATTATTACGATGCCGCAAGCCACAGCCTGGATTTCGACGCCATGGTGGCATCGCTGCAGGAAGCCAAAGCAGGCGATGTAGTGCTGTTCCACGGCTGCTGCCACAACCCAACTGGCGTTGATCCGTCTGCAGAGCAATGGCAACAGCTGGCGCAACTGTCGCTAGAGAAAGGATGGTTGCCGCTGTTTGATTTCGCCTATCAGGGCTTTGCTCGCGGTCTGGATGAAGATGCGCAAGGGCTGCGTATTTTTGCCGCTTCACATCAGGAACTGATTGTTGCCAGCTCTTACTCGAAGAACTTCGGTTTGTATAATGAGCGTGTAGGTGCATTAACGCTGGTTGCAGCGAGCAGCGACGTGGCCAAAACTGCGTTTAGCCAGGTGAAATACACCATTCGCGCCAACTACTCTAACCCGCCGTCACACGGCGCGGCGGTCGTCGCCACCATCCTCAGCAATGACGCGCTGCGCACCATCTGGATTCAGGAGCTGGCCGATATGCGTCAGCGCATCCAGCGCATGCGTCAGCTGTTTGTGAACACACTGGCGGAGAAAGGCGCTAATCAAGACTTTAGCTTCATCATCAAGCAGAACGGCATGTTCTCATTCAGCGGCCTGACCAAAGATCAGGTAGTGCGTCTGCGTGAGGAGTTTGGCGTATATGCGGTGAACTCGGGTCGCGTTAATGTGGCAGGCATGACGCCAGATAATATGTCGGCGCTGTGTGAGGCGATTGTCGCAGTTTTATAAATCAGGCGGCAAATAACGACAAATGGGCCAAAAGGGCCCATTTTTTTATTCTTGCAGGAACGGATTGCTGATGCGTTCGCGGCCTAGCGTAGAGATAGGACCGTGACCCGGCACGAAAGTCACATCACCGCCTAGCGGCAACAGCTTGGTTTTAATCGCATCGATCAGGTCGCTGTGGCTGCCCTGCGGGAAATCGGTGCGTCCAACGCCACCGTTGAAAATCACATCTCCCGAAATCAGAAGACGCCCAGCCCGATCAAAGAACACGATATGTCCCGGCGTATGGCCCGGACAAAGCAGCACTTCCAGCGTGACATTGCCAACCTGCACAGTTTCACCCTCTTCCAGCCAGCGATCGGGCGTGAGCGGCGCACACTCGGGCAAACCGAACATACGGCTTTGTGTGGGCAGATTATCTAACCAGAAAGCATCGAGCGGATGCGGACCGACAATGGGCACCTGATAATGTGCCGCAAGTTCCGCAGCGGCACCAACGTGATCAAGATGTCCATGCGTGAGCAGGATCTGCGACGGCGTTAGACCACGCTCTGCCAGTACGGCTTTGATGGTTTCCGCATCGCCGCCGGGATCGACCAGTGCGGCTTGTTGAGTTTCGTCATCCCAAATAACTGAACAGTTTTGGGAAAAAGCCGTAACCGGAATAATTTGGTAGTTCATAGCGCTCCATGACCGACACACGCAGCGCTGCCGGTATCAGGACCAGTGCCTTGCGGGCCCGGTATCTATGTGTACGAAGTTGCTGCGCGGGTAATATCCTACACCACCGGCGCGCATAGATAACGCCGCTTTGCGAACATTGCTCAACGAAATTCCCTCAATGTGGAAATCCATCGCTTGTCCTTTAGTGTGATAGCTTTTTTTCGCCACGCCCGGGCCCGATTCACGCAGCATGGTGTTGGTGGCTAAGGTGCGGTAACCCGAGATCAACTGCACCGGCTTACGCGTATCCAGCAATGTTTGCAGGCGGTAAAGCTGGTCAAAAAGATGGGGATCGATGGTCTTCACCTGATTGGCGCGGTAATCACGGAAGAAGTGATTTAAGCGGGCTAACTCATCCTTGTCATAACGCTTACCGTTAAAAAACTCCGTTTTAAGGGTTTCACCGGTGTGAAGGTTACTAAGCGTCAATACTCGTGGGCGGGCGGTGGAAAGCGAAGCCAGAGCGGAGCCAGGAAGCAGTGATAATCCTGCTGCTGCGCCTCCAATCAAGAGTAATCGACGACGTTGAGAATCAATATTAGCCATGAAGCGAGGTTACCTAATCTAAAGCGGATAAAATATGTGCGAAAAGTACACAAGGCCGAACATTAACGTCCGCCTAAGACTCAGTCAACCCAGAATATGTTGCAGAAGACCAAAACCAGCTCAAAATCAAATTTTCGAGACTGGTCTTGGTTAAATTCATGTGAAGAGAAAACAGCCAAATCAATTACTAGAGTAACAACTGACCGGCTTTATGCAGTACCTGACTACCGGAACGGGCGGGATTATCATAATTGTAAATATCTGTACGATATTGCGGCTGGCCGTCATCTGCGACCCATGCGGTTAAATAGTAAAGGTTCACAGGAATACGATGGCGAATCGGCACGTAACGGGTATTTCCCTCTTTCAAGGTGTCTGAGATACGGCCGTCGTTCCAGCCCACATCCTGCAACAGCAGATCGGCCAGTTCTGAGGCTTTATTCACGCGCACACAGCCCGAACTGAGCGCACGAATATCGCGCTGGAACAGGTTATGGTTCGGCGTATCGTGCAGATAAATCGCATCCGAACTCGGCATGTTGAATTTGTAGCGACCCAGTGAGTTGGTTGCGCCCGGCGCCTGTCGAATGCGATACGGGAAGCTCGCGGCCGACACCATACGCCAGTCAATCATCGAAGGATCGATCACTTCCGCATCCGCACTCCAGCCCGACAACAGCGTATAACCGTGCTTATACAGATAAGTCGGATCCTGTTTCACCTTCGGCACAATATCCTGGCGCACCAGCGTGGTTGGCACGTTCCACGGTGGATTGAGCACCACATTATTCAGCGCGCTACGCATCAGCGGCGTTTTGCGGTCAGGACGACCCACAATCACGCGTGATGACAAAATGGTTGCGCCGTTGTTGTAGTAAGTCAGCGAATAGTTGGGAATGTTCACCATGATGCCGTTATGCATATCATCCGGTAGCAGACGCAGGCGCTGTATGTTGAGCGCCAGCAGCGAAGCACGCATCTGCGGTGGCACATTCAGCCATTCACGGGTACGCGGACCAATTGCGCCGTCATCGGCCAGTCCCTGCCAGTGCTGGAAGCGTTTAACGCCCTCCACCAGCGCAGCGTCATACACGTTGGGTCCGGTTGCCGTCGGATTAGTAGCCACATTATTGGCCACTTCAGGCGTCGCAGCGAGTGCCGGAGCCGCATCAATATCATCAAAGTTTGCCGCAGACGGGCTCACCGCCACCGGCTGATTGCTTTGGCTCACCGGAACCGGCGCAGTTGGCACCGCGTCTTCCGCCGGCGTTGGCGTAGTACTATGGCTGGCGGTCAACATGCCGGTGCGTTGCAGAATCTCACGCAGCGCAGGCACATCATTACTGATCTGCCCTGGGCGTAGCGTAACGGTATCACGCAGCTGTGGCCACGGGCGATCGTCGGTGAGTAGCGTTTTCAGCGCATTATGCATTGGCGCATATTGCGGATGCTGCGGTTGCAACGAGACCACAAAAGTCCGGCTGCCGCCGCCGTTCACCGCATTTTGCCACTGATTGATGGCCGTGAGAGATGGCATGGTCAGCTTGTAAGGCACATTGCTGTAGAGCCAGGTTTCGCCCTGTGTCGGCACATTGGCAACAAACTGCAGATAGCCAAGCATCGCATCACTGAGCACGATGTCGCGCGCCAGGCCTTTGATGTTCGGATTGGTCAGACGCTCAACCCAGCGGGTGAATTGCGGCTGCACGCCAGAGAGCGCCACTTCCGCCAATTGCTGCTGGAAAGCCTGCACCGCTTGCGGGTCTTGCCATAGCGGAGCCATATCGCGCGACGCATAAATACCGGCTAAACCGGGCAAATAGAAAGGTTGTTCAGTGGCGCTGAACGCCTGCTGAATCTGCTGCTGGCTGGCAGCAACCGACATCGAACTGTGGTGCGTTGAATTGGGTAGCGTGGAGGTGATGGCCGCATGGCTCACAGCCAGCGGCGATAGTACCAGTGACAAACCGAGTGCTACTGCAGCACGACTCATTTTGCTCTTATTGTTTAGCAACATCCCTGCCCCCTTCTCACCAATGACATAGCGCCCTGTGATCGCCATGTACAGCCATACTCATAATGTTGAGTATACGAATAAAAAACGGCATCTGCCTCTCAGTGCAGATGCCGCATACAGATTAAACGTAGTGCTGTTTTTTAACCAGATTAAGCGCTATGAATTCTCATATTCAAGACCGACCTTAGGACTTTGATCCTTGCTCGGTGCAGGATCTGCCGAGAAGCCGCGCAGCCCAACCACATGCACATGTTCGGTGTTATTGAACATTTTACGCACCAGTTTGTAGGTGGTGCCTTTTTCCGGGCTGATGTTCTCTGGCGCCGCGATGATCAGCTGCATCTCCAGACGTTCGCACAGCTCAAACAGTGTGGCGATCGAACGCGCATCAAGACGTGCCGCTTCATCAAGGAACAGCAGACGACACGGCGAAATATCTTTGCCGCGCAGACGACGTGATTCCTCTTCCCAGCTCTGTACCACCATCACCAGAATCGACATCCCGGTACCGATCGCTTCACCCGTCGAAAGCGCGCCACTCTCCGCACGCAGCCAGCCGTCAGTACCACGGTTCACTTCCACTTCCATCTCAAGATAGTTGCGGTAGTCGAGCAGCTCTTCACCGATGGTTTGCGGCGTGCGCTGGCCCATATCGATCTGCGGATTCAGGCGCTGATAGAGTTTCGCCAGCGCTTCCGAGAAGGTTAAGCGGTTGCTGGTAAACAGATCCTGATGCTGTTCATGCTCTTCCGACAGCGTATCCAGCAGCGTTGAGTGCGCTTCACGCACGTTCACGTTAAGGCGCACGCTGCGCACCTGACCAAAGCTCACCGCCTGCAAACCCTGGTTCAGCTGGCGAATACGGTTCTGCTCGCGCTGGATGGTTTTGCGAATGATGTTCGCCGCACTGCGCGAGCTGATTGCCAGCGTCTGTTCACGCGCCGTCAGCTCTTCGGTCAGACGATTCAGCTCAATCTCCATCTGTTCGATGGCTTCAACCGGATCGTCGGTACGAATGATGTCCTGGCGGATACGTTCGCGCAGATGCTGATACACCGCGATAAAGAACTGAATCTTACGTTCCGGACGTTTCGGATCTTCGGACATACGCAGCACATCGCGCAGATGCTCGTTATCCGCTACCGCCAGACGCAGCGCACCCAGCGCCTTATCCGACATGGAACGCAGCTCATCGCCGCTGAGATAGGCCAGCTCGCGACGATGCAGACGACGCTCGACGCCATTCTCTCTAACCAGGCGCAACACCGTGCACCAGCCCGCTTTCGCGCTGACCACCTGCTCACGAATCTGATGATAATCGCGCTCCAGCTTGCGCAGTTTCTTCTGCAGGCTGTCCATTTCGGCTTCACAGAAGGTGATCTGTTTTTCCAGCTGGTTGCGACGCGCACGGTTGTGGCTTAGCGCGCTATACAGCTCGTCACGACGAATGCGCGCGCGCTCTTCTGCGCTGGCATCGGCATGCACGCCGATATCCTGCATCTCTTGCTGCAACTCTTTCAGCATGTCGCGTTTGGCATCGTAAGAACTTTTCAGCGAAGCCAACACCTGCGAATACTGCGTCAGCTGCGCCTGATGTCCACGAAGACGTTCGCGCGCGCGGCTGCGCTCGCCTTCCGCCTGCTCCAGACGCTGACGCAACTGCTCATTGAGATCGCTGTTGCCACCCAACATGCCAGCCGAACTTTCATAGTTGAAGTGCGCGCGGCGCTGCACCACTTCGGTCAGTGCAAAGGCTTGCTGACGCGCATCACGCTGCTGCTGCTGTGCCTGCTGATAGTCGCGCTGCAGCTGATCGTGCTGCTGCGGATCGCTTTGCAGTACCGCAATCAGCGGTTCCAGCTTGCTGAGTTTGCTGCCGTGCTGATGCAGGAAACGCGCGGCTTCCTGTGCTTCTTCAACGCGCTCGCGGATCTCTTCACAGCGATCGCCGAGCGTGTCGTCGAGCAGCAGATTAACGCGTGGCAACAGGCGGTTCAGCTGGCTGACGCCCTCTTTTGCCTGCTCAAACTGCGCGCGCTGCTGCTGATTGTCATTCTCATGCTGCGCCAGCTCCCGCTCAAGCTCGCCACGACGGCTATTAAGCTGACGAATCTGCGCTTCTGGATCTTCATCAAACGCCACCGCTAAATGGCTGCCGATGAAGCGGCTAAAGGATTGATGCAGACGCTGAGTTTTCTGCACATCAAACGACAGCGTGGCATAACGTTCAGCCAGCTGTTCACGTTCGTTGTTCAGCAACTCAAGCTGGTTTTCACGCGCCGCGCGACCAAACAGCGGCACTTTTGGGAAGCGGGAGTAGCGCCACTGACGCTCAGCCACTTTCACCACCACCGCTTTTTCCAGCTCTTCAACGCTAAATACGCTGTCGTCAAAGGCTTGCGGATCGCCTTCAATCAGATAGAGATCTTCCGGGCACTCGTCTAAACCGTCGAGCAGGTCGCGCACCAGCGACAGATCCGGCACCACGATGGCGTGACGCGATGGACCGTATAACGCTGAGAAGTACGGCGCGTCATCCAGCGTAACGTCATCATAAATTTCCGACAGCAGCACGCCGCCAAAACGTTCCGCCAGCTGCGTCAGGCGCGCATCTTCCGCGCCGCCCGGTTGGCTCAGACGTTCAATCTGCTGCTCAACTTCGCGTTTACGCGCGGCCAGCTCGTCGCGCTCAACGGTGGTTTCACGCTCGCGCTCCAGCAGTTGCTGCATAAATTCGGTGATTTGCTGGCTGCTGGTCAGCGCCTGACCAGTTTGCTCGCTCAGCTGCGTCAGGATTTCCTGCGCCGCCAGCCAGTGTGGCGCACGCGCGGTCAGCGCAGTGATGCGTTCACGCAGCTGCTCCAGCTCCTGACGCATCAACATGCGGCGTTCACCGGCATCGGCAACGCTGCTATTCAGTTGCTCAATCTGCGCTTCGAGTTCTCGCTGCAAGCCGTCCAGCGCATCCGCATCGTATTGCTGGCCCTGACGTTTGCAGAAATCCGCCAGCAAACGCTCAGCATCATGCTGCTCACGCAGACGGGTTTCTAATTCATTGAGGCGCAGACGCAGCGAGGAAAGCTGTTCGGCCTGGTGGCGCTGATTGCCAGCGTCGCGCAGTAATTCGCGCCCCACTTGCCACGCATCCTGACGACTGACGTCACCGGCGATGCTGGTAACTAACGCTAACGCTTGCTCAAACTGGCTGTGTGCCGCTTCGGCGACGCTCAGTTTCTGTTCCAGACGCAGCAGGCGCTCGGTGGCTTCCTCTTCACGCGCCTGGAAGGTTTCCTGCCATTCGGCCGCGTTATCGATAGTTAAATCAGGCAGCTGACACTGCGTACGCGCCTTTTCCAACGCCTGCAAGGCTTGCTGATACTGGATTGCCCGCGTCTGTTGCACGTCGAGCGCCTGCTGGAAATCGGCGAGTTGGCTTTTCAGCTCATCGACTTCCACCTCAGCTGCTTCGGCACGTGCTTCATTCTCTTCCTGCACTTCGCGCGCTTCGGCAACCACTTCGTTCTGCTCTTCGAGGCGATAGGTCAGCTCTTCCAGATCGGCATCGTAACGCTCGATTTTTTCCTGCTGGCGCATGGCGGTTTGCACCAGATTCAGATGGTCGCTGGCGCCCTGATAATCGCTTTCCAGATCGCTCTCAGCACCGCTGTGCTCGGACAACTCGCGCGCCATTTCAATGTGGCGATACTGTTCGGAAATCAGTTGGTTGCGGCTGGTAAACAGCTCATTACGCAGCTGCAGCGCGCCGTCGAGGTGAATACGACGCTCGTTGGCGTGGCGCATGTAGTCAGCGGAAACGTAGTTGGTAGCTTCCGAGATCAGATGCTTAAACAGGTCGCGATCGGATTGGGTGACGCGAATCGCTTCCAGCGTCATGCGGTTTTCCCGCAGCGCGGCTTCCATATCCTGGAAGGCTTTACGCACACCGCCGTTTTCTGGCAGCAGGTAATCGCGCAGTGAACGGGTGATAGCGCTAGAGATACCGCCGTACAGCGAAGCTTCAATCAGGCGATAAAACTTACTGCGATCGCTGGCGTTACGCAGACGACGCGGCACCACGCCGAGCTCGAACAGCACCGCATGGTAATCGGTGACCGAGTTGTACTGTTTGAATTGCACGCCTTCCTGCGCTTCCACACGCTCCTTCACTTCCGTCAGCGGCAACACGCGCGCCTGACGGTTATTAAGGATTTCGGTCAGCATATCGGTCGCCTGTGAATCGCTCGGCAAGCCGTGAATACTGAATGGTTTGATATCGACCTTTTTATCGCGTCCCGCCACCTGCTGCAGACGTACACCAACGATCACGCGCTGATGGCGTGAGTTGACCACATCCAGCACCGAATAACAGACGCCGGCGCGTAGCTTGCCGTGCAAACCTTTATCACGCGAACCGGAAGTTGCACCGGCTTCGGTGGTGTTACGGAAGTGCAGCAAGGTTAAGTCAGGGATCATCGCCGTCACGAAGGCGGCCATGGTGGTGGATTTACCCGCACCGTTACCGCCCGAAAGCGTGGTGACCAGTTCATCAAGATCAAAAGTACGGGCAAAGAAGCCGTTCCAGTTGATCAGCGTTAGCGAACGAAATTTACCGCGTTCAATCATGCTTGTTCATCCTCCGCGTTATCACTCGCGTCGCTTTCAGCGTCAATATCGTTATCTGCTTCATCGTTCTCAGTCGCAGCCGGCGCACTTTCCAGCGTCATCGCTTCACCGTCACGTATCAGGCGCAGCTGCGCTTCACGCGCATCGTCACCGCTGCGCACGTCGGCGCCAAAGCGGAACACTGATTCGGTGATGCGGAATTTGCTGCTGTCGTTGCCCATAAACCACACCATGCCGAGACGGCGCAGGCGGCTCAGCGACGCACGCATTTTTTCCTGCAGCTTGGCGCGATCAAGATCGGAACCGGTGGAACGCTGATTGACCAGCTTGAGCAGCTTGCTCTCATCGGCCAGCGACAGCAGTTCGTCGTACAGCTCTTGCTGGGTAAAAATCCCTTCATTCGCCAGACGTTCCGGGCTGAGATAGAGATAGCAAAGAATTTTGCCCACCATCATATCCAGCTCGGACAACACCGAGCGCGGAATCAAAGTGGTTGAACGCGGACGCAGATAGAAGAAGCCTTCCGGCGCGCGGATCAGCTCAACGTTGTAGCGCGCGTAAAACTCTTCGAGATATTCCTGGTAATCCATCAGGAAGGCGTGATTATCCAGCTCTTCAATGCCAACGTGGCGACCCGCGCGTAACTGGCTATCGAGCGCCGGGAAAATCGGGTTTGCCAGAGCCAATGCCAGTTTGACTGGCATCACTTGTTCAATATTTGTCGATGACATGTGCCTGCACCTTGGCTCCGTAATCATTAATGGCCTGCCATTGCGCAGGCAGACCGGCTAAATCAGCTTCGGCCACGCCGAGTCGCACCGCTTGATCGATGACGATACGCGCCAGATCAAAGTGGCGCGCGCGCGGATACTGCGACAGATAGTCGCGCATCACCGTGGCCAGATGGAGCGGCTTCTGCTCCTGCTTATAAATCTGCAGCGCCTCTTCGATCATCGCGGCCAGCTGCTCGCGAATCTCATTAAACTCTTCGTATTCCATTTCCGGCGGCAGCTCGCCCATCACCTCGTCATTACGCAGCGTCATCTCTTCATCGCGCATATCGTAAAGACGATCGGCATTGGCGTAGGTCAGCGCCCACGGCTGATCGAAATAGTTTTGCACCGACAGGCGTAAACGCTGCGCAAACACGCGGTTCTTATCCATGTCGATGGCGGTACGAATAAACTTGTGTACGTGGCGGTCGTAGCCGATCCACAGATCGATAGCCTGCTGGCCCCAACTGATGATGCGATCGAGCTTGTTTTGCAGGTCAAACACCAGCTTATCGACAAAGCCCAGATCCGGGCTGCTCAGCGTCGCATCCTGGATGCGCAGCAGGTTGGCCTGCAGCTTATCGCCGGCCGCCTCCAGCGTATCCTGCAGTTCACGCAGCGTACCGGACGTTTCCGACAGCAACATTTCACAGCTGGAGATCGCCGCGCGCCAGTCTTTGTTAAGCAGATCGGCAATATCGGTTTTCACCGCTTGCTGCTGCTCATCCATCAGACGCTGCGTCATGTCGATGCTATCGAAGATTTCCGCCACCGAATATTTCAGCGGCGCAAACACGTTACGATGCCAGTGGAATTCATCACCGTCTTCTTCGGCGGCATCTGCGGCACGTTTCAACTCCTGCGCCACAATCGACAGCTGCATCGACAGGCGCAGCGTGGAGAACTCGCGCTGGCGGATGTAATAGTCGGTAATGCCGATGGCGAGTGGCGTCAGGCGATAGATGGCGTGCCCTTCCGTCAGCTCGCTGGTAAAGCGGTTCAGCAAGCGCTGACGCACCATGTCATTAATGGCGTTATTGGCACGGACCTGCACGGTTTCGTGGGTTTGTTCGAATGCTTTGCTAACGTGACGAAACGCGTCAATCAGCTCGCCTTCACTCATCTCGCCGTCCATGCGCTCACCGTTTAAGGTGGCGATGGCCAGCAAAAAGGCCAGACGTTCTACCGGCAGCGCAAGCGAAAAATCGTTCTTGCGCGCCCATGCCACCAATTCGGGGACCGTCTGGGAAAATTCGCTCATAGTTGATCCTTCTGGCTGGGTTTGCGCGCGGTCACGTGGATATAGCGCCCTAAGCTTAAAAAGGGCTCCTGGCGACAGAAACGCCGTTCCATCTCAATGATTTCCTCAACGCTCTTCCCTGCGCCGGGTTGCGGCTTCATGTAATCACAGAAGACGCGAATACCCGCACGCCGTTCAATTTCAAATCCGCAGTTTGTCAGCCAACGCGTCACATCATCCGGATCACGCGGGAAATCGGGCGACAGCGTGCGCTTTTTACGTTTGCTCATATTGGCGCGCATATAGCCGAAGTTGCCAAGCGTCAGGGTGCGGAAGGTTAAGCCGTGCGCGTTGTAAAACATCAACGACAGCACGCCGCCGGGCTTGAGCGTGTGCCACAGCGCTTGCAGCACCTCTTCCGGATGCGCGACCCATTCCAACACCGCGTGAAACAATACCAGATCAACCTGCGTATCCAAATGTTCGCCCACCTGCTGGGCGCTAATTTGTTTGAATTGCATGTTGTGGCTCACACCCGCGGCAAGCGCATGGGCTTCCGCCAGCTTCAGCATCTCAGTAGAGAGATCGCACAGCACAACCTGATGACCGCGCGCCGCCAGGCCGCTTGAGACTTGTCCCACGCCGCCGCCGGCATCCAGCACCTTCAAGGATCCGGCAGGCAATGTCGGTAACAGAGCTTCCAGTTCGTCCCAGACAATTGCCTGGCGCACTTGCCCTTTGCGCGTGCCATAAATGTTCTGTGAGAATTTGTCCGCCAGATCGTCAAAGTTACGATCCTGCATGATGATGGCTCCGCTTTGCTGCATTCAACTTGTGCTATTTTGTCACAGGCTCAACAAGAATGAACCTTTCATGCCGCAGTAACCGTCTGGCAGCTGTTTTTTTGGACAAAAGAGGCCATATTCGATGTTTTTCGCATTTAAAAAAGTCATTGGCGGGATGTTGCTTCCCTTGCCGCTGCTGTTATTACTGATGGCGGCAGGACTTTTGCTGCTCTGGTTCAGCCGCTGGCAAAAAAGCGGCAAAATCCTCATCTCTTGCAGCTGGCTGCTGCTGCTGATTTTGAGCCTGCAGCCGGTTGCCGATCGCCTGCTGTCACCGCTGGAAAATCATTATCCCACCTGGAGCGGTAACGAGCCGGTCGATTATATCGTGGTGCTCGGCGGCGGCTATACCTTCAATCCGAATTGGGCACCGAGTTCAAACTTGATTAATAACAGTCTGCCGCGCGTGGCCGAAGGTGTGCGTCAGTGGCGGCGCTATCCGCAGGCCAAAATGATCTTTACTGGCGCAGCAGCCGGCGAAAACCCACGCAGCAGCGCCAGCGTGGCGGCCGAAGTGGCGGAAAGTCTGGGCGTGCCATCAGCAGCGATTATTCAGTTGGATCAACCAAGGGATACGATTGGCGAAGCTCGCGCGGTGAAACAGACGATTGGCGAACATCCGTTTTTACTGGTGACTTCCGCCAACCATCTGCCGCGGGCCATGCATTTCTTTCAAAGTGCCGGCATGAATCCGCTGGCCGCACCGGCGAATCAGTTGGCGGTGACCTCGCCGCTAAACTGGTGGGAACGCGCTATTCCGTCACCGCTGTGGCTGGCACACAGTGAGCGCGCGATCTATGAAACGCTGGGACAAACCTGGCAGAAGCTGCGCGGTGACGATCTCACCTCAACCCAGCCAGGGGAGTAATTGCGCGCGGGCGTGATCGAAGCGCGGACGGTCAAACTGTCCGCTGCTGACCAACGTGTCGACGCAATCCCACAGCTGATACAACCAGCGCCGCCAGAGGAAACCTTCCGCCACGGGCGCGCGCTGTAGATAGTGCTGCAGCAGTGAAGCTTCTGCGCCGCTATCCGCCAGGCGCATCAGATCGTATTCGCGCGGAGCCCAGAGAATGTTACCCGGCTGCATCATGGCAATAAGCTGATCGCTGTGCGCATCTTTTAACATACTGGCTAAGCGCAGGTTGCCGTGCATCAATACGCAGGGATCGTCAAAACCGTTGAACAGACGCGGTAATAGCTGACGGCTGCGAAACAGAATCTGACGATCTTCCAGTGTAAAAAACGGCGGTGACAAATAACCCAGCGTTGACCACAACACATCCACTCGCTGGCGATACCATGCGGGCCAGTTATTTTCCTGCACGCTGTCCACGCTGCCGACTAAGCCATGGCTGTCGATACGATGCCACGCTAGCACGCCTTCGACGATCTGTTCGCACAGCTGTTCCCAGCGTGCTGCGCTGCGGGCCGGAGCTTCCGCAGAAACACCGTTAAAGCGTGCCATCAGCAACATTTCATGTACCGGCTTTTGCTGGCTAAGCACCAGACCAAACACGGCGGGCACGGCGATCAAGCCATCATGACCGAGCATGGTAAGTTTTTTGGCTTCCAGCGCAGCGCGTCCCTGATGGCGAAAATATTTCGCCACCAGCGGCATCGGTTTACCGGCGTTATCGTAAAGCGCATACAGCCGCGTGTGCGCCTGCTCGCTAATGGTTTCGAGACGACTGATGCTTTCACCAAGCACCAACGCGAGTTCTGAACGGAGCTGTTCCATGCAATATCCTCCGAAGTCAAAGGGCTGGAATATGCTGGAGGTGATGGCGGCGCAAAGCTTAGCGCCAGATCAAACTTTAAGGCCAGCGAGAGCCGCTGGCCGGTCGGAGATTAACCCTGCATAGCGAGACGAACCCGCTCAAGGTCTTCCGGCGTATCCACCCCAACACTTGGGATAGTTTTTGCCACCGCGACGTGAATCTTTTCACCGTACCACAGCACGCGCAGCTGTTCGAGCAACTCAATGTGCTCCAGCGGGCAAGGTTCCCACGCAATGTAGCGACGGATGAAACCGGCGCGATAGGCGTAGATACCAATGTGGCGGAGCAGCGTGTCGCCAATCTGCTCGCGCGAACGCGCATAACGCTCGCGATCCCAGGGAATGGTGGCGCGTGAGAAGTAGAGCGCATAACCTTTGGCGTCCATCACCACTTTCACCGCGTTCGGGTTAAAGGCTTCTTCTGCATCGGTGATCGGCACCGCCAGCGTCGCCATCCCGGCTTCAGATTGCGCCAGATTACCTGCCACCTGACGTACAATCTCCGCCGGGATCATCGGCTCGTCGCCCTGCACGTTAACGATGATGGTGTCGTCGGCAAACTGATACTTTTCGATCACTTCGGCCAAACGCTCAGTACCGGACTGATGATCGACCCGCGTCATGCACACTTCGCCGCCAGCCGCCGTTACCGCCGCAGCCACATCCGGATGATCGGTGGCGACAATTACGCGATCGGCACCCGATTCACGGGCGCGTTCCATAACGTGCAGCACCATCGGTTTACCCTGAATATCCACCAGCGGTTTGCCGGGCAGACGGGTTGAAGCATAACGTGCAGGAATAATGGCAACAAAACTCATGGATGGATCTCTTCAACAGACAGCGTACGCGCTTCCACTTCCAGCAGCACTGGAATACCGTCACGTACCGGGTAAGCCAGGCCATCCGGTTTACAGATCAGCTCTTGCTGCTCTTTGTTGAAATAGAGTTTTCCGTTGCATACCGGGCAGGCAACGATTTCGAGTAAACGGTGATCCATAATCTTCTCCATTCAGGACCGCTTCAGGCGGTTAGCATATCATAATAGCGTGCGCGTGAATGGCGCACTCAAGCCAGAAAAATGGCGGCTTTATTCACCAATCGACCAGCGATTTGACCAGGCAGCCAGCAGTTCTGCCGGCGCATTTTCGATAATCACTTCATTGGCACCTTGCCACGCAGCAAAGCGATTAATGGCTTTTTGAACGTCACTAAGGAAAGCGTTACTGACGCGTGTGCTTTCTTCCAGCCAGAATGCACGAATCACTAATTGCTGCGCCTGACGCTCCATTTTGGCGTCGATGCGCGCTTTCAATAAGCCGCGATGTAGGACAGGCAGGACAAAGTAACCATATTTGCGCTTCTCCGCTGGCGTGTAGCACTCAATACGATAATCAAAATTAAACAGCTCCAGCGCGCGACGACGATCCCATACCACCGGATCAAAGGGTGACAACAGCACGGTATGCGTGGCCGAGAGTGGCTTTTCCAGCAGCGGCAATAATGCGTGGTGTAACCACATTTCGCCCAGTTGCTCGACCTCAACACGCACAATTTCTCCGCGCGCAGCCGCATCCTCAAGCCATGACTTGAGCGGTGCGCGTTTGAGCCGGTAATAATCGGCTAACCAACTGCCACGGAAAATGCCGAGGCTGCGCGCGCTGTGACTCAACATCTGTATCACCGCTTCGTCTTCACTCAGCGCATGCTGTTCATCAATCCATTCTGGCATTACACGGCTGTGCAGATCGTAAACCCGCTGGAAGTTACGCCGCTCCACCACCATCAACTGACCGGCGCTGAACAAATTCTCTAGATGACGCTTATGCGGTTTCCACGCCCACCAGCCCGGTTTGGTCTGTTTATCATTACTGAAATCAGCGGCTCGCACCGGACCATTGGCGGAGATGTGTTGCAGCAGGTCAGTGATTTCCTGTTGATGTTCCTCGACCCACTGTTGGTTGTATTTCCAACCAAGTCGCTGCGGTTCCAGCATGCGATGGCGCAGCAACGGGTAATCTTCGAAGGGAATAAAACAGGCTTCATGTGCCCAATATTCAAATAACGCGCCCGAGGCCAACGCCTCTTCCAGCCAATTGGCCTGATATGCGCCAAGGCGGCTAAACAGCACCAGATAAGGACTGCGTGCCACCACATTAATGGTATCGATTTGCAGCAAAGACATCTGACGCACAGTCGCGTGAATATCGGCAAAGCGCGCCCGGCGGCCCAAAGGACGTAACAGTCCCTGAGCAGCCAGATGCAGATGACGAGCAGTTTGCAACGAGAGGGAAGCGACGAGGTTCATGGCTCCATTCCCTTTTCGGTGGTTAGCGCGAACGGGCGTCGCGCGCGGTAGTGCAGAGATGGGTGATATCGTCTAACAAGGTTGCCACCGCTGCGCCTTGCAGATGCGCATCAACCGGCAGATACCACCAGTTTGGGCGAGCGAAGCTACGACATTTCACAGCATCTTTTTCCGTCATCAGCAAGCACTGATCTGCCTGAGTTAGACGACGCAATTCGTCTTCGCTGTAAGCGTGGTGATCGGCGAAGGCAATTTCAGCCACTGGCTTAATGCCTTGCTGTTTAAGCGTGTTGAAGAAGCGCGGTGGATGACCAATGCCGGCCATCGCGACAATTTCCGGCAATTGCGCTAACGCCACGCTTGCACCGTTGATCAGGTTGACCGCCAGACCGGGCTGCAATGACATCGCAATTTCGCCCGCCTGCGCATCGCCGCCGTTAACGATCACCCCATTTACGGTGCTAAGTCGTGAGGCGCGTTCACGCATCGGCCCAGCCGGTAACCACCAGCCATTGCCAAAACGACGCATTCCATCCACCACCACGATTTCGCGATCGCGCTGCAGCGCGTAATGCTGCAGGCCATCATCGGTGATAATCACATCCAGATCGTGCGCAGCGAGCAAGCCTTCTACCGCCAGACGCCGCTGTGGCGCAACGGCGACCGGCACCTGCGTGCGTTGAGCGATCAGCACAGGCTCATCGCCAGCCTGCGCCGTGGGCGTTTCAGCGGTAACCAGCAGCGGATAACGTTCAGCTTTTCCGCCGTAACCCCGCGACACCACGCCAGCACGTACTCCACGTTGTTGCAGCGCCTGCACCAACCAAATCACTACGGGCGTTTTACCATTCCCACCTGCGGTGAGGTTCCCCACCACAATCACAGGGCAAGGCGCGCGCCAACTTTTTCGCCAACCGCGCTGGAAGCTGAGGCGAATCAATAGGGTGATCGCCCCATAAAGCAGACTCAGTGGCCATAGCAGCAGCCATAACGGCGAGCGCCCGCTCCAGATGCGTTCGATCATTGACCGAACTGCAGTTTGTGAAGCTGCGCATAGGCGCCCTTCTGTTCAAGCAGCACGCTGTGAGTACCGCGTTCGACAATGCGACCATCTTCAACTACGACGATCTCATCGGCTTTCTCAATGGTCGACAGACGGTGCGCAATCACCAGTGAGGTGCGATTTTTCTGCAGCTCATCAAGTGCGGCCTGAATCGCCCGCTCAGATTCGGTATCGAGCGCTGATGTGGCTTCATCGAGAATCAAAATCGGGCAGTCGCGTAGTAACGCACGCGCAATCGCAATACGCTGACGCTGACCACCGGAAAGCAGCACGCCATTCTCACCTATCACGGTATCAAGGCCATTATCCATCTTCTGGATGAAGTCCATTGCATGCGCCATGGTCGCAGCCTGCTCGATTTGCTCGCGCGTGTATTGACCATTACGGGCATAAGAAATGTTGTTGGCGACGGTGTCGTTGAAGAGATGAACGTTCTGGGAAACCAATGCCACTTGATTACGCAGTGAACGCAGGGTGTATTCGCGCAGATCGTGGCCATCCAGCAGAATTTCACCGCTATCAATGTCGTAGAAGCGCGTCAGCAAGCTGGCCATAGTGGATTTACCAGAGCCAGAACGGCCGACCAGTGCAACGGTTTTACCGGCAGGCAGCGACAGGTTGATATCACGCAGCGCAGGAATTTCACGGCCTGGATAGGTAAAAGTCACGTTGCGGAATTCCACATCACCCTTAGCACGATCCATTTCACGCTTGCCGTTATCCACTTCCTGCTCACTGTCAAGAATCGAGAACAGCGTCTGACAAGCCGCCATACCACGCTGGAACTGCGCATTCACGTTGGTCAGTGACTTGAGCGGACGCATCAGGGCGATCATTGATGAGAACACCACGGTGATGGTACCGGCTGTCAGCGTTTCCATCACGCTTGGGAAACTGGCGGCATAAAGCACAAATGCCAGTGCCAGCGAGGCAATCAACTGGATTACCGGATCAGAGATTGAAGATGCTGACACCAGTTTCATGCCTTGTTGGCGCATCCTGTTACTGACCTGAGAAAAACGCTTGGCCTCCACTTCCTGGCCACCAAAGATCAGCACTTCTTTATGCCCTTTTAGCATCTGTTCGGCGCTGGTGGTGACCTGTCCCATGGTGTTCTGCATGTTCTTACTGATGCTGCGGAAACGTTTGGAAACAGTACGAATAGCAAAGGAGACGATCGGTGCCAGCACAATGAGAATCAAAGACAGCTGCCAGCTGTAATAGAACATCATGATGAACAGGCCAATGATTGAGGCCCCTTCACGCACCACCGTAACCAGTGCACTGGAAGAGGAAGAGGCCACCTGTTCAGAATCGTAGGTGATGCGTGACAGCAGCGTCCCCGTTGATTGCTGATCAAAGAAGGTTACCGGCATGCCCATCATATGGCCGAACAGGCGGCGACGCATGTTCATGACCACGTTGCCGGACACCCATGAGATGCAGTAACTGGAGATATAGCTGGTCACGCCACGTACCAGCATCAGGCCTATTACCACCAGCGGCATCCACAGCATTACGGATCTGTCTGCTTTACCGAAGCCATCATCCAGTAAAGGTTTCAACAGAGAGAGCATCAGGGTATCGCCTGCCGCATTGAGTATCAGCGCCACCGCTGACACATACAAGCCAGCCTTGTGGGGCGCAATCATCGGCCAGAGTCGACGGAATGTCTGCCACGTTGAGAGATCTTTATCTTGATGCATTATTTATTCACGCTGTTTGAAATAGCCGCTCATTCTACCTGGAATCGCGTTTGACGCCAAACCACTGATGGTACCATCGAGGCATTATTTGCTCTCTTAAGCCCTTAATTTGCCAATGACCTTGTCTGATACCCACATGAATCTGACCCGATTGTGCCGTGTCGTACCACATATAGCCTTGCTGACGATAGCGTTGCACCACGGCTGGCGCAGGCATACGCCAGGCGTTATACCGCGCCACCGAAGCAAATGCTGCTTTCCCAGCAACATTACGTAACAGTAATGCGCCTGATGAAGTCCGACTACCATGGTGCGGAACCTGCAAAATTGTCGCGTTCAGAGCCTCTTTTTCCAGCGCGACAATTTTTCTCTCGGCTTCTAACTCAATATCCCCGGTGAGTAACACGCTAAAGAGCCCGTCATCGACTCGCACCACACAGGAATCGTTATTTTGTCCCTGGGTCTGATTCTCCGGCGGCCACAAAGCGGTAAATTGCAATTTGCCCCACAGCCATCGCTGACCACGGAAGCATGGCAGGTGTCCGTCTTCCGCCAGGGCACTACGAATTGCTACCGCTGGATTAACTTTGAGCAATGAGTGTAGCCCACCACGGTGATCAAGATGCTTGTGGCTTAATATCAAAGAATGGAGGCTTCTGCCGTGATACTGCAACCATGGCAGAATGACGCGCGAACCGGCATCATCCTGTTTCCAACCCGGTCCAACGTCATACATCACCACTTCATTGCCCTGTGTAATGGCAATCGCCAGGCCATGCCCCACATCAATCATGTCGATTTGCCAGTCATCACGCTGTGAAGCGCTGCGCCAAAGGATGATTGCGAGTATCAGGCTAAAGCACGGCATCACACTGCGATAAATCAGCTTGCTGCGCCAGAGAACTAATCCTACCCACAGCAGCACGATAGCAGGTAACGTATCGCTCCATGCCCACCAGCCAGCGGGTAACCACTGCAGCAGGAGCATGACCTGGCTTATGGAAAGATCCGCCAGAGACCATAATCCCGTTGAAATCAGCGGCACTGGCAATAGCATTGCCAGCAATATCAGTGGCACCGTGACAAAAGACACAACCGGCACCGCGATCAGATTTGCTAATAACGCACTCAGGCTTATTCCCTGAAACAGGAAGATTTGTAGTGGAGCCATGAGGATCATCATTCCTAACTGCAGATGTAGCAATTGCAATAACAGCCATCGACGCTTTGCGCGAAAGCGATGTGGTAATGGAAACCATTGATACCAGGCAATCAGCATCGCGACCGCCAGTGCCGACAACCAAAAGCTTTCTGACAGCACAGTTAATGGATCCAGTACCAGCAAAGCGCCGATACATAACGTCCAGACTTGCCAGCCACTGAGCTGCCAACCGACGCTGCGCATCCCTATCCATAATATGAGCGCGATCATCGCGCGCTGGGCCGGTGCATGACTGCCAGAAACCCACGTGTAAGTCGCTGCGGTCATAACACTAACCAGCAGCGGAAATAAATGACCAATCAAATGACCCGGCAAAATTACCTGGATAGCACGCGCCAACAGCCATCCAACGCTGGCAGCTAATGCAATATGCATTCCCGAGATTGCCATCAAGTGGGCAGTACCTGTTTCCCGCAGCAACTGTCGCTGCTCTTCAGTCATGTTGATACGTATACCAAACGCTAAAGCCTGCATAATTGCCGGTTGTTTGAGCGTATCGAATGCGGGTAGATGATGATTGATTAAACGCGTCCGCCAGTTGCAAGTAAGCGATTCCACCTGCTGACTGATGATGCGCCCTTGCAGCGGCGTGTGATTAGACAAGGCAAAGCGCTGCAGATCGAACTCGCCTTGATTTAATCTGCCGTGGACGGCACGCAGTCGCAGTTTCATCTGCCAGCGCTGACCGGCACAGTACGGTTGCTCCATCGAAGCATTATTGAGCGTGACAAAGAGAGGTGGAAACTGATAACGCTGACCGACACGCAAGATTTGCACGGTTAATTGCTGCTTCTGTTCACGAACTTCAGTCACCCGTACAGTGGCTTCAATTGTGGCGGCAGTCAGATCCCCGATGGCATTGACCATCTGGCGGGCTTCAGTCAATGTCCAGGCCAACATTAAGAGAGCAATCCCTGCAAGCCGTAGCAACGTGATTGGCATCAACCCAAGCGCCACAGCGAATACAACCATGATGACTATTCCGTTGGCTGCGGGTATGTGCGGCAATATGCCCAACGGCAATGCCGAGGCAATCATCAATCTGGCCAGAACAATCCAGTTCATATGCATCATTACTCTCCCTCATTGGCGGAAGAGTGTGCCGAGAAAAGCAGGGATTTACTTCATTGAAAAGAGAGTGTGTCGCGATGGATTCCGAGACTTTTGCAGAGATTACATTGATGAGACTTCATTTTGGAAAGCAGGTCTCAATTCCGCATACTTTAAACAAAAAAAAACGACACCCTAAAGTGTCGTTTTTATCGTTCGGTAACGGCTTAGCCGTAGATGTTCGCACGGTCACGCAATTCTTTGCCCGGCTTAAAGTGGGGAACGTATTTACCTTCCAGATCCACTTTGTCGCCCGTTTTCGGGTTACGACCCGTACGCGGTGCACGGTAATGCAAAGAAAAGCTGCCGAATCCCCGGATTTCAATGCGCTCGCCCTGGGCCAACGTAGTGGCCATGTGCTCAAGCATCTCTTTGACCGCATCCTCAACGACTTTCGCCGGAATATGAGTATGCTGGCCAGCAAGTCTCTCAATTAGTTCTGACTTGGTCATGTAACCTCCGGTTAATCCTTATTTGGAAAGGTATGACAGCTTTTACCGAAACCGGACGATTTTCATCGTCCGGTGCCTTAGGTCGATTACTCGCCTTTAGCCGCTTTGAACGCTTCAGCCATCGCGCTAGAGAAGTTGCTGCCTTCATCCTGTTTGGTGTTAACAGTGTTGATAGCTTCTTTCTCATCAGCCTGGTCTTTAGCACGAACAGACAGGCTCACAACGCGGTTCTTACGGTCAACGCCGGTGAATTTAGCTTCAACGTCGTCACCAACACTCAGAACCAGAGTTGCGTCTTCGATGCGGTCCAGAGAAGCTTCAGAAGCGCGCAGGTAACCCTCTACGCCGTCAGCTAATTCTACTGTAGCACCTTTCGCGTCAACTGCAGTGACTTTACCAGTCACGATAGCGCCTTTCTTGTTCAGGGTGATGTAGTTGTTGAATGGATCTTCAGCCAACTGCTTCACGCCCAGAGAGATGCGCTCGCGCTCTGCATCAACCTGCAGTACAACGGCAGCGATTTCGTCGCCTTTTTTGTACTCACGAACGGCTTCTTCGCCAGTCGCGTTCCAGGAGATGTCAGACAGGTGAACCAGACCGTCGATGCCACCGTCCAGGCCGATGAAGATACCAAAGTCAGTGATTGACTTGATTTTACCTTCAACGCGATCGCCTTTGTTGTGGGTCTCAGCGAACAGCTGCCATGGGTTAGATTTGCACTGCTTCAGACCCAGGGAGATACGACGACGCTCTTCATCGATGTCCAGAACCATTACTTCAACCACATCGCCTACGTTTACAACTTTAGACGGATGGATGTTTTTGTTGGTCCAGTCCATTTCTGAAACGTGTACCAGACCTTCAACGCCTTCTTCGATTTCTACGAAGCAGCCGTAATCAGTCAGGTTGGTTACACGACCAGTCAGGCGAGTGCCTTCTGGATAGCGCTTAGCGATAGCAACCCAAGGATCTTCGCCCAGCTGTTTCAGGCCCAGAGATACACGGGTACGCTCGCGGTCGAACTTCAGCACTTTAACAGTGATTTCGTCGCCCACGTTGACGATTTCGCTCGGATGCTTAACGCGTTTCCAAGCCATATCGGTAATGTGCAACAGGCCGTCAACGCCGCCCAGATCCACGAATGCACCGTAGTCAGTGAGGTTCTTAACGATACCTTTAACTTCCATGCCTTCCTGCAGGTTTTCCAGCAGCTGATCGCGCTCAGCGCTGTTCTCAGATTCGATAACTGCACGGCGTGAAACTACGACGTTGTTACGTTTCTGATCAAGCTTGATTACTTTGAATTCAAGCTCTTTGCCTTCCAGGTGCAGAGTATCGCGAACCGGACGAACGTCTACCAGTGAACCTGGCAGGAACGCACGAATACCGTTCAGCTCAACTGTGAAGCCACCTTTAACTTTGCCGTTGATAACACCGGTAACAGTTTCAGCGTCTTCGTAAGCTTTTTCCAGCGTGATCCAAGCTTCGTGACGTTTAGCTTTCTCACGGGACAGCAGGGTTTCACCGAAGCCGTCTTCTACTGCGTCCAGCGCAACGTCAACTTCGTCGCCTACCTGGATTTCCAGTTCGCCGGCTGCGTTCTTGAACTGCTCTGCAGGAATTGCAGATTCAGATTTCAGACCCGCATCAACCAGAACTACGTCTTTGTCGATAGAGACAACAACGCCACGAACGATGGAACCCGGACGGGTTTCGATTTCTTTCAGGGACTCTTCAAAGAGTTGAGCAAAAGATTCAGTCATATTGATAATCTTAGGATTCTTCAATTTAACGTCCACCTGACTTCATTGTCGGATGGGGTTGTTTCACATGCCCTGCACCGGGTCCTTGGTACAGGGTTACAGCAATTCGGTTGCCGAAAGATTAAATGCCCAACTTACGCTTAGCATAATCAAGCGCCTTTTCAATCACTTGCTCAATCGACATACTGGTTGAATCCAGTACCAGAGCATCTGTGGCAGGCACTAAAGGGGCGATGGCACGATTACGATCGCGGTCGTCGCGTTCCCTTATCTCGGATAAAAGGCGATCAAAGTTAACATTAAAGCCTTTATCCTGCAACTGTAGCATACGGCGATGCGCACGCTCTTCTGAGCTGGCGTCGAGGAATATTTTCACTGGCGCATCAGGGAAAACCACGGTTCCCATATCGCGTCCATCGGCGATTAAACCGGGCTCTTCGCGGAATGCACGTTGGCGTCGAAGCAATGCCTCACGCACCCGCGGGAAAGCGGCAACGCGCGATGCGGTGTTGCTGACTTCTTGCGTGCGGATTTCACCGGTGACATCTTCACCTTCAAGAACCACCTGCATTTCACCGTCAACCGATAGAAAACGCACATCAAGATGCGCAGCCATCGGTACTAATGCTTCCTCGGACTCAATATCCACCTGATGGTGAAGTGCGGCCAATGCTAAAACGCGATAAATAGCGCCAGAATCCAGTAAGTGCCACTGCAACGACTCCGCCATCGCTTTACATAAAGTCCCTTTACCCGCGCCACTTGGCCCATCGATGGTAATAACCGGGGCGATTGCCGTCATTGTTCTCTCCTGTTGCTGCGTGCTTATTGTCAGCCCTTCCAGGCCGCCTGGATTGCGCGGCATTATACGCTGCCTGCGTCGGGTTAGTACCCTTTAGCGTAGACAGCGCTAGAAATATAGACAGATTCAGAAGAATTTCCGCCTGATAAGGCCAGAAGAGAGCAAAGAAACCCGGCGCTGAGCACCGGGTTAGACGATCAGGAAGTATGACTGATTTTCGCCAACTGCTGGAAATAGCTCGGGAAGGTTTTCGCAGTGCAGCCTGGATCAAGGATGGTTACCGGCGTATCGGACAGAGCCACCAGTGCGAAGCACATTGCCATACGGTGATCGTTGTAAGTACCGATGTCCGCATGTTGCAACTGAGCCGGCGGTGTGACACGAATAAAGTCTTGCCCTTCTTCTACTTCCGCCCCCACTTTGCGTAACTCAGTCGCCATCGCAGCAAGACGGTCGGTCTCTTTTACGCGCCAGTTATAGATGTTGCGCATCAACGTGGTGCCTTGAGCGAAAAGGGCAGTAGTTGCAATTGTCATTGCCGCATCGGGAATATGGTTCATATCCATATCGATTGCCGTCAGCGATCCGCGTGTGCAAGAGATATAGTCATCTCCCCACTCAATCACTGCGCCCATCTTTTCCAGCACATCAGCAAAACGGATGTCGCCCTGCACGCTGTTGCGGCCAATACCGGTTACACGTACGGTACCCCCTTTAATGGCAGCGGCAGCGAGGAAGTATGATGCAGAAGACGCATCACCTTCCACCAGATAATCGCCCGGAGACTGGTACTGTTGCTGCCCTTTAACCACAAAACGCTGATAGTCCTGATTATCAACATCCACACCAAAGCAGCGCATCAGGTGCAAGGTGATATCAATGTAAGGCTTAGAAACCAGATCGCCTTTTATGGTGATGATGGTGTCTTGCTGCGCCAGTGGCGCGGTCATTAGCAATGCCGTGAGGAACTGGCTGGATACACTGCCATCGACGCTGACTTCCCCACCAACAAAACCACCATTAAGACGCACTGGCGGGTAATCGGTCTGTTCGAGATAGTCAATCTTTGCTCCGCCCTGACGCAGTGCATCAACCAGATGACCAATCGGACGCTCTTTCATGCGTGGCTCGCCAGTCAGAACGATTGACTGCTCGCCCAAACAGAGCGCGGCAGCCAAAGGTCGCATCGCTGTACCTGCGTTACCGAGAAACAGCTCAAGCGGTTTTTCAGCATGTAAAGGGCCCGCGTTACCTACTACTTCGCATACGGTGCGATCGTCTGAGAGCGTATAGCTGACACCCAGCGCTTTGAGGGCATTCAGCATGTGCTTAACGTCATCGCTATCAAGCAAGTTAGTCAGGCGGGTGGTGCCCTTTGCCAGCGCGGCCAGCAAGAGTGCGCGGTTCGAGACGCTTTTTGAACCCGGTAAGTTTACCGTGCCGTCAACGCGAGCAATCGGTTGTAGAGTCAGGGAGTCCTGCATGTGAAACCAAATCTCCAGAAAATACGAGACCCCATCATGTGACGGGGTCTGATACCAGACAAGCTGGCATGAAAAAGCAATTAGCCGTGGCGACGTTCGAAGTCGACCATGAACTCAGTGAGCGTTTTAACCCCTTCCAGCGGCATCGCATTGTAGATCGATGCACGCATACCGCCAACCACGCGATGACCTTTCAGCGCGTGCAGGCCAGCCTTGAGGGACTCTTCCAGGAATACTTTATCCAATGAAGAATCGGCTAACTGGAATGGCACGTTCATACGTGAACGGTTTTCGCTTGCGACATCGTTGCGATAAAACGCACTGTTATCAATCACGCCATACAATAAGTCGGCTTTTGCCTGATTCAGCTTGTCCATCTCAGCCACGCCGCCCTTCTCTTTCAGCCATTTGAATACCAGGCCAGAGAGATACCATGCGAAAGTCGGCGGAGTGTTGAACATCGATTCATTTTCGGCCAACACCTTGTAATCAAGGATAGAAGGCACATAACGTTGTGCTTTGCCTAGCAGATCTTCGCGCACAACCACTAAGGTTAAGCCCGCCGGGCCGATATTTTTTTGCGCGCCAGCGTAGATCACGCCATAGCGACTTACATCGATTGGACGAGACAGAATAGTAGAAGAGAGATCGGCAACTACGACTTTATCGCCAAAATCCGGCTCTTCATCGATAGCAATGCCATCAATCGTTTCGTTCGGGCAGAAATGGACATAAGCCGCATCATCATTTAACTGCCATTCACGCATTGGTAATAAAGCACGCTTACCATCACGCGTAGTTTTAATATCAATGGTATTTGGCGAGCAGAATTTCTCGGCTTCTTTAATTGCGCTGTGAGCCCAGTAACCGCCGTCAATATAATCCGCGTTTTTTGCATCACCCAGCAAGTTGCCGGGAATGGCCGCGAACTGCGCACGCGCACCGCCATGGCAGAATAAAACTTTGTAGTTGGCTGGGATCTTCAGCAGATCGCGAAAATCTTGTTCTGCCGCTTCTGCAACAGCAATAAACTCTTTACTGCGGTGACTGATCTCCATCACCGAGGTGCCTAATCCGTGCCAGTTTGTCAGTTCTTGTTCTGCGCGACGGAGCACTTCTACCGGCAGCATAGCCGGGCCAGAGCTAAAATTATAAACCTGAGTCATTTCCCCTCACCACTGTCATATCGAACGGTTATGAATACCCAACCGGTTTTATCATTGCCTCCAGATGGCTGCAATCATTAATCCGGCAGCGATCACATTTCCAGAGCCAGCTTCACCGCAGCTTATGTCATAAATGCATTCAGTCATGGAATTTTGTGAGGTTGTTCCAGAAAGAAAAATCGGCAAGCGGAATGGCGTAACAACCTTAACCAGGTTGAGATAAATTTGGCTGACTGAATAGCGAAGCACGCATAAAACCCGTATTATTGCCCGCTTTATGCCCACCCCATTGACTTAAGAGAGCGCCACCATGACGCAAACGTTTATCCCCGGAAAAGACGCCGCACTGGAAGATTCCATTGCTCGCTTTCAGCAGAAACTGAAAGACCTTGGTTTCAATATTGAAGAAGCTTCCTGGCTGAATCCGGTGCCACACGTCTGGTCAGTACACATTCGCGATCGCGACTGCCCGCTGTGCTTTACAAATGGCAAAGGTGCTAGCAAAAAAGCCGCTCTGGCTTCAGCGTTGGGCGAATATTTTGAACGCCTCTCTACTAACTACTTCTTCGCCGATTTCTGGTTGGGTGAATCCATCGCTAATGGCGATTTTGTTCACTATCCAAATGAAAAATGGTTCCCGCTCACCGAGGACGACAGCCTGCCAGAAGGCATTTTGGATGCGCGCCTGCGCAAGTTCTATGATCCTGATGAGAGCCTGGGTGCTTCTGAGCTGATTGATCTGCAATCCGGCAATGACGAGCGTGGAATTTGTGGCCTGCCATTTACCCGTCAATCTGACCAGCAAACAGTGTATATCCCGATGAACATCATCGGTAATCTGTACGTTTCGAATGGTATGTCTGCCGGTAACACTGCGAACGAAGCGCGTGTACAGGGTCTTTCTGAAGTGTTTGAGCGTCATATTAAGAATCGCATCATCGCCGAATCCATCAGCCTGCCAGAAATTCCAGCAGAGGTGATGCAGCGTTATCCTGGCGTAATTGAAGCAATTGAACGTCTGGAAGCAGAAGGTTTCCCAATCTTCTCATACGATGCGTCACTCGGCGGCAAATACCCGGTTATCTGCGTTGTGCTGTTCAATCCAGCAAATGGTACCTGCTTCGCTTCGTTTGGCGCACATCCGGACTTTGGCGTCGCACTTGAGCGAACCGTTACTGAGCTGCTGCAGGGCCGTGGTCTGAAAGATCTCGACGTGTTCACACCGCCGACGTTCGATGATGAAGAGGTAGCGGAACACGCTAACCTGGAAACGCATTTCATCGATTCAAGCGGTCTGATTTCATGGGATATGTTTAAAGACGATGCCGATTATCCTTTCGTCGACTGGAGCTTTGCGGGTACCACTCACGAAGAGTTTGATACGCTAATGGCGATCTTCCGTGCGGAAGATAAAGAAGTCTATATCGCTGACTATGAACATCTGAGTGTTTACGCTTGCCGCATTATCGTGCCGGGCATGTCTGATATTTATCCAGCAGAAGATCTGCTGCTGGCAAATAACAGCATGGGCGCACCACTGCGCAAAACCCTGCTGGCGCTGCCAGACAGCCAATGGGAACCCGAAGCCTATCTCGAGCTGATTGTGCAACTGGATGAGGAAGGTCATGATGACTTTACTCGCGTGCGCGAGCTGCTGGGTCTGGCATCAGGCAAAGATAATGGCTGGTACACGCTACGTATTGGCGAGCTGAAAGCCATGCTAGCGCTGGCCGGCGGCGACCTGGATCAGGCTCTGATCTGGACTGAATGGACGATGGAGTTTAATCAGTCCATCTTTAGTGAAGAGCGCGCAAACTACTACCGCTGTCTGCAAACCTTGCTGCTGCTGGCAATGGAAGAGGAACGCGATCCGCTACAATATCATCGCGCCTTTATTCGTATGTACGGCCAGGCTGCTGTTGAGGCTGCTTCAGCGGCAATCAGTGGCGAAGCGCCCTTCTATGGATTGCAAGCGGTCGATCTGGATCTGAAAGCTTTCCCTGCGCATCAATCATTACTCGCTGCCTATGAAAAGCTGCAGACAGCTAAACGTGGTTATTGGTCACAAAAATAGCCTTAACGCTTAAATTTCCATTTATAGAAATTAGGGTATTGGTCAATGGCACTGAAAAAATCAGTGCCATTTTTTTATATTGATCATACAAAGAGATTTAAGTGCATTATTAAATAACAATTCAGCTTTAATCGTTAATGATATTTAACAAAATCTAGTCTTGCCCGCAGCCACCTTCAACTTATTTTGCATAAATTAAAAATTATTTATTACAATAAATTCAATAGTTTAATCAGAAATCAGACGCATTTACGCTTCGCTTATCAGCGACCTTCCGGTCAAATATGATCCACATCAATTTCTGACCTATACTCCTTTGTTAATATCTTTACAGGCAATTTTTGGAGAGCGTTAGTGTGAAAGCTGACAACCCTTTTAATTCATTATTACCGGCGGCAATGGCGAAAGTTGCAGAAGAAGCCGGCATATATAAAGCTACTAAACGTCCTTTAACCACCTTCTTCCTTGCCATCACTGCTGGCGTATTTATCTCAATCGCATTTGTCTTCTATATCACTGCGACCACCGGAAGTGGAGCAATGCCCTACGGCATAGCAAAACTGATCGGCGGTATCTGTTTCTCGCTCGGTTTAATGTTAGTCGTGGTGTGCGGTGCTGACCTGTTCACCTCAACTGTTTTGATCGTGGTGGCAAAAGCCAGCGGCCGTATCACCTGGCTGCAACTCGGTCGACACTGGTTGACGGTCTATATCGGTAACCTGTTTGGTGCGCTGTTCTTTGTCGCGCTGATCTGGTTAGCCGGTGAACACATGGTGGCGAATGGTGCCTGGGGTTTGAATGTCCTGCAAACCGCTGACCATAAAATGCATCACACCTTTATTGAAGCAGTGAGTCTCGGCACGCTCGCCAACCTGATGGTTTGCCTGGCGGTATGGATGAGTTATTCCGGCCGCAGTCTGATGGACAAAATGTTTGCGATGATCCTACCGGTGGCGATGTTTGTTGCCTGCGGTTTTGAACATAGTATTGCCAACATGTTCCTTATCCCGATGGCCATCGTTATCCGTGATTTTTCCAGCCCGGAATTCTGGCAAATGGCTGGTTCAAGCGCAGCACAGTTCCCATCACTAAGCGTTAGTGACTTTATTGTTAACAACCTGATTCCCGTGACCATCGGCAACATTATTGGCGGCGGATTATTAGTCGGTTTGACCTACTGGGTAATCTATCTGCGTGGCGATGAGCCGGTGCATTAATGAATTGGTACGGGCGTGCTGAGTCAGCGCGCCATACGTCAAAGTCTCCCTAAATAAGGCAGGTATATTATGTCCGAACTGAATGAAAAAATGGCGTCAGCCTGGGAAGGATTTAGCGCCGGCGAATGGCAGAACAGCGTCAACGTCCGTGACTTTATCCAGAAAAACTACACACCGTATGAAGGCGACGAATCCTTCCTCGCTGGCGCGACGCCGGCCACAACTAAGCTGTGGGACAGCGTACTTGAAGGCATCAAAATCGAGAACCGCACCCACGCGCCGGTAGATTTTGACACCGATCTGGCTTCAACCATCACCTCTCACGATGCCGGCTACATCAGCAAATCGCTGGAAAAAATCGTTGGCCTGCAAACTGAAGCACCTCTGAAACGTGCCATCATCCCGTTTGGCGGCATCAAAATGGTTGAGGGTTCTTGCAAGGTTTATGGCCGCGAACTTGATCCCGCGCTGAAAAAAGTCTTCACTGATTACCGCAAAACCCATAACCAGGGCGTGTTCGATGTTTACACCCCTGACATCATGCGCTGCCGTAAATCAGGTGTGTTGACGGGTTTACCGGATGCCTATGGCCGCGGTCGCATCATCGGTGACTATCGCCGCGTTGCGCTGTACGGCATCGATTTTCTGATGAAAGACAAAGTTGCGCAGTTCAATTCTCTGCAGAGCGATATGGAGAATGGCGTTGACCTCGAAGCCACCATTCGCCTGCGTGAAGAGATCTCTGAACAGCACCGCGCACTGGGTCAGATCAAAGAGATGGCTGCGAAGTATGGTTCAGATATCTCGCTGCCCGCTACCAATGCTCAAGAAGCCGTTCAGTGGACTTACTATGGCTATCTCGCGGCGGTGAAATCTCAGAACGGTGCGGCAATGTCCTTTGGTCGCGTATCCACCTTCCTTGATGTGTATATCGAGCGCGATATTCAGGCCGGAAAACTGACTGAAGAAGAAGCACAGGAACTGATTGACCATCTGGTGATGAAACTGCGTATGGTGCGCTTCCTGCGTACGCCTGAATACGATGAGCTGTTCTCCGGTGACCCAATCTGGGCAACAGAATCACTGGCGGGTATGGGCGTCGATGGTCGTACTCTGGTGACTAAAAGCACCTTCCGTTTCCTGAATACGCTTTACACCATGGGGCCATCTCCGGAGCCAAATATGACCATCCTGTGGTCAGAAAAACTGCCGGTTAACTTTAAGAAATACGCCGCAAAAGTGTCTATCGATACATCCTCATTGCAGTATGAGAATGATGACCTGATGCGTCCTGACTTCGACAACGATGACTATGCTATCGCCTGCTGCGTTAGCCCAATGATTGTCGGTAAGCAGATGCAGTTCTTCGGTGCGCGTGCCAACCTGGCAAAAACCCTGCTGTACGCAATCAACGGTGGCGTTGATGAAAAACTGAAAATGCAGGTGGGTCCGAAAGAAGCACCAATCACTGACGAGATTCTTGATTACGACATCGTGATGGAGCGCCTGGATCACTTCATGGATTGGCTGGCTAAGCAGTACGTCACCTCCCTGAATATCATTCACTACATGCACGATAAGTACAGCTACGAAGCTTCACTGATGGCGCTTCACGATCGTGACGTTTATCGCACCATGGCCTGTGGTATCGCGGGTCTGTCTGTTGCGGCTGACTCACTTTCTGCCATCAAATACGCCAAAGTGAAAACCATCCGTGATGAAGATGGTCTAGCGGTAGACTTTGAAATTGAAGGCGAATATCCGCAGTTTGGTAATAACGACTCTCGCGTTGATGACATGGCGTGCGATTTGGTTGAACGTTTCATGAAGAAAATTCAGAAACTGCAAACCTACCGTAACGCGGTGCCAACTCAGTCAGTGCTGACCATCACTTCTAACGTGGTTTACGGTAAGAAAACCGGTAATACGCCAGACGGACGTCGTGCGGGTGCGCCATTCGGTCCGGGTGCTAACCCAATGCACGGCCGTGATCAGAAAGGTGCGGTGGCTTCACTGACCTCCGTCGCGAAACTGCCCTTTGCTTACGCGAAAGACGGCATCTCTTATACTTTCTCCATCGTGCCAAATGCACTGGGTAAAGATGATAACGTGCGTAAAACCAATCTTGCTGGCCTGATGGATGGATATTTCCACCATGAAGCCAACATTGAGGGCGGTCAGCATCTGAACGTTAACGTGATGAACCGTGAGATGTTGCTGGATGCGATGGAACATCCTGAGAAGTATCCGCAGCTGACCATTCGCGTATCCGGTTATGCTGTGCGCTTCAACTCGCTCACCAAAGAGCAGCAGAAGGATGTAATTACCCGTACGTTCACTCAGTCGCTGTAATCGTAGTTCACTGAGATTGAAAGGCTCCTGCGGGAGCCTTTTCTCCACAAGTCCGTTTTGCCAGTTTGCTGGTGCTGGCGACCTGGCAAAATCGACTTTCACTTTTAGAGCACAACATAGATTGTGCTGCCTGATATTCAGGCCCACCTGGAGAACTCATCGCAATGTCAACCATCGGTCGTATCCACTCCTTTGAATCCTGCGGCACCGTTGACGGCCCAGGCATCCGCTTCATTACCTTTTTTCAGGGCTGCCTCATGCGCTGCTTGTATTGCCATAACCGCGATACATGGGACACGCATGGCGGTAAAGAAGTTACCGTTGAAGAGTTGATGAAGGATGCGCTCTCATATCGTCACTTCATGAATGCATCTGGCGGTGGCGTGACGGCGTCGGGTGGCGAAGCGATCTTACAAGCGGAGTTCGTACGTGACTGGTTCCGCGCTTGCCAGGCAGAAGGCATTCATACCTGTCTCGACACCAACGGCTTTGTTCGTCGCTACGATCCGGTGATCGATGAATTGCTTGATGCCACTGATTTGGTAATGCTCGATTTAAAACAGATTAACGATGATGTGCATCAGATTCTGGTGGGCGTTTCCAATCATCGTACGCTGGACTTTGCGCGCTATCTGCAGAAGAGAGGCAAACGCACCTGGATCCGCTTTGTAGTGGTGCCTGGCTACTCCGATGATGATGACTCCGTTCATCGCTTGGGTGAGTTTACCAAAGATATGGATAACATAGAGAAGATCGAATTGCTGCCTTACCACGAGTTAGGCAAACACAAATGGATCGCCATGGGCGAAGAGTACAAGCTGGATGGTGTTAAGCCGCCGAGCAAGGAAACCATGGAGCGAGTGAAGAATATCCTCGCCAGCTACGGCCATGAAGTGATGTATTAACCGCAAACAAAAGGGGAACCACCGGCTCCCCTTTTTACTATTTCATGGGAATGCGTTAAGCATGTGCGACAGGAGTAGCCTGATGATCGGCTTTGCGCAGTAACATCACCAGATAAACCAGTGCAACTGCAGCAATCATCACAAACAGCAGGCGGTCAGAGTAATTCTGCATCAGCATTGACGTCATTCCCGGCCCCACCAAACTGCCCACGGTATAGCTAAACAGTAACGCCTGATTCATTGCCACTAACTCATGATGCGCGACGGTTTCGCACGCCCAGGACATCGCCACCGGATAGAGTGTAAAACCCGCCAGACCCAGCACAAACAGCGCTGGCGCCATCGCAGCATCACCCAGCATGGCAATCGCACCCATGATAACCACGAACACTTGTACACGCAGCACCATCAGGCGACCGAAGCGATCGGCCAAACGTCCTACCGGCCACTGACCGACAATGCCTGAGCTGACCAGTAACGCCATCCAGTAACCGACGTTTGCATCACTCATAACCTGATGTGACAGATACAACGGCATCAAGCCATAAAGTGAGCCGAGAACGATACCGGAAATGATGCAGCCATTGATGCCGAGACGAGAACTACGACGACGCAACATCACCCAAAGGCGACCCGTTGAAGCTTCTTCCGTCGCAGTGCTGGTATTGACATGCACAAACACTACCGGCAATACCGCACAGATAATCAGTGCAGTCACCCATGGAATCACGTGGAGCAGTTCGGTTGACACGCGGCTCACCAGCAACTGGCCAGCAACCGTGCCGAGGTAATAGATAATCATGTAAGCCGCCAGCAACTGACCGCGATTACGCACGGTACCGCTGCATAACAAGGCGCTCTCAACCACCACCCAAATCAGTGCACAACCGACACCTGCGGTGAAGCGCAGTATTGTCCAGCTATAGAAACCATCCAGCATCACCATGCCCATGGTCGCCACGGCAAAAAGCACGCTGGCGAGGTAGAAACAGCGATTAAAACCGTAACGCGTGATCAACCAACCCGCGAGCAAGGTGCCCAGCAAGTTACCGGTGTAATACGATGAGCTGGCCATACCCACTTGCCAGGTTGGCAGTTGATCATGGGTAAGCCATAGCGGTACCAGCGTATTAAGCACAGCAATAGACACCGTCATAAGCATTAAGCCGCAAAGCAGCAAAACGACGGGGCGCGACCAGGTTGACATAGGGAATAAAACCAAAAGAGATGACGATAATTGCGCGCAGTTTGCCATCCACTATTTTAAAGTCAATGTGCAAAAATTCGTCGTCGCACGATTTGCTGCGGAACAATTTATTTTTTTTATCTTCAGCGGGTTAGAAGCATAATGAAGGATACAAGGCAGGCATCTATCTATTTGAATTTACGATTTTTAATCGTTAACAGCCATTTATTGTCGATAACGTTTATTTCTGATTAATTCCGACTAAAAAATAATTATTTTACCGCTTAAGAAACAAAAAAACCCGGCATTGCCGGGCTTTTATAATTGCGCATTGATTAGCCAACAAATTCCAGTCCGCCCATATAAGGACGTAACACTTCTGGAACTTCAATGCGGCCATCTGCTTGCTGGTAGTTTTCAAGTACAGCCACCAGAGTACGACCCACCGCCAGACCAGAACCGTTCAGCGTGTGCACCAAGCGTGGTTTCTTGTCGGTTTTGCTACGGCAGCGCGCCTGCATACGACGAGCCTGGAAATCACCCATGTTGGAGCAAGAGGAGATTTCACGATAGGTGTCCTGTGCTGGCAGCCAAACTTCAAGGTCATAAGTCTTGGCAGAGCCGAAGCCCATATCGCCGGTACAAAGCAGCACTTTACGGTATGGCAGGTTGAGCAATTGCAGCACTTTCTCTGCATGGCCGACCAACTCTTCAAGAGCATCCATCGAGGTTTCAGGCGCCACAATCTGCACCATTTCCACTTTGTCGAACTGGTGCATACGGATTAAACCGCGCGTATCGCGTCCGTACGAACCGGCTTCAGAACGGAAACATGGTGTGTGCGCAGCGAGTTTGAGCGGCAAAGATTCTTCTTCAACGATCTCATCACGCACCAGATTGGTCAGCGGCACTTCAGCGGTTGGGATCAGCGCATAGTTGCTGCTACCCGCTTCCTCGCCCAGCGGCTTGGTATGGAACAGATCTTCACCAAACTTCGGCAGCTGTCCGGTACCATACAGCGTATCCTGATTCACCAGATACGGAACATAGGTTTCAAGATAACCGTGCTGCTGCGTGTGCAGGTCAAGCATAAACTGGCTAAGCGCACGGTGCAGACGCGCAACCTGGCCCTGCATCACAATGAAACGTGAACCTGTCAGTTTCACCGCGGCGGCAAAATCCAGACCTTTGGCGGCTTCACCCAGCTCAACATGGTCTTTTACCGGGAAATCAAACTGGCGCGGCTGTCCCCAGCGGCTGACTTCCTGGTTCTCGCTGTCATCTTTACCCAACGGGACTTCGTCAACCGGGAGGTTTGGCAACGCGAGGGCAAAGTCACGAATTTCGTTCTGCAGGGCATCCAGTTCTGCTTTAGCCGCATCCAGGCGTTCGCCCAGAGCGTTCACTTCCTGACGCAGCGGCTCGATGTCTTCCCCACGTGCTTTGGCCTGACCGATGGATTTGGATCGGGAATTACGCTCAGCTTGCAGATTCTCAGTTTCTACCTGCAAGACTTTACGACGCTCTTCAAGCGAACGTAAGGTTTCCACATCCAGTTTAAATCCTCGGCGTGCCAGTTTTTCTGCGACTGCGTCTGGCTCGTTACGCAGCAGGTTGGGATCGAGCATGCTAATCCTGTGTAATAAAAGGTTTATTGAACGAATGGCGGGACTTGCATCCCTATGGAATGCAATGAAATCCTTGCTCACCTTACAGTAAGGTGTTTATCAGCGGTAGCGTTTTATCGGGCTATTTTGATCCTGCTCAGCCAGCCAGGCCAGTTTTTCGCCAATTTTCCCTTCAAGCCCGCGATTAGTCGGTTGATAGTAGCGCGTCTGCGCCATTTCCGGCGGGAAATAGACTTCACCAGCGGCGTAGGCGTTAATCTCGTCGTGCGCATAACGATACTCTTTGCCCAGCCCCATCTCTTTCATCAATTTGGTCGGAGCGTTGCGTAAATGTTCCGGCACATCGTAATCAGGAAATTCGCGCGCATCGCGCATCGCGGCCTTGAAAGCGGTGTAAACGGCATTACTTTTGGGTGCGCTGGCAAGGTAGACAATCGCCTGCGCAATCGCCCTTTCGCCTTCGGCTGGACCGACGCGCGTAAAGCAATCCCAGGCCGCTAGCGCAACCTGCATGCCGCGCGGATCGGCGTTACCCACATCTTCCGAGGCGATAGCCAGCAAACGGCGTGCGACATAAAGCGGATCGCCGCCTGCAGTGATGATTCTTGCATACCAGTAAAGCGCCGCATCGGGTGCTGAACCGCGTACAGATTTGTGCAGAGCGGAGATCAGATCGTAGAAACGATCGCCTTTATTATCAAAACGCGCTGCCCTTTCACCGGAAACTTCATTGAGCAATTGTGGCGTTAATTCACGCTGGCCTTCGGCGTTGCTTTCGGCCATATCCGCCATCATTTCCAGCGTATTCAATGCCCGACGCGCATCACCGTTCACCAGTTCCGCAATCATACGGCGCGTATTATCCGGCAGTACAATATCGCTTTTGCCATAACCGCGTTCGTCATCCTGCATCGCCTGCAACAGAACCTGTTCAATATCTGCAGTGGTAAGAGACTTGAGTAAATATACGCGGGCACGGGATAGCAGCGCCGAGTTGAGTTCAAACGAGGGATTTTCTGTGGTGGCACCAATAAACGTAATGGTGCCATCTTCAATATGCGGCAGGAAAGCATCCTGCTGACTTTTGTTAAAGCGATGGACTTCGTCGACAAACAGGATGGTGCGTCGACCCACCTGACGATTTTGTCGGGCACGCTCGATCGCTTCACGAATCTCTTTCACGCCAGAAGTGACAGCAGAAATGCGCTCAACATTAGCTTTACCGTAATGGGCGATAATCTCGGCTAATGTCGTTTTCCCTGTCCCAGGCGGTCCCCATAAAATCATCGAATGCAGATGCCCGGCCTCAATGGCGCGCGGCAGCGGTTTACCGGGCGCCAGCAAATGCTGTTGCCCAATGTAGTGTTGCAGCGTCGCCGGCCGCATACGCGCCGCCAGCGGCTGAAACTCATTCGATGGAGCGAAATCCAGAGACAGGTTACTCACCGTGACCTCACTGACGTTGATCGTCCACCGTTACCCCTTTTGGCGGCGTAAAGGTGAATTTGTCTGGGCTAATAGCGCCGTTGTTTTGGCTCTTCAGCTGATAATCGCTGTGCTGGCCATCTTGCTCAATCGCGCTGAACTTATTGATGGTGCCAGACGATGTCACATTGATGGTGAACTGCTTGAGGTTGCCGTCACTGCTCTTCGGCGTTAGCTCGAAATTATCGCCCTGCTGCTTGATGTTGTACTGTTTCCAGTCACTTGGCTGGTTACGCGCAATCAGCATAAACGGTGTGTTGCTGGCAGCATTTTGCAGCAGGCTAACGCTGGCTTGTTCAACGAAGGGATTGTAGAACCACAGATTTTTGCCATCAGAAATAATCACGCTTTCGTCCGGCGCGGTCATGTGCCAGTTGAACAAGCTTGGGCGCTTCACCCACAGCTCGCCTTCACCATCCTGCACGTTGGCGCCGCTGCCATCGGTCACTTTCTGACTGAAGCTGGCGTGGAAGCTGTTCACTTTATTGAGACGCTGCTGCAGATCGCTGGACGCATCCGCCAATACTGATGCGGAAACAAAACTGGCCAACAGGCCACAGGCAATAACGCGTAATTTCATCTGATTCGATTCCTTATTCATTGTTTCCCGACACTTACAGCATTAAACGTAGTTGCCATCCTGTCTCTTCGACAGGAGAAAAAGCCGAAAGCTCCCGAAGATATGGGGATCGACCAACAGATAAACAATGGGCCAGTGTTAACTGGCCCATAAGCAGACAACTGCACGCGATAAATTACATCTCGTGTGGCGGCGGCGAAAGCACTTCGCGGTTGCCGTTATGTCCCGGTTCAGAAACGATGCCCTGCGCTTCCATCTGCTCGATGATACGTGCGGCACGGTTATATCCGATACGGAACTGGCGTTGAACCCCAGAAATGGAGGCACGACGTTTTTCCACCACGAAAGAAACCGCCTGATCAAACAGCGGATCCAGCTCTTCATCGCCCATCATTCCGCCAGCTGCGCTCTCGCTCTCTTCACCAGCAGTAATGCTTTCGATGTATTGCGGGCGACCGCGTGCTTTCCAGTCCTGAACCACCGCATGCACTTCCTGATCGCGCACGAATGCACCGTGTACACGTACCGGCATTGAGGAGTTTGGCGGCATGTACAGCATGTCACCCATCCCCAGCAGCGATTCTGCACCGCCCTGATCGAGGATGGTACGTGAGTCGATCTTGCTGGAAACGGTGAAGGCGATACGCGTCGGGATGTTGGCTTTGATCAGACCGGTAATCACATCAACCGACGGGCGCTGTGTCGCCAGCACCAGGTGAATACCCGCCGCTCGCGCTTTCTGAGCCAGACGAGCAATCAACTCTTCGACTTTCTTACCGACCGCCATCATCAGATCGGCAAATTCATCGACCAGCACCACGATATAAGGCAGTTTTTCCAGCACCGGCGGTGTGATGTCCATGCTGTCGCCCGGCTTCCAGAACGGATCGGGAATTGGTCGGCCCATCGCCGCAGCCTGCTCAATCTTCTCGTTATAGCCGGCCAGATTACGCACGCCCAGCGCAGACATCAGTTTATAGCGACGCTCCATTTCACCAACACTCCAGCGCAGCGCATTGGCCGCATCTTTCATGTCTGTAACCACTTCGGTCAGCAAGTGAGGGATGCCTTCGTAGACTGACAGCTCGAGCATTTTCGGGTCGATCATGATAAAGCGCACTTCTTCCGGCGTGGCTTTATACAGCATGCTAATGATCATGGTGTTAACGCCCACTGATTTACCGGAACCGGTGGTACCGGCAACCAGCAAGTGCGGCATTTTCGCCAAATCAGCCACCACCGGCTGGCCAGCAATGTCTTTACCCAACACCACTGCAAGCGGTGACGGGTTTTCACGAAATTTAGGGCAATCCAGTACTTCGCGCAGATAAACGGTTTGACGATGTTTATTTGGCAGTTCAAGCCCGACGTAAGGCTTGCCTGGAATCACTTCCACCACGCGCACGGCAACCGCAGACAGAGAACGCGCCAGGTCACGCGACAAGTTAGAAATACGGGAAGCTTTAACGCCTGGCGCTAAATCGAGCTCGAAGCGGGTAATGACCGGACCAGGTGAAATACCTACAACCTCCGCCTTCACTCGATAATCAGCCAGGCGTGCTTCAACCAGCCGCGCGGTTTGCTCCAGCGCAAACATATCCACCGGCTCTTCTTCTGCCGGTGGTGACGTGAGCAGATCCAGCGTGGGCAGCGGCGTAGAAGGTTTTTCCAGCGGCTGTTCATGGCGAACCAGGAACGGATGGAACAAGCTGTCCTGCACAGGCGCAGCAGGTTTCACTGGTGCAGGCGGCGCAGAATAAGCTTCCTGTTCCGGCGACGACCATGGGCTGGATTCAGCACTCAACGACGGCATTGCCGCTGACTCCGGCGCAGCAGGTTGTTGCCACGGCGCGGGCTCTTCCGGCTCTGGCGATGCAGAAATAGTGAACAGTGGCTCGCTCGGGCTATCGTCGACCAAATCTTTCATTGGTGAAAAATCAAAAGCAGACGACGTATCCAGATTAAATACCGGTGCTTCCTTCACTTCAGGTTCGGTATAGCGTTGCTGCTGCTGATCGGCGAACTGGCGTGCAAGTTGAGCCTGCTGCAATGCATCCTCATCATCAGGCTCAGACGCTTCCTGCCAGCTTTCACCGTAACGATTCTGCTGCTGCGACGCGAAGGCTTCACGCAACTGCGCCTCTTGCAGCTCAACATCCTGTTCCTGTGGAGGAACGCTGTAAGACGCAGTGACTTCTGGCTGTTGCTGCTCAGCATCTTTAGCCTGCTCTTCCGCCATACGCTGCGAAGGCAACTTAATGCCGTACGAAGCTAACTCACGTCGTGTTGGCAACTTAACTTTGTTTGGACGCGGCAACTCTGGACCAATGCCCTGCTTCACCTGCGGGTTGTAATCACGCTCGGGTACGATATCGAAGGCAGGTGAATAAGCAGCAGGTGATGTCGCTGCTTTGACTGCTCCAGCGGCAAGTGAAGCGGCGGCGAGACTGTTTAAAGGTGCAGAAGATGAAGCGGCATCCTGCCAGTTGCCCATGCTCGGGCCCTCATCATCATCAGCCGGCGAAAACGGTGAAGGTGCTGCTTGACCTGGCATCTCGAAACGATAGAGCGGAGCAGAAGGCTGCGCGATTGGTTGTTGCGCTGCAGCAACAGGCTGAGGAGCCGGAATCGACTGAGCCGTGGTTTCGGCAACGCGTGGCATTGCGTCGGGTTCGGCAGATGCGGCTGGAGCAGGCTGCATAGTAGCTGGAGTTTGCTGTGCGGCTTGCGTAGTAACCGCAATCGCAGCGGCAGTTGCCGCACTCGCCTTCGCCAGCAGCGGATCGTCGCTCAACTCCGCAGCAACCGGTTCGCTCACCTTGCGCGGTTTAGCTAACAACACATCATCGTCTTCATTAACGGAGTGTGCAGCATGCATCGGAGGCGACACCTCATCAGCAAACTCTTCGTCGTCGTATTCTTCTTCCTGCCAGGGTTCGTCATGTCGTGAACGGTTGCTGGCAAAGGTCAGAATACCCATCACCACGCCGCCGATCTTCTCGGCAATCGTCAGCCATGACCATCCGGTGTAAAGCGTGATGCCGGCAGCCCAGACGCACAGCAGCGTCAAGGTGCCGCCAGCCGAACTGAACCACGGTGCCATCGCATTGCTGACCAGGCTGCCGATTACGCCGCCGGAAGCAAAATACCAGATGTCATCTACGTTGAGCGCCGCCAGACCACAGGTCGTTACCACCAAGGCCAGCACACCAATCAGGCGTAAACCAACGGCAAAGTAGTCGATGTAATCCTGACGATCACGTTGGCGGAAGGTGATCCAACACAGACCAATAATGACGGGAGGAATGGCGTAGGCCATCACGCCAAAGATGAACAATAGCGTATCGGCCAGCCATGCGCCGACGCTACCACCCAGATTATGGATAGGTTCGTGCCATGCGGTTTGTGACCAGCTTGGATCTGACGGGTTAAAACTAACCAGCGACACCATCAAATAGATGGCGAACAAGGCCACAAGAATGAGCAACGCTTCCAGCAGACGACGTCCACTGCTCAGCGGTTGTAACGAAACATCTTTATCTTCTGTATATTCCTGGCTCAAGAGAACTCTCCAGGTGCCTGTAAATTAAGAAGGCAACAACGTCGGGCATGCCCGACGCTGGTCCTGTATGAATTCACAGGAGTGTACCGAAATCCTGCAAGCTTTGCACCTGCCCTGCACTACCGGGTTTTGATCACCAGACGATTGCTCTGTTTGACCTCTTCCATCACCACGTAAGTACGGGTGTCGTTTACGCCCGGCAGACGCAGCAAGGTCTCACCCAGTAGTTTACGATAAGCGGACATATCCGGTACGCGGGTTTTCAGCAGGTAGTCAAAATCACCGGAAACGAGGTGACATTCTTGAGTTTCCTCAAGTTTTTGCACGGCGGCGTTAAATTGTTCAAACACATCTGGCGCACCACGATTCAGAGTAATCTCAACGAAAACCAGCAGTGAAGCATCCAGATAATGCGGGTTGAGCTGCGCGGTGTAGCCCAGAATGAAGCCTTGACGCTCGAGGCGGCGCACGCGCTCAAGACATGGAGTTGGCGATAATCCAACACGTTTGGAAAGCTCGACATTAGAAATTCGACCGTCTTTCTGCAGTTCATTCAGAATATTTCTGTCGATACGATCTAAATCTTTTCCGGGGCGTTTCTTATTGTCTACCATTATTATTGTCTCTCTTAATTCCTTCCCTTTACCTGCCACACCCTGAAAACGCTCATTGTTCAGGGCCTTACTGAAGTGAAGACCATAAGCCTGTGCAGTAACGCGTCCATCCGTATGACGCATGTTGTCTGTCCACATCATGCGTCACTACCAATGTCAGGCTGAGTTTATTCGGCTAAACAGCCCAAAACAGAAATGAAATTCTGTTTTGAATCGCTAAATATTCTCTGCTTCTCCCAATGTTTTCGCAAAAGCGCAGGCGATTGTCAAAGTAAAACATCCAAATTCAGTACAAGATGCCAGATAGAGTTCTGGGTTGCTGTTTTTAAATGAGAATTTTTATGCTGCTGCACCACTAATTGCCGAGCATTGCCCCCTTTTGGCGCAACGCGCGTGCAAAAGTTGCACTCATCGTCTACGCCGCTCGCAGTGATTGTTAACAAAATTGCTGGAGCCTTTTTTTGCAGCGTTAATTTCCCTACAATCAAAAACTATGTTGTCAGAGAAAAAATTGAGGAACGCATGAGTACGGCCAAACACAGTAAGCTGCTCATTCTGGGCTCGGGCCCTGCCGGTTACACTGCAGCAGTATATGCAGCGCGCGCTAACCTGAATCCGGTGTTAATTACCGGACTGGAGAAAGGAGGTCAGCTCACCACCACCACCGAAGTGGAGAACTGGCCAGGCGATGCAAACGATCTGACCGGTCCAGCGTTGATGGAGCGCATGCAAGAGCATGCCGAGAAATTCAACACCGAGATCATTTTTGACCACATTCATACCGTCGATTTGCAGAACCGTCCGTTCCGTCTGGTCGGCGACAGCGGTGAATACACTGCTGATGCGTTGATCATCGCCACTGGCGCATCGGCACGTTATCTCGGATTGCCATCAGAAGAAGCGTTCAAAGGCAAAGGCGTCTCTGCTTGTGCGACCTGCGACGGCTTCTTCTACCGCAATCAGAAAGTTGCCGTCATTGGTGGCGGTAACACTGCCGTTGAAGAAGCGCTTTATCTGGCTAATATTGCTGCAGAAGTGCATCTGATTCACCGTCGCGACAGTTTCCGCGCTGAGAAAATCCTTATTGACCGTCTGATGGAAAAAGTGCGCAATGGCAACATCGTGCTGCACACCGACCGCACGCTGGATGAAGTGGTTGGCGATCAAATGGGCGTGACGGGCTTGAAACTGCTGTCTACCAAAGGTGAAGCGGCTGAATTACTGGACGTCGCTGGTTTGTTTGTCGCCATCGGCCACAGTCCAAATACCGCAATTTTTAATGGTCAGCTGGATTTGGAGAATGGCTACATCAAAGTGCAGTCTGGTTTGCACGGCAACGCCACGCAAACCAGCATCCCAGGCGTGTTCGCTGCCGGCGATGTGATGGATCATATTTATCGTCAGGCCATTACCTCTGCCGGTACCGGCTGTATGGCGGCGTTGGATGCGGAACGCTTCCTCGATGGACTGGTTAAAAACGATAAGTAAGTTGTTAATAACCTGATCATAATCGCTAAAAGGCGGCCAGTTTTGGTCGCCTTTTTTGTTACCTGCGTGCTACAGTTCACGCGCCCGATATTGCTGGGTTTTCATCCGGGATTCACATCTCTTTTGAGTTACCAAACGGCATCGCATGAACAAATCACGGCAACAAGAACTTCTCCGCTGGCTCCGTCAGCAACGTCATCACGGTGCGCGCAACTTACGTGCGGCTTCGCTGCTGGGTTTTGCTGGCGCATTGGTCATTATCGCCCAAGCCTGGTTACTGGCTTCGCTGCTGCAAAATCTGCTTGTCGCACAGCAACCGCGCGCATCACTGCTCACCGATTTTCTGTTGCTGCTGCTGTGCTTTGTTTTGCGCGCCGGATTGCATTACGCCCGCGAAATGGCAGGACATCGCGCCGGCGTTGCCATTCGCCGTGCGCTGCGTCAGCAGGTTCTGGATCGACTCAATGTGCTCGGTCCCGCCTGGATTCGAGGTAAGCCAGCAGGCAGTTGGGCTACGCTACTGCTCGAACAAATCGAAGAGATGCAGGAATACTACGCGCGTTATCTGCCTCAGATGTCGCTGGCACTCTTTATTCCGTTAGCCATATTGATCGCCATTTTTCCAATTAACTGGGCGGCGGGATTGATTCTGCTGGTCACCGCGCCACTGATTCCCCTATTTATGGCGATGGTTGGCATGGGCGCTGCAGATGCCAATCGCCGCAACTTTGTTGCTCTCGCCCGGCTAAGTGGTGATTTTTACGATCGTCTGCGTGGACGTGAAACGCTGCGCCTGTTCTATCGCGCTGCGGCAGAGCAAGAAGCGATTGCCGCCAGCACCACCGATTTTCGGCAACGCACTATGGAAGTGTTGCGCCTGGCGTTTCTCTCATCTGCCGTGCTGGAATTTTTTGCCTCACTGGCGATTGCTGTCGTCGCGGTCTATTTCGGTTTCTCTTATCTCGGCGAACTGAATTTTGGTCATTACAGCACCGGTGTAACGCTGTTTGCTGGTTTCCTGGCACTTATTCTGGCGCCTGAATTTTTCCAGCCGTTGCGCGACTTAGGCACCTTTTATCACGCCAAAGCGCAAGCGATTGGCGGAGCTGATGCGCTGGACCAGTTTCTACGCGAAAGTCCCGATCCACACGAAGAGCACGCTTCTCGCGAGCTTTCTCTCACTACACCGCTGCATATTCAGGCTCAGAATTTGGTGGTCATGACTGCTGGCGGTGAAGCGCTCTCTCAATCGCTCAATTTCACTCTCGATACTGGTAAACGTGTAGCGCTGGTAGGACAAAGCGGTGCAGGCAAAACAGCGCTGATGAACGTCTTGCTGGGTTTCCTGCCCTATCAAGGTTCACTGCAGGTTAACGGGCAGGAAATGCGTGATATCAGCCGCGATAGCTGGCAACAATACATTGCCTGGGTTGGCCAAAATCCGCATTTACCCGCGCAAACGCTACGCGAAAACCTGCTGCTTAATAGCCCCATTGATGACGCGACGCTCATGTCGGTTCTGCAGCGCGCGGGCGTTGACGAATTTTTAGATCGTCTGCCAAACGGATTAGATACTCTTTTAGGTGATGGCGGCGTGGGGCTTTCCGTCGGTCAAGCGCAGCGTATTGCCGTGGCGCGAGCCCTGCTCAAACCGGCACAACTGCTACTGCTTGATGAGCCCGGTTCTGGGCTGGATAGCCAAAGTGAGCAACATGTTATCCGCGCACTGCAGCAGGCGGCCACCCAGCAAACCACGCTAATGATCACGCATCAACTCAACGAGCTCGCTAGCTGGGATGAAGTGTGGGTGATGCAGGCCGGGCAACTGGTGCAACAAGGTCCCTGGCAGCAGCTGATTGAACAAGATGGACCTTTGCGTGAAATGGCGCAGCATCGTCGGAAGGAGATCGCATAATGAATAATTTATTGCCTTTCCTGCGTTTGTTTAGCCGTCATCCATGGCGTTTGGGACTTGGCATCATTCTCGCCATTATCACTTTGCTTGCCAGCATCGGATTGCTGACTTTATCCGGCTGGTTCCTTGCCGCCTCTTCGCTGGCGGGCGTAGCGGGACTTTATACGTTCAATTACATGTTGCCCGCTGCCGGCGTGCGCGGCGCGGCGATCACGCGCACGGCTGCACGTTATTTTGAGCGCCTGGTGAGCCACGATGCCACCTTCCGCGTGCTGCAACATTTACGCGTATTCACCTTTAGCAAACTTATCGCCCTATCGCCGGAACAGCTGGCTCGTTTTCGTCATGGCGAATTGCTCAACCGTTTTGTCAGCGACGTGGATACACTCGATCATCTTTACCTGCGTGTGATCTCGCCGTTAATCGGTGCAGCGGTGGTGATTGTGGTGGTCACCTGCGGTTTGGCGCTGCTGGATGTACCGTTAGCTTTGCTGCTCGGCGGTATGATGCTTTTGACGCTGTTGCTCATGCCTCCGCTGTTCTGGCGGCTTGGCACCTCAGCCGGACATCAAATCGCCCAGCATCAGGCCAGCTGGCGCATGCAGTTGACGCACTGGATTACTGGCCTGTCTGAGCTGAAAATTTATGGTGCAGCACAACAGTGGCGCGACCAACTTGATAGCGATGAACAGAAGTGGCAACAGGCGCAACGCAGACAACATTGCCTGCAGGCGCTGGCGCAAAGTCTGTTGCTGGTCATCAGCGGCGCGACGGTTACGCTGTTGCTATGGATTTCCGCGAATGGCGTGGGTGGAAACAGTTCGCCGGGCGCATTGATCGCGCTGTTTGTGTTCTGCGGACTGGCGGCGTTTGAAGCGCTGGCCCCGGTTGCCGGAGCGTTTCTGCCGCTGTCGCAGGTGACCAGCGCCGCTAAGCGGGTACAGGAAATCATTGAACAGCCCGCCGCGATCCGTTTTCCCAGCGCAAAAATTAGTAGCCCATCAGGTATCAGCCTGAAAATGGAAAACATCCGCTTCAGCTATCCGCAGCGCCCCGAACCGGTGTTGCAGAATTTTTCCCTATCGTTAAATGCAGGTGAGCATTTGGCGCTGCTCGGTCCAACCGGCTGCGGCAAATCCAGTCTGCTGTCGCTGATTACCCGCGGTTGGGAAGCGCAGCAAGGTTCAATTAGCCTCAACGATAGCGATCTTGCCGCCTGGGATGAAGCTTCATTGCGTAGCCGCATTAGCGTGGTAACACAGCGCGTGCATCTGTTCAGCCAAACGCTGCGCGACAATCTCCTGCTGGCAAAACCCGATGCCAGCGATGAGCAACTGGTTAAGACGTTGAACAAGGTGGGTCTGGCCCATCTCGCCGAACACAAAGAAGGATTGAATGCGTGGATGGGCGACGGCGGTCGACCGTTGTCCGGCGGCGAACTGCGTCGTCTGGCGATAGCACGCGCCCTGCTGCATGATGGCGATTTGTGGCTGCTGGATGAACCTACCGAAGGTTTGGATGCCAGCACCGAACAGCAAATTCTGGCGTTATTGCAACACGTCACCCGCGGCAAAACGCTGATTATGGTGACGCATCGCTTAAGTGGTTTAGACGCCATGGACCGCATTTGCGTTATGGATCAGGGACAAATTATCGAATCCGGTTCGCACGCCGAATTAATCTCAAAAGCAGGCCGCTACTGGCGTTTCCATCAGCGCTTTACGCTATAGTCTTAGCCAACAGCCCTGAGTGTGATTGATGCAATGAGACTGATACAGCTTTCACGAGATTCATTAAATTTCCCACCACCGGAAATGGCGCTGCGCGAGCCCAATGGATTATTGGCGATGGGCGGCGATCTCTCCCCTGCCCGCCTGATGAATGCTTATCAGCAAGGCATTTTTCCGTGGTTTTCTCCTGGCGATCCGATTCTCTGGTGGTCGCCGGATCCCCGCGCGGTCATGCTGCCAGAGTCTTTCCATCTCAGCCGCAGTATGGCGCGCTTCCATAAGCGCTCACCGTATCGCGTCACCATGAATCATGCGTTTCCGCAGGTGCTGGAAGGCTGCGCCAGCGGCCGTCAGGAAGGGACATGGATCACTTTCGAAGTGAAACGTGCGTGGTTGCGGTTGTACGAACTGGGCCATGCACATTCGATTGAAGTCTGGTGCGAGCAGCAACTGGTCGGCGGGATGTATGGCCTGGCGCTGGGGCAAATTTTTTGCGGTGAATCGATGTTCAGCCGTCAAGAAAATGCCTCGAAAACCGCGATCTGGGTATTCGCACAACATTTTCAGGCGCATCAGGGCCGGCTGATTGATTGTCAGGTGCTGAATCCGCATACCGCTTCCCTCGGTGCGGTGGAAATTCCTCGCGTTGATTATCTGCAGTACGTGCAAACGCTGGCGTGGCAACCGGTTTCCGAGAGTTGCTGGCACACACAAACCCTTTTTTGACATCGGTCACCGATGTTTTGCACACAATTCCCGACAAAAGTGATACAATAAGCGAGTTTGGTATGTCGTCCGCGCTTCGCTGTGGCGAGCCGGAATTGCCAGGTTGGGAATCTCACACATTTCCCGAAGCTGTTTTGATTGTGCAACTGATGCCGATTGCTACAGATTCTTAGCCCGCTAATCCCCCGCAGACGTCAAAAAACACCCTAATTTATCCGTACTGCACGCGCAACGGCGCGACGCACGGCGAAGCGTTGGCAAAATCATCAACGGTTCTTTACATAAATCATGGAATTCGGCATTATCTTGCCGGTTCAACAGTTTGGTAGTACACCCAGAGGATTCGATGGCCAAAGAAGACAATATTGAAATGCAAGGTACCGTACTGGATACGTTACCGAACACCATGTTCCGCGTAGAGCTTGAAAACGGGCACGTGGTTACCGCTCATATCTCCGGTAAAATGCGCAAAAACTATATCCGCATCCTGACGGGCGACAAAGTGACTGTCGAGTTGACCCCGTACGACCTGAGCAAAGGCCGCATTGTCTTCCGTAGTCGCTAAGTAGATATTTCTATCTCGCGCTGATGGCACAAACTCAGCGCAAAAAAAAGGCCGGATTCGCATCCGGCCTTTTTCATATCTGCAAAACGCTTAGTGTACTGTACCTTCGGTTTTACGTTTTTCCGCACTCAGGAAGTGGTAAGTCAGCTGGTTTTTATCTTTATCCAGCGCTACTGATACCGATCCACCATCAACCAGCGAACCAAACAGCAGTTCATTCGCCAACGGTTTCTTCAGATTTTCCTGTACGGCACGTGCCATCGGACGCGCACCCATCGCTTTATCGTAGCCTTTATCAGCCAGCCAATCGCGCGCATCATCGCTAACTTCCAGCGATACGCCCTTCGCATCCAGCTGAGCCTGCAACTCGACGATAAACTTATCCACTACCTGATGAATCACTTCCTGAGACAGGTGACGGAACCAGATAATGTTATCGAGACGGTTACGGAACTCTGGGGTGAAGATCTTTTTGATCTCTTCCATTGCGTCTGTGCTGTTGTCCTGATGAATCAGGCCAATCGACTTACGTTCAGTCTCACGCACACCGGCGTTGGTGGTCATCACCAGCACCACATTGCGGAAATCTGCTTTACGGCCGTTGTTATCGGTCAGCATACCGTTGTCCATTACCTGCAGCAGCAGGTTGAAGACATCCGGGTGCGCTTTCTCGATCTCATCCAGCAGCACCACAGCGTGCGGATGTTTAATTACCGCATCAGTCAGCAAACCGCCCTGATCGAAGCCAACGTAGCCCGGAGGCGCACCAATCAAACGGCTAACGGTGTGACGCTCCATATATTCGGACATATCAAAACGCAGCAGCTCGATACCCAGCGCTTTTGCCAACTGGACGGTAACCTCTGTTTTACCGACACCGGTTGGGCCCGCAAACAGGAAGGAACCGACCGGTTTACGATCCTGGCCCAAACCTGCACGGCTCATTTTGATCGCTTCAGTCAGTGCTTCAATCGCATTATCCTGACCAAACACCAGCATCTTCAGACGATCGCCGAGATTTTTCAGCGTATCACGATCGGTTTGTGACACGCTCTGCTCAGGAATACGCGCAATACGTGCCACCACCGTTTCAATATCCGAAACGTTGACAGTTTTCTTACGCTTACTGACGGGCACCAGACGCGCACGCGCACCGGCTTCGTCAATCACGTCAATCGCTTTATCCGGCAGATGACGATCGTTGATGTACTTCACCGCCAGCTCCACCGCCGCACGCACCGCTTTGGCGGTATAACGCACGTCATGGTGCGCTTCGTACTTCGGTTTCAAGCCGTTAAGAATTTGCACGGTCTCTTCCACAGAAGGCTCGGTGATATCGATCTTCTGGAAACGACGCGCCAACGCACGATCTTTCTCAAAAATGTTGCTGAATTCCTGATAGGTCGTTGAACCCATCACGCGAATTTTGCCGCTGGAGAGCAACGGTTTGATCAGGTTCGCCGCATCCACCTGGCCACCCGATGCCGCACCGGCACCGATAATGGTATGAATTTCATCAATAAACAGGATGCTGTTACTGTCCTGCTCCAGCTGTTTCAGCAGCGCTTTGAAGCGTTTTTCAAAATCACCACGGTATTTGGTACCCGCCAGCAGCGAACCGATGTCGAGTGAATAGATGGTGCACTCTTTCATCACTTCCGGTACGTCGCCCTGCACAATTCGCCAGGCAAGCCCTTCGGCAATCGCGGTTTTACCCACGCCCGATTCCCCCACCAGCAGCGGGTTATTCTTACGACGACGGCATAACACCTGAACAGTACGTTCCAGCTCTTTATCGCGGCCGATCAGCGGATCGATTCCGCCGACACGAGCAAGCTGATTAAGATTGGTGGTGAAGTTTTCCATACGATCCTCCCCGCCTGCTTGCTCTTCGTTAACCGGATTCTCCGCATTGTTCTGCGGCTGGCCGGGTTCGTCTTTACGCGTACCATGGGAGATGAAGTTCACCACATCGAGACGGCTCACTTCGTGTTTGCGCAGCAGATAAGCCGCTTGCGACTCCTGCTCGCTGAAAATCGCGACCAGCACGTTCGCGCCTGCGACTTCACTGCGACCGGAAGACTGGACGTGGAATACCGCGCGCTGCAGCACACGCTGGAAGCTGAGCGTAGGTTGGGTATCGCGCTCCTCTTCACTGGCAGGCAGCACCGGCGTGGTTTGTTCGATGAAGGCTTCGAGTTCCTGACGCAGAGCCACGATATCCACCGAACAGGCTTCCAGTGCCTCTCTGGCCGACGGGTTACTGAGCAATGCCAGCAACAGATGCTCGACGGTCATAAACTCATGACGGTGCTCGCGCGCTCTGGCGAAAGCCATGTTTAAACTGAGTTCCAGTTCTTGATTGAGCATTTGGCACCTCCCCCAATTATCGCTCTGACAACCTATCTCCTATATGGAGATGGCTTCAGGCTTTTTCTAGCGTACACAGCAACGGATGTTCATTATCTCGTGCGTAATTGTTCACCTGGGCTACTTTGGTCTCCGCCACTTCTGCAGTGAATACACCACAGATTGCTTTTCCATGGTAGTGAACTTTCAACATCAGCTGCGTTGCACGTTCAATATCATAAGAAAAGAACTTTTGCAGAACGTCAATAACAAATTCCATAGGTGTATAATCGTCATTATTCAGAATGACTTTATACATTGAAGGCGGCTTTAACCCTTCGCGTACTTTATCTTCGGCTAGATGTTCAAAATTAAGCCAGTCGTTTGTGTTTGCCATAATGTTCCGTCGAAATTCTGCGTTACGGTTGTGCACATCTCTGCGCCCATTCCTAAAGTTTAACATGCCTGTCAAGCCGGTTTTCAGTTGATAAAAACTGGCCCTAAAAGCACATGCGCGACCTGTATCACAAAATTTGCAATAGCGTTAACTGCCTCAAATTTTGATGAATTTATCCCCGTCCGCCAGGGCCGTTTGCTTGACGGTAAGGTCCGTTTCTCTACATTCTACTAACACAAGCTGATTGAGTTTTAAACAAACTCGACTCACAGCTTCGATGACCTCACCTACTTATCAAAATGTCTTGCGAGGGAAGTAAAAGCATGGAGACGGGTACAGTAAAATGGTTCAATAACGCCAAAGGCTTCGGGTTTATCTGTCCGATTAGCGGCGGCGACGATATCTTCGCACACTACTCCACGATTCAGATGGAGGGATACAGAACGCTGAAAGCTGGCCAGCAGGTTCAGTTTGATGTCCATGAAGGACCAAAAGGCAATCATGCCAGCCTGATCGTGCCCTGTGAAGCCACGCAAGCTGCGGTCGCTTAACGCGCATGCTGTTTCACGTATTCTGACCACTCCCGAAAAAAAATGCCAGCCGCAGACGCTGGCATTTTTATTTGGCGCATCTCACCCTTTCCTCAATCCGCCCGGCCGCGAGCCAACCACATCACGCGCGCAAACAGCTGATCCAGTAACGGCGGAATCGCCTGTGGCCCGCGTTCAGCCGCAGCCATCGCGACGGCAATCGCCAGCTCAGGTTTCGAGCTGTGCTGAATGGCTTTACTAATAATACGCCGCGTATTCATCGGCGCGTTTAACGGCAGGTGCGCCGTCTGGTGATAAACATCGCTGAAACCCTGCTTATAGAGAAAATGTTCGATATCCGGTGCCGGAAACTGCGTGAGATGATCGCTTTCCCGTGCCGCCGACGGCAGCTGGCTGCGAGCAGTAGCCGCATATTTGCTGCCCGCCTGGTCGCCGTCGGTCAGCACATGCCAGGCGATGCCCATGCGTTGGGCAAACTTCAGCAGCGGTTTCAAACCCGATTGCGCAAACTCAATCACTTTCACCCCTTCCGCCGCGAAGTGATAGCCACGCTGGCGCGCCAGTTCATTGATAATCCACACTTCGGTCTCGCCTTCCACCAGCAGCCAGCAGCGGGCAAACAGCGCCGAAGGACGATTCACGCGGATGTGGAAACCGATACGGCGACTCTCTTCAGCACTTAAACCTTCGGGCCCAATACGCCATGCCGCCACGCGCGCGGGTTCACGCACCAGCCGACACATATTTTCCAGCGGCACTTGCGATAACAATTCGCCCGAGTTGCTGGTGGCGATTTTTTGCAGCGGCATCAGTTCCAGTAAATTCCACGCCACCGACAGCATAATCGGATGCAGCCGCGTCTCCGGATCTTCCACAAGCAGCAGCGGATGCGCCCCCGCCGGCAACGGTTCGTTGCCGTGCGCCTGAATCAACAGCGAGAACATGCGCAGCAGAATCACCTGACGACTGCGTGATTCGGTGCCAGCAATCAGGTGATTAAGTTTATCCAGCGATCGCCAGCCTTCGCTGCCATCGCGAACTTCCGGTGCCACGCGCGGCGCGCTGCTGCCTGACTGCTGCACCAGAAAATAGTGTTCCAGCAGCTGCTGCATAGTATGCAATCCCTGACGCAGCAGATCGTCACTCAGCGTTTGCGGGCGCACTACCAAATCGCGCGTCAGCTTTTCCACTTCCTGCGCCAATGCCGTCAGCGTCGTCTTGCGCCGCTCCGCATCGTTGTCAGCATGGCGGTTACGACGGCCAAAACGCGCATCGCGTAAACGCAATACCGGATAATAAGCGCGCAGGTATGCCAACGCTGCGTCAGTGCCTGCCGCTGGCAACACATCGTTATGCTGATCGATGAAACGCCAGCTGGTTTTTACACCCTGATCCTGACGTTTAGCACGCGTGCTGAAACGGATATAGCGGCCATGCTCATCGTGCTGCCAGAAGGGCTGAAACAACGCACTCTCATCATCGCTCTGGGCACGAAAACGAAATACCAGCTGCAACTGGCGCATGCGGGCATCAATGTCGCCGGGCGGGAAGTGAAAGTCGTGTTCGCTAAACTGATAAGGCTCGGCGGCGGGCGCCAGCAACAGCGTCAATGCATCGAGCAGGCTCGATTTACCCCAGGCATTTTCCCCAATCAACACATTGGTGTTGGTCAACGGCAATGACAGCCGATTAATGCCGCGAAAACCGTGAATATCGATATGTTCCAGAATCATCATACATTCCATCTGCTGCTTTGCCTGAGCATGGTCCGCCACGCTGCGTTGGTCAAGTCAGCGCCGGGGGAAAAGGTTTACACTTCAACCGTTTTTCGCTAGCGTGGCAGCCCGCAAATCATGGATAGAAACCTCACATGTACGGATTGATTATCATCCTTTTGCCGCTGGTTTTCGGCTATCTGCTGCCGCTGCGCCACACCACGCTTTTACAGGCGGTTGCCCGCACGCTGAGCGCGCTGGTCTACATCATTCTGTTCTTTATGGGCACCAGCCTGGCATTCCTCGATAACCTGAGCAGCAATTTGCTGGCCATTTTCCACATCGCGCTGGTGAGCATGCTGAGCATTCTTGCCTGCTCGCTGCTGGCGCTGTGGCTGCTGGAGCGACGCTGGCCGTGGCGTCATCAGCACAAGCCACAAGCGCTGCCGTCGCGTCTGCATATGGCGCTGGAGTCGCTCAGGCTGTGCGGTTCTGTGCTGGCGGGCTTTCTGCTCGGTTTGAGTCAATGGGCGCCGCTGCGTCACGCCTCGACCATCAGTGAATACGCCTTGATGCTGATGCTATTGCTGGTCGGTATTCAGCTGCGCAGCAGCGGCATGACGCTGCGTCAAATCACCATCAACCGTCGCGGCATGCTGGTGGCGCTGGTATCGCTGTGCAGTGCGCTGGTGGGCGGCGTAATGGCCGCGCTGCTGCTGGATCTGCCGATCAAAACCGGCCTGGCGTTAGCCAGCGGTTTCGGCTGGTATTCGCTCTCCGGCATTCTGATGAGCGAATCGTTCGGCCCGGTGATAGGCAGCGCCGCCTTCTTCAACGACCTGCTGCGTGAGCTGATCACCATTATGCTGATCCCGCTGCTGATCACCCGTCAACGCAGCATGACGCTGGGCTTGAGCGGCGCAACCTCGATGGATTTCACGCTGCCAATCCTGCAACGCACCGGCGGCATGGAGATCGTGCCCGCTGCGATTGTGCACGGTTTTATTATGAGTTTGCTGGCGCCAATCCTTATCGCCCTGTTCTCGGCATAACGCATTTTTTCACGCCTGCACGCCAGCTTCATCGTCTACGCTTTCTGACTGACACGTTTTCGCCATCGGCATGGATGGCTCAACACCAGAAAGGAGCATAACGATGAAGCAAACTGTGGCGGCAATGCTGGCAAAAACTTTGGAAAACGCCGGCGTGAAACGTATTTGGGGCGTCACCGGTGACTCTCTCAACGGGCTGAGCGACAGCCTGAATCGCATGGGCACCATCGAATGGATGCCGACGCGCCATGAAGAAGTGGCAGCCTTCGCGGCCGGCGCTGAAGCACAAATCAGCGGCGAATTGGCGGTATGCGCCGGTTCCTGTGGACCGGGCAACCTGCATCTCATCAACGGCTTGTTTGATTGCCACCGCAATCACGTTCCGGTTTTGGCCATCGCCGCCCACATTCCTTCCAGCGAAATTGGCAGCGGCTATTTTCAGGAAACCCACCCACAAGAATTATTTCGCGAATGCAGCCACTATTGCGAGCTGGTTTCCAATCCGGAGCAGCTGCCGCAGGTGCTAGGCATTGCGATGCGTAAAGCGATTCTCAATCGTGGCGTATCAGTGATTGTGATCCCCGGCGACGTGGCATTGCAGCCGGCCCCGGAAAGCGCACGCAGCGAATGGTATCCGCCGCAGTTGCCGCACGTCGTGCCAACCGCCCGCGAAGTGGCCGCATTAGCTGAAACGCTGAATGCAGCGAAAAATATCACCCTGCTGTGCGGCAGCGGTTGCGCTGGCGCGCATGACGAAGTGGTGAAGCTGGCAGAAACGCTGAAAGCGCCGATTGTGCACGCGATGCGCGGTAAAGAGCACATCGAATATGATAACCCTTACGATGTCGGCATGACCGGATTGATTGGCTTCTCCTCTGGTTTCCACGCCATGATGAATGCCGATACCTTAGTGCTGCTGGGGACGCAATTCCCCTATCGCGCCTTCTATCCGGCCGATGCCAAAATCATTCAGATCGACATCAATCCGGGCAGCCTTGGCTCACACAGCCATGTGGATATGGCGCTGGTGGGTGACATCAAAACCACCTTGCATGCGCTGCAGCCGCAGCTCACCAGCAAAACCGATCGTCAGCATTTGGATAAAGCGCTGGAGCATTATGTCGATGCGCGCAAAGGGCTGGACGAACTGGCCACCGCCAACGATAAGCTGGCGATTCACCCGCAATATCTGGCCCAGCAAATCAGTGAATACGCCGATAACGACGCCATCTTTACCTGCGACGTCGGCACGCCAACCGTGTGGGCAGCGCGCTATCTGAAGATGAACGGCAAACGTCGTTTGATCGGCTCGTTCAATCACGGTTCGATGGCCAACGCCATGCCGCAGGCGTTGGGCGCGCAGTCGCTGGACAAGCAGCGTCAGGTGGTGGCGCTGTGTGGCGACGGCGGTTTTAGCATGTTGATGGGCGATTTCATTTCGGTGGCGCAGCTCAAGCTGCCGGTGAAACTGGTGATCTTCAATAACAGCGTGCTGGGCTTTGTGGCGATGGAGATGAAAGCCGGTGGCTATCTGACCGACGGCACCGACCTCGAAAACCCGGATTTCGCCGCCATCGCCGCCGCCTGTGGCATCAAAGGCATTCGCGTTGAGAAAGCCTCCGATCTTAACGGCGCGCTGCAGGAAGCCTTTGCGCATGATGGCCCGGTGTTGCTTGACGTGATTACTGCCAAAGAAGAGTTGTCGATGCCGCCGCAGATCAAAGCCGAGCAGGCCAAAGGTTTCAGCCTCTACATGATGCGCGCCATTCTGAATGGACGCGGTGATGAGATCGTAGAGCTGGCGAAAACCAATTGGCTGAGGTAAAACAATTCAGGCCAGACATGATGATAACGCGGGCGCTTCGCCCGCTTTTTTATTTCAGGAGAGCGACGTGATCGATCTACGCAGTGATACCGTAACCCGCCCGAGTGCTGCCATGCTCGATGCCATGATGGCAGCCGAAACCGGCGATGATGTCTACCGCGATGACCCCACCGTATACGCACTGGAAGTCGAAGCCGCACGCTTAAGCGGCAAAGCCGCCGCCCTGTTCTTCCCCACCGGCACGCAAGCTAATCTGGTTGCGCTGCTCTGTCACTGCCAGCGCGGCGATGAATATATCGTGGGTCAGCAGGCGCACAACTACAAATATGAAGCCGGCGGCGCAGCGGTGCTTGGCAGCATTCAGCCACAGCCAATTCTGCATGCGGAAGATGGTTCCCTGCCGCTGGCGGAGGTGGCCGCCGCCATCAAACCCGACGATTTCCACTTCGCCCGCACCCGTCTGTTGAGCCTGGAAAACACCCATCACGGTAAAGTGCTGCCGCTGAGCTATCTGGAGCAAGCGTGGATATTCACCCGCGAGCATAAGCTGGCGCTGCACATTGATGGCGCACGTATTTTTAACGCCGTGGTGGCACAGAATGTGGAGCTGGAAGCGATTGCGCGTTACTGCGACACCTTAACCATCTGCCTGTCAAAAGGCCTCGGTACGCCGATTGGTTCACTGCTGTGTGGCGATGAAGCCTACATTGAGCAAGCGCGTCGCTGGCGCAAAATGACCGGCGGCGGCATGCGTCAGTCGGGCATTCTGGCCGCGGCAGGACTGTATGCGTTGAAGCACAATGTCGCGCGTCTCAAAGACGACCACGATAATGCGGCATGGTTAGGCGAGCAGCTCAGCGCCATCGGTGTTGAAGTGCTTAATCAGCACACCAACATGCTATTTGTGAAGGTGCCAACAGAGAAAGTTGACGCGCTGAAAAGCTGGATGCAGTCGGGCGATGTGCTAATTAGCGTTGGGCCCGTAACGCGTATTGTCACGCATCTGGATGTCAGCCGTCAGGATCTGCAACGGCTGGTGGCGCACTGGCAGGCATTCCTGCAGCAGTAAATCCTGGTGCGCATTCATACTTTGTAGGGTCGCCATTTATGGTGACCACTGCTAGTCCGTCAAGCCAACGATGAGTGCGCTGGCCGAAGTCACTTTTGGTCCGGCAGTCCTCGCGCCGCTTGCGCGGTACCTTCACTGCGCTCGTCTGCCTTACGGACCGGCAAAGACGGGACTTCCCTGTCCCGGCTTCGCCTTTCGCCCGCGTCCTGCGGGCTCTCCTGGCTTCCTCGCTTCGTTCAGCGTTGCGGATAGCCTGCCCAAAAGCGCCCCCGGCCTGCGTCGAAACTTCAGTGCGTGTTGTTCAAAAGAGGTCAAGTACATGATGCTTTATTAATAACAAGCATCACTGCGCCGCACCGTATTTCGCTGATAACGCGCGGGCAATCGCCAGGGTTTCCGCATCGGCGATGCCGCGATAATCACGCGGGCGGAAATGCATTTGAAACGCCGCAATCAGCTTGCGCTGCATCTGCGGCGTGGTTGCCGCCGCCACGTCGTAGCCATAGCGCTGCAGCGCATCCAGCAGTTCTGCCTGATCCACGCCTTCATCCGCCGCGCGTCCGTTAAGATAGCGCTGCACCGTTGCCTGCTCGGGCCACGCGCCTAAACCGTGCTCTGCCAGCTGCTGCCAGGGAAACAGCGGACCGGGATCCTGCTTACGCTGCGGTGCGATATCGCTGTGTCCGACCACATTTTCCGGCGCGATGCCGTAGCGCTGAGTGATATCTTCGACCAGCGCCATCAGCGCGCTGATCTGCTGCGGCGTAAAGGGCTGCCACTGCAAACCCGTTAAGGTTCGACGATAGCCGCTGTTAACGATTTCAATACCAATCGAAGTGTCATTGATGCGCGTTGCGCCGCGCCAGAAACTCGGGCCCGCGTGCCACGCGAGCTGGCTTTCCGGCACCAATTGCCACACCACGCCCTTGCCGTTTTTCTGCGGCGGATGCTGCGGAATCAGGTAGTGCGCGCTAACTTCCCGATCGGTCAGTGTCGCCAGCGAACTGGAAAAATCCTCGGCGGTGTAGTGAATCACCACCACCTTAATGCGCGGTCGCGCGCCCTGCGCCGGATGTGCGGTATCCACCCAGTAACCGTGGCGCGCTTCAATTGATGACTGACAAGCGCTAAGTAACAGCGCCATCGCCAGCAGGACAACCACGCGCATTAGCGAATAATCACGGCGGTGCCGGTGACGCTCACCATCAACATGCTGCCCTCTTTGCCGACAGTTTCGTAGTCGATATCGATGCCCACCACCGCGTTGGCGCCGAGCGCTTTCGCCTGCTCTTCCAGCTCTTTAAAGGCGATCTGGCGCGCTTTGCGTAACTCTTTTTCGTAGGCGCCAGAGCGGCCACCGACGATATCGCGGATACCGGCGAAGAAATCGCGGAAAATATTGGCGCCGAGAATCGCTTCACCGGCGACCACGCCGCAATATTCACTGATGCTGTGTCCTTCCAGCGTGGGCGTTGTAGAAAATTTCATGGTGTTCTCCTTTTCTGAATCAGCGGGTTATAACTCGTAAGGCGTAAAAGCAAGGCTATACTCTATGCTAAAAATGGCGCTTTGCCAGTGAACAATAAGGAAATCGAGATGAGAAACAATGCCTTTGCGCTGCTTATTCCCGCGGCGTTGCTGCTAAGTGCTTGTACCACCGTTGAGCCAGTGATTAAGGATAATGGCCCGCGCACCGCTGCCTGTGTAGAGGGTGGTCCGGACAGCGTGGCGCAACAGTTCTATGATTTACGCGTCAGCCAGCCGACGAAAGGTTTGCCAGACAGCAACACGCTAGCGAAATACCGTCCTTACCTCAGCGATCATCTGTATCAGAAGCTGCTGAGAGCCAGCAGCCAGAACCCGAAACCGGCGGCGTGGACCAGCGGCGATCTCTTTTCCAGCCTGGCGCAAGGCCCAACTTCAGCGGACGTGGCCAGCGCATCCACCATTCCTAACCGCGACGCGCGCAATATTCCGCTGCGGGTTGAGCTGAGCCGCGACAGCAAAGCCTGGCAAGATGAAGTGCTGATGATCCACGAAGGCACCTGCTGGGTGGTTGATGATGTGCGTTATGTCGGCCAGGTGCCCCACGCTGGCGGCGGTTCGCTGACGCAGCTGCTGGAAGCGAAAAAGTAACCGTTCACTTTTACCGCCGTTAATACCATTGTTTAGCGCGCCGCATCCTTGCGGCGCTTTTTGTTGATATTTTGTGAACAAAATAGGGCTCGCCAGCCCTCATCCACCTTGAGTTGCGCGATTTTGTGCTACGCTTTGGAGGTTTCACTGCTCTTTAATAAATATTAACCCACCACAATTGCATAACTATTCTGGTGACGTTAAAATCCGCGACACTAATTACTATTCATTTTTTGCGCATGAGTATTCAACTAAACGCCATAAACTGTTTTTACGGTACCCATCAGGCCCTGTTCGATATCAACCTGGCTTGTCCGCAGGGTGAAACGCTGGTGTTGCTCGGCCCGAGTGGCGCGGGTAAAAGTTCGCTCCTGCGCGTCCTCAACTTGCTGGAGCAACCGCGCTCCGGCAGCCTGCAGATTGCCGGCAACCAGTTTGATTTCACCAAAGCCCCTTCCGACAGCGCGATTCGCGAGCTGCGGCAGAACGTGGGCATGGTATTCCAGCAATACAATCTGTGGCCGCACCTGAGCGTGCTGCAAAACCTGATTGAAGCGCCGTGCCGCGTGCTCGGCCTCAGCAAGGACGCCGCGCGTGCGCGTGCTGAAAAGCTGCTGGACCGTCTGCGCCTGACGCCTTACGCCGATCGCTTCCCGCTGCATCTTTCCGGCGGCCAGCAGCAGCGCGTAGCGATTGCCCGTGCGCTGATGATGGAGCCGCAGGTGCTGCTGTTTGATGAACCGACCGCCGCGCTCGATCCCGAAATCACCGCCCAGATCGTCAGCATTATTCGTGAGCTGGCACAGACCAACATCACACAAGTGATCGTGACGCATGAAGTGGAAGTGGCGCGTAAAACCGCCAGCCGCGTGGTGTATATGGAAAACGGTCACATTGTTGAGCAAGGCGATGCCAGCCACTTTACACAGCCGCAAACCGACGCGTTTGCTAATTATCTTTCGCATTAAGTCAGGATGCTTCTAATGAAAAAAGTTGTAATTGCTGCCCTCCTTGCTGGCCTGAGCCTGAGCGCTTCAGCGGCACAGACATTGCGTTTTGCTACCGAGGCTTCTTATCCTCCGTTTGAATTCGTCGACTCTGATAACAAAATTCAGGGCTTTGATGTCGATCTGGCTAACGCGCTGTGTAAAGAGATGGATGCGACCTGCACCTTCACTAATCAGGCGTTCGATAGCCTGATCCCCAGTCTGAAGTTCCGTCGTTTTGACGCGGTTATGGCAGGCATGGACATCACGCCAGATCGTGAGAAGCAAGTGCTGTTCTCCAAGCCGTACTACGACAACTCTGCCATCTTCATCGCGCAGAAAGGCAAAATGGCTGACGTGGCCGCGCTGAAAGGCAAACGTGTAGGCGTGCAGAACGGCACCACACACCAGAAATACCTCTCTGACAAACACAGCGACATCACCGTTGTGCCTTACGACAGCTACCAGAACGCGGTGCTGGATCTGAAAAATGGTCGTATCGATGCGGTATTCGGTGACACCGCGGTAGTGAACGAGTGGCTGAAGCAGAACGCCAACCTCGCACCGCTGGGTGAGAAAGTGACGGACAAAGATTACTTCGGTACCGGTTTGGGTATTGCTGTGCGTCAGGGCAACAGCGAGCTGCAGGGCAAGTTCAATGCGGCGCTGGAGAAGATCAAAGCTGACGGCACCTACAAAACCATCTACAGCAAATGGTTCCAGCAGTAATTTCTGATGAATGAAATGATTCCACTCGCAAGCGCCGCCGGTATGACCGTCGGCCTTGCCGTTTGTGCACTGATCGCCGGCCTTGTGCTGGCGATGATTTTTGCTGGCTGGGAATCGCTGCGCTGGAGACCGCTGGCGTGGCTCGGTACCGCGCTGGTCACGCTGATTCGCGGCCTGCCGGAAATTCTGGTGGTGCTGTTTATCTATTTCGGCGCCTCACAGCTGCTGCTGACGCTCTCCGATGGCTTCCACATCAATCTCGGCCTGTTATCTATTCTGGTGCAGGTGCAGATTGAAAACTTCGACGTCAGTCCCTTCCTGTGTGGTGTGATTGCGCTGGCGATGCTCTATTCCGCCTATGCGTCACAAACCCTGCGCGGCGCGCTGAAAGCGGTGCCGGTGGGTCAATGGGAATCGGGCCAGGCGCTGGGCATGAAGAAGTCGGCGATTTTCCTACGCCTGATCATGCCGCAGATGTGGCGTCACGCGCTGCCCGGTTTGGGTAACCAATGGCTGGTGCTGCTGAAGGATACTGCGCTGGTATCGTTGATCAGCGTGAATGACCTGATGCTGCAAACCAAAAGTATCGCTACGCGCACGCAAGAGCCGTTTACCTGGTATCTGGTGGCGGCGGCGATCTATCTGATTATCACGCTGTTCAGTCAGTTCGTGCTGCGCCGCATTGAATTGCGCACCACGCGTTTCGAGCGAGGGGCTTAAGCATGCTGGATTACTTACCCGAGCTGCTGAAAGGGCTTCACACCAGCCTGACGCTGACCGTGGCATCGCTGATTGCGGCATTGGTGCTCTCTGTACTTTGCACCATCGTGCTGGCGCTCAAAGTGCCGGTGCTCAATTGGCTAGTGAAAGGCTATATCACGCTGTTCACCGGCACGCCGCTGCTGGTGCAGATCTTCCTGATCTATTACGGTCCCGGCCAGTTCCCCAGCATCCAGAACATTCCTTGGTTGTGGCATCTGCTGTCGCAGCCGTGGCTGTGTGCGCTGCTGGCGCTGTCGCTCAACAGTGCGGCTTATACCACGCAGCTGTTTTACGGTGCGGTGCGCGCCATTCCGTCCGGTCAATGGCAATCCTGCGCGGCGCTCGGCATGAACCGCAAAGATACGCTGCGCATTCTGCTGCCGTACGCCTTCAAGCGCGCCCTGTCGTCCTACTCCAACGAAGTGGTGCTTGTCTTCAAAAGTACCTCGCTGGCTTACACCATTACGTTGATGGAAGTGATGGGGCACGGACAGCTGCTGTATGGCCGCACTTACGATATCTCGGTGTACGCCGCCGCTGGCCTGATCTATCTGGTGGTTAATGGCTTGCTGACGCTGATGATGCGTTTGGTTGAGAAGCGGGCGCTGGCATTTGAGCGCCGTAACTGATGTCACCCCAGCGGGCGCCCGAAAAGCGCCCGCTGTTCATTTAAATTAATAAGCAAAAATATTGCATATAAATTCATTAACTGGCATCGTGTAACCCGTTCCGTCTCTGGCATGGTTTACAGGAGTTACATAATGAAAAAATGGATCGTTGCTGCTGCGCTGGCAACTCTGGCAATGAATGCTTATGCGGCGGAAAAAATCCGCTTCGCCTCTTCCGCCACTTATCCCCCGTTCGAATCCCTTGATCACGACAACCAAATCGTGGGCTTCGATATCGATCTGGCAAAAGCACTGTGTCAGCAGATGAAAGCGGATTGCACCTTTACCAACAACGCCTTCGATAGCCTGATTCCGTCGCTGAAATTCCGTCGCTATGACGCAGTGATTTCCGGCATGGATATCACCGCCGATCGCAGCAAGCAGGTCGATTTCACCCAACCTTATTACGCTAACTCGGCGATTGTGATTGCGCATAAAGGCCAGTTCACCGACTTCAGCCAGCTGAAAGGCAAACGTGTTGGCGTTGAGAACGGCACCACACATCAGAAATACCTGCTGGAGAAACATCCGGAGGTGATTGCGGTGGCGTATGACAGCTACCAGAACGCGATTCTCGACCTGAAAAACGGTCGCCTGAACGGCGTGTTTGGTGACACGGCGGTGGTGAATCAGTGGCTCAAGGCCAATGACGATCTGAGCGCGGTAGGCGAGCACATCACCGATACCGACTTCTTCGGCACCGGTTTAGGTATCGCGGTACGCAAAGGCAATGCGCCGCTGCTGAACGAGCTGAACAGCGCGTTAGTGGCATTGAAGGCCAACGGGACCTGGCAGCAAATCAATCAGAAGTGGTTCCCGGAATAAGCATTATGGGATGGCGGAGCGTGCTGCCTGCCAGGTTCTGCACGTCCTCCGTGCAGGTGAACGTTACGCCGTCCCACCCTTCTTGCTCAGCAAACACAGCACTTCAAAATGCGCGGTATGCGGGAACATGTCGAACAGCTGCACGCGGCTCACGTCATAATCAGCCAGACGCGCGATATCCTGCGCCATGCTGCTGGGATTGCAGCTGGAATAGAGAATGTAATCCGGCGCCATCTCACTGAGATAAGCACACAACTCTGCGCCAATACCGCGACGCGGCGGATTCACCAGCACCAGCTGCGGCACCGCTTCACGCGAAGTGGCGAACTGCGTGGAATCCAGCGCGGCAAAACTCACTTTGTCTAACCCCAGCTGCTGTGCTGACTGCTGCGCACAGGCGATGGCTTCAGCATTGATTTCGATGCCGGTCAGCTGCATCTCGGGCGTTGCGCAGTGCAGGCCAAATCCCCCAACGCCACAAAACAGATCCCACATGCTGCTAACCGGCAACTGCGCGACCCAATCGCGCGCGGTGGCGTAGAGATCGGCCGCAACCTGTGGGTTGGTCTGGAAGAAGCTTTGCGGGCGGATATAGAGCGGCACCTGATTAAAGCGCTCCGCCAGCGCCTGATCCGGCGTCAGCGCAATCTCTTCGTCGCCTTCAAGAATCGCCATATGCACCGGCTGGATGTTGGCGGAGATCACCTTCAGCTGCGGCAGCTGCTGTTGCAGCCACGGCAAGGCATCGCGCAGCTGCTGCAGCTTGCTGGTGGAACGCAGCACAAAACGCAGCATCATGCCGCCCTGCGTACTCTCCGTCAGCAGCAGAAACTTCAGCTCACCGCGTTTGCGCGCCACGTTGTAAGGCGTTAAACCGGCGCGGGCGATGAAGGGTTTGAGTAGCGCGAACACTGCACTGAAGCTGTCGGGATAGAGCGGGCAAGCGCAGAGATCGACCGGTTCACCGTCGCGCGCCACCATGCCCAAAATCGGCCGCTCCACGCTCCCGCTGACTACCATTTTGGCCTTATTGCGAAACCCTTGCTGCGCGGATTGCACCGGCGGCAGCCATTCGCCCACCGGCTTCTCAGCCAGTAGTTGTTCCAGCAGCGACTGCTTGTCGTTGAGCTGTTGCGGATAGGGTTTTTCCAGCCACTGACACGAACGACAGCGACCGGCATCATAAAGCGCGCAATGCATGCAAATGCCTGTATTCAGAATCGGGAGAAAAAATGGGGGGCGATTGTATCACCGGCGCCGGAAAAAAGCGCGACTGCTGGCGGGCACAAACAGCAGCCCTAATACCAACACATCCGGGAGCTTTTGCAGCAGCGTGTGATGAATGATTTGGGCATTACTCTCACCGGGAATGCTAAAAATTTCCGGGTAGATCCAGCCCACCGATGCCATCAACATGTAGATCAGCACAATGATTTGCGTCGCCACATAGCCCCAGCGCCCACGATTGTTGCCGCGCATCAGAACAAAAGCGCAGCGCAGTTCAAACAGGAAAATCAGCTGGCTGGCGATAAAGATCAGGGTGGAATCCCAGGCTTGCGCGCTGCGATGCACGAAGTTGGCGAGTTCGTCGTAACCCAGTTCGTTGGCCAGCATCAACACGCTGAGGCAACGCGTAATAATGATAGCGCTGCCCGCCACCATCACGGGCACCGGTGTAGCGTTAATCATTGAACCGTGTTTCAGGGTTTCCGACATGGTGTAGCTCCGTAACCATAATAAAACGGGCCGATAAAATCAGCCCGTTCTTATAGTGACAAATGTTACGGCTTTCAGCCACGTTTTGCTTTCTGAATATCGCGTAAACGCTGCTTTTCTTCGTGCGCCATAAAGCGCCAGGCGATAAAACCCACTAAACCGACGACAAACAGAATCAGTGAGGCTAAGGCGTTGATCTCCGGGTTGACGCCACGACGCACGGTGGCGAAAATCGCCATCGGCAAGGTGGTTGCGCCTGGGCCGGTCACGAAGCTGGCAATCACCAAATCATCCAGCGACAAGGTAAACGCCAGCAGCCAGCCGGTAACGATCGCCGGCGCGATCATCGGTACGGTGATCACAAAGAACACTTTCACCGGCGTTGCGCCGAGATCCATCGCCGCCTCTTCAATCGAGCGGTCCAGTTCACGCAGACGCGAATTGATCACCACCGCCACGTAAGCAGTACAGAAGGTCACGTGCGCCAGCCAGATGGTCAGCATGCCGCGATCGCTCGGCCAGCCAAAGGTGTTACCCATCGCCACGAACAGCAGCAGCAAGGATAAACCGGTGATCACATCAGGCATTACCAGCGGCGCTGTCAGCATAAAGGCGAAGCCGTTATGTCCCCGGAAGCGGCCAAAGCGCACAATCACCACCGCCGCCATGGTGCCAAGCACCACCGCCATGGTGGCTGAGAGCGCGGCGATGGTCAGGCTGAGCCCCACCGCATCCAGCATCGCCTGATCCTGGAACAGCACTTTGTACCAGTGGAACGAGAAGCTCTCCCATACCGTGACCAGCGGCGAACTGTTGAAGGAGTAAACCACCAGCAGCAGCATCGGCGCATAGAGGAACATAAAGCACAGCAGCAGAATTACAGTGCGCCACGAAGAGCGAATAGTCGGTAACTGGCTCATTCTTTCTCTCCCACTTCACGGTTCTGATGCTTGTGGAACCAGATAATCGGCAATATCAGAATCAGCAGAATGATCACCGCCAGCGCGGACGCTACCGGCCAGTCACGGTTGTTAAAGAACTCCTGCCATAAAATACGCCCAATCATGATGCTGTCCGGACCGCCGAGCAGTTCCGGGATCACGTACTCGCCGACCGCCGGAATAAACACCAGCATTGAGCCGGCAATAATCCCGCCTTTGGTCAGCGGCACAATCACGCTGAAGAAGGTCTTCAGCGGACGTGCACCGAGATCCAGCGAAGCCTCCACCAGCGAATAATCAATACGCGTCAGCGCGGTATAAATTGGCAGCACCATAAACGGCAGATAGCAGTAAACGATACCGATATACACCGCCGTGTTGGTGTAGAGGATCACCAGCGGATGATCGATGACGCCGAGCCACATCAGGAAGCGGTTGAGAATGCCGTTGTTGTTGAGCAGGCCCATCCACGCGTAAACGCGCACCAGGAACGAGGTCCACGATGGCAGGATCACCAGCAGCAGTAAAATGGTGCGCATTGACGGCTTGCTGTGCGCCACCGCCCACGCCAGCGGATAACCGATCATCAGGCAGATAATGGTGGAGATGCCCGCCACTTTCAGCGACGTCAGGTACGCATCGGCATACAGCGGATCGTCGGTCAGCGTGAAGTAGTTACCGAGATTGAGCACCAGATTGAGCTGACCATCGGCCCAGGTGACCAAATCGGTGTACGGCGGAATGGCGCGCGCAATGTCGGCAAAGCTGATCTTCAGCACGATCAGGAACGGCAGCAGGAACAGCAAGATCAGCCACAGATACGGCAAGGCAATTACCAGCTTGCGGCCGTGCTGCATCTTGATGCGCGTCGCCCAGCGCTGCAGCGGCGTGCCCACCACTTCGGGCTCGCTGCGTTGAGAAATCTGGCTCATATCGCCCCCTTAAACCGTCAGAACCACACAGCTGTCGGCGTCCCAGCAGAGACGCACTTCATCGCCCCACGTTGGCGCGCCTTTGCGGTAGCGATGGGCGTTTTGCAACTGTGCGCTGATCATCTGGCCGCTGCGCAGACGCACGTGATAAATCGACAGGTCGCCGAGATAGGCGATGTGAACCACTTCACCCACGGCAAAGTTGCAGCCATCGGCAGGTACCTCTTCGCACAGCATCACTTTTTCCGGACGCAGCGCCACGTGGACCGGCACGTTATCGACCACGGAAACATCAGTCTGCACTTTCAGCGGATGCACTAAGCCCGGCGCATCAATGATCAGCGCCTCTTCGCCGCGTTCGCGCAGTAAACCTTCAAACACATTCACCGAACCGATGAACTCGGCGCTGTAGCGGCTGGTGGGATGCTCGTAGATCTCTTCCGGCTCACCAATCTGCACAAATTTACCGCGGTTCATGATGGCGATGCGGCCCGCCATGGTCATCGCTTCTTCCTGATCGTGCGTCACCATTACGCAGGTGGCGCCGACACGTTCAAGAATATCGACCACTTCGTGCTGCATGCGGTCACGCAGTTTTTTATCCAGCGCGCCCATCGGCTCGTCGAGCAGCAGCAGTTTGGGACGCTTCGCCAGGCTACGCGCCAGCGCCACACGCTGACGCTGACCGCCAGAGAGCTGATGCGGCTTACGCTTCGCGAACTCCTGCATGTGCACCAGCGACAGCATCTCTTCGACGCGGCTGCTGATTTCGCCTTTCGGCAGTTTGTCCTGTTTCAGGCCAAAGGCAATGTTCTGCTCCACCGTCATGTGCGGGAACAGTGCGTAGGACTGGAACATCATGTTGATTGGGCGCTGATACGGCGGAACGTGGGAGAGATCCTGACCATCCAGCACAATCTGGCCGCTGGTGGGCGGTTCGAATCCCGCCAGCATGCGCAGCAAGGTCGATTTACCACAGCCGGATGCGCCCAGCAGCGCAAAAATCTCACCTTTGTAAATGGTCAGACTGACATCATCCACGGCGTGCTGGCCGTCAAAAGATTTAGTCAGGTTGCGAATTTCCAGCAGCGGCGTCATCGCCTTAGCCGTTTTATTTGGGGGGCGGGGAATCGCGTCGTTCACTAACATTTCTCCGGCGCTAAAATCGCGCGGCACAGCCAGCCGCTAAAAATGGCACAACAGAGGCCATTACTGCGCCTCTGCTGTCGTCTTCAGGCAATAATCGTTCAGAACGAATTACTTACCACTTTTTACTTTAGTCCATGCACGGGTACGCACACGATCCAGTTTCGGATCCTGGACCTTGAGCACAAACAATTTGGCCATGGCATCCGGCGTTGGGAAGATGCCCGGATTGTTACGCACGTCCGCATTGATCAGCGGCAGCGAGGCTTTGTTACCGTTGGCATAGTTCATGTTGTTGGAAACATCAGCGATGACTTTTGGATCCATCATGTAGTTAAGGAATTGGTAGGCGCCTTCCACATTTTTCGCGTCTTTTGGAATCGCAAACATGTCGAAGAATGCCAGTGCGCCCTGCTTCGGCACGATATAGCCAAGATGCACGCCGTTGTTGGCTTTGTCCGCACGATCTTTTGCCTGCAGGATATCGCCCGACCAGCCAATCGCCACGCAGATGTTGCCGTTCGCCAGGTCGTTAATGTACTGCGACGAATGGAAGTAACGGATGTTCGGGCGCAGTTTCAGCAGCAAATCAGTGGCTGCGCCAGAGTAATCTTTCGCGTCAGAGCTGTTTGGATCTTTGCCAAGGTAGTTCAGTACGGTGGCGAAAATCTCTTCCGGCGCATCAAGGAAGGACACCCCGCAGCCTTTCAGTTTTTCCAGATTTTCCGGTTTCAGCACCAGATCCCAGCTATCCAGCGGCACATCTTTGCCCAGTGCGGCTTTCACTTTATCGACGTTATAGCCGATGCCGGTGGTGCCCCACAGATAAGGAATGGCGTATTTGTTACCCGGATCGTGCTGAGCCACTTTCGCCATCAGATCGGGATCGAGGTTTTTGTAGTTCGGCAGCTTGCTCTTATCCAGCTCCTGGAACACGCCGGATTGCAGCTGACGCGCGAGGAAGCTCGATGACGGCACCACCACGTCATAACCGGTGCTACCGGCCATCAGTTTGCCTTCCAACACTTCGTTGGAATCAAAGACGTCATACACCACTTTATCGCCGGTCTGCTTTTCGAAGTTGGGCACGGTATCCGCCGCGATATAATCGGACCAGTTATACACATGTACCGTACTGCCTTCGGCCTGCACACCGCCGGCCGCAGCCATCAATGCACCAGCAACCACACCTGACAACCATGTTTTACGTTGGTTGAACATGTTTTACTTCCTCCTGAGCGGGTCATCACAACGCTGCATACACGGCGATCCGGACGTTGCGTTTTCTGTTAAATCACAGGCACACAATGAATCAATATTCAGCGGGAGTTTAATAGCAAAAACCTATACCTGCGCTGAGGTTGCACGTCTCAAGCAGCCCCGCAAGAATAGCCCCCCCGCACCACCTTCACCAGATCTCAGCTTAAAAAACGCCTTTTTGCGATGAGTTATGCATGTTTCTGCTATGGGGTTTGGCACTAGTGGCATAAAGCACGACTAATATCTGGCAATAAAGGGCAAAGTGCAGAATAAAAAGTGGTGGGGCAAAAATGAAAACTGCCGCAAAAAGCGGCAGTTAGCGAGGCGGGGAACTCAGTGCAGCATCGCGTGGCTGCTGGAGCTCGGCTGTCGCTCCTCTTCTTCTTCAACCACCAGCAGGTGGTTAGCAAAGGCTTCCATGATTACCATAGAAACGCCCTCTTCACTCTGCTTCATAAAGTGGGAGAACTGCCCGAAGGTTAATCCGGCGCTGGTACTGATCGACTGGCAGACAATCAGCTTCGGCAGATTGTCGTCCTGAATATCAACAAAGGCTTTAATCGTTAGCGAACTGGCATTGATCTGCGAGAGATCGCCCACCAGCGGAATCAGCGCCGTAGGTTTTACTTCTGCCAGCGCGGAGAAGAGGATAACGTTATCCACCAGGTCAATTTTTGCATCAAACACCCCGTCAAAATTCTGCATGTGCGGCAGGTGCAGTGCCTGACAGGCATCGCATTCGAACCAGGTGATATTTTGTTGATCCAGCCAGCGACGCAGCACGTCAATGTCCGGAACGACCAGTGAATCCATCGTAATATCCTGTGGGGTGAAGAAATAAGCGCCTTAGCTTACGGAAAAACCGATCTGGATGCCACGAAAACCGCTGAAAAGCGCCGGTTAGCCGCCGGTTTTAGGACGATAGCCGGGACAAGCGTGCTGCTCAATCCACGTGATCATCATGGTGGCGATATCTAAACCGGTAATGCCCTCAATCCCTTCCAGTCCCGGCGAGGCGTTCACTTCCATAACCAGCGGACCACGCTGGGCGCGCAGGATATCCACACCGGCCACTTCCAGCCCCAGCGTACTGGCGGCTTTCACCGCGATTTCGCGCTCCTGTTCAGTGATCTCCACCGCACGCGCTTTGCCGCCGCGATGCAGATTGGAGCGAAAATCGCCCTCTTTCGCCTCGCGCTCAATCGCTGCCACCACTTCATTGCCAATCACCAGGCAGCGAATATCGCGTCCTTGCGCTTCCTTGATGAACTCCTGCACCAGAATATGGGCATTGAGGCCACGAAAAGCGTCAATCACGCTCTCCGCTGCCTGCCGCGTTTCCGCCAGCACCACACCGATGCCCTGTGTGCCCTCCACCAGTTTCACCACCAGCGGCGCACCGCCCACCATCGCGATCAAATCATCAGTATCATCCGGCGAAGAAGCAAAACCGGTGATCGGCATATCAATGCCCTCACGCGCCAGCAGCTGCAGCGAACGCAGTTTGTCGCGCGCGCGGGTAATGGCCACCGATTCATTGAGTGGATAGCTGCCGCGCACTTCGAACTGACGCAGCACCGCGGTGCCGTAAAAAGTGGTAGCGGTGCCGATGCGCGGGATCACCGCATCAAAATGCCCCAGCGCCTCGCCGCGATAGTGCACCGCAGGCGAATCGGAATTGATGTTCATGTAGCAGGAGAGCGGATCGATCATCTGCACTTGATGGCCACGCTCCTCCGCGGCGTCGCGCAGACGCTTACACGAATAGATCGATCCATCGCGAGTGAGAATGGCCATTTTCATTACAGAGTTCCTTGTGCTTAGCGCGTCGCCCAGCCCTGCTGATGCAGGTAATCCAGTATGAAGGGACGCGTTTCTTTAATAATCAGACGCTGAATCAGCTGACTCCAGGTTTCGGAACGCTGGTTGCTATCACGCTGCTGATAATAGGCGGTAATTTGCTCATCGTATTGCGCCAACAGATTTTTATCGACTGCATGATAGCGGTTTTCATGTACCAGCATCGCGTGCGGCATGCGGGGTTTAACATCGGGTGTATCAGCCGGATGGCCGATGCAGAAGCCGAACAGCGGCAGCACAAACTTCGGCAGTTCAAGCAGCTCGGTCACTTCAGCTATGCTGTTGCGAATCCCGCCAATAAATACGCCGCCAAGGCCCAGCGATTCCGCCGCCACCATGGCATTTTGCGCCATCAGCGCGGTATCAACGCAACCGAGCAGCAGCTGTTCAGCACGCCCCAGTTGCGCATCCGGGCAGATCTGTTGATGACGATTGAAATCCGCGCAGAACACCCAAAACTCCGCCGCTGCGCTGACCCAAGGCTGGCCGCCGGTCAGCTGGACCAGCTGCTCGCGCTTAGCGGGATCGGTGATACGAATAATTGAGGAGCACTGTAAAAAGCTGGAGGTCGAAGCCGCTTGTGCCGCTGCAATGATGGCGCTGCGTTGCGCCTCGTCAATGCCCTGTTCGGTAAAAGCGCGAATGGAACGGTGGCTGCACAGTAAATCGATAGTCGGCGTCATAAATTCTCTCCGGTGGTTACTTCTTTTTGTTGGAATGATTGAACAATTGCGGGGCCATCGCCTTCGCCGTGCGCCACATCATCATCCATGCCGCAGGCAGCATCAGCGCGATGCCAAGAAAAAACAGCAGCGTCGCCAGCGGCTTTTGGGCGATAAAATCAGGTGCGCTCACCCAATCGTTGGTAAGCAACAAGGCGCCAATGACGGCAAGCACGCCGAGCACTTCGAGTAGCAACACGGGTTTGGGTAATGTGGCGAGATTACGCATGCGATGGTTCCTTGATTGTTCTTTCAGCGTTAGCCGCATTTTACCCAATGTATAGGCGGTAAGTATTAGAGTAACAGGTATATTCTTCTTCCTTTAAGCAGGATGGGCGGGCATGATGTGACGCATTATTCACGCTGTGATGTGATTCTAGTCACAAAACAGCAGCGGAAGGAGAGAAGCAATGATTGCAGTGATTTTTGGCCGTTCTGGCTGCCCTTACTGCGTACGTGCGAAAGAGTTGGCGGCTAAGCTGACCAGCGAGCGCGACGATTTTAACTATCAGTACGTGGATATTCAGGCCACCGGCATTACTAAAGCCGATCTGGAAGCCCGTGCCGGCAAGCCGGTGACAACCGTGCCGCAGATTTTCCTCGACGATCAGCACATCGGTGGTTACACCGAATTCGCTGCCTGGACCAAAGAAAACCTGGGTATCGAAGCCTAAGAGAACGGGCCTGCGGGCCCGTTTTTGCAGGTACTATTCGGCTCGCATCGCCAGCATAATCCGCAGCAAGCGCACCAGCAGCGCACCACAGCCCGCCCAAAACAGCGCACTCAAACTCCAGGCCACAATCAACAAGCCGCTGTGCGTCATTGGCACCGCCAGCATTAACCACATCATACCCAGCAGCGTACCGCCTAGCGCGACCCACAAGGTGCTGATAAGCGGACTTTGCGGCTGCAGTAGCGCCATCAAACATCCCGGCAGTAAAAACAGCAGTAATTCTGGCTGTCCGCGTACGGCTTGTTCACTGGCAGCGGACCAGAAATGATGTGCATAAATAAACACCAGCGTATAAAGCATCACGCCCAGAATGGATGCTGGCCAGCGATTATTGCGCTGCAACATAATTATCCTCAACTTTGACGTTAACAATTATGAAACTTTTACTGCCCTGATGCGCACGACTGGAAATAAAAAGAAACAGCTGGAGGCGAAAGGAATGAAAACTGCCGATAGCTGAGGGTGTTAATTATGATTAGAATGACGCCGCTTTAGATTTCGGCTTGAACGCTTTTGTTGCAGGAACCTTAACGTTCGGCACAAGATAGCGAAAAAAGTCCCTCTCATCAACTGGTTACAGGTTAAGAAGAAGTTAAACCGTGAACATTAACGTCGCAGAATTGTTAAGCGGAAATGACGTTCTGTTATTATTTGTCGTTTTAGCCCTCGGACTCTGCTTAGGTAAATTACGCCTCGGTTCGGTCCAACTCGGTAATTCCATTGGAGTCCTGGTGGTTTCGTTGATTTTAGGTCAACAGCATTTCGCCATTAATACTGACGCATTAAGTCTTGGCTTTATGTTGTTTATTTTTTGTGTTGGCGTGGAAGCCGGGCCTAACTTTTTCTCGATATTTTTCCGCGACGGTAAAAACTACTTCTTTCTGGCGATTGTCATGGTGGTCAGCGCGCTGTTAATCGCCCTGACGCTCGGCAAAGTATTCGGCTGGGATATTGGTTTAACCGCGGGCATGTTGGCCGGTTCAATGACCTCAACGCCGGTGCTGGTAGGTGCTGGCGATACGTTGCGGCAAAGCATTAGCGACAGCCATCAGCTCACTTTGATGCAGGATAACCTCAGCCTCGGATATGCCCTCACCTATCTGGTAGGTTTAGTCAGCCTGATTTTTGGCGCCCGCTATCTGCCGCGCCTGCAGCATCAGGATCTGCCGACCTGCGCGCAGCAAATCGCGCGCGAGCGCGGCCTCGACGCCGATAGCCAGCGCAAAGTGTTTCTGCCGGTGATCCGCGCGTATCGCGTGGGTCCGGAACTGGTGGAGTGGAGCGGCGGTAAAAACCTGCGCGAGCTGGGTATTCATCGCCAGACCGGCTGCTACATCGAGCGTTTGCGCCGTAACGGTATTCTCGCTAGCCCGGACGGTGACGCGATGCTGCAGCTGGGCGACGATATCTCGCTGGTGGGCTATCCCGATGCGCACGCGCGTCTTGATCCCAGCTTCCGTAACGGCAAAGAGGTGTTCGACCGTGACCTGCTGGATATGCGCATCGTCACCGAAGAGATTGTGGTGAAAAATCACAACGCGGTGAACAAGCGCCTGAGTCATCTCAAACTGACCGATCACGGCTGCTTCCTCAACCGGGTGATTCGCAGCCAAATCGAAATGCCGATCGATGACAGCATTATGCTAAACAAAGGCGATGTGCTGCAGGTAAGCGGCGAAGCGCGTCGCGTGAAAAGCCTGGCTGATCGCATTGGCTTTATCGCCATTCACAGCCAAATCACCGATCTGCTGGCCTTCTGCGCCTTTTTTATCGTCGGCTTGATGGTCGGGATGATCACCTTCCAGTTCAGCAATTTCAGCTTCGGCATCGGTAACGCCGCTGGACTGTTGTTCGCAGGCATCATGCTGGGCTTTATGCGCGCTAACCATCCTACGTTTGGCTATATCCCGCAGGGTGCGCTAACGATGGTGAAAGAGTTTGGCCTGATGGTGTTTATGGCGGGCGTAGGTCTGAGCGCGGGCAGCGGCTTGCAGCACGGTTTCGGCAGCGCCGGCGCGTTGATGCTGCTGAGTGGCTTGCTGGTGAGTTTGCTGCCGGTGGTGATTTGCTATCTGTTCGGCGCTTACGTGCTGCGTATGAACCGCGCGCTGCTGTTTGGTGCCATCATGGGCGCGCGTACCTGTGCGCCAGCGATGGAGATCATCAGCGATACCGCGCGCAGCAGCATTCCAGCCTTGGGCTATGCAGGAACGTATGCGATCGCGAATGTTTTGCTGACGCTGGCCGGTACCCTGATCGTGATAATCTGGCCGCTTTTGCCTTTATAAAAATATTTTTGCGCTGTCCAGAACTTTCTTCTGGGGTCGCAGTCTGAATAAGTGCCACTGCTTTTCTTTGAAATCCCCAAATTGTGGAGCCCGCCGGTCACTGACTTGCGGGTTTTTTTATGGCTGCCATTCTGCCGCTTAAGGTTCTTCTCAGACAAAAATTCCATCCTGCCACTCTGACGTCGATTTTTTAAATCTTCATGCAACTTTCATCAAAGTTAAACACTCCAACAACCCGCGATAAGATTAAGAGCGCGACTATTTATTACTGGTTCGGACGCTTCTAGGCTATCAGCTTTATTTTGCAGGCAATTTTGCTCTGCTGTTTTTCGGGTAAACAAGACGAGGACAAGGAATCGTGATGGAAGCATTGAACCACACGCTCTTTTTATGGATCAACGCCACAGAGGATTCACCGCAGTGGCTGATCACTCTGGCGACCTTTATCGCCAAAGATGTGATAGCCATCGTACCGTTGCTGATTGTGGCGCTGTGGCTGTGGGGACCGCGCGATCAGGTGCAGTCTCAACGCGAGCTGGTGCTAAAAACCGGCATGGCGCTGTTGTATGCGCTGAGCATTTCGTGGTGCGTCGGGCAGCTGCTGCCGCATCCGCGTCCGTTCGCTATTGGTTTTGGCCATCAGTTACTGTCACACCGACCTGATGATTCCTATCCGAGCGATCACGGCACCACCATTTTCACCTTTGCGCTGGCATTTATCTTCTGGCATCGACTTTGGTCAGGTGTGGTGTTGCTGGTGATAGGCAGCGCCATCGCCTGGTCACGCGTCTATCTTGGCGTGCACTGGCCGCTGGATATGCTGGGCGGATTCCTGGTTGGCTTGCTGGGTTGTCTGGCGTCGCACATGGCGTGGCAGCTGTATGGCGAACGCATGCTGGCGTTTACGCATCAGGTGTATCGCGCGCTGTTCGCCATGCCGATTAAGAAAGGGTGGATTCGTGAGTAAGAGATGGGGTCGCCATTAATGACGAGCCTGTAAAAAACGGTGCGCATCAAGCGCACCGTTTTTGTCTCAACTAAACCACTTCCCGAACCAGCCGTGGAATTTCATCATGATGAAATCCCAAATGCGGCCAACAAAGCCACCTTCCGGCACCGCTTCCATCGTCACCAGCGGACGTTGCTCAATGGTTTTGCCATCCAGCTGGAAATCGATAGTGCCCACCACCTGATTCTTCTCCAGCGGCGCTTCCAGCTGCGGTGAATTCAGGGTAAAGCTGGCCTTGAGGTTTTTCATCTGCCCTTTTGGCACGGTGATCGCGGCGTCTTTTGCGACGCCAAGATTGACCTGGCTGCGATCGCCAAACCAAACGCGCTGCTGCGCAAACGGTTTATCGGCCTTAATCGGCGTCACGGTTTCATAGAAGCGGAAGCCCCACGTCAGCAACTTCTCACTTTCGCGGAAACGCGTGGCATCGGTCGCCGCACCGAGCACCACGGAAATCAGCCGCATATCGCCTTCGGTTGCCGACGCCACCAGATTGTTACCCGCGCCGGAGGTATGACCGGTTTTAATGCCATCCACCTTGAGATTGGTGCTCCACAGCAGACGGTTGCGGTTCATCTGCTTAATCTTATTGAAGGTGAACTCTTTTTCACTGTTGATCGCATACTCTTCCGGCACATCGCTAATCAGGCGCTGGCCGATAATCGCCATATCACGCGCGGTGCTGTACTGCCCTTCGGCGTCCAGGCCGTGTACCGTCATAAAGTGGGTGTTTTGCAGGCCAAAGGCTTTGACGTAGTTGTTCATCAACCCGATAAACGAATCCTGGCTGCCCGCGACATAATCAGCCAGCGCGATACAGGCATCGTTGCCGGATTGAATCACCACACCTTTATTCAGCTCAGAGACCGGAATGCGATCGCCGGGTTTAAGGAACATCAGCGATGAGCCGCGCAGCTTGGGATTGCCGGTTGCCCACGCATCCTGGCCAATGGTAACCATGTCATCGTTGTGAATCTTGCCCGATTTCAGCGCCTGGCCGACCACATAGCTGGTCATCATTTTGGTCAAACTGGCGGGATCGAGGCGTTGATCGGCATTGGATTCCGCCAACACTTTGCCGCTGTTGTAGTCCATTAAAATCCAGGCTTTGGCGTCAATTTGCGGTGCCGCAGGTGCCTGTTCAGCCAGGGTAGCTGCGGGGATAAAGAGTAAAAGAAGTGAAGACGCAGCCAACGGCCGCCAGACAGAAGCGAAGGTGTTTTTTCTCATGAGCGTGACCAGATTGTCCTTGTTAAATCTCGGTTTTCTTGCAGGCAAGACATGTCTTGCCTCACGCTAACGGTTCAGGCCAGCGAAAAAAACCGTCCAATCGTAAAGTTTTATAGAGTTTATTAGAGTAACCCTGGCACCAAGCGTGCAGCGCCGCCACTTTTGCCCATCTGACTCCCGAAAAAATTTGCGTGTAATTCCGATTTTTCGCAGAACGGTTAAGCCAGTCACAAATTTCCGCTAACCTGAACTCAGTCAGCCTGAGGAGAGCCGCGATGGACTTAGCCATTTTCGATTTGGACGAAACCCTGATTTGTGAAGACAGCACCAGCCTTTGGCTGCACTGGTTGGTTTCACAGGGCTTTGCCCCCGAAGAGATCATCCAGCAGGAGAAAATCCTGATGGAGCAATATCACACCGGTACGTTATCCATTGAAGAGTATATGAACACCACGCTGGCGCCACTCGCCGGCATGGCTACGATGACCGTTGAAGGCTGGGTACGCCGCTTTATCCATCGCGACATCATGCCGCGCGTGTTCCCTGCCGCCCGCGAGCGTATTAAGTGGCACCAGCAGCGCGGCGACACGGTAATGATCATCACCGCCAGCGGCGATCATCTTGCGGTGCCCATCGCCGAACGCCTTGGTGTACACGGCGCGCTGGCGATAGGCGTGGAAGTGGTGGATGAACGCTACAGCGGACAAACCTACGGCACCATGACCTATCGCGAAGGTAAAGTGACACGCCTCAGTGACTGGAAAGCGTTACAGCAAGATCAACGCTTTGAACGCACCTGGGCTTACAGCGATTCGATGAATGATTTACCGCTGCTGGCACATGCCGATCATGCGTGGGTGGTCAATCCCAATCCGCTGCTGCTGCAGGAAGCACAACAGCGCGGATGGGAAGTGTGTAACTGGGCACGCTAATTTAACCGCGTGGGGCGCTGGCTGTGTCTGGCAGCCCCACTTTCAGCAGCTTGCCGTTGGATTCATCGGTTAGCACGTACAGATAACCATCCGGGCCTTGCCGCACATCTCGAATACGCTCACCACGATTTTCCAGCAATCTCTGCTCCTCCACCACTTTCTCGCCGTTAACCTGCAAGCGAATCAAACTCTTCTCTTTCAGCGCACCAATAAACAGTGAATTTTTCCACTGCGGGAAACGCGCGCTGTTATAGAACGCCATGCCGCTGATGGCCGGCGAGACTTTCCAGAAATGCAGCGGTTGCTCGGTGCCTTCGACTTCACTGCCCTTCGCTTCCGGCACTTTCTGCCCGCTGTAATCAATGCCGTGCGTCGCCAGCGGCCAGCCGTAATTTTTGCCCTTCTCGGGGATGTTGACCTCATCACCACCGCGCGGGCCGTGTTCGCTTTCCCACATTTGCTGCGTCCACGGATTGAGCGCCAGCCCTTGTGGATTGCGCATGCCGTAGGACCAGATTTCCGCGCGCGCGCCTTGACGATCGACAAACGGATTGTCCGGTGGAATTTCACCGTCTTTGGTCAGACGCACGATTTTTCCGGAGAGTTTATCCAGCTGTTGCGCGCTGCTGCTGGCGAAGTTGTCACCGAAGGCGATATAGAGAAAGCCCTGACGATCAAATGCCAGTCGCGTGCCGATATTGGCGCCGCCCGACAGCTTCGGCGTTTGCTCCAGCACCACTTTAAAGTCACTCAGCTGACGGTTGTCATTGCTCAGGCGACCATAACCCACCACGCCACCCGCCCGACCGCTGGCATCGGCGGTGGTGTAGCTGAGCCACACGCGGCGGCTTTCGGCGAAGTCCGGTGCCAGCACCACATCCAGCAAGCCACCCTGACGATTCGCCCACACCTTCGGCACCCCGCCGATCGGTGGCGACAAGCCTTTACCCGGCTGCCAACTGCGCAGCTGGCCGGATCGTTCAGTGATCAACAACGTTTGATTGTCGGGCAGAAAAGCCACGGACCACGGATGGTCGATCTTGTCCTGAAGCACCTGAACCTGCACATCGGCAGCGAATAACGGTAAGGACGTGCTTAAAGCGCCAAACAGCAGCGCGGCGGGCAGTAAACGCATGGCATTCTCCTTTATCACGGTCTGCCGTAAAGCGTAGTCAGCGCGTGACAAAGGATGTGCAGGATTTACAAAACATTAAGCCCGGCACGCGGCCGGGCACAGGTTCACGGCGCGGAGAACGCCACCGCATCGCGCACCATCTCATCAATCCCTGGGCGCAGATCGGTGAGGGTAATTGGCGTGCTGTTGTTCGGTAAGGTTTTACCAAAGGCTTTGCGCACCACTTTGATCAGCGGCTTGCCGGTTTGCGCATCCACCGCTTCCACTTCGAGGAACAGCGCGCTCTCTTGCGTACGATGTCCGGTCGCCGCCATGGTGCTGGCGACGACGGCGGCAATTGGCACCACTTCGTAGAACTGCACGCCTTCGTTTTCTGCGGAGACCGCGGTAATCGCCGCCTTCACCAGCAGCGTATGCGGGCCTTTGGTGGTCACCAGCGGTTTGCGTTCAGATATTGCCCGCTTCAGCTGGCTATCGGTGTAGCTGCGCACCTCATCCAGCGTTTGTTGCGTAATACGCGCGGTTGGATGCGCTGCCGGATAGTAGACCAGCGGCGTGTAAACCACGCTTCGATAATCGGCATCATGATAGTCAGGAGAAATCCAGCGCAGCGTTGGTTTGCCGCTGGGTGATTGGGCCGATTGCAGCTGGCTGTAATCACCGAGAAAACCGGAATATTGTTTTTTGTCGGCCACATGAGAGGTACAACCCGCGGCCAGCAGCGCCAGCGTTAACACGGGAACACAAAGGGGAAATCGCATGAGAGAGCCCTTATCAGAGGTAATTGCTTCTCAAGTGTAGAAGTTGGTTATCAGCGCGGAGAGAAATATTCGTGAAATGCGAGGAAAAACCACCTGCAATGCAGGTGGTTAGGCGGAATTACTCAAAGCAGGTTTCCGGGTTTTCCGACAGCGAAATAAAGGATTCACCGCCTTTGGTCAGGGCAATGATTCCGCCACTCTCAATATCATAAACCCATCCATGCAGGCGAATTTTGCCTTTACGCAGCGCTACCGCTACGGAAGGGTGTGTTTTGATATTGTTCAGCTGCGCAATCACGTTCTCTTTCACCATTTCGTTGAGACGCTTCTCAACGGAATCGTAGTTACGCTCTTCCACCACCGCTTTCGCCGCGTTGGCGTAGTGCAACCAGTGATCGACCGCGGGCATGGTTTCGAGATCGGCATTGGAAGCAATGGCGTTCATGGCACCGCAGTTAGAGTGACCACAAATAATAATTTCGGTCACGCCCAAAGCGACAACCGCGTACTCAATGGTTGCGGACACGCCGCCCGGCTCTGGACCAAACGGTGGCACGATATTACCGGCGTTTCGGATCACGAACAGCTGACCCGGCTCCGACTGCGTCACCAGCTCTGGCACCAGACGGCTGTCTGAGCAGGAGATAAACAGGGCTTTGGGATTTTGGTTGGATGCCAAACTTTTGAAAAGATCCTTCCTTTCAGGGAACACATTCTGTTGAAAATTCAGAAAACCTTTGACGATCTCTTGCATATGTCTGCTCTCACATTATCCACTTCTGCCCTGGCAGTGAGGATTCACTATCAGTGCGATTTGAAATTTTCAGCGAAGATAACAACTTACCTTCACCGACCCAACATTTAAGCAAAAGGCGCCAGCTTACACAACTCGGATCGCCACAGAGGGCCATTGCGCCAGCGAGTGAGCCGCACCGCCAACAGAGTTAAGCACAATCATCATGCATTAGTTACCCCATAAGGAGATTCTTACACAGCCTATACATTTTCCCCGGCAACCTCTGTACAATCGCCCCCCTATCCACACTAATTATGATGAATTTTTATCCTTATGAGCCATGTCAAAAATCCACCGCGCGTGGGGTTCGTCTCCCTCGGCTGTCCGAAAAACCTCGTCGACTCTGAACGCATCCTGACGGAGCTGCGTACTGAAGGCTATGACGTGGTGCCACGCTACGATGATGCGGAGATCGTCATCGTTAACACCTGTGGATTTATTGACAGCGCCGTACAGGAATCTCTGGAAGCGATTGGTGAAGCGCTGAATGAAAACGGCAAAGTGATTGTCACCGGTTGCCTCGGTGCCAAAGTGGATCAGATCCGCGAAGTGCATCCGAAAGTGCTGGAGATCACTGGCCCGCACAGCTACGAGCAGGTGCTGTCGCACGTGCACACTTATGTGCCTAAGCCAGAACACAATCCGTTCCTGAGTTTAGTGCCAGAGCAAGGCGTCAAACTGACGCCGCGCCATTACGCTTACCTGAAAATTTCCGAAGGCTGCAACCATCGCTGCACCTTCTGCATCATTCCATCGATGCGTGGCGATCTTGATAGCCGCCCAATCGGTTCGGTGCTCGACGAAGCTAAACGTCTGGTCGAAGCGGGCGTGAAAGAGCTGCTGGTAATCTCACAAGACACCTCCGCTTACGGCGTGGATGTTAAACATCGCACCGGTTTCTGGAACGGATCGCCGGTGAAAACCAGCATGGTGAGCCTGTGCGAGCAGTTAGCCAAACTCGGTGTGTGGGTGCGTCTGCACTACGTTTATCCTTATCCGCATGTGGATGATGTGATCCCGCTGATGGCCGAAGGCAAGATTCTGCCGTACCTCGATATTCCGCTGCAGCACGCCAGCCCGCGCATCCTCAAGCTGATGAAGCGTCCCGGCGCGGTAGAGCGTACGCTGGAGCGCATTAAGCGCTGGCGTGAAATCTGTCCCGAGCTGACGCTGCGTTCAACCTTTATCGTCGGTTTCCCCGGTGAAACCGAAGAAGATTTCCAGATGCTGCTCGACTTCCTGCGGGAAGCGCGCCTCGATCGCGTTGGCTGCTTCCAGTACAGCCCGGTAGATGGCGCAACTGCTAACCAGCTGCCGGATCAGGTACCGGACGACGTGAAGCAGGATCGGTTTGATCGCTTCATGCAGCTGCAGCAGAAGATCTCCAGCGAACGTCTGCAGGAGAAAATCGGCCGCGAAGTGCTGGTGCTGATTGATGAAGTGGACGAAGAAGGCGCGGTGGGACGCAGCATGGCTGACGCCCCGGAAATCGATGGCGCGGTTTATCTGAACGGCGATCGTCAGGTGAAAGTCGGCGACGTGGTCCGCGTTAAAGTGGAACACGCCGATGAATACGATCTGTGGGGCACGCGCGTTTAACCATACTTCTGCTGGTGCGCACGCTTGCGCGCCAGATAGTCAGTATCCGCGCGCAGTTTATCCCAGCACGCTTTGAAAACGGCCGCCGCAGCGGCCTTTTCTTTTTCTGTGGTACGCGGCAGTTCGTTGCCTGCCTCGTCATATTTACGCCCGCCCTGATGATTACTGTAGCGGCGTGCACGCGTATAACCCATCTGAATATATTTGCGCGCCATATCCATACCGACAAAATCGTCCTGCGCGCGATATGCCTCAAACAGCTGCATAATCTGCTGTGAAGATTCTTTTGCCAGCTCGACGGTGCGAAAACGCCAGTGCGGCAGAATCTCACTTTTATAGGGCTCGACCATCAGCACGCCCTGCTCGCCGCGCCCCACCTGATACAGCTCAGGCTGCTGGCGAAAATTGATGTGCTTGAAATCCTGCTCGTAGTTAAACGCTTTCATCTGTTTTTCCCGCCTCTCATCGTCCCGTGACGTAATTATTTCCTGCTGGCACTTAAGCGATTTGCTTTTATACCGATAACCTGGATATCAGCCTACTTCCTCAGAGACGCACCTATGTTTAAACGAATGAAAATTGTGACAGCCATCATGATGATATTGGTGGTTTTCACCGCGATGCAGGCGATTTCCGGCTCGCTGTTTTTATCATCACTGATTACCGGACAGCATAATTTCACCACCAGTAATCAGCTTTCACATCAGCAGCGTGAGCTGGCCGACGGTTGGCAAACGCTGGTGAAAACGCGCGTAATCATTAACCGCGTCGCCATTCGTATCCTGAAAAAACAAACGGATGAAGCGTCCGTCGCCGCCATCAACAAACTGCTGATCAGCGCGGGTGCGTCACTGGATGAAGCAAAGCAACATTATGACCTCTACCAGAGCATGCCGCGCATTGCCGGACAAAGCGCTGATTCAGCCAGTGTAGTCGACGCTAAATTTGCTGCCTTCGCAGAATTACTGAAACAGTCGGCAGCGTTCCTGAAAGCCAATGATTACGCCGCCTATGGCAACCTTGACGCCCAGCAGGCGCAGGACGATCTGGAAGTCGCGTACAAGCAATGGCGCGAGCACAACGTGCAGCTGCTGGCCGAGCGCAATGCGGAATATGATAATAACTATCAGCACATGCTGGTGTTGGTCGCCGTGATGGCGATAGTTGTGGTGCTGTTGCTGGTTGCGGTGTGGATTCTGGTGCGTCGCATCCTGCTGGCACCGATGAAGCAGGTGCAGCAGCAGATGGAGCGCTTCGCCGACGGCGATCTCTCCGCCCGTTTGCAGGTGGAAGGCCGCAGTGAAATGGCATCGATTGCCGCCAGCCTCAACCATATGCAGCAGTCGCTGCTCAGCACCATCAACAATGTGCGTGATAGTGCGGATGCGATTTTTGGTAGCGCCAGCGAGATTGCCAGCGGCAATAACGATCTCTCTTCACGCACCGAGCAGCAAGCGGCATCGCTGGAAGAGACCGCCGCCAGTATGGAACAGCTGACCGCCACGGTGAAACAGAACGCCGATAACGCGCGTCAGGCCACGCAGCTGGCGAAAACCGCTTCGGAAACCGCTGATAAAGGCGGCAATGTGGTGGATGGTGTGGTGAAAACCATGCGCGATATCGCCGACAGCTCGAAGAAAATCGCCGATATCACCAGCGTGATTGATGGCATCGCCTTCCAGACCAACATCCTCGCGCTCAACGCGGCAGTTGAAGCGGCGCGCGCCGGTGAACAAGGACGCGGTTTTGCCGTGGTAGCGGGTGAAGTGCGCAATCTGGCACAGCGCAGCGCTCAGGCGGCGAAAGAGATCAAACTGCTGATTGAGAATTCCGTGCAGCGTGTCAACACCGGTTCGCAGCAGGTGAGCAGCGCCGGTGAAACCATGCAGGAAATCGTCAGCGCTGTTACCCGCGTCACCGATATCATGGGCGAGATTGCTTCAGCGTCCGATGAGCAGAGCCGCGGCATCGACCAGATTGGTCAGGCGGTGAACGAGATGGATCGCGTCACGCAGCAGAACGCCACGCTGGTGCAGGAATCGGCTAACGCCTCAGCGTCGCTGGAGCAGCAGGCCAGCAGCCTCTCTTCTGCGGTAGCCCGCTTCAAAACCGGCACGCGCCAGGCCGCTGCGCCGGTGGCGAAAGTGGTGAAACCGGTGATGAGGCCAACCCGCGCGCAGCCTGCCGCCGCGCACAGTAATGACAATTGGGAAACGTTTTAAGGGCGGGATGGTGCGGTTATTGGAAAGGTCGCCATGAATGGCGACCCTACGAATGATCGAGAGCGCGTTTTTGTAGGGTCGCCATTTATGGCGACCGGACCAGCATCAGGTCTTCAATTTCGGATCAAGCGCATCACGCAAACCATCACCCAGCAGGTTAAACGCCAGCACGGTGAGGAAAATCGCCAGGCTAGGGAAGATGGCGACATGCGGCGCAATTACCATATCGGCGCGCGCTTCATTGAGCATCGCGCCCCACTCCGGCGTTGGCGGCTGCGCGCCCAGGCCAAGAAAGGACAAACTCGCCGCCGTGATAATCGAGGTACCAATACGCATGGTGAAATAGACCACAATCGACGACACCGTGCCGGGCAGGATGTGACGCATAATAATGGTCCAGTCCGACGCACCAATACTGCGTGCCGACTCAATATAGGTTTGATGTTTCAGCACCAGCGTATTGCCACGCACCAAACGGGCAAACGCTGGAATGCTAAAGATCGCCACCGCGACAATCACGTTGCTCATACCGCTGCCCATGATCGCCACCACCGCAATCGCCAGCAGAATGCCGGGGAACGCGAACAGCACATCGCAGATACGCATGGTGATGCGATCCCACCAGCCTTCGTAATAGCCCGCGAGCAGACCTAAAACCGTGCCGATCAGTGCGCCAATCGCCACCGAGAAGAAACCCGCAATCAGCGAGATGCGCGTGCCCACCAGCACACGGCTGAAGATATCGCGCCCCAGCGAGTCAACGCCAAACCAGTGCATCAGCGACGGCCCTTCGTTTAGCCGGTCGTAATCGAAATAGTTTTCCGCATCAAATGGCGCAATCAGCGGCGCGATAAACGCCACCACAATCAGCAGCAGCACAAACAGTCCGGCCAGCAGCGCCACATGCTGACGGCGAAAGCGCCGCCAGAATTCGCGCCACGGCGTGCGTACCCGGTTTTCCGTGATAGTCGGCAGGGTTTTCAATGCCGTGGCTCGTCGCCAGTTCTTCAATTGCAACTCCTTACTTGTAGCGAATTGCCGGGTTGATTGCCGCGTACAGCACATCAACAATCAGGTTAATCAGGATGAATTCCAGCGAGAACAGCAGCACTTCGGCCTGAATCACCGGGTAATCGCGCATCTCCACCGAATCCACCAGCAAGCGGCCTAAGCCTGGCCAGTTGAACACCACTTCCACCACAATCGAGCCGCCGAGCAGGAAACCAAACTGCAATCCCATCATGGTGACCACCGGGATCATCGCGTTACGCAGACCGTGTTTCACCACCACCAGCGATTCGCGCACCCCTTTGGCGCGCGCGGTGCGCATGTAATCTTCCTGCATCACCTCCACGAACGACGCGCGGGTGAAGCGCGCCATCACCGCCGCCACCGCCGCACCCAAGGTGATCGATGGCAAAATGTAGTGTTTCCAGCTATCCGCGCCAACGGTCGGCAACCAGCCGAGCTCGACAGAAAACACCTGCATCAGCAACATGCCAAGCGCAAACGCCGGGAACGAGATGCCCGACACCGCCAGCGTCATGCCGATGCGATCCGGCCAGCGATTGCGCCACACCGCTGAGGTGATGCCAATCGCCATACCGAAAATCACCGCCCACACCATGCTGCTGAGTGTCAGCCACAGCGTCGGGAAAAAGCGCGCGGCAATTTCATCAATCACCGGACGTTTCGAGACCAGCGAATGGCCGAAATCGCCCTGCACCGCATTAATCATAAAGTGCCAGAACTGCTTGATCAGCGGCTGATCCAGGCCGAGATCCTGACGCACCAGCGCCACCACCGAGGCATCCGCTTCCGGGCCGGCAATCAGGCGCGCCGGATCGCCTGGCAGCAAATGGACGAAGAGGAACACCAGCACCGCCACAATCAGCAGCGTGGGAATCAGTCCCAGTAATCGTTTGAGAAAATAGTTGAGCATGCGAAGTCCTGCGCAGCATCGGCCAGCCCGCTAAGGCTGGCCGCGTCTGTTACTTCAGATCGGCCTCATCAAAATTGAATGAGGTATCGGGCATGACATAAAAACCGCTGAGGTTTTTATTGTTGGCTGACAGCAGTTGTTCCACCACCAGCGGGATCCACGGATGGTCGTTCCAGATGCGATCCTGCGCGTCTTTGTACAGTTTGGCTTTCTGGTCGCGATCGGTGGTTTTCAGCGCATCGGCGAGATCTTTATCCACCTGCGGATTGCTGTAGAACGCGGTGTTGAAGATTGCAGGCGGCCATGAAGTGGTGGCGAACAGCGGCGTCAGCGCCCAATCAGCTTCACCGGTCGAGGCGGACCAGCCGGTGTAGAACATGCGTACACCGCTCTCTTTCTGCCCTTTGCTCTCTACTTCAGCCGCACGCTGACCGGCATCCATCGCCGTCACTTTCACCTTCACGCCCACCTGCGCCAGCTGCTGCTGGGTGAACTGCAGCACTTTCTGCGCGGTGCTGTGGTTGTGCGAAGACCACAACGTGGTTTCGAAACCGTTCGGTAAGCCCGCTTCTTTCAGCAGTTCGCGCGCTTTGGCCGGATCATATTTGATTGCCGGATAGCTCTGCGCAAAGTCGATGCTTGGCGGCACGATGCCGGTGGCTGGCGTGGCATAACCGGCAAAGGCGACTTTCGCCAGTGCCTGACGGTTGATGGCGTATTCCAGCGCTTCACGCACCTTCGGGTTATCAAACGGCTTTTGCGTCACGTTGAGGCTGATGTAGCGCTGCATGATTGACGGCGTGGTGACCACATCGAGCTTGCTGTTGCCTTCCAGCAGTTTGGCCTGCTCGAACGGCACCGGGAACGCAAAGCTCGCTTCGCCCGTTTGCAGCATCGCCGCGCGGGTGTTGTTGTCCACCACCGGACGCCAGGTAATGCTATCCAGCTTCGGATAGCCTTTTTTCCAGTAGCCATCCCACTTCTTCACTTTCACAAAGTCGGTCTGGTTCCAGGTATCAAAGGCAAACGGGCCGGTTCCCACCGGATGGAAGCCGATATCCTTGCCATATTTCTTCAGCGCGGTCGGCGAGATCATCACCGCCGCCGGATGCGCGAGGTTGTTGATGAAGGCCGAGAACGGCTGCTTCAGGGTGATTTTCACTGTGCTCGGATCGACCACTTCGGTGGTGGCGATATATTTGAACAGGTTATAGCGTTTGAGATGGTTATCCGGATTGCTGGCACGATCAAGGTTCACCTTCACCGCTTCGGCATTGAAGTCGGTGCCATCCTGGAATTTCACGCCGGCGCGCAGCTTGATGGTGTACGTCAGGCCGTCGCTGCTCGCCTGATAACTTTCCGCCAGCACGTTGGTCAGCTTCATGTCTTTATCGAAGCCGAACAAGCCCTGATAGAAGGACTTCGCCACCGCCTGCGACAGCGTATCGTTAGCGTCATACGGATCGAGTGTAGTAAAAGTCGAGGCCACCGCAATCACCGCATCTTTCGCCGCCCACGCGGGCAGCGCCAGCGCCGAACTCAACAAACCGGCAGTGATAACCCCTTTTCGCATAATATGGTGCATCGTTATCGTTCTCCTGTAATCCCTGTCATGCGCGACATCCAAAGATGTGCGGTTGTTTGCTGCTCAGGCGCCGCTAATTGCGTGCCGGGCGACAAAATGGCCCGGTGCCACTTCCAGTAAAGGCGCCACTTCTGGCTCATCGCCCAGCGGGCGAATCGGGCTGGGGATCTCATCCACCATCAGCGCCCGCTCACGATGCCGATGGGCCGGATCGGCCACCGGCACCGCGGCCATCAGTTTTTTGGTGTAGGGATGGCGCGGCTGCTCAAATACCGCCTGACGCGGCCCCATTTCCACAATTTGTCCGAGATACATCACCGCCACGCGATGGCTGATGCGTTCCACCACCGCCATATCGTGCGAGATAAATAAGAAAGCGATACCAAATTCACGCTGCAAATCGAGCATCAGGTTGATGATTTGCGCCTGAATCGACACATCCAGCGCCGACACCGATTCATCGGCGATCACCACTTTGGGATTGAGCGCCAGCGCGCGCGCAATGCAGATGCGCTGGCGCTGGCCGCCGGAAAATTCGTGCGGATAACGCTGCGCATGTTCCGGTAGCAGGCCGACGCGCTCAAGCAGCCAGGCAACGCGCTTCTCCGCCTGACGGCGATCCAGCGTTTTGTGCACCAGCAGCGGTTCCATGATCGAAAAACCCACGGTCAAACGCGGATCGAGCGAGGCGTAGGGATCCTGGAAGATAAACTGGATATCGCGACGCAGCGACGCCAGCGCATTGCCCTGCAGCGCATCGATGCGTTGGCCGTCAAAAGTAATGGTGCCGCCCTGGCTGGCTACCAGCCGCAGCAGCGAACGCCCGGTAGTGGATTTTCCGCAGCCGGATTCCCCCACAAGCGCCAGCGTTTCACCGGCATGGAGATCGAAACTGACTTTCTCGACCGCGTGCACGCGGCGTTTAACGCGATTGAGCAAACCGCCGCGAATATCAAAGCGCGTGACTAAATCGCGCACCTGCAAAATCGGCGGTCGATCGTGACGTACCGTGTCCTGCGGTGCGGCCAGTTCTTCACGTCCGTTGCTATGCAATAAGGGAAATTTAGCCGGTAGCGGCTGGCCGTGCATCGCCCCCAGTTTGGGCACCGCCGCCAGCAACGCGCGGGTATAGGGCTGCTGCGGGTCGGCAAACAGCTGCTGCACCGACGCGCGCTCTACCACATCGCCGCGATACATCACCTGCACGCGATCGGCCATCTCCGCCACTACGCCCATATCATGGGTGATGAAAATCACCCCCATCTGCATCTCTTTTTGCAGCACGCGGATCAACTGCAGAATTTGCGCCTGAATAGTGACGTCGAGTGCGGTGGTAGGTTCGTCGGCAATCAGCAGCGCCGGTTTGCACGACAGCGCCATGGCAATCATTACGCGCTGTCGCATGCCGCCCGAGAGTTGATGCGGATAGCGTGATAACACATTTTGCGCTTCGGGAATGCGCACCAGATCGAGCATGCGCCGCGCTTCCGCCAGCGCCTGTTGGTGACTTTTGCCCTGATGCAGACGGATGGATTCCGCAATCTGCTCGCCGACGGTGAACACCGGGTTGAGCGAGGTCATCGGCTCCTGAAAGATCATCGCCATATCGGCGCCGCGCACTTTGCGCATCTGACCGTTCGACGCGCGCATCACATCCAGCACCTCGCCATTGCGACGCCGCAGCTGGATATCTCCGCTCACTTCGCCGCCGGCCTGCTGAATCAAGCGCATCAGCGCCAGCGAGGTGACGGATTTGCCCGAGCCCGATTCGCCCACCAGCGCCAGGGTTTCACCGCGATGCAGGTCGAGCGACAGGTTGCGTACCGCTTCGGTAATGCGACCTTCATGCTCAAAGCGCACGTTAAGATCGCGCACCGCCAGAACCTGCTCCGGCGCAAACTGCAGCTGTTGGTCCGTCATGCCTGCTCCTTAGCTGTCGCGGTAAATCGCTACCTCAACATCGCCATTCACATAGGCGAATCCGCGATACATGCCTTCGCTGTTAAACGGCAGCGCCACATTGCCTGCGGCGTCAATGGCAATCAGCCCGCCGCTGCCTTCCAGCTCCTGCACTTTGTCATGAATGACGTTGGCGGTGGCCTGTTGCAGCGAGCGTCCGGCGTAATGCATCTGTGCCGCCACGTCGTAAGCGGCGAGCGTACGGATAAACACTTCGCCGGTACCGGTACAGGAGACCGCTACGGTGTCGTTGCTGGCGTAGCAGCCTGCGCCGACCAAAGGCGAATCGCCCACGCGACCGGCCTGTTTGTTGGTCATGCCGCCGGTTGAGGTGGCGGCCGCCAGATTACCCTGAAGATCGAGCGCGACCGCACCGACGGTGCCGAATTTGCGATCCGGGTCCAGCGGATCGTCGCTGTGACTGTTTGCTTCGCCGTCGTGATCCAGCACCATCTGCTGGCTGTGCAGCGCGCGCTGCAGCTGCTCCCAGCGCTCCGGCGTGGAGAAGAAATCGGCGTCGACTGGCGCTAAACCTTGCTCAGCGGCGAAAGCTTCTGCGCCCGCACCGATAAACAGTACGTGCGGGCTGTTCTCCAGCACCTTACGCGCCGCCAGAATCGGATTGCGGATGTGGCTGACGCCCGCGACCGCGCCGACGTCCAGCGTGCGACCATCCATAATGCTGGCATCGAGTTCATGCGTGCCCTGATGGGTGAACACCGCGCCCTTGCCCGCGTTAAACAGCGGACACTCTTCCAGCAGGCGTACGGCTTCGGTAACGGCATCTAACGCGCTGCCGCCCGCCGCAAGAATTTGCTGGCCTGCGGTAACGATTGCGGTGAGTTGCTGACGATAGTGCTGCTCTTTTTCGGCGCTCATTGCAGCACGCGTAATCGCGCCTGCACCGCCGTGAATTGCGATAACTGCTTTAGCCATAACCGGTACCCTGTTAAGGAATCAGAACCAAAAACACTGATTTAGAATGGTTTTCATCTTTTTTTGGCAATTTTCGACTATAGAAAGGCACCCTCATCTTGTAAAGCAGAAACTGCCTGCGCGGTCATAACCTTTTATTGTGGATTATGCTTTTTTGGTTGTGAGCGGTTTTCCTGGTCGCCATAAATGGCGACCCTACAAAAAGCCATTCATGGTGACCAACTCTCGCTTAACGGCCACGCATTACCCATAATAGACCGCATCTGAAATTAACCAGACAGAGATGGACATGGAACCTTTTACCGCAGGATTAATCTCCCTCGAAGACGCGCAGCAAAAGATGCTGCAACAACTGACGCCGATTAGCGATTCGATCAACGTCTCGCTGTTTGAGGCCGCCGGACGCATCACCGCCAGGCCGATCAACTCGCCGCTCGATGTCCCCTCGTTTGATAACTCGGCGATGGATGGTTACGCGCTGCGTCTGGCCGACATCGCACCCGATCGCGTGTTCCCGGTGGCCGGTAAAGCCTTCGCCGGTGCGCCGTTTAACGGTGCGTGGCCCGCGGGCAGCGTGATCCGCATCATGACCGGCGCGCCGATTCCCGCCGGTTGTGATGCCGTGGTGATGCAGGAGCAAACGGAGCAACGCGACGGCGGCATTGTCATTACCGCGCCGGTGCAGGCTGCGCAAAATATTCGTCGCATCGGTGAAGACATTCAGGCGGGCAAACAGGTGCTGGACGCCGGAGTGCGCCTTGGTGCGGCCGAACTGCCGCTGCTGGCGTCGCTGGGGATTGCTGAAGTCAGCGTGCTGCGCAAACTGCGCGTGGCAATCTTCTCCACCGGCGATGAACTGCAGGCGGTCGGCCAGCCGCTGGCGGAAGGTCAGATTTACGATACCAACCGATTTACCGTGGCGTTAATGCTTAACAAGCTGGGCTGCGAAGTGATCGATCTCGGCGTGATTGCCGACGATCAGGCGGCGTTGCGTACCGCCTTTACCGAAGCCGATCGCCAGGCCGATGTGGTGATCAGCACCGGCGGCGTGTCAGTTGGCGAAGCCGATTTCACCCGTGCGATACTGGAAGAGCTCGGCGCTATCACCTTCTGGAAACTGGCGATCAAACCGGGCAAACCCTTTGCTTTTGGTCGCCTGGCCAACAGCTGGTTCTGCGGTTTACCGGGCAATCCGGTTTCTGCGGCGGTAACCTTCTATCAATTAGTTCAGCCGCTGCTGGCCACCTTAACCGGCCAAACCACGCGCATCATGCCGTTACGCCAACGTGCGCGCGCCACCCAGCGTTTGAAGAAATCGCCGGGTCGTCTCGACTTCCAACGTGCGATTCTTAGCCGCGGTGACGATGGCGTGCTGGAAGTGCGCAGCACCGGTGCGCAAGGTTCGCATGTGTTCAGCTCGTTCGCGCTGGCCAACTGCTTTGTGGTACTGGAGCGCGAGCGCGGCGATGTGGAACCGGGCGAATGGGTGGAGATCGAAGCCTTTAATAGCCTGCTGGAGGGCTAATGAGCGTTGAGTTGAGCGATGAAGAGATGCTGCGCTATAACCGTCAGATTGTCCTGCGCGGTTTTGATTTTGATGGCCAGGAGAAGTTAAAGGCGGCACAGGTGTTGGTGATCGGCCTCGGCGGACTCGGCTGTGCGGCGGCGCCCTATCTGGCATCGGCGGGTGTGGGACATCTCACGTTGCTCGATTTCGACAGCGTTAGCCTCAGTAATCTCCAGCGTCAGATCCTGCACAGTGATGCGAAAATTGGCGTAGCGAAAGTCGCCTCGGCGCAGCAGCAGTTGGCGGCAATTAATCCGCATTGCCAGCTGGAGCCGATTGATGCGCAGCTGGATGACGCGCAGCTCAGCACGTTAATTGCGCGCCATGATGCGGTGGTGGATTGCACCGATAACGTCGATACCCGCGAGCAGATCAACCGCCTCTGTTTTCAGCACAAGGTGCCGCTGATTTCCGGCGCAGCGATTCGCATGGAAGGCCAGCTCAGCGTGTTTACCTGGCAGCCCGGCGAGCCGTGTTATCGCTGCATCAGCCGCTTGTTTGGCGATCAGGTATTAAGTTGCGTGGAAGCCGGCGTGATGGCGCCGTTGGTGGGTGTGGTCGGTGCAATTCAGGCGATGGAAACCTTAAAAGTGCTGACGGCGTTCGGTCAACCCGCTAGCGCACGCTTATTGATGTACGACGCGATGAGCGCGGAGTTCCGCAGCATGAAGGTGGCGCAGGATGCGCATTGTGAAGTGTGTGGTTAATAAGGTCGCCATGAATGACGACCTTACGCGAGGTATAACGCTGGCAGCTGACGTGAATAAAGACGTGAATGCCGGGTCCGGAGTAAAGCCTCCGCCGCAGGGATGCGGCGGACGAGGTTACGGGGAAGTATTTACACCGTCGTTACGCAGCGACCCGGCATTTTCGCCTGATCGGCGCCGAAACCTCACAAACCTTAAACAATGCCCTGACTGCGCAGGTAATCTTCATAATTACCCGTGAAGTCGATAATACGATCGGCTTTCATCTCCATCACGCGGGTAGCCAGCGAGCTCACAAACTCACGGTCGTGCGAGACGAAAATCAGGGTGCCTTCGTACATCTCCAGCGCCATGTTGAGCGACTCGATCGATTCCATATCCAGGTGGTTAGTCGGTTCATCCATGATCAGGATGTTTGGCTTTTGCATCATCAGCTTGCCAAACAGCATGCGACCCTTCTCACCACCGGACAGCACCTTAGCGGGCTTGTTGATCTCGTCGTGACCAAACAGCAGACGACCAAGAATACTGCGCACCGCCTGTTCGTCATCGCCTTCCTGCTTCCACTGGCTCATCCAGTCGAATACCGTCAGATCGTCAGCGAAGTCTTCCGCGTGATCCTGGCCGTAATAACCAATGCGCGCATTCTCAGACCATTTCACTGTGCCGCTATCCGGCGTATGTTCACCGACCAGCGTTTTCAGCAACGTAGTTTTACCGATACCGTTGGCACCGAGAATCGCCAATTTCTCGCCGACTTCTAACATCAGGTTGAGTTTATTAAACAGCGGACCGTTATCAAAACCTTTGGTCAGCGCTTCAACTTCCAGCGCATTACGGAACAGCTTCTTATCCTGATCAAAACGGATAAACGGGTTTTGACGGCTGGAGGCTTTAACTTCTTCCAGCTTAATTTTATCAATCTGTTTGGCACGCGAAGTCGCCTGACGCGATTTAGAGGCGTTGGCGCTAAAACGGCTAACAAACGATTGCAGATCGGCAATTTGCGCTTTCTTCTTGGCGTTATCCGATAATAAACGTTCGCGTGACTGGGTAGCCGCGGTCATATATTCGTCATAATTACCCGGATAAACGCGCAGTTCACCGTAATCCAGATCCGCCATGTGCGTGCACACCATATTCAGGAAGTGACGGTCATGCGAAATGATGATCATGGTGCTGTTACGTTCGTTGAGCACTTGCTCCAACCAACGAATGGTATCGATATCCAGGTTGTTGGTCGGTTCATCGAGCAACAAAATATCAGGATTGGCAAATAATGCCTGCGCTAAAAGGACACGCAATTTCCAACCCGGCGCAATTTCGCTCATCGGGCCGTAATGCTGCTCCACAGGAATGCCAACGCCCAGTAATAATTCACCGGCACGTGATTCTGAACTGTAACCGTCCATCTCGCCGTATTCGACTTCAAGGTCGGCCACTTTATAGCCTTCCTCTTCGCTCATTTCTGGCAATGCATATATACGGTCACGCTCTTGCTTCACTGCCCACAATTCATTGTGGCCCATGATCACGGTGTCCAGCACACTATATTGCTCGAAGGCAAATTGGTCCTGACGTAACTTACCGATACGCTCATTTGGGTCGAGGGAAACATTTCCACCCGTTGGCGCCAAATCGCCGCCCAGTATTTTCATAAAGGTAGATTTACCGCTGCCGTTCGCACCGATTAAACCGTAACGATTACCGCCGCCAAATTTAACGGAGATATTTTCGAACAGCGGCTTACTGCCGAACTGCATGGTGATATTGCTGGAAACTAACACGGCATTGACCTTTGTTACGCAGTGGAGGAAAAAACAGCGGGCATTATGCCAGAAGCGGGCACCCGGACGCCACCTCTGCGCCAGAGGCAGACGTTACGTTGGGCTAAAGGTGTTGTTGCTCATAAAGAAATAAAAACAACAAAAAAGCCGGGGGCATTTGCCCCCGGCTCCCACTTACAAGGATTGTGCGGATTATTTGATCAGGAAAGTGTCGAGGCTTTTACCTGAATCCAGCGCTTTTTTAATCGCTGCTGGTGTACGGCCCTGACCGGTCCATGATTTTACTTCACCGTTTTCGTCGGTGTAGGAATATTTTGCCGGGCGTGGTGCACGCTTAGCGCGTTTTTTACCAACTTCCAGAGCGCCCAGTAATTCGTTCGGGTCAATACCATCAGCCAGCAGCATTTCGCGATATTTAGACAGCTTCTCTTCTTTTTCGCGGTTCTGCGCTTCTTCAGCGTTTACTTCGTCACGACGTTCAGTCACGACAACCGTTAATTTTTCCAGAATTTCTTCCAGATCGCTCAATGGCAGTTCACGAGCCTGTGCACGTAATGTGCGAATGTTGTTCAGAACTTTAAATGCGTCACTCATCACAATGTCCTTGCTTAAGGGGGTTAAATAAACTGTAGTGGCAAGATTACCTAATTCAAATAAAAAAATAAATTAATTTTATTGCCCGGATTAATCTGAAGTTGCTTACATATTTCTTACGTTAGGGTTTAAAACGCGGATAACCGCTTTAATTAACCCTGAATTAACAACCGTAATGTGTTCCATATGTAGCAACTGGAATCGATTTCAAAGCAATATTCCCAGGTAATAAACAATCATTTAGCGGCTATTACGCGCTGCAGCATTAGTGAGCATAATGGTAAGCAAGGATTAATGGTGTAACGTAAAACCTGTTTTCATCACGGATTATTATATTGCCCGGGATGAGAGAAGAATCTCATTTTTTCATATCATGCCGATAAAAAAAGCCGGTGTTTAACCGGCTGCTAAGGGAAATTAATGCACTTCCGTTGCGGGACCAAACACAGAATAGTCTGGCAAAGTGACGTTTTGATAAGGTTCCCAGCCACCGCCCAGCGCTTTATATAACGCCACTAAATCAAGTGCACTTTGCATGCGCGCCTGCGTCGATTGCGCTTTAGCTTGCGCCAGTTGTCGCTGCGCATCTAATACATCGAGGAAGGTGGAAATACCCTGACGATAACTGTCGCTGGCCAAATCAAATGCGCGTTGCAGTGCGCCGGTGGTTTCATCCAGCGCTATAACCTGCTGCTGATCGGCGCGATAGCTTACCAACGCGTTCTCCACATCCTGCAGCGCAGTTAATACCGTTTGCCGATAATCAAGCGCCGCGCTGGCTTGCTGCGCGCGCGCCAATTTTACGCTGGAGACTAAACGGCCGCCCTGAAAAATTGGAATCGACAGCGACGGACCAACGCTAAAGAAGTGGCTGCTCCAGTCATCCAGATAGCTGGCATCGGTATTTCGCACACCCAGTTGCCCGGTGAGCGACAAGCTGGGGAACAGCTCGGCAACGGATACGCCAATATTCGCGGTCTGCGCATGCAGCGTGGCTTCAGCCTGACGAATATCTGGACGTCGCCGCGCCAGCGTCGACGGAATGCCCACCGGCACCAATTTCGGCAAATCAGGCAGCGGTTTTTTGTTCATCAGTTCGTTATCCAGCGCGCCCGGTGTTTTACCCAGTAGCACCGCCAAACCGTTCATTGCCTGCAACTGCTGCGCCTGATATTGCGGCAGCTGCGCATTCAGCGAGGCTAATTGCGCGCGGGCATTTTCCACATCCGTGGTCGGCGCTAAGCCGTTTTGCTGCTGGCTCTTTGTCAGTTCCCAGGTTTGCTGCGCGACCTCAATTTGCTGCTGCAAGGTGGCCAACACCGCCTGCGAACCGCGCAGTTGCAGATAGGCGCGCGCCACTTCGGCTTCCAGCGAGACCAGCGCATCGTTGCGTTGCTCAATGGCCGCCTGCTGCTGAGCATCCGCGGCTTCCATCTGGCGGCGTACTTTGCCCCATAGATCCAGCTCCCAGCTGGCGTCAAAGCTGCCCTGATACAGGGTGACGGAATGGTCTAAACCGTTGAGCTGGCTGGCGACATCGCTATCAACCTGGTCATAAACGCCGTTGGATTTCAGCAAGCCTTTTAAACCGAGCTGCTGACGGGTCACTTTTGCCGAGCCGTTAAGCGAAGGGAATAACCCACCGCGCGCCTGCGCCAGCTGCTCACGCGCCCCGGCAATACGCAGCACCGATTGTTGCAGCGTTAAGTTGCCGGCAATAGCGCGCTCAATCAGGCTATCAAGCTGCGGATCGTTAAAGCTTTTCCACCACAGCGGATTGGTCGCTGCCGCCAGCGGCTTAGACGCTTGCTGTGAAGGCAAATCATGGTAACCGCCCGGCGTGTGCGCCTGCGGCGGCTGATAATCAGGTCCTACGGCGCATCCGGCCAGCAACAGTGACAGCGCCAGCAACGTCAGTGACGGCGTAGAGCGCGAAAACTTACTCATTTTAATGTGCTCCTGCACTGCCTTCGCTCTTGATCGGCGAAAGCAACCAACAAAATGGAATCAATAGCAACGCCACGATACTCAGGCCCGTAAATACGTCGATGTACGCCAGAATACGGGCCTGCGCGATCATCTCCTGGTAGAGCTGCCCGCTCGCCAGCACCAGCGGATCGCCCACTGCGGTGGTGAAATTACGGATCGAATCAGCCCAATGCTGCAGCGTGAGATTGTAAGGCTCATTGAGCGGCGACATGTTGTGCACCATGTTGGCCGATCGCGTCTGCATGCGTTCGGTAATGCCCGCCGTCGACAGCGAAATTCCGATCGAACCCGCGACGTTACGGAACATGGTGAACAGCGCCGACGCATCGGCGTTTAATCGCTGCGGCACGGTGATGAACGCAATGGTGGTCAGCGGCACAAACAGGAAGCCAAGGCCGATCGACTGCGCGCTGCGCATTAACACCAGCGTGGTGAAATCAACGTTGGGCGTAAGCCGAGTGGAATAGAAGAAGGCGCTGGCAAGGCAGGTGAAGCCGAACGCGATGATATAGCGCGTTTGCACAATCGGCATCAGCTTCAGCACGATGGGTATCGTCAGCACAATCAATATCGCGCCGGGCGACAGCACCAGCCCCGACCAGGTTGCGGTGTAACCGAGATCCTGTTGTGCCAGTTGGGGAAGTACCACCGAACTGCCGTACAAAATCATCGCCATGCCCGCCATCAGTAAGCCCGCCACCCAGAAGTTACGATCCTTCATAACGCTAAGATCGACCACCGGTTTGCGTGCATACAGCAGCCAATAAATGGCGCCGATAATGCCGATCACCGCCAACATGGCGAACAGGCGAATGAAGTGGGAGGCAAACCAATCTTCATCTTCGCCACGATCGAGGAACACCTGCAAACAGCCAAGTCCCAGCGTGATCAGGCTGATGCCAATGTAGTCGATCTTCAGGCGGCCTTTATCCCACTTGCGCTCCCACGGCGGATCTTCCAGCAGCTGGTAAATTGCCATTACCGTCAAAATACCGACTGGAATATTAATGAAGAACACCCAGCGCCAGCTGTAGTTGTCGGTGATCCAGCCGCCGAGCGTCGGACCAATCACCGGCGCGACGATAATCGCAATCGACGATAGACCAAAGGCTTTGCCGCGATCTTCCGCTTTGAAGTAATCGAGCAGCACCGATTGCTGTACCGGCTGCAATCCGCCGCCAAAAAAGCCCTGCAGGATGCGGAACAGAATGATCTGCCACAGCTCCGTTGCGATGCCGCACAGGAAGGAGCAGATGGTGAACATCACGATGCAAATCAGGAAGAACTGCTTGCGGCCAAAAAGGCGGCTGAAGAACGCCGAAATGGGCAACACGATGCCATTCGCCACCAGATAAGAGGTTAAAACCCAGGTCGATTCGTCGTAGCTGGAGGAGAGCGAACCGGCAATGTGCGGCAGCGCGACGTTGACGATGGTGGTGTCGAGGATCTCCATAAACACCGCCAGCGTCACCGTAATGGCGACCAGCCACGGATTGCTGGCCGGACGCCAGCTTTCGCTCGCACTCATTCCACTGTGACCTTCGGCTCAACCGACAAGCCCAGCGGCAGCGGATGATTGGGATCCAATCCTTTATCGATGACGATTTTCACCGGCACGCGCTGAACGATTTTCACGTAGTTGCCGGTGGCGTTTTCCGCCGGGAAGGTGGAGAAGCGGGAACCGGATCCCATCTGCACGCTATCAACATGCCCTTCCAGCTTCATATCCGGCCAGGCATCGACGCTGATTTCCACTTTATTACCCGGCTTCATGCGCGCCAGCTGCGATTCTTTGAAGTTGGCGTTAATCCAGATTTCAGGTGAAACCAGCGAAAACAGCGCGCTGCCAGCCTGCACCAGCGTGCCGAGTTGCACGTTACGCTTGGTGACGAAGCCATCGTAAGGCGCACGAACCTGGGTATAAGAGAGATTCAATTCGGCGGTGTTGAGCTGCGCCTGCGCCTGCTCGACCTGCTGCTCACGCGCTTCCACATTGGTTTCCTGCTGGCGGATTTGCAGCTTCACCTGAGAAGCCACTTCAACCTGCGCCTTAGCGCTTTGCAGTTGCGCTTCAGCCGAACGCAGCTGCGCGGCGGCGGTATCAATATTGCGCTGTGAGGTGGCACGCGGATCAACGCCGCGCTGGCGACGATAATCGGCCTGGGCGTTAAGCAAATTGGCCTGCGCTTTGGCCTGATCGGCGAGAGCTTGATCGCGCTGTGCCGGATACTGCACGCGGGACAAGGCTAACTGCGCCTGCGCCTGATGCAGCTGCGCCTGGGCCAGACCAAGCTGGGCTTTGGCCTGATCGCGCTGCGCTTCACTGTCGCGCGCATCGATCTCCACCAGCAAATCGCCCTGCTTCACGCGCTGGTTATCGCGTACCAGCAGCTTGACCACATATCCGGCCGCTTTCGGCGCGATGGTCACCGCATTGCCTTCGGTAAAGGCATCATCCGTGCTTTCGATATTGCGCGTGGTGAGCCAAAACCATAATCCCACCACGATCATAATCACCACCACAATGGCGAGAAAAATCAGAGGTTTCTTTCCGGGACGTTTACGTTCTGGTTCGTTGTTATCTTGATGGGTATTGGCGGTTTTTTGCGGATCCTGCTGATCGCGTTCAGACGGTTGATTCTGGTTTTCCATAATTTTTCATCGTAGGCAGTTGTCCCGATTCCCGGGCAAAAACGGTCAACATAACCTTAGATGGGAAATTGACAAATGCCAATGCAACTTTACACAAGCCGACATTGGCACGGTGCTAACGCATGAGGTGTAACAGCAGCCATCCGCCTAACATCGACCAGGCCAGCATCGGGATGGAAAACAAGTGGAAACGCCACCAAACGCGCGCGTCCTGCGCCATCCGCAAGGCAATCAGGTTGGCGAGCGAACCCGGCAATAAGCCAAATCCGCCGATATTCACCGCCCACGCCAGCACCTCCGACGGTGGCACTTTCTGCAAAAGCAGAATGGTGGCGGGAACGTTACTAATGAATTGCGACAAGCCAATCGCCAGCAAATAGATTCCGCCCTCGCCTAGCTGACCGATAGCGGCAAAGTGAGGCTGCAGCCAGGACAAATGCATCAACAGGAAGACATCGATAAACATCGCCACGAACACCAGCAGCAAACTCCAGTCGATGCTGATCAACACGCTGCGCGCCATGATCAGGAAACAGGCCGCCACCAGCAGCAGCGCCCAGCCGGTCATTTTTAGCTCGAGCGCGACGATAAATACGATATACAGCAGCACGCTAATCGTGAACAACGGTTTGCGCCACGCCTGAGTTTCACTCTGCTCATGCTTTTGGATCGCGCGCGCCGGGAAACTCCACCAGGTTAACGCCATCAGCGAAAGCAGTAAAAATGCCGCCAGCGGCGCCATCTGCGCAATGAAACCGGGCACGCTAAGCGTGCCGTGACTCCACAGCAGAATGTTTTGCGGGTTACCAACCGGCGTCAGTAAGGAACCCGCGTTCACTGCCAACGCTTCGAAAATGATCAGGCGCGAAATGGGCAGCCGCGAGAATTTACGCAGCGTCAGCGTGAGCGGCACCAGAATAAACAGCGCAACATCGTTGGTGAGAAAAGTTGAGAGCAACGCGGCGGCGCACACCATGAATAACGCCAATGCGCGTTCATGCTGGAAACGCTGAATCAGACGTGCGCCGAGCACATCAAAATAGCCGCTGTTTTCCAGCCCTTTGGTCAGCATCAGTAAGCCGGTGAGCGTCATGATGGTGTGCCAGTCCACAGCGGAAGGCAGTTGCGACCAGCGGAAATTCGCCAGCGGCAACATGATCACACCCAACAGCAACAACAAATGCAAAATACGATCGCGCATAAAGGAACGAAGCAGATTGGGCATGATGGCGGAAGGCCTTGTAGTTAGCGATTCTCGTAGAATTTCTGGAACACGGCCAGCGTTTCATCACTAACGTGATGCTCCAGGCCTTCTGAATCACGGCGCGCGGTTTCCGGGCTAACGCCCAGCGCCAACAGGAAAGTTTCAACAATATGATGGCGGACGCGGCTCGCTTCAGCCAGCTTCTCGCCTTCGGCGGTGAGGAATACACCGCGATACGGCACTTGCTCAACCAAACCGGTGGTGCCAAGACGCTTTAACATTTTCGCCACTGTCGGCTGGGAAACCCCCAAACGTGCAGCCATATCCACCTGACGCGCTTCGCCAAATTCACGAATCAAATCAGAGATTAATTCAACGTAGTCATCGATCAGCTCACGACGATGCGCCTCGCGCACCTGACGAAATCCTTCGACATGCTCCTCTATCTCTTTTAGCGGGCCCTGGGGCATGTTGGTGGCGATTTTTGCACGACGACTCATCTAACTTCCTCTTTATTATCTGCCGCACTTTACCTGCGGTGCGGGCTGGCTGCGCCCATTGTAAACCAGGCACAAATAAGCACAAATTTTTCCTAAATAGTGTTGGCTAAAGAGTATAGCCAGTGCTATCTTTGTTGATAATGTAAGCGAATAGCTTATAAAGGCTACAAAGAAATGTCGTCATTCACTCGGGAGGTGAACATGACTACCATGAAAAACTGCCTCGACTGTGGCAAATGTTTCCAGGCTGAACAGAGCAAACCGGCTTTTGAGCTGAAATCGCTGCTGTGCCTGTTGACCCGCTCGCCTTTTGCGCTGCGCTTGATGCTGATTGAAAAGCTCACCGGCAAACAACTGGTTGAACGTCCGTGCCCAAAACTTATCTGGCGCGGCTAACATTTTCGAAGCATACAAATTCCAATAAAGCCCGCTCACGAAGCGGGCTTTGTGTTTCTGGCGGCAGGTAAATCGTTAATCGCGCCCATAAAAAACGGCCCCGAAGGACCGTTTGTTGTGCAACTGGTCTAAGCAAGAACTTAGAAGCTGTAACCTACGCCAGCAATCCAGGTGCCAACGTCGACGTTGCGGATACGGCTCTGCTCGTAGCCTACGTCAACTGCGATGTTCTCGATTGGGTTGAACTGCATACCCGCACCGTAAGAGAAACCGTAGTCGCTTGAATCAGATTTAGAACGTACTGCGGTTTCGTTCTGCTGATATTTGCCGTAGCCCACACCAACAACACCGTAGATGCTTGCCCAGTCGTTCAGACGGTAAGCTGGACCACCGGTGATGCCGTAGTACTGGCCTTTGTTATAAACGCCAGCATCAGTACGATCTTTCTCGGTATAGGTGAAAGAACCGATCCAACCCAGTGGGTTAGAACCGTCTTCGTAACGATATTTCAGGTTGAAGCCGTTTGCTTTGTTAGCAACGCCTTGATAATCGCTCTGAGCGTAACCACCGGTAACGGTGCTTTGTGCCATGGCAGAACCTGCAGAAACTGCAAGTACACAAGCCAATGCTGAAAGACATGCAATTTTTTTCATAACCACCTCAAATGTGAATATACTTCTCTCCTGACAACGCTATAAATATAACAAAAAACAGCAAGAAACTCTGCCCGCATTTTGTTGTCTAACAGATTGTTTGGTGTAACAGAAAGTTAATGAAGTTTCCTATGTCATTCATTTTACTTATAAAAAGCATCATATTCCTGCAGCATAAATTTCGATCACAAAAAATGCCTTTAAGTAAATTCCTAAACTAACCTGACGTTTCTTTACGGAAATGGCACTAAAAATGGCCAAATTCTGACCTGTCAGCGCGTTTTATTTCCCCGATTCGCGTCTCCTTATTTGCCTGAGATTCCATTACACTGGGCGCTTGTTGCTCTACTGTTAATAAATAAAAGGAATGGATTACAGGATGTCTGCCCCTCTGACGACCAAAAATATGGCCCCGGTGTTGTTCCCTATTGCTGTGCTGCTGATTGCCATGCTCTCACTACAGGGCGGCGCTTCACTGGCAAAATCGATGTTTTCCACCGTTGGCGCCACCGGCATTACCGCGCTGCGTCTTGGTCTTGGCACCCTGATTCTCTGCATTATCTTTAAACCCTGGCGTTTGCGCTTCACGCGCGAGCAGCGCAAACCGCTGCTGATGTACGGTTTAGCGCTGGGCTGCATGAACTATCTCTTCTATTTAGCGATTCGCACCGTGCCGCTGGGCGTTGCCGTCGGATTGGAGTTTTTGGGTCCGCTGACTTTGGCGTTGATCGGCGCGCGTCGTCCGCTTGATTTTCTTTGGGTGTTGCTGGCGGTGGCGGGTTTGTGGTTCCTGTTGCCCATCGGTGAAGGGATGAGTCATATCGATCCGCTCGGTGCGTTGCTGGCGGTAGGCGCGGGTGCCTGCTGGGCGGTGTACATCCTTGCAGGACAGCGTGCCGGCGCGGAGCATGGTCCGGCGACGGTGGCGATGGGTTCGCTAATTGCCTCGGTGATTTTTGTGCCGCTCGGCCTGACCTTTGCCGCGCCGGGCATCTGGCATTGGGAAGTGTTGCCGCTGGCGCTGCTGATCGCCCTGCTCTCCAGCGCCATTCCCTATTCTTTAGAGATGATGGCGCTGACACGACTGCCGGCACGCATTTTTGGTACCTTAATGAGTCTGGAACCGGCGATGGCGGCGTTATCAGGCATGTTATTCCTGGGCGAGCTATTGACGCTGAAGCAGTGGATTGCGCTGCTGGCGATCATCATCGCCTCGGCCGGTTCAACGCTCACCATGAAACAAAAAAGCGCAAAAATAAGCGAAGTCGACATTACGCATCCGCAATAAATATTCAATAATTCAGCCTGCTGCGCGGCAGGCTAAATATAGAAGCATTCTCATTATCATTTTTAACGCGGTATTAAGATTTTTCCGTTATTATTTTGCAACACGTTTAATAAATAATTAACATGCCTCACAAGCATATGTTTTAAATGAAATAATCATCAAGATGCACAATCCCTGAGCAATATTAAGGTTTATCTATTCCTGTCATTGATTTAATCAACCCTGCAAGTTAAAAAACTGCTGCTATACTTATTTCCGTGCTTGATTAGGACAACCATCAATAAGAGGACATTAATGATGAGTACCGCAAAACTGGTTAAAACTAAATCGTCTGATCTGATTTACACCCGTAATGACGTCGCTGACAGCGATAAAAAAGCGACCATCGAGGTGCTCAACCGTCTGGTAGTGGAGTTTATTGACCTGTCGCTGATCACCAAGCAGGCGCACTGGAACATGCGTGGCGCCAACTTTATTGGCGTACATGAGATGCTGGATGGTTTCCGTACCGCCATTACCGATCATCAGGACACTATCGCTGAACGTGTAGTTCAGTTAGGCGGCGTGGCGCTGGGTACCACTCAGATCGTCAACGATAAAACACCACTGAAAAGCTATCCGTTGAACATTCATAGCGTGCAGGATCACCTGAAAGCGCTGGCCGATCGCTATGCGATTGTGGCGAATGACACGCGTAAAGCTATCACTGAAGTCAGCGATGAAGATACCGCTGACATCTTCACTGCGGCATCGCGCGATCTGGATAAATTCCTATGGTTTATCGAATCGAATATTGAATAAATTTCAGTGTTATAACGAAGGCGGGTTATCCCGCCTTTTTTTACGTCTGTAACATTGTGGTGCTTTTTTTGACGTTGTTAACATTTCCTTAATCCCTTCTTTCGCTCTCCCCGCCCTTGGTGCAAACTGTGCCTGCACCACAACAGCACCACGCACCTAAATGAAGCACCAATACGGTGCAAAACTTTTCCTCTGCGCAAAATCGTGTCAGCAAGTGCTTAAAACTACTGATTTCGAGCAAAATGAAAAGTTGGCATAATTTTTTCATATGATAGGCCGTACATCGGGCCACCAGGCCTGAGGGGTAATAAGGAAAAAAATGATGAAGTCATTGATTAAAGTCTCCGTGGCCGCGCTGGCGCTGGCCTTCTCGCTTTCCTCCACCGCAGCAGACAAAAAACTGATCGTCGCAACCGACACCGCATTCGTTCCCTTTGAGTTCAAACAAGGCGATAAATACGTCGGTTTTGACATCGATCTGTGGGATGCCATCGCGAAAGAACTGAAACTCGATTACGCCTTCAAGCCAATGGATTTCAGCGGCATTATTCCTGCGCTGCAAACCAAAAACATTGACCTGGCGCTGGCGGGTATCACCATCACCGAAGAACGTAAAAAAGCCATCGAGTTCTCTGACGGCTACTACAAAAGCGGCCTGCTGGTGATGGTGCGCGAGAATGAAAAAGACGTTAAGAGCATTGACGATCTGAACGGCAAAGTGGTGGCGGTGAAGAGCGGCACCGGTTCGGTGGATTACGCCAAAGCGCACATCAAATCGAAAGACCTGCGCCAGTTCCCTAACATCGACAACGCGTACATGGAGTTAGGCACTAACCGTGCTGACGCCGTACTGCACGATACGCCGAACATCCTGTACTTTATCAACACCGCCGGTAAAGGCCGCTTCAAAGCGGTAGGCGAGTCAATTGAAGCGCAGCAGTATGGCATCGCGTTCCCGAAAGGCAGCGACGACCTGCGTGAAAAAGTGAACGGCGCCCTGAAAACTCTGCGCGATAACGGCACTTACAACACCATCTATAAAAAATGGTTCGGTACTGAACCAAAATAATTGCGGCCTGAGCCGATTTTTCCAGCAGGGAGCCTGACACTCCCTGCTTTTTACATTTCCACGCAACAGATTTTGGAGTCACACCATGGAGTTTGACTGGAGCGTCATTTGGCCTGCCCTGCCGATTTTAATCGAAGGCGCCAAAATGACCCTGCTGATCTCGGTCCTCGGCCTGGTCGGCGGTTTAATTATCGGTTTAGTTGCCGGTTTTGCCCGCGCCTACGGCGGCTGGATCACCAACAACATCGCCTTAGTCTTCATCGAACTGATTCGCGGTACGCCAATCGTGGTTCAGGTGATGTTTATCTACTTCGCCCTGCCGATGGCTTTCCCGGATCTGCGTATCGATCCGTTCAGCGCGGCGGTGGTCACCATCATGATCAACTCCGGCGCTTATATCGCGGAAATCACGCGCGGTGCGGTACTGTCGATTAATAAAGGCTTCCGTGAAGCGGGTCTGGCGCTGGGTCTGTCGCGCCGCGAGACCCTGCGTTATGTGATCATGCCGCTGGCCCTGCGCCGTATGCTGCCACCGCTGGGTAATCAGTGGATTGTCAGCATCAAAGATACGTCGCTGTTTATCGTGATTGGCGTGGCCGAACTGACGCGTCAGGGTCAGGAGATCATTGCCGGTAACTTCCGCGCGCTGGAGATCTGGAGCGCCGTTGCCATTATCTATTTGGTTATTACGTTGGTGTTGAGCTTTGTGCTGCGCCGTATTGAGAAAAGGATGAAAATTCTGTGATTGAATTTAAAAACGTCTCGAAGAATTTCGGCCAGACTCAGGTTCTGCACAACATCAACCTGAAGATTAATCAAGGTGAAGTCGTGGTGATTATCGGGCCTTCCGGTTCCGGTAAATCCACGCTGCTGCGCTGCATCAACAAGCTGGAAGAGATCACCACCGGCGAGCTGGTTGTCGATGGCATGAAGGTGAATGATCCGAAAGTGGACGAGCGTCTGATTCGTCAGGAAGCGGGCATGGTGTTCCAGCAGTTCCATCTGTTCCCACAGATGAGCGCGCTGGATAACGTCGCCTTTGGCCCGATTCGCGTCCGTGGCACGAAGAAAGAGGAAGCGCATAAGCTGGCGCGTGAGCTGCTGGGTAAAGTTGGCCTCGCCGAGCGCGCGCACCACTTCCCGTCTGAGCTTTCCGGTGGTCAGCAACAGCGTGTGGCGATTGCCCGTGCGCTGGCGGTGAAGCCGAAGATGATGCTGTTTGATGAGCCAACCTCAGCGCTGGATCCCGAGCTGCGTCACGAAGTACTGAAAGTGATGCAGGATTTGGCGGAAGAAGGCATGACGATGGTCATCGTCACGCATGAAGTCGGTTTCGCCCAGAAAGTGGCTTCGCGCCTGATCTTTATCGACAAAGGCACCATTGCAGAAGATGGCAACCCGGACGATCTGATCACCAACCCGCCAAGCGATCGTCTGCGCGAGTTCCTGCAGCACGTTTCCTAATCCGTAGGGTCGCCATTCATGGCGACCTTCTTCTTATCCGCATCCAACACAATTTTCCTTTCAGAATCTTAACCTTCCATCACTGACTATACTTCTCTCTTGTGCCGCTGCGCGAAGCTAAAGGAGAAAAGCGATGTCGTCTGCCAGCCCACCATGGCGTTTAGCCGTGTGGTTACTCTTCAGTTTGTTCACTCTGTTTCTCATTCCCCCGGCGCAGGCCGTTAATCTGCCGCAGGCGGCCGTCGCAGCACAGCAGTCGCAAACTCCATCAGCAGATAACAAAGCCGAAGGCGAACCCAGCCTGGACGAGAAAAAAGCCGCCTATGCCGCGCTGGCGAATATTCTGGATAACAACGCCTCGCGTCAGGAACTGATCGATCAGTTACGTCAGGCTGCCAACAGCCAATCCACCAGCGACCAACCGGTGCTGGCGCCGCCGCAGGCCAATCAGGACGATCTCACGGTACTGGAGAGCGTCACCAGCGTAACGCGTGAATACGGCGGCGCGGTGGCCGCACAGTTTGTGCAACTGCATGACAACATCACCAATGCGCCACACAAATCCTTTAACCAGCAAACCTTTTTCAACGCGCTGAAATACTTTGCTGCGCTCTCCGCCGCGGTGTTTGCATTTTACTGGCTGACACGCCGCCTGATGTGGCCGGTGTGGCGCCGCATGGGCCGCTGGGGACGCGATCAAAACCTTGAGCGCACCAAGTGGCTGCACTTGCCCGCCACTATCTTGATGGCCTTTGTGCTCGATATTGTGCTGCTAGCGCTGACGCTGTTTGTCGGTCAGATCATCAGCGACAACTATCACAACAACAACCGCACCATCGCCTATCAGCAAGGCCTTTTCCTTAACGCCTTCGCGCTGATTGAGTTCTTTAAAGCGGTGCTGCGGCTGATATTCTGCCCGCGTTTCCCTACGCTGCGCTTCTTCCACTTAACCGATGCGCGCGCCAGCTACTGGAACACACGTTTGAGCTGGCTAAGCGGCATCATCGGTTACGGTTTACTGGTGGTGGTGCCGATTGTCTCCAATCAGGTGAATATTCAGGTGGCGGCGCTGGTCAACATGCTGATTATGGGGATCATGACCGGCTGGGCGCTGTGGCTGATTTTCCGCAACAAAAGCAACATCCATCATGAACTGTCGCGTCTTGCCGATCGCAGCTTGAGCTTCTTTGCGCTGTTCATCCGCGCCTTTGGCATGGTGTGGCACTGGCTGGCCAGCGCCTACTTTATCGCGCTGTTCCTGTTCTCGATCTTCAATCCCGGCGACAGCCTGAAGTTTATGATGTCCGCCACGGTGCGCAGCCTGGCGATCGTGGTTATCGCCGCGCTGATTTCCGGCATGCTGACGCGCTGGATTGGCAAAACCGTCACGTTGTCGCCCGACATGCGCCGCAACTATCCCGAGCTGCAAAAGCGCGTGAACGATTGGGTGAAAGCGCTGCTGAAACTGGCGCGCGTGGTCACGGTGTTTGCCACGCTGTTGCTGCTACTCAACGCATGGAATCTGTTTGATCTCTGGCACTGGCTCACACTTGGCGCCGGCCAAAAAATGGTGGATGTGCTGATTCGTATCGTGATCATTGTGCTGCTGTCGGCAGTCGGCTGGACGCTGCTGGCAAGCCTGATCGAAAGTCGCCTCGCCTCGGATTCGCACGGCCGCCCCATGCCGAGCGCACGCACCCGCACGCTGCTGACGCTGTTTCGTAACGCGCTGGCGGTCGTAATAAGCACCATCACCATTATGATTTTACTGTCGGAAGTAGGCGTGAATATTGCGCCGCTGCTAGCCGGTGCCGGTGCGCTCGGTCTGGCGGTATCATTCGGTTCGCAAACGCTGGTGAAGGACATCATCACCGGCATCTTTATCCAGTTTGAGAACGGCATGAACACCGGTGATTTAGTCACCATTGGCCCAATCACTGGCACGGTGGAGCGCATGTCGATTCGCTCGGTGGGCGTGCGTCAGGATACCGGCGCGTATCACATTATTCCGTGGTCATCGATCACCACCTTCGCCAACTTTGTGCGCGGCATCGGCTCGTTCGTGGCGAACTACGATGTGGATCGCAGTGAAGATACCGAACGCGTTAACCAAACGCTGCAGGGCGCGGTGAAAGAGCTGCTGGAGAACCCGGAAATTCGCGGCATGGTAATTGGCGAGCCGAGCTTTGCCGGATTAGTGGGATTAACCAACCAATCCTTTACCGTGCGCGTGTCATTCACCACCCAGCCGCTGAAGCAGTGGACGGTACGTTTTGCGCTGGATGATAAGGTGAAGAAGCATTTTGATGCGGCCGGCATTAAAGCGCCGCATCAAACGGTAGCAGTGATGCAAACCGGCAGCGATATTACCACCGCTGCCAGCTTACCGGCGTTGCCGCCGACGCAATGAGGTTAGCGTTTCAGCCGTTTGGCGCGCGTCGCCGGCGGCTGGAACGTCCAGGCGATAAAGCGGCTCTGCTTCTGACCTTGCGCCATTTCGATGATGCGCACTTCATAAGCATCAAGATCGCGCAGCTGGTCGCGCAGCGCCGGTAAATTCTCTTTGCGCGAGACCAGCGAGGTGAACCAAATAATGGCGTCTGAGTGCGTCACGCTTTCAGCGATCATTTGACCAACGAACTTGCGCTCTCCGCCGTCACACCACAATTCGTTGTGATGGCCACCAAAATTAAGCGGCGCATTTTTGCCTAAGCCAAGGTTGCGCGTTTTGCGCTGACCCACGCTGGCCGCCTCTTCCGCAGATGAATGGAAAGGCGGATTGCACAGCACCGCATGATAGCGTTCATTCTTATGCACCACGCCGGCGAAAATCGCCGAGGCCTCTTTTTGCCGACGCAGACGCACGCCGCGCTGCAAGCCCGGATTACTCGCCACAATCTGCCCGGCCACGGTAATCGCTTCGGCGGTGATATCGGTGCCGGTGAAGCGCCAGCCATATTCGGCGTTGCCAATCAGCGGATAGATGCAGTTCGCGCCGCAGCCGATGTCCATTACATCCAGATCGCGTGGAACCACGCCGCCGTTGTCGCTCGCCAGCAGATCGGCCAGCGCATGCACGTAATCGGCACGGCCCGGCACCGGCGGCGTCAGATAACCTGTAGGTAGCTGCCAATTGAGGTTGTAGAACAGCTTCAGCAGCGCCTGATTCAGCAGCATCACCGCTTCAGGATCGGCGAAATCCACCGACAACTCGCCGTAGCCGTTGGGACGCACTTTCACCGCCAGCGGCGGATGGGCTGCGGTCAGAGCAGCAAAATCATAACGGCCCTGGTGGCGGTTACGCGGATGGAAAGGTGACGTGGCGGCTGGCTTGTTCATAGTTTCTCCGGAAAATAGCGCGGGCGTAAGATACTCTGGCTAGCGGCATCGCACAATGCGCTTAATCGAATTCACCGTATTAGATGAGATTAGTGCACCACACTCAGGTTCTCTTATAAGGATGGTTATGACTCGTCAGCGTTACTCTTATCAGCCCCGCGCGGGACACGGTTTGCCGCACGATCCGTTGAACGCCATCGTCGGCCCTAGACCAATCGGCTGGGTCAGCTCGCAAAGCGCCAGCGGGGTTCGCAATTTAGCGCCCTACAGCTTCTTTAACTGCTTTAACTATCATCCGCCGATTATTGGTTTTGCCAGCAGCGGCTGGAAAGACAGCGTACAAAATATCTCAGAGACCAAAGAGTTTGTCTGGAATCTGGCCACGCGTCCGCTAGCCGAGGCGATGAATGAGAGCTCCGCATCGGTGCCGTCCGAACAGGATGAGTTTGCGCTGGCGGGATTAACGCCGCTTGCAGCGTCACACGTCAATGTCAGCATGGTGGCGGAAAGCCCGGTGAATTTTGAGTGCAAGTTGACGCAGTTGATTCAGTTGCAGGATGCCCAGGGCCAGCCGATTGATAGCTGGCTGGTGCTGGGCGAAGCGGTCGCCATTCATATTGATGAAGCCCTGCTGGAAGAGGGTATTTATCAAACGGCCAAAGCGCAGCCGATCCTGCGTGCCGGAGGCCCGTCGGCCTATTACGGCATCAGCGAAGAACTGCGTTTCGATTTGGTGCGGCCGGATGCCCGCCGCTGATTGTCGGCCAGGTCGCCATAAATGGCGACCCTACGACCGGATTTATACGGTCGCCATAAATGGCATCGGATTTTGTAGGGGCGCCATTTATGGCGACCGTCTGAAACACCACGCCTTACAAACCGCTCTTCAACACCTCTACCGCCCGCGCAATCTCCGGTGCCAGCCAGCGGTCTTCCTGCCAGTTGGCAACCACCGCGCGCAGGCGACGCAATGCCTGCGCCGTTCCCTGCGCCAGCTGATCTTCGCCGTGGAAATCCAGCGCCTGCGCCGCCAGCAGATACTCGATCGCCAGAATCTGCCACACGTTGCCCACCAGCTTCAGCAGCTTCAGCGCCGCGCCGGTGCCGAGGCTGAGATGATCCTCCTGCAAACCCGACGTCACATAGTTATCCAGCACCGCCGGCTGCGCCAGCTGGCGATTTTCCGCACAGAGTGACGCCGCCACATACTGCGCAATCATCATGCCGGAGTTAACGCCCGGCTGCGCCACCAGAAACGCCGGCAAGCCGCTCACCAGCGGATTGACTAACCGATCGAGCCGCCGCTCGGCGATGCTGCCAACTTCCGCCATGGCAATCGCCAGCAGATCCGCCGCCATCGCCACCGATTCGCCGTGCGGGTTAGCCTGCGACACCACGCGCCAGTTATCCGCCGTGCCGAGCACCAGCGGATTATCGGTGCAGGCATTGAGTTCGGTTTCAATCTGGCGCGCCGCGTGATCGAACTGATCGCGGCTGGCGCCATGTACCTGCGGCATGGATCGCAGGCTGAGCGCATCCTGAGTGCGAATGCCGACGCTGGCCGCCAGCAGCGGGCTATCACTCAGCAGTGCGCGTAAGCGCTGACCGCTTACCTGCATGCCCGGACTGGCTTTCAGCGCGATCACTTCGGCATCAAAGGCCACCCGCTGTCCACGCAGCGCCTCAAAACTCATCGCGCCGGTGACATCGGCCCAATCCAGCAAACGCGCCGCATCATCCAGCGCAAGGCAGGACAAGCCGGTCATGCACGGCGTGCCGTTGACCAGACTCAAACCCTCTTTGGCACCTGGACGATAAGGCTGTAATCCCGCCAGCGATAACGCCTGCGCGGCGGGCATAATCTGGTTTTGATACTCCACCTCGCCGACACCAATCAGCGCCAGCCCGATATGCGCCATATGGCTGAGGTAGCCGACCGACCCCTGCGACGGCACCTGCGGCGTAATCTGCTGATTGAGCAGCGCCAGCAGATGCTGCACCAGCGCCACCGACACGCCCGATTTGCCGTGGCTGTAATTGGCAATCGCCGCACACAGAATGGCGCGCGCCTGCTCACGCGTCAGCAGCGGACCCACGCCGCAGGCGTGACTCAGCAGCGTATTGCGCGACAGCTGGCTGAGCTGATCTTCCGGCAGCGTGATGTTGCACAGCGCGCCGAGGCCGGTATTGATGCCGTAAGCGATCTGGCCGCTGGCGACAATCTCATCGACAATCGCGCGCCCCTGCGCAATGCGCTGCCAGGCGCTGACGCTCAAACTGAGTTCCGCGTCGTGCCGCGCCACCTGCACCAACTCTTGCCAGGTTAATGGGCTGTCGCCCCATACGATGGTCATGCTGGCTGCTCCGCGCCGTGATGGCTGGAGATAAACTGCTTAAAGCGCTGCGATCCCTGCTCGCCAAACATCTCTTCCGGCGCGCCCTGACAATCAATGGTGCCCTGATGCATAAACACCACGCGGTTGGAGACGTTGCGCGCAAAGCCCATTTCGTGCGTCACCACCAGCATGGTGCGCCCCTCTTCCGCCAGGCTGCGCATCACTTTCAGCACTTCGCCCACCAGTTCCGGATCGAGCGCCGAAGTCGGTTCATCAAACAGCATCACTTCCGGATCCATCGCCAGCGCGCGGGCAATCGCCACGCGCTGCTGCTGGCCGCCCGAGAGTTGCGCCGGGTAGAAATCTTTGCGATTGAGTAAGCCAACGCGATCCAGCAGTTGCTCCGCCTGGGCGATGCAGCTTTTCTTGTCGCGCTTCAGCACATAGTGCGGCCCTTCAATGACGTTTTGCAGCACCGTCATGTGCGACCAAAGATTAAAGCTCTGGAACACCATGCCAAGGCGTGAACGCAAACGCTCAATCTGTTTCGGATTGGCCGCCAGCTGATGGCCGCGCGCATGGCGTTTCATCTCAATGGTTTCGCCGCCGACACTCACCACGCCAGCATCCGGCGTTTCCAGCAGGTTAATGCAGCGCAGCAAGGTACTTTTGCCCGAGCCGCTGGCGCCAAGAATCGAGATGACATCGCCTTGATGCGCCTGTAGCGAAATGCCTTTCAGAACTTCCATCGCGCCAAAGGATTTATGGATATCAGTGGCGGATAAGGTAACGGGTGATGTGGAATGCATATTACTCTCCGGCAAGCGGTTTAACGGCGGGCATCGGCTTTTTTGCGACACGATGCGCCGGGGTCAGACGGCGCTCTAACAGCGCGTACAGCTGGACGATAATAAAGTTGAGAATCAGGTAGATCGCCGCCGCACAGACAAACACTTCCATGGTGCGATAGGTACGCTGAATGATCTGCTGCGCCACGCCAGTCACGTCCCACACGGTGACGAGGCTGGCGAGCGCGGTGGATTTCACCAGCAAAATCGCTTCGGTGGAGTACGCCGGCAACGCATAGCGCAGCATGATCGGCGCGATAATGCGGCGCAGCAGCAGCCAGCGTGACATGCCGCAGGCGAGACCGGCTTCCACTTGTCCAGCCGGCACGGCGAGCAGCGCTCCACGCAAAATCTCAGCGGTGTAAGCTGCCGTACAGAGTGACAGCGCCAGTACCGCGCAGATAAATGGCTCGCGCAGGAACGGCCAGACGAAGCTGTGGCGGATAACGCCAAACTGGCCAAGACCGTAATAGATGAGAAACAGCTGAATCATCAGCGGCGAGCCGCGAAACACCAGAATGTAGCCGCGTGCGAAGCCGCTCAGCACCCGCCAGCGGCTCATGCGCAGTGACAAAATGCCAATCGCCAATATGCCGCCGCAGAGAAAGGCGCTGATAAACAGGCCAAGCGTCACCGGCAGCGCAGCGCTCAGCTTGAGGAAGGTATCCGAGAGAAAAGCGAAGTCGATCATGCTGCTGCTCCTTAATGCTGCGCCGCAGTGCGACTTTGCCACGCGCGTCCGAGGCGCGACTCTGCCCGACGAAACGCATGATTAGACACCAGCGTCAGCACCAGATAACAGGCAGCGCCAACCAGATAAAACGTGAAGTAATCGCGCGTGGATCCCGCCGCAACCTGGCTGGCGCGCATCAGCTCGACGATGCCGGTGACCGACACCAGCGCCGAGTCTTTCAGGCTCATCTGCCACACGTTCGACATGCCCGGCAGCGCGTAACGCACCACCTGCGGCAGCAAAATGCGTTGCGCAATGCGCCAGCGTGGCATGCCAATCGCCGCCGCCGCTTCCACTTCGCCTTTGGCCAGCGCCAGACGCGCCGCGCGATACACTTCACCCTGATACGAACCCGAGATGAGCCCGATGGCCAGCGCCCCAATCAGGAACGGCGGCGCTTCGATAAAGCCATCTGCGCCGAACATCTGCCCAACCAGCGTAATCAGGCCGGATCCACCAAAATAGAACAGGTAGATCACCAGCAGTTCCGGGATGCCGCGAAACACCACCGAATAGCCTTCACCCAACCAGCGCAGCCAGCGCTGAGGCGATAATTTGGCGGCCGCCACACCGGAACCGACCACCGCACCAATCATCAGCGCCACCAGCGACAGCAGCAGCGTGGTGCAGGCGGCGCTCAGGATCAGGCGGCCCCAACCATCAGCACCAAAACTCAGCAGGCTCATCATCTTTCACCTCACTTACGGAGTTACGTCAGTTTTAAACCACTTCTCACTGAGCTTTTTCACCGTGCCGTCAGCCAGCGCGGCATGGATCGCCTCATCCAGCCTGGCTTTCAGATCGTTATCCGCCATGCGTACGCCCATTGCTTCGCCCTCGCCCCAAATTGGACCGCCGAGCTGTGGGCCGCTGAAGACCAGATTGTTGTTTTCTTTGCGCGCCAGCATCGATTGCGCAAAGGTCACGTCATCGAACACCGCATCGATACGACCGGATTGCAGATCGAGCATCGCGTCCGCCGAAGAAGTGTATTCGCGTACCTCGGTATCGCCTTTGAAGTACTTGTCGATAAAGGGCGTGTAAACCGTGCCGGAAGCGATACCAATGGTTTTGCCCTTCAGCGCCGCTTTCAGTGGGGCAATTGCCGCGTTGATCGCTTTCTCATCGTCATGCAGCTTGATGATGTTGTGATCGGCCGGCAGCAGCGGATTGTCTTTAGTGGTGATAAAGGTGGCGGGCGTTGAAGCGTATGGCGTGGTGAAGTTAACCACTTTTTTGCGCTCTGGCGTGATGACAATCGCATCCATGATCACGTCATATTTTCCGGCGTTGAGGCCGGCGATCATGCCGTCCCAGTTCTGCACCACCAGCTTGCACTGAATGCCCATGCGCTTGCACAGGTCTTCCATCAGTTCCGGTTCGAAGCCGCCCAACTTGCCGCCCGGCAGCGTCAGGTTCCAGGGTTCATAGCTGCCTTCGGTAGCGATGGTGATCGATTTCCACTCTTTCGCCTGGACGGCAATGCCGCTGATCATCAGGCTGGCAAACAGGGTCGTGAGGCAAAAACGGCGAATCGAGGCGCGGTGCGTCATGCGGCATCTCCTGGCTATTAATCGAATTTGGCAGTCTCTGCTTGTGTAATATTTGCAGATGACCTTTCATGTATATACAAGTTAACGTGCGGCAGATCATTGTCGGCATAAGCTTTTTGTGAGCCAGCCAGTATAAAAATTGATAATCGCTGCGCGGTCTTTACTTGTACATACAACCTAGCAAACACTATGCCAAATCGGCAAAGCTGCAAATTCAGGGAGAGGGTCACGCGATGGACGTAATGTTGCACTGTGGTGTGGCACTCGATGCATTACGGTGGTGCAGTAGGGTCGCCGTTAATGGCGACCGCCTGGATGTACACACAGGGTAAATCGGTCGCCAAAAATGGCGACCCTACGGAGGTTGGGGGCGGGTTTAAACCGGTTTACCCGCTGCAATAAACGCCTGCATCAGCGGTTTCAGTACCTTCTGCAGCTGCGCTGCGCGATCCTGCTGCCAGGCAAACGGCGGGGTTTCATCCATATAATTGAGCTGCGCCAGCTCCAGCTGCACCGCCTGCACGCCTTGCTCCGGCTGGCCGTAGGCGCGGGTAATATAGCCGCCTTTAAAGCGTCCGTTCGCGATCCAGCTGTAATCATTTTGCGCATGACACACCTGTTTGATCGCGTTGATCACCGCCGTTGAACAGCTGGCGCCATCATTGGTACCGATGTTGAGATCCGGTAAACGCCCCTCAAACAGCCGCGGGATCACCGAGGCGATCGAGTGCGCATCAAACAGCAGCGCGTAACCATGTTCAGCTTTCAGGCGTGCCAGCTCCTGCTGCAGCTGCTGATGATAAGGCTGCCAAATCGTGTCCAGATAACCCTGGCGCACCTCGGCGCTCGGCGTTTTACCCGGTGCAAAGGTGGGGCTGCCGTCGAACAAGGTTTCCGGATACAAGCCGGTGGTCGCCGTGGTGTAGAGCGGCTGATTATCCGCCGGGCGATTAAGGTCAATAACAAAACGTGAATAGTGACCAATTAACACGCTGGCGCCGAGATCGCGCACAAAATCGTACAGCAGCGGCAAGTGCCAATCGGTATCCGGCAGGCCGCGCGCTGAGTCGCTCAGGCCGGCGTCCACTTCCGGCGTTAACTGCGTGCCGGCGTGAGGAATGCTGACCAGCAGCGGAATCTTACCGGCGGTGAAATGAAAAGGTGTCATTGCGCTTCTCCACGATAAATAACCTGGCACGGCAATTCGCCGCCCAGCCAGTAAACCAGCTCAGCCGGACGCGCCAGCGGCCAGTGAACAAAATTCGCCACCTTGCCCGCTTCCAGCGAACCGTGCGAGTGCTGTAATCCCAGCGCTTTGGCGCCCCACAAGGTCACGCCCGCTAACGCCTCTTCCGGCGTCAAACCAAACAGCGTGCAGCCCATGTTCAACATCAGTCGCAGCGAAAGCGCCGGTGAGGTGCCCGGATTGGCATCGCTGGCCAGCGCCATCGCTACGCCGTGTTCTCGGAACAGTGCTACCGGCGGACGCTGAGTTTCACGCAACAGATAAAACGCGCCTGGCAGCAACACCGCCACGGTGCCGTGCTGCGCCATCGCTTGCGCATCCGCTGCGGTGGCGTACTCCAGATGATCGGCGGAGAGCGCACCGTAACTGGCCGCCAGCGCCGCGCCGCCCAGCGCCGAAAGCTGCTCGGCGTGCAGTTTCACCGGCATGCCCAATGCTTTGGCGGCATCAAAGACCGTGCGAACTTGCTCAGGAGAAAAGGCCAAATGCTCGCAAAACGCATCCACCGCATCCGCCAACCCTTCTGCTTTCACCTGCGGTAACAGGCGCTGGCAGATGATATCGATCCAGCCTTGCGGATTGTCTTTAAACTCCGGCGGGAAACCGTGCGCGGCTAAGCAAGTGGCCTGCACATCGGCAGGCACCGTTTCCGCCAACTCACGAATGGCGCGCAGCATGGTCAGTTCGCTGGCTTCATCGAGACCGTAACCGGATTTGATCTCTACCGTGGTGACGCCTTCCGCCAGCAGGCGATCCAGCCGCCAGCGCGCACTTGCCACCAGCTCTTGCTGCGAGGCCGCGCGGGTGGCGCGCACCGTGGAGAGAATGCCGCCGCCCTGTGCAGCGATTTCTGCATAGCTCACACCATTAAGACGCTGCTCAAACTCCTGGCTGCGATCGCCGCCAAACACCAGATGCGTATGGCAATCCACCAGACCGGGCGTGATGATGCCGCCGGAAAATTGGTGCTGTTCGCGCGCGGCAAAAGCCGGGCATTCACTGCGTGGCCCCACCCAAATCAGTTTTCCCTGATCGACCGCCAGCACGCCGTCGGCAATCAGATTGTAGTGCCCGTCGCGCATCGTAACGATGTCGGCCCCCAGCCACAGGCTGTCGATCTGCTCTGTTTCTGCCATCCCACTCCCCTTCGCGTTCGGCGATTTACACTGCGCTTCAAAGTATGTATATGTATATACAACTTTCCGCCGTGCAGGATCAACCATGACAACCTATTTTGCCCCACGCGCACTGCTGGCCGACGGCTGGCATGAGCGCGTGCTGATTACTACCAACGCAGTCGGACAGATCACCCAACTCGCGCCCAACAGCGAGCCCGGCGATGCTACGCGTCTTGACGGACCGGTGATTCCGGCGATAGCGAATCTGCATTCACACGCCTTCCAGCGCGCGATGGCGGGATTGGCTGAAGTAGCGGGCGATCCGCAGGACAGCTTCTGGACATGGCGCGATCTGATGTATCGCATGGTGCAGCGCCTGTCGCCCGAGCAGGTTGGTGCTATTGCCACGCATCTCTACATCGACATGCTGAAAGGCGGCTACAGCCAGGTGGCGGAATTCCACTATTTGCACCACGATGCGCACGGCAAACCCTACGCCGATGATGCCATGCAGCTGGCACTGATGGCGGCAGCGGAGACCGCCGGCATCGGCCAAACCTTGCTGCCGGTGCTCTACAGCTACAGCGGTTTTGGTTCGCAACCGGCCAGCGACGGCCAGCGCCGTTTCATTCAGCAAACCGACGCCTATCTGCAACAGCAGCAGCGCGTGGCGAGCTGGAGCGCGGATAAGCCGCTGCTTAATCATGGCATCTGCTTCCATTCGCTGCGCGCGGTAAATGAAGCGCAGATGCACGAAGTATTAGCCGCCTGCCCGCAGGATGTGCCGGTGCACATTCACGTTGCCGAGCAGGAGAAAGAGGTTACCGACAGCCTGGCGTGGAGCGGTGAGCGTCCGGTGGCGTGGCTGCTCAATCGCTTCGCGGTCGATCAGCGCTGGTGCTTGATTCACGCCACTCATCTTGATGACGACGAAATTCAGCGCATGGCGGCAAGCGGCGCGGTAGCGGGATTGTGTCCGACCACGGAAGCCAACCTCGGCGACGGCATTTTCCCGGCAGTCGAGTACATCGCGCGCGGTGGCCGCTGGGGCATTGGCTCCGACAGCCACGTGTCGCTTAGCGCATTGGAAGAGCTGCGCTGGCTGGAGTACGGCCAGCGACTGCGCGATCGTCGTCGCAACCGCATCACCTTGCCGAATCAGCCTTCGGTGGGCGATCTGCTGTGGCAACAAGCGGCGCAAGGCGGCGCGCAGGCGTGTGGTTTGCCGGCAGGTGAACTGGCAATTGGCAAACGTGCTGACTGGCTGGTGCTGGCAGAAGACGCGTTCCTCAGCAGCGTTAGCAGCACAGCGCTGTTGAACCGCTGGCTGTTTGGCGGCCAGCGCGAACAGATCCGCGACGTGTTTGTGGCGGGCAAGCAGGTGATCAGCGAAGGCCATCATGCGGCAGAAGAGCGTGCAGCAGCGCACTTTGCCGGGGCGATGAGCGCGTTACAATGAGCACCCGTTTTACCTACGACCAGCTTCCGGTCAGCCGCTGGCGCAACGGCGGCGGTGAAACACGAGAAATCGTCAGCTATCCGCCGGGCGACGCGCAGTTTGCCTGGCGCGCCAGCATCGCTACCATCTCCGCCGACGGGCCGTTTTCACCTTTTCCCGGCATCGATCGCGTGATTACCCTGCTGCACGGCGACAGCGTTTTACTGCAGAGTGAACAGGCTCAGCAGCGCTTAACCTCGCTGCAGCCGTGGGCGTTTCCCGGTGAATGGGCGATTGAAGCCACCATTTCGGGTAGCTGTCAGGATTTCAATATCATGACGCGGCGCGACAGCTGGCGATCGGCGGTGAGCATCGCGCAAGAAACGGTCAGCAGTGAAAACGGCGTGGCGTGGGTGGTGGCGGGAATATGGCAAACTACGGCCGGAGAGACGCTAGAAGTGGATCAGGGGATCTGGTGGCTGGATGAAAAGCTTGAGCTGGCACCGCAAACGCCGGATGCCAGACTGTTATTTGTCACGCTTAGCCGTGTCCTCTAAAGCGCCCCAGCAACTTATAGCGCGATCCCGGATAAAGCAGGCGCGCGTAGGTCACAATCTTGTTGTCGCTCCACGTCTGACGACGAATCAGCAAGCACGGCTCATGTTCATCCAGCGCCAGATGCTTCCGCTGGCGCAGATCCGGCAGCACCGCTTCCACAATATGCTCACCGGCGGTCAGCGGGGCTACGCGCATCAAATAGGTATACGGCGTCAGCTGATGATAATCCTGACTGAGGTAATCCGGCGCCACCAGCGGATTGACTAAACGGTCTTCCAGCTGTACCGGCAGATCGTTTTCGTAATGCACAATCAGCGAATGGAACAGCGTTTGCCCGGTGGATAATCCCAGCACCGCCGCCTGTTCCGGATCGGCCTTCATCTGCCCAATCGACAAAATCTTGCAGCTGTGACGATGGCCGCGTTGCGCGATCTCATCGGCGATGTTGTGCACTTCCAGCATCGCGGTGTAGCCCTTCATCTCCGCGACAAAGGTGCCCACGCCCTGCATGCGCACCAGAAAACCTTCGCTGGTGAGTTCACGCAGCGCGCGGTTAATGGTCATACGACTGACGCCCAGCTCGTTCACCAGTTCACTTTCAGACGGCACGCGCTGGTTGGCTTTCCAGTGACCTTCGCGGATTTGGCTGACGATCGCCTGCTTCACCCGCTGGTAAATCGGCGCAGGCTCATCGCCCATCGCCGCAGCCAGCTGTGCTACTGCTGTTTGCTCCGCCATTTCCTGTTCCTATAAAGAATAATGCCCAAAGTTTACTGTCTCAGCCCGTAAATGTATATACATCTAATTGTGCAAGGTGCCCAGCATTGGTGCAGCTTTCGCCCTGCTCCGGTGCAATCCCGCGGCGTTTACACCGCATAACGCGCATTGCGTCGTATTTCACAGAACGTGAACAATCTGGCATAGCGCTTGCTACTTGTATAGACAAGATTAGACACTTATGCTTCACTCATCGCAATCCACGGCAAATCGGACAGCCACATCGCAAAATATCGGCGTCCCATTAATGCCAGAACACTTGTATAGACAGGAGTAGACTATGTCAGGTTCGGTTCAGGAAATTCGCCTCGTTCCCGGTGAAGTGGACCTCGCTACCTTGCGCACCATCTATCAAAGCAAGGTAACGCTCACGTTGGCCGATGAAGCGCGCGCAGCGATTGCGCGTGCCCATGAAACCGTCGATGCCATCGTCGCATCCGGCAAAGTGGTGTACGGCATCAACACCGGTTTCGGCAAGCTGGCGCAGACGCAGATCCCATCGGCGCGGCTGGCCGAGCTGCAGCGTAATCTGGTGCTGTCGCACAGCGTTGGCCTCGGCGATTTGCTGCCGGACAACGTGGCGCGTCTGGTGGTCGCGACCAAAATTATCAGCCTGGCGCGCGGTCACTCTGGCGTGCGTATCGAACTGATTGAAGCGCTGCTGGCGCTGTTCAACGCCGGCGTGATGCCGTGCATCCCGGAGAAAGGTTCGGTGGGCGCGTCAGGCGATCTGGCCCCGCTGGCACATCTTTCCCTGATGCTACTGGGCGAAGGTCAGGTACGCGTCGATGGCGAATTAATCCCCGCGACCGCAGGCTTAGCGCGCGTTGGCCTGCAGCCGATTGTGTTGGGTCCTAAAGAAGGTCTGGCGCTGCTCAACGGCACGCAGGTTTCGAATGCGTTGGCGCTGCGCGGGCTGTTCGAAGCGGAAAACCTGTTCGCAGCGGGCCTGATGGCCGGTGCGCTGTCGCTGGAAGCCATCAAAGGCTCGGTGAAACCTTACGATGCGCGTATTCACGAAGCACGCGGCCAGGTGGGACAGATCAACGTTGCTGCCGCCGTCTCCTCTTTATTATCCGGCAGTGAAATCCTCGGCTCGCACACCAACTGCGGCCGCGTGCAGGATCCCTACTCGATTCGCTGCGTGCCACAGGTGATGGGCGCCTGCCTTGATAACCTGACGCACGCCGCGCGCGTGTTGCAGATTGAAGCCAACGCCGCCTCCGATAATCCGCTGGTGTTCAGTGACAGCGGCGATGTGATTTCCGGCGGTAACTTCCACGCCGAGCCGGTGGCCTTCGCCGCCGATATTCTGGCGCTGGCGATTGCCGAAATCGGCGCGATCTCCGAGCGTCGCCTGGCGCTGCTGCTCGATACCGGCCTTTCCGGTTTACCGCCGTTCCTCGTCAATGATGGCGGCGTTAACTCCGGCTTTATGATTGCGCAGGTCACTGCTGCAGCGCTGGCGTCTGAGAACAAATCGCTGGCGCATCCGGGCAGCGTTGACAGCCTGCCAACCTCCGCTAACCAGGAAGATCACGTCTCGATGGCAACCTACGCGGCCCGCCGCCTCGGCAGCATGTGCTTCAACACCGCCGCCGTGGTTGGCATCGAAGCGATGGCCGCCGCACAAGGCATTGATTTCCATCGTCCGCTGCAGAGCTCGCCGACGCTGGAACAGGAGATGAGCCGCATCCGCGAGAACGTGGCCTTCCTCGATCACGACCGTTTACTGGCGCCGGATATCGAATCCATGCGTCTGTGGGCCAGCGCACCTGCATGGCCTGAATCCCTTACCGCGCTGCTGCCAAGCCAGCGTAAGACTGTTAATTAAGGAATCGATGATGAGCGAAACTTTGACTCAGGCTGTAGCCCGTGAAATCCGTGCGCCGCGCGGTAATGAATTGCACTGCGCCAACTGGTTGATTGAAGCGGCTTACCGCATGATCCAGAACAACCTCGATCCTGACGTGGCAGAGCGCCCGGAAGATCTGGTGGTGTACGGCGGCATCGGTAAAGCCGCGCGTAACTGGGAGTGCTTTGAGCAGATCCTGCGTTCGCTGCGCGCCCTGCAGCCGGAAGAGACGCTGCTCATCCAGTCCGGTAAACCGGTGGGCGTGTTCCGTACGCATGCCGATGCGCCGCGCGTGCTGCTGGCTAACTCGAATCTGGTGCCGCATTGGGCCAACTGGGATCACTTCCACGAGCTGGATCAAAAAGGCCTGATGATGTACGGCCAGATGACCGCCGGTTCGTGGATCTACATCGGTGCGCAGGGCATCGTGCAAGGTACCTTCGAAACCTTCGCTGAAGCGGGTCGTCAGCATTACGACAGCGATCTCAGCGGCCGCTGGATCCTCACCGCCGGTTTGGGCGGCATGGGCGGCGCACAACCGCTGGCGGGTGTGTTGGCCGGTGCCAGCGTACTGGCGATTGAGTGCCAGGAATCTCGTATCGATTTCCGTATCCGTACTCGCTACGTCGACCACAAAGCCTATACGCTGGACGAAGCACTGGCGCTGATTGATCAGGCCAACAAAGAGAAGCGTGCCATTTCTGTTGGTCTGCTGGGCAACGCCGCTGAAATCGTGCCGGAGCTGGTGAAACGTGCCAAAGCGGGCGGCATGAAGCCGGACATCGTCACCGATCAGACCTCAGCACATGATCCGATTAACGGTTATCTGCCGGTCGGCTGGGATCTGGCGCGCTGGGAAGCCGAGCGTGTCAGCAACCCGAAAGCGGTGGAGAAAGCCGCGCGCGCCTCAATGGCGGTACATGTGCAGGCGATGCTGGATTTCCATCACATGGGCGTGCCGACCGTGGATTACGGCAATAACATCCGTCAGGTGGCGCTGGATGAGGGCGTGAAAAATGCCTTCGATTTCCCGGGTTTTGTGCCGGCCTATATTCGTCCGCTGTTCTGCGAAGGCAAAGGTCCGTTCCGCTGGGTGGCGCTGTCAGGTGATGCGGAAGATATCTACAAAACCGATGCCAAGCTGAAAGAGCTGTTCCCGGATCACCAGAATCTGCATCGCTGGCTCGACATGGCGCAGGAGCGTATCGCCTTCCAGGGCTTACCGGCGCGTATCTGCTGGCTGGGTCTCGGCGAGCGCCACAAAGCGGCTCTGGCATTCAACGAAATGGTGCGTAACGGCGAGCTGAAAGCGCCGATCGTCATCGGTCGCGATCATCTGGATTGTGGTTCCGTGGCGTCACCGAACCGTGAAACCGAAGCGATGAAAGACGGCTCGGATGCGGTTTCCGATTGGCCGCTGCTGAATGCCCTGCTGAACACCGCAGGTGGCGCAACCTGGGTGAGTCTGCATCATGGCGGCGGCGTCGGCATGGGCTTCTCGCAGCACTCCGGCGTGGTGATTGTCTGTGACGGCAGCAAAGAAGCCGATGCGCGTCTGGGTCGCGTGCTGTGGAACGATCCGGCCACCGGCGTAATGCGTCACGCGGATGCGGGTTACGAATTAGCGCAAAGCTGCGCGCAGGAGCACGGTCTCAACCTGCCGATGCAGAAATAAACCAGGTGCGCGAAAACCGCGCACTATCGTTGTAGGGTCGCCATTCATGGCGACCTGTTTTTATTTAAATCTGCATATTCCATTCCGCTATACCCTATAGCCAAATTATTCCGTTCCGCGATAGACGCCGCCATACGCTTGCCACTACAGTAAATACATTATTTTGCAGCTCACGCTGCTAATGGAGAGCCTTACCTTATGAGCCTGCCTGCTGCACTGCTGGAAAACGCCCTCAACTGGCGTCGTCAGTTACACCAACATCCTGAGCTGGGTTACCAGGAGCAGCAGACCAGCGAGCTCGTCGCACAGGTCCTCACCGAGGCCGGATTACAGGTGTTTCGTGGCTTAGCGGGCACCGGCGTAATCGGCACCTTAGAGAACGGTCCCGGACCGGTTATTGGTCTGCGCGCCGATATGGATGCGCTGCCGATCACCGAAAAAGGCGCGCCGCAGTGGAAGTCGCAAACATCCGGCGTTATGCATGCCTGCGGTCACGATGGTCACACTTCGATTCTGCTGGCGGCGGCTTGTCAGCTGGCGATTACGCGCAACTTCAGCGGTACTATTCATTTCATCTTCCAGCCCGCCGAAGAGAATCTCGGTGGCGCGCGCAAAATGGTGGAAGAAGGCCTGTTCCAGCGCTTCCCGATGGATGCGGTTTACGCCATGCACAACTGGCCGGGCATGCCGGTGGGCACGCTGGCGGTGAATCCGGATGCGATGATGGCGTCACTCGACTCGTTCGAAATTACGCTGCACGGTAAAAGCTGCCATGCGGCGATGCCGGAAAGCGGGGCCGATCCCATGGTAGTTGCTGCCGAGCTGATTCTGGCGCTGCAAACCATTCCGTCGCGTCGTCTGTCGCCACTGGCTTCGGCGGTGGTGAGCGTGACGCAAATTCACGGCGGTGAAGCGATTAACGTTATTCCTGAGCAGATTGTGTTGCGCGGCACGGTGCGATGTTTGCAGACCGACGTGCGTAATCGCGTGCGCGGTCTGATTGAGGATTTTGTCACGACGTTGCCGCGCCCGTTTGGCGTCAGCGGCGAGATTCACTGGTATCCCGGTTATCCGGTCACCGCCAACCATGCGGAGCAAGCCGAACAGGTGCGTGCGGTCGCGGTTGATCTGCTCGGCGAGGCGCAGGTGCATTGGCAGGTGAACCCTTCAATGGCTTCGGAAGATTTTGCCTGCATGATGCAAGCCTGCCCCGGCGCCTATTTCTGGCTGGGTGCCGATGGCGCGACGCCATCCGCGCCGTTGCATAACGCCAATTACGATTTTAATGATGAGCTGCTGACGATCGGTATTACCTTCTGGCAGCAGTTGGTGGAGAGCGTGCTGGCGAAAGCGTGATGGCGCGTGATGGCGCGTGATGGCGGTCGCCATGAATGGCGACCCTACAAAACCCGTGAGATGCGTGTTAGTGCGCACCGGGCAGATCTCAGATTCCCGCCTGCTGTAACTTCACTTCTGCATCCGCCAGGTTAACGGATTCTCCGGTCGCAACCAAACAACACGCCAGCTGCAAACGCAGCGCCTGCGGCACCGCGCGTTCACCGGCTAACACCTGATTGATCCACGCGGCAGTGTCCTGCGCGCTTTTGCTTTCCGGTAGCTCCACACTCACTTCCGGCTGGCGTTCAACCCACACTTCCGCTTCTGCACCCGCGCCGCGAATGTAGTTAATCGCCGGGCAGCGCTGCGGATTGGCATACACCTCGCCTTCGGTGCCGTTGAGCAGAATCGCCGGTGCATCGATATCCTGGAAGAATTTCCCCACGCGCGGCACATATTCCGGATGCGAGACGCTGGCCAGGCGCAGCGCGGCGCGTTCGGCAAACGGCGTCGCCAGTTTCGCCAGCGTATGCGCGCTGTTACGTACGCCCATGCGCCAGCGCAGCGACAGCTGTTGCGCCATCGGCGCACACAGATGGTCGATGGTGATAAACGCCAGCTCGCCGTTATCCAGTTTCGCCTGCGCCTGTGCGGCGGAAGTCACAGGCGCGATGTCCAGCGCCGCCAGCACCGCTTCGGTGGTGATGCGCGTGGGATCGTCGCTAACGCCGTGCAGCAGCACCGGGAAGCCCAGCTTCACCAGCAGCAGCGCCAGCAGCGGCGTCAGATTGCCCTGACGACGCGCGCCGTTGTAGCTGGGAATGACAATCGGCATCGGACGGTTAGCGGGTGCCTGCAACTGCATCATCTGCTGCTGCATCGCGTGATAAAAACCGCGCATCTCCTCTTCGCCTTCGCCCTTGATGCGCAGCGCAATCAGCACGCCACCGAGCTCCAGCTCCGGCACGTCACCGGCCAGCATCGCGCTGTAGAGCGCCTGCGCGGTGGCGAAATCGATATCGCGCGCGTGATTTTTACCGCGCCCAATCTCTTTAATAATTTTATTCAGTTCCATCAGGCATTCCCGCTTCCAGGGCGCGCCGCCGTGCGGCTGCCAAAATTGATCGTTAGATTTTCTTACTGCGACGTTTTTTCGTCTTGTCACTGCTGGCTTCCGGCATCGGCGGTTGCTCAATCGGGAACACCGGTAGCGCGGCCAGCAGTCGGCTGCCATAGGCTTTGTTGAGCAGGCGGCGATCGTAAATCACGATTTCGCCAAAGCAGCTGTGGCTGCGAATCAAACGTCCTACCTGCTGAATCAAGGTAAAGGAGGCGCTCGGCAAGCTCTGCACTTCGAACGGATAGCGTTTCAGGCTCTTCAGCCATTCGCCCTCGGTCAAAATTACCGGACTGTCCACCGGTGGAAAAGCGATTTTATGGATATGCACCTGCGACAGCAGATCGCCTTTCAAATCCAGCCCTTCGGCGAACGATTGCAGCCCGACCAGAATACTGACTTTACCGGCTTCGACGCGTTCCCGATGCAGCGCCACCAGGCGCGAACGCGGCTGATCGCCCTGCACCAGCATCGACAGGCGCAGATCCGGAATATGTGCGACAAACTGCTGCATCGCGCGGCCGCTGGCGAACAGCACCAGCACCCCTTTGTGCTTCTCTTCGGCGATCTGCTGGCGGAAGAAGCGCGCCATCTCGGCGATGTGCTCCGCTTCCTGCGCCATCTGCGGCTCAAACTGCATCTGCGGAATCACCAGCTTGCCCTGGTCGATATGGTTAAACGGTGAATCCAGTGCCACAAAGCGGTCGCCGGCTTTCTCACTCAGGCCGGACATTTCCTGCAAACGGTTGAAGCTGTTGAGCGAGCGCAAAGTGGCCGAGGTCACCACCACATGCGGGATTTTGCGCCACAGGATTTTTTCCAGCTGATCGCTCACGCGTATGCCCGCGCAGTGGAACAGCAGATGCGCCTGGCCTTCACGGATCTCACGCGTAATCCACTTCGACACCGGCGCATTGGAAGCTTTCTCCATCGCCGCCAGCCGCCACAATTTGCTAATCGACTCGAACCAGCCGAAGTGGCGATTGAGCTGAATGATAGCTTTATGCAGCCGCATGATATCGGCTTTCCCGGTTTGCTCGCCCAACTCGTTGAGCAGGCCTTCGCTTAAGCCGCGCAGCGCGTCACTCAGCTTGAACAGCCGCGCGCACAGGCTCAGCAGCTCTTCCGGCAATTCACCCAGTACAAAGCGGAACTCGCCCGGCTGATTATGGCCCGGCAGCAGCGGGTTGAGGGCATCACAAAGAATCTGCAGCAGCTCACGCATTTCGTCGCAGTGACCTTTCAGGCGCTCCGGATTGGAGAGCGGCGGCGGCGATTTTGGGCGGAACTGCGCCATGATGGTTTCCACCAGCCGCACAAACAGATCGAGCTGCAAACTGCTCCAGCCGGGCGTGATCTCCGCGCTCATCTCCAGCGCATCGCGCGCCACTTCCGGCAGATGATGGCCTTCGTCCAGCACCAGCATCAGGTTTTTCGCCGGTGGCAGCACCGATTCATTCTCCATCGCCGCCATCACCAACGCATGGTTGGCGACCACCACATCCGCCTGCTCAATTTCGCGACGCGCGACAAAGAACGGGCATTCGCGATACCAGCGGCAGTGATGGCCGAGGCAGTTGGCTTTGTCGGTGGAGAGGCGTTGCCACAAGCTGTCCTCAATGTTGACATCGGTGTGATCGCGCAAGCCATCCCAGCGGTAGCTACTGAGCTGCTTCTCCAGCTTGGCGCAGAATTTCTGCTCCTCTTTCGAGCCGGTGACCGCCTCTTCATCCAGATAGAGCAGCAAATCGCCCTGCTGATCTTCGGTCGCCGCCAGCGCCGCAAGGTTGCGCGGACAAACATAGCGTCCACGGCCAAAGGCGGCGGTAAAGGTGAGATCGGGGATGATTTTCTTCAGCAGCGGCAGATCCTTGCTGAAGATCTGGTCCTGCAACGCCACGTTGGCGGTGCTGATCACCAGCCGCTTCTCCTCGGCGCGGCTCACCGCAATTCCGGGAATCAAATAAGAGAGAGTTTTGCCGACGCCGGTGGGCGCTTCAATCGCCAGATGACGACCTTCGTCACCGGCCAGACTTTTCGCCACTTCGGCAATCATCTGGCGCTGCGGCGCGCGCGGGATAAAGTCAGGAACCTGCTGCTGCAGCGCCTTATACCATTGCGCAATCTGGCTTTTTATCGCTGCTGTCAGGGCCATTTTCGTTACTGTTTGCTGAATTGGCCTGTATTTTTACACAGTATTGGCGCAGCGTCAGCTTTCGCTGCTATTTTTTCGCGCTGGATTCAGAATTTCACGCATCGCGCGGATTAAGGTTTCACGCGCGCGCCCACGGCGGAACGCAAAAGAGAAAGGCGCGCGGAAGTGGAAATGGTGCGGCAGCAGGCGACGCAACGTGCCCTGCAGTTCCCCGCTGCGCGCGTAGTGTTCGGGCAAATAGCCAATGAAGCGGCCAGAGAGAATCAGCGTCAGCTGCGCTTCGATGCTCTCCACTGAAGCGTTGCTCTGGCGGAAGCCGCGCTTGTTCAGCTCCTGCTGATTCCAGTAACGCCGCGTCACCATGCCGGTTTGCTGCACGGTGCGCACATCCGGATGGCCCTCAGCCAGCGGATGTTGCGGGCTGCAATAGAGCCAATGCTGCTCTTCGTAAAGCGGAATGGTCACCAGATTGCTGGCGCGCAGCGGAAAGTGCCCAATCGCCAAATCGAGCCGATCCTCCAGCAACTGCTGCTGCAACTCATTGGGATCTCGCACGCTCAGATTAAAGAACACCGCCGGAAAGCGCTGATTAAAGCGGGCAATGGCAGCGGGCAGATCCAGCGTGCTATCGGTGACGGTGGCGTCCACCACGCCAAGCGAGAAAGTGCCGCCCTGCGCGCTTTTCAGCGTCTCTACCTGCTCCTGCCAACCCGCCAGCGTCGCCAGCATCTCCTGACTGTAGCGATAAAACTGCTCGCCTTTGCTGGTCAGGGTAAAGCCGCCGCGCCCGCGCTGACAGAGGATAAAACCGAGCTGGCTCTCGAGCTCGCTCATGTAGGCGCTGATGGCCGGCGTGGTCATGTTCAGCGCCTGCTGCGCGCGCGAATAGCCCTGATTTTCTACCACGCTGGCGAACACCTGCAGCAGTTTAAGATTGGGAAGCGTCTGCACCGATTTTCCTTCAGAGATTGCTGACTAAAGTTAAGTAATCTCTGAAGTGATTATCGGCTGTCAAGGATTTTTCCGGCGCACGGGCTGGGTAATGATGGGTTTCACCTGACTGAAGGAGTGCGTGATGACCGATTTCCCCCAGCCGCAAGGCGGCAACGAAATGCCCCGTTTCGCCGGACGCGGCACCATGATGCGTTTACCCGCCGCTGAATCACCAGCCGATTTGGATGTGGCGTTCGTCGGCATTCCGCTGGATATCGGCACCTCGCAGCGCAGCGGTACGCGCTATGGCCCACGCGCCATCCGCGCCGATTCAGTCATGATCCGACCCTACAACATGGCCACCGGCGCCGCGCCCTTTGATTCGCTGCGCGTCGGCGATCTCGGTGATGTGCCGATCAACACTTACAGCCTGCTGAAATCAGTCGATATCATTGAAAACTATTATACCGAGCTGAATAACTGGCCGATTATCCCGTTAACGCTGGGCGGCGATCACACGCTGACGCTGCCGATTTTGCGCGCGCTGGCGAAGAAGCATGGGCCGATGGGGCTGATTCACATTGATGCCCACACCGACACCAACGACGAGATGTTTGGCGAGAAGATCGCGCATGGCACCACGTTCCGCCGCGCGGTGGAAGAGGGCCTGCTCGACTGCCAGCGCGTGGTGCAAATCGGGCAACGTGCGCAAGGTTACGCCGCCGATGATTTTCAGTGGGGCATCGATCAGGGCTTCCATCTGGTGCCCGCCGAGCAGTGCTGGTATCGCTCCATGACGCCGCTGATGGCCGAGGTGCGCGCGCGTATCGGCGATGGCCCGGTGTATCTCTCTTACGACATCGACAGTTTCGATCCCGCGTGGGCACCCGGCACCGGCACGCCGGAAGTGGGCGGTTTAACCTCGATGCAAGGGCTGGAGATCGTGCGCGGCTGCCGTGGACTCAATCTGGTGGGCGGCGATCTGGTGGAAGTCTCGCCGCCGTACGACATCAGCGGTATGACCTCGCAGCTGGCGGCCAATATCCTTTATGAGATGCTGTGCGTGTTGCCCGGCGTCCGTTACACAGAGAACAAGTGATGACACAACAGAATCTGGTTTTCCCGGCGCGCGTGCTGCGCGGTGCGGGCGTGATCAACCAATTAGGCGCGATCTGCGCCGGACTGGGCCAGCGTGCGCTGCTGATTGGCGGCCATCAGGCGTTGCAGGCGGTAGAAGCGCAGGTTCGCGCGCAGCTGTTGGCGGCCAACGTCACGCTTCTGGCGCAGGAGTGGTTTGGCGGCGAAACCTCGATTAATCAGATCAATCGTCTGGCGGCGGTGGCCAGCGAGCTGCGCGCCGAGGTGCTGATTGGCGTGGGCGGCGGTAAATCGCTGGATACGGTGAAAGCGGTTGGCGCACAGCTCGGCTTGCCGGTAGTAACGCTGCCAACCATCGCCGCCACCTGTTCCGCGGTGACGCCGCTGAGTATTCGCTATGACGATAACGGCAATTTCTTCGACATCTTCCCGCTGCCGCAGGCACCGGCGGCAGTGATTATCGACAGCGAGTTGCTGGCTAAAGCGCCCGCCCGCTGGCTGGCCGCCGGGCTGGGCGATACGCTGGCGAAGTGGTACGAGTTCCGCGCGGTCAGCGCACGCCATCCGGCACGCGACGGCAATGCGCTCTCGTCACTGGCGCACAGCCAGATTTGTTATGACGTGATCGCCGAACACGGCCCGGCGGCCTATGCCGCCGTGTTGCGTGGTGAGAGCAGCGCGTCGCTCGATCAGGTGCTGGATGCGATTTTCACCTGGGCGGGATTAACCTCGCTGATGAGCAACGGCGCACACGCGGCGGCTTCGCACGCGATTTATGAAGGCTTTACCTTCTGCGATAAAACCCGCGAGTTTGGGCACGGCTTGCTGGTCGGCTTTGGCAACCTCTGCTTGCTGGCGCTGGAGAACCGCACCGATGAGGAAGTGCTGGATGAGATGCGCCTGGCGCGCGATTGCGGCGTGCCGCTGACGCTAAGCGAGATTGCCTCGCTGGATGAGAGTGAGCTGGCGCTGATTGTGCGCGAATCGGTGCATGCGCCGGATATGGAGAACATGGCCGAAGCAGTGACCGAAGCGCGCTTGCTGGCGGCGATGGTGCGGGTTGAGGGGTTAGCAGGCAGGGTTTAGTTTGTGCTCGCTGTGGTTTGAATGTGCTCGCTGTGGTTTGGATGTGCTCGCTGTGGTTTGAATGTGCTCGCTGTGGTTTGAATGTGCACGCTGTGGTTTGAATGTGCACGCTGTGGTTTGAATGTGCTCGCTGTCCCCCATCCCGGCCTTCCCCCATAAATGGGGGAAGGAGACGCTGCCACATGCAGCTCCCAACTCACATATAGCAGCATCTTCCTCCCCCATTTATGGGGGAGGACCGAGGAGGGGGACAGCGTGCACCTACCAACGGGACAGCGAGCACCGACCAAAAAGGAAAAAATCACCCAATCCCCAACAACCCCACCACTTCCCGCACATCCGCCACTTCATCCAGCTCCAGACACACCGCCTCGAGCCGTTCGACCTGCTCCAGCGGCAATACGCGCGCGGCCAAACTGCGGTACTTCGCCAGCAAAGCATCCAGCGTGAGCGGATTGGTCGGTGCGCCTGACGGCACCGGCACACGCTGCTGCCACTGCGCGCCCTGCCCGGTTTCCAGCCGCACCCATGGCTCGTCGTCGCGGCTCTGCTGCTCATCGATCACCAGCTCAATACGTGCCAGCAACGCTTCCACATCGGGATGCAGGCGTTTGGCGTCGTCATAACTGGCCAGCTCCGCCGAGCTGTACAGTGAGCGCGCCGCCAGCGCATACGGCAGGCTCATCTGCGCCGCCGCCAGGCTGTGTAACTCGCGTCCGCCGCACATCTCCAGCAGGAACGGATTAACGCCTACCACGATGCGCGCAATCTGCTCTACCCGCACATCATGCTGTTGCAGCAGAATACCCAGCGCATCAATGGCCGCGTGGGTGCCACGGCACGAAGCGTAAGGTTTGATCGAGCAGCGCGCCAGCTTCCACACCTCGCCGAGATCGGCCGTCAAGGCCTGCGGCTGCTGGGTTTCCGCCGCTAAGGTTTGCAGGAAGCCGCCCCAGCGCGGTTCAAACACCGCTGAAGGGCCGCTGATACCGCGTTGTGCCAGCAGCGCGGCCTGTACGCCGCCTTCTGCTGCGCGCGCGGCATGAAGTTTTTTGGTGTGCGATCCGTCGTGAATAAAGCCCCACAAACCGCCGCTGAAGCTGGCGGCAATGCCCAGCGCAGACGCACACTGTGCACGGTCGAGCTGCAGCAGCGAACAGACCGCCGCCGCCGCACCAAACACCCCGCAGCTGGCGGTAGAGTGCCAGCCCGCGCCGTTGTGCGCCGAGTAACCGCCGCAGGCTTCTAACACGCGGCGGCCAACGTCATAGCCGATCACCATCGCCACCAGCAGCGCTTGCCCGTCCACCGGCTGTGTCGCCAGCGGCAAAGCCGCCAGCAGCGCCGGGATCACCACCGCACCGGAGTGATCGCAGCCGCCGGTATCGTCGAGTTCATACATGTGCGCCGCCACGCCGTTCAGCCACGCCGCCTGTCGCGGAATGGCCTGCTGCGCGCTGCCCCAAATCTGCGCCTGTTCGCGGCCACCTTCGGCCTGCACCAGCGCCAGACACTCGCGCCAGATCGGGCTGTCGCAGCCCGCCAGCGAAGCACCGAGCGTATCGAGCAGATGGCGTTTCGCCTGCTCCACCAGCGGTTCAGGCAGTTGTGCAAAACGCGTCCCGGCGATAAAGGCCGCCAGTTGATCAAGCGAGTTCGCCATGCGCACCTCCAGTGATGCGGGTAAACACCTCCGCCGGATGGCAGAAATCGTTATCCGGCTGCGTCTGCCAGTGCGCCGCCGCCTGCTCAGCGGTGGCGATCCACACATTGTGCTGTTGCAGCATCTCGAGCAGCGCCCGCAGCAGGCCAATACGTCCGGCGGTGCCGATGATTTCCGGATGCAGGCGCAGCAAGTAGCACAGGCCAAAGCGATGGAAGCCGTGGAAATCCTGCGTCATATTCGCCAGGGTTTCGCCATACGGCGCGATGCGCGATTGTCCCGGCGGAATAGCCGGGCTGAGGTTAAAGGCGAAGTACGGCTCATCTTCCAGCGTGTAGTGCATCGGCAATTCCACCAAACGCGTACCGGGATGGAAATACGGCATATCGTCGCCGCGCCAGCTCGATGACCATTGAATGCCGCGTGCGATCAACGCCTGCGCCAGTCCCGGTTTCCACTGCCCGGCGGGCGTGCGGAACCCCGTGATTTTGCGTCCGGTTATCTGCGCCAGCTTGTCGCAGCCGCGCGTCACGCTGGCGATCTGCTGCTCCAGCGTCAACAGCGAGAAATCTTCGTGGGTATCGCCGCTGCAGGCGATTTCATGGCCGCCGGTCACGATGCGCTGCACTAGTTCCGGCTGCTGTTCGGCGACAATCGCGGGCATACACCAGCTGGCTTTGAGCTGCTTTTCTGCCAGCAGCGCCAGCAAGCGATCGACGCCGCGCAGTGTGCCGTAGCGCCACACCGACAGCGTTTTATCGCGCCCCGCCACTGCCGGAGCCTGAGTGAGAATGCCGTGAATATCGTTGAAATCGATGGTGAGGATCGCCGCCGACTGGAAACCCAGCGGCCAGCGTGAAGGTTCAGTCATGCTGTTGCTCCTGCAAATACCACTGCGCCACCGCGTCGCAGCGCGCAAACCAAACGTCATCGCGCGCCGTCATATGTGCAAACAGCTGTTCCAGCAGCAGCAAGCGTCCCGGCTGGCCGGAGATTTTCGGGTGAAACAGCGTGGTGAGGCACAAGCCTTCATCCATCGCGCCATCGAACTCGCGCTGCCAGTTATCACGCGTGTGCGCATAGCTGGCGATGCGGTCGCCACCTTTGGGGAAGTCGGGCTGGCGCGTGTAGGCCAGCGAGGCGTAATCATCCATCTCCCACTTACCGGGGATCTCCACCAGCGGCGTATGGCCCGCCACCGGAATGCTGTAGGGGCGATCGTCGCCGCGCATGCTGCTGGAGTAGATCACGCCCGCGTCACGCAGGATTTGTGGCGTTTCCGCATGCCAGTCGCCCGACGGCGTACGAAAACCGCAGGCGGTGATGCCCAGATGTTGGTGAAAGACTTCAGCGGATTTCGCCATGACTGCGCGCTGTTCATCCGGTGAAATCGCCCAAAAGGATTCGTGGCGATAGCCGTGATAGGCCACTTCGTGGCCCTGTTCGATAATCGCCTGACACTGCTGCGGCCACTGCTCCACCACCCACGCCGGCACAAAGAAGGTGGCGGGAAGGTGGAAGGCGCGCAGCAGGTCAAGCAGACGCCCGAGCGCGCGGTACGGCCCGTAAGCCCCAAAGGTAAAATACTCTGGCGTTGACCACAGGCTGCCATTCAACATGGCATCGCCGGTGGGACCGTCGAGGTCAAACGCCAGCGCCATACAGCCGCGTTTACCCTGCGGCCAGCGCACTGCGCCCGGTTGTTGCATCTGCGCGCTCCTTAGCCCTGGTTGACGGTCGCCTTCGCCACGCCGTTGTCTGCCAGCCCCCATTTGCCGAGGATTTTCTGGTAAGAGCCATCAGCAATCATCGCGTCGATCGCCGCCTGAATCGCGGTGGTCAGCTCGCCCGCATCTTTACCAATCGCCATGCCGGTGTACTGGAAGGAGAAGGCTTTATCGAGCGCCTTATATTTGCCCTTTTCCAGATCCATGATGTACGGCAGCGTTTCACTGCCCTGCACCACGCCATCCAGACGGTTCTGACGCAGCTGGGTGCGCGCATCGGCGGTGCCTTCAGCACCTACCACAATGATCGCCGGCTTACCGGCCGCTTCACAGTGCGCTTTTGACCAGTTGGCAATCTCCTGCGGGAAGGTGGTGCGACGGCTGGTACCGACTTTCTTACCGCACAGATCCATCGCGCTGTTGATGTCGCTGCGCGCGGATTGGGTGTAGAACTGCGGGCCGGTTTTGAAGTAATCGATAAAGTTCACCACCTGCTGACGCTCTTTGGTGTCCGTCATGCCGGACATCACCAGATCGACGCGCTTAGTCACCACCGCATTCACCATCTGTTCGAAGGCGATCTCCTGCCAGTTGATCTTCACGCCGAGTTTTTCACCAATCGCCTGGCCGAGGTCGTAGTCCACGCCGGTCAGCTGGTTGGTCGCCGGATCTTTAAAATCCATTGGCGGATAGTTCGGCATGATCGCTACCGTCAGCCCTTTCTCTTTGATCGCCGCGGGTACGGCGATGTCTGCCCAGGCAGAGGATTGCAGCAATACGGCGGCACTGATGGCACTCAATAACAGCTTTTTCATATTCACCCCGGTAATGTTTAAAGAAGAATCGCGTTAATAAAGTTTTTCATCCGTGGATTTTGCGGGTTCAGCAGAATGTCTTCCGGTGCGCCCTGCTCGATAATCCGTCCCTCGTCCATAAACACCACCTGATTGGCCACCTCACGGGCAAAGCCCATTTCGTGCGTGACCACCAGCATGGTGGTGCCCTCTTTTGCCAGCTGACGCATCACCGCCAGCACTTCGCCCACCATCTCCGGATCCAGCGCCGAGGTGGGTTCGTCAAACAGCATCAGTTTGGGTTTCATCGCCAGCGCACGAGCAATCGCCACGCGCTGCTGCTGGCCGCCGGAGAGCGACTGCGGATAGTCGTGCGCTTTGTGCGCCAGACCCACGCGATCGAGCAGCGCCATCGCCTCTTCGCTGGCTTCGCGCCTTGGGCGCAGCAGCACGCGACACGGCCCTTCGATGATGTTCTCCAGCGCGGTTTTGTGGGGGAACAGGTTAAAGCGCTGGAACACCATGCCGGTTTGCAGGCGCTGACGCGCAATCTGTTTGTCGCTTAGCGCATGCAGTTTGTTACCGGCGATGCGATAGCCCGCCAGCTCGTTGTCGACCCAAATTCCGCCTTTATCGACCTTCTCCAGCTGGTTAATGCAGCGCAAAAAGGTGCTTTTGCCGGAACCGGATGGGCCGAGGATGCACATCACCTCGCCGTAGTTCACTTCGAGGCTGACATCCTTCAGGGCGTGGAACTGGTCGAAATATTTGTTCACCTTGACGGCGCGCACGATGTTTCTCATGTTGGGCTCCTGTTTACTGACGCTGACGATGGCCGCGTGAGAAATAACGTTCCAGCCGGCTCTGTCCAAACGACAACACCGTGACCACAATCAGGTACCAAATGCCTGCCACGAACAGCAGTTCCATGACGCGCGCGTTGGCGAAGTAGATGGTTTGCGTGTTGTAGAGCAGCTCCGAGTACTGAATCATGCTGGCGAGGCTGGTGGTTTTGATCATGCTGATAAATTCGTTGCCGACCGGCGGCAGAATCACGCGCATCGCCTGCGGCAGAATGATGCGCTGCAGCGCCTGCAGACGCGGCATGCCGATGGCTTTCGCCGCTTCGTATTGCCCGGTATCCACCGACAGCAGGCCCGCGCGCACCACTTCCGAGGTGTACGCGCCCTGATTGATGCTCAAACCGAGCAGCGCGGCGAGGAACGGCGTCATGATGGTGACGGTTTGCACGCTGAACACGCCGGGAATGCTGATGGTGGGAAACACCAGCGCGAGGTTAAACCACAGCAGCAGCTGCAGAATCAGCGGCGTGCCGCGAAAAATCCACGCGTAGCCCACGGCGATGTAGTGCAGCACCGGATTCGGCGACATGTACATGATGGCGGTGATGACGCCAAACAGTACGCCGAGCCCCATCGCCAGCACCGACATGATCAGCGTGTTGACCACGCCGTTGAGAATCGCCTGGGCGGTAAAGAACTGGCCGACAAACGACCATTCGATATTGCCGTGCGCAAAGGCGTTTACCAGCAGCGCCAGCAGCAGCAGAATCACCGCCGACGCAGTGATGCGGCCGTAGTAACGGCGCGGCACCACTTGGTAACGATCGAGATCGTAATGCGTCTGCTCGCGGCTGTTGTTCAAACCCGGCTCAATCGGCGTTGATTGCGACATAAGTTCTCCTCAGGCGCGTGGGCCAGCGTAATCGTCGGTCCAGCGCTGCTGGTCCTGCATCAGGGTTTGCAGACGTGCCAGCTGCTCACGTACGCGTGCCGGTGCGGTACCGCCGTAGCCGCTACGAGCCGCCAGCGCGGCTTCCAGCGTCAGCGCACTGCGCACCTCCGGCGTTAAGCGGACATCCACCGCCTGCAGTTGCGCATCGCTGAGATCCGACAGACCGCAGTTTTCGCGCTCGCACAATTGCACCAGCTGGCCGGTGATCTCATGCGCTTCGCGGAACGGCACGCCGCGCATCGCCAGCCAGTCGGCCACTTCGGTCGCCAGCGTGAAGCCGTCCGGTGCCTGCTCGCGCATCACGTCGGTGTTGAATTTCAGCGTCGCCATCATGCCTGCCATCGCCGGTAGCACCAGCAGCAGCGTATCCACCGCATCAATCACGTTGCGTTTGTCGTCGCTGAGATCGCGGTTGTAAGAGAGCGGCATCGCTTTCATGGTGGTGAGCAGCGCCATCAGATTGCCGACCAGGCGGCCAGCGCGGCCGCGCGTCAGTTCGGCGATGTCCGGGTTTTTCTTCTGCGGCATGATGGAGCTGCCGGTAGCGTAGCTGTCATGCAGCTCGACCCAGCGGAACTGGCGCGATGCCCACATGCACACTTCTTCGCACAGGCGTGACAGGTTGATGCCGATCATGCTGGTGACAAACAGGAATTCAGCGGCATAGTCGCGGCTGGCAACGGCATCAATGGAGTTTTCGCACGGCGCGAGATAGGAAAGATCGGCGGCGGCTTGCTCCGGCTGGCGCGCAATGGCGGAACCGGCCATCGCCGCAGCACCGAGCGGACAGCGTGCGCTGCGGCGATCCCAATCCTGCATACGTTCAATATCGCGGGCAAAGGATTGCGCGTGAGCCAGCAGCTGGTGACCGAACACAATCGGCTGCGCCTGCTGCAGATGCGTGAAACCGGGCGCGACGCTTTCAGTGTGCTGCGCCGCCTGCTCGACCAGCGCCTGCTGCAGGGCCAGCAACGCGCTCACCACCTTGCGGCCGTTGTCGCGCAGGTAAAGACGCAGGTCGTTAACGGTTTGATCGTTACGCGAACGCCCGGCGCGCAGCTTGCCGCCCAGCGGACCTAAACGCTCGGTCAGCGCGCGTTCGATAAAGGTGTGCACATCTTCGTCGGCGGCAATCGGATGCAGCTGACCGGCGCGATAATCGGCGTCTAACGCGTCAATGGCCGCCAGCATGGTGCTGAGCTCTTCGGCGCTCAGCAACTCGCCGCGCGCCAGTTCACGGGCATGCGCCCGGCAGCCCGCCAGATCGTAAGGTGCCAATGCAAAGTAATAATCCGGGCTACGAGACAGCGCGGTTAAACTCGCCGCCGGTGCCGCTTTAAAACGCGCGCCCCATAACAGTTCGGCATTATCAGACATGCTATTTCCCCTTACAGATAATCATCAGCGATATGAAAAAGATATGAGTGAGCCAGTTGAAATAATAAAAACTTATTTTATGGCTACACTGGTAAATAGGGCCTATTTCAGGTTCACTGTACTTTCACCGCAATTATTCCGGAGTTGAATAGCAAAAATGGAAAGTAAAGTTTCCCAGTCCGGAAACAATGCAAATAATCGCAGCGATAATGCGGTTCTGGCACTGAGTAATATCGATTTAAAATTACTGCGGGTATTTAAATGCGTGGTAGAAGCGGGCGGATTAACCGCTGCCAGCCACGAATTGAATATTGGTCTGGCGGCGATCAGTAAACAGGTTTCCGATCTGGAAATTCGTCTCGGCATGACGTTATGCAGCCGCGGACGCGAAGGTTTTGAGCTAACGCAGTACGGCATCAACGTCTACCAGGCCACGCTGGAACTGTTCGTCTCGCTGAATCTGTTTCGCGAGCGGCTGCACAACAGTCGCAATGAACTGCTGGGTGACATTGCCATTTGCGTGGTGGATAACACCATCTCCGACCCGCAATCTCCGGTCACCGAAGCGGTGCAACAGCTGCACCAGAAAGCGCCAAAGGTACAAATTCGACTGCAAACCGCGCAATTAGATGATATTGAGCGCGGCATCAGTGAAGGCCGTTTTCATTGTGGTATTGCACCGGTTTATGAAATGAAAAGTGATTTTGATTACTTCCCGCTTTATAAGGAATATTCAAAATTATATTGCTCCATGTCACATCCTTTATATTCTGGCTCGTGTGATAAAAACATCTCACTGGAAATATTACGTGAGCAGAAAATCATTAATCATTTATATGTGACGCCACGCGACGATCGTCGCATCATTCCGTTGCAGGACAGTGGTGCGCAGGCGGTTCAGGTTGAATCTGTCGCCATGCTGATTTTAACCGGCCATTTTATTGGTTATTTACCGGATCATTACGCCGCAGCGTTTATTGCGCGTGGGCAGCTGTGTGAGTTGGGTGATGATTCGATTCGCCGTGAAAACCCGTTTTGTTTGATGATGAAGAAGGGTCGCAAAATAAACCCGATTATCCGGCTGTTTATGCAAGCGCTGGGGATTGGCGAGGCGGAAGAACCGCACTGAGTTGGTGCGTTTGGAGATTGTGCTCGCTGTGCCTGGGTTTTGTGCTCGCTGTCCCCCATCCCGGCCTTCCCCCGCAAGCGGGGGAAGGAGATGCTGCCAAATGCAGCTTCAACACTGACATGTGGCAGCATCTTCCTCCCCCATTTATGGGGGAGGACCGAGGAGGGGGACAGCAGGCACAAGCACAATCACAATCACAATCACCCCAACACCTTATACATCACCGTAGTCGCATCCAGCACACCTTCGGTTGACTCGGCATACAGCGGAATTGAACCAGCAATCTGCCAATCCATCGACAAATACAATGTGGTTGCCACGTCGCCGCTGCGCGTATCCAGCACCAGCAGGGTTTTCCCCTGCTGTGCCGCCAGCTGTTCGGCCTGCTGCATCAGGCGGCGTGCAATGCCCTGACGTCTGGCGCGGGGATGCACCAGCAGCTTACTGATCTCCGCCCGATGGCGACCGTTCGGCATTGCGCTGAATCCCACCATCACCGTCGCCACAATCACGCCCTGCTGATACGCCACCAGCAGCTGATTGTCGCCGCTCGCCAGGCTGTAAATTTTGTCCTGCCAGAAGCGCTCAATGGCCACGCGATCGTCTGCATCAATAAAGCCCACGCTGGCGCCATCGGCGACGCAGCCCTGCAGCACATCACACAATGCCGCCAGCAGCGGCTGCGCCTGGGTGGCGCTGAGAGGTTCGATGTCAATCATGGTTTGCATACCACCAAAATGTAGCGCGCGCCGCCTTCGGCATGGGCGGCAAACGCGGATTTGCCAGTGAGATGAAAGCGCAGACAGTCGCCTGCCTGCAGCGTCCAGTGCTGATCGTCCATGCTGATCGTCAGCTCGCCCGATTGCAGCCAGATGTGCTGCTCCAGTCCCTGAATCGGCGGCGCATCGTAATCAATGCGCGCGCCAGGACGCAGCACACCTTCCACCACTTCCGCTTTAAAGTGGCTGGCGGGCGGTGATACGTTGCGGCGCTGGAAGCCGCTGGCGTCATCGCGCCATACCGGCTGTTGCGCCGCTTTCAGCAGCAGCGCGGCCTCCTCTTCCACCTCGCTCAGCAGGCGCGACATGGTCAATCCATAAGCCACGCAAAGGCGGTTAAGCAAAGCGGCTGTGGGGCTCGTTTCGGCGCGTTCAATGCGCGACAACGACGCCCGACTGATGCCGGTCGCCATCGCCAATTCATCTAATGACCAACCGCGTTGTACGCGTAATTCAGCCAGTCGCGCCGCCAGTCGATCGTCGGTATTCGAAGCAGACATCTTCACCTCTCATATACGGGAAATAAATCTCACATATGAGATATGACCTTAAATAAATAAAGCGGTCAAGTTGTACAATTAAAAAATCATTGTACAACCCAGTCGTGGGGGTTAAGGTGTTGTTATGCAGGTCAGAATTTTTGAGGACTTTATGGCCTTATACAGTATCGGGGATGTGGCCGAACGCTGTGGAATCAACCCGGTAACGCTTCGCGCCTGGCAGCGACGTTACGGTCTGTTAAAACCCCAGCGTACCGAAGGTGGTCATCGGCAGTTTGATGATGAAGATGTTCAGCGTATCGAAGAGATAAAACGCTGGATAGAGAGCGGCGTGCCCGTTGGCAAAGTGAAAGCGTTGCTGGAAGGCGCGACGGTCAATGTGGATGACGGTTGGTCGGCGCTACAGGAAGAGTTGATGAGCGTACTGCGCCACGTTCGCCCGGCAAAATTGCGCGTTAAAATTGCCAATATTGGCCGGGAACATCCGGTGGATGCGTTGATCGATCACGTGTTCGTGCCGGTTCGCCAGCGTCTTGGTTTAGATCAGAACACCGCGCGCACCATGTGCAGTCTGCTTGATGGCGCGCTGATTGATTATGTGGCGTTTTGTCTGGCCTGTGGACGTAAAAAAGCCGGTAAAGATGCCTTGATGCTGGGTTGGGCGGTGGAAGATCGTACCCGCATCTGGCTGGAAGCCTGGCGTTTGTCGCAGCAAGGCTGGCGCATGGATGTGTTGGCGGAGCCGCTGGACATGCCGCGCCCTGAGTTATTCCCCGGACAAAACCTGTTTATCTGGACCGGTAAAAAGCCGACGCGTCGTCAGGTCGAGCAGTTTGAACACTGGCAGGCGCAGGGTTTTGCCATTCACCTGCACGATCCCGCATAAGTAAAATCGCACACACGGCCTTTGCCTGGCGTGGTGTGCGCGTTATCATGCCGCCCTAAATTTCTTTTCTCAGGTCTCATCATGAACTGGAATAAACTCCTTATCGGTTCCCTGTTTGCCATCATGGCGCTTGGCGGCATGGGTGGCATGATGCTGGTCGGCTACAGCCTCATTGTGCATACCAACTAAGTTTGCGCTGCACGCGCTCTAGCAGGCGATCGCAAATCAACGCCAGCAGCGCCACCAGCAGCGCGCCCTGAATCACATAAGCGGTGTTAAAGCCGCTTAGACCGATAATCACCGGCGATCCCAAACTCTCCGCGCCCACCGTGGAGGCGATGGTTGCGGTGCCGATGTTGATCATCACTGATGTCCGCACGCCCGCCATGATCACCGGTGCCGCCAGCGCCAGCTCAATCTGCCACAAGCGTCGCCACGGCCCCATGCCGAGGCCGATCGCGATTTCGCGATTGCTGGCCGGTACGCTATCTAGCCCCGCCAGCGTGCCCTGCAAAATCGGCAGCAAACCGTAGATAAACAGCGCCATCACCGCGGGCGTGGCACCAAATCCCATTACCGGCACCGCAATCGCTAGCACTGCGACTGGCGGAAAGGTTTGCCCGGCGGCCGCCACGGTTTCCAGCAGCGGACGAAAGGCGCGCCCGGCGTGACGCGTAGCAAACACCGCGCAGCCGACGCCGACCAGCAACGCCAGCAGGCTGCCGCTGACCACTAACGCCAGATGCGCCAGCGCCAGCCGCCAGAAACTCTCCTGCTGATACAGCGGACGCTCCAGCTGTGGAAACCAGTGGGCAAACAGCGGACCGCTGTGCGGCAAGCCCCACAGCAGCAGCAGAAAGGCCGCCAGCAGCCAGTAGAGCGGATCGCGTAACAGCTGCATCAGCTCGCCTCCCGCTGGCGCAGCAAATCGCTGAAGTGCAGCACACCCAGCGGCTGTTGCTGCTGATCGATCACCGGCAATTTGTCGGTGCGGCGCGCAATAAATTGCGACAGCGCTTCACGCAGCGTCAGCGATTCGGCAATCGGTTCGGCGTCCAGCCATTCACCGCGTCGCGCCGCGCTGCCGGCGCGTCCCAGCGCCAGCAAACGCACGCCCAGCTCGCTACGACCAAAGAACTCGCGGGCAAAGTCATTCACCGGCTGCGTCAGCAGATCGATTGGCCTGCCCTGCTGCACGATTTCGCCGCCGTCCATCAGCACCAGCTGGTCGGCCAGCGTCAGCGCTTCGTCGATGTCGTGCGTCACCAGCACCACGGTGCGACCGGACATTTTCTGAATGCGCAGCATCTCGTGTTGCAGCGCCAGACGGTTGACCGGATCGAGCGCGCCGAAAGGTTCATCCATCAGCAGCAACTCGGGATCGGCCGCCAGCGCACGCGCCACGCCGACGCGCTGCTGCTGTCCGCCCGACAGCTGATGCGGCATGCGCGTCGCCAGATGGCTGTCGAGATTGAGCAGCGCCAGCAGCTCCTCGACGCGTTGAGTGATCTTCGCCTGCGGCCAACCGAGCAGCGAGGGCACGGTGCCGATGTTCTTCGCCACGTTCCAGTGCGGAAACAGACCAATCGACTGAATGGCATAACCGATGCGGCGGCGCAACGCGCGCGCATCCATGGTTTCGATGGCTTCTCCGGCAAAACGGATTTCGCCGCTGTCGTGCTCCACCAGCCGGTTGATCATCTTCAGTGTGGTCGATTTACCCGAACCGGAGGTGCCAATCAGCACGGTAAAACTGCCCTTCTCAATCTTTAGCGACAGGTTACGTATCGCCTCTTTGCCAGCGAACACTTTGCTCACCTGGTGAAATTCAATCATGACGTCTCTCCAGCAGTGCCGACAGTAAACGCAGCAGCGCATCAAAAATCACCGCCAGCGCCACCACCGGAATCACGCCCAGCAGCACCAGATCCAGCGCGCTGCTCAGCAATCCCTGAAAAACAATGGCGCCGAATCCGCCCGCCCCAATCAGCGCCGCGACCACCGCCAGGCCCACGGTTTGCACCACTACCACGCGCAGCCCGGAGAGCCACACCGGCAGCGCCAGCGGCAGTTCGGCGTGCCAGAACTGTTGCCACGCGCTCATGCCCATGCCGCGCGCGGTTTCACGCACTTCCTGCGGCACCTGCTGCAAACCGGCCACCACGCTGCGCACCAGCGGCAGCAGCGCGTAGAGCACCAGCGCAATCAAGGCCGGTGCAATACCGATGCCGCTGATGCCCCAACGGGCCAGCAGCGGAAAATGCGCCACCAATCCCGCCAGCGGCGCAATCAGTAAACCGAACAGCGCCACCGACGGCACCGTTTGAATCAGGTTAAGCACGCTAAATGCGGCATTCTGCCAGCGCGGACGCCGCGCAATCGCCAGCCCGAGCGGCAATCCGATGATTACCGTCGGCAGCAGCGTGCCGCACAGCAGCCACAAATGCTGCGTGAAGGCCGCATCAAACACCGCCGTGCGGTTGGCGTACTCTTTCAAAAGCGAGAGACGATCAAGATGACCGCTGAGTAACAGCGCCAGCGGCAGCAGCCAGATTTGCAGGTTGAGCACAATGCGCCACGGGGTACTGCGGGTGATTTGCCGGACCGCTTCCGCCGCCAGCAGCAGCGCCAGCGCCGCCGCACACCACAAGCCGCTGCCAAACGCGGTGCGCGCCAGCGGGCTCCCGCTGTTCGCCAGTTGCGTGGCCTGTTTTCCGGCCAACCAGATGAGTAAGGCCAGCAGCACTTCCGCCGCCAGCAGCACCGATATCGCGTGAATGCGGCGCGGCGGCCACCACAAGCTCTGCCACAGCCACAGCAATGGGATGAACAGCAGTATGCTGTTGCTCACCTGCCAGAACGTCAGCGGCTGGCCAGAGACCAGCCGATTGGCGGCAAAGCTCAATAGCGGCAAGGCAAACAGCGCCAGCGTGATAAGCGCGATTAACACCAGCAGCACCGGCTGCTGGCGCGGTCGGAATAACAACGACGACACTGCTTACAGCAACTTATTGGTCTGTAGCCACTGTTTCGCGACCTGGCTGGCATCCTGACCATCCACCGCGATCTGCGCATTCAGCTGCTGCAGGGTTTTCTCATCCAGCTTGCTGAAGACCGGCTGCAGCCAGTTGCCGATGTCCGGATATTGCTTGAGCACGCTTTCGCGGATCACCGGCGCAGGGGCATAAATCGGCTGCACGCCTTTCGGATCGCTCAGCGTCTGCAGGCCTAATGCCGCCACCGGACCGTCGGTGCCGTAGGCCATCGCCGCGTTCACGCCAGAGGTTTGCTGCGCCGCCGCTTTGATGGTCACGGCGGTGTCGCCACCGGCCAGCGACAGCAGCTGCGCCTGTTCCAGTTTGAAGTTGTAAGCTTTTTCAAACGCCGGTAACGCATCGCTGCGTTCGATAAATTCCGCCGAGGCAGCCAGTTTGAAAGTGCCGCCTTTTTTCAGGTAAGCGCTGAGATCGTCCAGCGTGTTGAGGTTGTTCTTCTGCGCCACGTCGCCGCGCACCGCAATCGTCCAGGTATTGTTAGCTGGCGCGGACGTCAGCCACACCAGATGATTTTTCTCGGCGTCGAGTTTTTTCACCTTCTCGTAGCCCTGCTGGGCGTTCTTCCACGCTGTGTCTTTCTCATCGTTGAAGAAGAATGCGCCGTTGCCGGTGTATTCCGGGTAGATATCCAGCTCACCGGCGGTGATCGCGCCGCGCACCACTTGCGTGGTACCGAGCTGGATTTTATTGACGGTTTTTACCCCATGTTTGTCCAGCACCTGCAGAATAATGTTGCCGAGTAGCGAGCCTTCGGTATCAATTTTGGAACCGACTTTCACCGGATCCGCCGCCTGCGCTGCACCCACGCTCATTGCCAATGCCATCATTCCCAATAAACCCTGCTTTATCATCCCGCTTCCCTCATTTGTTTTCATTGTGTGACTATCAAGCGTAGCCTGGCGAAAGGGGATAGGCGCGGTCAAGCGGCTTACTTCGTGCTTTTTTTGCTATCAATTGCCTATCGGTTATAACCAAAACGCAGCACATATAACCAATTGGAATTTTCGATGTTAAGACGGCGGCTTATGCTCACAGTCCCACTCATTACAATAAATTACAAAACATCATGACCGACTTAGCTTCTCCGGCGCATGTCGCGCAGGCAGGGAATGCCCCCACCGGTGAGACCAAATGGATCCGCAGCGCGGCCGATGTCTCCGGGCTGGTGAACAACAGCAACGAATCACGCAGCAACGCGCGCATCGTGATCGCCATTGCGCTGGGCGGCGTGTTCCTTGACGCCTACGATCTCGGCGCATTGGCGTTTGGCATCAAAGACGTGACGCGCGAGTTCCAGCTGACGCCCGCAGGCACCGGCATGGTGGCATCGGCGATTACCTTTGGTGCGATTGTCGGGGCGCTGATTGGCGGCTACCTCACCGATAAAATAGGTCGCTATCGCGTGTTTATGGCCGACATGTTTTTCTTCGTGGTGGCAGCGTTAGCCTGTGCGTTCGCGCCAAACGAATATGTGCTGGCCGGTGCGCGCTTTGTGATGGGCCTCGGCGTCGGGATCGACTTACCGGTGGCGATGGCGTTTCTCGCCGAGTTTTCGAAGCTGCGCGGGCAAGGCAATAAGGCCGCCAGCGTGGCGATGTGGTGTCCGACATGGTACGCGGCGATCAGTATTTCCTACCTGCTGGTCCTGCTGCTGTATGCGGTGTTGCCCGAAAGCCACACCGATTGGCTGTGGCGTTTGATTCTGGGATTTGGTGCGGTGCCGGCGCTGCTGATCATCGCCATTCGCAGCCGCTACATGAGTGAATCGCCGATTTGGGCAGCCAATCAGGGCAACCTCACAGGCGCGGCGGAGATTCTGCGCAACTCTTACAACATCAATGCGCAGGTGGCGGATGACGCCGATCTGACGCCGCAGAAAGCGGTACGTAAAGCCAGCTGGCGCAACTACGGCGCGCTGCTGCAGGGCGTCTATCGTCGTCGTACCATTCTGGCAACCGTCACCTCCATCGCCTCGTCGTTTGCCTATAACGCGGTGGCGTTTGGTTTGCCGGTGATTATCTCCAGCTTCTTTGCGCAATCGATGCTGACCACCATTCTGGTGTCGCTGGCGCTGAATCTGCTGTTTGCCTTTGTCGGCGGCTTGCTGGCGGTGCGGCTGGTGCCGCGTCTTGGCGCGTGGAAGATGTCGGTGGCGGGTTACGCTTGTCAGTGCGTGGCGCTGCTGGGATTGGCGTTGATTGGTCGTCCGGAAGGCGGCGAACAGGCGGCAGTGGCGATTGCCATGCTGGCGCTGTTCCTGTTTGGTCAGGGCTTTGGTCCCGGCTCGCATACCATGACGTTTGCCTCGCTGAGCTATCCGGCTTCGCTGCGCGGTGTGGGCGTTGGCTTCAACCAGACGCTGATGCGCGGCAGTTCTACCGTGTCGCTGTTCGCCTTCCCGCTGTTGGTAGCGGCGTTTGGTACCGGCGTGTTCTGGGTGATTTTTCTTGCGCCGCTAATTGGCTTGCTGGCGCTGCTGGCGATTCGCTGGGAGCCGTCGGGTTACGACGTGGATGCGGAAGATTTTCAGTGATGGATTAACAGAGGTCGCCATAAATGGCGACCCTACTGATTATGCCGTCAGGCGAAACTCGCCCAGCGTATTGGGAATGCGTGGAAAGGTATGCAAAAACCACGGCGTGAACTGCGCCGGATTCTCCTGCATCTCCTGCTGAATCTGCGCAATCGAGCGATAGCACCATGCATCCGCCTCCTCCGGGTTGAGGACCGGCTGCTCATCGCTGATGGCGAAGAACACGTGGCCATATTCATGCTCGGTTAAGCCGTTACTCAGCGGCAGGTTGTAGCTCAGCTCAAACACCGGCGTTAACGCAACATTCATGCCCATCTCTTCACGCAAACGGCGCTCGGCGGCATCGTGCGTGGATTCCTGCGGATAGGGATGACTGCAGCAGGTGTTACTCCACAATCCACCACAGTGATATTTAGTGCTGGCACGGCGTTGCAGCAGCACTTCATGGCGCGAATTGAACACGTAAACCGTCACCGCGCGATGCAGCAATCCTTTTTCATGCACTTCCAGCTTTTCCATTTTGCCGATAGGGCGATCGAGGTGGTCAACGAGAATAACTTCAATGGCGGGCATGACAACTCCTTCGGAAAATTCGCAGCTATTGTACACAACCTCCAACGGGTTGATGGAGGAAATAGCGCACATTCCGTGCGTTAACGTGGGCACATTAAAGCGTAGCAGCCTGCGGAGAGTTCAGCATAAAAAAGCGGGGAATGGCGTTAACAGAGGAGATGTGTGCGGTGTGTGAGAAGGTCGCCATAAATGGCGACCCTACGGGAGAGTTGTGCCGGCCGCAATTTTTCGACGGCCGGGAGATTTTGTAGGGTCGCCATTTATGGCGACCGCCTCCAAAAAATTTACAGCTTAAAGCTTTGCACCACCTGCTCCAGCTGCACGCTTTGCTGCTGCATCGACTGCGCGGCGGCTGAAACCTGCTCGACGAGCGCGGCGTTCTGCTGAGTGCTGCCGTCCAGCTGGGTAATCGCCACGTTAACCTGATCGATGCCCATGCTCTGCTCGCGGCTCGCTGACATGATTTCGCTCATCAGCGTAGTCACGCTGCTGACGCCCTGCATCAGCTCATCCATGGTTTGCCCGGCCTGCTCCACCAGTTGGCTGCCGGTATCAATATTCGCCACCGACTCCTCAATCAGCTTCTTAATTTCACGCGCCGAGTTAGCCGAGCGCTGTGCCAGGTTGCGCACTTCTGATGCCACCACGGCAAAACCGCGCCCCTGTTCACCGGCGCGCGCCGCTTCTACCGCGGCGTTCAGCGCCAGAATGTTGGTCTGGAAGGCGATGCTGTCGATGACGCTGATGATATCAACCACTTTGCGCGAAGAGTGATTGATCGCGCCCATGGTGGTGACCACCTGACGCACCACTTCGGTGCCGCGCGCCGCAACCTGCGACGCGCCATCCGCCAGCTGATTCGCATGCGTGGCGTTATCGGCGTTCTGACGTACGGTGCCGGTTAGCTCTTCCATCGATGCCGCCGTTTCGACAATCGAACTGGCCTGCGATTCGGTACGCGCTGAGAGATCGGCGTTGCCGCTGGCAATTTCACGCGAAGCCGCCGTAATCGCCAGCGCGCTATCGCCCACCTGACGCATCAGGCCTTGCAGATAGGCGATGAACTGGTTGAAGCTCTGCGCCACGGCGTTGAATTCCGGGCTATTACTGGCGGGCAGACGCTGCGTCAAATCGGCACCGCCGGTCGATAAGGCTTCAATATTGCTGTTCAGCACCGCGAGGCGTTTCATCATGGCGCGCACAAAGCCCAGCAGCACCAACAGCAGGATCACCGCCAGCGGAATCTGCACCAGACCCAGACGCGTCAACATGCTGTGAGTTTGCGCATCCAGCAAGCTCGACGGCACATCGCTGGCGAGATACCACGGGCTACCGGCAATCGCCTGCACAAACAGCGTGTGTTCGCCATCTTCACCTGCAAAGGTGGTTTGCGCGGGCTGGCTGCCCGCCTGCGCCAGCAGACCTTTTAACGCGGACGCCATCGGCAGCTGGGTATCGGCGAGGTTTTCCAGCTTCGGCGCACCATCCACCAGCGCGGCGTTACCGACCACTTTGCCATCGGCTTCAACGATCAGTACGCGGCCCTGAATCGCCTCACCCATCTGTTTTGCCAGTTGGTTGAAGAAGCCGAGCGTTACGTCAATGGTCGCTACGCCCCATACGGTGCCATCGCGATAGATCGCCATTGCACAGTTGGTACGCGGCTGCGGGCTGGCGGCATCCTGATAGGCTTTTGCCCACGCGCACTGGCCCTTGGGCGCAGCCAAACCCTCTTTGTACCAGGATTGCTCCCAGTATTTGTCGGCGGCATCCGAGTTCCAGTAGGTGTTGACCTGCAGCTGGTTGCTGGCGTTGCGCGCAAAGAACGAACTGTCTTTCTCTTTGGCCGGATCGCGACGGTTCGGTAACGGCCAGACGCCACCGCCGAACACGTTACTGTCCTGATATTGGTTAACTAAGGCGGGCAGCAAGGTATCAATGGCTGCGCTATCCATCACGCCTGCGGCTTCGGTAATGGCGCGCTGCTGCGCCTGTACGCGGTTCATCTGCTCGACGATGCGTCCGGCCAGACCGTCTACTTCGTAACGCACCAGACGACTTTCATTTTCGGAGAGTTGCGGAGCGATAAACTGATTAATTACCAGCACGGTAACCAGCATCAGACCGGCAAAAAAGGCGACCAGCGTCGCGGTGAAACGGGATTGTGTTGTTTTGAACATTATGTGTGCCCTTACCCTGGTTGGCGAGTTGCCTGATCGAGGTTAACGGCGTGTTAATGGGGAACTTGAGGTGAGCACGATCACAAAGCAGTGAAATAGTTGATTTGGGTGATAATTTAAAATCGTAGGGTCGGCATCGATGCCGACCTGATTTACGGAGCGGGAGTTTCAACCACTTCCTGGCGCGGCCGAAACACATGATTATTGCCATCCGCCAGCAAACGTTGCAGCAGCTGCTGCCCACCGCGATCGTCAGCCTGCGCAAACTGGCGTTCGGCTTCGGTAATTGGCGTGGACCACAGCAGATTCACGCGGTCGCCATCGCGTTTCGGCAGTCGGAATTGCGCCGCTTCGGGAGCGAGATCGTTGGCCAGCAGGAAGCTCTCAAAGCCAACCGGCGCCACTTCCGACGCCAGCGTATGCCCTTCGCCAATCCAGGTCAGGCGCGCCCACGGCAGATGGGCAAACTCAGCCAGCGCGCTCGCCATCTGCACCGCATTGGCTTCGGTCATCACTTCACCGTCCACCGCCATCGCCAGCTCGACGCGGCGATACTGCGGCGCCAGCTCGTCAAACAGGTGATCCACCTGCGGCATCGGACGGATCCCCATGCCAAGCGTCAGGAAATACCAAACGCCATTGTGCAAGTGCTGCGAAATCGCCATTGGCGGCCAGTTGCCTTGATCGATGGAGTAATATTTTACCGATTCGCCAAACTGCGCCTGATAACACTGCATCAGCTCGCGCTGCACCACATCCCACAAGTGTCCGTCGTGCCAGTCACGCCAGAAGTGACGCTGCTGTTCAGCGCGCGCGTAGTAATCGTTGGTGGAGGCCGATCCCAGCGGTGCGGTCAGGCGATTCTCTTTGATGCAGGCAGCAGAAAAACTCACCTGCTTATCCTGATACAGGCTCCAGCCAGGGATCACCGCCAGCAATTGACCGTAATACCACAGCGCGGCGCCGTCGTCGCTGGGCTCCCACAGCACCTGTAATCCGGCGGGATCGAGCATCGGCTCGGCTTCCAGCGTGCGGCAATACTCGGCACTCAGCAGCGGCGCAATGCCCTGCTCCATCGCTTCACGATCTTCCTGCGCGGGCGCAGGCAGCAGGTTACGCAGCCAGCAGCCGCGCACCGCGTATTGGCTGCGAAACAGGTCATTCGGCCAGATATAAAAATAGGCCGTACGCGCATCCTGCTCGACGATCGCGGTTAGTGTGTGTTGCTGATTCGGCACCTCAGCAATCAGAGGTTGGTGGGTCATAACGCCTCGATATTACCTGGAGGAATCCATTTTCCCCGAGAATAGAGCAGGATCGGCACTCGTGCCATGTGACACAAGGGTAAAACTCTCAAAGTGCCAGAAGGGAAAGATGAGTGCGGCTTATCAATTGCCGCTTAACACGCTGACAAGCTTCAGATTAATTTGCGATTCTTTTACAATTTCACGTGATATGGTTTGCGCATTCACCTCTTTGGAGCTGCCATCATGGTGCTGCAAAACCTCGATCTGAACCTGCGTGACGTGGTTATTTTCGCGATGTTGGTGTGGCTGTTTATCCGTTATACATGGGTGATGACGTCGCTGACGCTATTGCTGAGCGGCGTGGCGTTGCTGGTGTTATTACCGCTTGATATCTATTACAGCCTGCTGCCGCTGGCGCTGATGGGACTCGGACTTGGCATGATGTTGCACCATTATCAGCAACGTCAGCTGGCACTAAAACGTGAAGCGCGCACACCGCGCACCTACACGCAGAAAGAGGATGAGCTGCATTTGTAACGCTTAGCGGCCCATGCGCTGCATGGCGCGGGTATAAGCGCCGCGCTGAATTGACCAGCGCAGCAGCCCCGCAATCACCGCCATTTCCCGATCCAGGCGCCACTGCGTCAGCGGCCCAACCGGCTGCTGAATCTGCTGTTGTGCCCAGTCAGGCAACAATCCCATTCCCGCTTTCAGCATCACGCGCATTGCCGGTTTCGCCTGCCAGTTGGGTGCAGGCGCGTTAATCAGCAATTGCATCACCTCCAGCGTGCGCGCATCACAGAGCAACTCGGGCCGCATCATCTGTAGATACGCCTCAACCGCCTGCACGCTTTTCGGCACCCGCTGCGCGCCGAGCGCTTCGGCAACTAACGCCGCTTCCTGATAGTAGCGATCCTGATCGGCCAGGCTGAGCTGCGGATTTTTGTAGCGCAGATGCGCTGCCAGAAAACGGCTGGTTTCCGCGACGTGCACCCAGGTAAGCAGATGCGGATCGCTGGCGGCATAGGGCTTGCCTGCGTTATCGACGCCGGTCACGCGCAGGTGAATCCGTTTGACGCGGTCGATAAGGATGTTGGCATCGGCGGTGTTACCGAAGGTGGTGACGGCGATAAACTGGCTGGTGCGCCGCAGGCGGCCCATCATGTCCTGCCGGAAATTGGAGTGATCCCACACGCCTGCCAGCGCCGCCGGGTGCAGCATCTGCAACATTAAGGCGCTGATGCCGCCGCACAGCATCGAGGTGAAGTCGCCGTGGACGCGCCAGATAACGTGGTCCGGGCCAAATAAACCGGGATCGCCAGGCGGTTGCGAGATGTCGAATTCGTTGAGTGACAGACCGTTGAGGCGGAAGACTTGTTGTTGGATGCGTTCGCGGATGTTCATGGGTATGTGCGCTCGTTGGCCTGGTCGGCATGAATGCCGCCCCTACAAATCACCGAAGCATAACATGTAGGGTCAGCATTCATGCTGACCGAGCGAAAGAGCGCAACAATCTTACTTACAGATAATCAAACTGCGCATCCTGAGTGCGCACTGAATCCAGTCCAATCATCACGTTGAATTTGCCTGGCTCGGCAACCTGCTGCATCTTCTGGTTCCAGAATTTCAGCGCATCAACATCGATCTTAAACTTCACGGTTTGCGATTCACCGGCTTTCAGCATGATGCGCTGGAAGCCGCGCAGCTCCTGCACCGGACGGCTAATGCTGGCGACCGGATCGTTGAGATAGAGCTGCACCACGGTCGCGCCATCGCGTTTACCGCTATTGGTTACGGTCACTGAAGCCTCCACCGAGCCGTTACGCGGCATGGTGCGTGACGACATCTTCACCGGCGACACCGTGAAGGTGGTGTAGCTCAGGCCGTAACCAAACGGATAAAGCGGGCCGTTCACGGCATCGTAGTAATGCGAGGTGTACTTGTTCGGCTTGGCGAAGTTGTACGGACGACCGGTTGGCAAGTGGTTGTAGTAAATCGGAATCTGACCCACTGAACGCGGGAAGGAGACCGGCAGCTTGCCCGACGGGTTGTAATCGCCGAACAGCACATCGGCGATCGCGTTGCCGCCTTCGGTACCGCTAAACCAGGTTTCCAACATCGCATCGGCTTGCTGATCTTCCTTCACCACCGTCAGCGGACGGCCGTTCATCAGCACGATCACCAGCGGTTTGCCGGTGGCTTTCAGTGCGGCCAGCAGCTTCTGCTGACTTTCCGGGATCACCAAATCGCTGCGGCTGGAGGCTTCGTGCGCCATGCCCTGCGCTTCACCCACGGCAGCCACCACCACATCGGCTTTTTTCGCCTGCGCCACCGCTTCGTCAATCAGCTCCTGCGGCGAACGCTTGTCCACGCTGACTGCCTGCTCATACAGATTGAGGAAGTCCTGAATGCCTTTGTTGTCGGTGATGTTAGCGCCTTTGGCATACAGCACGGTGCCTTTGCCGGCCATCGCATTGCGTACGCCTTGCAGCAGAGGAATCGACTGCTTTGCCACGCCAGCGGCCGACCAGCTGCCCATGATGTCGCGCTGGCTGTCCGCTAACGGCCCCACCAATGCAATGGTGGCGTCTTTCTTCAGCGGCAGCGTTTCGCGCCAGTTTTTCAGCAGCACAATGCTTTTACGCGCCACGTCACGCGCTTCGGCGCGATGCAAACGGCTTTCGGCATTGGTGTCCTGCGGATCGCCCTCTTTCGGCCCTAAATGACTGTAAGGATCGTTAAACAAGCCCATGTCATATTTGACGTTCAGCACATGGCGCGCGGCATCGTCCACTTCCGCCATGCTCACCGCGCCGCTCTTCACCAGGCCCGGCAGATATTTGCTGTAGTACTCGTCGCTCATGCTCATGTCGATGCCTGATTTCATCGCAATGCGCACCGCATCCTGTGGATCGCTGGCCACGCCGTGTTTAATCAGTTCTTTAATCGCACCGTGATCGCTAATGGTGATGCCTTTGAACTTCCAGTCGCCGCGCAGGATGTCTTTCAGCAGCCAACTGTCTGCTGTGGCCGGTGTGCCATTCAATGAGTTAAGCGCCACCATTACGCCACCGCTACCCGCATCCAATGAGGCTTTATACGGCGGCAGATAATCCTGGAACAGGCGCTGCGGGCTCATGTCGACGGTGTTGTAATCTCGTCCACCTTCCACTGCGCCGTAGGCCGCGAAGTGCTTCACGCTGGTCATGATCGAGTAGCGATCCGCCGCGCTTTTGCCCTGCATGGCTTTCACCATGCTGCTGCCCATTTGCGCGCTGAGGAAGGTGTCTTCACCAAAGCCTTCCGAGCCGCGTCCCCAACGAGGTTCGCGGGACACATCAACCATCGGCGCCCACGTCATGTTGAGGCCGTCATCCGCGGCTTCATAAGCAGAGACGCGTCCCACCTCGGCGATGGCATCCAGATCCCAGCTTGCCGCCAGGCCAAGTGGAATCGGGAAAATGGTGCGCTGACCGTGCACCACGTCATAGGCGAAGAACAGCGGAATTTTCAGGCGACTGAGCTGCATCACCTGATCCTGCATGGCGCGAATATCCTGACGCGTCACGGTGTTAAAAATTGCCCCGACCTGACCGTGATGAATCATGTCGCGAACCGCCGATTTTGGCGTATCCGGTCCTACGCTGATTAAACGCATCTGCCCGATTTTTTCATCAAGGGTCATTTTGCTGAGCAGCTGATTCACAAAGGCGTCGCGCGCCTGTTCAGTCATCGGATGTGGGCCAAACAGATCGTCCGCGAAAGCGGGTTGCATGGCTAAGGAGACAGCGAGGCTAACAGAGTAAATCCATTTCATCAGGTCGGGTTCTCTTAAGTGACTGCGCAATATCGAAATAACAGGGGCAGTTTGCCACAAGATGAGGATAGCAGGTAGCCGCCATGTCACACCGCGATCCTGTCGCTGACGCATGCTACAGTAAAAGCGCCATGTTAAAGACAAGGATAGGCCAATGAATAACAACACTTCGCACCCTACTCTGCTCGCCGAACTGCGTCGTCTGGTCGGATCGTCGAACCTGTTAACCGACGCGGAACAGACCGCGCGCTACCGCAAAGGTTTTCGCTCGGGCGAAGGCGAAGCGCTGGCGGTGATTTTCCCTGGTTCGCTGCTCGAGCTGTGGCGTGCGTTGCAGGCGCTGGTCAGCGCCGATGCGATCATTTTGATGCAGGCCGCCAACACCGGCCTGACCGAAGGTTCCACGCCAAACGGCAACGATTACGATCGTCCGGTGGTGATCATCAGCACCTTGCGTCTGGATAAGTTGCAGCTGATCGACAACGGCAAACAGATCCTCGCCTTCCCCGGCAGCACGCTGTATCAGCTGGAAAAAGCGCTGAAACCGCTTGGCCGCGAGCCGCATTCGGTGATCGGTTCTTCCTGCATTGGCGCCTCGGTGATGGGCGGGATTTGCAATAACTCGGGTGGATCGCTGATCAAACGCGGTCCGGCCTACAGCGAAATGGCGCTGTTTGCGCAGATTGATGCCAGCGGCAAACTCAAGCTGGTGAACCATCTCGGCATCGATCTCGGCCATTCGCCGGAAGAGATGTTGGGTCGGCTGGATGACGATCGCTGGCAGCAGAGCGATGTGCGCTGGGATGAACGTCACGCCTCGGATCATGAATACGCCGACCGCGTGCGCGACATCAATGCAGAGACGCCAGCGCGCTTCAACGCCGATGAGCGCCGCCTGTTTGAAGCCTCTGGCTGCGCCGGTAAGCTGGCGGTGTTTGCCGTGCGTCTGGATACCTTCCCCACCGAACCGCAGCAGCAGGTGTTCTACATCGGCACCAATAATCCGGCGGAATTGGGCGATATTCGCCGCCATATTCTGGCGGAATTTACCCATCTGCCGGTGGCGGGCGAATATATGCACCGCGACATTTTCGACATCGCCGAGGTGTACGGCAAAGATACTTTCGTGATGATTGATAAACTCGGCACCGACAAAATGCCGCTATTTTTCACCCTAAAAGGCCGCGTGGATGCCTGGCTGGGCAAGCTGAACTGGGTGAAACCGCATCTCACCGATCGTTTATTGCAGCGCGTCAGCAGCTGGCTACCGGCGCATCTGCCTAAACGCCTGAAGCAGTATCGCGACAAATATGAGCATCACCTGATGCTGAAGATGTCCGGCGACGGCGTCGCCGAAGCGCAGGCCTATCTGACCGAATATTTCCGCGAAGGCGGCGGCGCGTTCTTCGCGTGTGACGCCAAAGAGGGTGCGCACGCGTTCCTGCATCGCTTTGCCGCCGCCGGAGCTGCGGTGCGCTATCACGCGGTGCATGCCGATGAAGTGGAAGACATTCTGGCGCTGGATATCGCGCTGCGTCGTAATGATGAAGCGTGGTTTGAACGCCTGCCGCCCGAGTTCGATAACGATCTGAGCCACCGTCTCTACTACGGCCACTTCTTCTGCCACGTCTTCCATCAGGATTACATCGTGAAAAAAGGCGTGGATGCGCATGCGTTAAAAGAGAAGATGCTGGCGATTTTAGCCGCGCGCGGCGCCGAGTATCCGGCCGAGCATAACGTGGGCCATCTGTATCAGGCGAAACCGCAGCTGCAGGCGTTTTATCAGCAACTGGATCCTACTAACACTTTCAATCCGGGAATTGGGAAAACCAGCAAGCAGAAGGGTTGGGCTGTGAAGGTTTGAGTCGGTGCGAGAGTGGAAAAGGTGGCCATAAATGGCCACCCTACGGATTTATGGCAACGGATCGCTTTGCTGATCTTGTGCTGCGGCCACGGCGCGGCGCTCGATGATCATGGTCTGCGGCGTCGATAGCATAATGCCCTCTTTGCGCAGACGCGTCAGAATATCGAACAGCAGATCGCTCTTGGCACCGGAAATCTGGCGTTGACCGGCAACGTTGCCGGTGACGCTCAACACGATGCCCGCTGGCGTCAAATCTTTGAACGACACGGACGGCTCCGGCGTCTCCAGAATACGTTCGTTCTCCTGATACACTTCCAGCAGAATTTCACGCACCCGCACCGGATCGATATCCAGCGGGAACGTCAGCAAGATGGTGACCACGCCCTGCGCGTTACCCATGGTGGCGTTACGCACGTTCTGCGAAATAAATTGCGAGTTCGGCACAATCACCGTCGATTTGTCGCCCAGCTGAATTTCGGTGGCGCGCACGTTAATACGACGGATATCCCCTTCAATGCCGCTGATGCTCACCAGATCGCCCACTTTCACCGGACGCTCGGTTAACAGAATCAGGCCGGAAATAAAGTTCTTCACAATCTCCTGTAAGCCGAAACCGATACCGACCGACAAGGCGCTCACAATCCACGCCAGTTTGTTCCACTGCAGGCCCATAATCGACAGCGTCAGCAGGATAATCAGCACGTAACCGATATTGCTGAACAGCGTCACCAACGACACGCGCATGCCGACGTCCATGGTGGTTTTGGGCAGGAAATCTTTATCCAGCCAGCGACGCACCGAACGCAGCACGTAAATGCCCACCACCAGACAGAGAATCGCGTTCACCATGTGCGCCGGCACAATGTTCAGCGACTCCAGCCCTTTGCCGCCCCAGAACTCAATCACCTTCTGGATCAGCTCAATCGGCGTTGATGAGGCAAAGGTGCCGTTCAGCAGTGCCAGCGCCAGAATGGCAATCAGCACGGTTTTACCCAGCGCGCTGAGCAGCGTTGCCGCCTGTTGCAGATAACGCTCATCAATATTCAGCGTGGTTTGCAGGCGCTTGCCGGTGGCATTGCTGGTGGAGAACAGGCTTTCGCAGCCGTCATTCACCAGATGGCTGAGGAAGTAGAACGAACCAAACAAAATGCCGCACCAAATCACTTCATAGCTAAGGAAGCGCGCCAGCGTGACGTAACCGATGATCAGTGAAATCAGGATGCCGAGCGCCGTCAGCATCAGCGCCAGCTGCACCAATCCCACCAACGTTGAACGCGCTTCAGGCTGCTGACCTTCCTGCACCATGCGGCGGCGCACGCGGTTGATGCGCATGCCGATCGCCAGTCCGGTGCTGCCGATCAGCAGCGCGGTCAAGCCATTCGCAAAAATGGTGGTATTCAGGCTGGTGCCGACGCTGTAGTTAAAGGCTTCCACCGTCTGGAAAACAAACACCAGCGCCGCAGTGAATGGCGGGAACGGCTTCAGTGCCTGCGCCACTTCGTTGGAGATGGCCGGCAAACGCCAGCTTGGGCGACGTGTGGAGAGGAACGCGCGGCCTAAACCGGCAATCAAACCGCAATAGACGCTGAGCTGTACCAGACGATCAACAAAATCCTGCACATCACCCGAGACTTCATCGCGGCGCGTAAAGGCCAGCGCGATGAAGTTAAAGGTAATGACCACCGCGGCCAGCGTGGTGAGCGCGGTGGTGGCGGCGAGGAAGCTGCGACGTAAGCGCCCTTCCGGCATTTTATGAATGCTGACCCAGGCAAAGAACTCTTCGCTGTAGCGACGGCCCAGCGTCATCACCAGCATCGCGGCAAACAGCCAGGCCACGGTGCCGAAACGCCAGCCAGATTCCCACGACAGCGCGGCGGTGTCCTGCAATTCAGTAATGAACTCGCTGATCTTCTCGCCATCAAGATCCTGACTGCTGACCAGCGGCGCCCAGAAGCGCGGGCCAAGGATACTGCCAGAGTTCAGCGCCAGCTGGCTTTTCAGCTGGTCACGACGCAGGTTGACGATCTGCGATGACAGCACCAGCGCACCGTTTTTGATGCCATCGGCTTGTTTGATCTGATCGTCCAGCTTGGCTTTCTGGCTCTCCAGCGCCGCACGTTTGCGCGTCACTTCAGGCGTCTCTTTCACGCCGCTATCGGCTTTCGGTGCCGGGCCAAGAACCGCCAATTGTGCATCCAATTGCTGGCCCTGCGGGATCAACGCCTGGCCGAGGGTTTCGGCATTACCGGAAAGCTCCAGCGCCATCTCATTAAGCTGGTTGAGCTGGCTTTCATTGGTATCGCCCGAGACCTGGCCTTTAATTTTGTCGAGAATTTTCTGCATCTTAGGCAGCTCGACCGAGGCATTCACCTTGGGTGCGGCGTCCTCTGCCTGATCGTTGGGCGGCGTATCTGCGGCCACGCTCAGCGTGGGAGCTAACAGCACAAGCAGCAGTAAAAACGGGGTAAACAGATGACGAAACTTGAACATATGAATGAGATTCCAGCGTAATAACAGCCGATAAACGCAAGTGCGATCGTGAATGGCGGCTAGTTTAAGACGTTGCCGACACTGAAACTATAGGAATGAAGGTGTAAAACTTTGGCGCTAACGATAAGCGTTTTTGCAGATGAGCTTAACAAATCAAGGCACAATTTGTAGCGGCGCAATTTATTGCGCATCCTGCAGAATCTGCAATGCGCAATAAATTGCGCCGCTACGGTATGTGCGTGCTTCAAATAGGGTTATTCATTATTCGCGGTCAAGCCGGATTTCTGCTTTTTGTACGCCAGCGCAGCGGCCGGAACCGGTGCGGCTTTACCGGTTTCCAGCCAGTCGCGCAGGCGGTTGGCATCGGCGAAATGGGTATATTTACCAAAGGCATCCAGCACCACCAGCGCCACCGGACGGTTGTTGATCACCGTACGCATCACCAGGCAGTGCCCGGCTTCATCGGTATAACCGGTTTTGGTCAACTGGATGCGCCAGTCGTTTTTGTACACCAGATGATTGGTGTTACGGAACGGCAGCGCGTAGCTCGGATGTTTGAATACGGCGGTGTCTTCTTTGGTGGTGCTCAGTTCGCCAATCAGCGGGTACTGTCGTGTGGCTTTCAACAGTTTAACCAGATCTTCTGCACTGGAAACGTTCTGAATCGACAGGCCCGTCGGCTCGACATAGCGCGTGTGCGTCATGCCAAGTGAGCGTGCTTTGGCGTTCATGGCGCGAATAAACGCATCGTAACCGCCCGGATAGTGATGCGCCAGGCTGGCGGCAGCGCGGTTTTCCGAGGACATCAGCGCCAGTAGCAGCATGTTGCGGCGGCTGATTTCGCTGTTCAGTTTGACGCGGGAGAACACGCCGCGCATCTCAGCGGTATGGCTGATATCCACCGACAGCATTTCATCCATCGGCAGTTTGGCATCCAACACCACCATCGCCGTCATCACTTTGGTGAGTGAGGCGATCGGACGTACGCGGTTAGGATGGCTGGAAAACAGCACTTTGTTGTTTTCCAGATCGACAATCATGGCACTGCCGGAGGCGATTTGCGGTTGTGCAATCGGCGCCAGGTTTGCGAGTGCCGCCGGCGCAGCGAGCGCGGGCGTTATAGCGGCTGGCGCGGCGACAAACAGTGCCAGCGACAGCAAGGAAATACGCATTTTTGCAGACATCGTGTCAAAAAAATCCGGTCAGGAGTTTTGCGCTGTGTTGAGACACAGGCCGCCCGCAACAATCCAGACGGGATGCGGGCTGGCAGCAGTATCATACGCACTTACCTGAGAAATTTCTTATTGAGATTGTTTCCGGGCGTTAAAAAGGTCGCCATGAATGACGACCGTAGAAGGTGGATGCGTTTTTTTGTAGGGTCGCCATTTATGGCGACCTGGCTTTCCTAAAACAACCGTGGCCCGTAACCCCACAGAACCACTGTCAGCGCCAGCAGCACTTCAAACACCAGCACACCAATCGCCAATGTCGATCCGGAGAAGCGCAAGCTCTCATCACGGTCGATGCTCAGGAACACCGGGATGCCGACGTAAAGCAGATAACCGGTGTAAACCAGCGCCATCGCGCCCACCAGCACGCACAGCCATACCAGCGGATAGAGCGCCACCAGCCCGCTGAGGAACAGCGGCGTGGCCACATAGCCGGCAAACACCGTACAGCGCTGCAAGCTGGGACGCTGCGGATAGTTACGCGCCATCCAGTGGATCACGCGGCCCATTACCGCCACGCCGCCGAGGATAATCAGATAGAACAGAATGCCGAGACCGATACCGGTCAGTAGATTGAGTTGTACGAACTGCCCTTCGCCCAGATTCCAGCCCAGCTGCGTGGTACCGATAAAGGCGCAGATCACCGGGATCGCCGCCATTAGCAGAACATGATGGGTGTAATGGTGCGAAACGCTCTCATTTTCCTGTTTAATATCGCGCATTTCCTGACCTGGATGCGCCAGTAAACCCCAGACATGATTCATACATTTACTCCTTTGCTGCGATGGGCTGCCCTTACAGCCAACGGCCTGATCAACGGAGGCAGCGTTAGCTCAAGTATAATCGTCGTCGTCGTTTTTGCGGGGCGCCACACAAATTAAGCCGCTGGTATACACTAATAGCGATTTCACACTTTGCAGGGAGGATAATTTGCATCTCGATATCAATGGATTAATCACCCAATACGGTTATCTGGCGCTGCTGATTGGTTGTATTGCCGAAGGGGAAACGTTCACGTTGTTGGGGGGTGTGGCGGCGCATGAAGGCTTATTGCACTTCAGCGGCGTGGTGCTGGCGGCGATGATCGGCGGCATTATTGGCGATCAGCTGCTGTTCTGGCTGGGACGCCGTTATGGCACGCGCATTTTGCGCCGTTTCAGTAAACATCAGGAAACAATTGGTAAGGCTAAGCGGCTGATTCAAAAACACCCGAGCCTGTTCGTGATTGGCGTGCGCTTTATGTACGGCTTCCGCATTGTCGGGCCGATCATTATTGGCACCAGCCGCCTCAAGCCGCTGCGTTTCTTCATTCTGAACGTGATTGGTGCGGCGCTGTGGGCGCTGATCTTTGTCTCGCTTGGCTACTTTGCCGGACAGATTGTCGCGCCGTGGCTGCACAAGATCGATCAGCACCTCAAGCCGCTGTTGTGGCTGGCGGCGGCGGTAATTTTTGGCATCGTCTTGCGTTACATCATTCGCCACTGGAATCACCGCCGCGCCGGTTGATTACGAGTGGTACCCCTTAAACTGCGGATTGGCCAACATAAAACCACCGTCGACAATAAACGATTGTCCGGTGGTATAAGTTGCCCACTCCGAACAGAGCCATGCCACTAAACTCGCCACTTCACGCGTATCGCCGGGACGCCCAATCGGGATTTCCGGCATACGTCGTCCTTGCTGGTCATCTTTCATATCGTTCATCGCCGTGGCAATTGCGCCCGGTGCGACCGCGTTCACCAGAATATGGTGCGGTAAGAGACTCAGCGCCATCGATTTGGTCAAGCCGCCGAGCGCATGTTTGGCAGCGGTATAGGCGGTGGCATCCGGCAGCGGCGTATGTTCATGCACCGACGTAATGTTGATGATGCGTCCGCCGTCGCCCTGATCAACCATATGACGCGCGGCAATCTGCCCGCAAAGAAACGCGCCATCGACATCCACGTTGAACACTTTGCGCCAATCCTCAAAGGTGACATCGAGAAAGTCGGCTTTGGTCATCACGCCGGCATTACACACCAATACGTCAATGCGCCCCAGCGAGTTGATCAGCTGCGTCAGTTGCTGTGCGCCGGCTTGTGGATCGGAGAGATCAACCTGCCGCACCTGCGCCTGCTGTCCACGACTTTCCACCATGCGCGCGGTTTCCTGGGCGCCCTCTTCATCCGAACTCCAGGTGATGCCCAGCGTATAACCCGCTTCGGCCAGCATCACCGCACAGCTGCGGCCAATGCCTGAACTGGATCCGGTAACCACAGCGACTTTCTGTTTTCCTAAGCTCATTACATTCTCCTGATTGAGGGTGTCTTTACAGTATAGAAGTTATCCTTCTGTGCCTCGGGGCCGCCGAATCTGCCGTTTCGTCTATAGTTAACAATTACCTACGGCAAAGGGGGCACGATGAGTGAGATTAAACGCGGAATAGACGACCATGGCGTGATTGGTGATTTACGCACCTGCGCACTGATTGCTAACGATGGCACCATTGATTATCTCTGCTGGCCGGAGCTCGATAGCCCGTCGATTTTCGCCGCGCTGCTGGACAGCGATGAGGCCGGACTTTTCTCCCTCGCGCCAGACTGGAAAAATGCCCGCCAGCAACAGCTCTATTTGCCGGATACCAATATTCTGCAAACCCGCTGGCTTGATGACGCGGGCGTGGCAGAGATTACCGATTACATGCCGATCTGCGATGAGCAGAGCAAAGTGCCGCGTATCGTGCGCCGCGTAAAGATGGTACGCGGCACCGCCACCTTTCATCTGCTGTGCGCGCCACGCCACGACTACGCACGCGCCGAAACCACCACCGAACTGCGGCCCGGCGGTATCGCCTTCCTTGCGTCGGGACAACCGGCGTTGCGCCTCAGCGCTTCGGTGGTGATGACGCGCGAGAATCACAGCGCGGTGGCGGAATTCACTCTGAAAGCCGGGGAAACCGCTGAATTTGTCTTTGGTAACGATGACGATCCTAACGTGGCCACCATCACCACCGAGCACTGTTTCCACGACACGCTGGAGTACTGGCGACGCTGGAGCAGCCACAGTTCCTATCGCGGCCGCTGGCAGGAGATGGTGACGCGTTCGGCGCTGGCGCTGAAGTTACTCACTTCGCATCAGCACGGTTCCATCGCCGCCGCCGCCACCTTCGGCTTACCCGAAGAGTTGGGCGGCGAGCGCAACTGGGATTATCGCGCCTCGTGGATCCGCGATGCCTCATTCAGCATGTACGCGCTGATGCGCCTCGGCTACACCGAAGAAGCACGCGACTTTACCAAATGGGTCGGCCGCTGCGTTGAACACAGCCACGATGACACGCCGCATCTGCAGGTGATGTATCGCCTCGACAGCGGCACCGAGCTGCACGAAACCGAGTTGCTCAATCTTTCCGGCTACGCCAATTCACGTCCGGTGCGCATCGGCAATGATGCCTGGCGCCAGACGCAGCTCGATATTTACGGCGAGTTGATGGATGCCATCTACCTCGCCAATAAATATGGCGAGGCAATTTCGCATCGCGGCTGGAAGTATGTCTCCGATATGATCGATTACGTCTGCGTGAACTGGAATCAGCCCGATGCCGGAATCTGGGAGATGCGCGGCGAGCCGGAACATTTCCTGCATTCACGTCTGATGTGTTGGGTCGCGCTCGATCGCGCACTGCGCCTTGGCCTGAAACGTTCGCTGCCGATGCCGTACGACCGCTGGGATAAGGTGCGCAGCGAGATCCGCGACGATATCTGGCAGAACTTCTGGAACCCGGAGCTGGGCCATTTCACCGCTACGCGCGGCGGCAATTTCCTGGATGCTTCGATGCTGCTGATGCCGCTGGTGCGCTTTGTCAGCTCCACCGATCCCGACTGGATTTCGACGCTGGACGCGATTAAAACGCATCTGGTGAGCGACGGTTTAGTCCGACGCTATAACATTCACGAGACGCCTGCCGATGCTTTAACCGGCGGAGAAGGATCATTCGGTGCCTGCTCATTCTGGTATGTGGAGTGTCTGGCGCGAGCCGGTCGCGTACATGAGGCGCATTTTGAGTTTGAAAAGCTGCTGAGTTACGCCAATCCGCTTGGTTTGTACGCCGAAGAGTTCACTTCACACGGCGAAGCGTTGGGTAACATGCCGCAGGCGTTGACGCATCTGGCGTTAATCAGTGCCGCTTTTTTCCTCAATCGCAAACTGAGTAATGAAGTGACGCTGTGGCAGCCGTGAAAATTCACATTTTGGGCTGCGGATCGACGGGAATTGTCGGGTAAAGACAAGGAATTGCGTAAAGTATTTGCAGCCAGTAAAAATCCTGATTTCCATCAATGCGCCAATGCACATATAATGCGCAGCGGGTCATACTGACCACGATGGATTCGACACACTGACAAGCCTGAAACATGGCCATAACGACTTGAAAAACATGAAAATGAGCATTCGCGCGTTCGCTTCACTCGCCCTCGCACTGGCGGCGTTCAGCCAGTCGGCATTTGCAGTAGTCTATCCGCTGCCGCCGGCTAACAGCCGTCTGATCGGCGAAAACATTGAAATCACTGTCCCTGATGACAGCAAACTTCCGCTGGAAGCCTTTGCTGCACAGTATCAGATGGGCCTCAGCAATATGCTGGAAGCCAATCCGGGCGTTGACGTTTATCTGCCAAAAGCTGGCACTAAAATGATCATCCCACAGCAGCTGATTCTGCCTGACGCGCCGCGTGAAGGCATCGTGATCAACAGCGCTGAGATGCGTCTTTACTACTACCCGAAAGGCACCAAGACCGTGGTCGTGCTGCCAATCGGTATCGGCGAGCTGGGTAAAGATACGCCGGTCAACTGGACGACCAAGGTTGAGCGTAAGAAAGATGGCCCAACCTGGACACCAACCAAAGCGATGCACGCAGAATATGCGGCACGCGGCGAGAGCATTCCTGCGGTGTTCCCAGCGGGTCCGGATAACCCGATGGGCCTGCACGCGCTCTATATCGGCCGCCTGTATGCGATTCACGGCACTAACGCCAACTTCGGTATCGGCCTGCGCGTAAGCCACGGCTGTGTGCGTCTGCGTGCTGACGACATCAAATGGCTGTTCGACAACGTGCCGGTTGGCACCCGCGTACAGTTCATCGATCAGCCGGTGAAAGCCACCGTTGAGCCAGATGGTTCGCGCTACGTGGAAGTACACAACCCGCTGTCAACCACTGAAGAGCAGTTCAACTCACGCGAAGTGGTGCCAATCAACCTGACTTCCGCGGTGACCAAAGTGATTGCCGATGCCAGCACCAACCAGGATGCGGTTAACAACGCTATCCAGGCGCGTAACGGTATGCCGATCAAAATCAACGGTCCAGCTGGCGAAGTGCAGCCAGCACCGGTGCCGGTGCAGGAGTCTTCTGACGCATTGCCGAAAGAAGAGCCAATGACGCCGCAAGGTATCAACGGCGCAGCGCCAGCAGCGCAGCCGGCCACCAGCCTGTAAGTGTGGTTATGATGTGAAGAGCCAGCCTGCGGGCTGGCTTTTTTGTGCCTGCTTTAAGGAGGTCGCCATAAATGGCGCCCCTACGGAAGCGGCAAGATCGCCATTTATGGCGGACGCGTCCCTTCCCGGGTTTTGTAGGGTCGCCATTTATGGCGACCTGGCCAAATCAATCACGCGGTCGTCGAAACGCCAGCCAACCCGCCACCAGGGTAAACGCCAGTACTACTAACACCAGCAGCAAAAAGCCGTGCGGATTATTCGCCAGCGGAATCCCGCCCACGTTCATGCCAAAAAATCCCGCCACGATATTGATCGGCAGCGCCAGCACGGTAATCACCGTCAGCAAAAACAGCGTGCGGTTGCTCTGCTCCATCAATCGTGCGGCAATCTCTTCCTGCAGCAAACGAATCCGCTCCATCAAACTCGCCAAATCATTCAGCGCCACGCTGAACTCTTCGGTGAAAATCCGCAGCTCGACCGCGGGTTCACGCTTTAGCCATTTGGGCGGACGATTCAGCAAGCGGAACAGCGCCGCCGGTTCCGGTGCCAGCAAACGCTGCACGCGCAGCAGCATACGACGCAGTTGTCCCAGCTCGCGGCGATTGGTTTTGATCGCCGCACTCAGTAAGCGCTCTTCAATCGCATCCACCGCCTGACTGGAACGCCGCACCACTTGCTCCAGCTGCGCTTCCTGCTCGCCAAGCAGCCACAGCAGCATCGCATCCGGCTCGGCGAACTTCAGTTCATTCATCTGCTGATGCATGCGTTCGATCATGCTAACCGGGCGAAAACGCGCGGTGACCACCACACGCGGGCAGCACCACATCCACAACGTGGCGTTCTGCGTGCTGCGCTCCTCTTTACTGAAGGTGACGTCATTAAGTACCGCCAGCAGCGCATCGTTTTGCTGGGCTAAACGGGTGCGCGGCGAAGCAGAATGTATCTCGTCGAAAAAATCGTGGTCTACGCCAAAGTGGTCCTGAACCCAGCGTTCAGCACGCGCGTGATTAAGGTTGATGTGCAGCCAGATAAAGGTCGACTCCGGCAGCTGCTGCTGCGCCAGATGGGCCGCTTCGCGTGCATTGAGCCGCTGTGGCAGCGACGCGGGCGTAAAAAGATAACCATGAATCAGTCCGGCGACGTCGTTATTGAAGTCCGGCAGCGAGGCGAGCGGTAGTACGGGCTGGAGCATTAGCAGGTCATTCCCGAGCGGTCAGATCCACAGCGTGCGACAGGGATGTTGCAGCAAGATGACACCGGGTGTGCGCCATCATCATTCTGTCATACAAACCACGTATCACACTGCCATTAACGGGTGCCGTTCGAGCATCGTGATTTAACACTGAGGTGTTTTATGGCTGAAAACAGTTTACCTGCATCGACCTCCTCGTCCCACAGCGGACGCCCGAACCTTAACCGCGGCAACGGCCCTGCCTCACGCCTGATCTTTGTACTGTTGCTAATCGCTGGCCTGCTGTATGCCGGCATCAACCTGTTTAATGACGTTGAAGAGACCGGTGCGCCGGTCACCAGCTACATACCGTTCCTGCTGCTCGGCGTGGCGCTGATCATTGCGCTCGGTTTTGAATTTGTGAATGGTTTCCACGATACCGCCAACGCCGTCGCCACGGTGATCTACACCCATTCACTGTCACCCGGCGTGGCGGTGATGTGGTCCGGTTTCTGTAACTTTTTGGGCGTGCTGCTCTCCAGCGGCGTGGTGGCGTTCGGCATCATCTCGCTATTGCCGGTGGAGTTGATTCTGCAAGCGGGCAGCGGCCACGGCTTTGCCATGGTCTATGCGCTGCTGTTCTCGGCGATTATCTGGAACCTCGGCACCTGGTATTTTGGTTTACCGGCCTCCTCTTCGCATACGCTGATCGGTTCGATTATCGGCGTTGGTGTGGCGAACGCCTTGCTGCATGGCCGCAGCGGTACCAGCGGCGTGGATTGGGATCAGGCAATTAAAGTCGGTTACGCATTGCTGCTATCGCCGATTGTTGGCTTCGTCTGCGCCGCGCTGCTGCTGCTGGCGATGAAAGCCTTTATCCGCAATCGCCAGCTGTATGAAGCGCCGAAAGGTAATCAGCCGCCACCGGTATGGATTCGCGGCTTGCTGATCCTCACCTGCACCGGCGTCTCTTTCGCGCACGGCTCGAATGACGGGCAGAAAGGCATGGGCCTAATCATGCTGATTCTGGTCGGCACCATGCCGATTGCCTATGCGTTGAACCGCTCGCTGCCGCCGGAGCAGATTCCGCGCGTCGCCGCCTTAACCCAGGTGACGGAACAGCAGCTGCTGACGCTGCAACCGGCGCCCGCCGCCATGCCCGCGCCGCGCGAGGTGCTGACCGAATTCGTGCGCACCAGCCAGAATCGTCCACAGGTGTTGCCGGCGCTCGGCATGATGCTGGGCGATATCGGCGACCAGATTCGTCGCTACGGCGCGGTGGAGAATATTCCGGCGCAGGCGGTGACCAACACGCGAAACGACATGTATCTGGCCTCCGAAACCATTAAGCATCTGCAAAGCACCAAAGTAGCGCTGCCGGAAGAGACCGCGCGCAACCTGGCGGCGGTGAAGAAAGAGCTGGATGCCGCCACGCGCTTTATCCCGATGTGGGTGAAAGTGGTGGTGGCGATAGCGCTGGGTCTCGGCACCCTGGTTGGCTGGCGTCGCATTGTGGTGACGGTGGGCGAACGCATCGGCAAAACCCATCTGACCTACGCGCAAGGTGCCAGCGCTGAGCTGGTAGCGATGGCGACCATCGGCGCGGCCGACGCGTTTGGCCTGCCGGTTTCTACCACGCATGTGCTCTCTTCCGGCGTCGCCGGTACGATGGCCGCCAACCGTTCAGGTCTGCAACTCGCCACCATCCGCAATCTGGCGATGGCGTGGGTGCTGACGCTACCGGTGTCCGTTTTACTTTCGGGGCTCCTTTACGCCCTGTTTATCCACCTGTAACGGGAGAAAATGATGGCGACACACGACAATAGCTTCCACAGCGAGACCTTTAATCAGCGTCTGCTGCAGGAGTTTTACGACAGCTACGACGAAGAGCTGGAGATGGAGCTGGATGACCTGCGTTTTAACGACAGCGGCGAGCCGCAGGCTGATGACGATAAAGCCTTTCGTCGTCGCTATTTCCGCGAACTGCTGCACCTGCAAGGCGAGCTGGTTAAGCTGCAGGATTGGGTGATGCGCACCGGACATCGCGTGGTAATCCTGTTTGAAGGGCGCGATGCGGCGGGTAAAGGCGGCGTGATCAAACGCATCACACAGCGCCTCAATCCGCGCACCTGTCGCGTGGCCGCCCTGCCCGCGCCCAACGATCGCGAGAAAACGCAGTGGTATTTCCAGCGCTATATCGCCCACTTGCCAGCCGCCGGTGAGATCGTGATGTTTGACCGCAGCTGGTACAACCGCGCGGGCGTCGAGCGCGTGATGGGTTTCTGCAACGAAGATGAAGTGGAAGAGTTTTACCGCAGCGTGCCGGAGTTTGAAAAAATGCTGACGCGCAGCGGCATCCAGATCATCAAATACTGGTTCTCGATCACCGATGAAGAGCAGGAGTTGCGCTTCCTCAGCCGCATTCACGATCCGCTCAAACAGTGGAAACTGAGCCCGATGGATCTCGAAAGCCGTCGTCGCTGGGAAGATTACACCGAGGCGAAAGAGGAGATGCTGGAGCGCACCAACATCCCCGAAGCGCCGTGGTGGGTGGTGCAAGGCGTGGATAAAAAACGCGCGCGACTCAACTGTATCAGCCATCTGCTGCAACAGATGCCATACGAAGAGAGCGAAGCCAAACCGATTATGTTACCGCCGCGCGAACGTTCTGAAGACTATCGCCGCGCGCCGGTGCCCGATCACATGGTGGTACCGGAGAAGTATTAATCCAGAACTTGCGCGGCCGTCTGGCGGCCGTGCTGCTGGTGCAGACGCAGTGTGATGGCAAACGCGCCCAGCACCATCAGTGCCGCCGCCAGATAGACCGATTGCATGCCCCAATGACCAATCAGCAAGCCCGCCACCGGACCGGTTAATCCCAGTCCTAAATCGAGAAACGCCGAATAGGTGCCGAGCGCCGAACCTTGATCCTGCTGCTGGACGCGCTTCACCGCTTCCACGCCCAGCGCCGGGAACACCAGCGAGAAACCGCCGCCGGTAAGGAACGCGCCCAAATCCACCAGCCAGATGCTGTCGGCCTGCCAAATCAGCAGCAGTCCGGCACACTCCAGCACGAACGACACCAACGACACTTTCAGGCCACCGAAACGCGTGATGTAGCGACCAAAACCGAGGCGCACAATCACAAAGCCGAGGCTGAACAGCGTCAGCGCGAACGCCGCACCGCTCCAGTCGCGGCTGGCGAAATAGAGCGTGATAAAGGTGGAAATTACGCCGAAACCGATTGTGCCAAAGCCAAGCGCCAGACCAAACATCCACACGCGGCTGACCACGCGATGAAACGGAATGCGCACGCCGGCGGAGACGCTGACGCCCGCTTTGCGACTCGCCATCCAGAATCCGGCAACGCCCATGATCGCCACTAAACCAGCAAAGCCGCTGATGCCAAACCACTGATTCAGCAGCACACCGAGCGGCGCACCAATCGCCATGGCGAAATAGGTCGCGACGCCGTTCCACGAGATCACCCGCGCGGTTTGCAGCGGACCGACAATGTTCATGCCCCACAGCGTCGATCCGGTACTGCTGAAGCTTTCGCCCACGCCGAGGAACAAGCGCCCCGCTGCCAGCAGCGCCAAACTCAGCAGCGGCATGTCGCTGCACAGCGCGGCGATAATCGATAACACACCGCTCATGCCGCAGAACACCAATCCCATCATCACCACGCGCTTCGGACCAAAGCGATCCGCCAGACGACCGGAGTGCGGGCGGCTTAATAGCGTGGCGAAATATTGCAGGCTGATGATTAATCCGGCAATGAACGAGCTGAATCCAAGCTGGTTATGCACGAATCCCGGCAGCACCGCGAGCGGCAAACCCACCGAAAGGTAGCAAAAGAAGGTGAAGACAATGACGGAGAGAATACGTTTATTTAACTGAGCGTTACTCAGTACAGCGGCGTCAGACATGGAAAGTGGCGTCGGGGATCAGGATTAAAGTAGTCGGTCACTATAACCTTAGCGTGCTAAGAGATCGCGGGTTTTTTAGTTATAAAGTTTATATGCACTTGAATGAGAAGGTCGCCATGAATGGCGACCCTACAAAGGATTGCGCGTTTTTTGTAGGGTGCGCATTCATGCGCACGTGCATACAGATGCAAACTAGTGCTTAACTGAACGGCATTACGCCATGAAGGGTGCCTCTACAAATGAGAAGGTCGCCATGAATAGTGCACTTACAAATGAGAAGGTCGCCATGAATGGCGACCCTACTAGGATTTGATTATTGCTGCGGCATGGCGCTCGATTGCGGTGGCGATGTCGGCGGAGACTTTGAGGGTGCGAATTTCGCTGAACAAGCCGTCGGCTTGGTGATACGCCTTGCGCAGATAGCCAAGCCACTGCTTGATGCGCGCCACGTGATACATGCCGGTATCGCCCTGCTTTTCCAGCTGAGTGTACTTAAGCAACAAGGCAACCACGTCGGGCCACGCCATCGGCGCTTCGTTGTACTTCACCACGCGCGCCATATTTAACTGTTACCTTAACAGTTAAGGATGCTCTTGAGCCCTTACCGACAATTCATGGAGTACAGCTTAGCTTATCACCCGGTGCCTCGATAAATTAGTTCGGGAGCCTATAGCTAAGTGGTATGGTCACCACTGTTATAAACCAGCTTCATCAAACAATAATATTTTTAAGCAAGAAATTTTATAACAGTAAATGAAGGCGTATTAGTGAATCCAACTTAAACATAGTGTAACCTTATTATAACCACTCATAATGTAAGGATACTGCAATGGAAAAAATGATCAGTGAATTATTCATGGAGAATAGCAAATTTGTTCTGATAGGCTTAACTGGTAGAACAGGCTCTGGATGTACCACAGCCGCCAAAATCTTAGAGTCCGAACAACCTGATATCCCTGATGAAAACCAAATGAATGATTTCTATACTGGGTTGGATATCAAACGGTATTTGGTAACAAAAAAATACATATCTAAACATTGGAATAAGTTTTTCTCTATTAAAGTGAGCGATCTTATTTCGGCTTATCTTTTATTACAGCAAACAGAAGAATTAGAAAGTTTTATTGTAGCTTCAGCACAAGAACATCAAAAAAAATTATCAAGAGATACAATTAAAAACTTTTTAAATACAACTAGCTTTAGCAAATCGTTAGCTAAATCAAATAAAACAATCACTAAGCATGATCGTGTTTTATCGATAACATATAATGATATGCTTGAGAATTTATTGAATCATGACAAGGATATTAATGAAATACAAGTCAGTAATTCAGACTTTATAAAATTCTTAGAAGCGATTAGGCGGTTTACAGAGAAATTCAAAAAAGATTTAAATAAATTATCCCAAGGATTATACATATCTGTTTATCAAGATGCAGGAAATTCGATCAGGAAAACTTCACGTATTAAGTCAACGTATAAAGAGGACGATTTCTCCCCAAAAAATGTATTTCATCTTCCTGAAACCATGAATAGGATTATAAAGCTACTTAGAAAGAATATTGGTAATACATTTATAGTTATTGATGCTATAAGAAATCCATATGAAGTGAAATTCTTCCGTGATCGATATTCAGCATTCCACCTCGTTTCAATCAATGCGCCTGATAAAGATAGAAAACGATACTTACAAAATGTTCATAAGTTTACTAATGATCAACTTGCTGATCTAGACTCACGTGAATCAGGTGATAAACTAAGTAAAAACACCTCCGAAGAGAACAGTTCCGAAATAGAATTATCAGATAAAATTAAGTCAAAAGATGCATATTTCGAATTTACCTCTCAAAACGTCAAGCGTTGCATTGAAATATCTGACATTCATTTATTTAACCCTAGAAATGAACTTGAAAATAACAATGTATTAAAAGCGCAGTTGTATTGGTATATCGCTCTAATGCTTCACCCCGGCCTAATTACTCCGACAGCAATGGAAAGAGTAATGCAAATCGCATTTACTGCAAAACTTAATTCTGGTTGTTTATCTAGACAAGTTGGAGCTGTTCTCACAGATAACAATAACTCTGTTAAAGCAATAGGCTGGAATGACGTTGCAAAAGGCCAGGTGCCATGTTCACTAAGATCCTTAGAAGGTGTAATTAATGACTTTGATGAAGTCGTTTATAGTGAATTTGAAAGGAACAATAAACACTTCAGAGAAAAAGCAAAAGAGAAACTTTTAATTTTTAAAAGCAAAGGAGATAAGATTACTGGATACAATCTAAGCTATTGTTTTAAGAGCTTAAAAAATAGCATTGATGATGATAAAAACCAGGTACATACACGGGCGTTACATGCCGAAGAAAATGCTTTTTTGCAGATTTCAAAATACGGCGGCATGGGCGTTGAAGGTGGGAAATTATATACAACGGCAAGTCCTTGTGAATTATGTGCTAAGAAAGCATATCAACTTGGCATCAAGGACATTGTATTTATCGACCCCTATCCAGGCATCGCTATAAGCCATATACTTACCATTGGTGATTCAAAGCCTAATCTCGTGCAATTTAGGGGAGCAATAGGAAGAGCCTATCATAAAATTTATGAACAAATTATGCCATACAAGGACGAACTCGATTTTTTAGGTGTGATAAATAAATAGTTCAACAAACAACATTAATTAAAAAGCATAAGTAAAACCAACTTATTAATAACCACTTATGCTTTTTCTTTTATTTATTAAAGTCAATAATAACTCGCTACGACCATAATCATTAAATAAATAATATTGAAAAAAAAATATAGAAACCTATACTATTGAAGATCCGTAGATATAATTAAAAACTCTAAATTATTACTTTTTTATTAATAACATCGGAACACTCAATTAGAAAAATGCAGTGAACATCGAAATAATGACAACAAAATTATTCATCATTATTTTAAAATAATTGATAAATAACTTTAAATACAAAAAATTTGTGAATAATGATCTTACGTAACACTCAAGAAAATGTAAATTTAACTTTGCCGAGTTAACCATATTACAATTAGGGGATATTCATTTTTTAAAGAAACTACTCCAACCAATAATCCAATGAAAATTAAAAAACATTAAAGGCAAATAAAAAATAACAAAAAAGATCTTAATTAGTAAACTATATTTATAATAATTAATAACGCCTTGAATTAAAACATCATAAGCAATTCAATTTTAAATATCACCTAGCGTTTAATTAAATCATTAAAACCATTTTAATAAGATCATGATTTACAAATAACTTGCTCAATGTCTTTTGAGGTTTTTAATGTGCGGATTTCGTTAAATACCTCTGTTGCCTCAATATATTCTTTACGCAAATACCCTAACCACTGTTTGATACGCGCCACGTGATACATACCGGTATCACCTTGCTTTTCTAACTGGCTATATTTTTGCAGTAATTTCACTACGTCAGGCCACGGCATACGTGGTTCATTGTACTTAATTACACGACTTATATTCGGTACGTTGAGCGCGCCGCGCCCTATCATCACCGCATCGCAGCCGGTAATGCGCATGCAATCCTGCGCGTCCTGCCAGTTCCAGATCTCACCGTTGGCGATCACCGGAATACGCAGACGCTGGCGGATTTCGCCAATCGCCTGCCAGTTGATGCTTTCGGCGCGATAGCCATCTTCTTTGGTACGACCGTGCACCACCAACTCGCTGGCACCGGCTTGCTGCACCGCATCGGCAATCTCAAAACGACGATCGCCAGAATCCCAGCCTAACCGCACTTTTACCGTCACCGGCAGATGATCCGGCACCGCTTCACGCATCGCTTTCGCGCCGCGATAGATCAGTTCGGGATCTTTCAGCAAGGTAGCACCGCCGCCGCTGCCGTTGACCAGCTTTGACGGACAGCCGCAGTTGAGATCAACGCCCCAGGAACCGAGTTCCACCGCGCGCGCGGCGTTCTCGGCCAGCCACTCGGGGTATTGCCCGAGCAGCTGCATGCGAACGCGCGTGCCTGACGGCGTGCGGCTGTGGTTATGCAGCTCAGGACACAAACGATAGAAGGATTTTACCGGCAGCAGCTGATCGACCACGCGCAAAAACTCGGTCACGCACAAGTCATAATCATTCACCCCGGAGAGCAGCTCACGCACCAGCGAATCAAGCACGCCCTCCATCGGCGCCAGCAACACCCTCATGACGTTAGGCGTTCCCGGTTTTCTTCGGCGCCGGACGACGACGACCGCTGTTAGCGGCTGGCGCAGCCTGGCTTGCGCCCTGCGCTGGACGACGCGCGGAACGCGCTTCACCCTGCGGACGTGGCGCATTGCCGCTGTGCGGGCGAGAAACGTTGCCGCCCTGACCGCGACCCTGGCCTTGACCACGTCCACCTTGACCGCGACCGCCGCCCTGCTGCTGACGACCGTTCTGGATTGGCTCGGCTTTGATGCTGGGATCGACTTCGAAACCAGGCAGCTCGATGCGCGGGATTTCACGCTTCAGCAGACGCTCAATGTCACGCAGCAGTTTGTGTTCATCAACACACACCAGCGACAGTGCCGCGCCGGTAGCAGCCGCACGGCCGGTACGACCGATACGGTGCACGTAATCTTCCGCCACGTTTGGCAGCTCGTAGTTCACTACGTGTGGCAGCTCTTCGATATCCAGACCACGCGCCGCGATGTCGGTCGCGACCAGCACGCGAATGCCGCCGGATTTGAAGTCAGCCAATGCACGGGTACGCGCGCCCTGGCTCTTGTTGCCGTGGATCGCGGCGGCGGTAATGCCGTCTTTGTTCAGCTGCTCAGCCAGATGATTGGCGCCGTGTTTGGTACGGGTGAACACCAGCACTTGCTGCCAGTTATCACGACCAATCATCAGCGACAGCAGTTCCCGCTTGCGCTTCTTATCCACGAAATGCACTTGCTGTGAAACTTGCTCAGAGGCGGTGTTACGACGCGCAACTTCAACCTGTTCTGGGTTGGTAAGCAGTTTTTCCGCCAGCGTTTTGATCTCGTCAGAGAAGGTGGCAGAGAACAGCAGGTTCTGACGCTTAGCAGGCAGACGCGCCAGCACGCGACGGATGTCGTGGATGAAGCCCATATCGAGCATACGATCCGCTTCATCCAGCACGAGGATTTCAACCTGTGACAGATCAACCGCGTTCTGGTGCGCCAGATCGAGCAGACGGCCCGGTGTCGCCACCAGCACGTCAACGCCGCCGCGCAGTTTCATCATCTGCGGGTTGATGCTCACGCCGCCGAATACCACCAGCGAACGGATATCGAGATATTGGCTGTACTCACGCACGTTCTCGCCAACCTGAGCCGCCAGTTCGCGGGTCGGGGTCAGGATCAACGCACGCACCGGGCGGCGGCCACGCGCCGTGGACGGTTTTGCAGTCAGACGCTGCAGCAACGGCAGCGTAAAGCCGGCGGTTTTACCGGTGCCGGTTTGGGCGCTCGCCAGCAGGTCACGACCAGCCAGCACCACAGGAATGGCCTGACGCTGAATCGGCGTCGGCTCTTGGTAGCCTTGTTCTGCTACCGCACGCAAAATATCGGCACTTAAGCCGAGAGAGTCAAATGACATGCAGGTGTATTACTCCGAACCGTCCTGACCGCCGTAGGCGATGTAGTTTTCAGGAGGGATATGACGCAAGCGCGGGGCTCACGTGTGAAAAGGGCACAAACTACCATGCGTAAGGGCGCGAGTTTAGCAGCTTTCCGCGCAGACAGCATCCATAAAAAAAGGAGCCGCATTGGGCTCCTTTTTGTCAGGTCCGCAGGGTTGCGGTCCCTAATCGATCAACTGCGCTTCTTCTCGATGCGCTGAACCGGCTCTTTCGCCAGCAGTGAAACCAGCGCCGGTCCCACCAACATCACCACGCCGAGGAGACCAATCAGCAGGTTGTTGTGGATAAAGCGGGAGATCAGGAACAGCGTTAACATCGCTGCGCCAAAGTAGTAAGTGGTGGTCACCTCTTCGAGGGAATCACCCATTCTACGTAAACGGGCACTACGCTGCATGACCAGCATGGTAATGAATACCACCGCATAAGCTGCCACCAGGGTACTGCTCACTTCAACCAGCGCCCTATGTTTCCAGCCCCAAACCAGTGCGGCAATCACCAGCAGGTGCATTGCAATGTGCAAACAAGTTTGTCCGGTAACAATCTGAACACGATTAGACCATTTCATTCTCTTCTCCTGGCAGACCCAACAGGTCGCCCAAGTGTATCTGGCTGGAGGCCAGACGAACGTCCTCAATGTAAAGCAAATTTCGGATTACGCCCTAATTTTCTGCCCTTAACACCATCCATTTGTGACAAAGACTACACTTTGTGCTGTTGATGATGAAAAGGAGCGCGTCGAAGTATGCCACAAAATACGCAAGGATTTTCATTTAAAGTCCTGACGATCAATACCCACAAGGGTTTCACCAGCTTTAATCGCCGCTTTATCCTGCCGGAATTGCGTGATGCTGTTCGCGCCACATCGGCGGATATCGTCTTCCTGCAAGAGGTAATGGGTACCCACGCCATCCATTCGCTGCACATTGAAAACTGGCCGGAAACCTCCCATTACGAATTTCTGGCCGATACCATGTGGAACGATTTCGCCTATGGCCGCAACGCGGTTTATCCCGAGGGACATCACGGGAACGCGATATTGTCACGCTTTCCCATCGTTGAATATGAAAACCGCGATATTTCCGTCGCCGGAAGTGAAAAACGCGGCATGTTGCACTGCCAAATCCGCCTGCCGGATCGGGCGGAACCGCTGCATGTGTTCTGCGTACATCTCGGTCTGAAGGAGAAACATCGCCAGGCGCAGATGAAGATGATGTGCGACTTTATCGATACGCTGCCGCCCGATGCGCCTTTGGTGGTGGCCGGTGATTTCAATGACTGGCAGGTCAGCGCCAATCGCTTTCTCAAACGCGCGGTGGGCTTAGAGGAAGTGTTCAGCATCAAAACCGGCCGCCCTGCCCGCACCTTCCCGGCGCGTTTTCCGCTGTTACGGCTAGATCGTATCTACATCCGCAACGCTACGGTGAGTAAGCCGTGGGCGCTGCCGGTTAAACCCTGGTCTCACCTGTCCGATCATGCGCCGTTAGCGGTGGAGATTTTCCTATGAGTTTCAATTGGCGCGACGGTAATCAGCTCCGTCTGTTAGAAAATGGTGACCAGTTTTTCCCGCGCGTATCAGGCGCGATCCAACGCGCCGAGCGCACGCTGCTGCTGGAAACCTTCATCCTGTTTGAGGACGAAGTCGGCAACGATCTGCACGAACAGTTGCTCAAGGCGGCGCAGCGCGGGGTCAAAGTCGAGGTGATGGTCGATGGCTACGGCTCGCCAGACCTCTCCGACCGATTTGTTGATAGCCTGACGGCCGCGGGCGTGCGCTTTATCTATTACGATCCGCGTCCGCTGGTGCTCGGCATGCGCACCAATGTGTTTCGTCGCCTGCACCGCAAGATCGTGGTGATCGATGAACAGATCGCCTTTGTCGGCGGCATCAACTTCTCCGCTGAACATAACATCGATTTCGGTGCAGAGGCCAAACAGGATTATGCCGTGGAGGTGAAAGGCCCGGTGGTGCTGGATATTGCCCAATACGTGCAGCAACAAATGGGCAGCGAACAGCACACGCGGCGCTGGTGGGGTGCGCGCTCCCATCGCCCGGCGGTCAACGCCATGCCCGGTGAAGCGCAGGTACTGTTTGTCTATCGCGATAACGACGAACACCGCGACGACATCGAACAGCACTATCTCGCCATGCTGCGCAAGGCACAGAAGGATGTGATCATCGCCAACGCCTACTTCTTCCCCGGCTATCGTCTGCTGCGCGAAATGCGCAGCGCGGCTCAGCGCGGCGTGCGCGTCAGGCTGATTGTGCAGGGCGAGCCCGATATGCCGATCGTCAAAGTCGGTGCCGAGCTGCTGTACAACTACCTGGTCGATGGCGGTGTGGAAGTGTATGAATATTGCCGCCGCCCGCTGCACGGCAAAATAGCGGTACAGGATCAGCAGTGGTCCACCGTCGGCTCCAGCAACCTCGATCCGCTGAGTTTATCTCTCAATCTGGAAGCCAATTTGATGGTGCACGATCGCGCTTTCAACCAGACGCTGCGCGACAATCTGGAACTGCTGATTCAGCAGGACTGCGTGCGCGTGGAGGATGACAAGTTGCCGCCGCGCAACTGGTGGCAGCTCACCAAGGGCGTAATTGTGTTCCACTTTTTACGTCACTTCCCGGCTATTGCCGGATGGTTGCCTGCGCACACGCCACACTTGTCGCAAGTTGCTCCCCCCGTACAACCCGAAATGGAAACTCAGGATCGGGTTGAAGCCGATAATTCAGGAGCAAAATCCTAATGTCGAAAAAGAATCCGCGCTGGCAACTGGCGAAGAAAATCCTCACCTGGCTGTTTTTTATTGCGGTGATTGTGCTGCTGGTGGTGTATGCGCGCAAGGTGAACTGGGAAGACGTCTATACGGTGATCGTCGGTTATAACCGCTATGTGGTGCTAAGCGCTGCTGCACTAGTGGTGGTGAGTTATCTGACCTATGGCTTGTACGACCTGATTGGACGAGCCTACTGCGGCCATAAGCTGGCGAAGCGCCAGGTGATGCTGGTGTCGTTTATCTGTTATGCCTTCAACCTGACGCTCAGCACCTGGGTTGGCGGCGTGGCGATGCGCTATCGGCTCTACTCAAGACTCGGTTTGCCGGGCAATACTATTACGCGCATTTTCTCGCTGAGCATCGCCACCAACTGGCTAGGCTATATTCTGCTGGCCGGCGTGGTGTTTGCGGCGGGCATGGTGCCGATTCCCTCCGGTTGGTTCATTGGTGAAACCACGCTGCGCATCATTGGCGCGGTGCTGCTGGTGATGGTGGCGGTCTATTTGTGGGCTTGCGCCTTCGCGAAGAAGCGCCGCTGGACGGTTAAAGGCCAGCATCTGCAGCTGCCTTCGCTGCGCATGGCGCTGTTCCAGTTTGCGGTCTCCTGCGCCAACTGGATGGTGATGGGCATGATTATCTGGCTACTGCTGGCGCGTCAGGTGGATTATCCGATTGTGTTAGGCGTGTTGCTGATCAGCAGTATCGCCGGTGTGATTATTCACATCCCGGCCGGGATTGGCGTGCTGGAAGCGGTATTTTTGGCGCTGCTCAGTGGGCAACACGCCTCGCACGGCACCATTATTGCAGCGCTGCTGGCTTACCGCGTGCTCTATTTTATTCTGCCGCTATTGGTGGCGCTGGTGCTCTATTTGTGGCTGGAGAGCCGCGCGAAGCATTTACGGCAGAAGAATGAGCAGAAGATGGAGAAATCGGTATCGCGGTGAGTTTGTGCGGAGTTCCCCTCTCCCGCAGGCGGGAAAGGGGACAGTCTGGTGCGGGATTTAGCGGCGGTTGCCGAAGATGCGCAGCAGCATCAGGAACAGGTTGATGAAGTCGAGATACAGCGTTAACGCACCCATGATTGAGGCGCGACGCAGGTTCTCTTTGTCATTGACGTTGATATTCTCGCCAATCGCCTTCAGCCTCTGCGTGTCATAGGCGGTTAAGCCAACAAACACCACCACGCCGATATAGGTAATCGCCCACATCAGCGCCGGGCTTTTCAGCCAGAAGTTCACCAGTGACGCCAGCAAAATACCGATCAGCGCCATAAACAGCAGGCTGCCAAAACGGCTCAGGTCGCGCTTAGTGGTGTAACCGTAGAAGCTCATGGCACCGAACATCCCGGCCGTCACGAAGAAGGTGCTGGCGATGGATGAGTAGGTGTAAACGAGGAAAATACTCGCCATGGTTAATCCGGTTAGCGCCGAATAGAGCATAAACAGTGCGGTGGCGACCGCGCCGCTCAGGCGATGCACCATGCCAGACAACACAAACACCAGCGCTAACTGCGCGATGATCAAGCCAAAGAAAGTGATGCGGTTAGCAAACACCAGTTCCATTACTGCAGGTGTGCGGGCAGCAAACCACGAAACAAACGCGGTGAGCAGCAAGCCGCAGGTCATCCAGCCATACACCTGCGCCATGTAGGTCTGCAGCGAGGTGGATGCCTGCTGCACGATTGAATCATTACGTGGATATCGATCCATGAAGCGCCTCATTAGCGGTTACGTTAACAAACTCTGTAAGTGTGGAGTGTACACCCGTTTGCGTCAACGGCGCGTCAAGCACTGTTGATAGCGGCCATTTACGCGCTGAGCAAACCACGCGGTAGTGAGATTGCGGGTGATTTTCGGGCTCTCCAGCTTGATGCCCGGCAGCATTTCGCGCGGCAGACGTTTTCCGGCCATCTTATCGGCGAGGATAAAGGTCTGCTTCCACAGCGTGCTTTTGGCAAAATCTTCAGTGTCGCCCTTCTCCAGATCGCGGCGGATTTCACGATTGCTCATATCCAGCTGCTTGCTCAGGCTGCGCACCGCCAGTTCGGTGGAACCGGCCTGATCGCTGCCATAGACGATCAGGTCGCCGTCCAGTGCCAGCTTGATGCCGCTGGCGCGCGCGATGGCCGCCTGAAATGCGGCGTTGCGGCTGGCGTACCAACCGGCGTTGAAGTCGGCGAAGCGATACAGCGGCTGGCTGTAATCGGCCGGGTAGCCAAGCAGATGCAGCGTGCCGAAGTAGATACCACCGCGACGGGTGAAGACTTCACGACGAATCGAGCCGTCAACCGCATACGGATAGCCTTTGGCGTGCGCTTCCGCAAACGCAATGCTGACCTGCATCGGCCCGCCGGTATGAATTGGGTTGAGGTTGCCAAACAGCTTTTGCCCCATCGGCACCATATCGATGAAATCATCAAAAATGGCGCTCAGCTCTTTCTCGCTGCGCACCTTATCCAGACGCGCAGCATAGCTTTCGCCATTTGGTGATTTGATCAGCAGAGCGGTGCGCACCAGAAATGCCGGCACATGCACTTTGGCGGCGCGGCGATCAATCTCGCCCCAGGCGATTTTCGGTAAGCCCGGCACCACCGCATCGGCGCTGAAGTTAGACTCCTGATCGGTAACGGCAATCACCGCGCAGAGGTTGCTGACGCTGGCATCAATTTGCTGCACGCGGAACGCGGTATAGATGTCGTCGGCCCAGGCGGATTTCTGTTTCACGTCGCTGGGCAACAACTGCTGGATTTGGCTTTTTACATCGGCGGGCTGACGCGCGGGCGCCTGCGGCTCTTTTTTCGTGCTACAACCGGCCAGCACCAGCGCAGCCAGCAAAGCTGCGCCTTTCATCATCTTGCTCGTGTTCATCCTGCTCCCTGACGCCAACAAAAACCGTACCTTAACGTTTTCAGTGGCCTGCCGCTATCGGAGCGGGAGGATTTTGCGCGCTAGCTCCAGCGCTCAGCGGCCTGATGATCGCTATCACGGGCATCAACCCAGCGATCGCCTGCGGCGGTGGCTTCACGCTTCCAGAACGGCGCGCGGGTTTTCAGGTAATCCATGATGAATTCGGTGGCGGCGAATGCGCTGCCGCGATGCGCGCTGCTGACGCCAACAAACACGATCTCATCGCCAGGAAACAGTTCGCCAACGCGATGGATCACCGTAACCTGCTGCAGCGCCCAGCGCTGACGCGCGTCTTCCACGATCTCCGCCAGCGCTTTTTCCGTCATGCCGGGATAGTGCTCCAGCGTCAAGGCCGCCACGCTGGCACCGAGATTGTGATTGCGCACTTTGCCGGTGAAGGTGACGACCGCGCCGTCGCTGTCATGGGCGGCGAGTTTTTCGTACTCTTCGCCGACGTTGAACGGCTCTGATCCCACACGAATCCGCGTTTCCATCATCAGCCTCCGGTGACCGGCGGGAAAAAGGCCACTTCATCGCCCGCACGCAGCGGATGACTCATCGGCACCAGCGTTTGGTTTACCGCCGCCAGCAGCTTGCCGGATTCCAGCGCCAGCGCCCAGCGATCGCCCTTCTCTGCTAACGCCGCGCGCAGCGTGGCGACATCGGCGTAGTCAGGCTGCAAATCCAGTGAAGCGGTGCCGGTTAATTCCCGCACATGAGCAAAAAACAGCACCTTAATCATGGCTCACCGCCTTGAAGTCGCCGGATTTGCCGCCGCTTTTAGTCAGCAAACGCAGCTGGTCGATGACAATGTCTTTTTGCACCGCTTTGCACATGTCATAGATGGTCAGCGCTGCAACGGACGCCGCCGTCAACGCTTCCATCTCAACGCCGGTTTTGCCGGTGAGACGACAGAGTGAGGTGACGCGCACGCGATTATGCTGCGGTTCCGCCAGCAAGGTAACCTCCACTTTGCTCAGCATCAGCGGATGACAGAGCGGAATCAGTTCCCAGGTGCGTTTCGCCGCCTGAATACCGGCGATGCGTGCGGTGGCGAACACGTCGCCTTTATGATGGCTGCCGTCAATAATCATCTGCAGCGTTTCGGCGCTCATCAGCACCAGTGCTTCGGCCTGCGCTTCGCGCACCGTTTCGGTTTTGCCAGAGACATCAACCATGTGGGCTTCGCCAGCGGCATTGATATGAGTTAACGATGACATGCTTACAACTTCTTCAAATGTGAGACGAAATTACACGGACGCGTACGCGCATCCAGCTGATCTTCGATAATGCGCTCCCAGGCGCTGCGGCAGGCGTTGGTCGATCCCGGCACGGCAAAAATCAGCGTCTGATTGGCTAATCCAGCCACCGCGCGTGACTGCAGCGTTGAGCTGCCGATCTCTTCATAGGAGATCATGCGGAACAGCTCGCCAAAGCCTTCGATTTCGCGGTCCAGTAGCGGCAGCAACGCTTCTGGCGTGCTGTTTTTGCTATTGAAACCGGTGCCGCCGTTAACGATCACCACTTGCACATCGTCGCTGGCAATCCAGCGCGATACCGTGGCGCGAATGCGATAGCGGTTATCTGGCACAATCGCGCGATCAACCACCTGATGCCCGGTTTCCGCCAGCGCTTCACGCAGATAATCGCCCGATGTGTCATTGCTGGCATCGCGGCTATCCGAGACGGTCATCACCGCCACATTTAAGGCGACAAATTCGCCGGAAGGTTTACCCATGGCCGTAACTCCTGTGTTTAGCCACCAATAAAGGAGAGATTTTGCGTGATGCCGGTGTTGCCCTGATGCAGGAAATGCGTCTGCTTTTTCTGTCCAAGGCTGTGCGCAATGCGCGCCTGCAACTCATCTTGCTGATCGTCAGAGGCCAGCAGATCGCGCAGCGACACGCCGCCGTCACCAAACAGGCACAGATGCAGATTGCCCAGCGCCGAGACGCGCAGGCGGTTGCAGCTGGCACAGAAATCTTTCTCGTACGGCATGATCAGGCCGACTTCGCCCTGATAATCGGGATGACGGAACACCTGCGCCGGACCGTCGCTGCGGCCGCGCGGCTGGCGTTGCCAGCCTTGCAGGATCAGTTGGTCGCGGATCACTTCACCGGAGATGTGATGACGGCGGAACAGATCGCTGCCTTCGCCGGTTTCCATCAGTTCGATAAAGCGCAGTTGAATCGGTCGCAGGCGCAGCCACTCAAGGAAGGTGCTGAGACTATGGCTGTTCACATCGCGCATCAGCACGCTATTGACTTTCACTTTATCGAAACCGACATCAAAGGCGGCGTCGATTCCCGCCATCACCTCGGCAAATTTGTCCTGGCCGGTAATGGCGTGAAACTGGCGAGCGTCGAGGCTATCGACGCTGACGTTGATATGGGTGAGACCGGCATCGCGCCAGGCACCTACGTCACGCGCCATGCGATAACCGTTGGTGGTCATCGCGATCTGGCGAATGGCGGCGTTTTCACGCACTGCAGCGATGATGTCGGTAAAATCACGCCGCATGGAGGGTTCGCCGCCCGTCAGGCGCACTTTTTCCGTGCCCGCCGCCGCAAAGGCACGCGTCACGCGACGAATCTCATCCAGCGAGAGAAAACTTTTATTGTGCGTACCGTTCGGCTTATAGCCGCTCGGCAAACAGTAGGTACAACGGAAGTTACACACATCCGTGACCGACAGGCGCAGATAGTAAAAGCTGCGCGCATAGGCATCTGTAAATTGTGGCACCTGAACACCTTTCCAAAGTCGGGAGATGCAGTCATTTCTTTCTGCACCCTGGCAGCTCAAGGCTGCGGCCTGGCTTCCATATCGATAACGACTTAGGAAACCAGGCTTGGGAGTTTGTTGTCATTATGGACAACACGGTTAAAACGAATGGTAGCGCGATTAACGGTTAGCATCCATGAGTGATTTTCGCTATATATCTTGATGCATAACGTTTTTTCACCGCATTTTCGCGACAGGATACGGTAAAATGCACCACGGATATTGATGCACATCAGTTCAACTACGCCTCAACGCGAGGACGTCAGTGACAAAGGAGAAACATGAATCGAACCCTGGCAGATTTGGATCGCGTAGTGGCATTAGGTGGCGGACACGGTTTGGGCCGCGTGATGTCGGCGCTGGCACCGTTAGGTTCGCGCCTGACCGGCATCGTCACCACCACCGATAACGGCGGATCCACCGGCCGCATTCGCCGCTCGGAAGGCGGCATTGCGTGGGGCGATATGCGTAACTGCATCAATCAGTTGATCACCGAACCGAGCGTCGCCACCGCGATGTTTGAGTATCGCTTCACCGGCAATGGCGAGCTGGCCGGGCATAATCTGGGCAACCTGATGCTGAAGGCGCTTGATCATCTCAGCGTGCGCCCGCTGGAAGCCATCAACATCATCCGCAATCTGCTCAAGGTCGATGCGTTTCTGATCCCGATGTCGGAACAGCCGGTCGATCTGGTGGCGCAGGATGGCGAAGGCAATATGGTGTACGGCGAAACGGCAATTGATGAGATGAAGCAGCCGCCCCAAGAGTTGATGTTACATCCGAATGTATTGCCAACCCGTGAAGCCATCGAGGCAATTGGTGAAGCGGATTTGATTCTGATTGGCCCCGGCAGCTTCTACACCAGCCTGATGCCGATTCTGCTGATGGAAGAGATGGCGCGCGCGCTGCGCCGTACGCCTGCCACCATGGTGTTTATCGGCAATCTGGGCCGCGAACTGAGCCCAGCGGCGGCTAGCCTGAATGTGGCCGATAAGTTGGCAATTATGGAGAAAGCGATTGGCAAGCGGGTGATTGATGCGGTGGTGGTGAGTCCAGCCGCCGATATTCGCGGCGTGGAAGAGCGTTTAATCATTCGCGAGCCGCTGGAGGCCGCCGACATCAAATATCGCCATGACCGCCAGCTGCTGCGCATCGCGCTGGAACACGCGATTCAGGCCGTTTAATTTCCAGGTGCGCATGAATTCGCACCCTACGAAAACCACGCTGAATTCCCGTAGGGTCGCCATTTATGGCGACCTGGTTACAACCATCACGATTATGGCGACCTGGATACCACGATCACGAAGCCGCAATAAACAGCTCGCGCAATTGATGCAACTGATCGCGCACGCTGGCAGCCTCTTCAAACTCCAGATTCTGCGCGTGCTGCTGCATCTGCCCTTCCAGCTCGTGAATCTTCTTCTGCATCGCCTGCGGCGTAAGCGCCATATAGTTGGCTTCCGCTTCTGCTGCGTTGCGTGAGGCGGTTTTGCCTTTACCACGCGTTTTCACTACGTTTTTGCCGAGCTCAAGAATATCAGTGATCTTCTTGTTGAGCCCTTGCGGCGTAATGCCATTCTCTTCGTTGTATTTCTGCTGCTTCTCACGACGACGCTCGGTTTCGCCCATCGCGCGCTCCATCGACGGCGTGATTTTATCGGCGTAGAGAATCGCCCGGCCATTGATGTTACGCGCGGCGCGACCAATGGTCTGTATCAGCGAACGCTCCGAACGCAGGAAGCCCTCTTTATCGGCATCGAGAATCGCCACCAGCGACACTTCCGGCATATCCAGACCTTCTCGCAGCAAGTTGATGCCAACCAGCACATCAAATTCGCCAAGACGTAAATCGCGGATGATCTCCATACGTTCCACAGTATCGATATCCGAGTGCAGATAGCGCACCTTCTCGCCGTGCTCCACCAGGTATTCGGTGAGATCTTCCGCCATACGCTTGGTCAGCACAGTCACCAGTACGCGCTCGTTAATCTCAACACGCTTGCGGATTTCCGACAGCAAATCGTCAACCTGCGTCGACACCGGCCGTACTTCCAGAATCGGATCCAGCAGGCCGGTTGGACGCACCAGCTGATCGATCACTTCGCCACCCGATTTTTCCAGCTCGTAATTGCCCGGCGTGGCCGACACGTAAATGGTTTGCGGAGCGGCTGCTTCAAACTCTTCAAACTTCATCGGACGGTTATCCAGCGCCGACGGCAGGCGGAAACCGTACTCCACCAGCGTCTCTTTACGCGCGCGGTCACCACGATACATGCCGCCAATCTGCGGAATGGTGACGTGCGATTCGTCGACCACCAGCAAGCCATCCGCCGGTAAATAGTCGAACAAGGTCGGCGGCGGCTCGCCCGGTCCGCGCCCGGAGAGATAGCGCGAGTAGTTTTCGATGCCGGAGCAGTAACCCAACTCGTTCATCATCTCGAGATCGAACTGCGTACGCTGGAAAATACGCTGCTCTTCCAGCAGCTTATTGTTCTCCAGCAGCACTTTGCGGCGCACCACCAGCTCATCTTTGATCTCTTCCATCGCCTTAAGAATGCGCTCACGCGGCGTCACATAGTGCGTTTTCGGATAGACGGTAAAGCGCGGGATCACCGAATCAATCTGCCCGGTGAGCGGATCAAACAGCGACAGCCGCTCAACTTCTTCATCAAACAGCTCAATACGCAGCGCAATGTCGTCCGATTCCGCCGGGAACACATCAATCACTTCGCCGCGCACGCGGAAGGTGCCGCGCTGGAAGGCCTGATCGTTGCGGCTGTACTGCAGCTCCGCCAGACGACGCAAAATGCTGCGCTGATCAATAATCATGCCGCGCGTCAGATGCAGCATCATTTTCAGGTAGAGATCGGGATCGCCCAAACCGTAGATCGCCGAAACCGAGGCCACGACGATGACATCACGGCGCTCCAGCAGCGCTTTGGTCGCCGACAGACGCATCTGCTCAATGTGCTCATTCACCGAGGCATCTTTTTCGATAAAGGTGTCAGAACTCGGCACATAGGCTTCAGGCTGATAGTAATCGTAATATGAGACGAAAAACTCCACCGCGTTATCCGGGAAGAACTCCTTCATCTCACCGTAGAGCTGCGCCGCCAGGGTTTTATTCGGCGCCAGCACCATCGTCGGGCGGTTGAGGTCGGCAATCACATTCGCCACGGTAAAGGTTTTACCTGAGCCGGTCACGCCCAACAGCGTTTGATGCGCGAGTCCATCTTCCAGTCCCTCTTCGAGACGGCGAATCGCCTCAGGTTGATCCCCTGAAGGCTTGAAAGCGGAGTTGAGTTTAAAGACTTTGCTCATGTTTTTGCGGTTCCAGCAGATGAAGTCGGCGGGCAGGCTGCTAATTCTACTCTGCTATGGCGAATTTGCCAGAAAAAAATACTGGACATAATTACAGTAACCTTGCACGATAATGGCACCTGACGGCGATTCTCTTCAGTGCAATTTAAGCGGCTGGCGGCAAGTTGTTGTTGCGCAATGTTATCCCCAGGCGGAGGATGCTTTTAACATTTGTCAATAGAGTGTCATTAAATTGCAGTCCGATGACAAGGCAGATAATTCCCATGCTTGATTTTAACTAACCTGCTGTTTTAATTCACTTTGACTCAAAAGCCCAGTTTCTCATCATAATGTAGGAAGGCCGCGAATTTACTCGCTTGCACACGGTTTTCAGTCGCTAATGCACAAGGTTATCCACAGTAATGGTGGATAAGTGAATCCAGCCCCGAGCCCATCGGCTGTGTATAATTTTCTCCCGCCCATTCTTAAGCGTGAAAAAAAATTTTTTCGCATTTATTTTTCCCGCCTTGCGTGTCGCATTAACCCTTCTTTTTCCCGGTTTACCTTCCTATACCTGGAGAAAAGCCAGGCGTTAAGGCCATTTATTTCCCCGGTTATTGCCTTACGAACGATCAAATGCACCAGAAACGTTAAGCAGTCAGCACCGTCAAAGTGCAATCGATTTATCACCGCCGGCAATTGTTAAGAATTTCTCAACTTTTAGCCGCTGATTTGTCAGGTTTCAGCCGCAGATGTGCCTGAATTCCTAACCTGGCCTGGGAATTGCAGTGTTAACGCTATGGAGTGACGAGTCCATATCGGCGCTTGCCGACGACAGCGGTGTCCATCAATCGTGCACGACTGTATGCCAGACGACACAGAGCGGGAGCATTCAGGCTAATAATCTGGAAGGAGTATGTCAGATGCTGAGTTTACGTTCGGTGAATCAGTTTTACGGTCAAAATCACATTCTGTGGGATGTCGATCTCGATCTGCCGCCGGGCACCTGTACCGGCGTGCTGGGCAGTCCCGGCATGGGCAAAACCACGTTGGTGAACTGCATTATGGGCCGCCTGCCAATTAACAGTGGCTCAATGACCTGGCAGGAAGATGGCGCGCCGCCGGAAGATTTACTGTTGCAACCGGCCGAACTGCGCGCGCGCACCGGCATTGGTTATGTGCCGCAAGGACGGCATATTTTCTCGCAAATGAGCGTGGAGGATAACCTGCTGATCGCCCTGATGGCGGCACAGGACGATCGTAGCCGTGCCATTCCGGAAATGGTGTTCGACCTGTTCCCGGCACTCTATTCATTGCGCCATCAGCGCAGCGGCGAGTTGCCAATGGAACAGCAACAACATTTGGCCCTGGCGCGTGCGCTGGTGCTGCAACCCAAGCTGGTGATTCTGGATGAGCCGACAGAGGGGATGTCGCCGTGGCTGGAAGAGGAGATGGGCAATCTGATTCGTCGTTTAAACCGTGAGTATGGTTTAACCATTCTGCTGCTGGAGCAGCACGTCTCGTTTGTCCGCCGCGTCGCCGATTATTTCCTGCTGCTGCATCGCGGACGCAATGTGGCGCACGGTAAAGTGGCGCAGCTGGATGATTTGACGGTGAATAAGTGGCTGACCGCAAGGTGAAGATGTAGCCAGGTCGCCGTGAATGGCGACCCGGGTTATTTATTGCGGCAACGTCAAATAACGCCCGCACTCGGCCTGCTGCGCCTCATCGCGCAGGTGCGGAATCTCACCGAGGAACGGCGCATCAATGCGCTGACGCAGCGTATCCATATACTCCTGATGGCGTTTGCCGGGCGGCTGAATATCATTGGCAATCCAGCCCGCAAGGCGTAATCCGCGCGCTTTAATCGCTTCGGCGGTGAGCATGGCATGATTGATGCAGCCTAACTTCACACCCACCACCAGAATCACCGGCAGCTGCTCGGCTTCCACCCAATCGGCGTAAGTTTGCGTCTCCGACAGCGGCGTAAACCACCCGCCTGCGCCTTCGACTAACACCCATTCTGCCTGCTGCTCCAGCGCGCGCAAGCCCGCTGACAGCGTGGCAAAGCTAATCGGCCTGCCCTCTTCCGCGCTGATGATATGCGGCGAGGTCGGCTCGACAAACGCCAGCGGGTTCACCTGCTCGTAGCTTAACGACAAGGTGCTGTAGCGCTGCAACGCCAGCGCGTCGCTGTTGCGAATGCCTTGCGGCGTGATTTCGCAGCCGGATGCCACCGGCTTATAGCCTGCGGTGCGTAAACCGGCGGCGCTTGCCGCCTGCAGCAGCGCGCCGCTGGCCACGGTTTTGCCCACTTCGGTATCGGTTCCGGTAATAAACCAGCGTGTCATTTGCTTAAAACTCCATACATCAGGTGATAACTCAGGCGATAACCGGACTCGTCCTGCGGCCAGTGCTGCTCAAGCTGTGCCAGTTGGAAACGCGTCAGCACGCTGGCGCCGCGTCCGTCGTGCAAATGCGTAGCACCAATGCCTTTCAGCGAGCGCATAGCGCTGAGCGCGCTGGAAAAATGCAGCGTGATAACCTGCTGCTGCACGGCGATTGGCAGCGTCGCGGTGGCCGCATGAAACTGGGCAGCGCTGAGGAAACGGTTGGCGTGCTGGCGGCCATCCAGCTGCGCCCACGCGTGATGCACTTCGTGCAGCGTACCGTCGAGTAGCGTGGAAAACAGCACCGTGCCGCCCGGCCGCGTGACGCGCAAAAACTGCTGCAGCGCGGTGTGCAAGTCGCTGCTCCACTGCACCGCCAGATTGCTCCACACGCCGTCAACGCTAGCGTCCGGCAGCGGCACCGCATCGATATCGCCCAACAGATAGTACTGCGCCGATTGCTGATCGCGCGCGGTTTGCAGCATGTTGGGCGACAGATCGAGCGCCGTCAGCGTGTGCCCGCGATCGCGCCAGTAGCGGCTATACCAGCCGGTACCGCACCCGGCATCCAGCAGATGCGGACCAAAACCAGCGGGCGCCAGCGCCAGCAGCGCATCGCCGCTCAGCCGCTGTAACTGCGCGTGCTGCTCGTAATGCGCAGCCGCACGACCAAAAGCCTGCGCCACGGCCTGTTTGTTAACCTGCAGCGTCATACAGCGCCTCCAGCAGACGATCAATGTCATCGGTGTGATGTGCAGCGGTAAGCGTGATGCGTAGCCGAGCGGTGCCCGGCGGCACGGTTGGTGGCCGAATCGCACTGACCCAACAGCCGGCCTGCGCCAGCCGCTGCGACAACGCCATTGCCGCGCTGTTTTCGCCAACGATCAGCGGCTGGATGGCGCTCGCAGAATCGACCAACTGCCACGGCAAATCCGCCGCACCGGCGCGGAAACGCGCAATGTGGCTGTGCAGTTTCTCGCGCAGCGCATCACCTTGCTGAATCTGCCGCAGTGCCGCCAGCAGCGCATAGCACTGCGCCGGTGGCATCGCGGTGGAGTAGATCAGATGGCGGGAAAACTGCTCGACGTAATCAGCGGTGGCGTCATCGCACAGCAGCGCCGCGCCGCTAACGCCAAACCCTTTGCCGAAGGTGACGATCAGCAGTTCCGGTTTGACCTGCTGCTGCCAGCAGCTGCCGCGCCCTTGCGCGCCGGTCACGCCAATGCCGTGCGCATCATCCACCAGCAGCCAGCCGTTGCCGCACCGCGTCTCTGCGGCGATGGCTGCCAGCGGAGCGCTGTCGCCGTCCATGCTGAACACGCCTTCGGTCACCACCAGCGTGCCGCCGTCCGACGGCGTTGCCAGCAGCTTCGCCAGACTTGCTGGCTGATTGTGGGCAAAACGACGCAGGCTCGCCGGGCTGTGGCTAGCGGCATCCAGCAGTGAAGCGTGCGCCAGCTTATCGGCGAAGATGCGATCCTGCTTTTCCGCCAGCAGATGAATTACCGCCTGATTGGCGGCAAATCCCGAAATAAACAGCAGCGCGCGCGAGTAGCCCAGCCAGTCAGCCAGCTCCTCTTCGAGCTGCGCATGGTGGCGGCTGTAGCCGGTCACATGACCCGATGCACCCGCGCCGGCGCCCATCTCAGCCGCGCCCTGCTGCCACGCGGCAATCACCGCCGGATGCTGGCTCAGACCAAGATAGTCGTTACTGGAGAAGTGGCGATAACGCTCCCCCTCCAGCGTAATTTCCCGCACGCTGTTGTGCTCAATGGGACGCCGCAGACGCCAGCCATCAGCGGCACGCCGCGCCGCTAGCGCCGCGTCGATACGTTGTGACCAGCCCATTTACACAGCCGCGTTGTAGAACTGCGCGGTATCCGCGTGCAGCAGCTGCTCGCTGAGCTGATGCTGCTGCTCATTGTCACCCGCCGTTGTCGCGGTGTGCTCCGGATTCAGGCCCAATTTGCGGAACTGAATCAGATCCTTATCCTCTTCCGGATTTGGCGTGGTAAGCAGTTTGCAGCCGTAGAAGATCGAGTTAGCGCCGGCCATAAAGCACATTGCCTGCGTTTGCTCGCTCATCTGCTCGCGTCCGGCAGAAAGACGCACATGTGACGAGGGCATCATGATGCGCGCCACCGCGATGGTGCGAATAAAGTCGAAGGGTTCAACATCGTCGTTATCGGCCAGCGGCGTGCCTTTGACCTTCACCAACATGTTGATCGGTACGCTTTCGGGCGGCGTCGGCAGATTCGCCAGCTGCACCAGCAAGCCCGCACGATCTTTCACCGTTTCACCCAGACCCACAATGCCGCCGGAACACACTTTGATGCCCGCGCCGCGCACTTTATCCAGCGTATCCAGACGTTCCTGATAGCTGCGCGTGGTGATGATGTTGCCGTAAAACTCTGGCGAGGTGTCGAGGTTGTGGTTGTAGAAATCGAGCCCGGCTTCGGCGAGGCGCTGCGCCTGGTCGCCATCCAGCGTGCCAAGCGTCATGCAGGTTTCCATGCCCATCGCTTTCACGCCTTGCACCATCTGCTGAAGGTAAGGCATGTCGCGCTCGTGCGGGTTTTTCCACGCGGCGCCCATACAGAAACGGCTCGATCCCGCCGCTTTGGCTTTGCGCGCCGATTCCAGCACCGCATCCACTTCCATCAGACGTTCCGATTCCAGACCGGTTTTATAGCGCGCGCTCTGCGGACAGTATTTACAGTCTTCCGGACAGGCGCCGGTTTTGATCGATAGCAGCGTGCTGACCTGCACCTGGCGTGGATCGAAATGTTGACGATGCACTTGCTGCGCTTCAAACATCAACTCAAGGAAAGGTTTATCGAAAAGTGCCTGAGCTTGTGCCAGTGTCCAGCGGTTTGCCATTGCTTACTCCAGAAAAAGGGGGTTCATCCCGACGATTAACGTGGTTATACTTGTAAACTAAATCTTTTTAAAATGGTTTACAACTCGCATGTTCACTCAGGATGACCTCAACTTTGACCGCCAGCATATCTGGCATCCCTACACGTCGATGCGCGATCCCCTGCCCTGTTATCCGGTTGTGGCGGCGCACGGCTGCCAGCTGCAGTTGGCCGACGGACGTGAACTGGTGGACGGCATGTCGTCGTGGTGGGCGGCAATCCACGGCTACAACCATCCGCGTCTTAATCAGGCGCTGCAGCAGCAAATGACGCAGATGTCGCATGTGATGTTTGGCGGCATCACCCATCCGGCGGCGGTGGAACTGAGCCGCCAGCTGGTTGCCATGACGCCTGACGCACTGGAGTGCGTGTTCCTCGCCGATTCGGGTTCGATCGCCGTCGAAGTGTCGATGAAAATGGCGCTGCAATACTGGCTGGGACGCAACCAAACGCGACAGAAATTCCTCACCCTGAAGCGCGGCTATCACGGTGATACCTTTGCCGCGATGTCGGTGTGCGATCCGGAAAATTCGATGCACAGCCTGTGGCGCGGCTATCTGCCGGAACATCTGTTCGCCAACGCGCCGCAGTGCGCTTTCGATGACGCGTGGAACGAGGCCGATTTCGCCGATTTTGCGCAGCTGGTGGAAATCCACCATCGGGAGATTGCGGCGGTGATTCTGGAGCCGATTGTGCAAGGCGCTGGCGGGATGCGTTTCTACCATCCGCGCTATCTGCAGCAGGTGCGCGAGCTGTGCGATCGCTACGGTTTGCTGCTGATAGCCGATGAGATCGCCACCGGATTTGGTCGCAGCGGCAAGCTGTTTGCCTGCGACCATGCGGGTATCACGCCGGACATTCTCTGCCTCGGCAAAGCGCTGACCGGCGGTACCATGACGCTCTCCGCCACGCTGACCACGCGTGAAGTCGCCGACACCATTAGCCGCAGCGCAGCGGGCTGCTTTATGCACGGCCCTACTTTTATGGGCAATCCGCTGGCCTGCGCGGTGGCGGTGGAAAGTCTGAAGATGATCAATGAAGGCGGCTGGACAACCCAAGTGGCGCACATCGAACAGCAGCTGCGCACCGAGCTGCTGCCGCTGCGCCGTCATCACGCGGTGGCCGATGCGCGCGTGCTGGGTGCGATTGGCGTGATCGAAACTCATCAGGCCGTGAATATGGCGGCGCTGCAGCACTTCTTCGTTGAGCGCGGCGTGTGGATTCGGCCGTTTGGGCGCTTGATCTACCTGATGCCACCTTATCTGATTTCTGCCGCCGAACTAACGAAACTGACGCAAGCGGCAGGTGCGACACTGGATGTTGCGGCGCATTTCCACCATGATTGAGGGTTCTGCACAACCATAAAAGGAGTGATCATGCGCGTAGTTAGCCAGGATTTTAACGACGGCGATAAGATGCCAGAGCGACACGTTTTCAATGGCATGGGTTACCAGGGCGACAATCTGTCACCGCACCTGGCGTGGGATGATGTACCGGCAGGCACCAAAAGCTTTGTGGTCACCTGCTACGATCCCGACGCGCCTACCGGTTCCGGCTGGTGGCATTGGGTGGTAGCGAATATTCCGGCTGAAGTCACCGCGTTGCCACAAGGTGCCGGTTCCGGCGTAGCGGAACTGCCGGAGAGCGCCATTCAGACGCGTACCGATTTTGGCCAAACCGGCTACGGCGGCGCAGCGCCACCGCAGGGCGAATCACATCGCTACATCTTTACGGTGCATGCGCTGGATACGGATAAAATTGACGTGGATGAAGGCGCGAGCGGCGCGATGGTGGGTTTTAATGTGCATTTTCATGCGCTGGCCAGTGCGTCGATTACGGTGAAGTACGCGTAATAAAAAAGGTCGCCATGAATGGCGACCTTACGACGGATTTGTAGGGTGCGCATTTATGCGCACCTGGTTGAATCCAACGCGTTATGCCAACGGGTGAATTACCACCCACATTGGGCCTTGTCCTACCGCGTAACGCGCCAGCGGATTAAGCAGGCCGCGTTCCTGAATCTTATACACTTCGATATGGTGCGATTTCTGTCCCGCCGCCACCAAATACTGACCGCTGTGATCAATATTGAAGCCGCGCGGCTGGGTTTCAGTTGGCTGGTAGCCTTCAATCGCCAGCACCGAGCCATCTTCACTGATGCTGAACACCGTAATGGTGCTGCTGGTACGGTCGCAGGCATAGAGGAAACAACCATCCGGCGTGATGTGGATGTCCGCCGCCCAGCGCGTGTCGCTGAAATCTTTCGGCATCATATCAAGGCTCTGCACGCGCTCAACCTGGCCATGCACATTGTTCAGCGCCCAGACATCGACGGTGCTATCCAGCTCGTTCACCACGTAGCCATACGCGCCGTTCGGATGGAAGGCCATGTGACGCGGACCGGCACCTTCAACGGTGGTGACCTGCGCTTGTTCACGCGGAGCCAGAGTGCCGTCTGCGTTCAACTGATACAGGCAGATGCGGTCCTGCTTCAGTGCCGGTACAAACAGCGTTTGGTTATTCAGATCGATATTGGCGGAGTGGCAACCGTCTAACCCGCTGATCACCTGACCTGGCGCTTGCGGCAAACCATCGCTGCCGATTGGGCTGATGCTGACGCAGGCATCGTTATACGAGCCGCAGAACAGATAATTGCCCTGACGATCGGTGGAGATGTGGGTTGGGCTGCCCGGCAGCGGTGCTTCACCGGCGAGGCTCAGCGTGCCATCGGCCGCAATGCGAAACGCCAGCACGCGAAAATTCGGACGAACACCGACATAGAGAAAATCTTTCTTCGGGCTCACCACCATCGGCTGCACCTGGCCGGCAACATCCGTTACCTGCAATAACGTCAGTGCGCCATCTTCCTGCAACTGCCAGGCATGAATCTGCTGGCTCTCGGGACTGGCGGTATACACGACTTGTTTCATGCGTTTTCCTTATTCGCTGCCTGATGAAAGGGATAACTGTAGCGCGTTTCATTTTGTTGCGCTGGATTCATTTGTGCCCTGTTTTTTGTCTCAGGGCCGCTGCCGGGTGTAGACTCAATGCTTTGCCAACTCCCGGACGGAAAGTGTAATGAGCTACCGCGTAATCGCCCTTGACCTCGACGGCACCCTGCTGACCCCGAACAAAACCATCTTGCCTGAATCCATCGAAGCGCTGGCCCGCGCGCAACAGGCGGGCGTGAAAGTGTTGATCGTTACCGGTCGCCACCACTGCGCTATCCACCCTTTTTATCAGGCACTTAAGCTGGATACACCCGCAATTTGCTGTAATGGCACCTATTTGTATGATTATCCCGCGAAACAGGTGCTGGCCGCCGATCCGCTGGATAAAAGCAGAGCCGCGCGTGTGATTGAGATGCTGGATGAAGAGAACATCCACGGTCTGCTGTATGTCGATGATGCGATGCTGTACCAAACGCCAACCGGCCATGTGACGCGTACGCTTAACTGGGCGCAATCGTTGCCGGAAGCGCAGCGTCCGCTGTTCCTGCAGGTGCCAAGCCTGGCGCAGGCGGCGATTGAGGCTGATTCGATCTGGAAATTCGCGCTGTCGCATCCCGACACGCGCGCGCTGCAGCAGTTTGCCGAACGCACCGAAGCCGAACTCGGTCTGGCGTGTGAATGGTCGTGGCACGATCAGGTGGATATCGCCAAAGGCGGCAACAGCAAAGGCAAGCGTCTGGCACAGTGGGTTGAGAGTCAGGGCTTTAGCATGCAAGACGTGCTGGCGTTTGGCGACAACTACAACGATCTCAGCATGCTGGAACAGGTGGGATTAGGCGTGGCGATGGGCAATGCCGATGATGCCATCAAAGCACGCGCCAAAAAGGTGATTGGCACCAATCTTGAGCCGGGCATCGCTGAAGTGATTTATCAGGAAGTTCTCTAGTTAACACGCCGCATAAACGCTTTTTGGTCGCCATTCATGGCGACCGCTTGCTATGCCGCTATCGACACGCTCTTAATCTGCGCATACAGCCACTGATCCGGTCGAATGCTCAGCTCATCGCGCGCCCACGGTGAAATGCGCGCCCACAGTTCGCTTACCCCAATTCGCAGCTTCACTTCCACCTGATCGTCAATCTCCAGCAGCTCAACCACCTGCGCCGGCAGAATATTGCGGATTGAGGTGTTGTGCGGCGGCTGCAAGGCCAGCGACACATCGGCCGAGGCGATACGAATACGCAGCGGCGTTTTCAGCGGCTGATTCACCCGGCTCACCCAAATATGCTGATCGCCAAGCGACAGCGCGGTCATCGGGTAATCAGGATGCTGCTCCAGCACCTGCACGCGCAGCACGCTGGTGCGCTCGGCGAGCGGCAGCCACGGACGCATCGCCGAACTGCTCCACACTTTTTCCAGCGGACCAAAGGCTTTCACCTGGCCGGCATCCAGCACCAGCACGTTATCCGCCAGCTGCAGGATTTCATCGAGGCTGTGCGATACGTAAAGAATGGGAATATCGACCTGCTTCGCCAGCTTTTGCAGATAGGGCATCAGCTCACGTTTGCGCGGCAGATCAAGCGACGCCAGCGGCTCATCCATCAGCAGAATATCGGGCGCCGTCAGCAACGCGCGTCCTATCGCCACGCGCTGTTTTTCACCGCCCGAAAGCGACGCAGGAAAACGCGTCAGCAGCGATTCTAAACCCAGCAGCGCCACCAGCGCGTTGAACTGCGGCTTCATTGAGGCCGCCATGCCGTATTGCAGATTGCCGCGCACGCGATAATGTGGAAACAGCCGCGCGTCCTGAAACACATAGCCGATACGGCGCTTTTCCGGCGGCAAATTCACGCGCGTGGCCGAATCGAACAGCAGGCGATCGTTTAACTCGATGCGCCCGCTTTGTGGCTGGGTTAATCCGCCAATCGCGTTAATTAACGAGGTTTTGCCCGCGCCCGACACGCCAAAAATGGCGGTAATGCCGCTGGCGGGAATATTGACGTTAACGTCGAGCAGGTGCTCGCCCAACTGCTGAGAAAGTTGCAGATTGAGCATTATGCCGCTCCCAGCCGTTTACGGCCCCAGCGCGCCAGCATTTCCGATGTCACTAACGACATCAGCGCCAGCGCAATCGCCACCGCACACAAGCGCGCGGCGGTGCCTTCCGCGCCCGGCGTTTCAATCAGGGTAAACATCGCCGACGGAATGGTGCGCGTCTCGCCGGGAATGTTGGAGACAAACGTGATGGTGGCACCAAATTCGCCCAGCGAACGGGCAAAGGCCAGTACCGTGCCGACAATAATGCCCGGCAAGGTCAGCGGAAGCGTAATAGTGAAAAATACGCGCCAGCGCCCGGCACCCAGCGTGCGTGCGGCCAGCTCCAGTTTGGTATCCACCGCTTCCAGCGCAAGACGAATTGCACGCACCATCAGCGGAAACGCCATCACCGCCGAAGCGATCACCGCGCCGCGCCAGCTAAAGGCAAAGGTGAAACCGAACCAGTCATACAGCCATTCGCCGATAAAACCGCGCCGGCCTAAGGCGATCAGCAGCAGATAGCCGACCACCACCGGCGGCAGCACCAGCGGCAGGTGGACGATGCTGTCCAACAGGGTTTTGCCCGGAAAGCGGCAGCGCGCCAGAATCCAGGCCATCAGGATGCCAAACGGCAAGCTGCATATCACAGCTACACAGGACACTTTCAGGCTGAGAAAAACGGCCTGCCATTCGGGATCGCTCAATATCATTTCTTCGGCGTGAATCCATACTGTTTAAACACGGCAGCGGCATCCGGCCCCTGCAAATAGTTGTAGAAGGCTTCCACCGTTGCGTTCTGATGTTCTTTGACAATCGCCATCGGATATTCCACTGGCTTGTGGCTATCTTCCGGGAATCGTCCTACGACCTGCACTTTTTGGCTAGCCACCGCGTCCGAACCATACACGATGCCATACGGCGTTTCGTTACGCTCCACCAATGCCAGCGCGGCACGCACGTTATTAGCGGGCGCCAGCTGCGGGGATAAAGCGTCCCACGCACCGAGTTTTTGTAATGCTTCTTTGGCATAAATTCCGGCTGGCACGTGATCCGGATCGCCGACCGCCAGACGCTCACCTTTCAGCAGGCTTTTCCAGTCGGTTTTGCTGTCAAGGGTGACCGCTTTAGCCGCGTCGCTTTTCGGTGCAATCAGCACTAAGTCATTGCCGAGCAGCGTATAGCGCGTGCTGCTCATCACGCTGTTTTTCGCCACCACATCGTCCATCCACTGCTGATCTGCAGAGATGAACAGATCGGCCGGTGCGCCCTGATCGATCTGGCGCGCCAGCACCGAAGAAGAGGCAAAAGAGGATACCACTTCTACACCGCTTTTCTTCTGGTACTGCGTCGCAATGTCCTGCAGCGCATTGGTCAGCGATGCCGCTGCAAACACGGTGATTTTCTCTGCGGCCGCGGCATGACCGGCCAATGAAACGCTTAAAACGGTTGAAGCAGCCCAACGGTACTTGATGGTTCGCATTTGTTGTTCCTTGTTACGTTATATATTTGATAATACAACGTACACGCAAATGCGTCATGAGCTTTATATCGGCAGGATTTTACGGAAGTTCAGAAACAAAACGCCCGCAGGAAGCGGGCGTTGAGAAATTAGTGTTGTGAGCTGTTGGCAGGACGATCGTCGCGGCGGCCAAATTTTGAGATGACGTTGAAAACTTCACCCAGACCGTAAATCAGACCGAGCATAATAGCCATCACAATCGGCACCATGATGATAGCCACAGCCAGGCTTTTTAACAGTTCCAGCATGGAAACCTCACGCAGAAAATAAAAAAGTGATTGTAACGGTTAGCGAAAAAAACGCACTGCCCTTTTCGTGCTTTTACTTTTAAGCAGTAAACTGAGCGGATTAACCTAAGGAGCTGACATGCAGGCAGAACTTTCTCTCCATATTCGTCTTCAGCAAAAGCTGTTTGCCGATCCGCGCCGCATCGAATTACTGAAACGCGTGCAGCAAACCGGCTCGATTAGCCAGGGCGCGAAACTGGCGGGCATCAGTTATAAAAGTGCCTGGGATGCGATCAATGAGATGAATCAGCTGGCCGACCAAACGCTGGTGGATCGCGCCACCGGCGGCAAAGGCGGCGGCGGCGCGCAGCTGACGCGTTATGGCGAGCGGCTGATTCAGCTGTTCCAGTTGATGGAGCAGATCCAACAAAAGGCCTTCGATGTGCTGCAAAACGACAGCTTGCCGCTCGACAGTTTGCTGGCGGCGATTGCGCGTTTCTCGCTGCAAACCAGCGCGCGCAATCAGCTGTTTGGTACGGTGCTGGCCAGCGATCATCAGCAGGTGCAACAGCATATCGAAGTGCTGCTCGCCGATGGCGTAACGCGCTTGCAGGTGGCGATCACTGCCCGCAGCGCCGAACGACTACAACTCGACAGCGGCAAAGAGGTGCTGGTGCTGATTAAAGCACCGTGGATTCACGTCAGTCACGCCGCCGACAGCAGCGACAATCAACTGGCTGCGCAGATCAGCGCGATTGAGCCCGGCGATCAGGTTAGCGAAGTATTGATGGCGTTGCCGAGTGGCGAAACGCTGTGCGCGACCGTCACCAATGAGGCGGTGAAACAGCAGAATCTGCAGGTTGGTGCCAGCGTCACCGCCAGTTTTAATGCCGAACACGCCATCATCGCCACACTGCTCTGAAATCCACGCCATGATTTGACTTCGTCTGCATCACTGGCTAAAACTGGACGACACGATGCATAAAACGGAATAGATCATGGCTTCATTGCAAATTTCGCAAGGTACGTTTCACCTTAGCGACACCCGAGCACTGTCCCTTAACGATTTAACCCTCAACAGCGGCGAAAGCTGGGCGTTTGTCGGCGCCAACGGCAGCGGCAAGTCATCGCTGGCGCGCGCCCTTTCCGGCGAGTTGCAGCCCGGTAAAGGCAGCGTGCAGCAGGATTTTCAGCGTCGTACGCGCCTGTCGCTGGAGCAGCTACAGAAACTGGTCAGCGATGAGTGGGAACGTAATAACACCGATCTACTGAGTGAAGGCGAAGACGATACCGGTCGCACTGCCGCACAGATCATTCAGGATGAAGTGCAAGATGCGGCGCGCTGTCAGGCGCTGGCGCAGCAGTTTGGCATCACTTATCTGCTCGATCGTCGCTTCAAATATCTCTCCACCGGCGAGACGCGCAAAACGCTTTTGTGCCAGGCGCTGATGGCGCAGCCGGATCTGCTGATCCTCGATGAACCTTTCGATGGGCTGGATGTGGCGTCGCGCGCCAGCCTGGCGCAAACCCTCAACGATCTGCATCGAAGCGGTTTTAGCGTAGTACTGGTGCTCAATCGCTTTGATGATATTCCCGATTTTGTCGGGAAGGTCGGCGTGTTGGCCGAATGCACGTTAACCCACGTGGGCGAACGGGGCGCGATTCTGGCCGAAGCGCTGGTGGCTCAGCTGGCGCATAGCGAGAAGCTTGCTGGCATGGCGCTGCCGGAAGCGGATCAACCGGATCAACTACCGCAGCTGGCCGAAGATGCGCCGCGCGTGATACTGCGCAACGGCGTGGTGTCGTACAACGACAAAGCGGTAATTGATGGCCTGAACTGGCAAGTTAATCCCGGCGAACACTGGCAAATCGTGGGGCCGAACGGCGCGGGTAAATCTACCCTGCTTAGTTTAGTGACCGGCGATCATCCGCAGGGATACAGCAACGATTTGACGCTGTTCGGCATCCGACGCGGCAGCGGTGAAACCATCTGGGATATCAAGCAGCATATCGGCTACGTCAGCAGCAGCCTGCACCTCGATTATCGCGTCAGCTGTAATGTGCGCACCGTGGTGCTCTCCGGCTTCTTTGACTCAATTGGCTTGTATCAGGCGGTGTCCGATCGGCATAAAGCGCTGGCGCGTCAGTGGCTGGCGCTGCTCGGTATGGATAATCAGCTGGCGGATGCGCCGTTCCACAGTTTGTCGTGGGGCCAGCAGCGGCTGGTGCTAATTGCGCGCGCGCTGGTGAAACATCCCACGCTACTCATTCTCGATGAACCGTTGCAGGGGCTCGATCCGATTAACCGCCAGTTGGTGCGCCGCTTTGTTGATGTGCTGATTGGCGAAGGCCGTACGCAACTGCTGTTTGTCTCCCACCACGCCGAAGATGCGCCGCAGTGCATCACCCATCGCCTGAGTTTTGTCACGCAGGAACAGGGTTACGGTTTCCTGCAAGAGTCTCTCCGTTAAATAGCGGTTGCCATAGATGGCGTAATGCTCGTCAATTAAGACATGAAAAACCCTCATCACCGAGAGCACACATTGTAGCGGCGCAATTCATTGCGCGATAAATCGCGCCGCTACGGAAGGTGCGGTGATTTGATACGGCGCTTAACTGAGCGGCGTTACGCCATCAATGGTGACCCTTATATCTACAAACATCTAACGTGCATAGCGCCATTGCCAAAATAATTCGAGCTGCGGCAAGCAGCAGCAGTTCGAAGTATGAAGGCAATGTAAGCGTTACCATTTCATCGCCTGGTAATTCAACAAACACACGCAACAACCCCACAAAATGAGAATCGTCACCTTGTGTAAACGATACCATTTATCCAGACTGGATCACGCTTTCACGCTGGTCTTTGTGCTACTTTGATCAAAATCATTTTTATCTGTTTGCCGTTTACCAGGACTCATCATGGAAAAATTTAACCCGGTCGATCATCCGCATCGCCGTTATAACCCATTGATCGATCAATGGGTGCTGGTCTCACCCCATCGCGCTAAGCGTCCGTGGCAAGGTGCGCAGGAAACCCCGGCGCTGGAGCAACTGCCAGCGCACGATCCTGACTGCTTCCTCTGTGCCGGAAACACCCGCATTACCGGTGACAAAAACCCAAACTATAAAAGCACTTACGTGTTCACCAATGACTTTGCCGCGCTGATGACCAACACGCCAGACGCACCGCAAAGCGACGATCTGTTGATGCGCTGCGAAAGCGCGCGCGGTACCAGCCGGGTGATCTGCTTCTCGCCGGATCACAGCAAAACGCTGCCGGAACTGCCGCTGAGCGGGCTGGAAGATATCGTGCGGACCTGGCAGGAACAAACCGCCGATCTTGGTCAGCACTATCCGTGGGTGCAGGTGTTTGAAAACAAAGGTGCGGCGATGGGCTGCTCCAACCCGCATCCGCACGGTCAGATTTGGGCCAACAGCTTCCTGCCGAACGAAGCGCAGAAAGAAGATGACAACCAGCGTCACTATTTTGCCGAGAAAGGCACGCCGCTGCTGGTCGATTACGCTGCGCGCGAGTTGAACGATGGCAGCCGCACGGTGGTGGAAACCGAACACTGGCTGGCCGTGGTGCCGTGGTGGGCGGCGTGGCCGTTTGAAACCTTGCTACTGCCAAAAGCCCATGTGAAACGCATCACCGATCTCACCGAGCCGCAGCGCACCGATCTGGCGCTGGCACTCAAACAGCTCACCAGCCGCTACGACAACCTGTTCCAGTGTTCATTCCCCTATTCAATGGGCTGGCACGGCGCGCCGTTCAACGGCGAAGCCAACGATCACTGGCAGCTGCACGCACACTTCTATCCGCCGCTGCTGCGTTCAGCCACGGTACGCAAATTTATGGTTGGCTATGAAATGCTGGCCGAAACCCAACGTGATTTAACGGCGGAACAGGCAGCTGAACGTCTGCGTTCTGTCAGCGATGTCCATTTCCGCGAGGCGCAATAAATGTCATTAAAATCCCTTACTCAACAGGTTTTCGCTGACACTTTCGGCTATCAGGCGACACACAGCATTCAGGCACCGGGCCGCGTCAATCTGATTGGCGAACACACCGACTACAACGATGGCTTTGTGCTGCCGTGCGCCATCGATTATCAAACCGTGATTGCCTGCGCCAAACGCGACGATCGCCAGGTGCGCGTGATTGCCGTCGATTACGACAATCAGCAGGACAGCTTCTCGCTGGATGCGCCGATTGAGCCGCTGAAAGAGCCAATGTGGGCCAACTACGTGCGCGGCGTGGTGAAACATCTGCAGAAACGCGATGCCAGCTTTGGCGGCGTCGATATGGTGATCAGCGGCAACGTGCCACAAGGCGCGGGCCTGAGTTCTTCGGCGTCACTGGAAGTGGCAGTCGGTACCGTATTCCAGCAGCTGTATGCATTGAAACTCGACGGCGCAGCGATTGCGGTGAACGGTCAGGAAGCGGAAAACCAGTTTGTCGGCTGCAACTGCGGCATCATGGATCAGCTGATCTCCGCGCTCGGTCAGCCGGATCACGCCATGCTGCTGGATTGTCGTACGCTCGGCACGCGCGCGGTATCAATGCCGGAAGATGTCGCGGTGGTGATCATCAACTCCAACTTCCGTCGTAGCCTGGTGGGCAGCGAATACAATACGCGTCGTGAACAGTGTGAAACTGGCGCACGCTTCTTCAATAAACCGGCGCTGCGTGACGTCACGCTGGAAGAGTTTGAAGCCTCTGCCGGTCAGTTGGATGCGTTAGTGGCAAAACGCGTACGTCACGTGATTAGCGAGAATGCGCGCACGCTGGAAGCAGCCGATGCGTTAAGCGCGGGCGATCTGAAACGCATGGGCGAACTGATGGCCGAATCGCACGCCTCGATGCGTGACGATTTTGAAATCACCGTGCCGCAAATCGATCAGCTGGTTGAGATTGTGAAAGCAGAAATCGGCCCGCGCGGCGGCGTGCGTATGACCGGCGGCGGTTTCGGTGGCTGCATCGTGGCGCTGATGCCAATCGATCTGGTCGATGCGGTGAAAGCGGTGGTCGCCGAGAAGTATGAAGCGCAAACCGGCATCAAAGAGACCTTCTACGTATGCAAAGCGTCCGCAGGAGCAGGCCAATGGTAAGTGATGTGAATTCACACGCGCCAGACGGGCAACCGTGGCGCATCACCGTGCTGCGCAATCGCAACGGCATGGTGGCTACTTTTATGGATTGGGGCGCGACCTGGCTGTCAGCACGCGTGCCAATGCGCGATCACAGCGTGCGTGAAGCGCTGCTCGGCTGCGCCACGCCGTCCGATTATCTGCATCAGGATGCTTATCTTGGCGCGACGATTGGCCGCTACGCGAACCGCATCGCCTCGGCCGAACTGAAGACGCTTAATCTGTTGCTGGCGGCGAATCAGGGCGCACATCAGCTGCACGGCGGGCCGGAAGGTTTCGATAAACGTCGCTGGCAGATCCTCAGTCAGAGCGAAAGCGAGGTGCACTATCGCCTCGATTCACCGGATGGCGATCAGGGTTATCCTGGTAATTTGATCGCCGATGTCATCTATCAACTTGATGACGATAATTGCCTGTCGATTCGCTACGAAGCGCAAACCGACAAGCCCTGCCCGGTCAATCTGACCAACCATGCTTACTTTAATCTTGATGCGCATCATGGTGATGCACGCCAGCATCGCTTACAACTGCACGCCGATCGTTACCTGCCGGTGGACAGCGAAGGTATTCCTAACGCACCGCTGAAAGAGGTGGCGGGAAACAGTTTTGATTTCCGCCAGCCGAAGCGCGTCGCCGATGAGTTCCTCGTCGATGACGATCAAAAAGCGGTGAAAGGCTATGACCACGCCTTTTTGCTCAACACCGCTGGTGACAGCAGCCAACCCGCCGCCCATTTGTGGTCTGCCGATGGCAAGCTGGAGCTGAGCGTGTTTACTGCCGCCCCGGCGTTGCAGTTCTACACCGGCAACTATCTGGCGGGAACACGCGCCCGTGAGCAGGACAGCTATACTGCTTTCCAGGGCATCGCTCTGGAGAGCGAATTTTTACCGGATTCGCCCAACCATGCAGAGTGGCCGCAGCCCGATTGCTGGCTGCAACCCGGCGACAGCTGGCAGTCCGTGACGCGCTATCGCTTCACGCCGCACTGAGCCACCGCATGAAAAACGCGCACTGCGCTGCCGACAGGCTTACGCCGTGCGTTGTTTTCCGCTATGGTATGGCGCTATTAGTGAGCCGCTTCTCAGTGGCCGCAGCCGGTTTCAATACTAATCGTAAATCGAGCATTAAGGAGTAAAGCTATGGCCGTAACTAAGCTGGTACTGGTGCGACACGGCGAAAGCCAGTGGAACCAGGAAAACCGCTTCACCGGATGGTACGACGTTGACCTGTCTGACAAAGGTCGCACTGAAGCCAAAGCAGCCGGTCAGCTGCTGAAGAAAGAAGGTTTCGTGTTTGATTTCGCTTACACCTCAGTGCTGAAGCGCGCTATCCACACCTTGTGGAACGTGCTGGATGAGCTGGATCAGGCATGGCTGCCGGTTGAGAAAACCTGGCGTCTGAACGAGCGTCACTACGGTGCGCTGCAAGGTCTGGATAAAGCAGAAACCGCCGCTAAATACGGTGACGAGCAAGTGAAACAGTGGCGTCGTGGCTTTGCCATCACGCCACCAGAACTGGATCGCGCTGATGAGCGTTTCCCAGGCCACGATCCGCGTTACGCTTCACTGACTGACGCGCAGTTGCCAACCACCGAAAGCCTGGCGCTGACCATCGAACGCGTAATTCCTTACTGGAACGAAAGCATTCTGCCGCGCATTAAGAGCGGTGAGAAAGTGATCGTTGCTGCGCACGGCAACTCACTGCGTGCGCTGGTTAAATACCTCGACAACCTGAGCGAAGACGAGATCCTCGAACTGAACATCCCAACTGGCGTGCCGTTGGTGTATGAGTTCGACGAGAACTTCAAGCCGCTCAAACGTTACTATCTGGGTGATGCTGATGAGATTGCTGCGAAAGCCGCAGCCGTAGCAAACCAGGGTAAAGCGAAGTAAGCGAACGCTGAAACGCAAAAAGGCCAGACGCAAGTCTGGCCTTTTTTATTGCCGCAATGGCTTAGCTGCGACGCTGTTTGACCGCCTGAGCCAGCTGACGCAACGCCTTCTCAGTGTCTTCCCAGCCGATGCAAGCATCGGTCACACTCTGGCCGTACACCAGCGGTTTGCCGCTTTCGAGGCTCTGATTACCTTCCACCAGATGACTCTCGATCATCACGCCAGTAATCGCCTGCTCACCACCGGCAATTTGCTGTGCCACGTCGTCGGCAACCACCATCTGACGTTGGAACTGCTTGCTGCTATTAGCATGGCTGAAGTCGATCATCACTTGCGGACGCAAGCCTGCTTTCTCCAGACCGGTTTTCACGGCCGCCACGTGTTCGGCGCTGTAATTCGGCTCTTTGCCGCCGCGCAGGATGATGTGGCAGTCTTCGTTACCGCTGGTTTCGACAATCGCCGAGTGACCATATTTGGTGACTGACAGGAAGCAGTGTGGCGCGCTGGCCGCACCAATGGCGTCAATCGCCACTTTGATGGTGCCGTCGGTACCGTTTTTAAAGCCAACCGGGCAAGAGAGGCCGGAAGAGAGTTCGCGATGCACCTGCGATTCGGTGGTACGTGCGCCAATCGCGCCCCAGCTCATCAAATCGGCCATATATTGTGGCGTAATCATATCGAGGAACTCACCGGCGGCTGGCAAACCGATATCGTTGATATCCACCAGCAGCTTGCGTGCCAGGCGCAGGCCGTCGTTGATCTGGAAGCTGCCATCCATAAACGGATCGTTGATCAGCCCTTTCCAGCCCACCGTGGTGCGCGGTTTTTCAAAGTAAACGCGCATCACCACTTCAAGATCGTCTTTCAGCTCATCACGCAGTGCCAGCAGGCGCGTCGCATACTCTTGCGCAGCCTGGGTATCGTGAATTGAGCAAGGGCCGATCACCACCAGCAGACGATCGTCTTCGCCATGCAGAATGCGGTGAATCGCCTGACGTGACTGCGCTACGGTTGCAGCCGCTTTATCGGTGGCGGGGAATTTTTCAAGCAAAGCAACAGGAGGCAGTAACTCTTTGATCTCTCTGATGCGTAAATCATCGTTCTGGTAATCCATACACAATTCCATTCAAATTTCTGGCCCAACGTCCGTCGGGCGCAACCCGCCCACTTTAGCCCTTCACGCGGTGGGTGTAAATTACGCACCGCGCTTAAAATGTACATCTCAAATTTGCATTTATATATCCATGCACTAAGCTTTTTAAATGTAAGCACTAAGGAATGATGTGTTTGCAAAATTAAATTTTTAAGTGAAGCGTATAAGGTGGATTTTATTCCATCGCGGCACGCTATTTTCGTCATTCAACACCAGTGGGTGTTAGACGGCAACTATCCATTAATTACTGGAGCATAATGATGAATAAGTTTGCAATGATCTTTCTGACAGCAGCGATGACTATGGGTAGCGGTGCTGTAATGGCTGCGGATAACAACAATGGTGCGGCCAACGCTTCAGCTGAAGCCGGTGCAGCAGCTGGCGGTGCAAAACAGAATCTGCCACCCAATAATGTTGATAACAGCAAAATTAACAGCGGCAGCACCAATACCAATAGCGCAGCAACGTCAGGCACTGATACAAGCAATATGTCAGCCAGCCAGGTGCACAAAAACAGCATGTGCAAAGACGGCAAATGCCCGGACATGAATAAAAAAGTCGACACCAAAGAGGGTGGCGGCCACGTGAAACATAAAACAGACGGTACTTCGCAATAAGGTCCCTTCTGTTTAATCAAGGGAGAGCTTCGGCTCTCCCTTTTATTTTGCCCCCCGCCCTTTTCCGCTATGCTGAAGCAATGAAATTCACAGGAACTGTTTCATGGCTTCATTGCTGCTTATTGATGATCACCCGTTAGTTGCCGTCGCACTGGAAGCGGCTTGCGTTAACGCTCCCATCACGTTGAACATTCACGCCGCTGGCGACGAAGCGCAGGCGCGCCAACTGCTTCAACAACATCCCATCGATTTAATTGTGCTGGATATCGGTTTACCCGATTGCGACGGACTCGAACTGCTGCGCCGGTTGCGCGTGCGTAATCAGCACTGCCCGGTGTTGATCTATTCCGCGCAGCAGAGCCGCCACACGCTGCTCAGCGCCGTGTCGCTTGGCGCTGCCGGTTACGTGGTGAAAAGCCAAAGCATGGCGCAACTGCTGAGCGCGATTCTGGCGGTGCTCGGCGGCCAGCAGGCTTTTCCGCCGCTGCCGGAACGTATCGAACTGCCGTTAACCGAGAAAGAGCAGCAGATTGTAGCGCTGCTGGTGCGCGGCCTCTCGAATCTGCAGATTGGCGAACAGCTGCATATCAGCAATAAAACCGTTAGCACCCACAAGAAGAACATCCTGGAGAAAACCGGCGTACAGTCGGTGGTTGAGCTGGCTGAGCTGTGGAAAGCGCAGCAGTGAGGATCTGTTTGCTGCTGTGTACGCTGCTGCTGAGTGTGATGGCGAAAGCCGATCTGCAACCCGCCAGCAGCGTGATGCTACCCGCGATGATGCCGGCCCCGCACGCCGAACCCTGGCCTGGCGCAACCTTGCGCGTCGCGGTGCCGGCACAAAATAGCGCGCCCTGGGCGATGCGTATTGGCGATCACATCTGGGGCATCGACGCCGATTATCTCAGCGCCCTAAGCCAGTTGACCGGTACGCACTTCACGCTGCAAAGCTATGCCGATCGCGCGCAGCAACTGGCAGCATTGCAGCGCGGCGAGGTGGATTTGGTGTTAAGTAATCAACATGCCCAGCTCCCATCCGACGTGCTGCTCAGCGACAGCTGGTACAGCAGCCCGATTCGCATCTATCGTAACCGGGATAATCAGCGCGCGGTGATGTTCAATAGCGAAACCGCGCAGCTCACCATTGCCGAAGCGACGCTGGCGCAGTTGCCCACTGAATTTGTGCAGCAGCATCGCTGGCACACCTTGCCGGGCGATCTGCAGGCGCTGTATGCGCTGCTCAATCAGCAGAGCGATTACCTGGTCGCCGATGAAGCCAGCGCCGGTTTTCTGCTGGGCCAGCTGCAGCAAGGACAAATCTACCAAATCACCGCCGATCCCGGCGCGGGCGAATTAACGCTACGTGCGCTAGCGCGCGATGCCGCCTTGATCCACTGGCTTAACAGTCAGCTGCGCCTGCTGCCCGCCGAGTTCAGCAGTCGCGTCCAGCAGCGCTGGAGTCCGCCGCTGCTGCGCTATCAGGATACGCAAACATTGATGCTGTCGGCCAGCGAAAAGCAGTGGCTGGCGCAGCACAACGAGATTCCCTATGCGGTTGAGGCGGATAACGCGCCATGGAGTTATCGCGACAGCAACGGCAACGCGCGCGGCTTCGGCATCGACCTGCTCAACGCCTTAAGCCAAAGCACCGGCCTGCGCTTCACCCCGCGCTGGGTCAACAATCCGCAGCAGGCCGCCACGCTACTGCAGCAACAGCAGGTGATGCTCAACCTGTTGCAGCCGCTGTATGGCGACGATCCCGGCAGCAATACTTTGCCGGTATGGCGCGCCATTTGGGGCATTTACACGCTTGCCACGCATCAGCCAATGAACTGGCAATCGTTACAAGGCCAGCGCGTGGGCGTATTACGCGACGATCTCGCCATACGTTTGCTGCCGTCAGGTATTACGCCGCAGCCGTTCGACGATCGGACGCAGCTGTGGCAAGCGCTGAATAACGGTCAGATCGATGCGCTGGTAGATAACGTGCTCTCTGCCCGCTGGCGTATGGCGAGTCACGAAGATAATCGTGTGCATCTGGCGTTTGCTGCCAGCGATATCGCCTGGCCGCTGGCGCCGCAGGTCAGTGCTGAACAGCCTGAGCTGCGCGCCCTGCTCGACCATGCATTGCAGCAAATCCCGCCTGATACGCTTAATCAGATGCGCGTCAGCTGGTCGCAGCCGCCGCAGCCCGGCACGACGATGGCGATGCGCAATATTCCGCTGATGATTTTGCTTGCGGCAGGCGTAATTATTCTGTTGCTGTTGGGCTTGCTGGCGCGTCGTTACTGGCAGCAGCGTCGTGACCGATTGCAGCGTGAGCAGGCCGAACGCGCCAATGCCGCCAAAAGCCAGTTTCTCGCCACCGCCAGCCACGAACTGCGCACGCCGATGCAGGCGATTCTCGGTTTGCTGGAGCTGGAACAGCAGCAGCATCCGAGTGAACGGCTGGCGCTGATGCACAGCAGCGCGCGGTCGCTGATGGCGCTATTGAACGACTTGCAGGATCACGCGCGTATTGAGAGCCAGAGCTTCCGTCTGGCGCCGCGCCCGCTCAATCTGACGCTCTGGCTGCAGCAACAGCAGCAGTTTTATCATCCCTTAATGCGCGATGCCGGGCCGAACCTGATTGCCGAAGCGTTAACGCCGCTGCCTGCCAGCGTGTTGCTGGATGGCGATCGCCTGCAGCAGGTGGTGAATAATCTGGTGGCCAACGCCCTGAAGTTTACCCGCGAAGGCGAAGTGCGCCTGTCGCTGGCGGTCAGTGAGCACATCCAGCTTACGGTCACCGACACCGGCAGCGGCATCCCGCTTAACGAGCAGGCAAAACTGTTTGAGCCGTGGTATCAGGCGCCGTCCGGCAAAAGCCATGCGGTGCAAGGCAGCGGCTTAGGTTTGTTTATCTGTCGCGAGATTGTGCAACGAATGGGCGGTACGCTAACGCTCACTTCAGCACCGGGCAGCGGCACCACGGTCAGCGTGCAGTTGCCATTAGTCGTGAGCCAAGAGCCGTTAACCGAGCGCACAGCCAGCTGGCCTGTTTACCCGCAGCTGCGCGTGGCGATTGTGGACGATCACCCGACCAATCTTTTGGTGATGCAGCAGCAGCTGGCGATGTTTGGCGTTGAGGCGCAGGTATTTGAAGAGGGCCGAGCGCTGCTGCGCGCCGATGCTCAGCGCGCCTTCGATATTCTGTTTATCGACCAGATGATGCCGCGCCCGGATGGTTTAACGCTGCTGCGTATTCTGCGCCGTCGTCAGCGCCAGCGCGGCAGCACCTCGCTGCGCGTGCTCTGCTCTGCAGATGTTCAGTTGCTGAAAATCGCCTTGCTGGATGACGAAGCTCTGCTGCTCAAACCCATTGAGCTCGATCATCTGGCACCGCTGCTGGCGCGCGCAGTAAAAGATCCATTGGATGTCTTGCCAAACAGCTTACTGATTCTGGCGCAGGATAATCAGGCATTTATTCCGCGCATCTGTCAAACCTTGCAGCGCACGCTGCAACAGGATCGGGATTTGCTGTTGAACGCGCGCGATACACAAAATTGGACGGCGCTGGAACAGGCTGCACACCGCATGAAGGGCAGCTGGTTGATGCTGGGTATGGATGAGGTAGCCGAGCGCTGTCAGCAGTTGATTGAGCAGGTTAAACAGCAGCAGTTGCCGCTTGATGATCTCAATTTACTGATATCATTAACAAACAGGTTACTTAAACAACTGGATAATTATGGCACACACGCATTCTCACGGGACCGCTAACGGCAACCGCAAACGACTGGCCGCGGCGTTTGGCGTAACGGCGCTGTTTATGGTGGCCGAAGTGATCGGCGGGCTGGTTTCTGGTTCGCTGGCGCTGCTGGCCGATGCCGGACATATGTTGACCGATGCCGCCGCGCTGCTGATGGCGTTACTCGCGGTGCAGTTTTCTCAGCGCAAGCCTAACGCGCGCCATACCTTCGGCTTGCTGCGTCTCACCACCTTAGCGGCGTTCGTCAACGCCATTGCGCTATTGGTGATTACGGTGCTGATTGTCTGGGAAGCGCTGCGTCGCTTCTATGAACCCCAGCCGATTGCCGGCGGATTGATGCTCGGCATCGCCATTGCCGGTTTGCTGGCCAATCTGCTGTCGTTCTGGCTGCTGCATCGCGGCAGCGAAGAGAAGAATCTCAACGTACGTGCGGCGGCATTGCATGTGCTGGGCGATTTGCTGGGTTCGGTCGGTGCGATTGTCGCGGCGGTGATCATCATGCTGACCGGCTGGACGCCAATCGACCCGATTTTGTCGCTGCTGGTGTCATTGCTGGTGGTACGTAGCGCCTGGTCGCTGCTGCGCGAGAGCCTGCATGAGTTGCTGGAAGGTGCGCCGGGCCATATTAACGCGGATAAACTGTCACGCGAGCTGACGCGCAATATCGATGAAGTACGTAACGTGCATCACGTTCATCTGTGGCAGGTGGGTGAAAAACCGGTGCTGACGCTGCATGTGCAGGTGATTCCGCCTTACGATCACGACGGCCTGCTCAAGCGCATTCACCATTATTTACATGAGCACTATCAGATTGCCCACGCCACGGTGCAGATGGAGTATCAGCCGTGCAGCGGGCCGGACTGCGAGTTGTGTTTAGATAACAGCGCCGCGCAGCATGATCACCACGATCATGCTGCGCTGGAAGGTCACGCTCATCATCACTGATGGGACAGCGCGCGCGAGCCATGTTCGCGTGCGCTTTGCATCCACAGGCGCGAACCGTTAAGCGCAATCAGCGTCAGAATCGCGTACTCCAGTGACATGGCATAAACGCCCTGACGCGCAAAGATCATCACGCTGATAACGTTGATCACCACCCACAGCAACCAGTTCTCAACGTATTTACGCGTCATCAAAATCATCGCCACAATCGACAGCACCATCATGCACGAATCCCAAAACGGAAACGCGTCCGGCTGCAGTTGCGGCATCGCCACGTTAAGCCCCAGACTCTGCATAATGCCGACCGCTGTTTTGGTCAGGAAAGCAAAGACCGGATCGATGTACACCGTCATCAGCGCAATCGCCACCACGCACGCCGCGCCCCAACCCAATGCTTTCGGCAGCGGCAGCCAGCGAATTCTCAGCTCCGTTTCGTTGTTAGAGGTTTGCCGACTCCACGCGTACCAGCCGTAAACGTTGGCGACAAAGAAGAACAGTTGCAGCAACAAGCTGGCATAGAGCTGAATCTGGAAGAAGATCACCGCAAACAGCGTGACGTTTATCAGTCCAAAAAAGTAGTTGATGATTTTCTCAAGGCTGGCGAGCCAGATGCACAGCAGGCCAGCAATGGTGCCAACGGCTTCGATCCATGAGAGATCGTAGCCGCCAACGCCGAGCGGAATGTGAACCAGAATATTTTGCGTGCTAAAGAAGTCCATATTAGGAGCCTGTGTAACGGGAGCCCATCATGCATTCCCTTTGATTTTAAGTTTGAGATCTGCAGCAAAGGATAGCATGCGGTTGAGCGGTAGCAACGCGGCCTCACGCAATGCGCTATCCACATGGATCTCATGCGCGCTGCCGCCACGCTCCAGTCCTTCGGCAATCGCTTTCAGGCCGTTCATCGCCATCCAAGGACAGTGCGCACAGCTGCGGCAGGTGGCGCCCTCGCCTGCGGTGGGCGCTTCCAGCAACTCTTTGTTCGGCACCGCCTGCTGCATTTTGTAGAAGATGCCGCGATCGGTGGCGACGATCATCTGCGGATGCGGCAAACTTTGCGCCGCCTGAATCAGCTGACTGGTGGATCCCACCGCATCAGCCAGATCGACAATCGCCTGCGGTGATTCAGGATGCACCAGCACCGCCGCATGCGGATAGAGCGCCTTCATGCGTTGCAAAGCCTGTGTTTTGAATTCGTCATGCACAATACAGGCGCCCTGCCAGCACAGCACATCCGCGCCGGATTTTTGCGTGACGTAGCGGCCGAGATGGCGATCCGGTGCCCAGATGATTTTCTCGCCGAGGCTGTCAAGATGCTCAATCAGCTCAACCGCGATGCTCGAGGTGACGACCCAATCCGCACGCGCTTTAACCGCCGCCGAGGTGTTGGCATACACCACCACAGTGCGATCGGGATGCTGATCGCAGAAGCGGTTAAATTCTTCAATTGGGCAACCGAGATCGAGCGAGCATTCCGCCTGCAAGGTGGGCATCAGCACGGTTTTTTCCGGGCTAAGGATTTTTGCGGTTTCACCCATAAAACGCACGCCCGCCACCAGCAAGGTTTTAGCGGGATGGGTGCTGCCGAAACGCGCCATTTCCAGTGAGTCCGATACGCAGCCGCCGGTCTCTTCCGCCAGCGCCTGAATTTCGGGATCGGTGTAGTAATGCGCCACCATCACCGCATCGCGTTCTTTCAGCAAGCGTTTGATTTTGTTTTTGTAGTGGGCTTTTTCATCGTCGCTGAGACGTGCCGGTTTCGGCGGGAAAGGATAGATCGCGCTTTCAGGATCGAACATCAGGCTCATGACACGGCTCTCGTTTTCTCAATTTAACAAAATTGCCGGTTACGGCAATGATGCGGCATCAAAACCGCTATCGTGTTTTATATGCTAAACACGATAGCGGAATTGCGCGAGAGTGTCGTCTCTTTTTTGCGCGCTCTACAGCAACAATGCGCTGCTCAACGTTTTCTGCGGACTTTCCAGCTCCAGCAGGAAGGCTTTAACGGTGAGTCCGCCTGCAAAACCGGTGAGTTTGCCGTTGCTGCCAATCACGCGATGGCACGGCGCCATAATCGACAGCGGATTTTTACCGTTCGCTGCGCCTACGGCGCGCACCGCTTTCGGATTGCCGATCTGCTCGGCGATTTGCAGGTAGCTGCGCGTTTCTCCAAACGGGATGGTGAGCAGCGCCTGCCACACTTTTTTCTGAAACTCGGTGCCGACGGTGTCGTACGGCATATCAAACTGCTGACGCTCACCGGCGAAATATTCGCGCAGCTGGCGTTCGGCCTCACACAGAATCGGATGCTGATCGTTACGGTTGATCGGCTTCAACGGCACGCGCTGCGCCCCTTCGTTTTCCCACAGAATCGCCGACAATCCTTTATCGGTGGCAACAAGCGTGAGCTCACCAACGGGCGTCGCGATGATTTTGGCATGATACATGGTGCACCTCCGGCATATTCTCTGCTGGCGATTATCGCATTTCCGCCGCAGGAAACTGGCTGTTTTCGGTCATCAGCATAAACTGGTTAGCTGTCCGAAAGCAGCGAGTTTTCCTGTTCAGCTTGCGCGACCATGCCGTTTATTTGCCGGAGACGATGATGTTTGATGCTGAAATTGCGTACCAGGCGCTGACGTCGCGCGATAGCCGCTTCGACGGGCTGTTTTTTGTTGGCGTGACATCCACCGGCATTTATTGCCGCCCCATTTGTCCAGTGAAAGCGCCGATGCAGAAGAACTGCCTGTTTTTTAGCAGCGCAGAGGCCGCCGAGAAAGCGCACTTCCGTCCGTGTTTACGCTGCCGTCCGGAACTGGCGCCCGGCTCTGCGCCGGTGGATAGCCATCACCGCATTGCCGATCGTTTGATTCGCCGCATCGAAGAGGGCTTGCTGGAAGAGCAGGAGACGCTGGCAGACATCGCTGGCGAGTTTGACCTCAGTGAACGTCAATTGCGTCGCGTGGTGCAGCAGGAGCTCGGCGTATCGCCTTTAGAGCTGCGTCAGACGCGTCGTATGCTGCTGGCTAAGCAACTTCTGACAGAAACCTCACTACCGGTAACAGAAATTGCTTACGCCAGCGGCTTCCGCAGTTTGAGGCGCTTTAACGATGTGTTCCAGGCGCGCTATCGCATGACGCCTTCCCGCCTGCGCAAGCAGAATCAACCCGACGCCGTGAAGACCACGCAAGAGAGCGCCGAACTACGCCTGAGTTATCGGCCGCCTTACGATTGGGATGCGATGCTCGATTTCCTGCAACAGCGCGTGATGAAGGAGGTGGAATGGGTGAACGAGGGCATTTATCACCGTACGGTGGCGCTGGGCAACTGTCGCGGCTGGGTGCGCGTGAGCCATCTTGCGGAAAAACAGTCGCTGAAGGTGCAATTTACGACGTCTCTGACGCCAGTGCTGCCCGCTTTGCTGCGTCGTCTGCGCGATCTGTTTGACCTGGATGCGCAGCCACAGCGCATAGCAGAGCACCTAAGCCACGATCCGCTATTAGCCGAGAGCTTGTCGCGCTTTCCCGGTTTACGCGTTCCTGGTGCGTTTGACGGCTTTGAGTTGGGTGTGCGTGCGATACTCGGCCAGCAGGTTACCGTGAAAGCGGCGACCACGCTTAGCAGCCGAATGGCACAGCGCTTTGGTGAGCCGCTGGTAACGCCGTGGTCAGAACTTTCACGTTTGCCGCCGAATGCGGAGTCGCTGGCGGCGGCGAGTATCGATGATATCGCCAGTCTGGGGATTGTCAGTGCGCGTTCACATGCCATTCAGGCACTGGCGCAGGCCTGTGCTTCTGGCGCATTACGCTTTAACGGTGCGGTGAATCCAGACGTGGTTCAGCAGCAGCTACTTGCGCTAAAAGGCATTGGGCCGTGGACGGCAAGTTATATCGCGATGCGTGCGCTGCGTTGGCCTGATGCGTTTCCCAAAGAGGATATTGCGATTCGTAATAATCTCGGCGGCGTGAGTGCCAAAGTGGCGGAGCAGTTATCGCAGGTTTGGCGACCGTGGCGCAGCTATGCGGTGCTGCATATCTGGAAAAGTCTGACGCCGGTTAAGAAATCTGAATAGTGCGTTTCAGGCGGAAATAAGGGGCGGTTGCGTAAAGTCGCCGTGGATACATCCCTGTAGGCTCTGCCGGCGCATCCATGCGCCGGAAGCTTTACTCCACCGCCCCTTATCCCCGCCTTCATGCAAATATGTGCACTTATTTAGAAGCGACTCTTGAGCCTGATAGCTCTAAAAGGCGGGAGCGGAAGGAGCGAAGCGTCCGAGCCATGGACAAAAACGCCGGGAGCGTTTTTGCACAACGCGAAGCGTTGCCCGCTTGCGGGCGAGCCTCATGGATGAGGCGAGGACTTGCGAGGCCGATCCACAGGGATGTGATGTGTCTTCGCGATCCGTCCCGCCTTTTAGAGCCCGGCACCCATCCCAAAGCAACACTGCTAAAATTTTATTAAAACGTAGAAAAGCAAAAAGGCGCCTTTAGGGCGCCTTTCTACATAACTGGTGGGTCGTGCAGGATTCGAACCTGCGACCAATTGATTAAAAGTCAACTGCTCTACCAACTGAGCTAACGACCCGCTGTGGGGCTTACAACCTTTACTAGATGGTGGGTCGTGCAGGATTCGAACCTGCGACCAATTGATTAAAAGTCAACTGCTCTACCAACTGAGCTAACGACCCATCAAGGTTGTAAAGCTTACTGAAGAAATCATCTCTCTTACAACGGGTTGAGATGGTGGGTCGTGCAGGATTCGAACCTGCGACCAATTGATTAAAAGTCAACTGCTCTACCAACTGAGCTAACGACCCATCTTCAGTGCTGCCGATACTTGTTAAGATATGTCCCGGCAACGGCGGCATATATTACTGATTTAGCGGGAGGGCGCAACCCTTATTTTCCACTAAATGTCTCAATTGCTTACCTTTCATGCTGTAAGACCAGAAATCACACGAAATCCGGTCTTTTAAGCACAAATTACAACCCGGCAAGACGTTTTTGCGCCTGCTTAGCAGAATCACTATTTGGGAATTGTTTGATCACTTGCTGGAAGACAGCCTTGGCTTTCGCCGTGTCGTTCTTCTCTTGCATGATCACACCAACCTTAAACAGCGCTTCCGGGGCTTTTGGCGATTTCGCGTAATTTTTTACCACAGTGGCAAAGTAATAGGCCGAATCGTCTTTTTTGCCCTTGTTGTAAAACAGCTGACCCAGCCAGTAATTGGCATTCGGCTGATAGGTAGAATCAGGATATTTCTTCACCCAAGCCTGCAGGGCAGTAATCGCCTGATCGTACTGCTTCTTCTCCAGAATCAGCGCAACCGCAGCATTGTAGTCCGTGTTGGCATCGCCGGTTTGCGCTGGCGCAGCCGAACTGGCGCTGCTACCGCTATCCGCAGAAGCCGCAGCGCCCGCTGCAGCGGCATCAGCACCACCGCTCGCCTGCGCACCGTTACTGCCGGAGCTAAGGCTGTCGATTTGCTGATAGAGCTGCTTCTGGCGCTCAATCACCTGATTAAGCTGATAGCTATTTTGCTGGATTTGCCCGCGCAGCGAATCGATATCGCTTTGGTTGTCGCTCATCTGCTGCTGCAATTGCTGCAAAAGCTGAGCCTGGGCATTAGAGATACGTTCAAGAGTGGTGACGCGGTCTTCGACCGAGCCTGAGCCAACGCTACTGATTGACGCCTGGGCATTAGCGGCCCCCAAAGGAGCCGCTAAACCAACCAGTAACGACAGACTCAACAGATGAAGTCTGAAGTTACTCATCATGATATTTTCTTAGTAAACCAGTACGGCACGACGGTTTTTAGCGTAAGCCGCTTCGTCATGACCCAGTACAGCTGGTTTTTCTTTACCGTAAGAAACGATAGACATCTGGTCAGCAGAAACGCCTTTGCCTTGCAGATACATCTTAACGGCGCTTGCACGACGTTCGCCCAGGGCGATGTTGTATTCTGGGGTACCGCGCTCATCCGCATGACCTTCGATGGTCACTTTGTAAGACGGGTTGCCACGCAGGAATGCAGCGTGCTGATCCAGCATCTGAGCGTAGTCAGAAGCCACGTCATATTTGTCCAGACCGAAGTAAACGATGTTGTTCTGCTGCAGCTGCTGCATCTGCAGACGCGCTTGCTCATCAGAAGACATGTTACCGCCGTTCTGACCAGCACCGTAAGCACCGTCGTTAGCGCCCATGCCAGTCTGATCGTTGTTGTTGTTTTTGTGTGAGCTACATGCAGCTACTGCGATAACCGGCAGAGCCAGCATCAAACCCTTCAGCACTTTGTTCAGTTGCATTTCTTTATCCTATTATTTTGTTTGCCATACATTTTAATCCCCCGCCGTGCAGGGGACCTATGCATCACAGATACGGCGACCAGGCAGGGAATTTGACCTGTCCATCAGTTGCCGGAAGACGCGCTTTGAAACGCCCGTCGGTTGAAACCAACTGCAACACGGAACCCATCCCCTGAGTAGAGCTATAGATTACCATTGTGCCGTTTGGCGCCAGACTCGGCGTTTCATCCAGGAACGTGTCCGTTATTGTTTGAACGGCTCCCGTTACCAGATCCTGTTTGGCGACGTGCTGAGCGCCACCGGCGCTGCTGATCATCACCATAGTTTTGCCGTCGGTTGACACATCCGCATCCTGGTTTTGCGCACCTTCCCAGGTAATACGTTGTGGCGCACCGCCGTTGATACCAACTTTATAAATCTGGGGCGCACCGGCCTGATCCGAGGTGTAAGCCAGTGTCTGGCTGTCCGGGAACCACGTTGGTTCAGTGCTGTTGTAGCGACCATCAGTCACCTGACGCGTCTGACCAGAAGCCAGATCCATCACATACAGGTTCAGGCTACCGGTTTTCGACAGCGCGAAGGCGAGTTTAGAACCGTCTGGTGAGAAGGCTGGCGCACCGTTATGACGCGGATAAGAAGCCACCTGACGGATTGCACCGTTAGACAGCGTCTGAACCACCAGTGCAGATTTGCCGCTTTCGAAGGTCACGTAAGCCACTTTGCTGCCATCTGGCGACCAGGCCGGAGACATCAATGGCTGCGGTGAACGGTGAACCACAAACTGGTTGTAGCCATCGTAATCCGACACGCGCAACTCATACGGGAACTGACCGCCATTGGTCTGCACCACATAGGCAATGCGGGTACGGAATGCGCCTTTGATGCCGGTCAGCTTTTCGAACACTTCGTCACTGGCGGTGTGCGCTGCGTAACGCAGCCACTGCTTAGTCACTTTATAAGAGTTCTGCGCCAGCACGGTGCCTGGCGCGCCGCCGGTGTCCACCAACTGATAGGCAACTTGATAGCTGCCGTCAGCGTTAGGCGTTACCTGACCAACTACGACCGCATCAATACCCAATGCGCTCCATGCGGCAGGTTGAACTTCCTGTGCGCTGGCTGGCTGTTGTGGCAGACGAGAACGATCGAGCGGATTAAATTTACCGCTGTTACGTAAGTCAGCAGAAACGATCCCGCCGATGTCTTCTGGTGCCGCGCCTGGGCCAGCCCATTGGAACGGAACCACACCAATAGGACGTGCGGTGTTAACGCCCTGCGTAATTTCAATACGGACTTCTGCATGAAGCATTGCTGCCCACAGCAGTACAAAAAAACCTAAGGTTACACGAAGTGCCTGCTTCATTTTTTCTCCCTTACCTGAACCAGAGGTTCATGATAATTCGCACAGTTCCTGAAAAACACGAGTACTCATAGAGTATGGCAAGCTAACCTTAGTTCAACCTGCCGTACGTTACTGCATTATTCTGGTTTGAAACGCATCGGTGCGTTTTTAAACACTTCATACACCGCCTGCGAAGGCGGCTTCGGAATCCGCGCCTGCTTCGCGGCAGCAATTGCCGCCTGACACAAGGCGGGGTCGCCACCTTCCGATTTAACGTCAATCAGCAAACCATCCGGTGCCAGTTTAATACGCAGGTTACACTCTTTACCTTTGTACAAATCTGCATCGTAGAAACGGCTCTGAATCGCCCCGACCACTTGCCCCAGATAATTATTGATATCTGCGCCTGACGCGCCCGCTTTCTTCTGATTGCCCTGCCCTGCAGCGCCACCCGATGCGGTGCCGCTTTTCGGTGCATTCTTACCAGAAGACAAACCACCTAACAGGTCATCAACCGCATTTTCGTTCTTCGCAGCTTCAGCGGCGGCTTTTTTGGCATCCGCAGCCGCTTTCGCTTTTGCATCCGCTTTGGCCTTAGCAGCCGCATCGGCCTTGGCTTTCGCCTCGGCGGCAGCCTTCTCTTTGGCTTCTGCTGCGGCTTTTTCCTTCGCCTCAGCAGCCGCTTGCTCTTTAGCCTCTTTGGCTTCCTGAGCCGCTTTCGCCTTGGCATCGGCAGCAGCCTGCGCTTTGGCTTCAGCGTCCGCTTTGGCTTTCGATTCTGCGGCCGCTTTTGCCTGCTGCGCCGCTTTCTCTTTCGCTGCTTCAGCGGCAGCGGCTTTCGCCTGCTCTTCTGCTTTCTTCTTCGCATCAGCCGCGGCTTGCTTGGCTTCTTCTACCGCTTTGGCTTTGGCGTCGGCGGCTGCTTTTGCCTGCGCATCGGCTTCCGCTTTGGCATCAGCCTTGGCTTTCGCTGCGGCGGCTTCGGCAGTTTTCTGCTGTTCCTGCGCTTGCTTAGCGGCGGATTCAGCGGCTTTCTGCTGCTCGGCCTGCTGCTTCGCCTGCTCTTTGGCTTCCTGCTGGGCCTGCAAGCGCTCTTTTTCCATCTCTTTCAAACGCTGCTGCTCAGCAGCTTGTTTCTGCTGTAACTCTTCGGCCTGCTGCTGCGACTGTTTCTGACGCTGCTGCTCGGCGCGCTGACTGTCTCGTTGCTGATTCTGCTGGCGGTTATACTGCTCAACCACGGCGCCGGAATCGACCATCACTGCGTCAATATCACTGCCACCGCCACCGCCGCTGGATTCGATTTTTTCGTTAAACGAGCTCCAAATCAGTAAGGCGATCAGCACGATGTGCAGAATCACCGAAACGATTATCGCGCGCTTTAACTTGTCGTTCTGCTCGGTTGCCTTCGACACACTCGGTTCCCAAAAAACGGTTCGCTTTAAATCGGCTGCGTCATCAAACCGACAGATTTCACGCCTGCCTGATGTAACAGGTTCAGCGCCTTGATGATTTCGTCGTAAGGGACGTCTTTCGCACCGCCGATCAGGAAGACCGTTTTCGGATTGGCTTCAATCCGGCGCTGCGCTTCGCTCACCACCTGCTCCGGCGGTAACTGCGTCATACGATCGTGATCCACCACCAGGCTGTACTGGCCAACACCAGACACTTCAACAATCACCGGTGGATTATCATCAGTTGAGACGGTTTTTGAATCTGTCGCATCCGGCAGATCCACTTCCACGCTCTGGGTAATAATCGGCGCGGTTGCCATAAAGATGAGCAGCAACACCAACAGCACGTCCAGCAGTGGAACAATGTTGATTTCCGACTTAAGGTCGCGTTTACCGCGACCACGGGTTCTGGCCATCGTAAACCTCGACTTACTTCGTGTTGTCGGTGGAGAAAGCCTGACGATGCAGGATAGCCGTGAACTCTTCCATGAAGTTGTCGTAGCCCTGTTCCAGCTTGTTAACACGCTGGTTCAGACGGTTGTACGCCATAACGGCAGGAATGGCCGCAAACAGACCGATTGCGGTCGCGATCAACGCTTCGGCAATACCCGGTGCAACCATCTGCAGCGTGGCCTGTTTTACCGCACCGAGGGCGATAAAGGCGTGCATGATCCCCCACACCGTACCAAACAGACCGATATACGGACTGATGGAGCCAACGGTGCCAAGGAAAGGAATGTGAGTTTCCAGCGTTTCCAGTTCACGATTGAAGGAGATACGCATCGCACGGCTCGCGCCCTCAACGACCGCTTCTGGCGCATGGTTATTAGCACGATGCAAACGCGCAAACTCTTTGAAACCCGAATAGAAAATTTGCTCAGATCCGCTCAGTTCATCGCGGCGTCCCTGGCTTTCCTGATACAGGCGTGACAGCTCGATACCCGACCAGAACTTATCTTCAAACGCTTCGGCTTCGCGCCCCGCCGCATTCAAAATGCGCGTACGCTGAATAATGATCGCCCATGAGGCAATAGAAAAGCCGATCAAAATCAACATGATAAGTTTGACCAGAAGGCTCGCCTTCAGGAACAAATCAAGAACATTCATGTCAGTCACTGCTTGAACTCCGCGACAATAGACTTGGGAAGCGCAATTGGCTTCATTAGATGTGGGTTGATGCAGGCAATCAGGACTTCTGCTTCATTTAGCACTTTGCCTTCTGCATTCACGATACGCTGCGAGAACGTCATCGTTGCACGCGTCATTGAGGTCACTTCTGTTTGAATTTCCAAAAGATCGTCCAGACGTGCAGCCGCAACAAAATCGATCGTCATGCGTCGTACCACAAAAGCCACCTGCTCTTCCAACAGGACCTGCTGATTGAAATGGTGCTGGCGCAACATTTCGGTACGTGCTCGTTCATAGAAAGCAAGATAACTGGCGTGGTAAACCACACCACCGGCATCGGTGTCTTCGTAATAGACACGAACCGGCCAGCGAAACAGCGTTGTACTCACTCTACATCCCGGTCTCATTTTAAACGTTGCTACTATACGCAAGAGAGATCGGCTTGGGAATGGTCCGCTGACGCCGCGAGAAAATAATTATCACAGGTTAACAACTGGAAGGATTTATAGGATGTTTCTTGACCGGACGCTGACAAAACCTCACGTCAGCGTCTGAAATTGCGGCGTTTTTAAGTCCTGAGCCTGGACTTAATAGTAGAACCAGAAAATTCCTGCCACTAAAACTATCATCGCGGGCAACGGCGAGAAGAGCGCTTGCCAGCGTAGGCGCTGAGGGAGAAATCCGGTGCCGTGTATCACGCCGGTACAAACGGCCCATATCAGCAGCATTCCGTGCCATATCGCTAAATCACTGGTGCGCGCGGCAAAGCGTGAAGGCTGCCAAATGACACAGCCCGCCAGCCACAACGCGAGGATTAGCGAAAGGGCCCGAAGCGGGCCCTTGTCCATCAGACGATAAAGCGTCTGAATCATTGTGCGCATCAGACTTGCTCGTCCTTCGCGCTGCTCTCTTCAACGTGCTCCAGCGCCAGCGCCGTAATCACACCGAACGCACAGGCCAGCAAGGTGCCAAGAATCCAGGCAAAATACCACATGCTCAATCTCCTTAATCAGTACAGGGAGTGCGTATTGCTCTCAATGTGTTCTTTGGTGATACGGCCAAACATCTTGTAATAACACCAGGCGGTGTACGCCAGGATAATCGGTACAAAGATGATGGCGGCAATGGTCATCACTTTCAGCGTCAGCAGGCTAGACGTGGCATCCCACATGGTCAGGCTGATGCCCGGCACGGTGCTGGATGGCATGATGAAGGGGAACATCGCAATCCCGGCCGTCATAATCACGCAAGCCAAAGTTAATGAAGACGAGATAAACGCCAGAGCGCCCTTCTCGATACGCGAGCAGAGAATGGTCAGCAGCGGCAACACCACGCCCAACAGCGGGAACAGCCACAGTACTGGCATCTGATCGAAGTTCACCATCCACGCACCGGCTTCACGCACCACATCTTTACCCAACGGGTTGGATGCCGCGTGATGATCGATAACGCTTTTCAGCACATAACCGTCGATGCCGTATTTCACCCACACACCCGCGAGAATGAAGCACACCATCATTACCAGCGCCGAGATTTGCGCGGTGCTGCGGCTGCGGACGTGTAACTCACCGGCAGTACGCATCTGCAGATAGGTTGCGCCTTGCGTCAGGATCATCGCCACACTCACCACACCCGCCAGCAAGCCAAACGGGTTCAGCAACTGGAAGAAATTGCCGGTATAGAAGAGGCGCAGATATTCGTCAGCATGGAACGGCACCCCTTGCAGCAGGTTGCCGAACGCCACACCAATCACCAGCGGCGGAACAAAGCTGCCGATGAAAATGCCCCAATCCCACATGCCGCGCCAGCGCATATCTTCAATCTTTGAACGGTAATCAAATCCGACCGGACGGAAGAACAGTGAAGCCAGCACCAGAATCATCGCCACGTAGAAGCCGGAGAACGCAGCGGCATAAACCATTGGCCAGGCAGCAAACAGCGCGCCACCGGCGGTGATCAGCCAAACCTGGTTTCCGTCCCAGTGCGGCGCAATGGTATTAATCATGATGCGACGTTCGGTATCAGTACGACCCAGAATGCGCGTCAGCATACCAACGCCCATATCAAACCCATCGGTGACCGCGAAACCGATCAGCAACACGCCAATCAGCAGCCACCAGACAAAGCGCAATACTTCGTAATCAAACATGGTCGCTCTCCTTATCCACGCGCCGGCTGAGATGATGTCTTCAGCGTTTCATGATGATAGCGGCCGGTTTTCAGGCTGCTTGGACCGAGGCGCGCGAACTTGAACATCAGGTACATTTCCGCCACGAGGAACAAGGTGTAGAGACCGCAAATCAATGTCATTGAGAACAGCAGATCGCCAACGGTCAATGAGGAGTTAGCGACCGCGGTCGGCAGCACCTCACCAATTGCCCACGGCTGGCGACCATACTCGGCAACGAACCAACCCGCTTCAATCGCAATCCACGGTAACGGAATGCCGTACAACGCGGCTTTCAGTAACCAGCGAGACTTACCGATGCGGTTACGAATCACGCTCCAGAAGGAGAGCGCAATAATGCCCAGCATCAGCACACCGCCCAGCACCATGATGCGGAAGGCGAAGTACAGTGGCGCAACGCGTGGGATCGAATCCTGTGTCGCTTTCTGAATCTGCTCTTCGCTGGCGTTAGCCACATCCGGCGTATAGCGCTTCAGCAGCAGGCCATAACCGAGATCCTGTTTGCTGGCTTCAAACTGGCTGCGCACCTCAGGATCTTTGCTGCCACCACGCAGTTCGTTCAGCAGCGCGTAGGCTTTCATGCCATTACGAATACGCACTTCATGTTGTGCCAGCAGCTCTTTCAAACCGGTGACCGGCGTATCCACTGAACGCGTGGCGATCAGGCCGAGCAGATACGGAATCTGAATCGCATATTTATTTTCCTGCGTCTCCTGATCCGGAATACCAAACAGCGTAAACGCAGCCGGAGCCGGTTGGGTTTCCCATTCCGCTTCAATTGCCGCCAGTTTGGTTTTCTGCACGTCACCGATTTCATAACCGGATTCGTCACCCAGTACGATCACTGACAGAATCGCCGCCATACCGAAACTGGCTGCGATGGCGAAAGAGCGTTTAGCGAAAGCAATGTCGCGCCCTTTCAGCAGATACCATGCGCTGATACCAAGGATGAACATCGCGCCCGTGGTGTAACCGGCGGCCACGGTATGGACAAACTTCACCTGCGCAACCGGGTTCAGCACCAGCTCGGAGAAACTCAACATCTCCATACGCATGGTTTCGAAATTGAATTCCGATGCAATGGGGTTTTGCATCCAGCCGTTCGCCACCAGAATCCACAGCGCGGACATGTTCGAACCGAGCGCCACCAGCCAGGTCACCGCAAGGTGTTGCACCTTACCGAGGCGATCCCAGCCGAAGAAGAACAGGCCAACAAAGGTGGATTCGAGGAAGAACGCCATTAAACCTTCGATGGCGAGCGGCGCACCGAAGATATCGCCGACATAGTGTGAATAATATGACCAGTTGGTACCGAACTGGAATTCCATGGTCAGGCCGGTAGCCACGCCGAGTGCAAAGTTAATACCAAACAACTTGCCCCAGAACTTGGTCATATCTTTATAAATTTGTTTCCCCGTCAGGACATATACCGTTTCCATGATCGCCAATAAAAACGCCATACCCAGCGTTAATGGCACGAACAGGAAATGGTACATCGCCGTCAGGGCAAACTGTAAACGCGACAGCTCGACAATATCTAACATGATGACTCCTTGCTCCTCGCATGAACTTCCCCTGCGGATGACAACGGCAAACAACAGACATTGACGCGCAGAACAAGATTCAGGAACGACTGATTATTGATTCCAGTTTTGTTACTGATAGAACAGAGAAAGCTGTTGCCCGAAGAGAGCGAGTAACAGTGATAAAATTCCCTTAAAAACCGATCTTTTCAGTCAATTTAAAGCAGGAGTAACACGAGGAGGCGGCAGAATTGATATAACAACGCCTGGCACAAACTCCTGATAAATTATGACGAAGACTGAATTGATGCAGCGCAATTTATACCGGTTAGTTGGCGTTTTGCTAGCGGTAAAGTTTCCTATAAGTCGCTATTTATTGATCTGGATTAAGACAATAAATTTCCAGATATGTAGTGTTACAGTGGTTGTTAATTAGATGTCACAACATCATCATATTATTAAGAATATAATTACCTTTTCCGCAATTATTTAACCTCATTTTGGAAAGCCGCACGCCAATTGCTTGACAAAATCCAGCGCCTTTTCCCTTCTTTACCTTGATGACAGAGTAAGCATAGCCGCAATTTTTTGAAGCCGTTGCGCTTTTTTCCCTCTCTTTCAGGCAGGTTATTACCAAAAAAAAGCCACCCGAAGGTGGCTTTTCATTGTCAGTCTGTATTGGCTTATTTGAGTGGTAAAACCGCTTTAACCGCGTCACCAATGTCTGCCAGGCTGCGTACGGTTTTCACACCGGCCGCTTCCAGCGCAGCAAATTTCTCATCAGCGGTACCTTTACCACCGGCAATGATGGCGCCTGCGTGGCCCATACGTTTGCCTTTCGGTGCAGTCACACCGGCGATGTAGCCGACAACCGGCTTGGTCACGTGGGCTTTGATGTAAGCTGCTGCTTCTTCTTCCGCGCTACCACCGATCTCACCGATCATCACGATCGCTTCGGTCTGTGGATCTTCCTGGAACAATTTCAGGATATCGATGAAGTTAGAGCCAGGGATCGGGTCACCACCGATACCTACGCAGGTTGACTGGCCGTAGCCGATGTCAGTGGTCTGCTTAACGGCTTCATAAGTCAGCGTACCTGAACGCGATACGATACCGACGCGGCCTGGTTGGTGAATGTGGCCTGGCATGATACCGATCTTACATTCGCCTGGCGTGATCACGCCTGGGCAGTTCGGGCCGATCATGCGCACGCCAGCTTCATCCAGCTTCACTTTCACGGTCAGCATATCCAGCGTTGGGATACCTTCGGTGATAGTGATGATCAGTTTAATGCCCGCATCGATCGCTTCCAGGATACCGTCTTTGCAGAACGGCGCTGGAACGTAGATCACGGTGGCGGTTGCGCCGGTGGCTTCTACTGCTTCACGCACGGTGTTGAACACCGGCAGGCCGAGATGCGTTGTGCCGCCTTTGCCTGGCGTTACACCGCCAACCAGCTGCGTACCGTAAGCCAGCGCCTGCTCAGAGTGGAACGTCCCTTGACCACCGGTGAAACCCTGGCAAATGACTTTGGTGTTTTTGTCGATCAAAATGGACATTATTTACCCTCCGCTGCAGCTACAACACGCTGTGCAGCGTCTGTCAGGCTGGTTGCTGCAATGATGTTCAGACCGCTGTCCGCCAATTTCTTAGCGCCCAGCTCGGCGTTGTTACCTTCCAGACGTACCACAACCGGCACGTTGACACCCACTTCTGCCACGGCACCGATGATGCCGTCTGCGATCAGGTCGCAACGCACAATACCGCCGAAGATGTTAACGAACACGGCTTTCACTGCATCGTCAGACAGAATGATTTTGAAGGCTTCGGTGACGCGCTCTTTGGTTGCGCCGCCGCCAACGTCCAGGAAGTTTGCTGGCTCACCACCGTGGTGTTTCACGATGTCCATGGTGCCCATCGCCAGACCGGCGCCGTTCACCATACAGCCGATGTTGCCATCCAGCGCAACGTAGTTCAGTTCCCACTGCGTTGCGTGGGCTTCACGTGGATCTTCCTGGCTCGGATCGCGCATTTCACGCAGTTCCGGCTGACGGAACAGTGCGTTACCGTCCGCGCCCAGTTTGCCGTCGAGGCAGATCAGATCGCCCTGCTTGGTGATCACCAGCGGGTTGATCTCAACCATCGCCAGATCGCGCTCAAGGAACATGGTCGCCAGGCCCATGAAGATTTTGGTGAACTGGCTAACTTGCTTGCCGGTCAGGCCGAGTTTGAACGCCAACTCGCGGCCCTGATACGGCTGTGGACCCGCTAATGGATCGAGCGCCATCTTGTGGATCAAGTGTGGCGTTTCTTCTGCCACTTTCTCAATCTCAACACCTCCTTCTGTCGAAGCCATGAAGATGACACGACGGGTAGCACGGTCAACAACCGCACCCAGATACAGCTCCTGATCGATATCCGTCGCGGCTTCAACCAGAATCTGGTTTACCGGCTGACCGTGCGCATCAGTTTGATAGGTCACCAGACGTTTGCCCAGCCAGTGTTCAGCAAAAGCACGAATGTCCTCTTTGCTGTTCACCACTTTCACGCCGCCCGCTTTACCGCGGCCACCGGCATGAACCTGACATTTCACTACCCACGGACCTGCGCCAATTTTAGACGCGGCTTCTTCAGCTTCACGTGGCGTGGTGCAGGCGTAGCCTGTCGGTGCTGGCATGCCATAGCGTGCAAACAGCTGCTTCGCCTGGTATTCATGTAAATTCATGATGTTCTATCCATTCAGGTATGAGTTTGGGCGCGCCTTCACACCGCGCGCCCGGCGAAATTAGACGTCCAGCAGCAGGCGAGCTGGATCTTCCAGCATCTCTTTCACCGCGACCAGATAGCCAACGGATTCACGACCATCAATCAAACGGTGATCGTAAGAGAGCGCCAGATACATCATTGGCAGAATCACAACCTGACCATTAACCGCCATTGGGCGATCTTTGATGGCGTGCATGCCGAGAATCGCGCTCTGCGGCGGGTTGATGATTGGCGTAGACATCAGCGAACCAAACACACCACCGTTGGTGATGGTGAAGTTACCGCCGGTCAGCTCTTCAACCGTCAACTTGCCGTCACGGCCTTTCACCGCCAGCTCTTTAATTTTCTTCTCAATGTCGGCCATGCTCAGTGCATCAACATCTTTCAGCACCGGCGTAACCAGACCACGCGGGGTAGAAACCGCAATGCTCACATCGAAATAGTTGTGGTAAACCACATCTTCGCCATCAATAGACGCGTTAACTTCCGGGAAGCGTTTCAGCGCTTCCACTACCGCTTTGATGTAGAAGGACATGAAGCCCAGACGCACGCCGTGACGTTTCTCGAACGCGTCGCCGTACTGCTTGCGCAGATCCATGATTGGCTTCATGTTGATTTCGTTGAACGTGGTCAACATCGCGGTGCTGTTTTTCGCTTCCAGCAGACGCTCGGCAACACGCTTACGCAGACGCGTCATCGGTACGCGTTTTTCGCTGCGGTTAGCCACAGCGGCCTGCGGTGCAGCAGCGGCTGGCGCTGCAGCCGGTGCAGCTTTGCCACCGTCAGCTTTCTTCGCCAGATGTTTTTCCACATCTTCACGCGTCAGACGGCCACCAACGCCGGTGCCTTTGATCTGGCTGGCATCGAGGTTGTTTTCAGCAATCAGGCGGCGTACCGCTGGGCTGAGCGCATCGTTGCTCTCTTCTTCCAGCGAAGCGGTCTGGCGCTGTGCCGGTGTAGATTCGTTGCTTTCCGCTTTGGCCGCAGTCTCTTTCCCGCCGCTGTTGCCCTCTTTCAGACGGCCCAGAATCTGACGAGAAGTGACGGTAGCGCCTTCCTCTTCCAGCACGGCTTCCAGGATGCCATCCGCTGAAGCAGGCACTTCCAGAACCACTTTGTCAGTTTCAATCTCTACCAGTACTTCATCGCGGCTCACAGAGTCGCCAGGTTTTTTGTGCCAGGTTGCAACCGTTGCGTCCGCTACGGATTCAGGCAAATCGGGAACGAGAATTTCTACGCTACTCATTTTCTTTCCTTTTTATTAACCAAGGTTCAGCGCGTCATTAACCAGGTCTTGCTGCTGTTTTTGATGTACGGACATGTAGCCCACGGCCGGTGAAGCAGAAGCCGGACGGCCTGCATAACGCAGTGACGCACCAAATGGAACCACTTCGCGGAAATGATGCTGACTGCAATACCATGCGCCCTGATTCAGCGGCTCTTCCTGACACCACACGAAATCCTGCACATGAGCATAGTTTTTCAATACGTCCTGCACGACTTTGTGCGGGAACGGATAGAGTTGTTCGATACGCACGATGGCCACGTCGGTCTGCTCGTTTTTACGACGCTGCTCCAGCAGATCGTAATAAACCTTGCCCGAACACAGCACCACGCGTTTTACCTGTTGTGGATCGAGATCGTCGATCTCACCAATCGCTGGCTGGAAGCTGCCTGTGGCCAACTCTTCCAGGCTGGAAATCGCCAGCGGATGACGCAGCAGTGATTTCGGTGACATGACGATCAGCGGACGGCGCATACCGCGCAGCGCCTGACGACGCAGCATGTGGTAAACCTGCGCTGGCGTAGAAGGCACGCACACCTGCATGTTCTGTTCGGCACAGAGTTGCAGATAACGCTCCAGACGCGCGGAGGAGTGCTCAGGACCCTGGCCTTCATAACCGTGCGGTAGCAACATGACCAGGCCACACATACGGCCCCATTTCTGTTCGCCGGAGCTGATGAACTGGTCGATCACCACCTGCGCGCCATTGGCGAAATCGCCGAACTGCGCTTCCCAGATGGTCAGCACGCGCGGTTCTGCGGTGGCATAACCGTATTCGAAAGCCAGTACCGCTTCTTCAGACAGCACGGAATCCCACACTTTGAACTGACCCTGGCCGTTATGGACATGGTGCAGCGGCGTGTAGGTTGAGCCGTTGGTCTGGTTGTGGATTACCGCATGACGGTGGAAGAAGGTCCCGCGACCGGTATCTTCACCGGAAAGACGCACCGGAATCCCCTCGTCAACCAGCGTGGCATAGGCGAGGTTTTCTGCACCGCCCCAGTCGAACGCTTTGTTGCCTTCGGCCATCTCTTTACGATCGTTGTAGATCTTGGCAACGCGAGACTGCACTTCTACCGATTCCGGTACGCTGCTGATGCGGCGCGCCAGTTCCTGCAGGCGTTTCAGTTCCACGGTCGCCGGGTAGCTTTCGTCCCACTCGTGGTTCAGATACGGCGACCAGGTGAATGAGTGCAGGCTCATCGGACGCCACTCTGGCACCACGCATTCGCCTTCATCCAGCGCGTCGCGATAGAGATTGACCATCTCGGTGGCATCTTCGCTGGTCGCTACGCCTTCGCTTTCCAGCTGATCGGCATAAAGTTTGCGCGGCGTCGGATGCTTTTTGATTTTCTGGTACATCAACGGCTGGGTTGCACTTGGCTCGTCGGCTTCGTTATGGCCGTGACGGCGATAGCACACCAGGTCGATGAAGACATCACGTTTAAAGGTGTTGCGATAATCCAGCGCCAGGCGAGTCACAAAGGCTACTGCTTCCGGATCGTCCGCGTTAACGTGGAAAATCGGTGCCAGCACCATCTTGCCGATATCCGTACAGTACGGCGTAGAGCGCGCATCTTTCGGGTTGGAGGTAGTGAAACCAACCTGGTTGTTGATCACGATGCGAACGGTACCGCCCACTTCATAGCCACGCGCCTGCGACATGTTCAGGGTTTCCTGCACCACGCCCTGACCGATTACTGCAGCATCACCGTGAATGGTGATTGGCAGAACTTTGTTGCTGCTTGGCTCAGCCAGACGATCCAGACGCGCACGCACTGAACCCATTACCACAGGGCTAACAATTTCCAGATGCGACGGGTTGAACGCCAGCGCCAGATGCACCAGGCCGCCTTCGGTTTCCACGTCAGACGAAAAGCCCATGTGGTACTTCACGTCGCCGGTGCCGAGATGTTCTTTGTGCTTGCCGGAGAATTCGTCAAACAGATCCTGCGGCTTCTTACCTAATACGTTGATCAGTACGTTGAGACGACCGCGGTGCGCCATACCCAGCACCACTTCGCGCGTACCGCTCTTGCCCGCGTGACGAATCATCTCGCGCAGCATGGGCACCAGTGCATCGCCGCCTTCCAGCGAGAAGCGCTTCGCACCCGGGAATTTTGCACCCAGATATTTTTCCAGGCCTTCTGCCGCGGTCAGCTCTTTCAGGAAACCTTTTTTCTCGTCGCTGCTGAAAGACGCGTGGCCCACCACCGATTCCAGACGCTGCTGAATCCAGCGCTTCTCGTCGGTGTTGTTGATGTGCATGTACTCAGCACCAATCGAGCCACAGTAAGTCTGCTGCAGCGCCGCAAACAGATCGGACAGCTTCATGGTCTCTTTGCCGATAGCAAAAGAGCCTACGTTAAAGCTTTCCTGAAAATCGGCGTCGGTCAGATCGTGATAAGCCGGATCGAGGTCGGCTACCGTGTCCTGTTTCCACAGGCCAAGCGGATCGAGGTTTGCATGCTGATGGCCGCGGAAGCGGAACGCATTAATCAGCTGCAGCACTTTTACCTGTTTAGAGTTGGTTGCCGGATCGGTCACGGTTGATGTGTAACGCGTAGCGTCTTTAGCCAGGCGGCGGAAGTAGTCACGCGTGGTGGAGTGAAATTGCTCAGGTTTCACGCCAGTGCCCGGCAGCTGTTGGAACAGCTCGCGCCACATGTCATCAACTGAGTCAGGATCGGTCAGGAAATCCTCATAGAGCTGCTCTATGTAAGATTGGTTCGCGCCGGCCAGCCAGGAGGAGTCCAGCCAGGGTTTCATCGCGCTGTTCTGCATTGTGATCCCTTAAGCATTAATCTGCTTTTTATGAGGTTTCATTTTTTACCGCTTACGCGGCTTGCCGTAGTGAGTTCAGCGATACGAACCTGTGCGCTACCGGCGCCTGGCTCGTAAGGGAACCTTTATAAGCGTGGTCAGCACCGCGCTTATAGAGGCTTCCGTAAACATCCGGGAACCCAGGTTCCCGGAGAGTGACTTTTTCTGTTACGCCCCGCGTTGCAGCAGCATCGACTTAATATGGCCGATGGCGCGCGTTGGGTTTAGGCCTTTCGGGCACACGCTCACACAGTTCATGATGCTGTGACAGCGGAAAACACTGAAAGCATCGTTGAGATTGTCGAGACGCGCATTGGTTTCCGTGTCGCGGCTGTCGATCAGGAAACGGTAAGCGGCCAGCAGGCCAGCCGGACCGACAAACTTGTCCGGATTCCACCAGAACGACGGGCACGACGTTGAGCAACAGGCGCAGAGAATACACTCATACAAACCGTCCAGATGCTCACGCTCGGCTGGGCTCTGTAAATGCTCGCGCGCCGGTGGATTTTCCCCATTATTCAACAGGAAAGGCTTAATCTTCTCATACTGTGCATAGAATTGTCCCATGTCTACCACGAGGTCGCGGATCACCGGCAAACCTGGCAGTGGACGGATAACAATTTTCTTCGAACCGTTGCCCAGCGCAGAGATCGGCGTGATACACGCCAAACCATTTTTACCGTTCATGTTCAGACCATCTGAACCGCACACGCCTTCACGGCAAGAGCGACGGAAAGCCAGCGTAGGGTCTTTCTCTTTCAGACGGATCAGCGCATCCAGCAGCATCATGTCGCGACCATCTTCCGACTCCAGGGTGTACTCCTGCATACGCGGCTTGGCATCGACTTCCGGGTTGTAACGATAGATTGAAAATTCGAGTCTCATGATGATCTCCGCAATTAGTAGGTACGCGCTTTCGGCGGGAAGGCCGCACGCAGTTTCGGTTGCATGTTCACCTCACGGCGCGTCATGCTTTCCGTCTGCGGAACATAGAGACTGTGGCACAGCCAGTTTTCATCATCGCGGTCCGGGAAGTCGAAGCGGCTATGTGCGCCACGGCTTTCGGTACGGAAGTTGGCGGCAACAGCGGTGGCGTAAGCGGTTTCCATCAGGTTATCCAGCTCAAGACACTCGATACGCTGGGTGTTGAAGTCTGGCGAACGGTCATCAAGACGCGCAGATTTCAGACGCTCACGAATCACTTTCAGCTCTTCCAGACCTTCACGCATCGCATCGCCATCGCGGAACACCGAGAAGTTGTTCTGCATGCAGCGCTGCAGCGCTTTACGGATTTCGACAGGATCTTCACCGGTGGTGTTATTTTCCCAGCGGTTGAAGCGCGCCATCGCTGCATCGATATTTTCAGGCGTGGCTTCACGCAGTTCGCCCTGCTCTTCAATACACTCCAGCAGATGCACACCAGCTGCGCGACCGAACACCACCAGATCGAGCAGCGAGTTGCCGCCGAGGCGGTTAGCGCCATGAACCGATACGCAGGCGATTTCACCGACGGCGAACAGACCCGGAATCACCTCATCCTGGCCCTGCTCATTCACACGCAGCGCCTGGCCGGTCACTTTGGTTGGCACGCCGCCCATCATGTAGTGGCAGGTTGGGATCACCGGAATCGGTTCTTTAATTGGGTCAACGTGGGCAAAGGTACGCGACAGCTCAAGGATGCCAGGCAGACGCGACTCCAGCACTTCGGCACCGAGATGGTCGAGTTTCAGTTTGATGTGCGGACCCCAGGGGCCATCGCAACCGCGACCTTCACGGATTTCCACCATCATCGAACGCGCAACCACATCACGCCCCGCCAGATCTTTGGCGTTCGGCGCATAACGTTCCATGAAGCGTTCACCGTGCTTATTCAGCAGGTAACCGCCTTCACCACGGCAACCTTCGGTGACCAGCACGCCCGCACCGGCAATTCCGGTTGGGTGGAACTGCCACATTTCCATATCCTGCACCGGCACGCCGGCGCGCAGCGCCATGCCAACGCCGTCACCGGTGTTGATGTGGGCGTTAGTGGTGGATTGGTAAATACGGCCCGCGCCGCCGGTTGCCAGAATAGTGGCCTTGGCTTTGAAATAGACGGTTTCGCCGGTTTCCATGCAGATAGCCGTACAGCCGACAATCGCGCCGTCTTCGTTTTTCACCAGATCCAGCGCATACCATTCGGAGAAGATGGTGGTTTTGTTTTTCAGGTTCTGCTGATACAGCGTATGCAGCAAGGCGTGGCCGGTACGGTCGGCCGCAGCTGCGGTACGCGCCGCCTGCTCACCGCCGAAATTCTTCGACTGACCACCAAACGGACGCTGATAGACGCGGCCATCATCAAGACGGGAGAACGGCAATCCCATATGTTCCAGTTCCAGGATCGCTTCCGGACCGACATGACACATATATTCGATCGCGTCCTGGTCGCCGATAAAGTCGGAACCTTTGACGGTGTCGTACATGTGCCATTCCCAGTTATCGTCATGGGTGTTACCCAGCGCAACGGTAATACCGCCCTGCGCCGATACGGTATGGGAACGGGTTGGGAATACTTTGGATAACAGGGCACAAGTCTGGCCCGATTGGGAGATTTGCAGAGCGGCGCGCATTCCTGCGCCACCCGCGCCGATCACCACGGCATCAAATTCTCTGACTGGCAAACTCATTTACACACCCCACACAACAACGGTTCCATAAATCGCATATGACAACAGCGCAACCACAATCACAAACTGCAGCAACAAACGGGTTGCAACAGGTTTCACGTAGTCAGTCAGCACCTGCCACATTCCAATCCAGCCGTGGATCAGAATCGAGAACAGCGTCAACATGGTGAACACTTTCGTGAAGGCGGACGAGAAGAAGCCATGCCAGACGTCATACGTCAGCGTGCCTGTCATCACGACAAAACCGAGGATGTAGAGAATATAGAGCGTAATTAAGATTGCAGCAGCACGCAGTAACAGCCAGTCATGGATACCGTTGCGTCCTAATGCAGAAGCATTGCTTACCATACGAGGACTCCAGCCAAAATTGAGAGCACGACAGTGATAACAAAAGCCGCTTGCGCGGAACGGGTTCCCACCTGCAGGGTTTCTGCTGTTACACCAAAATCAGCCAACATATGGCGAATACCGCTCACAGCGTGATACGCCAGCGCAGTTAAAATGCCCCACATGATGAATTTGGCGAAGAAGCTATCCATGATGGATGCCGCTTGCTGGAAACCTTCTGGAGAGGAGAGAGAGAGACCCAGTAACCAGAGCAGAATTCCGAGAGCGACAAAGGTGATCACGCCGGAGACGCGGTGGAGAATGGACGATATTGCAGTAACGGGAAACCGGATCGTCGAGAGATCCAAGTTAACAGGTCTTTGTTTTTTCACGGTTTTGCCCACACAGCTCTTTTTTATTTTGCTTCCTCCGGTCCTGAGTTGCATCAGAGACACAGCGTGTGTTCAGACTGCAACCGCCACCAAAATAGCAACATCCAGTGTTAAATAAAGCGGGTAAAACGCTGGGTGGCTCCTGGTGTCAGGGTGTTCCGGAGACCTGGCCGCAGTATAGGAGGATCACATTCTGATTACAATTCCCCTACAATCTCTTTGGTCACATTTAGGCTGAACAGTGATCAGTCTCACGAATTTCACAATTCATACATTTTTAATTATCTGATTTGACAAAAGATCAACATTTCAGTTACAAACAATCGCATTAAAGTCCTATGATGCACAAAAGTTATGGGGATACACTTTCCCCTAAGCTCAAGTTATGTAACATTGCCAATACAAGTAACACCAAGCATCAGGTTATTGGTTACCAAGAAGTTATGTCGTGACAGGAACTTTAACATCCTCGATGTGCAGCATGTCATGCCCCGACGCCACCGAATGGCCCAGTTCAGCATTTACTCTGTAACCCTGCACGACCAACGTTACCGCAGAGTGATGCTGTGAAGATTGTGGTTTTACGTAACAACATGGCTATTCTGGTGTCTAAGATCCTTACCTTAAAGGCGCTATGGAGACGAAATAATGACAGATAAAAAAGTGACGCTAACCCTACAAGATAATACTTCTGTTGAACTGGACGTGATGCAAGGCACGCTGGGACAAGATGTAGTTGATGTCCGCGCCCTTGGCTCACAAGGCCTGTTCACCTTCGATCCCGGCTTCACCTCTACGGCGTCCTGCGAATCTAAAATCACCTTTATTGATGGTGACGAAGGTATTCTGTTACACCGCGGTTTCCCGATTGATCAGCTGGCAACCCACTCAAACTATCTTGAAGTGTGTTACATCCTGTTAAATGGCGAAGCCCCGACCCAAGCCCAGTTTGAAGAGTTCCGCACCACCGTTACCCGCCACACCATGATTCACGAGCAAATCACCCGACTGTTCCACGGCTTCCGCCGCGATTCGCATCCAATGGCAGTAATGTGTGGTGTGACCGGTGCGCTGGCAGCGTTTTATCACGACTCATTAGACGTCAACATTGAACGTCACCGTGAAATCGCTGCGTTCCGCCTGTTGTCGAAAATGCCGACCATGGCAGCGATGTGCTACAAGTACTCGATTGGCCAGCCGTTTGTGTATCCGCGCAACGATCTCTCTTATGCCGGTAACTTCCTGCACATGATGTTCGCCACGCCGTGCGAAGAGTACAAAGTGAATCCAGTGCTGGAACGCGCGATGGACCGTATTCTGATTCTGCACGCCGACCATGAGCAGAACGCTTCTACCTCTACCGTCCGTACCGCAGGCTCTTCAGGCGCGAACCCGTTTGCCTGTATCGCCGCCGGTATCGCTTCACTGTGGGGACCGGCGCACGGCGGTGCCAACGAAGCGACACTGCGCATGCTGGAAGAGATCAGCACCGTTGATCACATCCCTGAGTTTGTTAAACGTGCGAAAGACAAGAACGATTCGTTCCGTCTAATGGGCTTCGGCCACCGCGTGTACAAAAACTACGATCCACGTGCCACCGTGATGCGCGATACCTGTCACGAAGTGCTGAACGAACTGGGCATGAAAGATGATCTGCTGGAAGTGGCGATGGAGCTGGAACACATCGCGCTGAACGACCCTTACTTCATCGAGCGTAAACTCTATCCAAACGTCGATTTCTATTCAGGCATCATCCTGAAAGCAATGGGCATTCCGTCTTCCATGTTTACCGTTATTTTCGCGATGGCGCGCACCGTGGGCTGGATTGCACACTGGAAAGAGATGCACGACGAAGGCATGAAAATCGCCCGTCCGCGTCAGCTGTATACCGGTTACACCGAGCGTCCATTCACCTCGGCGCTGGATAAATAAGAGAAAGGCGGCCATCTGGCCGCCTTTTTTATAGCGCTACAACTGGCATCCCGGGCACCAGTAAAACGGCCGCGATGACAGCACGCCCTTCTCAATCACCGCGCCGCACCGCCGACACTTTTTCCCCTGCCGATGAAATACCTCGAAGCGAAACGCTGCTTCTTCATGATACTTCTTCATGCTGCCACGCATCTCGTATGACAAACGCGGCACCGCCAGCATCGCCTCACTTAACGCCGTCAGCTGCTGTTCGCTGAGGTCCTGCGCCCGATGCGACGCCAGCAATCCGGCATGCCACAAAATCTCCACGCGCAGATAATTGCCGAGGCCGGCTAAAAAGGCCTGATCAAGCAGCAAGCCGCTGAACTGGCGACGACGAAAACGCGGCGACAGCAAACGCTCGCGCACCTCTTCCACCGTTAAGCTGGCATCCAGCACATCCGGGCCCACGCGCTGCAAAAACGGATGCGCTGCTAAGGTATCGGCGTTGAGCAGCTCAATATCCGAGGCGCTATACAGCAAAATGGTTTTATCCGCCGTTGCGAGCCGAACGCGCAGCTGGCGTGTGGTATTCGGCTGCGTACCGGTTGGCACCACGCGCCACACGCCGTACAGCTGATTGTGGCTGTAGAGCGTCAAACCGTTGGAGAAGTGGGTGAGCAGCGCTTTACCGCGCGTTTCGAAGGCGTTGATGGTGGCATCCATCAGCGCCGGTTCGTAGGTTTTCAGCTGTGGAAAGGCAAACCACACATCGGTAAGGGGTTTGCCGACCATTGCCTCTGCCAGTTGATCCGCCGCGCGGCGGATCTCCGGTCCCTCAGGCATAACAACTCCTTTTAATGCGTAGCGCCACCGACGACGCGGATATCATTTTCGGTACTCAGGATCACCTGCAGCGAGGTTTCCAGCGCCTGAATCACGCTTGCAGTCGCCATGCTGGCCACGCCGGGATGGTGCACCGCTTGTTCCGGCATATACGGGATATGAACAAAACCGCCGCGCGCCTTGCTGTTGGTGGTGTGGATCCAGTGCAGCAGGCTGTACATCACGTGGTTACAGGTGAAGGTGCCGGCGGTTTGCGATACCGAGGCCGGCACACCCACTTCACGCAGCGCGGCAACCATCGCTTTGATCGGCAGCGTGGAGAAATAAGCCGCCGGGCCATCCGCCTCGATGGGCTGATCGATCGGTTGCTGCTGGTTGTTATCCGGTATGCGCGCGTCATCCACGTTGATCGCAACGCGTTCAACCGTAATATCGGCGCGGCCGCCGGCTTGCCCGACGCACAACACGCGATCGGGTTGAATCTCCTCCAGCGCGCGCGTCAGCACTTCACCGCAGGTGGCAAACACCACCGGCAGCTGGCGGACCACAATGCGCGCACCGGCGATCTCTTTGCCGTCAAAAGTGCGCACCGCTTCCCATGAAGGGTTGATGTTTTCGCCACCAAAGGGCTCAAACGCCGTCATTAACACCGTTTTCATTGCAACCTCACAAGAACATCAGGAAGTAGAGCAGGAAAATATTCACTACCAACAGTAGCACACCGGTTGGCACCTGAGCCTTGATCACCGCGTTGCGGTCCGGCAGCTCCAGCAGGCGTGCTGGTACGATGTTGAAGTTGGCCGCCATCGGCGTCATCAGCGTGCCGCAATAGCCGGAGAACATCCCAATCGCCGCCATTACCGCTGGATTGCCGCCGTGCTGCAGTACCAGAATCGGAATACCAATGCCGGCGGTCACAATCGGGAAGGCAGCAAACGCATTGCCCATCACCATGGTCAGCAATGCCATGCCACCCGCATATACCGCGACGGCAATCAGGCGATTATCCACCGCCAGATATTGTTCAGTGAGGTGCGAAATCGCCGTGCCGACACCGGCGCTGGTGAACAGCAGGCCAAGCGTGGCCAGAATCTGCGGCAGAATAAACGCCCAACCCACCGCATCCAGCAGGCGACGGGTTTCCTGCATCGACTGCAGCGGCTTTTCATGGGTGATTTTCAACGCGATCAACCAGCCCAGCAGGCAGCCAATCATCATGGAGAACAGCGTCACCAGCGTGGCGTGATTGCCGGGACCAAACACCCTGTCCTGCAAACCGGGAATATGGTTAAACGCCAGCACACCAATCACCGTCACCAGTGGAATCGCCAGCGCTGGCAGGAACAGTTTGTTGTGCAGACGTTTGGCACTCTCCTGTTTCTGCTCATCGCTGCGCTGATGATAACGACCCAGACGCACGCCGCCGAAACCAGCAATCAACGCCATCAATACCACGGCCACGCCCACGCCGATATGCAACCAGCGGCGGCCGAGTTCGGCATCGCCCGCCCATTGTCCCATCAGCTGATAAGCACCGTCGCCAATCAGAAAAATCAGGCCATACAGTGCCCAGAACAGACCGGTGGTAAAACGGCGCGGGTTAGCGCTGTCACGCCATGAAAGCACGGCAACCACCAGCAGGATTACCCCTGCCAGCCACATCAAATATTGTTGCTGGAACATTACTTCGCTCCTTTGGCGTTCAGCGCCTGCTGGTTTAACGCGCCCAATTCACGCGACAGCTGGCGATCGAGACGCACCAGACGAGCTGAATGAATGAGGAAAGCACAGAGCGCGGTAGGAATGCCCCACAGCGCGATATGCAGCGGTTCGGTGCTGATACCGGCAGATTCCTGCATAAAGTTATGCATGAAGATAATCGCGCCAAAGGCAACGAAGATATCCTCGCCAAAGAACAGACCGACGTTATCGGTCGCTGCAGACATGGCGCGCAGACGATGGCGCACCTCTGGCGGGACATCACCGTAGCGGTTTTCTGTGGCACCTTCGGCCATCGGCGCCAGCAGCGGACGCACCATTTGCGGATGCCCGCCCAGGCTGGTTAAGCCCAGCGCGGCGGTGGCTTCACGCACAAACAGGTAGACGATCAGCAAGCGGCCGGCGGTGGCGGTTTTGATCTGCGCAATCCAGCTTTGCGCCCGCTCTTTCAGGCCATGACGCTCCAGCAAACCGATAACAGCCAGCGGCAGCAGCAGAATCAGCGGCAGATTACGCGTATTGAGGAAGCCAGAGCCGAGTTTTTCCAGAATGTCTGCCAGCGGCAGATGCGCCGCCAGCCCGGTGACGAAGCCCGCCACAATCACCACCAGCACCGGGTTAAAGCGCAGCACAAAACCCAGAATGATGGCGGCAATGCCCAGCAGCGGCCAGAGGTTTACCACGTTATCCATGTTGTTCCCTTATGTGAAAAGACAAAGCCCGGCGTGATGCCGGGCAATGAGTAAAAACGTTATGCGCTGGTGACCGCAATCTGACTGGTCGCAAATGCCGCGCGCAACGTGCGGGCGAACTGCAGCGCGTGTGCGCCATCACCGTGTAAACAGACGGTTTCGGCGTTAACCTTGACCCATTCTCCGCTGATGCTCTGCACCTGACGCTGCTGCACCATCGCCAGCGTTTGCGCCAGCGCCTGTTCCGCATCTTCAATCATCGCTTGCGGCTGGCTGCGTGGCACTAACGCCCCGCTCGCCAGATAGCCGCGATCGGCAAACACCTCTTCGCGGGTGCGCAGACCATGATGCGCCGCCGCCGCAATCGACGCGCTGCCCGCCAATCCGACCAGAATCAATCCGCTATCCACGGCTTTTACCGCGCGCGCGATGGCATCCGCCAGTTGCGGATCGCCCGCCGCCTGGTTGTACAGCATGCCGTGCGGCTTGACGTGTACCAGCCGTTCGCCTTCGCTCTCCGCAATGCTTTTCAGCGCACCAATCTGGTAGATCATCTGCGCATACACCGTTTCCGGCGGCAGCTGCATGGCGGTACGGCCAAAGTTTTCCCGATCGGGGAAACTTGGATGCGCGCCAATCGCCACGCCAGACGCTTTCGCCCAGCGCACCGATTGCAGCATGGTTTGCGCATCACCAGCGTGGAAGCCGCAGGCGATATTGGCTGAACTCACCAGCATCAGCAGCTCCTGATCACTGGCGCTGCCTTCGCCGAGATCGGCGTTAAGATCAATCTTCATGGGCCAATCCCCAGGCTATTTGGTCGAAGGAACGTTGTTGATGCTGTTTGGCGTGTATCGCGTCTTCCAGCGTGCAGTGGATAAAGTGAATCGGTTCGCCGAGACGAATTTGCGCCAGATGATAGAGATCGGCTTCGATGATGCAGGCAATGCGCGGATAGCCGCCGGTGGTTTGTGCATCCGCCATCAACACAATCGGTTGACCATTGGGCGGCACCTGTACCACGCCGGGCACTAAACCGTGCGACAGCAAATCGCGCGTCGCATCGCGATGCAGTTGACGTCCCTGCAGGCGATAACCCATGCGATTACTTTGCGGACTGAGCTTCCACGGGCTGCGCCAGAAACCCTGCTGGGCCTCACGCGAGAACTCGTTATATTCCGGGCCCGCTAAGGCGCGGATGCGGTTGCCCCACAGCAGTTGACGCACGCCGGCTTTATCTTTGAAGTCGCGCGTCGGTTTACCCAACGGCAGCTCGTCGCCATCCTGCAGTTTACGTCCCTGCCAGCCGCCAAAAGCTGCCTTGAGATCGGTACTGACCGAACCGAGCATGTCCGGCACGGCAAAACCACCGTTGACCGCCAGATAACTGCGCATGCCGCGCGTTGGCGTTGCCAGCGTCAGCACCTGCCCTTTTTTCACCGGCAGACGCCAGCCGGTCCAGACCGGTTTGCCATCCAGATCGGCATTGCAGCCCGCGCCCGTCAATGCAAACCAGCCATCGCGCGTAAACTGCGTTTTAAATTGTCCCAGCACGATTTCCAGCACTGCGCTCTGCTCGGGGTTGCCCACCAGCATATTGGCGGTGCGCATTGCCGGTTGATCGAGTGCGCCGCCCACGCTGATGCCATATTGGCGGAAGCCGGTGCGGCCGTGGTCTTGCAGCGAGGTCATCATGCCCGCGCGAAGAATTTTCAACATACGCCCTCCTGCTGCGGCACAAAACGCACGCTATCGCCGGGGCGTAACAGTGTCGGTGGATGCTGAAGTGGATCGAACAGGCTAAGTGGCGTGTGACCAATCAGTTGCCAGCCGCCGGGTGCGGCGAGTGGATAGATGCCGGTTTGGCTGCCGCCGATGCCTACCGAGCCGCTCGGCACCAGCACGCGCGGTTCAGCGCGGCGTGGCGTGTGTAAACGCTCATCCAGGCCACCGAGATAAGGGAAACCAGGCTGGAAGCCGATGAAATAGACCACGTAATCGATGCTGCTGTGCAGTTCTACCGCTTGCCTGGGCGTCATGTTGGCGCGCTCCGCCACCTCCTGCAGATCCGGCCCGCCTGCGCCGCCGTACACGACAGGAATCTCGACGCGGCGCGATTCCGGCAGCTGCGCTTCGCTCTCTTCCCACCAGCGCTGCAAACGCTCAATCGCGTCCAATGCATTGAGTTGCGGATCGCGCAGCAGCAACGTCAGGTTGTTCATGCCAGGAATCACTTCCTCAACCTGCTCGTTTTGCTGCAGTCGCTGACACAATCCCCAGATGCGCTGCTGGCTGGTCAACGAAACCGGCGGTTCCAGTTCCAGCACCACCGCGCGCTCACCTAGCAGATAACAACGTGCTCGTTGCAAAAACAACCTCCTGGTAAAAGTCAAAACATTACGTAGGGTCGTCATTCATGGCGACCGCATGTCTCGTTTATGCGTAAAGGCCATAAGTTATGCGAAAGTGACAGAGATGTGTCAACAGATTTGCGCCCTTAACGCAGGTTAAGGACGTGAGAGTGGAGAAATCAGGCAGGATTGTCGATGTCGATAAAGGTCACATCAAGGCCATGATGGGCGGCTAACCACTCGCCCAGCGCCTTGATACCGCCGCGTTCTGTCGCGTGGTGTCCGGCGGCATAGAAGTGCAAACCTTGTTCGCGCGCGCTGTGGATGGTTTGCTCGGAGACTTCGCCGGTAATAAAGGCATCGACGCCAAAGGCTGCCGCGCTATCGATAAAGCCCTGACCGCCGCCGCTACACCAGGCAACGCGCTTAATTAAAGCCGGCGCGTTATCACCGCAGTGCAGCGGTGTGCGACCTAAACGCTGGGCAATTTTCTGCGCCAGCGCCGCGCCACTCAGTGGTTCGGCCAGTTCGCCCCACGGCACCAGCGGCTGAATCTCGCCTTTCACTTCAATATCAAACAGACGCGCCAGCTGCGCGTTATTACCCAACTCGGGATGCGCATCCAGCGGCAGATGCCAGCCATACAGGTTGATATCATTGGCCAGCAGCGTGCGCAGACGCTGGCGTTTCATGCCTTTAATTACCGGCGTTTCGCTTTTCCAGAAGTATCCGTGATGCACCAACACCGCATCGGCGTTGCGCTTAACCGCTTCATCCAGCAGCGCCTGACAAGCGGTCACGCCAGTGATGATGGTTTTGACCTCGGCGCGCCCTTCCACCTGCAAACCGTTCGGCGCATAGTCGCTGAAGGCGCTGTTATTCAGCTGCTGGTTAACGATCTGTTCTAACTCGACATTATTCATTACGGCTCCCTGACCGCCTCAAGCCGCGCTGCGAGCGCGCTCAAAGGCGTCTAGTGTCTTTTTACGTGCGTCCTTATGTTCCACGATTGGCGCTGGATAATCGAGTTTCTTGTTATTTTTCTGTGCCCACACCTGCGGCTGATGGATATCGCTGTCGGGCACTTCACTGAGTTCCGGCAGCCACTGACGGATAAACTCGCCCTGTTTATCGAAGCGCTCGCCCTGCGTGGTGGGATTAAAGATACGAAAATAGGGCGCGGCATCGGTGCCGGTTGACGCGGCCCACTGCCAGCCGCCGTTGTTGGCGGCCAGATCGCCATCGATCAGCTGCTGCATGAAATAACGCTCGCCTTCACGCCAGTCGATCAACAGATCCTTCACCAGGAAACTGGCGGTAATCATGCGCAAGCGATTATGCATCCAGCCGAGCGTGTTGAGCTGGCGCATCGCCGCATCAACAATCGGATAGCCGGTTTTGCCCTGTTGCCAGGCTTTGAGATGCCCGTCGTTTTGCTGCCAATCCACGTTGCGCGTCCAGTCGACAAACGGCTGATGCTTACACAGCGCGGGAAATGCCACCATCAGATGACGATAAAATTCGCGCCAGATCAGTTCGTTCAGCCAGTTAAAAGCCTTGCCTTCGTTGAGCGCATCGGGATGCTCTTTTAATACGCGATGCAGACACTGACGCGGCGACAACACGCCAATCGCCAGATAGGCCGATAACCGGCTGGTACCGTCAATGGCCGGCAAATCACGTTGATCCGGATAATGTTGCACCGCCTGTTTGGCGAAGTGGCGCAGCTGTTTTAACGCCGCCTCTTCTCCCGCCGGGAACAGGCTTTCATCAAAGGCTTCACAAGGATAATCAAAAGCGGGAATCTTCTTTTCGATACTGATGGGCGCACCATCACGCGCTTTCGGTGCCTGATGGCACTCCGGTAAGCCCTGATGTAAACGACGAACAAAGGCTTTGCTGAACGGCGTGAACACTTTGAACATGGTGTTGCTGCCGGTTTGCACGCTGCCCGGCGGCAGCAGCAAGCTGTCATCGAATCCCTGACATACTACGCCCTGCGCATCCAGACGTTTCTCCGCCTGCGCATCGCGTTCACGCTCGTTGATTTCGTACTGGTAGTTGTAGAACAGCGCATCAACCCGTTGCTGCTGGCAAAATTTCGCCAGATACTCAATCGAAGCGGCAAAGTCATCACACTGATGGAAATGCAGAGGAATGCCGCGTTCAGCCAATGACTTCTGCAACAAACTGAGACTTTGCTGGATGAACGCCGCCTGCTTTGGCGCCATATGGTGTTGCTGCCACTGCTGCGGTGTGGCGATAAACAGCGCAATCACTTTGGCCTGGCTATCGCGGCAGGCGGCGGCCAGCGCCGTGTTGTCATTGAGGCGCAGATCGTTGCGCAGCCAAACTAAATGGGTGGTCATAAAGCCCCGAAATTATTGGCCGTAGCGCAAACGCAGCGCTTCCGGATAAGGATCAAAATAGCGCTGCTGTGCCAGCCACGGATGCGGGTATTCCGCCATGTAATGTTTCAGCATGGTGATCGGTGCTAACAGCGGCTGTACGCCCTGACGATAACGATCAATCAGTTGCGCCAGCTCCTGACGCTGCGGCGAACTCAACTGCGGACGGAAGTAGCCTTGTACATGCATCAGCACGTTAGTGTGATTGCGTCGTGATGCCTGATGTGACATCAGGTGCATCAGACGACTGCGGTACTCAAAGGCGTAATCCTCCAGCGAATCCCATTGGTCCATCGCCGCGACAAAGCGGCCCATCTCGCGATATTCGTCCTGCGCATGAGATAGCAGCAATAATTTGTAGCGACTATGGAAGGCCATCAGCTTGTGGCGCGATAATCCGCTGCGCCACATTTCGTTGAATTCGTGCAGCGCATAGACGCGGCCGATAAAGTTTTCGCGGATAGCGTCGTCATGCAGACGACCATCCTCTTCCAGCGGCAGCCATGGCATCTCTTTCTGTAAAAATGCGGTAAACATGCCGGTGCCCGCTTTACGATTGTTGTTGGTTTCAGGCTCGTAAACGCGGACACGTTCCAGCCCACAGCTAGGGGATTTGGCACAGAGGATGTAGCCGCACAGATGATGTAACGACTTCACGCGTTCGGCGGACCAGCGCTGCATCTTTTCCGTCACCTCTTCGCCGCCATCTTTGCTGAAACAGAGATGGATGTTTTCATCGCTCTCTTTTACCAGGCGCAAAGCCGGACGTGGCGTCGGTAAGCCAATCGCCATTTCGGGACATACAGGTTCAAAGCGCACAAATGGCACGAGTTCGTCCGTGGCGAAAGCAAAACGTTTATGGCCACCATCAAATCGGACGTTATCCCCGAGCAGGCAAGCGCTGATACCAACAGGAATTTTCTCGCTCATACTTGTACAACCTCATAAATCTTGTAGAGGTTTTAAGTGTAGCTGAAATGCGCGGAGATAACAGCGGGAACGCGCGGTGGGCGTGAAAATTATCGATAAAAAACCCGGCGCTTCACGTGAAGTCGCCGGGTTAATACTGCGCTAAATTCGCTTACCAGTGAATGCCGGCAGCCGCTTCAGACTGCGCCAGCCAGACGGGTTTCGTGCTGGTTTTGCACCACATACGATGCAGGTAACTGTACAAACGTGCGCGATCTGAGCGGAATAACATCACTGGCAACGCCAGCAAACCGATTGCTACCACCAGCACGCGGCGCAGTACGATTTTATACAGTGGATATGCGCGATCCATCTTTGGCCCCCTTGTGGTAAACATTGCGTTGAAATGTGATCTGGTTCAGATATTACCCGTTGTTGTGTAATTTTACTACTCATCCGACCACTATATTTGCGCTTTTTTTCAGCAATTTGTGTGGTGATGAAAGTTAGTTACAAGATTGTGAATTAAACGATACTTTCAAGTTAAAAACTTCGTGACGGACGCCGGGCCGCTTTATTGCTAAAGTGATGCGTTAACTTTTTTGCCGCTGGAGGCAGCGTGACGACCATCTTGATAGTGGAAGATGAAAAAGAGATTCGCCGTTTCGTGCGCCTGGCGCTGGAGAGCGAAGGCCTGAAGATTGTGGAAGCGGAGCAACTGCAGCGCGGCCTGATTGAAGCGGCAACGCGTAAGCCGGATCTGGTGATCCTCGATCTCGGCTTGCCGGATGGTGATGGCAATGACTTTATCCGTGAAGTACGCCAGTGGAGCAGCATGCCGGTGATTGTGCTGTCGGCACGGAGCGATGAGCAGGATAAGATTGATGCGCTGGACGCGGGTGCGGATGATTATCTCACTAAGCCGTTTGGCATAGGTGAGCTGCTGGCGCGTGTGCGCGTAGCGCTGCGTCGCCATCAAAGCAACCAGCCAGAACCGGTGGTGAAATTTGGTGAAGTGAGCGTCGATTTGGCGGCGCGCCGTGTACTGCGCAACCAACAGGAAGTGCATCTGACACCGACTGAATTCCGTCTGCTGAGTTTGCTGGTGAACAACGCCGGAAAAGTGCTGACCCAGCGTCAATTACTGAATCAGGTTTGGGGGCCCAATGCGGTGGAGCACAGCCATTATTTGCGCATCTATATGGGGCACTTGCGGCAGAAGCTGGAAGCGAATCCCACGCAGCCCAGCCATTTGCTGACCGAAACCGGTATCGGCTATCGATTTATGCCATAAAAAAAGGCCGCGAAGCGGCCTTTTCTCTTCACTGCCCAATCAGGCGTTTTTCAGTACTTCGCTAACAATCTCAACCGCTTCTTTCTCGATTTGCTGACGATGTTCAGCACCCAGGAAGCTTTCGCAGTAGATTTTGTACGCGTCTTCTGTACCTGATGGACGCGCGGCGAACCAGCCGTTTTCCGTCATCACTTTCAGACCGCCGATTGACGCACCGTTACCCGGCGCGGCAGTCAGGCGTGCGGTGATCGGATCACCCGCCAGCGTATCTGCGCTCACCATTTCGGGTGACAGCTTAGACAGCGCCGCTTTCTGTGCCGAAGTCGCCGGAGCCTGCAGACGGTTATAGCTTGGCGCACCAAAGCGCTCTGCCAGCTCGTCATAATGCTGCTGCGGGTTCTTGCCGGTGACCGCGGTGATTTCAGCGGCCAACAGACACATAATGATGCCGTCTTTATCGGTTGACCAGGCTGAGCCATCGAAACGCAGGAAGGATGCGCCCGCGCTCTCTTCACCGCCGAAACCGAAGCTGCCATCGAACAGACCATCAACGAACCATTTGAACCCAACCGGTACTTCTACCAACTTGCGGCCAATGTCGTTGACGACGCGGTCGATCATTGCGCTGGAAACCAGGGTTTTACCAACAGCAACCTCTTTGCCCCACTGTGGACGATGCTGGAACAGGTAGTTGATCGCCACCGCCAGATAGTGGTTCGGATTCATCAGACCCGCAGGCGTGACGATGCCATGGCGGTCGTAATCGGGATCGTTACCAAAGGCCAGGTCGAATTTGTCTTTGTATGCCAGCAAGCCGGCCATCGCGCATTCAGATGAGCAGTCCATACGCACCACGCCATCTTTATCCAGATGCATGAAGCGGAAAGTCTGATCGATCGCATCGTTCACGATGGTCAGATCCAGTTTGTAGTGCTCAGCAATGCGCTGCCAGTAAGCAATGCCGGAACCGCCTAACGGATCGACGCCAATTTTCAGGCCGGCGTTCTGGATAGCGGCGAAGTCAATCACCTGCGCCAGACCTTCAACGTATGGCTGGATCAGATCCTGCTCAACGATGTGGCCGCTCGCCCATGCCTGATCCAGCGGCAGACGTTTCACGTCTTTCAGCTCGCCCTTGATCAGCTGGTTAGCGCGATCTTCCACCACTTTGGTGACGTTGGTATCAGCCGGGCCACCGTTAGGCGGATTGTATTTGATACCGCCATCTTCCGGTGGGTTGTGCGAAGGCGTGATAACGATGCCGTCCGCCTGCGCGCCGCCGCGTTTGTTGTGCTCAAGAATCGCGTTAGAGATGGCAGGCGTTGGCGTATAGCCATTGTCCTGCTGCACAATCACGTCCACGCCGTTAGCGGCCAGCACTTCCAGCACCGACAGAATCGCCGGCTCTGACAGCGCATGCGTGTCTTTACCGACGTAGCACGGACCGGTGATGCCATTCTTTTTACGTTCTTCAGCAATCGCCTGCGCGATCGCCAAAATGTGCTGTTCATTGAAGCTTTGGCGTCCCGCGCTACCGCGGTGGCCTGAAGTGCCAAATTTCACCGCATGATCCGGATTCGCCACATCGGGCTTCAGGACGTAATACTGCGAGGTTAATTGTGCAACGTTAATCAAATCGCTCTGCTGGGCAGGCTGCCCGGCACGGGGGTGATTGGCCATTGGCGCTTCTCCCTGACGCTTCAGTTAAATGGTGCCGCGAACTTTCTCTGTCAGTTCCTGTGGGAACTGCATAGCCAGCATGATGTGTTCCACCATGCTGCATTTGCGACCTGTATTGGTGTTCGTGATCACCCAGTACGGTGTGCCGGGAACGTGCTTCGGCTTGGTATGGGTGCCATTTTGCAGCAGCGTGTGCTCGTCGCCCGCAAAGTAGACGCGGGTACGGCCCTGCAGCGAGGCAGTAGCTTCAGCAAACGCAGCCGGATCAAGACGATAGAGCGTTGACAGTACCAACATGAAGCGGTTAACCGCCTTATTCTGCTCGGCATATTCATCGGAAAGCAGCAGCTCACGTACCGCACGGACGCGATCCTGAGGACGCGCTTCACGGCTGGCAGGTTGCGCTTCTTTCATTGATGCACCAGCGGCGGGCGCAGCGGGTGCGCTCTGTCCGGCGGTGAACTTCAACATGCGGCGCAAAATATCTGAGGCGCTTTCACCAATGTGCTGCGTGTGGCTGGCAATATAACGGTAGAGTTCTTCGTCAACTTCAATCGTTTTCATCTTTTTCCGTACGATTCTGGCAAATGACAGAACCACGCATTAATGCAACGGCTTTAGCAAAATCCAGTCGTGCAAAACGTGAGCGGGTTCTAACATAAGGATTATAAAGTTAAATCCGTGGCAGCCGATAGCGTTGGCAACGTTTAGGGGCAAAAGTCGGAATATGCCCTAATGCCCATCGGCCTGACTGCTGGACAGGTGAATCCATGATAACCTAAGCCAAGGTCACAACCGTAAGAACTTTAGCCATGATTTTGAACGCCCGTCTGCAAACTGAACAATCTGCCCCCGATGCCACACCGATTCTGTTAATCCATGGTCTTTTTGGCAGCCTTGATAACCTTGGCGTGCTGGCGCGTGGGGTGCGTGATGCACGTCCGACGCTGCAAGTTGACGTGCGCAATCACGGCTTGTCGGCGCGTAGCGATGAGATGAATTATCACGTAATGGCGCAGGACATCGTCGAAACGCTGGATGCGCACCATATCGATCGCGTGGGTGTGATTGGCCACTCAATGGGCGGCAAAATCGCCATGGCGCTCAGTGCCATCGCACCGGAACGTATCGAAAAAATGGTGATGATCGATATCGCGCCCGTTGATTACCAAACGCGCCGCCATGACGAAATTTTTGCCGCTATTCGCGCCGTGAGCGCCGCGGGCGTCACGCGCCGCAGCGAAGCCGCTGAAGTGATGCGTCAGCATATTGATCAAGAAGGCGTGATCCAGTTCATCCTCAAGTCTTTCGCAGAGGGCGAATGGCGCTTTAATGTGCCGGTGCTGTGGGATAATTACAGCACCATTTCCGGCTGGGAAGAGATTCCAGCGTGGCCGCATCCGGCACTGTTTATCCGCGGCGGCGACTCGCCTTATCTGGATAATCAGCATCGCGATGCGCTGCTGCGTCAGTTCCCGCAGGCGCATGCACATGTGATCAGCGGCGCTGGACATTGGGTGCACGCCGAGAAACCCGATGCGGTGTTACGCGCCGTCCGGCGTTTTTTTAACCTGTAAAAGCAAAAGCTTGCCGCTTGCGCTTTAGGGTTGGCGTCAGGGAAGGCGCTGGAGTATGATGTCGCGCTAAAAATTTGCCACGGATATTCTTTCGCCGTGGTCGGGCCGATAATGTTTTAATCGCGCAGCGCCTTTCCGCCGTTCGCGCCCACTCAGTTTTACAAACCATGGCAAAAGAACAGACAGACCGCACTACGCTTGATCTCTTCGCAGACGAGCGGCGTCCTGGTCGCCCGAAAACCAGCCCGCTGACGCGTGATGAACAGTTACGCATCAACAAACGCAATCAGCTCAAGCGCGATAAAGTGCGTGGGCTGCGTCGTGTTGAGCTGAAGATGTCGAGCGAGGCGGTTGACGCGCTCAGCACGCTGGCCGATCAGCAAAACATCAGTCGCAGCGAATTGATTGAACAAATGCTGCTGGCACAGCTCAAACTGTCGTAACGCGCGAAGACCGCACGCTGGAACACAAAGTCACGGCTTTATACGTTCCGCACTTTTTACCGGTCTGCTATTATTCGCATAACTGTGCAGTCAACTGACTTACTTTCACAATCAGGATTTAAGAGGTTACCTAACCCATGGCAATCGTAGGCATTTTCTTCGGCAGCGATACCGGCAACACTGAAAACATTGCAAAGATGATCCAGAAACAACTGGGTAAAGATGTCGCCGAAGTGCATGACATTGCTAAGAGCACCAAAGAAGATCTCGAAGCGTTCGACATCCTGCTGCTGGGTATCCCAACCTGGTATTACGGCGAAGCGCAGTGTGACTGGGACGATTTCTTCCCGACGCTGGAAGAGATTGATTTCAATGGTAAGCTGGTAGCGCTGTTTGGTTGTGGCGATCAGGAAGATTACGCCGAGTACTTCTGTGATGCGATGGGCACTATCCGTGACATCATTGAGCCGAATGGTGCGGTGATCGTCGGTCACTGGCCAACCGAAGGCTATCACTTCGAAGCCTCTAAAGGCCTGGCCGATGACAAAAACTTCCTTGGTTTGGCCATTGACGAAGACCGTCAGCCGGAATTGACCAACGAACGCGTTGAGAAGTGGGTGAAGCAGATCTTTGATGAGCTGCAGCTGAAAGAGATTATTGAAGCTTAATTCCCTGCTCTACCCGATGTGCGCACTGCCTCACATCGGGTAACGGAATTTCCTATAAAAATAATAGCTACGGTTTTTTAACTTTTCCCCGCAAATCTGTAGAATACCCGCAATGGTCATCCGCTTATTCCTCTGGCAGTAGAATGAGGCTGAGTGAAATGGAATCCAAAACCCAAGCGTCTTGAAGACGTTAGTGACGATATCCTTACAACCATTGGTGATTAAGGACGTTGCCTTGGTTTTCATTTCACTGCTTGAGTTCTATAATGAGACGCAAATGAGAATGCGCGTTGACCTAAACATTCAAGGCCCCTGCGCCGCAAGTGACTAGCAAAGTAACAGGACAATATCCGCATGACTGACAACAACTCCGCATTGAAGAAGGCTGGCCTGAAAGTCACGCTACCCAGACTGAAAATTCTGGAAGTGCTTCAGGGACCCGGCCCAGAGTCCCATCACGTCAGTGCGGAAGATTTGTATAAACGCCTGATTGATATGGGCGAAGAGATTGGTCTGGCAACGGTGTATCGCGTTCTTAACCAGTTTGACGACGCGGGCATCGTAACCCGTCACAACTTTGAAGGCGGCAAATCTGTCTTCGAACTGACTCAGCAGCATCACCACGATCACTTGATCTGCCTGGATTGTGGCAAAGTTATCGAATTCAGCGATGAATCAATCGAAACGCGTCAGCGTGAAATTGCCACTCGCCACGGCATTAAGCTCAGCAACCACAGCCTGTACCTGTACGGTCATTGTGCTCTGGGAGACTGCCGCGAAGACGATACGCTCCACGATAAGTAATTGAGTGTGCTATGCAGTATAAAAAAACCGGCGCTTGAGCCGGTTTTTTTATGCCTGTAATCAGGCGACAAGCGTTTCCTGCAGGTAGCGCCAGCGCGGAATGGCGGTGCTGCAATCCAATACCGCCAGTGAAATGCGGCTCTGATTGATGCCGTTCATCATCTGTAATTCACGATACTGAATCGTCACTTCCTCGCTTTGCTGCGAGATGATGGCGTGCTCACTGGTGGCAATGCGCATGCCTTCACGCTGCCCCTGTAACTGGCGAAACAGCACTTCCATTTCATTGAGGTCCAATCGTTTGCCTTGCGGCGTGACCATTTTGAACTCGGGATGAAAGTGCGATAAAAACAGATCAATGCTGTCGTCACTGCCTTCCGCCTGATTGAAAATACGTTCAATAAGCTGATGTAAAACCACCACGCTATGCCTGGCTTCCTGGGCGAGAGTTGTCATTTTTTTTCCTTAGATAAGCCGCAGAGCACCGTCTGAGAGCGCATAGCCTACCTGAAAAAAAGTTTTTCACACTGCCAAATGGGTTAATTTTTCTAAAGTCAGAATAGTCGCAAATAGGGAATTAATGGCTCGTTGAGGCGTGCAGCATAAAAGGTCGTATCTGGCCAAATAGAGATAATAAAAAAGGGCGATTGCTCGCCCTTTCATGATCTTATCGTGCTCGCGACTAAAAATATTAATCGCCGATTTTTGCCCAGGTGTCACGCAAACCCACGGTGCGGTTAAACACCAGCCTGGAGGGCTGTGAATAGACGCTATCAGCACAGAAATAGCCTTCGCGTTCGAACTGGTACGGTGCCATCGGATCGGCTGCACGTAAGCCAGGCTCAACGAAGCCCTGTTTGATTTCCAGTGAGTTCGGGTTGATGGTGGTGAGGAAATCCTCAGCCGCGCCCGGATTTGGCACACTGAACAGACGATCGTACAGACGGAATTCCGCTGGCAGCGCGTGGATTGCAGAAACCCAATGGATAACGCCTTTCACTTTACGGCCATCGGCCGGATCTTTGCTCAGCGTATCAACGTCACAAGTGCAATAGATGCAGGTGATATTGCCTTCATCATCCTTCGCCACACGTTCGGCACGGATCACGTAAGCATTACGCAGACGCACTTCTTTACCCAGCACCAAACGCTTGTACTGCTTGTTGGCTTCTTCACGGAAGTCAGCGCGATCGATCCACACTTCACGGCTGAATGGCACTTCACGCGTGCCCATCTCCGGTTTGTTCGGATGATTAGGCATAGTGATGATCTCATCGTGACCTGCAGGCAGGTTCTCGATCACCACTTTTAGCGGATCCATTACCGCCATCGCACGCGGTGCGTTTTCATTGAGATCGTCACGAATGCACGATTCCAGTGAAGCCATCTCCACGATATTGTCCTGTTTGGTCACACCAATACGGCGGCAGAACTCACGGATAGAAGCGGCGCTATAACCACGACGACGCAGACCCGAAACGGTCAGCATGCGCGGATCGTCCCAGCCTTCTACAACTTTCTCGCTTACCAGCTGAGTCAGTTTACGCTTCGACATCACCGCGTATTCCAGATTCAGGCGTGAGAACTCGTACTGACGCGGATGGACCGGAATGGTGATGTTATCCAGCACCCAATCGTACAAACGACGGTTATCCTGGAACTCCAGCGTGCAGAGAGAGTGCGTAATGCCTTCGATCGCATCCGAAATGCAATGGGTGAAGTCGTACATTGGGTAGATGCACCACTTGCTGCCGGTCTGATGGTGATCGGCAAACTTAATGCGGTACAGCACCGGATCGCGCATCACGATAAAGCTGGACGCCATGTCGATTTTAGCACGCAGACAGGCTTTGCCTTCTTCGAAACCGCCATCGCGCATCTTCTGGAACAGCGCCAGGTTTTCTTCCACGCTGCGATCGCGATATGGGCTGTTTTTGCCCGGCGCCGTCAGGGAACCGCGATACTCACGGATCTCATCCGCCGACAGTTCATCAACGTAAGCCAGACCTTTGTTGATCAGCTCAACCGCATAGTTGAACAGTTGGTCGAAGTAGTCTGAGGAGTAACGAATGTTGCCGCTCCACTCAAAGCCCAGCCATTGCACGTCACGCTTAATGGATTCGACAAACTCCAGATCTTCTTTAACTGGGTTAGTGTCGTCGAAACGCAGATTGCACTGACCTTGGTAGTCTTGCGCGATACCAAAGTTCAGGCAGATAGATTTCGCATGGCCAATATGCAGATAACCATTGGGCTCAGGCGGGAAACGGGTATGCACACTGTTGTGCTTACCGCTCGCCAAATCTTCGTCGATGATCTGACGAATAAAGTTCGTTGGGCGGGCTTCAGCCTCACTCATCTCAAAATCCTCAAAAACTATAACGGGTGATTTGTACCACGAAGTAACGGAGTATGATCCACAAAGCGCAGGAGGGAAACAACCGTTTGTTGGTCGTTTTAAAACAAAAAAGGCAGGAATCGCTTCCTGCCTTCTGGCTCAATCACAAGGACTTAGCCTTTAACCTCGTAGAGCGGGGTTTGGCCTGCAACCACTGAACCGGTTGCCAGTAAATTCAGACCAGCGAAATCATCGCTATTGCTGACCACAACCGGACTGATCATCGAGCGGGCGTTGGCATTGAGGAAGTCCAGATCCATTTCCAGGATTGGCTGACCTGCAGTGACCGTTGCGCCCTCTTCAACCAGACGCGTGAAGCCTTTGCCTTCCAGCGCTACTGTATCCAGCCCCATATGTACCACGATCTCGACGCCGTTTTCCGCCTCAAGGCAGAACGCATGGTTGGTATTGAAGATCTTCACCACGGTTCCGGCGGTTGGCGCAACCACGGTTTTGCCGGTTGGCTTGATGGCCAGACCATCACCGACTGCCTTGCTGGCGAATGCTTCGTCAGGCACATTTTCCAGCGCAACGATGTCACCGGTTACTGGCGCCAGCAGCGTAGCAATCACGGCTTTTTCGCTGTTCAGCACCGCCTGCGGTTTTACTGCAGCTGCAGGAGCAGCCGTTGACGCCGCGGCAGATGCCGCAACTGGACCTTTGCTCAGTACGGTTTTCATTGCTGTTGCAATGCTTTCCGCCTGCGTACCGACGATAACCTGTACGCTCTGCTTGTTCAGACGAATCACACCTGAAGCACCGAGACGTTTAGCGACACCTTCATTAACCTGCGCGGAATCTTTAACGTTCAGACGTAGACGTGTGATACAGGCATCGATGTTGGTCAGGTTTTCTGAGCCACCTACCGCCGCAATGTAACGACGCGCCAGAGATTCAGTTTGGCTTTCACCGTTGCCGCTGTTATCGACATTTACGTCATAACCATCGGTTTCATCGCCCGCAGAGAGTTCGCGGCCAGGTGTCATCAGATTGAATTTCTGGATGGTGAAGCGGAACACCGCGTAGTAGATAACGAAGAACACCAGACCTTGTGGGATCAGCATCCACCAGTGCACTGCCAGCGGGTTACGCGTTGACAGCACCATATCCACCAGACCCGCACTGAAGCCGAAACCGGCAATCCACTGCATGCTCGCGGCGATGAACACAGAAAGACCGGTCAGTGCCGCGTGAATCACATACAGCACCGGCGCCACGAACATGAAGGAGAACTCCAGCGGTTCGGTGATACCTGTAAAGAAGGCGGCAAAGGCCGCTGCCAGCATGATACCGCCGACTTTGGCGCGGTTTTCCGGGCGTGCGCAGTGGTAAATTGCCAGCGCTGCACCTGGAAGACCGAACATCATGATTGGGAAGAAACCCGCCTGGTAACGACCGGTGATGCCTGGGATACCTGTACCTTCAGCGATAGACTGCGCGCCGCCGAGGAATTTAGGAATATCGTTGATACCGGCAACATCGAACCAGAATACGGAGTTCAATGCGTGATGCAGACCAACAGGAATCAGCAGACGGTTAAAGAAGGCGTAGACGCCCGCACCGATTGAGCCCATTTTCTGGATATGCTCACCAAAGCTCACCAGCCCACCGAAAATGATCGGCCAGATATACATCAGCACGAAGGCGACGACAATCATCAGGAAGGAGACAAGAATCGGCACCAGACGGCGACCGCTGAAGAATGACAGCGCTTTTGGCAACTCAACATGGCTGAAGCGGTTATAAACCTCAGCAGAGAGAATACCCACCAGGATACCAACAAACTGGTTATTAATTTTACCGAAGGCAGCGGGAACTTGCTCCACCGGCATCTTCTGAATCATTGCCACCGCTGCCGGAGAACAGAGTGTGGTCACAACAAGAAAGCCGACAAAACCGGTTAACGCTGCAGCGCCGTCTTTATCTTTTGACATACCGTATGCCACACCAATGGCAAACAGCACGGACATATTGTCGATGATTGCCGAACCGGATTTGATCAACAGTGCTGCCAGCGCATTGCCTGCGCCCCAGCTATCTGGATCGATCCAGTATCCAACGCCCATCAAGATTGCCGCTGCCGGCAGAGTCGCTACCGGCACCATAAGCGCGCGGCCGACCTTTTGCAGATATCCTAGAATACTCACCTTATTCTCCCCCTATGAGACTGGCGTTTTGCCGTGGCGCAGGTTGATTTTATTATCCCGTCGCCCGTTACCTTGATGACACTTTTCACCACGAGGCGCAGTGTAAAGATAAATTAATTCGCCTCGCAAATTAAAACCACTGCAACTGTGACTTTAATCACCAAAATGGTGGTTTGATAATGCGAAATGCTAGCCAGCACCACAAACTTATTTTATGATGAAAAATATCGAGTCGCACTTTTCCCAGATGGCTACGCTTAAACGCATTACGCTTAAAGTCAGAAAACTGTCAGAGAAACGGCAACTCCACATTTCCAATCTTAATTGAGGTGAAGACATGAGACTGATCCCTTTGGCCACACCGACCCAAGTGGGTAAATGGGCTGCACGCCACATTGTTAACCGCATTAATGCGTTTAAGCCTAGCGCAGAACGTCCCTTCGTGCTGGGTCTGCCAACCGGTGGAACACCACTGGAAGCTTACAAGCACCTGATCGATATGCACAAAGCGGGCCAGGTTAGTTTCAAGCACGTTGTCACCTTCAACATGGATGAGTACGTTGGCCTGCCAAAAGAGCATCCGGAAAGTTACCACAGCTTCATGTACCGTAACTTTTTCGATCATGTTGATATTCAAGAGCAAAATATCAATCTTCTGAATGGCAATGCCGAAGATATTGACGCAGAATGTCGCCAATACGAAGAGAAGATCCGCGTTTATGGCAAAATTAACCTGTTTATGGGCGGCGTGGGCAACGACGGTCACATTGCATTCAACGAACCGGCTTCCTCCCTCTCCTCACGTACCCGCATCAAAACCCTGACGCACGATACGCGCATTGCAAACTCACGTTTCTTTAACGGTGATGTGGATCAGGTGCCGAAATACGCCCTGACGGTTGGTGTCGGTACGCTGCTGGATGCAGAAGAAGTGATGATTCTGGTTACCGGCCATCTTAAAGCGCAAGCGCTGCAGGCTGCAGTTGAAGGTAACGTCAACCACATGTGGACCATCAGCTGCCTGCAGCTGCATGCCAAATCTGTCGTGGTCTGTGACGAACCAGCCACCATGGAACTGAAAGTAAAAACCGTGAAATATTTCCGCGAAATGGAAGCGGAAAATATGAAAGGTGTGTGAAAACACGTTGTAACAAAACCTGCTGCTTTCAGGCAGCAGGCTTAGCCGGGAGAGAGAAACGATGTACGCATTAGTGAACGGCCGGATTTTTACCGGTCATGAAATTCTGGACAATCATGCAGTTGTGATTGCGGATGGCCTGATTGAGCGCGTGTGTCTGCGTGATGCCTTAGACGCGGCAATTGCACAGCAGGATGTGGCTGGTGCGTTTATCGCTCCTGGTTTTATTGATTTGCAGCTTAACGGCTGCGGCGGCGTGCAGTTCAATGATGACATCAATGCGTTAAGCGTTGAAACGCTGGAGATCATGCAGCGCGCCAACGAGAAATCAGGCTGCACCAGCTATTTGCCAACACTGATTACCAGCACTGATGCGCTGATGAAACGCGCCGTCGAAACCATGCGCGCCTATCTGGAGAAGCATCAGAATCAGGCTATCGGCCTGCATCTGGAAGGTCCGTGGCTGAATAAAGCCAAGAAAGGCACGCACAATCCTGAATTGATTCGCCTGCCGGATGCCGAGCTGGTGGATTTCCTCTGCGCCAATGCCGACGTCATCACTAAAGTCACGCTGGCACCTGAAAATACGGGCAGCGAGGTGATTCGTCAGCTGCGTGATGCCGGCATCATCGTGTCAGCGGGTCACTCCAACGCGACCTATGAAGAAGCAAAAATTGGCTTCAGCGCGGGCGTCAGCTTTGCTACGCATCTCTACAATGCCATGCCAACCTTCGCTGGACGTGAGCCAGGTCTGATCGGTGCGCTGTTTGATTCGCCTGATGTATACTGCGGCATCATTGCGGATGGTTTACATGTCCATTACGCTAATGTGCGCAATGCAAAACGCATTAAAGGCGACAAGCTGGTGTTAGTGACGGATGCCACAGCACCGGCGGGCGCATCGATTGATCAATTTATTTTTGCAGGCAAAACAATATACTATCGCGATGGCCTGTGCGTTGACGAGAACGGTACGCTCAGCGGTTCTGCCTTGACCATGATTGAAGCGGTGCAGAACAGCGTTGAACATTGCGGTATCGCTCTTGATGAAGCGCTGCGTATGGCGACGCTCTATCCAGCGCAGGCGATGGGTGTGGAGAAGCAGTTAGGCACGGTCGAAGCAGGAAAAGTCGCCAACCTGACTGTCTTTACCCGCGATTATCAAATCACTAAGACGTTCGTCAACGGAGACAACGTCCTCAGCGAGTAAGCATTGAATGACCACTGGCGGCCAGTCTCAAATAGGAAATGTTGATCTTGTTAAACAACTCAATAGTGCAGCCGTTTATCGGCTAATCGATCAGCAGGGGCCAATTTCGCGCATTCAAATTGCCGAACACAGTCAGCTTGCGCCCGCCAGTGTCACCAAAATTACCCGCCAGCTCATTGAGCGCGGCCTCATCAAAGAGGTGGAGCAACAAGCCTCCACCGGTGGGCGTCGCGCGATCTCCATCATTACTGAAACCCGTCATTTTCATACTATCGGCGTGCGCTTAGGGCGTAATGACGCGACGTTGACGCTGTTTGATCTGAGCGGAAAATCGCTGGCGCAGGAAGATTATCCGCTGCCCGAGCGCACGCAGGAAACGCTGGAGAACGCGCTGTTCAATGCCATCAGCGCCTTTATGGCCGCGCATCAGCGTAAGATTCATGAACTGATTGCTATCTCGGTGATTCTGCCCGGATTGGTCGATCCCATTAACGGCATCATTCGCTACATGCCGCACATCGCGGTAAGTCATTGGCCGCTGGTTTCCAGCCTGAAAAAACGCTTCAACGTCACCAGCTTTGTTGGTCATGACATCCGTAGCCTGGCGCTGGCCGAGCACTACTTCGGTGCAAGTCGCGATTGCGCAGACTCCATTCTGGTGCGTTTGCATCGCGGCACCGGTGCCGGAATCATCGCCAACGGTCACATTTTCCTCGGCAGTAACGGCAACGTGGGCGAGATTGGCCATATTCAGGTTGATCCGCTGGGTGAACGTTGTCACTGCGGCAACTTTGGCTGCCTGGAAACCATTGCGGCTAACGGCGCGATTGAAAACCGCGTGCGTCACTTGCTGAATCAAGGCTATCCCAGTTCATTAACGTTGAATGATTGCCTGATGCCGCAGATTTGCCGCGCCGCTAATCATGGCGACGCGCTGGCGTGCGAAGTGATTGAACATGTCGGCCGCTATTTAGGCAAGGCGATTGCTATCGCCATCAACCTGTTCAATCCGCAAAAAGTGGTGTTGGCCGGTGAAATCACTGAAGCCGATAAAGTACTGTTTCCTGCTATTGAAGGGTGTATCAATACGCAGACGCTGCCTGCCTTTCGTAAAAATCTGCCGGTGGTGCGTTCCGAACTCGATCATCGCTCGGCGATTGGCGCTTTTGCGCTGGCAAAACGCGCTATGCTGAATGGCATTTTGCTGCAACATCTGCTGGAAGAGTAATCACCAGCCTGCTGTTAAGCAGGCCCGACCGGATGCAATCTATGACGATTAAAAGCGTAATCTGTGACATCGACGGCGTGTTGATGCATGACAATACCGCCGTTCCCGGTGCGAAAGAATTTCTGCAGCGCATTCTGGCGAAGGATATGCCGTTGGTAGTGTTGACCAACTATCCTTCGCAAACCGCGCTGGATCTGGCGAACCGCTTTGCCAACGCCGGCATTGACGTACCGGATTCGGTGTTTTACACCTCAGCGATGGCCACCGCCGATTTCCTGCGCCGTCAGGAAGGGAAAAAAGCCTACGTAATTGGCGAAGGTGCGCTGATTCATGAGCTGTATAAAGCTGGCTTCACCATCACCGACGTTAATCCAGATTTCGTTATCGTCGGTGAAACGCGCTCCTTCAACTGGGAGATGATGCATAAAGCCGCTTTCTTTGTTGCCAATGGTGCCCGTTTTATCGCCACCAATCCTGATACCCACGCGCGCGGCTTTGTTCCGGCCTGCGGTGCGCTCTGCGCCGGTATCGAAACCATCTCCGGCCGTAAACCGTTTTATGTCGGCAAGCCGAGCCCGTACATCATGCGTGCAGCGTTAAACAAAATGCATGCGCATTCGGAAGAGACGGTCATTGTCGGCGATAACCTGCGCACAGACATTCTGGCGGGCTTCCAGGCGGGTCTGGAAACTATTCTGGTGCTGTCTGGCGTATCCACGCTGAGTGATATTGATGCGATGCCTTTCCGCCCGGATTGGATCTATCCATCGGTCGCCGATATCGACCTGTTCTGATTCCAACCATCACCTCTTCTTATAGCCCTGCTTATGCAGGGCTTTTGTTTTTTCTGTAGTTAAGCCTTTCTTTGCCGCTCGCAACATGCTTACAAAACGAACGATAATGCAGTTTCATTAGATAGCATCTAAAATAAACACGCATTAATTGAATAATATTCATTATTAGTTGCTCATCAACATTCTTTTTATCAAAGAATCGCAATTTTGCTTGCACTAACACCACCATTTAGCGCATTTTCTTATACATCACGCAGTCAAGGCTGCCGGACAAACGTAGAAATAACTTCGCCACAAGGTGAGATCAGGAGTCAGTTATGTGTTCAATTTTTGGTGTGCTGGATCTGAAAAGCGATCCTATTGAGCTGCGCAAGAAAGCGCTGGAATCTTCTCGTCTGATGCGTCACCGCGGCCCGGATTGGTCAGGTGTTTATGCGGATGATAAAGCCATTCTGGTGCATGAGCGTCTGTCGATTGTTGACGTTAACAACGGCGCGCAGCCGCTGTATAACGCTGACCACACCCACGTACTGGCTGTTAACGGCGAAATTTACAACCATCAGGCGCTGCGTGCTGAGTTGAGCGATCGTTACGCTTTCCAGACCGGTTCTGACTGTGAAGTGATCCTCGCGCTGTATCAGGAAAAAGGCGTCGATTTCCTCGACGAACTGCAAGGCATGTTCGCCTTCATCCTGTGGGACAGCGTGAAGCAACAATATCTGATTGGTCGCGACCATATCGGCATTATCCCGCTGTATATGGGCAACGACGAGCACGGCAACCTGTATGTCGCTTCCGAGATGAAAGCGCTGGTGCCGGTGTGCCGCAGCATCAAAGAGTTCCCGCCGGGAAGCTACATGTCGAGCGCTGATGGTGAAATCCGTCGTTACTGGCAGCGTGACTGGATGGAATATTCCGCCGTTGAGCACAACACCACGGATGCCGCCGAGCTGAAACATGCGCTGGAAGAGTCAGTAAAAAGTCACCTGATGTCTGACGTGCCTTACGGCGTGCTGCTGTCTGGCGGCCTGGACTCATCCATCATATCTGCCGTGACCAAACGCTTTGCTGCTAAACGCGTAGAAGATGCGGATAAGAGCGATGCGTGGTGGCCGCAACTGCACTCCTTCGCGGTTGGCCTGGAAGGTTCTCCAGACCTGAAAGCAGCGAAATCAGTCGCAGAACACCTTGGCACCGTGCACCACGAAATCCATTTCACCGTGCAGGAAGGCCTGGATGCGATCCGTGACGTGATTTACCACATCGAAACTTATGATGTGACCACCATTCGCGCCTCTACGCCGATGTATTTAATGTCGCGTAAGATCAAAGCGATGGGCATCAAAATGGTGTTGTCCGGTGAAGGTGCGGATGAAGTCTTTGGCGGCTACCTCTATTTCCATAAGGCGCCTAACGCCAAAGAATTCCACGAAGAGAACGTGCGTAAACTGCTGGCTCTGCACATGTTTGACTGTGCTCGCGCCAACAAAGCGATGTCCGCCTGGGGCGTGGAAGCGCGTGTACCGTTCCTCGACAAGAAATTCCTCGACGTGGCGATGCGCATCAACCCGGCAGACAAACTGTGCGGCAGCAACGGCAAGATGGAAAAACATATCCTGCGCGAATGCTTCTCTTCTTACCTGCCGGAGAGCGTGGCGTGGCGTCAGAAAGAGCAGTTCTCTGACGGCGTTGGCTACAGCTGGATCGATACGCTGAAAGAAGTGGCGGCGAAGCAAATCACCGACCAACAGCTGTCGACTGCGCACTTCCGCTTCCCGTACAACACGCCGAACTCGAAAGAAGCGTATCTGTATCGCGAGATCTTTGAGGAATTGTTCCCGATCGCCAGCGCCGCAGAGTGTGTGCCAGGCGGTCCATCGGTGGCCTGTTCTTCGGCTAAAGCGATCGAGTGGGATGAAGCCTTTAAATCCATGGATGACCCTTCTGGTCGCGCCGTAGGTGTGCATCAGTCCGCGTATAAATAAGGTTTTTACTCAACAAGATATGGGGCTCATTCGAGCCCCTTTTTTATGCAATTTATCGTACAGCCTGTGAAATTAGCCGAATAAATCACCAGCCTGGTTACAAGCCAGACAAACAGGCGTTTTAAGGCGAAAAACGGCAAAAAAATTGTTGACGCTACAAGACTCAATACGCATAATGCGCCCCGCAACGCCGATGAAGGTTACGCGAAAAAGATGGCTACGTAGCTCAGCTGGTTAGAGCACATCACTCATAATGATGGGGTCACAGGTTCAAATCCCGTCGTAGCCACCATCTTTTTGCGGGAGTGGCGAAATTGGTAGACGCACTAGATTTAGGTTCTAGCGCCGCAAGGTGTGCGAGTTCAAGTCTCGCCTCCCGCACCATTTCAGTCTTCGGCAGCCGGATGGGGTATCGCCAAGCGGTAAGGCACTGGTTTTTGATACCAGCATTCCCAGGTTCGAATCCTGGTACCCCAGCCAATCCGGATTATGTTGTGGATACAAAGTCGACGAATGGGATATCGCCAAGCGGTAAGGCACCGGTTTTTGATACCGGCATTCCCTGGTTCGAATCCAGGTATCCCAGCCATCGTCGGACGCAGTAAGCAGTACAAAGGCTACGTAGCTCAGCTGGTTAGAGCACATCACTCATAATGATGGGGTCACAGGTTCAAATCCCGTCGTAGCCACCAAATTATTGGGGTGTCGCCAAGCGGTAAGGCTCTGGTTTCTGATACCAGCATTCCGGGGTTCGAATCCCTGCACCCCAGCCATAAAAAGACAATTTGATAAAACACCTATTGGGGTGTCGCCAAGCGGTAAGGCACTGGTTTCTGATACCAGCATTCCGGGGTTCGAATCCCTGCACCCCAGCCAAATTGCACAATAAAGCCCGCTTATGCGGGCTTTATTGTTTTCTGCGTTTGGCAAAGTGGTGAGCACACTTTTAACCAGGAGCGCGTAAATGCGCTCCCTACAATCACAAACCTAATGCGTAACGCAGCACCTTGCGTTTCAACGCTCCGGCATTCTCCGCCGCAATCAGCGCCAGGTTTCGGGCAAAGCGCAGCGGCGGCAGTTTATTGCTAAACGCGAAGTAGAACAGATCCATCCCGCCCTGCATCAGTAAATTATCTTTGTAACGCTGACGATGATAACGCTGCAGCACAGCGTCCGATGACCAGAGCTCAGCCTGGTTGCGCGCCTCGACCAGCGTAGTGATCAACGCATCCACATCCCGATAGCCCAAATTAACGCCCTGCCCGGCCAGCGGATTGATGGTGTGCGCCGCATCACCCACCAGCGCCAATCCCGGCATCACATACCGAGTGGCATGACGTCGCACCAGCGGGAAAGAGGCCGCGGTTTTCACCCGAATACGCCCAACGCGTGCCGGGAAGTGAGCATAAATCTCTTTCTCCAGATGCTGGAGCGGCAAACTTTGCAGCTGACGGATGCGCGCAGGCGCGTCGTACCACACCAGCGAAGCGCGACGAGCAAACAGCGGCAGGAAAGCGCGCGGCCCTTGCGGCGTAAACTGCTGCCAGGTGGAGTCGCCTGCATCCTGCTCGCACTCTACACTGATTAGCATGCAGGATTGCGCATAATTCCAGCCACGTACGCCAATGCCCGCTAACTGACGCACACGCGAATTAGCACCATCTGCGCCGACCACTAAACGCGCATCCAGCGTTTGTCCGTTATCGAGTTGCACCTGCCAACCAGCGCGATGCGACTGCAAACTCTGTAAACTCGCCGGGCAGATCAGCGTGATGCCCTCTTGCTGCATTTTTTCCCACAGCGCACGCTGCAACACGCTGTTTTCCACCATGAATCCCAGCTCGGGCAGCCCAAGCGACGCCGCATCAAACTTCACATGCGCGTTTTGCCACTCCCAGGTCTCCAGCTGGCGATAGGGCGCACAGCGCATCGCCTGCACACGCTGCCAGACATCCAGTTGCTGCAGCAGCGCCACCGACGACGCACCAATGGCGGAGATACGCACATCTGGCTCGCTGCCGGCATCAAAGCTTGCCGGTTCCGCCCGTTCAATGACCGCTACGCGAAACTGCTGCTGCGCCAGGCCACACGCCAGCGCCGCACCAACCATGCCACCGCCCACGATCACCACATCAAAATGTGAATCCTGCATCGACTCTAATCCTTCTTTTTGCCGTGAAACCTTCCAGCATCACGTTGATAGCTAAAGTGTACCGGAAATTAGCAGCGCGATGCGATGCAGATGCGTGAAGCCTGGTAACAACAGCGTCGAAGCATTACAATACGCGCCCTGCACTTCGCTTGAATCAATGGCTAGTTCGATGACCAAAAAACTGCACATCAAAACCTGGGGCTGTCAGATGAATGAATACGATTCATCGAAGATGGCCGATCTGCTGAACAGCACGCACGGCTACACCCTTACCGAGGAAGCTGAAGAGGCGGACGTTCTGCTGCTCAACACCTGCTCCATCCGTGAAAAGGCGCAGGAGAAGGTTTTTGCTCTGTTAGGCCGTTGGAAAAAGCTGAAAGCGAGCAATCCCGATGTGATCATCGGCGTGGGTGGCTGCGTGGCCTCACAAGAAGGTGAACGTCTGCGCCAACGCGCCAGTTACGTCGATATCGTCTTTGGCCCGCAGACCTTACATCGTCTGCCGGAGATGATTAACACCGTGCGCGGCAGTAAAAGCCCGGTTGTTGACATCAGCTTCCCTGAAATTGAGAAGTTTGATCGCCTGCCAGAACCGCGCGCCGATGGCCCAACCGCCTTTGTGTCGATCATGGAAGGCTGCAACAAATATTGTACTTTCTGCGTGGTGCCTTACACGCGCGGCGAGGAAGTCAGCCGTCCGAGCGACGATATTCTGCTGGAAATCGCCCAGCTTGCCGCTCAGGGCGTACGTGAAGTCAACCTGTTGGGCCAGAACGTCAACGCCTATCGCGGCGCCACCTTTGATGGCGATATCTGCACCTTTGCTGAGTTGCTGCGCTTAGTGGCGGCGATCGACGGCATTGACCGTATTCGCTTCACCACCAGCCATCCTATTGAATTTACCGATGACATCATCGAGGTTTACCGCGATACGCCCGAGCTGGCGAGCTTCCTGCATCTGCCGGTTCAGAGCGGATCAGATCGCATCCTGACGCTGATGAAGCGCGCGCACACTGCACTCGAGTACAAAGCGATTATCCGCAAGCTGAAAGCCGCACGTCCGGATATCCAGCTGAGCTCTGATTTCATCATCGGTTTCCCCGGCGAAACGCAGCAGGATTTTGAGCAGACCATGAAGCTGGTCGGTGAAGTGAATTTCGATGTCAGCTTCAGCTTTATCTACTCCATGCGCCCAGGCACGCCGGCGGCCGATCTGCCCGACGATGTGACAGAAGAGGAGAAAAAGCAGCGTCTTTTCATCCTGCAGGACCGCATCAATCAGCAGGTGATGGCGTGGAGCCGCCGCATGCTGGGCACCACGCAGCGCGTGCTGGTGGAAGGCATTTCGCGTAAGAATGTGATGGAACTGACCGGCCGCACCGATAATAACCGCGTGGTGAACTTCGAAGCGCCGGTTGAAATGATCGGGAAGTTTGTTGATGTCGAAATTGTTGATGTCTATGCCAGCTCACTGCGCGGCGTGCTGGTGCGCACCGAAGATCAAATGGCGCTCCGTGTGGCCGAAAGCCCGGCGTCAGTGATTGCGCGTACTCGCAAAGAGAACGACATCGGCGTCGGACTGTTCCAGCCTTGAAACCTCGAACGTTGAGCGACAGCGCACAAAGCGCTGTCGCCTGTTTCATCCCCAGGCCCTTGCTTTCCACAAGTGCTGCCCAAATATCGACTCTGAAGCTTGCGCCACTGCGCAGCGCCATAAATAATTTCATAAAGATGTGGAGAGATTGCTCTTCGGCATCCGGCACACCTTTTCAACTGGCCCTGAGTGACCTTAAGGATTCATTTGAATATCGAAACGCGTGAAATCGCCCTTGAACCGGCAGATAACCAACGACTGATGAGCTTGTGCGGTCCGATGGATGACAATGTGAAACAGCTGGAGCGCCGTTTGGGCCTTGAAATCAAACGCCGCGACAACCAGTTCACGCTCACTGGCCGCTCGCTGTGTGTGGACGCTGCCGTCAATATCCTGCGCACGCTGTATGTTGATACCGCCCCAATGCGCGGTCAGATCAAAGATATCGAACCGGACCAGATTCACCTGGCAATCAAAGAGAGCGGCGTTCTGGAACAGAGCGCTGAGAGCGTGCCGGAATTCGGCAAAGCGGTGAACATCAAAACCAAGCGTGGCGTCATCAAACCGCGTACGCCTAACCAGGCGCAATACATCGCCAATATCTTCTCCCACGACATTACCTTTGGTATCGGCCCGGCCGGTACCGGTAAAACCTATCTGGCGGTCGCTGCCGCAGTGGATGCGCTGGAGCGTCAGGAGATTCGCCGTATTCTGCTGACGCGTCCGGCGGTTGAAGCTGGTGAGAAACTCGGCTTCCTGCCCGGCGATCTCAGCCAAAAGGTCGATCCCTATCTGCGCCCGCTGTACGACGCGCTGTTCGAAATGCTCGGCTTTGAGCGCGTAGAGAAACTGATTGAGCGCAACGTGATTGAAGTGGCTCCGCTGGCCTACATGCGCGGACGCACGCTGAACGACGCCTTTGTGATTCTCGATGAGAGCCAGAACACCACCATCGAACAGATGAAAATGTTCCTGACGCGTATCGGCTTCAATTCGAAAGCGGTCATTACCGGCGACATCACGCAGATTGACTTGCCGCGCAGCACCAAATCCGGCCTGCGCCACGCCATTGAAGTGCTGGCAGAAGTCGATGAGATTAGCTTTAACTTTTTCCACAGCGAAGACGTGGTGCGTCATCCGGTTGTCGCACGCATCGTGAATGCTTATGAAGCCTGGGAAACCGCCGACCAGAAACGCCGTGATCAACAGGCAGAAGAGCGCAAACGCGAAGCTATCGCGGCTCAGCTTGCCAGCCAAACCAGCCCGCAGGAGCGTTCATGAGCGCGGTGATTCTTGATTTACAACTGGCCTGCGCCGATGAAAACCATCTGCCGGCGGAGAGTGATTTTCAACGTTGGCTGGAAGCGGCGGTAACGCCGTTTCAACCGGAAAGCGAAGTCACAATACGTCTGGTGGATGAAGCCGAGAGTAATGAGCTTAATCTGACTTATCGCGGCAAAGATAAGCCGACCAACGTGCTGTCATTCCCGTTTGAAGCACCGCCGGGAATTGAACTGCCGTTGCTTGGCGATCTGATTATTTGCCGTCAGGTTGTTGAGCAAGAGGCTGCTGAACAAGGCAAAACCGTTGAAGCCCACTGGGCGCATATGGTGGTGCACGGTACGCTGCATCTGCTGGGTTACGACCATATCGAAGATGAAGAAGCCGAGGAGATGGAGGCGCTGGAGACCGAGATAATGCTTGCTCTTGGTTATCCTGATCCGTACATTTCGGAGAAAGAAGACGCCTGAGCCGCTGGTTCAGGTTATTGCGCTGCTGGCGCGGATGCCAGCAGCCCCAATCCCTCATTAGAGAGAACTAAATAAAAACGCCATGAGCGACGACCATTCTCAAAACAGCGACGCACCCAGTAGTAAAAAGGGATTTTTCTCCCTGTTAATCAACCAACTGTTTCACGGTGAACCCAAAAACCGTGATGAACTGCTGGGGTTAATCCGCGATTCTGAGCAAAAAGAACTGATTGATCAGGACACCCGCGACATGCTCGAAGGGGTGCTGGACATTGCCGAACAGCGCGTGCGCGACATCATGATCCCCCGCTCGCAAATGATCACCCTGAAACGCAACCAGACTCTGGAAGAGTGCCTTGCGGTGATTATTGAATCCGCGCACTCACGCTTCCCGGTGATCAGCGAAGACAAAGATCACGTTGAAGGCATTTTGATGGCCAAAGACCTGCTGCCGTTTATGGCCAGCGCGTCTGAGCCGTTCAGCATCGAAAAAGTGCTGCGCACCGCTGTAGTGGTACCTGAAAGCAAGCGCGTCGATCGCATGCTGAAGGAGTTCCGCTCACAGCGTTATCACATGGCGATTGTCATTGATGAATTTGGTGGCGTCTCGGGTCTGGTGACTATTGAAGATATTCTTGAGCTGATTGTTGGCGAAATTGAAGATGAGTATGACGATGAAGAAGATCGTGATATCCGTCAGCTCAATCGTTACACCTATACCATGCGCGCCTTAACGCAAATTGAAGATTTTAATGAGGTCTTTGGCACCGATTTCAGCGATGACGAAGTCGATACCATTGGCGGATTGGTCATGCAGGGATTCGGCCACCTTCCCGCTCGCGGCGAAAGTATTGTCATTGATGGCTATCAGTTCAAAGTCGCCATGGCTGACAGCCGCCGTATCATCCAGGTGCATGTAAAAATTCCGGAAGACTCACCACAACCGCAACTGGAAGACGAATAACTTTATGGCTTTAGCCTCTCTTTACTCGCAGCAGCGGGTTCGCCTGCTGCTGGCGTTAATTACGGGTGCCATTGGCACCCTTTCCTTTTCCCCCTACGATTTCTGGCCTGCGGCGTTAATTTCGCTGTTTGGTCTGCAACTGCTGCTGCTGGAACGTCGCACTGCGCAGGCAGCGGCGATCGGCTTCGTTTGGGGCTTTGGGCTGTTTGGCAGCGGCATCAATTGGGTTTACGTCAGCATCGCCACCTTTGGCGGCATGCCCGGCCCGGTGAACATCTTCCTGGTGATTCTGCTGGCGGCTTATCTGTCGCTCTATCCGTTGCTGTTTGCCACCCTGCTCAACCGTTTCTGGCCGCGCGCCACAATCTGGCGTTTGGCTTTAGCGGCACCCGCGCTGTGGCAGATTAGCGAATTCCTGCGCGGCTGGGTGCTCACCGGCTTTCCGTGGCTGCAGTTTGGCTACAGCCAGATTGACGGTCCGCTAAAAGGCCTTGCGCCGCTGGCCGGTGTTGAAACCATTACCTTCCTGTTGATGGTGATCGCAGGCTTGCTGGTGCACGCGCTGCATCATCGTACCGTTAAAAGCTTGATTGCCGCCGCGCTCCTGCTGTTACTGCCGTGGCCGCTGCGCATGTTGCAGTGGTATCAGCCGCTGCCGGAACACAGCGTTGATGTTGCGATGGTGCAAGGCAATATTCCGCAGTCGATGAAGTGGGATCCGCAGCAACTGCTGAACACGCTGCGCGTTTACACTTCCTACAGCCAGCCGTTTATCGGCAAAGCGCCGATCATCATCTGGCCCGAATCAGCGATTACCGATCTGGAAAGCAACCAGCAGCCGTTCCTGCGGGCGCTGGATGCTGACCTGCGCGCGCGCGGCAGCTCATTGATTACCGGTATCGTGGATTCTCGCGTGGAAGGCGATAATCGCTATCACGACTACAACTCGGTGATTGTGCTGGGTGGCGAGCAGCCTTACAGCTATCAAAGCCAGAACCGCTATCAGAAGAATCATCTGGTGCCATTTGGTGAGTTTGTGCCGCTGGAAGCGTTGCTGCGTCCGCTGGCGCCGTTCTTCGATTTGCCGATGTCCTCCTTCAGCCGTGGCGCCTATGTCCAGCCGCAGCTGAAAGTAGCGGGTTATCACCTGACCAGCGCTATCTGCTATGAGATCGTGCTGGGCGAACAAGTGCGCGCCAACTTCCGTCCCGATACCAACTTCCTGCTGACCGTCTCCAACGATGCCTGGTTCGGTCACTCCATCGGACCGTGGCAGCATTTCCAGATGGCGCGCATGCGTGCGCTGGAGCTGGGACGTCCGTTACTGCGCTCCACCAATAACGGTGTCACAGCGGTAGTGAATGCCAACGGTGAAGTGGAGAAGGAGCTGCCGCAGTTCACACGCGATGTGCTGGAAGCCAAAGTCACGCCAACCACGGGTGAAACGCCGTATGCGAAAGCGGGCATCTGGCCAGTGTGGCTAGTGACGTTGATTAGCATCGTGGTGGCCATTCTGCGCCGTCGCCATTAGTTCAGGCAGCTATGCAAACAGGCGAAGTGAATACTTCGCCTTTTTTATGCGCTGTTTTCTCTTCCTTCCGTGGTGCTTTCCCCGATTCTCTGCTGGCTTTTTACACTTCTTCATCGTGCTGGCACGATCATTGCTATTTATTTCAGTGATTTTCGTAAACATCGGCTTTTGTCAGCGTAGTGCAACCTTTACGCACTAATTTATGGCAATGATGCGCACTCTATTAGCGCATCGGGGAGTTTTTGCCTTTTATTGGTGCGGAGCGGCTCGCAAAAAAGAAACTTTTTTGTTTCATTGCGTTAACAATTCGCTATGTTAATCACTATCCTGCGTGCGGTTGCGCTATGGGATAACAAAAAAAGCAGCACGAAATACACACAACATCACAATCTGCGCAGTTTATGTTCTGCGCGACATCCATACGAAGGAGTTGGAACATGCAGATACGCAAAGTGGCATTATCTCTTTTGCTGTTGGGAGCAGCAGCGGGAGCGGCCCAAGCGGAAGATCTCACCGGTACCCTGAAAAAAATCAATGATAGCGGCGTGATCGTCGTTGGGCATCGTGAATCATCAGTTCCCTTTTCTTACTATGACAACCAGCAAAAAGTGGTTGGCTATTCACAGGATTATTCAAACGCCATCATCGCGGCTATTAAAGCCAAACTGAATAAGCCTGATTTGCAGATCAAAATGCTGCCGATTACTTCGCAGAACCGTATTCCTCTGTTGCAGAACGGAACTTACGATTTTGAGTGCGGTTCTACCACCAACAACCTGGAGCGTCAGAAGCAAGCGGCATTCTCTGACACCGTGTTCATCATCGGTACGCGTCTGCTGGTGAAAAAAGGCGGCGACATCAAAGATTTCCCTGATCTGAAGGGTAAAACCGTTGTCGTGACCTCCGGTACCACTTCAGAAGTTCTGCTGCACAAACTGAACGACGAGCAAAAAATGGATATGCGCATCATCAGCGCGAAAGACCATGGCGATTCTTTCCGTACGCTGGAAACCGGTCGTGCTGTGGCCTTCATGATGGATGACGCGCTGCTGGCAGGTGAACGTGCCAAAGCCAAGAAGCCAGACAACTGGGACATCGTGGGTACACCGCAGTCGAAAGAAGCTTACGGCTGCATGCTGCGTAATCAGGATCCACAGTTCAAACAGCTGATGGATGAAACCATTGCTAAAGCGCAAACCTCTGGCGAAGCCTCAAAATGGTTTGAAACCTGGTTCAAAAAACCGATTCCACCGAAGAATCTGAACCTGAACTTCGAACTCTCAAGCGATATGCAGGCCCTGTTCAAAGCACCGAACGACAAAGCACTCTGAATTAACAACGACAACAAGGGCAGCCCCGCTGCCCTCTCGATTGCTGAACATGCGGTGCGGACAGACAGACTGTAACAGGCCGTTCCCCTGAAGCAGGATGCAAGACACCGCTCAACAATCTTATGGGTAGCCTCGCTACCCTTTTTTTACCGGAGCTCGTTATGGGTATCGATTGGAACTGGGGCATTTTTCTTGAACAGGCCCCGTTCGGCAATACGACTTACCTCGGCTGGCTGTGGTCCGGTTTTCAGGTCACCATTGCGGTGTCCTGCTGCGCCTGGATTATCGCCTTCCTGGTAGGTTCCTTATTTGGCATTCTGCGTACCGTGCCCAACCGCCTGCTGGCGGCGATTGGCACCTGCTACGTGGAGCTATTCCGTAATATCCCGCTGATTGTGCAGTTCTTCTTCTGGTATCTGGTAGCGCCAGAACTGGTGGGCGAAAAGCTGGGCATGTGGTTTAAATCGGAGCTGGATCCCAACATCCAGTTCTTTGTCTCCTCAACAATTTGCCTTGGCTTGTTCACCGCTGCGCGCGTCTGTGAACAGGTACGCGCGGCGATTCAGTCGCTGCCACGCGGTCAGAAAAATGCCGGCCTGGCGATGGGCCTGACGCTGCCGCAAACCTATCGCTATGTGCTGCTGCCGAATGCCTATCGCGTGATTGTGCCGCCGATGACGTCGGAAATGCTTAATCTGGTGAAGAACTCGGCGATCGCCTCAACCATCGGACTGGTGGATATGGCGGCGCAGGCCGGCAAGCTGCTGGATTACTCCGCGCATGCCTATGAATCCTTTACCGCCATCACTCTGGCGTACGTCGGCATTAACCTGGTCATCATGCTGATTATGAGTGTGGTAGAACGCAAAATTCGCCTGCCTGGCAATATGGGAGGCAAATAATGTACGAGTTTGACTGGAGTTCAATTGTTCCCAGCCTGCCTTACTTGTGGAACGGGTTGATCATTACCTTCAAGATCACCGCGATTGCCGTGGTGTTTGGCATTATCTGGGGCACGATTTTGGCGGTGATGCGCTTGTCGCCAATTGCGCCGATACGCTGGTTTGCCAAGCTGTACGTTAACCTGTTCCGCTCCGTACCCTTGGTGATGGTGCTGCTGTGGTTCTATTTGGTGGTGCCCGCCTTCCTGCAACAGGTGCTGGGCTTATCGCCTAAATCCGATATCCGCCTGATTTCTGCCATGGTGGCATTTGCGCTATTTGAGGCCGCGTACTACTCGGAAATCATCCGCGCCGGTATTCAGAGCATCTCACGCGGGCAGTCCAATGCCGCGCTGGCGCTCGGCATGACGCACTGGCAATCGATGAAACTGATCGTATTGCCGCAGGCGTTCCGCGCCATGGTGCCGCTGCTGCTGACGCAGGGCATCGTGCTGTTCCAGGATACCTCGCTGGTGTATGTACTGAGCCTGGCCGATTTCTTCCGCACCGCTTCAACCATAGGTGAGCGTGACGGAACCCAGGTTGAAATGATTTTGTTTGCTGGTCTGGTCTACTTTGTGATCAGCCTGAGCGCTTCGCTGTTGGTTACCTATCTGAAAAGAAAGAGGACGGTTTAAATGATTAGCCTGAAAAATGTTTCAAAGTGGTATGGGCACTTTCAGGTGCTGACCGACTGCTCCACCGAAGTGAAAAAAGGTGAAGTGGTGGTGGTCTGCGGTCCGTCTGGCTCAGGTAAATCAACGCTGATTAAAACCGTGAACGGTCTGGAGCCGATTCAAAAGGGCAGCATTCAGGTGACTGGCACCGAAGTGAACAACAAAAAAACCAACCTCGCTCAATTGCGTAGCAAAGTGGGCATGGTGTTCCAGCATTTCGAGCTGTTCCCTCATCTCAGCATCATCGAGAACCTGACGCTGGCGCAGGTCAAAGTGCTGAAGCGTGATAAAGCGGCCTCGCGTGAGAAAGCGCAGGGCTTGCTAAAACGCGTTGGGCTCTCTGCGCACGCGGATAAGTTTCCTGGCCAGCTTTCCGGCGGCCAGCAGCAGCGCGTAGCAATCGCGCGTGCGTTGTGCATGGATCCGGTGGCGATGCTGTTTGATGAGCCGACCTCGGCGCTCGATCCTGAAATGATCAACGAAGTGCTGGATGTGATGGTTGAGCTGGCGAATGAAGGCATGACCATGATGGTGGTGACGCATGAAATGGGCTTTGCGCGCAAAGTCGCCAACCGCGTGATCTTTATGGATGAAGGAAAAATTATCGAAGACACCAATAAGGATGACTTCTTTAACAACCCGCAATCCGATCGTGCCAAAGACTTCCTGGCGAAAATCCTGCACTGATTCAACTTCTGCTAGCCAGGTGCGCATGAATGCGCACCCTACAAGATTATCTCGCTTGCGTTGGGTCGTCATGGATGACGACATGGTTACCCTTCATCAGGGTTCAAACGGCTGACGCTGGAACTGATCGTGCCCGCACTCCGGGCAGCGCGTTAAGCTCTCTGGCGTATAAATCGCCCGTGTGAAGCCGCACTTCTCACAGACTAAATTCCCCAGCCCCACCACTTCACCGCTCTGGTAGACGCCGTGATGACGCAAATCCTGAAACACTTCACGCCACTCGAGCTGACTTTTATCGGTGATATCCGCCAGTTCCTTCCACAGACTTTCACGAATCACGCGCAAAAACACTGAATCGCCGACCACATCAGAAGACTCCTGATAGCTCAGCGCAAACTCGTGTAAATCGCGCCGCACGGCGCGCATCACTTCATTGACCTCGGCGGGCGACAGCGTTTTTTTCGCCAGCAAACTTTGCCGCGCCTCGGCAACCAGCGCATCAACATCGCGCTCGCCATGATCCAATCGTTGGGATAATGCTTCAATCGTTGCACGGTATTCCTGCGCCACGTTATTCATTTTATTCTCCTTTCCGCTGCGGATACTGCTGTTAAGTTTAGCGGTTTTGTCACAATTGCATCGGCAGCAACCTAAGAAATCACAAAAGGGTGAAAGCGGCGGCGCATTCGGCAGAAATCCGGCCAGCGAGGGCGTGAAAAGTTGTTGATGCGCAGCCTTATGGGTATGCTATGCGGATCTAAAAGTATGCTTAGCGATTTTCACAAAGGACCACAGGCAGCCATGCAAGAGCAATACCGCCCGGAAGAGATAGAATCCCGCGTCCAACAACACTGGGACGAAAACGAAACCTTTAAAGTGACCGAGCAGGAAGGCAAAGAAAAATATTATTGCCTTTCGATGCTGCCCTATCCTTCTGGCCGCCTGCACATGGGGCACGTGCGTAATTACACCATTGGCGATGTGATTGCGCGTTACCAGCGTATGCTCGGCAAAAACGTTCTGCAGCCAATTGGCTGGGATGCGTTTGGTCTGCCAGCCGAAGGCGCTGCGGTGAAAAACAACACCGCGCCGGCGCCGTGGACGTACGACAATATCGCTTACATGAAGAACCAGCTGAAATTACTGGGTTTTGGCTATGACTGGAGCCGCGAACTGGCGACCTGCCAGCCAGAATACTATCGCTGGGAACAGTGGTTCTTCACTAAGCTGTATGAAAAAGACATGGTCTATAAAAAGACCTCGGCGGTGAACTGGTGCCCGAACGATCAGACCGTGCTGGCCAACGAACAGGTTATCGACGGCTGCTGCTGGCGCTGTGATACCAAAGTTGAGCGCAAAGAGATCCCACAGTGGTTCGTCAAAATCACCGCCTATGCGGAAGAGCTGCTCAACGATCTCGATAAGCTGGAAGATTGGCCGGAGCAGGTCAAAACCATGCAGCGCAACTGGATTGGCCGCTCTGAAGGCGTGGAAATCACCTTTGACGTTGCCAACAGCGCTGAGAAGCTGACCGTTTACACCACCCGTCCAGACACCTTTATGGGTGCAACCTATGTGGCGGTTGCCGCAGGTCACCCACTGGCGCAGCAAGCCGCTGCCACTAATCCTGCGCTGGCTGAATTTATCGACGAATGCCGTACCACCAAAGTCGCCGAAGCCGACATGGCAACGATGGAGAAGAAAGGCGTGGCCACCGGCCTGTTCGCTATCCATCCGCTGACCGGTGAAGAAATTCCGGTGTGGGTCGCTAACTTCGTGCTGATGGAATACGGCACCGGCGCGGTAATGGCTGTTCCAGGCCACGATCAGCGTGACTGGGAGTTCGCTACCAAGTACAACCTGAACATTAAGCCGGTGATCCTGAATCTCGACGGTTCTGAACCGGACCTGAGTGCTGCCGCGATGACCGAAAAAGGCGCGCTGTTCAACTCGGGTGAATACAACGGTCTGGATCATCAGGCGGGCTTTAACGCCATCGCCGATGCGCTGGCTGCCAAAGGCGTGGGCGTGCGTAAAGTCAATTACCGTCTGCGCGACTGGGGCGTTTCCCGTCAACGTTACTGGGGCGCGCCAATTCCAATGGTGACGTTGGAAGATGGCACCGTGATGCCAACGCCAGAAGATCAGCTGCCGGTCATCCTGCCAGAAGACGTGGTGATGGATGGTATCACCAGCCCAATCAAAGCCGATCCTGAGTGGGCCAAAACCACCGTTAATGGCCAGCCTGCGCTTCGTGAAACCGACACCTTTGACACCTTTATGGAGTCATCCTGGTACTACGCGCGTTATACCTGCGCCAACTACCATGAAGGCATGCTGGATCCGGCGGCGGCAAACTACTGGTTGCCGGTCGATCAGTATGTTGGCGGTATCGAACACGCCATCATGCACCTGATGTATTTCCGCTTCTATCACAAGCTGCTGCGTGATGCTGGCCTGGTGAACTCTGATGAGCCGGCCAAACGCCTGCTGTGTCAGGGCATGGTGCTGGCTGATGCGTTCTACTACCTCGGCGTGAACGGCGAGCGTAACTGGGTTTCTCCGGTTGACGTGACCGTAGAACGCGACGAGAAAGGCCGCATTATCAAAGCCACCGACAACGAAGGTCGTGAAGTGGTTTACGCCGGCATGAGCAAAATGTCGAAGTCGAAAAACAACGGCATCGATCCCCAGCTGATGGTTGAGCGTTACGGTGCAGATACCGTTCGTCTGTTCATGATGTTTGCTTCGCCAGCAGAGATGACGCTGGAGTGGCAGGAATCGGGCGTTGAAGGTGCTAACCGCTTCCTGAAGCGCGTATGGAAACTGGCTTACGAGCACATTGCGAAAGGCGCGACCGTGGCGCTGGACGTCAATAACCTGAATGACGACCAGAAAGCGTTGCGTCGCGATCTGCACAAAACCATCGCCAAAGTGGCCGATGATGTGGGTCGTCGTCAGACGTTCAACACCGCCATCGCTGCCATTATGGAGCTGATGAACAAACTGATCCGTGCCCCGCAGGAGAGCGAGCAAGATCGCGCGCTGCTGCAGGAAGCGCTGGTCGCGGTGACGCGTCTGCTCTATCCATTCACCCCGCACGCCAGCTATGTATTGTGGCAAGCGCTGGGCGGCGAAGGCAGCATCGACGAAGCCAGCTGGCCGGTAGCCGAAGAAGCGGCCATGGTGGAAGATTCGCTGCTGGTGGTAGTGCAGGTGAATGGCAAAGTGCGCGGCAAGATTACCGTTGCGCCGGATGCCACGCAGGAGCAGGTGCAGGCGCGTGCTGCGCAGGAGCATTTGGTGGCGAAATATCTGGATGGCGTCACCATTCGTAAAGTGATTTATGTCCCTGGCAAACTGCTTAACCTGGTCGTAGGTTAAGTTCAGGAGGAACTGTGCGACAACTGATTATCAGGCTGTTTGTCCTGCTTGCGGTAGTGATTACCGCAGGCTGTGGTTTCCACCCGCGCGGCACCACCTCGGTGCCGAGTGAGATGAAAACCCTTATCGTCCAGAGCGGCGATCCCTATGGCCCACTGGCGCGTGCCGTACGCCAGCAGCTGCGCATCAACAATGTCACCATCATTGAAGACAGCAAAGCGGCCAGCGCCAAATACCCAACGCTGCGTCTGGGTACTGAAGGCCAGGGACGCGATACCGCATCGGTGTTTATCAGCGGTACCACCGCGGAATACTCGCTGGTGATGACGGTCACCGCACAGGTTCTGCTGCCGGGTAAAGGTATCTACCCGATCAGCACCACCGTGTATCGTTCTTTCTTCGACAACCCGAACGCCGCACTGGCGAAGGATGCCGAGCAAGATATGATCGTGCAGGAGATGCGTCAGCGCGCGTCCGAGCAGTTAGTACGTAAACTGCTGACCGTGCATGCCGCGCAGGAAAGCAACAAAGATACTTTGCCGCAGCCTGAGACGATTGCACCGGGACAGAACTCACCGGAAGTGTCCTCTTCGTCAGCTACCAGTCTGCAATGATCAGGATTTATCCTGAACAACTGAGCGCGCAGCTTCGAGAGGGGCTGCGCGCCTGTTATTTTCTCACCGGTAATGAACCTCTGCTGATTCAGGAAAGCGCGGATGCAATCCGTGCTACCGCCAGCGCACAGGGATTTGAAGAGCACTTCAGCGTCACCATTGATGCGCAAACCGATTGGGATGCGATCTTCGTTAGCTGCCAATCGCTCAGCCTGTTTACCCAACGCCAAACCCTGACGCTGCAACTGCCCGAAAACGGCCCCAATGCCGCTATCGCCGAGCAGTTGGTGAAACTCTCCACGCTGCTGCACAGCGATATTTTGCTGGTGCTGCGCATGGCGAAACTAACTAAGGCGCAGGAGAACAGCGCCTGGTTCAAAGCGCTGAGTGCGCAAGCGGTGCTGGTTCCTTGCCAGACGCCTGAACAGGCACAGCTGCCGCGCTGGGTGGCGAGTCGCGCCAAAGCGATGAAACTCAGCGTAGATGATGCGGCGATCCAGCTGCTTTGCTATTGCTACGAAGGGAATCTACTGGCGCTGTCGCAGGCGCTGGAACGCTTATCGCTGCTGTGGCCGGATGGCAAATTAACGCTGCCGCGCGTGGAAGCCGCCGTCAACGATGCCGCGCACTTTACCCCGTTTCATTGGGTGGATGCGCTATTGGCTGGGAAAAGTAAACGCGCCCTGCACATCCTGCATCAGCTGGAGAAAGAGGACAGCGAAGCGGTGATTCTGCTGCGCACGCTGCAACGCGATTTACTCACGCTGCTGCACCTGCAGCGGAATCAGGCGAAACAAGCGCTGCGCACGCTAATGGATCAGCAACGTATCTGGCAAAACCGTCGCGCGCTGTTTACCGAAGCTTTGCAGCGCCTTGATGCTCAGCGTTTACAGCGCGCGGTGCATTTGCTGGCAGAGCTGGAACTCAGCATGAAGCAAGATTACGGACAAAACCTGTGGCCGCAGCTGGAAACGCTGTCGCTGCTGCTGTGTCACCGCGATTTCCCACTGAGCTTTACTGATGTCTAAACTTTACGCCCTGTTTGGCGGCACCTTCGATCCGATTCACTACGGCCATTTGCGCCCGGTAGAAGCGCTGGCACAGCAAGTGGGATTAAAAAAGGTCACGCTGCTGCCGAACAACGTGCCGCCGCATCGCCCGCAGCCGGAAGCCAGTGCGCAGCAGCGCGTTGAGATGCTGCGCTGTGCTATTGCCGATCGCCCGCTGTTTGATATTGATATGCGCGAATTGGCGCGTGCAACGCCGTCCTGGACAGTTGCCACGCTGGAAGCACTGCGTGCGGAACGCGGCCCAGAACAGCCCCTCGGGTTTATCATTGGTCAGGATTCTCTGCTAACGTTAGCCAAATGGCATCGCTGGCAGGATCTATTGTCGCTGTGTCACTTGCTGGTGTGTAAGCGTCCAGGTTACGCCGCGCAAATGGAGACGCCAGAGATGCAGCAGTGGCTTGATGAGCATCTGGCCGATGATGTGCAGCAGCTACATCACGCACCGGCAGGACACATCTGGCTGGCGGATACGCCGCTGTTCGACATTTCCGCCACCGAAATCCGTCAGCGCCGCCATGCAGGCATCTCCTGCGCGGATTTACTGCCAGATGCAGTGATCGGCTACATCGATAGCGTTGGCTTATATCGCAGCTAAAGGCAGCATGCTATACTGCGCCGCTTCATTTTCGGCTACCTTTCTCGCATCGTTAGCCCGTCCGTAATCACCTGTTTTTAAGGGGAACCTTTTGCAAGGTAAAGCACTCCAAGAGTTCGTTATTGATAAGATTGATGATCTCAAAGGCCAGGACATCATTGCTATTGATGTTCAGGGCAAATCCAGCATCACCGATTGCATGATCATTTGCACCGGCACTTCAACACGTCACGTCGCTTCTATCGCCGATCATGTGGTGCAGGAATCGCGTACTGCGGGCCTTAAGCCGCTGGGTGTAGACAGTAAAACCGCCTCCGATTGGGTGGTCGTTGACCTGGGTGACGTGATTGTGCACGTGATGGAAGCAGAGAGCCGCCAGCTGTACGAGCTGGAAAAACTCTGGAGCTAAGACGTGAAACTGCAGCTTGTGGCCGTCGGCACCAAAATGCCCGACTGGGTTCAGACCGGTTTCATGGAGTATCTGCGCCGCTTCCCGAAAGATATGCCGTTTGAACTGATCGAAGTAACTGCCGGCAAACGCGGCAAGAACGCCGACATCAAACGCATTCTGGAAAAAGAAGGTGAAGCGATGCTGGCCGCCGTGGGTAAAGGCAATCGTATTGTCACGCTGGATATCCCCGGACAGCCGTGGGAAACCCCACAGCTGGCGCAGCAACTTGAACGCTGGAAACTGGATGGCCGCGATGTCAGCCTGTTAATCGGCGGTCCGGAAGGCCTGGCGCCCGCGTGCAAAGCCGCTGCTGAACAAAGCTGGTCACTGTCAGCGCTCACGTTGCCACATCCGCTGGTGCGTGTGCTGGTAGCGGAAAGCCTGTATCGTGCGTGGAGCATCACCACGAATCATCCTTATCATCGTGAATAAACGCCTGACAACCCCAGACAATAAATGTAGCGGATGAAATTACAGAGCAACGCCTTTCGCGATTACACTGCCGAACAGAAACTTTTTGTCCGCCGAGCATTGGTGGCTTTTGTTGGCATTCTGCTGCTCTCCAGCATTCTGGTGGTCAACATGTACCACCTGCAAATTCTGCGCTTTGACGACTACAGCACCCGTTCAAATGAAAACCGCATCAAGCTGGTGCCGGTGGCACCGAGCCGCGGCATTATTTTCGATCGTACTGGCGTACCGCTGGCGGTAAACCGCACCATTTATCAGGCCGAACTGATGCCGGAAAAGGTCGAAAACCTTAAGCAGACCTTGCAGGATCTGCGTCCGGTGCTGGATCTGACCGACGACGATCTCGATGCGTTTGACAAAGAGCGCAAACGCTCGCGCCGCTTTACCTCGATTCCGGTCAAAATCGGTTTAAACGAAGTGCAGGTAGCGCGTTTCGCCGTCAATCAATACCGTTTTCCTGGCGTGGAAGTAAAAGGCTACCAGCGTCGCTACTATCCGTACGGCCAGACGCTGACGCACGTGGTGGGCTACGTCTCCAAAATCAACGATCGCGACGTTACGCGCCTCGATCAGGAAGGCAAATGGCCTAACTATGCGGCTACACATGATATCGGCAAGCTCGGCATCGAAAATTATTACGAAGATGTGCTGCACGGTAAAACCGGTTATGAAGAGGTTGAAGTTAACAACCGTGGCCGCGTCATTCGACAGCTGCACGAGCAGTCTCCGCAGGCCGGACGCGATATCTACCTCACGGTTGACCTCAAACTGCAGCAGTACATTGAAACCTTGTTGACCGGCAGCCGCGCGGCAGTGGTGGTGAGCGATCCACGCACCGGCGAAATTCTTGCACTGGTTTCTACCCCCAGCTACGACCCGAACCTGTTTGTCGACGGTATCTCGAGCAAAGATTATAAAGCGCTGTTAAGCGACGAAAACCGTCCGCTGTATAACCGTGCGCTGCAGGCCTCCTATCCACCGGCGTCCACTGTGAAACCTTACGTTGCCGTGTCGGCGCTGAGCGCAGGCGTGATCAACCGCAATACCAGCCTGTTCGATCCCGGCTGGTGGCAGCTGCCAGGCTCGGAAAAGCGCTATCGTGACTGGAAAAAATGGGGCCACGGTCGCCTAAACGTCACTAAATCGCTGGAAGAATCGGCGGATACCTTCTTCTATCAGGTTGCCTACGATATGGGCATCGATCGCCTATCAGAGTGGATGACCAAGTTTGGTTACGGCCATCGCACCGGTATCGATTTGCCGCAAGAGAGCGCGGGTAACATGCCCACGCGCGAATGGAAGCTGAAGCGCTTTAAAAAGCCATGGTATCAGGGTGACACCATTCCGGTTGGTATCGGCCAGGGTTACTGGACGGCGACGCCGATTCAGATGAACAAAGCGATGATGATTCTGATCAACGACGGCGTGATCAAAGTGCCGCATTTGCTGCGCGCCACCCGTGAAGGCCAGTCCATGGTGCCCTATCGTCAGCAACCGGATGCGCCGATTGGCGATATTCATTCAGGCTTCTGGGAAATTGCCAAAGACGGCATGTATGGCGTAGCCAACCGCGCCAATGGTACTGCGCACAAGAGCTTTGCCGATGCGCCATACAAAATCGCGGCGAAGTCCGGTACCGCGCAGGTCTTCGGCCTTAAAGAGAATGAGACATATAATGCGCACAAGATTGCCGAACGTCTGCGTGACCATAAATTAATGACCGCCTACGCGCCTTACGATAAACCGCGCGTGGCTGTCACCATGATTCTGGAAAACGGCGGCGCTGGTCCGGCTGTCGGCACTGTGATGCGCCAGATTCTCGACCACATTATGTTAGGCGACAACAATACCGTGCTGCCAGAAGCTGCACCGACGCCGCCCGGCTACGAAGGTGAATAACAATGTCCATGAACGATAGTCCGCAGAAAAGATCGATCTGGACGCGCATCCATATCGATCCCCTGTTTATGCTGATCATTCTCAGCTTGCTGACCTACAGCGCCATCGTCATCTGGAGCGCCAGCGGACAGGATCCAGGCATGACCGAGCGTAAGTTTGGGCAAATTGCCATGGGCATCATCGTTATGCTGGTGCTGGCGCAGGTGCCGCCGCGTGTCTATGAAAGCTGGGCGCCCTATCTCTACATTGTCTGCGTAATATTGCTGATCGCGGTAGATGCGTTTGGTCACATCAGTAAAGGCGCACAGCGCTGGCTTGATCTAGGTTTTGTGCGTTTTCAGCCCTCGGAGATCGCCAAGATTGCCGTGCCTTTAATGGTGGCGCGCTTTATTAACCGCGATGTCTGTCCACCGACGCTGAAAAACACCGGCATCGCGTTGATTCTGATTTTCATGCCGACGCTGCTGGTGGCGGCACAGCCCGATCTCGGCACCTCGATTCTGATCGCCGCTTCCGGTCTGTTTGTACTGTTCTTATCCGGCATGAGCTGGAAGCTGATTGGTATTGCGCTATTGCTGGTCGCCGCCTTTATCCCGATTTTGTGGTTCTTCCTGATGCATGATTACCAGCGCGCGCGCGTGATGATGCTGCTGGACCCGGAAAGCGATCCGCTCGGCGCCGGTTATCACATCATTCAGTCGAAGATTGCTATCGGTTCCGGTGGCCTGCGCGGCAAAGGCTGGCTGCACGGTACCCAATCGCAGCTGGAGTTCCTGCCTGAACGCCATACCGACTTTATTTTTGCCGTTTTAGCGGAAGAACTCGGCCTGGTTGGCGTGTTGTTACTGCTGGTACTCTATTTGTTGCTGATTATGCGCGGACTGATTATCGCTGCGCGCGCGCAAACCACCTTTGGTCGCGTGATGGCGGGCGGTTTGATGCTGATTTTATTCGTTTATGTTTTCGTTAATATTGGCATGGTAAGTGGTATCTTACCGGTGGTTGGCGTACCGCTGCCGCTGGTGAGCTACGGCGGATCGGCATTGATTGTGTTAATGGCTGGATTTGGCATCGTGATGTCGATCCATACTCATCGAAAAATGTTATCTAAAAGCGTTTAAGAGGCTGCACATGCGTAAGGACTGGCTTGGGGTTGCACTGGCATCATTGGTACTGGCTGCCTGTTCCACACCGGAACCGCAGAATAATACTGCGCCACCGCAACCGGCCTATAACGGCCCGGTAGTGGAAATTCCTGGCGTGGAACCACGCTATGAACCGATCAATCCTTCCACCAGCCAGGATTACAGCGTCAACGGTAAAAACTACCGTGTGATCAAAGATCCCTCGAACTACAGCGAAGTGGGTTTAGCCACCTGGTACGGTGACGAAGCGCAGGGGAATCGCACTGCTATCGGTGAATCTTACGATCCGGAAGGAATGACCGCCGCACATCCTACCTTGCCGCTGCCGAGCTATGTGCGCGTTACTAACCTCGCCAACGGCCGCCAAATCGTGGTGCGCGTCAACGATCGTGGCCCTTACACGCCAGGCCGCATTATCGACCTGTCACGAGCAGCGGGCGATCGCCTGAATATCTCAAACAACACCCGCGTGCGCGTTGATTACATCAAAGTGGCACCGGATGGTTCTGTTTCCGGTCCAGGCACCATCGGTACTACCGTCGCCAAACAGAGTTACGCCCTGCCTGCGCGTCCCGATCTTGGCGGCGGCATGGTGATGATGGGCGGCAGCGCCAATGCGGCGCCAGCGCCTGCACCGCAAGACGTTCGCGCTGTTGATAACAGCACCTTGCAAAGCAATGACAGCATGGGTGCGCCCGTCCAGAGCAGCGGTTTTCTGGGTGCGCCACAGCCGTTAGCCACGGGCGTGCTGGAAAGCAACGAGCCAGCACCAACAACGTCTTCTGCGCCAGCCGCCGCACCTGCTGCCAGCCAGAATGCCCATGCCGGCAGCGGTTATGTGGTACAGGTTGGCGCGATTAACGATCCGGCGCGTGCGCGCCAGCTGGCCGAAAGCCTGGGTAAACGCTTTGGCGTGCCAGGCGCGGTTGAAGCTAATGGCAACGTCTATCGCATTCAGTTAGGTGGCTATAAAAGCCGTGCCGAAGCCGTCGCCTTGCAGCAGCGTCTGAACACTGAAGCTCAAATGAGCTCATTTATTACCACTGCCCGTCCATCGATGTAACGGACAGTGACATTTCCTGCTGAAACTGATTTGCAAAGCAAGATGTCGCCCGATCGGGCGTTTGCTATAGTTAGGCACTTTTTTCACTCTAAACCCACGGATGTTGTAGTCCTGAACATGAATACGCTGAAACCTTCTCGTTTTCTGAAACGCCTGACAGTGGGATCACTGGTCGCCCTTTCTCTCAGCCATGCCGCTTTTGCGGACGATGTTAATCTTAAGACTATGATTCCGGGCGTACCGGACATTGATGCTGAAGCTTATGTGCTGATCGACTATAACTCCGGCAAAGTGCTGGCCGAAAAGAACGCGGATGCACGCCGCGATCCGGCAAGCCTGACCAAAATGATGACCAGCTACGTGATTGGTCAGGCGGTCAAAGCGGGCAAAATCCATAACGATGACATCGTGACCGTGGGTAAAGATGCCTGGGCAACCGGTAATCCGGTATTCAAAGGTTCATCCTTGATGTTCCTGAAGCCTGGCGATCGTGTGCCGGTTTCTCAGCTTACGCGCGGTATCGTGCTGCAATCAGGTAACGACGCATGTGTGGCGATGGCGGATTACGTTGCCGGCAGCCAGGACGCGTTCGTAAACCTGATGAACAATTACGTTGGCGCGCTGGGTCTGAAAAACACTCACTTCCAGACCGTGCACGGTTTGGACGCCGAAGGCCAATACAGCTCGCCGCGCGATATGGCGTTGATCGGCCAGGCGCTGATCCGTGACGTACCCGATGAGTACGCGGTTTACCGTGAAAAAGATTTCACCTTTAATAACATCAAGCAGACCAACCGTAACGGTTTGCTGTGGGATACCAGCCTGAACGTGGATGGCATTAAAACCGGCCACACAGACGCAGCGGGCTACAACCTGGTCGCCTCGGCAACAGAAGGCCAGATGCGTTTGATCTCAGCGGTGATGGGCGGTCGTACCTATAAAGGCCGTGAAACCGAGAGTAAGAAATTGCTGACATGGGGCTTCCGTTTCTTCGAAACCGTAGCACCGCTGAAAGCGGGCAAAGAGTTCGCTTCTGAGCCAGTGTGGTTCGGTGACAGCGATCGTGTTCAGCTGGGCGTGGAGAAAGATGCCTATCTGACTATCCCGCGTGGCCGCATGAAAGATCTGAAAGCCAGCTATGTGCTAAACAACACTGAACTGCACGCACCGCTGCAGAAAAATCAGGTAGTGGGCAGCATCAACTTCCAGCTCGACGGCAAAACGGTTGAACAGCGTCCGTTGGTGGTGCTGAACGAAGTGAAAGAAGGTGGTTTCTTCGGTCGCATCATCGATTACATCAAACTGATGTTCCACCACTGGTTCGGCTAAGGCGCGCTTGAAAAAACGCCAATTTGCCCACAAATAAGTTACTATCTTTGCTCCCGCCTCGGCGGGAGCCTGTTTTTTAAGCACCGGAGTCAATGTATGAAAACCAAATTGAATGAACTGCTCGAATTCCCTACGCCTTTCACTTACAAAGTGATGGGTTTGGCGCAACCGGAGCTGGTTGATCAAGTGGTTGAAGTGGTGCAGCGCCACGCGCCAGGCGATTACAAACCGGACATCAAGCCAAGCAGCAAAGGCAACTATCACTCTGTTTCCATTACCATCATCGCCACCCACATTGAGCAGGTTGAAACCCTGTACGAAGAGCTGGGCAACATCGACATCGTGCGTATGGTGCTGTAATTCTGGCGCTGGCAAAGTCCGCTTTGCCAGCGTTATACTCTGCCTTCCACTCTTTACCGGATCTCTGCTTTGTCAGCTAATACGCTTCTTGTTCGTCAACTCGGCCAGCGCGATTGGCAACCCATCTCCGATGCGATGCATCACTTTACCGATCAACGCGACAGCAGCACTGCCGATGAAATCTGGCTGGTGGAACATCATCCAGTGTTTACCCAAGGCCAGGCAGGAAAAGCCGAACATCTGCTGATGCCGGGCGATATTCCGGTGGTACAAAGCGATCGCGGCGGCCAGGTAACCTATCACGGCCCCGGCCAACAAGTGATGTATGTGCTGATCGACGTGAAACGCCGCAAGATGGGCGTACGTGAGTTGGTGACGGCGCTGGAAGAAACGGTGATCGCCACGCTGGCCGACTATGGCATCAGCGCGCGTGCGCGACCGGATGCGCCGGGCGTGTATGTTGGCGATGACAAGATTTGTTCGCTGGGACTGCGCATTCGTAAAGGCTGCTCGTTTCACGGCCTGGCACTGAATGTGGCGATGGAATTAGCGCCGTTCCTGCGCATCAATCCGTGCGGATATGCCGGGATGCAAATGACGCAGCTTAGCCTGCTGCAGCCGGGCGTCACGCTGGCAGATGTGCAGCCGCGTCTGGTGCAGCATTTCGCCCGTTTAACCGGATTTACCCAACTGGAATGGCAAAGTGATGCCGCGGTCTGACCTTGACTGTACGTGCCTATTTACAAAATTGTAACTTTTGCACCGGCGAATCGGCTGCTTATGAGCAGACGAGATGATATAATTTTTGCCATATTTTCAAAAAAAGTTGAAAGCCTGGTTCTCAGTTTGAGTGAGGAAGCTTTCAAATCGCAATCCCGACCGGAACCTGCAGATTTATGAGTAAACCAATTCAGATGGAACGTGGCGTCAAGTATCGCGATGCCGACAAAATGGCGCTGATCCCGGTGAAAACCGTGATGGTTGAGCGTGAAGAAATTCTGCGTAAGCCGGAATGGATGAAGATCAAACTGCCTGCAGACTCCAGCCGCATTCAGGGCATCAAGGCCGCGATGCGTAAAAACGGTCTGCACTCGGTGTGTGAAGAAGCCTCCTGCCCTAATCTCGCAGAGTGTTTCAACCACGGTACCGCGACCTTTATGATCCTCGGCGCGATCTGTACCCGTCGCTGCCCATTCTGCGACGTGGCGCACGGCCGCCCGAATATGCCTGATGCTAACGAACCGCTGAAACTGGCACAAACCATCGCCGATATGGCACTGCGTTATGTGGTCATCACTTCTGTGGACCGTGATGACCTGCGCGACGGCGGTGCCCAGCACTTTGCTGACTGCATCAGCGCGATTCGCGAAAAAAGCCCAACCATCAAAATTGAAACATTGGTGCCGGACTTCCGTGGCCGTATGGATCGCGCGCTGGAAATCCTCACCGCGACGCCACCGGATGTGTTTAACCACAATCTGGAAAACGTGCCGCGCGTTTACCGTCAGGTACGTCCTGGCGCCAACTACGATTGGTCACTGAAATTGCTGGAGCGTTTCAAAGAATCGCATCCGGATATCCCGACTAAATCGGGTTTGATGGTCGGTCTGGGCGAAACCAATGCTGAAATTATTGAAGTGATGCGCGATCTGCGTCGCCACGGTGTCACCATGCTGACACTGGGACAGTATTTGCAGCCGAGCCGTCACCACTTGCCGGTGCAGCGCTACGTTAGCCCGGCCGAGTTTGACGAAATGAAAGAAGAAGCAATGGCGATGGGCTTCACCCATGCCGCCTGCGGCCCGTTTGTGCGCTCCTCTTATCACGCCGATATGCAGGCCAAAGGTCTGGAAGTTAAGTAATATTCTGCGCGATTGTGTGCTAATCCGGGCGCAATCGCAAAAATCCCCCGCAGCAACTTAATCTTTATAGCAAACCTGACGCTTTAACCGCTGAGGCCGTAAGAGCCTATTTCGCTTTTTCTCAGTGTATTTTTTTGAAGGTCAGATTATGCAAACTTCCTTTCATAGAGAGGCGCTCGATGTATTTCGAGCACCGGATGTGTCAGGTCCATCCTCCGAAGCGCGGCACTATAGCGCATCAGAAGAGAGCCTGGAGGCGCTAAAAACGCGCACCACGCCGAAAGACATCACCAATCCCTATACGTCATCGCACGCGTCCTGTGCGAATGCGTTTATCGCTACTGCCATCAGCATTGAGCATCGTTACAACGAGATGGATCTGCAGCTGCCGCTTCCTGAAAAGGAGTGGGTTAATGCGGAAGCGCCGCTGGCTCAGCCGGCAGTGGCAATCTCGCCAACAAGCGAGCCGATCCCGAGCATGCACGTGGCACATTCATTGATTGCAGATGATGCAGAAAACCAATGGAACTTCGAGTTGCTGGAAAAGGATTTTGCGCTGCCCGTTTCATCAAGCTGGGCAGGAGAATCCAACCCGCAATCTGTTGATGTGGCGATACATGAGCTGTTGGCTTTGCCTGAACAGCCTGCCAGCCAACCGTCATCGGTGGTCACGATCACGACGATTGCGGCAGCCGAGAGCGAGATAACCATCAATGGCGATACCCAGGATGAAAACGGCGCTGCCGTATTCAGTGGTGACGCGCCTGCCGGTTCAACGTTGCGTTTTTACATTGACGATGTGCTGCTTGGCAGCCAGGCGATAGCGTATAACGGCCAATGGCAATTTGCACTGCCGGCGGATTTGCCCGCCGCTCAGCATACCTTCAGTGCCATGCCCATCAGTGCGCAGGGTGTTGCTGGCAACAAAGTCGATTGGGTATTTATCATCGAACCTAAACCGAGCATCATTCTGCTGCCAATCGAAGACAGTGCATTAGATATGATTGATGTGGCGTTAATCGACTGGGTCGCTCCAGCGGATGAAACGCCAGTGTCGCTATTGCCGCTGGTCTTAACTGACCTGATGTTCGATGACTGGCAAACCCAGGATGGCATCAGCGTGTATCCCGCAGTGGGTCACACCAACTTGTTTGAATTACACGAACAGGATGTTGCCAGCATTGCCTGGCACTAAGATGCAAAAAACAAAAACCAGACTGTCGACAGTCTGGTTTTTTATCAACGTAATAAATATTTACACTTATTGACGTTCGGCGCAGAGATTACTCTTTGTGGCTGACACGTTCAGCAGGCACTTCTTCAGCGCTGCTTTTGGATGCGCCGGATTCATCATCTTTCATGGCTTTTTTGAAGCCTTTGATTGCGGAACCCAGATCGCCACCCAGTGAACGTAACTTATTGGTGCCAAAAAGCAGTACGATGAGCGCACCGATGATCAGCAGTTTGGCAATACTGATACCTTCCATAATTTACCTTTCAACCAATGTGAAAAACGGACCTGACTATTAACGCGCAGTTTATAGACGGCCTCAACTGCAATCTGTAACAGAGTGAGACCGCCTGCTCAGATAAAGCGGCTGAGAAATGCCTGCGTACGCGGATGTTGCGGGTTACCAATCACTTGCTCTGGACTGCCCTGCTCCACTACCACGCCGCCATCCATAAACACCACGCGATCGGCCGCCTCACGCGCGAAACCAATTTCATGGGTGACGACAATCATGGTCAGCCCTTGATCGGCTAAGGTGCGCATGGTGGTCAGCACTTCACCGACTAACTCCGGATCGAGTGCCGAAGTGGGTTCATCGAACAGCATCAGCGCCGGTTTAATCGCCAGCGCACGCGCAATCGCCACACGCTGCTGCTGACCACCGGACAGATGACGCGGCCAGGCATCAGCTTTGTCACTCAATCCCACGGTCGCCAGCAGTTCACGCGCATGCTTGAGCGCATCCTGGCGTGCAAACTTGTGCACACCGATCGGCGCTTCAATAATGTTTTGCAGCACCGTCATGTGCGGATAAAGATTGAACTGCTGAAACACCATGCCGATTTTCTGGCGCTGATGAGCAATTTTACGCGCCGACAGGCGATGCAGAATACCGCGTTTCAGTTCATAACCGATCTGATCGTCACCCACCATAATCGAACCGGCGTTCATGTCTTCCAGATGGTTAATGCAGCGTAAAAAGGTGGATTTACCCGAACCTGATGGCCCGAGAATCACCACTACTTCACCGGGAAACACATCGAGATCGATGCCTTTCAGCACTTCATTGTCACCATAACTCTTCTGCACATTACGCGCGCGCACCAGCGGCTGAACTTCACTCATACATCCTCCTTCAGACGGTGCGCGATGGCTGGCGCGGCTTCGTTAGCGGCAACGCGTCGTTTGTTCACCACCGTGCGGGTGGTGCCGCGTGCGTAGTAACGCTCGATGGCGGACTGACCAAGGTTGAGAATCGAGGTGATAAGCAGATACCAGATCACCGCGACCATCAGCATCGGGATAATTTCAAAGGTGCGGTTATAAACGGCCTGCACCGAGTACAACAGATCGCCCATAGCGATCACACTCACCAGCGAGGTCGCTTTGATCATGCTGATCAGCTGGTTGCCGGTAGGCGGAATGATCGAACGCATCGCCTGTGGAATGATCACGCGACGCAGCGCACGACTGCGGCTCATGCCAAACGCCTGGGTGGTTTCAACCTGACCGTTATCCACTGACAGCAAGCCAGCGCGAATGATCTCGGCCATATAGGCGGCTTCATTGAGCGCCAGTCCGGCAATTGCTGCGGTCAGTGGCGTAATCAGATCGTTGGTATTCCAGCTGGCAAAAGTGATATCCGTCCACGGAAGAGTGATCGCAATCGTGGGAAACAGCGTCGACAGGTTGTACCAAAAGATCAGCTGTACCAGCAGCGGCGTACCACGGAAAAACCAGATGTAGAGCGACGATAAGCCGCTGAGCAATTTGTTTTCCGAGAGACGCCACACGCCCAGCAACAGCCCAAGCAGCGTGCCGAGAATCATCGACACCACCGTCAAGCCGAGGGTGACCTGCAGGCCTTTCATCACCGAACCTTCGGTGAACCACTGCAGCACCACGTTCCACTCGAAATTGGGGTTGGTTGCCACCAGCCAGAGGAAGTTCGCGGCAATAACCAGCACCAAAATCCATGAGATCCAGCGCCCATAAGTGGGCGCACTGCGGGCAAAAGCCACATCGCGCTGCTGCACGTCGGCCTTATCCCTGGCTCGCGAATTGTTGGTGACCGGACTCATTTTGCTGCCCCTTGCGCCAGGTTACGTCCCGGTTGCTGCAACACGTTGCCGTCTAATTTCCACTTCTTCATGATGGCCGCGTAAGTGCCGTTATTGAACAGCTCTTTGTACGCATCCAGCACCACGTTGCCGAGTTCAGAACCCTTGGGTACCACGGTGCCCTGGAAAATGTCGCCAAAACCGTTTTTCTTGCCTTTGCCCGACAGCTCCAGCTGACCATTGGCCTGTTCGATGAAGTAAGTCAGCGGCGCCTGTGACGAGAAGAAGGCGTCGGAACGTTTTGAGCGCACGGCTAAAATCGACGATGGCTGATCGGTAAAGGATTGCACCACCACCGCCGGTTTACCCGCCGCGACACAGGCATCGGACTGCTTGCGAATCACCTGTTCCGCCGAACCGGCCGCCATCACCGCAATGCGTTTACCGCAGGTATCTTCCAGACCGTTAATCTTCGAGGGATTGCCTTTCTGCACGCCAAACACCACGAACTCCTGCACGAAGTCGATAAAATCGACCTTCTGCTGCCGGTCCGGATAATCCCCTATCGGGCCAATCGCCATCTGGTAGCGACCAGAATTAATGCCGGTGAGCACGCCCGATAAACCGCTGACGGTGGCATGTTCAATCTTCACACCCAGCAACTGTGCCAGCGCTGCGGTGAGATCGGCGGAGGCGCCATCCATTGAGTGCGGACCGTTAACGATCTCATACGGAGGAAAAGAGCCGTTGTTTACCGAGATCATTTTGCCGCTGCTTTTGATTTCTGCAGGCAGACGATCGTGTAGTGCCTGATCCACTTTTTGCGTAGGAATAGCGTCAGCCGCCTGAGCGAAACAGGCCGTCAGGCCCAATGACAGCGCGATGGCGGTAGCAATAGTTTTCATCAGTCAGATTCCCCAGCGATCAAAGTGGTTTAAGTTCGGGACGAGCAAAACAGCGATTTTCCAGCACCGGCAGTACGCTGCGCGCATACGCGATGCGCTGCGGATCGAGATCGGCAAACACCAGCGCGGCCGATTCCGGCGCTTTGGCAATCGCCACGCCCAACGGATCGATTACCAAGCTGTTGCCGATATTGCGTGGCCCGCATTCGCCCACCGCCACCATGTAGCAGGTGTTTTCCAGCGCACGCGCGGTGGTCAGCAATTCCCAGTGCATCTCTTTCAGCGGGCCTTTCACCCATGCTGCCGGCAGCACCAGCACATCCGCGCCGTCAAGCACTAAGCGACGCGCCAGCTCCGGAAAGCGCACGTCGTAGCAGGTCATCAACCCGACTTTCATGCCCGCCACGTCAACCAGCGGCGGAATCTCACGTCCCGGATTCACGCGCTGCGACTCCTGCATGGCGAAGGCATCATAAAGGTGCAATTTCACGTACTCGGCGATGATTTCGCCGTTGCGAATGGCGATCAGCACATTGAGCGCCTTCTGCCCTTCTGTCGGCACGTGCACGCTCATCATGGTGGTCAGGTTGTTGCCTTTGCTAACCGCCAGCAGCTGCGTGACGAAAGGACCATCAAGTGGCTGCGCCGCTTTCAATACCAGATCAGGATCGGCGATATCACGCGCCAGTACGCCTTCCGGCAGCACCAGCAGATCAGCACCGCTCGCCAATGCCTGGTTCATCAATCCGATGCAGATATCGGTGTTTTCCTGCCATTCGCGGCTGACGGCAAATTGTCCCATTGCTACTTTCATGGTTATTCTCCTTGCGCCGCAGCCGGGAAAATCGCTTCCGGCGTCAGCAATGTTTGGGTTAGGCCTTGCTGGAACAGCTCATTCGCAAAGTCGGCAATCATCTTTTTGTTAACGGAAAATCCGTTCTGATTCCAGTTGGCCGGTAATTCCTGCGCGGTGCGCCGCAAATCGTCCAGCAGCCACGGCGTGGTGTCGGCGTATTTCTCGCGCTTCTTCATCCACATCTGGTACGAACGATCGATGATGTCGCTCAGCGCCTGAGGCAGCCACGGATGCGCCTCCGCTAAGGCGGGCTTCAGTGCCAGTAAGTGAATGCCCGGCACATAACCGACGCGATTAAAGTAGTCACGCTCGGCAGCAGCAAAATCCACCTGCAGCTGGCGCAAACCCGAATCGGCGAGGAAAAAACCTTCCGGCATAAAAGGGGTAAAGACAGCATCCAGCTCGCCCGCTTTCAGCAGCTCGATCAGTGGACGTTCTCCTGGCGCCGGTTCAATACGCCCCGGACGACCAAAACCGGCCAGACGATCGACAATCGGGTGATCCTCGGTCAAACGACCGGCAAACCAGTACGCATCATCAATCTCCACGCCCGCTTCACGCAGCACGGTGCGCGTCCAGGTGTTGCCCGAATCCTGCCAGCCGGTAACGCCGATCTTTTTACCTTTCAGCTGCGCTGGCGTGGTAATCGGGCTGTCGCTGCGCGTGATGATGCAGCGCTGGCGGAAACCGCGCATCAGGAAATGTGGCAGGCCCAGCAGCGAAGTGTCACCTTTTGCCCGAGCCTGAGCAAAGCGGCTAAACGACACTTCACCGGCATCGTATTTATCGCTGGTGGCGAGGTTATCCACCAGCGTGCCAACGCGATCGATCTCCAGCGTGAAACCTTCCGGCTTGATATCGCCAAGTGCCAGCGGTGTGAAGTAATCCCAGTCACGTACCGCCAGTCTGATGGTTACCATAGTTTTGCCTTCCCCGTCTGTTCTGCCAGCCCTGCGGCTGTGATTATTTATGCAGCAAATAGTGCTTGAATTTGAGTCTAAATCGCGAATACTAATCTGAACAATCTATTATTTGTTACTGAACAAAGGATTTTCTTATGACGCAAAGTGTGGATTTGGAGTGGCTCAGCCAGCAGATCACGGATGCTTCGGTGAAAGGCATCACGCATGCGGCATCCACGCTAATTCGAGATGGGCAGATTGCAGTGGGCATGCAAATGCCGGCGGTGCGTGAGTTGGCTGAGCGATTGGGCGTGAGTCCGGCAACCATATCCGCTGCCTGGGCGCAACTGAAGAAGCAGAAAGTGCTGGCGGGGAAAGGTCGCAGCGGCGTGTGGGTGAGCGGCAACAGCGTTATGCCGCGTCCGATTCGCTTCGAGAAGATCGGCAATTACGGCGAGAATGTTCAGGCATCACTGGCGATGGCCGCACCGGACCCAACGCTGTTGCCGGATCTGCGTCAGGCGATGCTGGCTGGCATTGCGTCGCCGCAACTGAATAGCTATCAGCGCGAGGCGATTTCACCGCAATTGCAGGATGCCGTGACGCCGCGCTGGCCCTATCCCGCTGAAGCCTGGCTGGCAACCGACGGCGGCTTCGATGCCATGAACTTGATCGTGCAGACGTTGCTGTCACCGGGCGATCGTGTGGTGATCGAAGATCCTACCGCCACACGATTACTGGATATTTTAGACAACATTGGCGCTGAAATTCTGCCATTACCGTGCGATGAGCAAGGTCCGATTCCCTCGGCGCTGACCACGCTGATGCAGAAATCTCCGGCGATGTTTATCTATCAACCGCGCACCCATTCCGCTACCGGACATAGCGTGAGCCAGCGTCGCAGTGCAGAGCTGGCGCGTGTGCTGGCGAACAGCAGCACCATCATTGTGGAAGATGATGGCATTGGCGATCTGTCGCGCTGGCCGGTATTCAGCCTCGGTTTCCACTATCCCGAACGCGTGCTGCATGTGCACTCGTTTTCCAAAGCTTATGGGCCGGATTTGCGGCTGGCGGTGTTATCAGGCACCGCAGAAATGGTAAAGCGACTGCAAGCGTGGCGTAACTTTGGCGTGAGCTGGACCAGCCGTATTTTGCAGGATGCCGTGGCGTGGATGCTCAATGATGAAGAGACTCAGCAGCGGATTCAGCAGGCCAAAGCCACCTATGCGCAGCGTCGCCAGCAGTTACTGGCCGCACTGGCGAAACGCGGTCTGGTGCTTGAAGAGCGCGATGGATTGAGCGTGTGGATTCCGGTCGAATCGGAGCAGTACGCGATGATTACGCTGGCCGCTCGAGGTATCGCCGTGCTGCCCGGTGAACGCTGTAGCATTAGCAGCCGGCAATTTATTCGCGTTAGCGCGGCGCTGCTGCCTGTTTCACAACTCGACAGCATCGCTGATGCCATCGTGATAGCCAGCGGACGCGAGCTTAATCTTAACCCAGAGCTTTAATGTGATAGCGCGGTGATTCCACATAGCCTTCGCGCGCATAGAACTGGTTGGCTTTGAGGCGCGATGAGTGGCAGTGCACTTCCATACGGTCGCAACCGCGTGACCGCGCCAGCTGTTCGGCGTGGTTCAATAACTGCTGCCCGCTGCCTTTGCTACGCTCGCCTTCGGCAATACAGAAGTAGCTGATGCGGGCAAAATCGCCGGCCAATGCCAGCTGCGGAATAAAGTGCAACGAGAGAAAACCCAGCACCTGATTACCATGTTCAGCGACCAACAAAACTTCATCGGGATGATGAATAAGCTGCGCCAAACGCGTATCGATAAATCCTTCCGTCGCGCTATAACCTAATTCGGTTAACAATGCGCTCAACGCAAAACTGTCTTTTGCCTGTGCCTGACGTATGTTCATCCTGCCTCCTCATTTTCCCTGAGCAGTTATATAGCGTTGCCGGACAAAAATCTGCAAGTAAGCATTGTTGTGGCAGTGTTACGGAAGTTATCTGTGAGATGTGCCGCAAAATCTATCTTCAGACAAAGCAGCTAGCTGATTGAAGAACAAAAAAAACCCGCCAGAAGGCGGGTTTTCAGAATTCGAACTGTTAAATTACAGTGCGATAACGTTAGCAGCTGATGGGCCTTTAGCACCGTCAGTGATTTCGAACTCAACGCGCTGACCTTCAGCCAGAGTTTTGAAACCGTTGCTGTTGATTGCAGAGAAATGTACGAATACATCTTTGCTGCCATCTTCTGGAGTAATGAAACCGAAGCCTTTCGACTCATTAAACCACTTTACGTTACCTTTGATCTTAGACATCTATATTACCTTTACATGAAAAAAGGACACTAAACTGTGTCGACGTCTAGTACAGCAATTGCGGTGACATTTGTCCAGTGCGATTTGATGAAAAAGTAATAAATATTGATTTTTTGCATGCCGATCACACTTTCTGCACGCCGCTAACGGTTAAAACTCAAATCTCAGCCAGGCAAAATAGACATTGCCATTATTGTAAGTGCCGGGAATATAAGTCATTTGGAAAGTGGCTGGACCATATCCAATTGATGCTAAAGGCAATATCAGCGGAACCGGGATGTAGCGCCAGTTATCACGTGCCGTTACACCCGCCGTGTATCCGGCGCCCAAATGAAAGTTCTGATCGCTAAGCGGTCGCCAGGTCGCTTCCCAACCGTAACCGCCAATCGGCTCCCATTTGTTAAAGGAGTCCTTGAACGCCATCAGGTACAAACCGTGCCAGTTACCTTTCTCATCCCAGCGCGAAACGCCCGCACCTGCGCCCCACGGGCGCTCGTTGTATTTATCGATGTGTTCATCGTCGTAAGTCCAACGATTGTGCCAGGTAATCGCCGGCAGATAAAAATCATAATTCTGCGGTTGCGACCAGGTTTGCGACACGTTGTCGCTAAAGGTGTTCCAGCCTGATTTGATGGCTTGTGAAGTTGTTACCGCTGATGCCGAAAAGGAGACCGATGAGGTCAAAATGCAGCCTAACAAAACTGCAGAAAAGTGCCGATTCACAACGTAATTTCCTGTTAATTCGTGCTGAAAAAATGCACTACCCTGAGGTAAATTTTTCAGATTCTTGTACGACGCATTCCTAAGTAATCGCCAAAAGGATATTAAAAAACAGGCTTAATATCTCCAGGCTAATTCTCGGTTGACGGCGAATTTTACCTCATGCGGAACGTGAAATTGAAACGCCGGATAAACGGAAAGGCATTACCGGGGGATGTACACAAAGTGCAATCATGCTGTGATGATAACGCTAAGCAACAAGATAGCTTTCAGTGACTTAGCGTCAACTATTCACGCATGGAATAAATTAACAAAATTTATCAATTGAACTCATCCGACGAATAAGATAAATCTCGATACTCCAGGACGGAGATGGGGAAAAAACTGACATGACTATTCGTTGTAGCCGCTGCGGTTGCGCTAAATTTTTTTACACCTTATCGGACTGCGAAAAGATCGATTCGACAAATCATCATGGCGCCTGCTGCGCACAATGTCAGAAACCGCTTACGCTGCGCGATCTCATCCTGCCGATTGCGTCTTTTAAAGACAGCGAAAAATCCTATGCTGAATAAAAAATTCAGGCACCCGCAGGTGCCTGTACTTGTCAGAAAATCAGTTTAAAGACGCCTGTAATTGTCAGTAATCCAACGATGAAGATGATGGCGATGACCCACAGAATTATTTTCATTGTTCGCTCCTTCAAGTATGAAAAATAACGTGTCTGCTAACCAGTATAGATGATCATTCTGCTTTCGCTGGGCGCTGCGAGAGTGGTCACAACCCTTTGCTATCGTTTCGCTTGATGCAGATTTAATTCTGCGAGACGGGTCGCAGCCTTCGCTTTTCCTTCTCCTTTATTCCACATTCAGCGCCTGTCCGCAGTCTAAACTTACAGCGCCTGAAGAGGCCTCGATTGTTATCAATGCCTACGTAACAAGGAGATTCTTATGAGCACGATTAATACCAGCATGGGGCGTTATAGCCTTAAGGCAAAGGATTACGGCAACCACATCAGCGGCAGTATTGCTATTAACGATGAAGGTGGCACGCAACTCACCATGCAGGAGTTTGAAGAGCACTATCTTGACGATGTCGTCAACAATGTCATTTATCCGATCACCGGCGGGAACCGTGAAATTACCCGCGCGCTGCGCGATCAGATGGTCAAAGCGGGCTTTGAACAGCCGCACTGAGTTTTTGGGCCACACATTGTGGCCCTTTACTTCTTATCATTGACTTGCGGTTATTACTGGTTTCGGCACAGGATGCATGATTGTTCATGATAAGGAGATTGACCGTATGAGTACTCTGCATCTTATTCCCCCTTCTCGCCTTCATCAGTTTGTTCAAGCCATTTGGTTACATGCTGGCAGCAGCGCCGAAGAAGCGCGCCTGGTCGCCGACCATTTGGTGGCCGCGAATCTGGCGGGCCATGATTCGCACGGCGTTGGCATGATTCCGAGTTACATGAATTCGCTGGCGCAGGGTTTTCTGCAACTCAACCAACATGCCAGCATTGCAAAAGACGCCGGTGCTGTGCTGACGCTGCACGGACACAATGGTTTTGGTCAGGTCGCGGCCTTTGAGGCGATGCAGCTCGGCATTGAGCGCGCAGCGAAGTTAGGTATTGCGGCGGTCGGTTTACACCATTCACACCACATTGGTCGCATCGGCCATTGGGCGGAGCAGTGCGCGGCCGCCGGTTTTGTCTCGTTCCACTTCGTTAACGTGATGGGCGATCCGATGGTCGCGCCGTTTAACGGTAGCGATCGTCGCTTCGGCACCAATCCTTTCTGCGCCATTTTCCCACGCCGCAATGCCAAGCCGCTGTTGCTCGATTTCGCTACCAGCGGCATCGCCTTTGGTAAAACGCGAGTGGCGTGGAACAAAGAGCAGCAGGTCGCGCCAGGTTATCTGATTGATCATCAAGGCCAGCCGACCACCGAACCGGGCGTGATGCATCAGGCGCCGTATGGTTCGCTGATGCCGTTTGGTCTGCACAAAGGCTATGCGCTGGCAACCATGTGCGAAATCCTCGGCGGCGCGCTGTCGGGCGGCCGCACCACGCATGATGACACGCTGGTCACCAGCCACGATGCCATTTTCAACTGCATGACCACCATCATCGTGAATCCGGATGCGTTTGATGCGCCTGCGATGCAGGAAGAGGCGGAATCATTCCTGGATTGGGTGAAACAGTCGCCGCAAAGTGGCGATGCACCGATTCAGGTGCCCGGCGAGTGGGAAGAGCAAAACCGCGTGGCACGTGAACGCGATGGCATTCCTCTCGACAGCAACAGCTGGGAGCAAATCTGTGACGCGGCGTTACAAGCGGGAATGCCGCAAGAGGAACTCGCGGCGTTCCGCGCCTTAACGCAGTAAACCGCAAGCGGCTGAGGCGCAGTGCCTCAGCCTTGATGCTTAGATGACGTTGGCAAGCAGTAAGCAACCCAGCAAACCGCATACCGAAATGATGGTTTCCAGCGCCGACCATGAGCGGAAAGTTTCGCCGATGGTCAGGTTGAAATACTCCTTAAACAGCCAGAAGCCCGGATCGTTAACGTGAGAGAAAATCACGCTGCCGGAGCCGACCGCTATCACCATCAGTTCCGGGCTGGCGCCGCTGGTGACGATCAACGGTGCGACAATCCCGCCAGCCGTAATCGCCGCCACGGTCGCGGATCCCAGCGCAATTCGCAGCACTGCAGCAATCGACCACGCCATGAAGATCGGCGACAGATTGGTTTCATGCATCATGCTGGCGATATATTTATCGACGCCGCTGTCCACCAACACCTGTTTGAACGCCCCACCACCGCCAATTACTAACAGCATCATCGCGATGATCTTGATCGAATCGGTGATGGTGCCCATCACTTCATCCATGCTGCGGCCACGGTTCAGACCAAAGGTGAAGATGGCGATCAGCACGGCGATCAAGGTTGCCATGATTGGGTCACCAAAGAACTCGGCATACGGCAACAACACGTGACCTTTCGGCAGCACCATCTCCGCTACCGCACGCAACGCCATCAGCACCACCGGCACCAACGCCGTCCATACGCTGACGCCAAAGCCAGGCATCTCCGCTTCGGTAAAGGTTTTCGGGTTCCACAAGCCTTCCGGGATCGGCTTATCAATGCCTTTCAGGAAGCGCGCATAAACCGGACCGGCAAGGATAACAGTGGGAATCCCCAGCAGCGTTCCGTACAGCAGCGTTTTACCCATATCGGCGTTAAAAAGCGTGGCGATCGCAGTTGGGCCCGGATGCGGTGGCAGGAAACCGTGCGTAACGGAGAGTGCGGCCGCCATCGGCACACCCACATACAGCAGCGGCACGCGCGCGGAGGCGGCGATGCTGAACACCAGCGGCAGCATCAGCACAAAGCCCACTTCATAGAACAGCGCAAAGCCGACGGTAAAGCCGGTCAGCACCAGCGCCCACTGAATATGCTTCTCGCCAAATTTAGCGATTAACGTGGTGGCGATTCGCTGCGCCCCGCCGCAATCCGCCAGCAGTTTACCCAGCATCGCGCCGAAGCCCATGATCAGCGCAAGGCTGCCCAACGTGCCGCCGACGCCGGTTTTAATCGAAACGATAACTTTGTTGACCGGCATGCCCTGCATCATGCCAACGGCCAGCGCCACCAGAATCAGCGCAATAAATCCGTTCAGTTTGAAACGAATCATCAGCAACAGCAGTAACGCTACGCCAATCGCCACATAGAGTAATGGCATAATTTTTCTCCACTTTTGCGCACGGTAAGTAACCGGCAGCGGTTTATTTTGGTTATCCCAGAGGACATGAGAATCAACAGCGTGTGCTGCAGGAAAAATCCTGCCGAGCAATGTTACGGGTATCATGTTAAGGGTAACATTGCGTACAAAGCACCTGGCGCAGCGGCGGAATTTCTGTTTTGCGAAGGTGATCAACTTTTTGCCTGCGAGTTATCAGAATGTTTGCAGCGGGAGTGTCATGGCTTATGGTTACACTTAGGTCTTTGAGCCAAACAAGAAGGACATGCAGGTGAGTGAGAATCTGATCGAGTTGTACAGTAATCAACAAACCCTGTTTGGGCGCGGCAGCATTGACCAGCTGATTCCGCTGCTGGCGGCCAATTCCCAGCCGACGCTGCTGTTTTGCGGCCGCTCATTTCTGAATGGTCCGGCCTGGGCGCGCTTAGGTGCCGCGCTCAACGATCAGATCATCGGTTACGAGATCGTCAGCCATGAAGCCTCGCCGGATGAAATTGATGGTTGGGTGCGGCGCTGGCGCGGCCATGTTGATCGCGTGGTGGCGATTGGCGGCGGCAGCGTGTTGGATGCGGCCAAAGCCTTCAGCGCGATGATGCAGCACCCGCTGAATACCGCACGTTATCTGGAGAAAGTCGGTGATACGCCGGTGCAAGCGGTGACTTTGCCGCTGATCGCCATCCCTACCACGGCCGGCACTGGCAGCGAAGCCACGCAGAACGCGGTGGTGACCGATCAGCAGCACATTCAGGTCAAAGCGTCGCTGCGCCATCCGGTCTTTGTGCCGCAGGTTGCGATTCTCGATCCCGATCTGCTGAAAGGCGCGCCAGACAGCGTGCTGGTAACCTGCGCCATCGATGCCTTCACCCATTTATTCGAAGCCTATCTGTCGCGCAAAGGTAATCTGTTTACCCAACAAACCGCGCTCAATGGGCTGCGACTGTTCTTCAAAGCCTGGCCAGATTTAAATCGTGATGACGAACGTGGTGATGCAGCACGAGAAGCGATGATGATGGCGTCGTGGCTGGGTGGCGCGTGTCTGAGCAGTGCCGGATTGGGCGTGATCCACGGTATTGCTGGAGAGCTGGGGGCGATCAAGCCGTTCCATCACGGCGAAGTGTGCGGACGTTTACTGTTACCGTTCCTCGAGGTGCTGGCAGAAACCGAGCATGCTGAACAGCAACGTTTGATGGCGCAGTTCGGCCAACAGCTGCTGCCGGACGATCCCGCGCCGCCCGCGCTGGCGTTGAAAGCCTGGATCCAGCAGCAGGCGATCGTGCCGTTCTGGTTAGAGGGCCCAACGCTGTCAGCCACCGACGTGGACTGGATTGTGTCGCGCGCCAACAGCAAAAACGGTTGGGTCAGCTACGACGCACCGACGTTAACCGAGATGATCGCCGCCGCCTGGCGCATCGTCTAAATGATAACGGGCAGCCGACGCTGCCCGATTTTTATTGCTCAGCCACTTTAAACATCGCCATCTCTTGCGCCAGCTGCGCCGCTTCATCACGCAGCGCCTGGGTATTTTCGGCGGTTTGCGTCACCAGCATCAGGTTTTGCTGAATACCGCGCTCCATTTGCGATACGGCCAGCGTCACTTCCGCGATACCTTTGCTCTGCTCATCACCGGCCACGCGCATCTCGCTGACTACCTGCTTCACTTTATGCACGTCGGAAACCAGTTGCGAAAGCTGCTGCCCCGCGCCTTCCACCAGTTTACTGCCGGCCAGCACGTTGCTGTCGGAATCGGCAATCAGCGCTTTGATCTCCTGCGCCGCCGTGGCGCTGCGCTGGGCTAAGGCCCGCACTTCAGATGCCACCACCGCAAAACCACGCCCTTGCTCACCAGCGCGTGCCGCTTCCACCGCCGCATTCAGGGCAAGGATGTTGGTTTGAAACGCGATGCTGTCGATCACCGTCAGAATCTCAGCCACGCGGCGCGACGAGGATTGAATAGCGCCCATGGTGCTCACCACTTCGCCCATCACTTCGCTGCTGCTGCGGGCAATCTGCGCGGTCTGTTCGGCGGCAGCATCGGCCAGTCGGGTATTTTCAGCATTTTGCTGCACGGTGGCGTTAAGCTGCTCCATCGCCGCCGCACTCTGCTCAAGCGCCGCAGCCTGCTCGGCGATTTTCTCCGACAGCGCGGTGTTGCTGTGCGCTAATCCCGATGCGTTGGCCGCCACCGTTTCGCCGCTGCCCTGCACGCGGGTAATCACGCCAGCGATCTTATCGACAAAGCTGTTGAACGCACCGGCGATATCCGCCAGCTCATCGCGCCCACTTTTGGTCAAACGGCGGGTCAAGTCGCCATCGCCATTGGCAATCTCATCCAGCGCCGCATGTGTAGCCTTCAGGCGCTGGCCGATGCGTTGGGTAAACGCCCAGGTTAACAGCAGCAGCACGATCATCGCCGGAATCAGGAAGGTGAAAATGTCGCGCATCATGGTACGTGCCAGGCCGCTAACTGCACTTTCCGGTGTTACGAGGCCAATCACCCAACCGGTGCCGGGCATGCGGAACAGCGTGACCTGCGCGCTGGTGTGCAAGTAGTCGTCATTGAAATCTGACAGCTGCAACACCTTGCCATCGCCTTTTAACTGAGCGATACGTGCGGCCAGCGGCGCCAGCCAGCTGGATTTTTCCGCCAGGCTGCTCAAGGTGGTGAGCGATTTCACATCCTGGCCTGGGTAATAGAGCAGATTGCCCGCGCTATCGAGCGCAAAGGCATAACCGCCCGTCACCTGCCCTTTCTGCTGCATAAAGTCTGCGAGATTATCCAGCTGCACATCCAGTGTCGCGACACCGGCAAAACGCTCGCCCGCCGCATACGGCACGCTGCAGGTCACCATTTTCACGCCGGATACCGGATCCTGATAAACCTCAGACCAGCCGCAACGATCGCGCGGTCCATTGCGCACCGCGCTGTACCAGCTTTCCTGTTGATAGCCGTTGCCCGCAGGCAGGTTGTAGTCATCGGAATAGGCCAGCGCGCCATCACTCTGTCGCGCCCAGAAGAAGCTGCGACGCTGCACTCCGGCGCTAAAGGCATCGGGTTCGGGCCACACGCCGCCACCGGCAATGGTTTTATTGCCGCTGCTATTGATGATTTGTGGGAAACTTTGCTGCCACAGCGTGGCATCGTGCGGCAACACTTCAGCAAGGCGCGCCATGCTGACGGCTTCGCCTTCAATGCGCACCAGCTGCTGATTTAATTGGCTGACCAGATTGCTACCGGCCTGCTCAATCAGCGTATGGCTGGCTTCGATGACGCGTGGTTGGCCGCGCAACAACAGAACGGAGAACACCACTGCGGTTGTGACGCACAGTAATAGCAGGCCACCCAGCGTCATGCGGGTAGCCAAACGGGTTGGCAACATAATTAATCCTTTCTAACCGACTGCATTTACGATTGAGATAAGAAGTGCCGCTCAGCGGCGAATTGTGCGTTCCGTCACAATCGAATATCGGCAAAGCAAAGAATAAATTCAGCTATAAATGACGATCAGATGACAAACGGCGGTTTGCCGGCCAGCATCTGCTCAATCACCTGTAAAACGCCCTCGTCGTTATTACTCGGCGCTTCAAAGCGGGCTGCATCTTTGACCTTCTGCGGTGCGTTCGCCATGGCAAAGCTGAAGCCAGACTGCTGCAGCATTTCGAGATCGTTACCGCCGTCGCCAAACACCAGAATTTCACTGCGTTCGATGCCCCAACGTTTGCCCAGCAGATCAAGGCCGTGGCCTTTATGGTTGCCTGGCACAATCAAATCCACCGATCCGTGACCGCTGGAGGTGGCGGCCGCCGCTCCCTGATGCAAACGCTCAATGTCCGCCATCAGCGGTTCCACGTAATCATCCGACAGATTCAGCGCGAACTTGAACAGCTTATCGCCCGCGACTTCATCGAGGCTGCGAATCGCCTTCAGCCGATGGCAGTAGTGACGCATTTTCACCAGCCACTTTTCATCGAGGCCTTCGAAGTAGTACGCGCTGTCGCGTCCGCACAGGATGTAGCGCAGTTCGGGATAATTACCGTTGTGCAGCGTATCCAGCACCGCATCAATATCCTGGCGGGAGAACTCGCCGCAGAATAACTCTTCATCACGATCGATAATCCACGCGCCGTTCTCCGCCACGAAGGCAATTTCGCTGGCGATCTCAGGGAAGAAGGATTTGAGTTGGTAATACTGGTTGCCGCTGGCTACCACAAACTTGATGCCGCGCTGCTTCATTTCCTGATAGCAGGCGTTAAAACGCGCGCGATTGTACTGTTTATTGTCGTCGAGAAAGGTGCCGTCTTTATCCACCGCCACCATTTTTACCGCTTTCATTGATGCTCCTTTTAGCATTGGAAATCATTTGTTGGGAGCTCAGCGCCCAGTAGATGGAATTGAGACAGTACTGCTAGAAAGTATTATCACATCAGGTAACAATCCTCTTTGCTTTATAGTTTAAACTATTGAAATAAGGGGTTTTTTACATGAAAAACACACGTTCAACTATGCATAATTCTATGGCTGGCAGTAGTTATTACATCGCCGAGTCGGCTAAGATGCAACCTCATGCCTGGCATCCACCGTTTATCGGCGTACCTGTTCAACCTATCATTGAAAAAATCCTGTCGGAAGAGCCCTTGAGAATGGAGGAGATTCCGCTTGAAGGCGGTTCATCCAGTAGCGGAAATCTCATTCTGACAGGCAGGGGACAACCTGGCTCAACGTTATTTATTTTTGATGGCGATAAATTTCTTGATGGCGTCTTTGTTAATAGTGTGGGTGAGTGGAGTTATAACCTGCACGCATTTGGACCGGGTCATCACCAGCTGAAAGTGATCGATGAAATATCGAAGGAAAGCTCAATTTCCGTGATTATCGATGTTCGTAATCCTGCCGCTGACACGCCGGTTACCCTTTCTTATGCTACTGACTATACGAATAATGATTTAGTGATGTTAAAGGACGGCGATACCATATCGAACAGCTCACCAAGATTCACTGGCTTGGCGAAAAAATTTGCCAATGTTTATATATTTGATAATGGCGAATTAATTGGCAGTGTTAAGGCTAATAAGATGGGCCAATGGTGGTTTAAGGCGGATTTAAAGGAGGGAGATCATAACTTTGGTTTTGGTTATTCTGCAGACACAATCAGTGCGTCATTCAATCTGCACATTGTGTGTGAGAATGAAGTAACGCCATTACCTGAACCCATCTTCGAAAAGATTCCGGATCTCGGCTTGGTGCCATTGCCGAAACCGATCCACGAACAGAATCCGGACTACGGCCTGGTACCGCTGCCGAAACCAATCCACGAACAGAATCCGGACTACGGCCTGGTGCCGCTGCCGAAACCAATTCACGAGCAGATTCCGGACTACGGCCTGGTGCCGCTGCCGAAACCGATCCACGAGCAGATTCCAGACTACGGCCTGGTGCCGCTGCCGAAACCGATCCACGAGCAGATTCCGGACTTCGGCCTGGTGCCGCTGCCGAAACCAATCCACGAGCAGATTCCGGACTACGGCTTGGTACCGCTGCCGAAACCAATCCACGAGCAGATTCCGGACTTCGGCCTGGTGCCGCTGCCGAAACCGATCCACGAGCAAATTCCGGACTACGGCCTGGTGCCATTGCCGAAACCGATCCACGAACAGAATCCGGACTACGGCCTGGTACCGCTGCCGAAACCGATCCACGAGCAGATTCCGGACTACGGCCTGGTGCCGCTGCCGAAACCGATCCACGAGCAGATTCCGGACTTCGGCCTGGTGCCATTGCCAAAACCGATTCGTGATGAAAGCCGCGATCTCACACCGTTACCTGAACCGATTCCTAATCCCGCGATTTCACCGGTTGCCCCTACGCTGGAACATATTCAGGAAAGCTGGGGGAATATTACCAATCTGGATATTCACCAGGGAGCAACAGTGCATGATCCCTATTTGAGACTTTCGGGCGAGGCAACCCCTTTCACCGTTGTTGAAATCTATGACAATGGAAAATTAATGACGACTGCCGTAGTGACTGATATTGGGAAATGGTTCATTCATGATCTTAAATTTGGTAATGGCGAGCACGCTCTCACTGTGAAAAGCTCAGACGGTACATCAGAGTCATTCAACTTTGTTGTTGATCATAAGTCAGTAGGTATTTCTGCGGTAAGTGATGCGTATTTTGATTTAGACCATTATGAAACTAACGGTGGAAACATCATTGGTAATGATTTGATCATCTTAGGATTTGGTACGCCTAATACGCAAGTTGAAGTCCTTGACGAACGCGGCCGCTCGCTCGGTCATGCGGGTATCAATGAGAGTGGACGATGGTATTTAAAAGCGCAAAAGTCACTCGCTGACGGAGAACATGTCCTGACTGTGCGCTCCAGCGATAAACACACCGACACCTTCAATATCACGATTGGTGAACCGTTAACCATTCAGGATGAGCCTTCTATGTACACCATTGATTCACTTGAATTATCGGCGACCGATCTCTTGAGCAATACACAACCTGCGCTACTCAATAACGAAGCTGAAGACTTGCCTGCAATCGCATCTCTGGAACATTCAGAGCTTATTCACAACGTTTCATCGATGGGCGGTGTGATGGCGTTTGTAGCGCAGGATAAACCAGAAGAATTGCAAACGTTCATCTATTGAACTCAGGCATGATCTCTCCATTGAAAAGGTGGCGCTCGCCACCTTTTTTTAGCAGCAATTAGTTGAAGGTGCCGTTGAGCAGAATCGCGGTGATGATGCCGGTTGCTGCGGCCACCAGCACGTAATTACCATCGATGTAAGCCCAATGTTCACCGCGCGGTGGCTCATACAGACCACGGTCGCGCCAGTCATCTACGCGATAGTGCGGACCACGAAACTCCGGCGGTGCCGGATAGCCGCGACGGAAATCATGGCCGCCCCAGGCGAAGCGATCGCCGCCACGATGTCCTTCCGGCATCCGATGGTCAGCGTAACGGTCGTGACGATCCGGGCCAGGGCCGCGATCGTGGTCACGGTCGTGATTATCACCGCGATTCGGTCCGCGGTCGCCGCCACGATCCGGTCCACGTCCGTGGTCCTGATGCTGGTCGCCGCCGTGCGACTGCCAGCGCTGGTCACCTGGGCCGTCTGCCCAAGAGACGCTGGAAAACAGTGTGCTGCATGCAATAAATGACGCAATAAGACTTAGTGTTGTTTTTTTCATGGTGTTGCCTCCAATGATAACGGCGGTTGCGGTGCCGTTGAGCATTACTATTTATTAAATGGAGACAGAAAAGCATTTCCAAAACTCTTAAAAACCGGATATTTACAGGAAATTACGTCAACTTATCACTTTCTTAACGATTGTGTATTTTCTGACATTAACTGGATCGAAGAGACGCATCAGCGTTTATTGCGGAGATTGCGGGAAATATAAAGAAAAACCCGATCGCAAGGATCGGGAGGATAATTCAATTTCCATAAATTGCATAAAGGGGTAAACCCTGCAAAAGTGAGGGTAAAACTGAAGCACACAACGCCACATCACTAGCATTGCCGGTAAACAATACCATTTAAAATTGAAAAATTCTTTTGAAAAGGGCTATTTTTCAGAAAAATACGCAAAAATTAATCGACCGAAGAAATAATATTTTGCGAAACGTTGTTTCAGGAAAAATAAGGTCTGTGCTCTGACCAGATTCACTATGACATAAATGCACCTGTCAAAAAGCAACATTAACGCTTTAATAAAAAAGTAAAATAACTTATAAAATCAATGAATTTACCTCATCTCTCGCTTTGCGAGCTGAATTTTACAATCTGACTTCAGTGTTATTCATCAATCGCTCGCCATTATTACGCTAAAATCCCTATCAGCCCCATTAATTCACTCCAGTGATTAATATCGCGCTTAATATATCCTCTGTTGCGCAACGCGTTAATACTGTGATCTCGACAGCGTCGTTATTTAAGGAAAACGTTTACATGGAAAGAATATTAGTCAGTGCCTGTCTGATGGGATACGCCGTGCGCTATAACGACAGCGATAAAGCGCTGATCTCAGACCTGCTGGCTCGCTGGCGCAGCGAGCAACGTCTAATCATCCATTGTCCCGAAATGGCTGCGGGCTTAAACACGCCACGATTACCCGCAGAAATTCACGGTGGCAGCGCAGAACAGGTATTATCTGGCGCGGCGCGTATTTTAGAATCGGATGGCCGCGATGTGACGCAGCATTACGTGCTGGCGGCGTGGTTAGCACTGCGCGCGGCGCAAGATGCGCACTGTCGCTTTGCCCTGCTCACCGACGGCAGTCCAACCTGCGGCAGCCAACGCATTTATGACGGCAGTTTTCGCGGTCAGCAGCAGCCCGGTCAGGGCGTCGCCGCGGCATTATTGCGCCAGCACGGCATTGAGGTGTTTGCCGAATCGCAGCTACCTGAGCTGATTCAGCGGGTCGCTGACGCCGATAAATGTCGTGTGGTCGATGCAGGATGACGCGCTAACGCCGCAGCAGGACGAATCGGTCGACGAACCAGTTCACCGCTGCAATTCAGGCAGCGCTGCGCCAGAGTACCTTCCGCGCACGCCACACAGAAAGTGCATTCAAACGAACAGATGCGCGCATCAAGCGACTCCGGCGGCAGATCTTTATCACAGCATTCGCAGTTAGGACGTAGTTCCAGCATGATTTCCTCCGGTGAGTTTCAGCCACCATCATCACCGTAATATTGCTGCCGCGCCAGCCAGTGAACAGACATCAGGCGGACAAATCGGGACATCCTATGTCTGCTCTCTTCACGAGCTTGAGCGAACCATCGATCCTAAAAACATTACTTTCCCCGTTAAGCGTTCTATAGTTCATTCGCCCTATCTACTGACGAGACTATGTAATGCGTATTAAAGGACTTAATTTAGGCTTCTTTATCGTTATTTTGGCGATCGTCACTTTCGCCTTTTTTGATGTGCTGACACCCTATTTTTCTGCCATTTTCTGGGCCGCGATTCTGGCGGTGATCTTCCATCCACTGAAGTCGCTGCTGCGCCGTAAAATGGGCGATCGCAACGGCCTGGCTTCGTTCGCTACGTTGCTGATTATCTGCCTGATGGTGTTCACGCCGCTGGCGCTGATCACCTCTTCAATGGTGGTTGAAGTTAACACCGTCTACACCAAGCTGCAGAACAACTCCGCGCAGTTCCCTGCGGTGTTTGCCGATCTGCTGCAGCATCTGCCTTCCTGGGCACGCAACTATCTCGCCGATAACAACCTGAACAACGCGCAGGAGATTCAGCAGAAGCTCTCTGGCTTTGCGCTGAAAGGCGGCCAGTACATGGCGGGCAGCGTGTTCCTGATCGGTAAAGGGACGTTCACCTTTACCGTTGGCTTTGGCGTGATGCTCTATCTGCTGTTCTTCCTGTTGAAAGATGGCGCCTGGCTGGTGAATTTGATTCTGGAAGCGCTGCCGCTTTCAACCTACGTGAAACATCACCTGCTGATGAAGTTCGCAGCGGTATCGCGCGCCACGGTCAAAGGCACGGTGGTGGTTGCGGTGGTACAAGGTGTGCTGGGCGGCATCGCCTTCTGGATCACCGGCATTGATGGCAGCTTGCTGTGGGGCACCTTGATGGCTTTCCTGTCACTGATTCCGGCGGTCGGTTCCGCGATTGTCTGGGTACCGGCAACCATCTTCTTCTTCGCCACCAGCGCCATCTGGAAAGCGCTGTTCCTGATTGGCTTCTTCGTGGTGGTGGTTGGCTTGGTGGATAATATTCTGCGTCCGCTGCTGGTCGGTAAAGACACCAAAATGCCGGACTATCTGATCCTGATCTCCACGCTGGGCGGCATGGAAGTGTACGGCATCAACGGCTTTGTCATTGGTCCGCTGATCGCCGCGCTGTTTATTGCCTGCTGGAATCTGCTTTCTGGTCGCGATAACCGTGAGAACTCCGAAGAGATCGACGAAGAGTTTATCGAAGAGGGTAAAACCCGCGAGGAAGAGGGCAAAATCCGCGAGTAAGCGTTTCAAACGGCTGCCGTTTATCGGTAGCCGCATTCACGCATGAGAATATCGGCCAGCCATTTGCTATCATCGTGGCATTGATTACGGCTTGCGACAAAAGAGAACAACATGTCCATGGAATCCTCCTTAGCGCGTGAAAATCAGGTTCTGTCAGTCTTCGATTTTGACGGCACGCTGACCATTCACGACAGCTTCATCCCCTTTCTGCGCTTCAGCTTTGGCAAACGCACGTTCGCACGCAAAATTGCCAAACTGGCATTCCCAACGCTGCGCTGCATGCGGAAAAAGCTAACGCGTGATGAGCTAAAAGAAGTGTTGATTCACACCTTTTTAACCGGCGTTGAGGAGCAATGGATTCGCCAGCAGGCGCAACTTTTCTGCGCGGCAAACTGGAATAAGCTGATGCGCCCCGCCGGGCTATTGGCGGTTGCCGCCGAAGTGAACTCCAGCGCCGAAGTGACCATCTGTTCCGCCTCGCCAGCGATGGTGTTAGAACCGTTCGCCGAGCGTCTGGGCATCAATCTGATCGGTACCCAATTAGAAGTCGTTGATGGCATTCTTACTGGAAAAATTACCGGTCATAACTGCCGCTGCGGGCAAAAGGTCAAACGACTGGAAAGCGTTTACGGCCCGCTGCATAACTATCACCTGCGCGCCTGGGGCGATACACGCGGTGATTTTGAGTTACTGGCCGCCGCGCAGGATCCACACTGGCGTCATTTCCATCCAACGTGGAAAAAACGCCGCGTGCCAATGGAAAAACTGCGCATGCTGCGTCTGGATCCCTAGCCGCACAATTCGGGCTGATCAGTAAATCCGGTCAGCCTTTGCCGCATCCAGCCACGGCTTAAACTCCTCCAGCAGCAGATCATATAAACGATCTTCCGCCAGGCTGGCAAAGTTGTCGATGGCGAAGAAATGGGTATTGTCGATGCGGCGATCGTTGAAGTTATCCAAATCCTGCAAAATGCCATAATTACTGCCGCCGAGGCCGACAAACTTCCAGAAGATGGGATAGTTAGCCGAGCGGCGAATCGCCTCTTTGATGGCGCGGGTTTTGCTGATGCCGCCGTCGGTAATGAAAACCACGTACACCGGCAGATCGCTGTGCCTAAAGGTATCAATCAGCTCTTCCATGACCGGCGGTTCATTATTAGTGCCGCCTAGCCCAGGTAAAATCTCCCACGCCGATTTCTTGCCGCCACGCTGGATGCTGGCGATGTAGCCATCGAGATTATCCAGGGTTACATCGGGATATTTCGCGTGCTGCTGGCCGAAGCCCCAGACATCCATCGAACCGTCATCATCAAACTGCGCCGCCAGCACCGCAATGCGATCTAATACGGCCTGCACGTTGCCCTTACTAAACTGCCCTTTCATCGAACCCGAAGCATCCAGTACAAATGCCACCTTCGCTTTCACCGTTTGTAGCTGGTATTTGCTCAGGCTAACGCTGGCGTTTTTCGCCAGGCTCACTAATCGTGGCGCTTTCTGTTGCAGCTTTTTCTCCAGGCTCACCACCGTTGGCGCGGCTGGTTGAGTATCGGGCTGGGCGATATCCACGCCATAATGACGCGCCAGTGGTTCGAGCCCGCCGTTAAATCCCTGTCCCAGCGCGCGCAGTTTCCAGCCGCCATTGTGACGATAAACCTCGGCCAGAATCAGCGCCTTCTCACCACGCCCGAACGTTTCCGGGCTGAACTGGGCAATATTTTCGGCGGTTATGGTCAGGCTGTTGAGTGCATTAATCGCCTCATCGCCGTCAATCACTAAGGTGACGGCAATTTTACTGACGCTGGCGGCAATCTTAGTCAGATCCAGATTGATGGTGCAGCCTTGCGGCGTGCTCTGCATAACCACGCTGCGATTAGCGGTTGCGGGCTGATTGAAGAAGATGAAATCGGCATCGCCACTCACTTTGCCAGCGGCATTGAGCAGGAAAACGCTGGTATCCACATCGCCGCGCAACATGGGTGAAGCAGCATAGTGCAGGCGCAACGTTAGTTCAGTGGTGTTCAGCGGCAGGTTCTGGCCCGGTTGTAACATCATACTTTTAACCTCCTGTTAGGATGCGTCCTTTAGATATTAAAAAGCCCCGGACCAGCCGGGGCTTTGTAAGCAATGCTTTAAATCAGACGCTCACGCCGTGCTGCGAAGCCAGCGCTGACAGGCCGCCTGCGAAGCCCTGACCAACGGCTTTGAATTTCCACTCGGTACCGTTGCGATACAGCTCACCGAACACCATCGCGGTTTCGGTAGAAGCATCTTCAGACAGGTCGAAACGGGCGATTTCAGCGCCGTTGTCATTGTTGAAGATACGCATGAAGCTGTTGCTCACCATGCCGAAGTTCTGCTTACGCGCTTCTGCATCATAAATGGTCACTGCGAAGACCAGCTTCTTCACCTCAGCCGGTACTTTAGACAGGGTAATTTTAACCTGCTCGTCATCGCCATCGCCGGCACCGGTGCGGTTATCGCCCTGATGCTCAACGGAACCACAAGCGCTCTGCTTGTTGTTGAAGAAGATGAAGCTGGCATCGCTCAGCACTTTACCGTCGTCACCGACCATAAACACTGACGCGTCGAGGTCGAAATCCTGACCATCTGTTACACGTGCATCCCAACCCAGACCCGCCATGGCAACATTCATGGTTGGTGCTTCTTTAGTCAGGGAAACGTTACCGCCTTTTACCAGAGAAACTGCCATTTTAAAGCTCCTGCTTTTAATTGGATGATGCGGGCAGCGCGAAGCTGCCCGTGATAATTAAGACGCGTTGATACCGTACTGAGCACATACCGAAGCGAGGCCGCCGGCATAACCCTGGCCTACCGCGCGGAATTTCCACTCGGCACCGTTACGGTACAGCTCACCAAACAGCATCGCGGTTTCGGTGGAGGCATCTTCGGTCAAATCGTAACGTGCCACTTCACTGCGGTCGTCATCGTTCACCAGGCGGATAAACGCGCCGGAAACCTGGCCAAAGCTCTGACGACGGGTCTGCGCATCGTGGATGGTGACCACAAACACAATCTTGTCGACGTCAGCCGGAATCAAATCCAGTTTGATTTTAAGCGATTCATCATCGCCATCGCCTGCACCAGTACGGTTGTCACCGGTGTGGGAAACGGAACCGTCTGAAGAGACCAGATTGTTGTAGAAAATAAAGTCAGCATCGCCGCGGACTTTGCCGCTGGCGGACAGCAAGAACGCTGACGCATCAAGGTCAAAGTCCTGACCATCGGTGGAACGTGCATCCCAGCCAAGGCCAACGAGGACGTTTTTCATGGTTGGTGCCGCTTTGCTCAGCGAAACGTTACCGCCTTTAGAAAGAGAAACGCTCATTGTAATTACCTCTTGGTTAATGATTTTTCAGACTCATTGCTGGCAGAAGATCAGCTCTCTTCTTTTTCCTCGGGCTTACCGGGGAACATCACGCTGAGCACGATACCGACCGCTAACACGCCGAGTACCACAAACAGGCTGGCGCTAGCAGAGATGCTGTAGCCGTGATGCCAGATATGATCGGTAGCATTCAGACCCAGTTTCACCGCGATGAAGAACAGCAGCACGATGACGGCTTTCTCGAGGTGAACCAGATACTGCTTCAATGCTTCAAGTACGAAGTACAGTGTACGCAAGCCGAGGATGGCGAACATCATGGCGCTATAAACGATCAGCGGTTCACGGCTTACTGCGATAATCGCCGGCACGGAGTCAAAGGCGAACATCACGTCAGAGAGTTCAACCACCGCCACACACAGCATCAACGGCGTGGCATACAGTGCCGCTTTCTTGCCGCGACCAATCGCTACGTCTTTGTTTTCTGGCTTCTGCAGCTCTTCATCAACTTCCTTCTGATTCAGCAGGAAGGCGTTACCGCGCATTTTTGGCCAGATTGGGAAGAAGCGCTTCACCATGCGATAAGCAAGGTGCTGCGAGTAATCTTCGATCTCGTCGCTGTCATCGCCGCTTTTCAGCATCATCACCGCCGTCCACGCGACGATCAGCGCAAACACGATTTCGACATACGGACCAAGGCTCAGCAAGCCGGTACCGATCGCCACGAAGATGCCACGGAAAACGATGGCACCGATGATGCCCCAGTAGAGCACGCGGTGACGATAGCGGTCCGGAACGGCAAACCACGAGAAGATCGCCATCATCACGAACAGGTTATCGACGGAGAGTACTTTCTCCAGCGCATAACCGGTCACGAACAGGCTGGCAACTTCAGCGCCGTGATGGATATAGAGGAAGCCGGCGAAACCCATCGCCACCGCCACCCAGAACACTGACCACAGCGCCGCGCTTTTCAGCGAAATCGGCTTGTCGCCGCGGTGCATGAACAGGTCGATAAAAATAGCGCCCACCGACAGCGCGATGAAAACCGCGACTGTTTCAGTTGGGAAGCCAATGTGCGTAGACACCATGATGAACCCTTAAAAGATAAAAAATTACAGACCAAATATTGCTGGATCAAAGCCCAAAGCGACGGCGATTTCGCGCACCGCTTTCTGCTCGTCAGCATCAAAATCACCATCACTCTTACCGACAGCAATACCTACGCGGATCGCCAACTGTGCGGCTTCCGGCTGATCTTTCAACGCCATGATGTGCTTCATGGTTTCGCCCTTGCCGATTTCCAGATCGAAATCAAAGCTGCTCACCAGCTTGTTGAAGAACTCAATCACTTCGTTGGTATCAAAGACTTTCAACTCTTCGGAGGCGCGCAGAAAACCGATCATCTTCTGCTTCTCTTCCGCGCTCACGCCGCCGTCTGCCACCGCAATGCGTGCGCACACCGCGACGGTGCCTTGCATAAATTTCTTGTTCTTAAAGCGGCTAACCTGTTTGGTTAATTCATCGCGGCCGGAATTAAATGCCCCTTTGACCTTGTTGAAAAAGCTCATAGTGAATCCTCTGTCTGTTATTATTTGGAGCCGGCTCGCCAGTTGAATCCCCAACCGAAAGCTTTGTCCATATCGGAATGCCCGTTAAAGAACTGATTGATACGCTCGACGCGGATACTGCCGTTCTCATTGACCAGGCGAGCAATCGCACACATGTTGCGGCGGTTCTCCCCTTCAGTCATACGCGTTTCAATCGGAGGCTGGTCTGGAATGTGCAGCGTGACTACGCCATCCGTTTTGTCCCAGCTCGCCGCACCTTGATAGATGAAGGCGAAAATTAATACTTCGCGAATCTGACTCCATTCGCGACCGTTAATGTGCAGCCATTCGCCGTCGGTCACTTCGCCGGTGCGATCGTCGCCCTGCAAGTGTACGAAAGGTTTGGCATGCATAGCGCCAAAATTGCCGCCCAGCGCCTGGATCACACCGCGCGAGCCGTCTTGCAGCTCAACGAAGGCGCCGAGATCGAGATCCACGCCTTTGTTGCCGCCGAACAATCCGCGCAATCCGCCGCCACCGCTGCTGGTTTCACGGTGCCAGTTCAGATTGATGCGGATCTCACCGAAGTTATCGCGCTTGGTCAGGCTGATAGCTGGCTTCTCTTTGGTAAGAGACACTTTGCTCAGATTGATTTTTGCCGGCGCGGGTGTCGGTGCTGGAGCCGGTGCCGCCTGCGGTGCAGGCGCAGGCGTTGGGGCAGGCGCGGGTTCAGCCACATCCACACCGAAATGTTCCGCCAGCGGCTTTAAGCCGCCGTTGAAACCCTGCGCAATAAAGCGGAATTTCCACTCATTATTGCGGCGGTAAAGTTCGCCGAGGATCAACGCTGCTTCCTGACGTCCTACCAGCTCCACGCTGCCATTCAGCAACACTTCACCACTCTGCTCCACCTGAATCGCCAGACGTTGCAAACCCGACACGTTGCGGCCGCCGTCACAGGTAACGGTAAAGGCCACTTTCTGCACGTCAGGACGCAAGCGGTTAAGATCGACAGAAAAGGCAGAGTTGTGCCCTTCGCTTTTCAGGCTGATGGTGCGGTCATCGTTATCCGGCTGACCGTAGAACACCATATCGGCATCGCCATTGACTTTGCCGCTGGTGAACAGACGAAAGGCCGAAGCATCAACGGCGGCGCCAGCGAGTACGCGCACCGTCAGCAGATTAGCGGGAACGGGAGCATTGCTCCCCGGCGTCATATTCATTAGCGCACCACTGCGGCAACGATGTCGTTTTGCATCGCGTCAATGGTACGGCCGGCACTCGCGCGGCCATGCGCCGTGAAGTCCCACAGTCCGCCGTTGCGGTGCAGCGAAGCAATCACGATGCCGGTATGGCTGCCTTGCTCAGTCAGCTCATAGCGCGCCAGCTCTTTGCCGTTTTGATCCACCACGCGGCAGAAGGCATTTTCCACTTCATTGAAGGTTTGACCCTGGAAGCTGTTCACGGTGAACGCCAGATACTCAACGTTAGCTGGCAGACGTGACAACTCAACGATGATCACTTCATCGTCGCCATCGCCTTCGCCAGTACGATTATCACCGCTGTGTTTCACCGCACCACATTTGGAGGTTAATGCGCGGAACCAGATGGTATCAATGACATGACCGGATTGATCCAGTAATACGCAGCTGGCATCCAGATCGATGGAATCGCTGCCACCACCAAAAAGCTTGCCCATGAAGCCTTTCTTTTTAATGGGATCCCAGCCTAAGCCGAAATGTAATTTATTCAGCGAAGCGGTTTGTTTGCTGAGTGAAACCGTCTGATTCTTGCTTAATGAAACCATGTCATAATTCCTTCAAACAGGTTTGAAAAGGGTTTTATATTTGCATCAAATTCCATGAGGTCAAAATCATAACATGAGGATATTCATGTTCAGCATTAATTTTCACAGCAATTTTATGAAACACAATAAAGCCTTGCAGAAGAACAACTTAAAAGAATCCAGCCCGAACCAGCAACGCACTAAACATGACAATTCTTTACATTAAAATTCATAAGGTTACGTTAGGGTAAAAAATCATATTATGATTGACTCATTTCAAAGTGAGAAATAAACTCGCAAACCATACCCCAGCCACAAGCCTCTTGCGGAAATAATTAGAAATGTCTCACAAAATTTGGCTAATGGAAGGTTTATCCTCCCAACGCGATATAATTAATGGCATTACATCTACAGCTAAAAAAAATAACTACAATGTGTCGGTTTATGCATCACATCGCCAATCGCGTAATGAAATACTTTCTCTAGCGGATCATGCATTAATTGAACCCAATGATAATAATCAGCGCCTCGCATTTATTCTTTCTACCGTTGAAAAATACGCCATTCAGGCGATTCATACTGGCCGCCACGCCCATTGGTTTGAAGCCCATCGCGCGGCCATTGAAGCCAGCGGTGCGCGCTTAACCACCGGCGCTCGCGACGTCGCCATGCTGGATCTGGCTGATGACAAAGTCGCGTTTGCCCACCATATGAAAAGCCTGAATTTGCCGGTGGTGCCTTCACTGCGCGTTGATTCGCCCGTACAGTTGCGCGAGTTGATCGCCCGTAAACCCTTTGGCGATCTGCCGCTGTGCGTAAAGCCGGTTACCGGTATTTATGGCATGGGATTCTGGCAGTTTGATGAAAGCGTCTCGCCGATGGCGGCGTTTACCCATCCGGACGCGCGTCGGGTGAAAGCGGAATTCTATCTACAGGCGCTGGAAGCCGCCGACAGCATGGAGCCGCTGGTGCTGATGCCCTATTTGCCGGGCCCGGAATACTCGGTTGATATGCTGGCGGAAAACGGCAAGGTGCTGGCCGCCGTGGCGCGCCGCAAAGAAGGTGCATTGCAGTATCTCGAGAACAGCGGCGAAGCCTTTGAGCTGGCGCAAACCTGTGCCGCCGCGATGGGCGCAGATGGATTGATCAACGTGCAGACGCGCAATGATGCCCGCGGCAAACCGCTATTACTGGAGATCAATATGCGCCCTTCCGGCGGCATTGGTTACACCCGTTTCAGCGGCGTAAATCTTCCCGGATTGTTTGCCCTGCGCCAGCTAGGCTTGATCAGTCAGCAGCAGGTGATCGACGACGCTCGCCGCGACTTCACGCCAGCCACCGTCCGCGCGCTGAGCGACGTAGTGGCGTACAACCCCGTCCTGTCCAACCAGGTTCAATGAGGAATAATCCATGACCACACTTTGGAGCAGGACGCTTTCATGCGGCACACTGAGCGTTACGCCAACCGGCGGCATCAGCGTCATCGACGATCTGTTTGAGATCGCCGAGCGCCGTAATCCCAAGCGCGCTTTTTTGTTCGTCAGTAAAGTGCTTGGCCGCCACATTCCGGTCGCGCCGGAGAAAATGCGCGCCGTGTATCGCCAACTGGCGGAGCAGTTCCCGCAGCTTTCTGACGGCCCGGTGCTGTTTATCGGCATGGCGGAAACCGCCGTTGGCCTCGGCGCAGGCGTGTTTGATGAAGTGCGCCAGCACGTTAGTGAGCCGGTGTATCTCACCTCAACGCGCCATCCGCAGCAGGCCGATTTGCTGTGCGAGTTTAAAGAAAATCACAGCCACGCCACCGATCATCTGATCTATCTGCCCGATGATGCGCAGCTGCGCCAGCGCGTGCTCAACGCGCGCACGCTGGTAATGATTGATGACGAAGCCACCACCGGCAACACCTTTATTAACCTGCTCGAAGCGCTGCGCAACGACGGCGGCTTAACGCAGATCGAGCAGGTTATCGCCGTCACGCTCACCGACTGGAGCGGCGATGCGTTACCCGCGCGCTGTCCGGTGCCGGTGCGCAGCGTGTCGCTGGTGCAAGGCGACTGGCACTGGCAGCAGGATCCCGACGCTGCACTGCCACCGATGCCAGCGATGGTGCTTAACGACGCCGCCACCGTGCCCATCACCGGCAAACAGCGCTGGGGCCGACTTGGTATGGCAGCGCCAGCGGGCGATCTGGGTTGCGCGATTCAGGCGCAGCCGGGAGAAAAAATCCTCGTGCTCGGCAGCAGCGAATTTGTCTGGGAACCTTTCTTGCTGGCTGAACGTCTGGCGGCACAGGGCGCAGAGGTGAAATACAGCTCCACCACGCGCTCGCCAATCGCTACCGGATTTGCCATCGAATCAGCTATCGCCTTCGGTGATAACTACGGTCTCGGCATCGCCAACTTCGTTTACAACGTGGCGCATCAGCAGTTTGACCGCATTTTGCTGTGCATCGAAACGCCGGTCGAAAGCCTGGATCCGCTGTTAACCACGGCACTGAGCAAGGTTGCGCCACAGGTGGAGGTGATCAGCTATGAATAAACCAGTAATTTTTTCCGACCTCGACGACACGCTCTTTCAGACGCGCCGCAAAATGGTGGACGAGCTGGATCTTGAGCCGTTCCGTACTGGCGCGCTCGATCTCAGCCTGCAGCCGCGCAGCTTTATGACCGAAGAGCAGTCGATGCTGGTTGACTGGATGATCGATCAGGCCGATTTGATCCCGGTCACCGCGCGCGGCACCGAAGAGATCGCCCGCGTGCAGATCCCCTTTCGTTCGTGGGCGGTGACCACGCACGGCGCGGTGATCCTCAATCCGCAAGGCGAGGAAGATGCCGAATGGCGCGCGCAGATGCTGGAAAAACTGACGCCGTACGGCCCGGCGCTGCTCTCGATGCAGCAGGCGATCACCGACCTGATGGCAGAGCGCGATATCAACGGCTGGGCGCGCATCAACTATGAATATGGCGTCACGCCGATCTATCTGGTGATGAAGCACCGCGACAGCACGCGCCTCGAAGAGCTTTACGCCATCGCCGATGAAATCGAGCAACGCTTCCCCACCGCCGGCTACTACATCCATCGCAACAGCAACAACGTCGCCTGGCTACCGAACGTGGTGGAAAAAGGCTTAGCTGTCAGCTACCTGCTGGAAAAACTGCGTGACGAGCGCGGCGTTTTCCCGGTGATTGGCCTTGGCGACAGCCTCAGCGATCACCGCTTTATGAAGCTGTGCAGCTGGTACGGCATTCCGCGTCAGAGCCAGTTTGCCGAACGCATCAACCAGGCAATATTCGGAGAACAAACAGATGGTGAATAACTTGCCTTTCTCTGGATCGTACCAAGCCGGCGACGTCGAATTTCTGCTGAAGCCGGTTGAAATCGACATGACGCCGGTAGATCAAAAAGAGCAGCTGATCCAATCCGGCGCGCGCCACTATTCCGAGATGTTGAGTCAGGAACCGGAACCGACGCGCTGGCACCTTGAGCTGTTTTCCCGCGCGCTTGACGCCGGTGCCGGACGCCTGGCGCAAGAAGTCACCATGCTGGCGCGGACGCTGGCATACCAGTTTGGCGACACGCCGATTGTGCTCGCCAGCCTGGTGCGCGCGGGCGTGCCGCTCGGCGTGATGCTGCAACAGGCGCTGCGCGCGATGGGCCACGAATCCTACCATTACGGCATCAGTATCATCCGCGATCGCGGTATTGATCAGGCCGCGCTGGAGATCATCGAAGCGCGTCACGGCACCGCCGGCATTGTGTTCGTTGATGGCTGGACCGGCAAAGGCGCCATCACCGGCGAGCTGATCCGCAGCCTCGAACATCGTCCCGGCTATCCGGCACAGCCGCGCTTGGTGGTGCTGGCCGATCCGTGCGGTCGGGCGTGGCTTTCGGCCAGCGATGATGACTGGCTGATCCCGTTTGGCATTATGGGCGCGCCGGTTTCAGGTTTGATCTCGCGCTCATTGTGGTCTGAAGCGGGCTTGCACGGCTGCGTGCAGTGCGACCATCTGGCGCAATACGATTGCAGCCAGCAGCTGGTGAACACCGTGGCGGAATACGCGCGATCGCTGGATGTCAGCGCCCTGCCCGCGTGCCAGCAGGATCCACAACATCAGCAGCAGCTGGTGGCGCAAAGTGAAGCGGTGATCGCCATGCTGGCGGCGCGTTATCAGGTGAACAGCATCAACCGCATTAAGCCGGGCATCGCCGAAGCCACGCGCGCCGTGCTACGTCGCGTGCCGGATCAGGTGCTGGTCCGTTCGGTGGACGATCCCGACGTGGCGCTGCTGGTCTATCTTGCCCAACAAAAAGGGCTGACCATCACAGAAGCGGGTGCCGATCTTGGGCAATACCGCGCCGTGACGATAATCAAAAAGGTGCAGTGATGAACGGCCGTCTCTCTCCGTGGCGATTGGGCGCAACGCTGTATATGCCGGCGGTGCGCAGCGATATCGTCGATGCCATTCTGCACAATAAAATCAGCGGGTTGCGCTCGCTGGTGATCTGCCTGGAAGATGCGGTCAGTGATGCGGATTTGCCGCAGGCGCTGCACAATCTCCAGCAAATCTTAAATGTGTTGAACGCCGAACAGCGCGCCAATGGCAACGCGCAGTGGCCGCTGGTGTTTATCCGTCCGCGTAACTGCGAAATGGGCGCGTGGCTGGTGGACAACCTCAACCTCAGCGCGATAGATGGTTTTGTGCTGCCGAAATTTACCGCCGACTCCTTGCCGACGTGGTGGCAGATTCTCGAACCGAGCCATCTGTGCATGATGCCGACGCTGGAAACCGAAGAGGTGTTCGATGTGGTGGCGATGCGCGAGCTGGCCCTCACGCTGCAACTTCATGCTTGCCGCGAGCGCGTGATCGCCCTGCGCATCGGCGGTAACGATTTGATGAATGTGCTGTCGCTGCGCCGTTCGCGCCACTTCACGCTGTATGACAGCCCGATGGGTTACACCATCAAAATGCTGGTGGCGGTATTCGCGTCGCGGGATTTTGCGCTAACCGCGCCGGTGTGCGAGCACATCGACGATCAGCAGATTATGGATCAGGAACTGGCGCTGGATATCGCGCACGGTTTGGTGGGCAAAACCGCCATTCATCCGAGCCAGATCGGCAAGATTCAGGAGATGTTGATGGTTTCCGCCAGCGATCAGGCGGATGCCTTCCGCATCCTCAACTCAAGCCAGGCGGTATTCAAATCGCAGGGCGCGATGTGTGAACCGGCGACGCATCGCCGCTGGGCCGCCGCCATCCTCGCCCGCGCGCAGGAATACGGCATCGCACCCGATACCCGCTCAGACGGCGCCTTGATGCTGGTAACCTGACAACCCCCGCAGGCTGGGCATTCATGCCCACCGCGTTACCACTGAACCACAAACCGGACGTAGGAATTTTCGGACCCTATTTACCTGATATTTAAATACCCTCTGATACTGTCGAAAACCGTTTGCCAGGAGGGCGATACCGACCATTGACCACTAACGCAGGCCTCAATCGACCATGCAACTTAGTACCCGACAGACACGTGTATTTATGCTCGCCTCACTGCTCAGCAGCGGCAAACCGGTCGCATCCAGCCGCATTCTCGCCTCGCTAGACTGCTCCGAACCCACGCTGACGCGCGCGCTAAAAGAGCTGCGTGAATCCTGGTCTGCGGAGATCAAATACAGCCGCCTCACCCATTGCTACCAACTCACTGAACCCGGCAAACTCGATAAGAAAAGCCTGCGCCATATTAATGAAGCGCTTAAGCTCAATGCCGAACTGCAACAAAGCGAAACCGTCAGCCGGGTATTTCTGGATAAAGAGAAAAAGAAAGCGGTGTCGCTGTCGTTGCGCATGTCTGTTTTGAGGAAGATCGACCAGGTTGTAAGACTGAGTGAAACGACAAGAAGTGATGCGGTGGAGATGCTGGTTGAGAGCGGGTTGGATGAGTTGATTGAAAAGTTAATGCTTAAAAAGAACGAGTTAAAACGGCAGTAATATTTCAGCAGTGGTTTAACAACATTGAGTGGTGGGATGTATTGCCGACGCACTTCAGCGATACCAATCTACCTCAGGCCCTTAAATTTTTGCTGGACCTTATAGACCTTGCCAATGTCCCCTAACCTGCCAAAACTGTTAACGTAATCACGTTTCATCGATCGTTATTTTCATCCTCAACATTCACATCTTCGCACCACATGTTTACTCACGCAGAACAGCCTTCCCCTTTATTAAATTATCAAAAATCGTTCAAAATCAGAATGTAAAATAAAAAACCGCAGTTACTGAATCGCATTAGGATTACTAGTAATGTCGAGTGAAAATCCTTGCTTAAAATTGGAATCCTGTTTCACAAACTCAAATTGTTAGTTTGATCAACTATCACTCCTTGTAATATCCTCAGGGCCGTTGGTAGGTGGAGATCGCTCTTTCAGGGCAGCGACTCCACCTTTGCTCGGCTAAGTAAGCAGCGAGAGCAACAGCCATTTCTCGATTGAAATCGGTAATTGGATTAATGGATTAACAATGCTCAGGCGTTACCAGGAAGGTGCCCATGACGTTTTCACAACACAACATCACAGCGAATACTCTCGATGAGCTGATGCAGGATACCTGGCTATTGGCGCTCGCGATCCGTAATGGGCAATCCATCACGGTTGATGATGCACTCTACCAGCGCTGCTTCAATACGATTCAACAGGTTCAGCATCACCTCACGACAGCGGGAGCATCCGCTTCTCTCTGCGAAGAAATCAAATTTGCGCACTGCGTCTTTCTCGACGAACTGATCATGACCATTCCGCAAGCTGATATCTCTGCCTGGTGGAAACGCACACCTTTGCAGGGGCACTTTCTCGGGCACCTCATTGGTGGTGAGCAATTCTTTGACCGCGTCAAAAATCTGCTTCGTGAACCTGCAACAGCTCAAGCCGCTATTAGCTGCTACTACAGAATGTTGCATTTGGGTTATGCCGGAAAATACCGAACGGAAGACGATGAGGAGCGCCAGTTGCTGATGCAGCAGCTAAAAGCGCTAATGCCGAAGCAGATTGGATCTGCCGACTCAGCAATAATTATCCAGCGCTCGAAACACAAAACATCGTTCTGGCAACGTTCTCCGTGGCTTATTTGCAGCAGTGTGCTGGTTGCCATTATTGTCGCCACTTTCATCATGAACGGTCATCTGCAATATCTGTTAGTCAAAGGGTAGGCTTCAGGCAAACAAATTTCAGGAAGGAATCTGTAAATGGGCAAGAGGGATTTTGTGATTACGGCTGGCAAGACGCCAATATACAGCCACTATCAACTGAGCATCCAGACGCTGAAAAATCAGCGTCCCGATATTCTTTTGTCAGTGCTGCGTTTTAGCGGTGAAGAGGCATTAAATTCGCCGTGGAAGTACAGTATTGAACTCACCAGTGCTACACGCGATATTCCCGCCGATATTCTGATTAACAGCACGGCCCAGTTATTGTTTTACCCTGACGGCCAACCCTGGCAGTCAGTGGAACCCCGCATTTTGCGCGGTGTAGTTACCGCTTTCCAGCAGTGCGAATCCTCTGCTGACCAAACACGTTATGTGGTCACGCTGGAATCGCGCCTTGCGCTGCTAAAAAACAGCCTGACCTATGCCGTTTACCAGCATAAAAGTGTACCGGGTGCGGTAGAGGATATCCTTAAACGCTGGGAATACTCCTCGCTGGATTATCACTTTCGCCTGAATACTCAATATCCTATTCGCGATTTCTATATCTCATATGCGGAGAGCGATCTCGCCTTTATAGAGCGTCATCTGTCGCGCATTGGTGTCTTTTATTACTTCACCTGGGATGAAGAAAACCACCGAGATGTGCTGGTACTGGGTGACAGCGCGCAGGCCTATGGTGCTGAGCAAAGCATCGTCTTTCGCCATCCGTCAGGGTTATTTGATGGCGGCCTGGAATCTCTCTGGGATATTTCCGTTAATCGCCAATCCGTTGCCGCCAGCACACGACTCAATGATGAGTATTACCGCAACGCGCAAAATGACATGCAGGCGCAAGCGGAAACCGATCCTGATAAGCCTGCGCTTACGGGAGAGCTGTATCGCTATGGTGAAAACTATCAGTTGCTCGGCAAGGAGTACCAGGCTCTACCGGAACAGGGACAGTGGTTTGTCAGACGTCGCCAGGAACGCCTGATCACCGAGCAGGTCACTTTCGACGGTATGAGCAACGGCATGGATATCCGTCCGGGCATGGTGATCTCGCCACAAGGTAAAGAGTGGCCAGATGCGCCGGATGGCCTGCTGGTAGTGTCTACCTCATCAACCCGTATTTCGCGCGATACCGCCTATGTTATCCGCTTTACCGCTGTGCCCGTTCGGCCGCAAAGCACTTATCGCCCACCGTTGAAAAGCTGGCCGCACATCGCAGGCACGCTGCTGGCTCGCGTTACCAGCCCGGTAGAAAATGCGCAATATGCAGAACTTGATGAACATGGCCGCTATCGGGTGCGTTTTCAGTTCGATCTAAACGAATCCTGGCAGTCTGGTTTTGAAAGTGTACCGGTGCGGCTGGCGAAGCCCTATGCAGGCAATGTCTACGGCTGGCATTTTCCACTGATAGCTGGAACGCAGGTGATGATTGCCTTCACCAACGGCGATCCTGACAGACCTTACATTCTCTGCGCGATGCATGATTCTCGCCATGAAGATCATGTCAATCTCTATAACTATCATCGCAATGTGCTGAGGACGCCGGCGAATAACAAACTCCGATTTGAGGATCGCCGTGGATATGAACACGTCAAACTGTCGACGGAATTTGGCGGTAAGAGCCAACTCTCACTCGGACATATCGTCGACAGTTCACGTAGCAAGCGCGGCGAAGGGTTTGAGCTGCGTACAGACAGCACCGGTACGCTGCGAGCCGGCAAGGGCCTTTTCCTGACGGCTGATAAGCAGGCCACGGCAACCGGGCCGGTGCTGGAAATGACATCGGCAATAAGCCTGGTCAAAGGTGCGATCAGCCAGATGAGCGACTGGCAGTCGATCACTCAGTCGCACCATAATCTCCAGCCTGATGTCACGCATCTCAGGGCTTATCTGGCCGCCGTCGACCAGCTCAAATCGCCTGCCATGTTGCTGAGTGCGCCAGAAGGCATTGGCGTTGTCAGCCCCAAAAGCATTCTGCTCAACGCAGGCAGCACTCTGCATCTGCAAAGCCAGATGGAAACCAGCATTGCCAGTGGCAAACGCATTCAGGTCAACGCCAGCCAGGCGATTTCTCTGCTGTCGCAGCAGGAAGGGATTCGCATGGTGTCGGGCCAAGGCCCGCTTACGGTGGAATCGCACGGCGATACCCTGGGACTGACGGCGATGAAAGATATCAGCGTCCAGACCGTTCAGGGTGAACTGCGCCTGACCGCGAAAAACGGCATTGTGCTGGGTTGCGGCGGCGCAACCATCAGGATTACGCCGCAGGGTGATATCCAAATCCATTCACCGGGTAAAACCAGCATCCGTGGCGTTCATGCCTGGAATTCTCCCGCCAGCGAAGAAACAACGCTGCCGGATCTGCCTAAATCCGTGTGCAAAGAGTGCCTGAAAAAAGCACAGGAAGCCGCGCTGGCTTTCGCGCCAAGGGGATAGTGATGACGGACATGAATAATGGATGGTTGAAACAGGCTAACGCGCTTTGCACTGCTGCCGGACAGGATTATCTCGATGTGCTGATTGATCAGGCTGGCACAGCACAGCCGCTGCAACAGGGGCTGAACCAAATTAACCCGCCGTTACGCTGGTTCGAGCTGTTTGCGAATACGCCGGAAGCGGCAACGCCAGAGTATTCACCGCTGGTGATGCGATTGCATTTTAGCATCAGCAGCCACCAGCGCTGGCTGGAACAGCTGGTGGAACACTTCTCCACGACGCCGCGATTGACGTTGCTGATATCGCCACTGGCATTCGACCTGCTGAGTAGCCATTTGCAGGCACTGTCACAGGTTCACTGGGAAGAGCAAACCGGTTTACTGCGCTATTACGACAATCGCGTATTTCCCTCGCTACTTGAGCACGTCCTGACGCCAGAGCAGCAGGCGGCTTTCACCGATATTGAGCTGTTCTGGGGCTGGCGAGATCGTGATGACGAGGTGGTATGGAAAACTGGTACCTGGAACCCGGGTCGACAACTTGCTGATGCGCCAGAGATGCACCGCATGAGTGATGCGCAGGTTGAGCTGATGGGATGTATCAGTGATGCCGAGACGTTGATGAAGGAGCAGGCAACTTTGGTTCCCTCACGAGAGGAACACTTTGCGCAATGCCTGGCAATTGCCATCAGAGCAAGCCGGGCGGGATATATAGGCGATCTACTGGACTATAAGGAATAAAGCGAATGAAAAAATGGATATTTAGTACGCTGAGCAAACGGTTAATCTGCGCAATTTTGTTTGTGCAGCTAGCTGGATGCGGGACATTGTTGCGCGGCGAAAGTAATGAGAAGATCTATCGCGGAGTTGATACCGATATACGCAATACCACTAATGCATTCATGTGGTTATTTAGCGCTGGAATTTTACCCGTTTTCTCAATTATTTCGATGCCCTTTGATGCAGTGATCGATACACTTTTGTTACCTGTCGATCTTGCCATGAGCAATTCGCCTAAAGTTTATAAACAACCCGCGGCAAATTATGTCCCAGTTTTTGCCATCAATATGACCGGAAAACCAGACGTTGATTATGCTATTCGAAAAAAAAGCACTGGAGAAATACTTACTCAATCCCGAAGTAGAATTATTCCTCAGGCTGGTAGCGCATCGGGAAAACTTAATAAATCATCCCTGATAACAAAGGATAATCCATCTGTTCCTCCAGAATCTGTGACGATTAGCTGGGATGCTGGAACAAGGCTTCTACAAACAGAGTCGACGGATAGCAGTAACATCACTGAATCATATACTCCCGATGACTCTCTGCTTAAAGCCGCAAGTGTCATCGCAATATTTATGCCTTGCAATCGAGTCATGCTGGTTAATTATGATTCTGGATTTTACAACTACGATTTTATTCATAAACAAGCCATACAGGATGTTTTCCAGCAATTAAAGTCATTATCCGAACGTTCTCAGTGTTCTGCTTCAGGACAGATAACGCTAATGATGGAAGGAGCCTGGAAATGAAAAAGAAAACATCCGATTGGTTGTATAAAGGATTGTTTTTTATCGTTGCTTCGATACTTTCAGGTTGCTCGCAGGCAAGCGTTGATGACGGCTATACCGCTGGCGATCTTCGTGCAGTCAACCATGTTGAGGGACAGGGTATAAATGGGTTTTCAGTGAATGGATACCACGTTCCAGGTTTAGGCGGTGGATATTGCTGCATCATGCTTCCTGAAAAATGGACGCCTGATTTGAAAGCTCGGGTTGAATGGGAAGTTGATCCCAATCCTAATGTAATTTTACCTCCATTAGGAACGGATGAGTTCCGTAAAGCATACGAACAGCATAGAACAAAATATCAACAATACAGTGCCATCGTTAATATTCCGCAGTTTGGCAAGGAGCGCTGTGGCTTAACTGTGCACTTTCTGCCTTGTAATAAGGTGAAGGTCACAACTGTTTGTTCCGGGTATGGCACTGAGAATTATCCGATCAAGGAACCGCTTAACATGAAGGAGCCACCGGCATGTCCCGTGAAATGAGCCTCGCGTTGCCTTGCTTTGCGCCCCCGGTTTTTCCTGATGCTGGACGCTTGCAACTTAGCGAAATGCAGATTAATGGCAATTACAAAAAGCAGATTCGCGAAGAAATTGATTACCGAGCCAGTCTTGCCGAAGATATCGGTAAGAAAGGCATCGTCCCTTGCTGTAGAAGCCTACATATCAGCTTATTTTTCGATGGGACGGGAAATAACGAAGAGAACGATACGCGTATTGCTAAACCGTCGCATCCTACCAATATCTCGAAGTTGTATCATGCGACATATCAAAATGCTGATGGTGAAGGCTATTTTCGCTATTACATTCCGGGTGTTGGCACGCCCTTCCCAAAAATTGGCGAAATGGATTACAGCAATGATGGTCTGGCTTTCGCCGCAGGTGGAGAAGACCGAATTAACTGGGCGTTGCTGAGATTAGTGGATGCTTTGACTTATGCCATCACCAAAGGAGCCAAACGCCTTGGTGATGGAGTAGCGAAGGGAATGCTGCCCAGCATGCAGGCTCGCGGAGCTTTTTCAGGCGAAGTGAACCGACGTAATGTTATTAACCCTTTGTTAAAAGCATTAGAAAGTCAGGCAGCCCAAACTCAGCAGCCCCATCTACTCGGTATTAAGTTGTTTATCTATGGTTTTTCTCGCGGAGCTGCTGAAGCTCGGACCTTTGTAAACTGGTTAACCCAGTTACCCGATCCCAAGCTAAAGGGTGATCACCTGAAACTCGCTGGTTTACCGATCAGTATTGAGTTTCTGGGATTACTGGATACGGTGGCGTCTGTTGGAGCAGCTCACATGATGCCGGGTGCTGCAGGTCATATGGGCTGGGCGGATAATAGTCAGCAATTACCTGATGAGCGTAAATTTCCTGGGTTGATTAAGTGTTGTCGGCATTTTGTTGCCGCACACGAACAGCGCTTATGTTTCCCTCTTGACTCAGTTCGTCGCCCTGATGGCAGTTACCCGGCCAACACTCAGGAGGTCATTTATCCCGGGATGCACTCGGATGTTGGTGGCGGTTATCCTCCAGGGGATCAAGGGAAATCATGTAATGGCACTGGCGAATTATTATCGCAAATTGTTCTTCACGATATATATGTTGCGGCATTTGAGGCGGGTGCACCATTAGCAGTTTTACCTAAAAGTATTTCTGCACTAATAAAGGACGTTTCACCGTCAAGAGCTATGTCTCCTGAATCACAAGGAGAATTCGACTTCAGTAAAACGCTGGTCAGACGCTTCAACATCTGGCGTCAAACCCTGCTCAATACCACCCTGCAAGGCAGCGAAGAGGCGGGAGATACATCAGAAGGCTATCGCGCCTATCAACTTTCTCAGACACTTGAAAGTGCGCTGATCGATCAGATTGGCTGGATCACTGCCTGGCGCATTGGCCGCTACGCTCACGGCAGTATGCTTCCTCAGGGCGATAAGTTTGCCCACAGTTTCTTTAACAAAGCACCCCAGCTAACTCCTGAAGGACTTAAAAAAGAAGCGGATGACCATAAAGCAGCGGTAAAAGCGCTTAACTTACGGCGAGCAGAAGCCAAAAAGAACCGCTTGCCGCTGGACGAAAGCTTGCAGGGCAAGCCCGATCTTGATCCGACTAACGCCCAATATCAACTCCGCGAAGCTGCGCGTGAATTCCAGCATGACTATAAATTGTGGCGACGAGACATCAATGGTGGCTTGATAGATAAAACTGCGCAGATCGTTCTGGATGTGATCCCCAAGCACGCCATCTTCCTGATCAACGGTGACGATGAAGACGCGGAATATGCGCAGATGAAAGCCGATGGCGATCGTCGTTATCCGCAGCTGTTTATCGACAAGCTGGGCACCGGCATTCGTACTCAACCGCGTGCTGACTTGTTAGCCCTTTACGATGAACAAATTCACGATTCCCGCGCCTGGTTTATGCAAAGTGCATTGGGGGGACGTGAACCCTGGGGCGGTTATTTCCGCTATCGCATGATTTACTGCGGCAACCAGAGCAATAAGAATCTTCGCCTGATTTCCGTCGAAGGCAAAGTAATTAACGCCGCGCCAACCTCCAATAACGTCATCTATTTTATCGAGCCAAAAACCGCTTATAACAATGTGACTTATAAAGTGAAGGATATGGCGACAGGTATCGTTCAGACACTTACTCCACCAGAGGTAACCACCCAACCAGGCGCCGCAGTTGCTCTGGCTCGCACCAGTGTGGTTAGCGAACAGCACCAGGCCATGATGACCTCTGCCATCGATATGCTGAAATCATCGGGAGCGCGAGTGGTATGACACTAAAAAAACTGGTGCGCGTTGGCGATACGCTCAAACCTCACGGTGGTGAAGTGCTCAGCGGCAGTTTTAACGCGTTTGGCAAGCCGGTGGCCTGCGTCAATGACAAAGCGAAATGCAACGAGCACGGCATGACCGCCATTATTCAGGGAGCAACCAACAGCACCGTAAACGGTAAAGCGGTGGCGCTCGATGGGCATAAATGCGCCTGTGGTTGCACGCTGGTCAGTTCCCTGCCGGACATGGATGTCTGCGGATGAACCAACCGCCGGTTTATGCCGATTACGCCACCATTTATCCGGTCCGCTGGCGGCGCTGGTGGGTGGTGTTGCCCGTGCTGCTGTTTATATCAGCGATGACCACCATTCTGTTGTGGCCGGAGGGAAAACCGACCCGTTCGCCGCTTTTCTGGTTCTGCGCGCTGGTCTTGCCGCTGCTGTGCTGGTTGCTGGCGGTGACGCTGCGCTGGCTGGTCTGGCTGCAATCTACCGATAACCGCCGCACGCATTATGCAGAAATCTCGCAGGCGCTAGATGCGTGGTGGCGAAAGCGCAGCCAGGCCTTGCCAGTTGAAGCCGTGTTGCTGGTGACGCCAGCCGGAGAAGACGCGTCGGAACATCTGGCGCTGTTGTCGCACCCAGCGGACGCTCCGCAACCGGGCATCACTGCGCAAGGTTATGCTGCGTTGCGTTGCCCACTAGTGCTAAACAGCGCCCGCAGTCGTCCTGTGATGCTGGCGGCTTATCTCGCCAATCGCCTGGTGACGCATCTTCGTCAGTCAGGTGATGCACGCCCAATCACCCATCTCTGTTGGCTGGGTGATGACCAAAGTCTGCTCGCCTTTCGCGAAACGCTACTGGCAGCGGGCATGACGTTGCCAGAGGAAACCCTTCGACTCAGTGCAATTGATGGCGCAGATAACGTTATCGATCTCTTCGCCACTGCTGCTCCGGTTTTGCTGCTGTGTGCCGGAAGCGGCAAAGGATTGGCTGATTGCACCCCGGTTGCCGGGGAAGCCGCCTTTGCCTGGCTCTGCTCGGCGCAGGGGACTGCGCTGATGCATCGCTCGGAGCGCTGGCAACCGGCGTTGGGTGAAACGGCCACTCTGACCGTCGCACAGCTTTCCCGTTATGCCGGATTAAGTGATACGCCGGATACGGTGATCGCGGCAGATGCCCCCGCCATGGAAGCGTTGCTGGAGGGCGGCTGGTCCGCGCTGGATCACGTACTTGCCCCGTGGATCGGCCATGCCGGGCAAATCACACCGTTTACGTTACGGTCGCTGGCGCTGCTCTCGGCGCTCAACGGCCAGTCCTGCGGCTGGATCGCCGCAGAAATGGAATCTCAATACATTACAGGAGTTTGTATTCCCCGTGGAAACCTCCCGCACTAATCCCCGGCACTCGCTGTTCTGGCTGGTTTCAGGATACTTGCTTGCTGTCACCCTGCTGGTGCTGACTGGCGCAGGCCTCTATTACTTCGCAGGCAGCAGCATTGATCTGCCGGAAGCTCTGCCGCGCCAGATTGCTTTCTGGTCATTGATGGTCTGGCTGGCGCTGGTGTGGTTCTGTCCTCTGTTTATTCTCGCCTGGCGCGGGCTGGTGCGACTCAACGCGCGTGAGGCAACGGGCTCGCAGAAACAGCGCCCTGCCGAGAATCAATGGGTGCAGGAGATCATTACCCAGATGCGCTACCAGTATCGGTGGCGTTGGCGTAGCCGGGTACGCATTCTGCTGGTGGTAGGCGATGAGCATCTGGTTGAACGGAGTATTCCCGGCCTGACAACTCAACACTGGCTTGAGGGGCATCATACCTTGCTGCTCTGGCACGGCAGTCCGCAGGAAGATCCGCTACCCGCGCAGCTGCGGGCGTTACGCAAAATTCGCCGCCATCTGGCCGATGCGGTGGTGTGGGTAGTGAACGCAGAGGCGGAAATGACTCAGGATGTGCTGGATACCACGGCTCGCCAGATGCAGAAGCGCTACAACCTGTTGGGCCAGGATATCCCGCTGTGGCTGTGGGAGATTCACGCGCCCTCTCTGTATAGCGCCCCCGCGCAGGGGATCGGATTTACCATTGCGCAAGGTGATAGTACGGACGATTACCGTCAGTCACTGGATGATCTTCAGCACCAGTTGGTTGAGCGCGGCATGCAGCAAATTGAGCGTAATCGCCAGCACAGTTTTTTACTGGAACTGGCGCACGTGCTGCGCAGCGGTGGCGCGGATCGCCTGACACGAACCTTGTTGCAGCTTTCCACAGGTGCAAGAGCGCTGCCGCTGGCGGGAGTCGTGCTCAGCCAGCCGGAGATCACCGGAAGCGCTTCATTGCGAAATGCCTGGCAGCCGGGAGAAGCCTGGCGGGATTTACTGGCGCTACGCTGGCGCAGGCCGCTAACTAACGGTGCCTCATGGCGGAAAACGGTGCTGACGCTCTGCTCCTGCCTGCTGGTGATGTGGATGGCCTGCCTGGTGTTTTCTTGGATTGCCAATATGCGTCTTATACAGGCAGATCAGCACCTTGCCGACACCGCAACAGATTTCCGTCAGCCGCTGCAGCAGCAACTTTCAGCCTTGCACGAGTTGCAGAAAGAGATCGAGCGTCTGCAGCATCGTCAGCAATATGGTGCGCCCTGGTATATGCGTTTTGGCCTCAGCCAGAATGACGCACTGTTGGATTCGCTGTGGCAGCAATGGCAGCAGGCGGCCATGCCGCTGCTGCGTGATGCCTCCGTCAAGCGCCTGACTACGCTGATGAGCGGCTGGCGTAACCTGCCGCCCGATAGCCCGCTGCGGGCCGATGAGGCCAAAAGCATGTATGACCTGCTGAAAGCGTACCTGATGCTGGCACATCCCGAACAATCCGATCCGGCGTTTTTCAGCGCCACGGTAATGAAAGTCTGGCAACGGCGTGATGGCATTCCGGACGCAAGCTGGCGCAACAATGGCGGCGCTATGCTGGCCTTTATGATGACGAATCTGCCTGCGCACCCAGAGTGGCAGTTACAACCGGATATGCGACTGGTCAGCAGTATGCGCTCAGCGCTGCTGCGTCAGATTGGTGCCAGCAATGCGGAGACCTCGCGCTATCAGCAACTTATTGAGCAGGTGTCCCGTGATTATGCTGATATGACGCTCAGTGAGATGGTCAGCGGCACCGACAGCAGCAGGTTGTTCAATACCGATGAAACCGTGCCCGGCGTCTTTACCCGTAAAGCGTGGGAAGAGGCAGTAGAGCCTGCGATTGAGCAAGCGGCGAAAGTGCGTCGCGATGAAATCGATTGGGTGCTGAGTGATAACAAAACGGCCAGCAATAATGATGTCTCTGCGGAAACGCTGAAAGCGCGGCTGACAGATCGCTATTTCTCCGATTACGCCGGAGCCTGGCTTAAATTCCTCAACAGCCTGCAATGGCAGCGGGCGGAGGGCCTGTCAGAATCGATTGAACAGTTAACCCTGCTGGCCGACATACGCCAGTCACCTTTGATTGCGCTGATGAACACGCTGAATGTACAGGGCCGGACGGGGCAAACTGGCGGTAATCTTACCGATTCGCTGGTGAGCTCTGCAAAGAATTTGCTCAGCAGTGACAAAACCCAGGCCATCGCCAGACCACAAGGTGCACGTGGCCCAATGGATGACGCCTTTGGACCTTTGCTGGCGCTAACCGATACCGGCGCAGCGGCTAAAGATAGCCTCAGCCTGCCAACCTTCCTGACGCGTATTACCCGTGTTCGTCTGCGGCTGCAGCAGGTCACCAACGCGCCGGATCCGCAGGCCATGATGCAGTCGTTAGCATTGACGGTGTTTCAGGGCAAAGCCGTTGATCTGACTGACACCCGCGATTACGGCAGTCTGATTGCTGCCAGCCTCGGACAGGAGTGGAGCGGGTTTGGTCAGGCGATATTTGTCGAGCCGATGGTGCAGGCGTGGGAGCAAGTGCTCAGCCCCACCGCTGAAAGCATTAACAGTCAATGGCAGAACGATATTGTAACCCCGTGGGATCAATCGTTTGCCGACCGCTATCCGTTTGCTAACCGACAAAGCGACGTCTCCTTACCGCATTTGGCGCAGTTTATGCGTACCGACACCGGACGTATCGCGCAGTTCGTTAACAGTCGCCTCGGTGGCCTGTTGCGGCTCGAAGGCGATCGCTGGGTGCCGGATGCCATGAACAGCCAGGGACTGACGTTCGATCCTGCTTTTCTCAACGCGCTGAATAAACTGACGCACATCGCTAATACCGCATTTGTCCGGGGAGATGTAGAGCTGCACTTTCAGATGATGGCAAAACCTTCCCGCGACGTGGTGGAATCGGAGCTGACGGTAGATCGCCAGAAGCTGCAATATTTTAACCAGGAAGAGAGTTGGCAAACGCTGAACTGGCCTGACAACCGCTGGCAACCGCAAACCACGCTGACCTGGCGCAGCACCCATACCGGAACCCGCATTTATGCCGATCACCCTGGAAGCTGGGGCCTGATCCGCCTGCTGGATAAAGCCCGCATCACCAATCTGGGGAACAACATCTATCGTGTTGCCTGGCCGACGCCGGACGGGCTGGCACTTAACTATCAGATACGTACGGAGCTCGGCAGTGGCCCGCTGGCGCTACTCGAATTGCGCGGCTTCCGCATGCCAGCGCGGATATTTATTTCCGCTACGCAAAATGAAGATGCGTATCAGGGAGGTGAACAATGAAAGTTCGCTTCGCTCATATGTTGCTGATTTTGCTGTCGCCAACGTTGCTGAGCAGTTGTGGAGCGTGGCAAAAAACCAAACAGGGAACAGCAAGCATTGCCGATGCCGTGTTTTATCGCCAGGTCAACACCCTGCACCTGACCTTCACTGCACGCATGGCGATTAATCAGGACGACGCCCAGCAGTCGATGCCTCTGCGCCTGAATATTTTACAGCTCAGCACGCGTCAACGTTTCGATAACGCAGAATACAGCAGCCTGCTGACACAGCCAGATTGGGTGCTGAAAGAGAGCCTGCTGGCGCAGCGGCAGCTCAGCGTCATGCCGGGACAAAGCGTCAGCCTCGATATGCCAATGGAGAAGCAGGCGCAGTTTGTCGCAGTCGTAGGCTTGTTCCGCCAACCGGACCGGGAGCGCGGTACATGGAAACGGGTGCTGAGCCGTGAGGAGCTTGATGCGGATTCACCACGCACGATTGAAGTAAGGGATAACACCCTGAATTTGGAATTATTGAAGTAACTATTCAATTTAACGGCAGGAGCCACAAAGTGACGCTATACGATATAAAACCGAAGTTTCAGCATTTATTAAGACCGCTGGTCGTCAGGTTACATGCGCAGGGTATCACCGCGAACCAGGTAACCTTGTTTGCCATGCTCACCTCTGTAGTACTGGGCGCATTGTTGATGCGTTTCCCCGATCCACGCTTTTTTATCACCCTGCCCGTTTTCCTGTTTTTCCGCATGGCGTTAAACGCCATTGATGGCATGTTAGCCCGCGAATTCCATCAGCAATCCACCCTTGGAGCGATCCTCAACGAGGTGGGTGACATTATCTCCGACGCCGCACTCTACCTCGCTTTCGCGTTTGTTACTGGCATCTCTGCCTGGTGGGTTGTGCTGGTCGTGCTGCTTTCCTGGCTGAGCGAATTTTGCGGTGTGATGTGCCAGACGCTGAACGGCATCCGTAGCTACCGTGGCCCGTTAGGCAAAAGTGACCGCGCATTTATCTTTGGCGCTCTCGGCCTGGTGATTGCGCTGTGGCCGCAGTCTATCGGCTACGCTAACGCAGTGTTTGCCATCGCCGCCCTGTTCCTGTGCTTGACCAGCCTGAATCGCTGCCGCAATGCGATGGAGGCGAAAAATGGCTGACTCCAGACACCTGCTTTATTACTGCCTGGGCGGTATCTTCGGTGTTCTCATGCTGGCGACGCTGATTATTTTTGTGCTGAGAAAGTGCCGCCCACAACGCAACTGGCTGGAATTGCAGCAGCGCGTTAATAGCTGGTGGGTGATTATCTGCCTGTTCTCGTTAGCAATGCTGTCGCCGAAGTGGCTGGCGCTGACCTTTTTCGGCTTCATCAGCTTCCTGTCGTTAAAAGAGTATCTGACGTTAGCACCCACGCGGCGTTCTGACAGTATGCCGCTGCTGTGGATGTATGCCGCTATCCCGGTGCAATATCTCTGGACCGGCATGGCCTGGTACGGCATGTTCATCATTTTTATCCCGGTTTACGTCTTCCTGTTCCTGCCCGCTCGCATGGTGATTGCCGGTGATACCAAAGGTTTTCTGCACTCTGCGTCGGTAATGCACTGGGGCATGATGACCACCGTGTTCGCTCTGAGCCACGTTGCCTACCTGATGACTTTACCCGGTGCCGACGCCAGCGCCGGTGCGCTGCTGGTGTTCTTCCTCGTTGCGCTAACTGAGCTGAATGATATTGCCCAGTATCTGTGGGGAAAATCGCTGGGCAGGATTCGCGTGACGCCCAACGTCAGCCCGAATAAGACGCTGGCCGGTTTGCTGGGTGGCATCTTTACCACCATGCTGCTGGCCGTGATTCTTGGTCCACTGCTGACACCGATGAGCTTTCTCCACTCGCTGGGTGCTGGGTTGATTATTGGTGCAAGCGGCTTTTGCGGCGATGTTGTGATGTCGGCGATCAAGCGCGATTTTGGTGTGAAGGATTCCGGCAAATTGCTGCCCGGACACGGTGGCATTTTGGATCGACTCGATTCACTCATCTACACCGCGCCGCTGTTCTTCCACTTCTATTACTACTTCTACGTGTAGGAGGCGCACATGAACCGCATGCTGCGCTGGCTCTTTACCCTGTGCATCGCTTATCCGGTGGTGTGGATCTGGCTGGGTGTCGCCGTGGCCAACCGCAAGAAGCTACCGAAAACAGGCCCGGCGATCATTGTGGCAAACCACAACAGCCATCTTGATGTGCTGACGATCTTCACATTGTTTCCCCTCTCGACGCTGGTGAATGTACAGCCGGTGGCTGCCGCTGATTATTTCCTGAAAAACAAAGTGGTGGGTTGGTTTGCGCTCAAGGTGATTGGCATCATCCCGGTGTATCGCGGGGCGCATCAGGCTAATCCACTGCAGGCCTGCGTCGATGCGCTGGCGGAAAAGAAAATTGTGATTATTTTCCCGGAAGGCACGCGCGGCGAGCCGGGGAAACTGTCAGAAATTAAATCTGGCCTCTGGCATCTCAGCCAGCAGTGCCCGGATGTGCCCATCATTCCGGTCTATATGCACGGGCTGGATCGCTCAATGGGTAAAGGTCAGAAAATACCGGTGCCGTTCTTTATCGATATTTATATCGACGATCCGCTGCGTTATCAGGACAACAAGGCCGAATTTAAAAGCGCGTTATTAAATCGTTTTGTCGAATTACAACAGCAAGCCATAAGGAAATCATCATGAGCCAGGAAGCACGTTTATTTCAGGAAGGAGCTTTTTCAACCAGCGACGGGGAATCTCTCTATTTTCGCCACTGGCCCGCGCAGGATGCGCAGAGCAAAAAAGTGATTGTGCTATTTCATCGCGGGCATGAGCACTCCGGACGTTTGCAGCATGTTGTCGATGAGTTACTGATGCCGGATGCCCATTTTTACGCATGGGATGCGCGTGGACACGGACATTCGCCGGGAGAGCGAGGTTATAGCCCAAGCCTGGCTCGCTCAGTGCAGGACGTCGATGAATTTGTTCGCTTTGTCGCTGAACAAGCCAGGGTGAGCATTGAAGATATAGTGGTGATTGCGCAAAGCGTCGGCGCGGTGCTGGTCGCTACCTGGGTGCATGATTACGCACCTAAAATTCGCGGTATGGTGCTGGCCTCTCCAGCGTTTAAGGTGAAGCTGTATGTACCTTTCGCACGCAAGGGATTGGCTATGCTGCAACGTATTCGCGGTATGTTTTACGTGAACTCTTACGTCAAAGGGAAATTTCTCAGCCACGACCCGGAGCGCATTCGCAGCTTTGAGCAGGATAAATTTATCACCCGTCAGATTGCCGTGAATATTCTGCTGGATCTGTATAAAACGGCGGAGCGTATTGTTTCTGACTCTGCCGCCATCACCGTGCCAACACAGCTGCTGATTTCCGGCGATGATTTTGTGGTGCACACCAAACCGCAGAAAAAATTCTATCAGGGGCTGCGTAGCGCCATCAAAGAGCAGCATATTCTGCCCGGTTTTTATCACGACACGCTGGGAGAGAAGGATCGCCAGCTTGCCTTCGATAAAATGAAGCCGTTTATTGAACAGCTTTACCACGCTGCGCCTTACACCTTCGATTACAGCCATGAAGATCAGTGGAGTCCGGGCGCTGATGCGTACCGTGAGTTGCAGGCGCCACCTAAGCGCTGCTCACTACAAGGCGTGTCCTACGCTTCATTAAGTTTTGGCATGAAAACCATTGGTCGGCTGTCAAAAGGCATGCGCCTGGGATATGAAACCGGCTTTGACTCTGGCAGTACGCTGGATTATGTCTACCGCAACACGGCTGAAGGCACCGGCATTATTGGCCGTATCATCGACAGGCAGTACCTCAACAGCATTGGTTGGCGCGGCATTCGCATGCGCAAAGAAAATATCCAGCAGGTGATTACGCAGGCCGTAGCAAAACTGCAAGAGCACAATTTGCCGATTCGCGTAGTCGACATAGCCGCCGGACATGGCCGCTACGTTCTTGATGCACTAGAGAAACAGCCGGGAATTGAAAGCATCTTGTTGCGAGATTACAGCGATCTAAATGTGGAGAAAGGCCAGGCGATGATTGAAGCGCGTCAATTAGGCCATCTCGCGCAGTTCAAAAAAGGCAATGCCTTTGATTATGACTCGCTCGCCACACTCGCGCCTGCGCCGACGCTGGGCATTGTCTCCGGCCTGTATGAACTGTTCCCGAGCAACCAATTAATCAAAACTTCGTTGGCCGGGTTGGCAGCAGCCATTCCGCCGGGCGGCGTGCTGGTTTATACCGGGCAACCGTGGCATCCGCAGTTGAAAACCATCGCATGGACCTTAACCAGCCACCAGAACGGTATTCCCTGGTTGATGCGCGTACGCAGCCAGAAAGAGATGGATACGCTGGTCGAAGACGCTGGATTTGAGAAATGCCACCAGTTGATCGATGAGTTTGGCATCTTTACCGTGTCGCTGGCGGTAAGAAAATAGCATGACTGAATCGTTGCTGACACAACGCCCTTTTCGCCCCTGGAAACAGGGGCTTTGCTGGCTGATGTTGCTGGGGCCCCTGTTTTTTCTCAGCTACGGGCAGGTGAATACCTACACCGCGACCCGCGACGATGTGGAAAGCCTGGTGTTTGCCTGGGAACGTTCGATTCCATTTGTTCCCTGGACTATCGTGCCTTACTGGAGCATCGACCTGCTTTACGGTATTTCACTGTTCATCTGCACATCAAGACAGGAGCTGACGCGTCACGGCTATCGCCTGCTTGCAGCATCGCTGGTGGCGTGCGCAGCGTTTTTACTTTTCCCGCTGAAGTTTACCTTCACGCGCCCGGAAACCCTTGGTGCCTTCGGCTGGTTGTTCCGCCAGCTTGAACAGTTTGATTTACCCTATAACCAAGCCCCTTCTCTGCACATTATTCTGACCTGGCTGCTCTGGCTGCGCTTTCGCCAGCATCTAAATCGCAATGCGAGAATCGTTGCGGCCAGTTGGTTCCTGCTGATTGCTGTCTCGGTACTGACCACCTGGCAGCACCATTCTATCGATGTCATTAGCGGGATTGGGGTCGCGGTCATCATCAGCTACCTGATTCCGATTAGAGGAGAATGGCGCTGGCAGCGGCCCACTTTGCACGCGCGACGTCTGGCGAGCAAATACGGCCTGGGTGGAATGCTGTTTTTACTGGCGGGAGCCGCGATTCCCTGTGGTCATTTGCTGTTGTGGCCTGCTTTAGCGCTGCTGGCAGTGGCTGCAGGCTATGCCGGATTGGGCGTGACGGTGTTCCAGAAAAACAGTTGCGGCAACTTATCCCTCTCCGCACGCCTGCTGCTTTTACCCTATCTGACAGGCGTGAGGATTTCCCGCCGCTGGTTTTCCCGGCATAGCGCGCAAAGTAATGAGATTGTCGCTAGCGTAGCGCTGGGCAGGTTTCCGGACAAGGCGCAGCAGGATTTTGCCGTTTTTGATCTGACCGCAGAATTACACAAAGGCAACCGGAACGCACAGCGATGGCAGGCCTATCCGCTAATGGATCTGCTGGTGCCCGACATTGCGCATTTGCACACTGCGGTAAAACAGCTTCAGCAGCTGCACCGGGAAAATGACAAGGTGTTGGTTTGCTGCGCGCTGGGTTTATCGCGCAGTGCCACGGTGATTGCGGCGTGGCTGCTGGCGGAAGGACATGCAGCCTCTGTCGTTCAGGCCGTTGAACTCATCCATTCCCGACGCCCGCAGATTGTTCTTACCCCTGCACACATTGCAATCCTCGAAGCCTTTAGCAAGGAAAAGCTATGTCAGACATCATGATGACCAACCGAATTGTGCAAATTCATCTGGCAAGCTGGCGCTACTTTGCCGCTCTGACACTGCCGCCACTGGCGCTGATACTCAGCCTTTTCTACTCCGCGCTGAGTCTGCCGTTAATGGTGTTGTTCTTCATCACACACTACTACTGCTGGCGTTTATGGCTTGATGAACGGCTCTTCGCATTGCTCAACAACGAAGACGACCTTGCTGAGTTTGACCGGGGCATGGCGCAGCTGTGGCCGAAAAAATTTGCCCGCCCGCGTTCTCTGGCTGATCGCCTGCACGGAACAAGAGTCATATTTTACCGGGCAATGATCTCACTGCTGGTGCTGTGGTTGGTTTCACTCTGCTCAGTGAGTTATCTGGCACTCACGCTGGTTGAGTAGGTGAACCATGAACGATCATGATTTTCTAAAATATTTCGACAGCGAAATGCGTTATCTGAAAGCTGCTGCGCAGGAGTTTGCGGAGCAGTATCCGGAGGCGGGACGGCGACTGGGTGTCGACGGCAAATCTCTGAAGATGAATGACTCGGTCGAGCAACTGTTTCAGGGCTTCTCGCTGATGATGGCGCAGATGCGTCGCAAGATTGATGACGATATTCCGGAGCTGACGGAGCCGCTGCTTGGGCATCTGGTGCCCGTGGTGAACCGCACGCTGCCATCAATGTCTGTGGTGGAACTTACGCCCGATAGCGTCGCTCAGGTACGTGATGCGGTGCTGCCGGAAGGTACAACGCTGCTGACCCGACCGATGGATATCACTGGCCAACGCTGCCCGTATCGCACGACCGATGCGTTGAAATTGCATCCACTGGCGCTGGGCGAGATAACCACGCCCTTCCATCCTGATGGACACCAGATGATTTCCCTGCGGTTTACACTCAGCCCTCAGGCCGATACGAGCCAAATCGATCTCAGCGATATCCCGCTCTACATCCACGGAGATCGCCCGGTGCAGTCGCTGCTATACCATGCGCTGACCCGTCATCTGCGCAACATCACTTTTCGCCTGCCGCAGAGTGATAACTCCGATCCGCAGCCATTTAGTGGCGACATCCGTGCCCGCTGGCAGCAGCACTGGCGTCCGGTCTGGCCGGAAAGCGACAGTCCTGCACTCTGTGGTGAAGTGCGCCCGCTGCTGGAATATTTCATTTTTCCGGCTCGCTACGCCTTCTTTACTCTTTCGGGGCTCAACACGCTGCCTTTCGACGAAAGCTGCCGCGAGGTGATTCTCGATATTCACCTCAGTCAGCCGCTTCCACATGATATTTCCCTGCCGGCAGACGCGCTGCGCATTCACTGCGTGCCGGTGATTAACCTATTTACGCTGAACGCCGAGCCGCTGAAGGTAAAACCTGCGGTGCTCGATTATCGTCTGCGTCCGCATCGACTGCGCGATCAGCACACTGAGATTTACAGTGTTGATGAAGTTGCCGCCAGCGAAACACTGGATAAGCGGCGCTATGTGCCGTATCGGCACTTCCGGCAAAAAGGGGGCATGTTGCAACGCAAAGAGTCCTGGCCGGAGCGATATTTCCATACGCGTGTCTGGCGTGGTGTCAGCGGTCTTTATGAAACCCTGCTGATGTTGGGTGGCGATGAAAGCGAGACCGATCGAGGCGAGGATGATGCCACGCTGTTTATGAACATCACCTGCACCAATGGTAACTATCCGCGTATGGCGCTGGAGAAAGCCGTATTTGATGGAAGCGCGGTCACCGGCAACCTAACGTTGCAGTGCACAACGCGTCATCCCCCTTCTATGCCTTGCTACCCGCCAACCACGCAGTTGTATCAGTGGCATGTGATGTCGCTGCTGCATCCGCGCGCGCTGAGCCAGATGATTAGCGATGCTAAAAACCTTCGAGCCGTGCTGGCGCTGTTTGACTGGAGTAATGACGATAACAACCGCCGTCGCATCAGCGGTATTCGTCACGTCAGCTGGCGTCAGGACTATAACTCCTCGTATCACTGGCACGGGGTGCGTATTCGCGTGGCACTCGATGAAACCCAGTTCAGCGGCACCGGCGATGCCCGCCTGTTCTGCGAGCTGCTGGAACAGTTCCTGATGCAGTACGCCAGCGTTGTGCGCTTTACCCAACTGACGGTGCTGCTGACTGCTTCGGGCACCGAGTGGGCCTGGCCGGAGCGACGCATTGACAGGGTGCTGATGTGAGCGAAAACAACAAAAAACCGTTCTGGCTGGACGATAACGGCAATGATCAGACCGCGCAGTACAACTTTTACCGCTTCTGCCAGCTGCTGGAGCAGACGGCCGGCAGCCGTCTTGGCACGGGCCGCACGCCAGAGAGTGATCCGGTGCGCTTTCGCCCTAACCCGCATCTGGGCTTTCCCGCCGGGGAGCTAAAGCGCACGGAAATTGACGCCGATAACCCGGATGCGATACCAACGGTCCGAACCAACTTCTTCGGCCTGTACGGCGTGGATTCGCCGCTGCCCACCAGCATCATTGACGACATCAACCAAGGCCGCGATGGTGCGGATGCGATGGCAGCGTTTCTGGATATCTTCAATCACCGACTGATGACGCAGTTTTACCGCATCTGGCGCAAGTACAGCTATCCGGCCACCTTTGAGCCAGGCGGTACCGATACGGTTTCGCAAAGCCTGATGGCGCTAACCGGCATCTCCAACAGCGGTGAACAACCTTCGTCACGCCTGCTGGCTATTCTGAAACCGTTGCTGCATACCACACACACTGCTGAAGGCATCGCTGCGGTTATACGCAGCCAGGCACCGAACACCAAGGTTGAGGTTTTCGCACACCATCCAGTGAGCATGCCGGTGGCAAAACGCGCCCGACTTTCACTTAAAGGTGGCATGACGCTTGAACAGAATCCGATACTGGGTGATGAAACCCGCGTGGCTGATTACTGCTCACGAGTTGAGCTTTCAACAGACGATCCTGATGAAGCGAAAGGCTGGATGCCTGACGGACAGCTTAGGAATGACGTGATGGCGCTACTGCGTACCTATTTGGGCTGTGACTATGATTTGCGGTTTTGGCTAACAATTCCCACCCAATTTCTGCCAATGCCGCGGCTTGGCGATTCCGGGTTGTTCAATGGATACAACATGATGCTGGGGTTGAGGGAGGATAATCAGAGTGCGATGCCGGAAATGGTGCGAATTAAAGTGGGAAAGTTGCGAGAAAGTAATGTTAAATAACATAAACATCGAGAGTGAATGACACGCTAAATACAGTGAACCTTACCGGTATATCGGGGAAGCCACAGATGTATACGAGCATTGTTCTCGTATAATGATTAAAAATCCGAACGAAACATGAAACAGTGAATAAAGTCGGTTTCTTCGGCGATGCATACACCGTCTGTAAGACAATAGTTCCAAGATGGCGCCACACGATTGGTAATTTAGTGAGTTATTTCACCTACTGAAATGCTGATCAGTAAAATATTCATTTCAATCAACTTGAATATGGGATGCTTTATCAGTGCATCCCTTTCAATATTTAATTAGAAAAAATTAAATATCTCAATCCATTAGATTTTATACATAGAAATTGTTGACTCGCAAAGTCATTCGCGTATCTCCATTACTGGCGAAGATGTGATCAGAGTGGCGAAGGCTTCCATACGACGTGCCACTTCACGAACTGCATCACCCGGACTCATGCCACTGCGCACCGCTTCGCCAAAAGCTGCAAGCTCAATCTTCTGTATCACTACCAGCAATCCCAACTGTTGTTCATCCGCGCGACCTCGCTCGCCTGCGGACAGGCCAATAACGCGATTTTCAGCACGTGCTAGATTGATGTAATGATGACGCAGTGCTCCGAGCGCTTTGAGGCTGTCGCGCTTCACGACGCATAGAAAATGCTTTAGTCACGTCCAATTTGAACAGATTCATGCGTTCTGGATTGTTCCCATGGATAACTCGAAGCGTGTAATCGAATTGGAACTCATTAAGCAAATAACTGACCTCTGGCCTCTCTTCCCTGCTTTTAAGGTTTCCCTGTTTCGAATCGGAAAACTCTTTAAGCGATTGGCAGGGCAATGAACCAAGCTCACGAAGTCTTTCTTTATTCACTTTGATTGTTGCAACTAAGTTTTCATGCTGTATTCCAGCTCGTTCAGCAATAACCCGAGAATCAATACGCGACTCTTGCTTATGTTGGGTAAGGATTTCATCTTGGCGGACTTCAGATTGAGTTTGGCCGCTGCCATTTAAGGCAGTGATTTTTTTCTGGTTCATCTTTTTTGCTCCGAATTATTTTTAATTAGAGCCGCCGCGACAGCGTTAATGATGCTGCAATAAAATGAGCGCAAATGGTCGCAACTTATTTTATTTTCGCTGTTCAGAATAATTTGCGAGTATTTGCACATTAATTTTGCTAGGCCGATTTAGAGCTATGTGGCTTATTAACGGTATTCGTTCACAACGAATCAGCGAAGAGAAGTGACGGAACCACAATGGCAAAGCTTCGTAAAAAGTGAATGGATTCCAATACAGCCTGGAGAGCTGCATTAATACGAGCGGGAATTGATGATTTAAGATTTCATGACCTGAGACACATCTGGGCGAGTTGGCTTATTCAGGCGGGAGTTTCATTGTCGGCATTACAGGAAATGGGCGGCTGGGAGAGTATAGAAATGGTGCAGCGTTATGCTCACCTGGCACCGAACCATTAAACGGAACATGCGAGGCAAATTGACGCGATTTTTGGCAGCCGTGTCCCAAATCTGTCCCATGGGGAAAACTTGAAAGCAGTAGGAGAGTGATAACTCATTGATTTGTATTGGTACGCCCTACAGGATTCGAACCTGTGACCTACGGCTTAGAAGGCCGGTGCTCTATCCAGCTGAGCTAAGGGCGCAAAGTGATTGGGTCGGATTATACGTCCAGCGGCTCGCGCGTCAACGTTTTTGCCCTTGAACAGAAGCGGAGTGCTGCCAGATTAACCAAAACCCCTTAATGCCGCTTGCGCCATTCGCTCATCGACACTAGATTCCCGCCCTGCTCCGTTTCGCCTTCCAGCTCAATCCCTTGCTGCGTGAAGTGCGCATTGTACTGGTCGCGCAGCGCATGCAGTTCCTGGCTGTCCGGCTCCAGCTGGCGCAAGAACCCCAACGCCAGCAACAGCTGTTGCCTCGATATCAACGCAGAAAATCCCGCCCGACTCAAAATGCCATGCCAGCGCTGCATATTCTCGTCGCTGCCATCGACAATCATCACCTGCCAAATCAGCAGCACCGCCGCGCCATTGTGCAGATGCGTGTCGTTATCGCCCGCGATGTAATCGGTAAACTCTTTTGCCGCCTCTTTGCCCATCAGCGACAACATCGATTCGATATGCACCGGCGGCAGTTGCAACCGTTTATTGAGCGCCTGCACCGCATGGCGCGAGCTGGCCGTCAGCAGCTGAAAACCTACTACGAACACCACCGCCAGCGTGGCGAGAATTAACCAAATCATCACGTCATCCATCTCATACACTGCCGGGCATCATAAGCGCTAACGCGGGCGGGCGCCACGGCGAAAAATCGGGAAAGCGGCGTTGATGGCGAATCTCTACCTGACAGCCGCACGCGCTTCTGACAGAATAGGCGCCATCCCCGATCTAACCCTCTACAGATGGATTTCCTCTCTGATGGCAGCAAAAATTATTGACGGTAAAACGATTGCGCAGCAGGTGCGCCTTGAGGTTGCCGAAAAAGTACAGCAGCGTCTGGCGGCCGGTAAACGTGCGCCCGGTTTGGCAGTTGTGCTGGTGGGTGAAAACCCGGCTTCGCAGATCTATGTCGCCAGCAAACGTCGTGCTTGTGATGAAGTGGGCTTCATCTCCCGCTCGTACGATCTGCCCGCCACCACCAGCGAAGCCGAGCTGCTGGAGCTGATTGATACGCTCAACAACGATAACGACATCGACGGCATTCTGGTGCAGCTGCCGCTGCCAGCCGGCATCGATAACGTCAAAGTGCTGGAGCGCATCGTGCCGGACAAAGACGTGGATGGCTTCCATCCGTACAACGTCGGTCGTCTGTGCCAGCGCGCACCGAAGCTGCGTCCATGTACGCCGCGCGGCATCGTCACTTTGCTGGAGCGCTACAATATCGATACTTACGGCCTGAACGCCGTGGTGGTTGGCGCATCGAATATCGTTGGCCGTCCGATGAGCATGGAGCTGCTGCTCGCCGGTTGCACCACCACCGTTACGCACCGTTTCACCAAAGATCTGCGTCATCACGTTGAGCACGCCGATCTGCTGGTGGTGGCGGTTGGCAAGCCGGGCTTTATTCCGGGCGACTGGATCAAGCCGGGCGCGGTGGTGATTGATGTGGGTATCAACCGTCTCGACAGCGGCAAAGTGGTGGGTGATGTGGAGTTCGAAGCGGCTGCTGAGCGCGCCTCGTACATCACGCCCGTTCCAGGCGGCGTCGGTCCAATGACTGTTGCTACACTGATCCAAAACACGCTGACGGCGTGTGAAGAATTTCACGACATTGAGGAGGCATAATGGCCAGTTTTTCTCTCGGTAAACATGCCCACGTTGATTTGTGCGACCTGCTGAAACTCGAAGGTTGGGTGCAAAGCGGTGCGCAGGCGAAAGCGGTGATTGCGGAAGGCGAAGTGCGCGTCGATGGCGCAGTTGAAACGCGTAAGCGCTGCAAGATTGTTGAAGGCCAAAAGGTCGAGTTTGCAGGCTTTAAGATTACGGTTGTAGCGTAGTCATCCGGAAGGTCGCCATTAATGGCGACCCTACAAAACCCGGGTTTCCCCTTCTATTTGCTCCAGCTCGATATGATTCACCGCCGTATGCTGCGCAATCAGCGTCGCCAGTTTCGGTGAATGGCTGGTGATCCACAGTTGGCTGAACTGGCTGGCTTCGGCGATCAGTCGCGCCAGTGCGGGCAACAGATCTTCATGCAAACTGTTCTCCGGTTCGTTGAGCGCCATAAACGCTGGCGGCCGCGGGCTGAGCAGCGCCACCACTAAGCAGAGAAAGCGCAGCGTGCCATCCGAGAACTCGGCGCTCTCCAGCGGACGCAAAATCCCCCGCCGTGACATCAGCATCTGAAAACGCCCGTTCTGCACATCAACGTGAAATTCCGTGTCCGGGAAGGCTTCGGCCATCACCTCGAGCAGTAATTCGGAATGACCGCGTTCAACAATTGTGGCCCAGGCTGCGGCCAAATTGCTGCCATCGTGGCTCAGTACCGGCGCGCGTACGCCAATCTGCGGCGCACGAATCGGCGAACCGGGCCACACCGCAAACTCATGATAGAAACGCCACTGGCGCAGCCTTTCACGTACCTGCGAAAGCTCGGGATAAAGGTGCGGCTCGCCAAGCTGCCCAAACAGCGACTCTTCCGGATGCAGCACCGCGGGATAAGCAACGCGTTCACCCTCAACGTTGTGCAGGAAAGCGGTTTGATTTTGCCGCTGCAGGATGCAGGAGGAAGGACGCCGACGCTGGCCGCTCATCCATATACGCTCCTCTTTCACCAGCGGATCGAGGTTAAACATACTGGTGGCTAACGGCTCAGGAAAACCGATATCAAGCTGATAATCCATATCGTCCATCACCACCGCGAGCGCCAGACGTTTAGGATCGTGGCGACGATCGCCGCGCCGCAATCCGCCCGCCCACATCGCTTTCTGGATGCCGCCCTCTTCCGCCAGCGCCAGCGCTAAACGTCCGCTCGCCGCTTCGTGCAGCAGTCGCACCGCTTTATACAGGTTGGATTTGCCGCAGCCGTTCGGGCCGCTCACCACATTGAGCTGCTGCAACGGCAGCGTCAGGTCGCGCACCGAGCGGAAGCCGTGAATATGAATCTGTTCAATCGCCATAATAAAAAAGGGCGATTTCTCGCCCTCTCCGGTTATTTGCGGCGCCAGCTGGAACCTTGCGGCCCATCCTCAACGATAACGCCCAACTCATTGAGCTTATCGCGCGCCACATCCGCCTGCGCCCAATCTTTGGCTGCTCGCGCATCGGAACGGGCTTTCACCCAATGCTCGATTTCCGCCACTTCATCGTCATTCACCTGCGCACCACTTTGCAGGAACTGCTCGGGATCCTGCTGCAAAATGCCCAGCACGTTAGCGATCTGGCGCAGTTTCGCCGCCAGCGCATCAGCGGAGGCTTTGTCTTCAGTCTTCAGACGATTCACTTCACGCGCCATATCAAACAACACCGAATAGGCTTCCGGCGTGTTGAAGTCGTCATCCATCGCGGTACGGAATCGCGCTTCAAACTCTTCGCCACCCGCCGCAGTGGCATTGGCATCGGTATGACGCAGCGCGGTGTACAAGCGCTCGAGCGCCGCACGCGCCTGATTGAGGTTATCTTCGCCGTAGTTGAGCTGGCTGCGATAGTGGCCCGACATCAGGAAATAACGCACGGTTTCGGCATCGTAATGCTGCAACACATCGCGCACGGTGAAGAAGTTATCCAGCGATTTCGACATCTTCTCGCGATCAACCATCACCATGCCAGAGTGCATCCAGTAATTCACATACGGGCCATCGTGCGCACAGGTGGATTGCGCCACTTCGTTTTCGTGGTGCGGGAACATCAGATCCGAACCGCCGCCGTGAATGTCGAAATGGGTGCCAAGCTGTTTGCAGTTCATCGCCGAACATTCGATGTGCCAGCCTGGACGGCCGTTGCCCCACGGCGAGTTCCACGCTGGTTCGTCCGCTTTGGACATTTTCCACAGCACGAAGTCCATCGGATTGCGCTTCACGTCCGCCACTTCGACGCGCGCGCCAGCCTGCAGCTGCTCCAGATCCTGACGCGACAGCACGCCGTAATCTTTGTCGCTCATCACGTCGAACATCACGTCGCCGTTGTCCGCCACGTACGCGTGCTTACGCTCAATCAGCCTGCCGACCAGCTCAATAATCTCGTCGATATGGCGTGTGGCGCGCGGCTCCAGATCCGGCGGCAGAATGCCGAGCGCGGCGAAATCGTTGTGCATCTCGGCGATCATGCGGTTGGTCAGCGTTTCGATGCTTTCCCCGTTTTGATTGGCGCGTTTGATGATTTTGTCATCGATATCGGTGATGTTACGCACATACTTCAGTTGATAGCCCACGTAACGCAGATAACGCGCCACCACGTCGAATGCCACAAATGTACGCCCATGGCCGATATGACAGAGGTCGTAAACCGTGATACCACACACGTACATACCGATTTCACCTGCGTGGATAGGTTTAAATTCCTCTTTCTGTCGACTCAGGGTGTTATAGATCTTCAACATTGAATGGTTCCGTTATTGACGTTTGCGGGATACGCCCTTGCAGCGTAGCCGGTTATTGTGCCGTATTTTTCTGACTTGTGCATCGCTCGGTTGCCAACTGCCGTCCGGTTACTGACGCGTTATTGGAAATTGTGATATAAGAAGCGTCTACAAAAATGCCCCGCCGCCTTGCAGGCGCGGCAGCGACACTGACGACAACCTTGACAGGAAGAAAATAATGGTCACTTTCCAGACGAACCATGGCGATATCGTAATTAAAACTTTCGATGACAAAGCGCCGGCTACCGTGAAGAACTTCCTGGAATACTGCGCGGAAGGTTTTTACGATAACACTATCTTCCATCGCGTAATCAACGGTTTCATGATTCAGGGCGGCGGTTTTGAGCCTGGCATGAAGCAGAAAGATACCAAAGCAGACATCCGCAACGAAGCGAACAACGGCCTGAAAAACACCAAAGGCACCCTGGCGATGGCGCGTACTCAGGCGCCACACTCTGCAACTGCCCAGTTCTTCATCAACGTGGCAGACAACGACTTCCTGAACTTCCGTGACGAAAGCCTGCAAGGCTGGGGTTACTGCGTGTTCGCTGAAGTGGTTGAAGGCATGGACGTGGTTGAGAAAATCAAAGCGGTGAAAACCGGCCGCAGCGGCATGCATCAGGACGTTCCGGTTGAAGATGTTGTCATCCAGAAAGTGACTGTTAGCGAGTAATGTCGCGCACGCTGTTTATCGCAGATCTGCATCTGTGTCATGAAGAACCGGCAATCACTGCCGGTTTTCTGCATTTTTTGCAGGGTGAAGCGCGCGCCTGCGATGCGCTTTACATCCTCGGCGATCTGTTCGAAGCCTGGATAGGCGACGACGATCCTAACCCGCTGCATCAGCAGATCGCTGCGGCGCTCAAAGCCTTGCCAGTGCCGAAATTCTTCATCCACGGTAATCGCGACTTCCTGCTCGGCCAGCGTTTTGCGCGTGCCAGCGGCATGACGCTGCTGCCGGAAGAGAAGGTGCTCGATCGCTACGGACATCGTGTGTTGATCATGCACGGCGATACCTTGTGTACCGACGATGAAGGCTATCAGCGATTCCGCGCCAAAGTGCATCAGCGCTGGTTGCAGCGTCTGTTCCTCGCGTTGCCGCTGCGTCTGCGCATGCGCATTGCCGCGCGCATGCGCAATGGCAGCAAGCAGGCGAATCAGCATAAATCGGTCAGCATCATGGACGTCAATCAGTCCGCGGTGGAAGCCGCAATGACGCGCCAACAGGTGCCGATTCTGATTCACGGCCACACGCATCGTCCCGCCATTCACGCCTTCCTGCTGCACGGTGAAAACGCCGAGCGCGCGGTGCTGGGTGCCTGGCATGAGAACGGATCGATGATTCAGCTTGATGCCAGCGGCGTAAGCCTGATCGAATTCCCCTTCTGAAATCCGGGCATCAATGCCCGTTTTCCGCCTACGCAACCGTTTTCCTTGCTGCCATCTCATGCTATTCTCTGTGCCCTTCTTCGCCTGCCCGCCCGGCCAGGTTCGTTTGCATATTCACAGGAGTTGACCGCATGTCATCCAACGCCGCCCCGGCCCGTATCGCCATTGTCATGGGTTCCAAAAGTGACTGGGCTACCATGCAGTTCGCCGAGGAAATTCTTAACAGCCTGGATGTTCCCTTCCACGTTGAAGTGGTCTCAGCTCACCGTACGCCCGACAAATTGTTCAGCTTCGCGGAAACCGCCGCTGAAAACGGTTTTCAGGTGATCATCGCCGGTGCCGGCGGTGCTGCCCATTTGCCGGGCATGCTGGCCGCGAAAACGCTGGTGCCGGTGCTGGGCGTGCCCGTGCAAAGCGCGGCGCTGAGCGGCGTCGATAGCCTCTACTCCATCGTGCAGATGCCGCGCGGCATTCCGGTGGGTACGCTGGCGATTGGTAAAGCCGGTGCTGCCAACGCCGCCCTGCTGGCGGCACAGATTCTGGCGATCCACGACAGCGCGCTGTCAACGCGCATCGCCAACTGGCGTCAAACGCAAACTGATGAAGTGCTGAACAACCCGGATCCGCGGGAGGACGTATGAAGCCGGTTTGCGTCTTAGGAAATGGTCAGTTAGGCCGCATGCTGCGCCAGGCGGGTGAACCGCTGGGCATTGCGGTGTATCCGGTGGGCCTGGATGCGGAGCCTTCTGCGCTGCCGATCGCTAAAAGCGTGATCACCGCTGAGATCGAGCGCTGGCCTGAAACCGCGTTAACCCGCGAACTGGCGAGCCATCCGGCCTTTGTGAATCGCGATATTTTCCCGCGTCTGGCCGATCGCCTGACGCAAAAACAGCTGCTGGATCAGCTGAACCTCGCTACCGCGCCGTGGCAGCTGCTGGCCGATAAAGCCGAGTGGCCAAATGTGTTCAACTCGCTTGGCGAACTGGCGATTGTAAAGCGTCGTACCGGCGGCTATGACGGCCGTGGCCAGTGGCGTTTGCGCGCCCATGAAACCGACGCGCTACCGGATGAATGCTACGGCGAATGCATCGTTGAGCAAGGCATTAACTTCAGCGGCGAAGTGTCGCTGGTCGGTGCGCGCGGACACGATGGCAGCACGGTGTTTTATCCGCTGACGCACAACCTGCATCAGGACGGCATTCTGCGCACCAGCGTGGCGTTCCCGCAGGCCGATGCCGCACAGCAACAACAGGCGGAAGCGATGCTCAGCGCCATCATGCATGAGCTGAACTACGTCGGCGTGATGGCGATGGAATGCTTCATTACGCCAGAAGGTTTGCTGATCAACGAGCTGGCACCGCGCGTGCACAACAGCGGCCACTGGACGCAGAATGGCGCGTCCATCAGCCAGTTCGAGCTGCATCTGCGTGCAGTACTGGGTCTGGCGCTGCCGCAACCGGTGGTGTTTGCGCCGTCGGTGATGGTGAATCTGATTGGTACCGATGTAAACCTGGCGTGGCTGCAGCAGCCGCTGGTGCATCTGCATTGGTACGACAAAGAGGTGCGCGCCGGCCGCAAGGTTGGGCATCTTAATCTGACCGATAGCGATCACGCGCGTCTGGCGTCAGCCTTGAATGCGCTGGTGCCGCTGCTGCCGGAAGCGTATGCGAGCGGGATTGCGTGGGCGATTGAGAAGCTCTGATTAACCAGGTCGCCATGAATGGCGACCCTACGTGGTTTGGTGTGATTTTCGTAGGGTGCGCATTCATGCGCACCGGGTTACGCCACCATCTTCATCGCCACATGGCTCCAGCGATTCAGATGCGTAATCTGGAAACCATGCGCCTTAAACAGCGCATCCAGCGACGCTTCAGAATGAATCGTGATATGCCCATTACGCGGCGCGATATACCAATCATTCATTCCCAAATGGCTCACTTCATCTGTGGTGCCGGTACTAAAGAAAAACACCCCGCCCTTTTTCAAAAACCCTGACACTTCTGCCAGCGTTTTATGCGGATCGGGTGTGTGCTCAAACACTTCAAAACTGGTCATAAATTCATACGAATTCAGTTCCGGGTACTCGCCCGATACAAACGGATCCCAGGCGACCATATCCATTCCCACTTCCCGCATTAACCGTGCAAACGTGCCAGTGCCACCGCCGTAATCCAGCATCTTTTTACCCAGAAATCGTTCAAATAGCTGCAAAACTAAGTCACGGTTTCTGCGGGGACGTACGATCGCGTATTCGGGATCAAATTCAGCGTATCCATCATTATAAACGTGCTGTGCAAAATCAGATGGCGTCCAGTCATCAAACGCATGGGTGTAAACCAAACCACAGCTCTGGCATTGATGGTAATAGATGGCAACGCCCGTTAAGGGAAATACATAACGATTGGGCAGCTGTGAATGACAGGCAGTATTAAAATCGGTCACGCCATACAGCGTGGCTTCACTTTGGCAGACTTTACAGCAGCCGATTTCAACAACGGATTTGACGATAAGTGGAGATGACATGTTTAGCCTTAAATAAGTCTGGTCTGCTTTCATGAGTCGACTCACACAGACCAGAACTTAAATTTAAGACAAAAACGTTTTGCTTATCCGGCGCTGAAGCTTCTGAACAGCGCCTTCTGTTTTAACAGCCGAATCCCCAGCCAGGCACCGCACAGCGATAACAGCAGCGCGCCGCCGATCGGCAAGGCGATCCACAGCGTCCAGTCTGGCTGCCAGGGGAAATCGAAGATCTTGCGCTGCAAGCCCCACAACGCCGCTTCCGCGCCCAGCGCCGCCGCAATCCCCGATACCACGCCAAGCAGCGCAAACTCACACCATAAGGTGCCGCGCAACAGGCGCTTGCTGGCACCGAGCGTGCGATAGACCACCAGCTCCTGCCGACGCTGACGCATGCCAACCTGAATCTGCGCCAGCAGCAGCAGCACGCCGCATATCGTCACCAGCACCACCATCACTTCCAGCGCCTGGCTCACCTGCGTCAGCACCTGGCCGATCTGGCGCATCATGCTGCCGATATCCAGCAGGCTCAACGTCGGGAATGCACGATTAAGCTGCGCCAGCAGCGCCGGATTGCTCTCCATACGGAAGCTGGTCAGCCAGGTTTGTGGCTGTTGATCGAGCGCGCCCGGCGGGAAGATAAAGAAGAAGTTCGGCCGCAGACTCTCCCAATCCACCTTGCGCAAGCTGGTGATTTTGGCGCTGAACTGCTGAGTATCGCCGCTGAAGGTTAAGCTATCGCCCAGTTTCACGCCCAGACGATCCGCCAGCTCCACCTCCATCGATACTTCACCGGGCTGCGGCGGCCAGTTACCGGAAATCAGCGGATTGTGATCCGGACGCTCCGCTTGCCACGTCAGATTAAGTTCGCGATTCAGCGCGTTATCCAGCTGGGGATCGGCCTCTTTGCCGTTTAGCTCGGTGAGACGTGCACGCACAATCGGGTAGAAGGTTTCCGGCTTGAGCTGATGCTCGATCAGGAAGTCGCGTACCTGCGGCACCTGCTCTTGGGTGATGTTCAGCAGGAAATAGTTCGGACTGTCCGGCGGCAGTTGCTGTTGCCAGCGATCCAACAGATCGCCGCGCATCACCAGCAGCAGCGCCAGCAGCATAAATGACAGCGAAAACGCCGCCAGTTGGCTGAGCGTCATCGCCGGTTGACGCAGCAGACGGTTAATCGCCAGGCGCAGCGCCAGATTACGCACCACCAGCCGACGCAGCAGCAGCAAGGTGCCCCAGCCGAGTAACGCCAGCAGCAGCGCCAGCATCACCACGCCCGCCAGCAGCGCCCACAGCATTTTGCTGCCGCCCATCAGCAGCGCCAGCAAGCCAATCACCACCAGCGCCATTGCCGGCAGATAGAATCGTAGCGGCCAGACGTTCGCCACCGCATCCCGCCGCAGTACGCGCAGCGGTTGCGTCGCCATCAGCAAACGATACGGACGCAAACCCACCAGCAGCGAAATGACAAACATCGCGCCAATCGCCCACAGCCACGGCCAGAAACTCGCCGCAGGCAGCGCGCCCGGCAGCACCGGTTTCAGCATCAGCAGCAGAATAACTTCAATTCCCTGCCCTAAGGCGCTCCCGACAATCGCCGCCAGCAGCAGCACCGCCAGCCATTGGCCGATGATCAGCCGCTGCAGCGCCTTGCGCGTTGCGCCCAGGGTTTTCAGCACTGCCACTAAATCGTAGCGACTACGGCAATAATGGCTCATCGCTACAGCCACCGCAGCAATCGCCAGCATCAGCGTCAGCAAGGCTGAAAGCAGTAAAAACTGCTGCGCACGCTGCATTGAGCGGCCCAGCGCATCTTCCGAATTATCCACGCTGATCCAGCGCTGATCGGCTTTCAGCTGCGGCTCGATCCAGCTGTCATAACGCGCCAGCGGTGCCGGATCGCCGGAGAATTTATAGCGCCAGCTCAGGCGACTGCCCGGCTGCACCGCACCGGTTTTCTCCACGTCGGCCAGGTTCATCAGCAGACGTGGCGCGGTCTGGAACGGATTGAAGCCGCCATCCGGCTCCTGAATCACTTCCCCGGCAATGCGCAGCGTGGTGTCGCCGACATCCACGCTATCGCCCACTTTCAGATTCAACAGCGCCAGCAAACGCGGTGCGACCAACACCGTGCCCGCTTGTGGACGTAGGCCCGGCGGATCGGTTTGCAGCGTGCCGAACATCGGATAGGCATTGTCCACCGCCTTTACGTCCGCCAGCTGCGGCGTCTCTTGCGCGAAGGTCATGGTCATAAAGTGCAGCTGGCTGCTGACCGACAGCCCTTCATCACGCGCTTTGTTAAGCCACGCTTCCGGCGCGGGCGCGGTGGTGCGCAGCGTGCGATCGCCCGCCATAAAGTCGCGGCTCTGCTGGCTTAAGCCTTTCTCCATGCGATCGCTGATCGAACCCAGCGCCAGCACGCAGGCCACCGCAAGCGTGAGCGCCAGCCAGACAATCAGCAGCGAGGGCGAACGCCACTCGCGCCAGAACCAGCGCCAAATCATGACTCCTCCCACAACTTGCCGTCGCGCAGCCGTAAGCGACGGTCGCAGCGCGCCGCCAGTTGTTCATCGTGCGTCACCAGAATCAGCGTGGTGGCAAAATCGCGGTTGAGGGAGAACAGCAGATCGGCGATACGATCGCCGGTTTTACGGTCGAGGTTGCCGGTGGGTTCATCAGCAAACAGCAAACCGGGACGACCGCTAAAGGCACGCGCCAGCGCCACACGCTGCTGCTCGCCGCCCGAAAGTTGCGCCGGCAGATGGTGCAGACGATCTTTCAAACCCAGCACCGTCAGCAGTTCCACCGCCTGGCTGCGGCTTTCGCGATCGCTGTCACCACGCAACAGCGCCGGCAGCTGCACGTTTTCCAGCGCATTCAGCGTCGGCACCAGCATAAACGATTGAAACACAAAGCCCACTTCACGCGCACGCAGCGCCGCTCGCTGCTCTTCATTCATGCTGTGCAGCGGCTGGCCAAGCAGATGCACTTCGCCGCTGCTGCCGTCGTCCAGTCCGGCCAGAATGCCCAGCAGCGTGGATTTGCCCGAGCCGGACTCGCCAATCAGGGCGATGGTCTCAGCTGGTTTGACAACCAGCTCAACTCCGGTAAGGATGGTCAGCTGATGCTCTCCCTGACCGACGGACTTAGTAAGATGATGAACTGCAACAATGTTTTCCGCTGGCATTATCCCTTCCTGTTGTTATTGCTTCTGCTGGTGTCCCGACTCGCCGCCGCCGATACCTTACTGGTGTTGGGCGATAGCCTGAGCGCCGGGTATCGCATGTCGGCCACGGCGGCCTGGCCCAGCCTGCTGAATAAAGAGTGGCAACAGCAGCCCAAAGTGGTCAACGCCAGCATCAGCGGAGATACCGCAGGACAAGGGCTGGCGCGTTTACCGGGCCTATTAAAACAGCATCAACCCCGCTGGGTGTTAATCGAATTGGGCGGTAACGATGGCCTGCGTGGTTTCCCGCCGCAGAATATCGCCGCGGACCTGACCAAAGTGATCGACGAAGTGAAAGCCGCTAAAGCGCAGCCGCTGCTGATGCAGATTCGTCTGCCGGCTAATTATGGACGTCGTTATACGGAAGCGTTTAGCGCGATCTATCCGCGCCTGGCACAGCAGTACGACATTCCTCTGGTGCCCTTCTTTATGGAGCAGGTCTACCTGAAGCCGGAGTGGATGCAGCAGGATGGAATTCACCCCAATCCGGATGCTCAGCCGTTTATCGCCAACTTGATGGCGACCGAACTGGCTCCGCTAGTAAAGCATGATTAATGCAGGCGTGTGATTTTTAACGGGTAAAGAAATGCAAAAAACAATTCTCATCACCGGCTGCTCGAGCGGCATTGGTTTGGTCGCCGCAAATGACCTTTTATCGCGCGGCTATCGCGTGCTGGCCGCCTGTCGCCGCGCCGACGATGTGGCGCGCATGGAAGCATTAGGATTTATTGGCGTGCAGCTCGATCTCGATGATGCCGCCAGCGTCGATGCCGCCGCCGATCGCGTGCTGGAACTCACCGATCATCGCCTGCACGCGCTGTTTAACAACGGCGGTTTTGGTCAATATGGGCCGCTCAGCAGCGTTTCGCGTCAGCAATTAGAGAAGCAATTTTCCACCAATCTGTTTGGCACTCATCAACTGACCATGCGCCTGCTGCCCGCGCTGCAAGCCAGCGGCAACGGACGCATCGTCAATACCAGTTCGGTACTGGGACTGATCTCGACGCCGGGGCGCGGCGCCTATGCCGCCAGCAAATGGGCGCTGGAAGCCTGGAGCGATGCGCTGCGTCTTGAAGTGCGCGACTCTGGCGTGCGCGTTAGCCTGATTGAACCGGGCCCGATAAGCACGCGTTTCACCGATAACGTGCATCAGGGCCAGCAGGATAAACCGGTACAAAATCCGGGCATCGCCGCGCGTTTCACGCTGCCGCCGGAAGCGATTTTGCCGAAGCTGCGCCACGCGTTAGAGAGCAAACATCCGCGCCTGCGCTATCCGGTAACGCTGGTGGCCTGGGCGATGAGCCTGCTGAAACGCCTGCTGCCAGGTTGGATACTGGATCGCATTTTGCGCAGCAACTAAGCTGCAACGCAGAATCAAACTTGAACCGGGGCAGCTTGCCCCCATATCCTCAACACACTTTCTGACAAGAGACGTATTCATGTCACACGCTTTGATTATCGACATCAACGAATCCAACCTGCAGCAGACCTTAGAACAGTCGATGCAGCTGCCGGTGCTGTTCTATTTCTGGTCCGAACGCAGTCAGCACTGTCTGGAACTGACGCCGGTGCTGGATCGCCTGGCGCAGGAGTATGCGGGTCAGTTTATTTTGGCGAAGCTGGATTGCGATAAAGAGCAGATGGTGGCATCGCAGTTCGGCCTGCGCTCGATCCCAACCGTTTATCTGTTCCAGAACGGTCAGCCGGTTGACGGCTTCCAGGGACCGCAGCCGGAAGAGGCGATTCGCGCTCTGCTGCAAAAAGTGTTGCCGCGTGAAGAAGAAGTTAAAGCGCAGCAGGCGATGCAATTGATGCACGAAGGCAAACCGCTGGAAGCGCTGCCGCTGCTGAAAGATGCGTGGCAGCTGAGCAACAAAAACAGCGAAATTGGCTTCCTGCTGGCAGAAGTGTTGATCACCCTGAACCGCAGCGACGAAGCAGAAACCGTGCTGGATGCGGTGCCGCTGCAGGATCAGGACACGCGCTATCAGAGCCTGATTTCGCAAATCGATCTGTTAAAGCAGGCCGCCGATACGCCAGAAATTCAGCTGTTGCAGGAGCAGTTAGCCAGCGATCCGACCAATGCCGAACTGGCTGCTAAACTGTCGTTACAGCTGCATCAGGTTGGCCGCAACGAGGAAGCGCTGGAGTTGTTGTTCAGCTTCCTGAAAAGCGATCTCAGCGTTGGTGACGGCCAGGTGCGTAAAATGTTCCAGGAAATTTTGGCCGCACTCGGCACCGGCGACACCCTCGCCACGCGCTATCGCCGCCAGCTTTACTCGCTGCTGTACTGATCGGTACCGCGCGTTAAACGGGCCGAACGACTCGGCCCGACAATCTGACAGCCAGGAGGTTATATGTTAACGGTCATTCCCGTCATCATTGTGCTCGCACTCGTTACCGTGTGGGCCGGTGTAAAAATTGTTCCACAAGGTTACCAGTGGACGGTAGAGCGCTTTGGCCGCTACACCAAAACCCTGGCGCCTGGCCTCAATTTGCTTGTGCCATTCATGGATCGTATTGGTCGCAAAATCAATATGATGGAACAGGTGCTCGATATCCCTTCCCAGGAAATCATCTCTAAAGACAACGCCAACGTCACCATTGATGCGGTGTGCTTTATTCAGGTTGTCGATCCGGCGCGCGCCGCCTACGAAGTCAGCAATCTTGAACTCTCGATCCTGAATCTGACCATGACCAATATCCGCACCGTGCTCGGCAGCATGGAGCTGGATGAGATGCTGTCGCAGCGCGACAACATCAACACGCGTCTGCTGCATATCGTTGATGAAGCCACCAATCCGTGGGGCGTGAAAATTACCCGTATCGAAATTCGTGACGTGCGCCCGCCGCAGGAGTTGATCGCCGCGATGAACGCGCAGATGAAGGCGGAACGCACCAAACGCGCCGATATCCTTGCCGCCGAAGGCGTACGTCAGGCGGCGATTTTGCGCGCCGAAGGGGACAAGCAGTCGCAGATCCTCAAAGCAGAAGGCGAACGCACCTCGGCCTTCCTGCAAGCTGAAGCGCGCGAGCGTCAGGCAGAAGCGGAAGCCACGGCGACGCGCATGGTCTCCGAGGCGATAGCCGCCGGTGATATTCAGGCGGTGAACTACTTTGTGGCGCAGAAATACACCGACGCGCTGCAAAAAATCGGCGAAGCCAACAACAGCAAAGTGGTGATGATGCCACTGGACGCCAGCAGCCTGCTCGGTTCAATTGCCGGTATCAGTGAATTGCTGAAGGAGAACCGGACGGAGCGCAGACCATGATCCTGATGGAGCTGATTGCGCATCCACACTGGTTCTGGCTGACGCTGGGCGGCCTGCTGTTGGCCGCCGAAATGCTCGGCACCAGCGGTTATCTGCTGTGGAGTGGCTTAGCCGCCGTCGCGGTGGCGCTGATTGAGTGGCTGTTTCCCATCTCATGGACCAACCAGGGCATTGTGTTTGCGGTGATGACGCTGCTGAGCGCGTTCTTCTGGCATCGCTGGATGCGCTATCGCGAATCGTCGCAGGTCGCCAACACGCTTAACCAGCGCGGCAACCAGTTAATGGGCATGCAGTTGACGCTGGATAACGCACTGAAAAACGGCCTTGGACACGTACGCATTGGCGACAGCAGCTGGCGCGTGCAGGCAGATAGCGACCTGCCGGCGGGCACGCCGGTGATTGTCACTGGCGTGGTCGGCATTACGCTGATGATTCAGCCGCGCTTTCCATCGGCGTGATGGCAGCAACCGGCCAGGTGATTGATGATCGGGCACTCTGCGCTGTCATCGCCGGGGCAAGCCTCCGCCAGTTCCAGCAAGCGCGCACGCATTGCATGTAACTCTTCGATGTGCGCAGCAATCTCGTCGGCTTTCTGCAAAGTGCGCGCTTTAACATCGGCGCTGTGGCGCGCGGGATCGTTGAACAGCGTCACCAGTTCACGGCACTCTTCCAGCGTAAATCCCACCTGACGCGCCTGGCGCAGCAGATTCAGCTCATCAATATGATGCGCCGCGTAATGGCGATAGCCATTGTCACCGCGCGATGGCGGCGTCACCACGCCCTTCTCTTCGTAGAAGCGAATCGCTTTGCTGGTGAGTCCGGTTTTTTTTGCAACATCGCTGATGTTCATCTTTCCCCCTTGACCTTCCATTCAGGGGAAGGTTTAGGCTGTAGTTCTAATGCAAATTTTGCATGCAGTCAAAATCATTAGCCTGAGGAGTACACCATGTCACATACCCAACTGCTGGCGCTGGACGGCTTGTCCTGTGGCCACTGTGTAAAACGCGTCAAAGAAGCGCTGGAGCAGCGCAGCGATGTTGAACAGGCGGACGTCACGCAGCAAGAAGCGCGCGTGACCGGTGCGGCGAGCGCCAGCGATCTGATCGCTACGGTTGAACAAGCCGGTTATCACGCGGTGCTGAAAGACGGCGCAGCCAGCCCAAAGCCTGATCCGTTGACAGCTACAGAGCCGCCGCCGGAGGCGCTGACAACGGAGTCGCAACCGGCACAATCCACTGAAGCTGAGCTTCCTGTGCATCATTTACTGATTGGCGGCATGAGCTGCGCCAGCTGCGTAAGCCGCGTGGAACAGGCGCTGCAAAAAGTGCCGGGCGTCAGCCAGGCACGCGTCAATCTCGGTGAGCGCAGCGCGCTGATCATGGGTGATGCAAGCGCCGAAGCGCTGGTGAGCGCGGTCGATCAGGCAGGTTATTCCGCCGAAGTGATCGAGGATGAACAAACCCGCCGCGAACGCCAGCAGGTTAGCGCGCAGCACGCTATGCGCCGTTTTAGCTGGCAATCAGCGCTGGCGTTGCTGCTCGGCGTGCCGATGATGATTTGGGGCATGCTCGGCGACAACATGATGCTGAGCGCAGATAACCAAACGCTGTGGCGCACACTCGGCGTGATTACCTTGCTGGTGATGGTGATGGCCGGCGGCCACTTCTATCGCAGCGCGTGGCGCAGTTTGCGTCACGGCACAGCCACCATGGATACGCTGGTGGCGCTGGGAACCGGCGCGGCGTGGCTCTATTCGATGAGCGTCGCCCTTTGGCCCGAATTCTTCCCGCATCAGGCGCGTCATCTCTATTTTGAAGCCAGCGTGATGATCGTTGGCCTGATCAATCTCGGCCACGCGCTGGAGCAGCGCGCACGCCAGCGCGCCTCGCAGGCGCTGGAACGATTACTGGATTTAACCCCGGCGCAGGCGCGGGTCATCAGCGATCAGGGTGAAACGCTGTTGCCGCTCAGCGAGGTTAAGTCCGGCATGACGCTGAAGCTGGTCACTGGCGATCGCGTACCGGTGGACGGTGAGGTCGCCAGCGGTGAAGCCTGGCTGGATGAAGCGATGCTGACCGGTGAAGCAGTGCCGCAGGCCAAACAGCCGGGAGATAAAATCTTTGCCGGTACGCTGGTACAAGACGGCACGCTGCACTTTGTGGCGCGCGCCATCGGCAGCCACACCACGTTGGCGCGCATTATCAATCTGGTGCGTCAGGCGCAAAGCAGCAAACCGGATATTGGCCGACTGGCGGATCGCATCTCCGCCGTATTTGTGCCGGTGGTGGTGGCGATTGCGCTGCTGAGCGGGGTGATTTGGTATCTGGCGGGTCCGCAGCCGCAGTTGGCTTACACGCTGGTAATTGTCACCACGGTGCTGATCATCGCCTGCCCTTGCGCTTTGGGTTTAGCAACGCCGATGTCAGTGATTGCGGGCGTCGGGCGCGCCGCAGAGTTGGGCGTGCTGGTGCGTGACGCCGATGCGCTGCAGCGGGCCAGCGAAGTCGATACTATCGTGTTCGATAAAACCGGCACCCTGACGCGCGGCACGCCGCAGGTCAGCGATGTGTTGTTGTATGGCGACTGGAATCGCGAGCAGGTGCTCAGCGCGGCGGCGCAGATGGAGCAAGGCTCCAGCCATCCGCTCGCCAAAGCGATTCTTGAGGCTGCGCCTGCGGTGAGCACCGAAGCGGTTAAGCAATTTCGTACAATACGCGGCAAAGGCATCAGCGCTACAGTCGCCGACAGAACGCTGCTGCTGGGAAATCAGGCGCTGCTGAATGAGCAGCAGATTGATTACCGCGCCGCGCAGAATGATATCGAGCGCTTCGCCGCACAAGGCGCAACGCCGGTGCTGCTGGCCGACAATCAGCAACTGCTGGGATTGATCGCGCTGCGTGACAGCTTGCGTCCCGAGAGCAAAGCGGCGCTGCAGCGTCTGCATCAGCAAGGTTATCGCCTGATTATGTTGACCGGCGATCACCAGAAAACCGCGCAGGCGATTGCCGCCGAAGCGGGTATTGATGAAGTGATTGCCGGCGTGTTGCCGGATGGCAAAGCGCAGGCGATTAAGCAGCTACAGCAGCAAGGTCGCAAAGTGGTGATGGTCGGCGACGGCATTAATGATGCGCCCGCGCTGGCGCAGGCGGATGTCGGCATTGCGATGGGCGGCGGCAGCGATGTGGCGGTAGAAACCGCCGCCATGACGCTGATGCGCAACGATCTGCACTGCGTCGCCGATGCGCTGTCGATCTCCAGCGCTACGCTGCGCAATATGCGGCAAAATCTGTTGGGCGCCTTTATCTACAACAGCCTCGGGATTCCCATTGCGGCCGGCGTGCTCTATCCGTTTACCGGCATGCTGCTGAGCCCGATTGTCGCGGGCGCGGCGATGGCGCTGTCATCCATTACCGTGGTGAGCAACGCTAACCGTTTGTTGCGCTTCAAGCCCGCGCAACGGCAATAGCCATTCCAGCCCTGTTTTTCATGAGATGAAATCGCTAGCATGGTTTTTTGCCTTAAAAAGGACAGGGAATGAGACACGGTCTGTGGCACAGCATCCAACAACGGATCGCGACCCTTTTTCCGGCCAGTTACAGCTGGCCGGCCATGGATATTCAGCTGGGCGATCGTCGTTTGCATTTGGCGGGCAGCATTCACATGGGCACGCGCGATATGCAGCCGCTGCCTGCCGGGCTATTGCGCCAGCTGCATAAAGCCGACGCGCTGATTGTCGAAGCCGATATCACTCAAGGCGAATCGCCGTTCAGCAATGATGATGAACATCCGCCGCTGGCCACGCGACTCGACGACGACGTGCTGCAGCGCTTGCAGGCCTTGTGCGATGAGCTTTCGCTGTCACTGAGCCTGTTCGATACGCTGCCGTTCTGGCAGATCGCGCTGATGTTGCAGGCGCAACAGGCGCAGCGGCTGGGATTACGTCCGCAGTTTGGTATCGATTATCAGCTGTTGCAGGCGGCCAAAGCGGCCAACAAACGCATTATCGAGCTGGAAGGTCCGGAAACGCAGATCGCCCTGCTGAAATCGCTGCCGCAGGATGGTTTGCCGCTGTTGCTGGATACGCTGGAACACTGGCACACCAACGCGCGCCTGCTGCAAACCATGATCAGCTGGTGGCTGGATGCGCCGCCCACCCAGCAACCGGTGGCGCTGCCGACCACCTTTAGCAGCGAGCTGAACGACACGCTGATGCGCAACCGCAACCAGCACTGGCGCGAGCTGCTGCTGGCGTTACCGAAAGGGCGTTATGTGGTGGCGGTGGGCGCACTGCATCTGTATGGCGATGATAATTTGCCGGGACTGCTCAAAGGATAAAGTAGGGTCGCCATTTATGGCGACCTACATTCCAATTACGCACAAACACAAAAAAAGAAGGCCAATAATAATATTGGCCCGTCAAAGAGGAATTTGTTTATGATTTTGGTTATCACCAACAATCTCTTGCTGGCGCGGGCCAATTCTCGCGCAAAGTTCAGAATTTCGCCACTGTTTTTCCATCAAAACTGAAATAAGAATTTTCCTAACAAGGACCGATCATGACGCCCGCGGTAAAACTTCTGGAAAAACAAAAAGTCACCTTTACCCTGCATCCCTACGACCACGATAGCCACGAAACCAATTTTGGCGACGAAGCGGTGCGTAAGCTTAATCTGGATGCGCGCCAGGTGTTCAAAACCTTGCTGGTATCGCTCAACGGCGATGCTAAAGCGCTGGCGGTTGCGGTAACGCCGGTCTCAACCCAATTGGATCTAAAAAAGGTCGCCAAAGCGCTAGGCGCCAAGAAAGCGGATATGGCCGATCCGCAGCTGGCACAGCGCGTGACCGGTTATCTGGTAGGCGGCATTAGCCCACTGGGACAGAAAAAGCGTCTGCCAACGGTGATCGATCAGCAGGCAGCGGAGTTTGCCACCATCTTTATCTCCGGCGGCAAACGCGGGCTGGATATCGAGCTGGCCGCGCAAGATTTGTCTCGCCTGCTGGATGCGCCGCTGGCCGACGTCGCACGGCGCGATTAGTCGGGCTGCTGGGCGCAGAGTTGATCGATCATCCAGCGCCCGGCCGGTCCCGGCGGATTACGCCGCGACCACACCACATCAACCGCGATATGCTGCGGCCAGCCCGGCACCGGCAACTCCTTCAACACCTGATGACCAAACTGCTCCACCAGCCAGCGCGGTAATATACTCCAGCCAAAACCCTGCTCCGCCATCTCTAACAGCAATAAATAAGATGGCGCCGACCACACGCGTCCGGCGGGCAAGGGATCGCGATTTTGTACCCAGGTATTGAGCCGCAGATGCCGCAACTCACCTAACTGCCCCTCACTCACCTGCTGGAGCTGCGACAGCGCATGATCCTGATGAAGGTAAATCGCCATCTGCGCCCCCACTTGCAAGCGTGCCACCGCCAAATCCGGCGGCAATTGTGGCTGCGCCCGCACCACGCCAAGGTGCACACGCCCGGCTTGTATCAAATCTAATGCATCAGCATCCTCGGCGATCATGCACTCAAAATCGATATCTGGATAACGCACCTCAAACCGGTTAAGCAGATTTTCATGGTGATCCGCTTGCCAAAAATCGGAGATCGCCAGGCTAAGGCGCGGTTCTACGCCCTGCGACAAGCGTACTGCCAGCTCATCCAGCCGCTGGCTGGCGGCCAGAATCTGCTGCACTTGCGCAAACGCGCGCTGGCCATGCTCGGTCAATATCGGATTACGTCCGCTGCGATCAAACAGCGTGAAACCCAGATCGTCTTCCAGATTAGCGATCGCGTTACTGATGGTGGACTGGCTTTTAGACAACGCGCGCGCCGCCGCCGAAAAGGATCCGCTGGCCACGGTTTGCACAAATGCCTCAAGGGATTCCGGGGAATATTTCATGTTGAACCATCGCTTTTATCGATAGGTGATCATTTTATCTTAGCATCACCCAGTGCGAAAATAGGGGTTATCACCAATAAGGAGGTTTATATGCGTACCCGTTCGCTGAAAGAACGTTTTTGTCATGCCGCAGGCTTTGAAGGGTTAGCACTTATCACTGTTGCGCCGCTGGCTGCCTGGATCATGGAGAAACCGCTGTTTCAGATGGGCGCGCTGGCGATTATGCTGTCGACCGTCGCCATGCTGTGGAACATGATCTATAACACCGGCTTTGATCGCATCTGGCCGCCGCAGGTGAAACGCGGATTCGGTTTACGCGCCATGCATGCGCTAGGCTTTGAAGGCGGTTTTATCCTGATTGGCTTGCCGATTGCCGCCTGGATGCTGAATATTTCGCTGCTGGAAGCCTTTGTGCTAGAAGTGGCGTTCTTCCTGTTCTTCCTGCCCTATACCATGGTTTACAACTGGATGTGGGATAAGTTGCGCCACCGTTGGGTGACGCAGAAATCCTGTCGGGCCTGATGTGCATATAAAAAGTGGTCGCCATAAATGGCGACCTACGAGCGCAGAGTTCAATGTTGTGCGGCGCGCGGCCAGATCCACGCCAGAATCATTTGCGGGTAGCTTGGTTTGCGTTGCTTCTCCAGCGCTTTGTTGCGCTCTTCAATTTGTGCTGCCGTCAGATGCACAATCCCGCCAGGTTGATAATCCGCTACCTTCAGCGGTGAATGCTGGCTGACATAATCACGCAGCACATCCGCATCGCGCTGCCCGCTGTTGCTGAAGCCAGCATGGGTTTCAATGTTCGGATAACCATCGCCGCCGCTGGCGTTAAAGCTGTTAGTCGCCATGCGGTAGGTTTTATCCTTTTGCAGCGGTTCGCCATTAATCTTCACGTCGCTAACGCCTTTACCATCCGCCACCAGGCTGATGTTGCTGAACTGCGCGAAGCCGCCGGAGTCCACTTTAATATTGGCAACCGTCGCCAGATAATTCATCACTTCATTACCCTTCAGCGTCACCGACACCACCTGATTGCCAAACGGCTGCACCTGCAACAAATCGCGCCAGCTGAGATTGCCTGGCGCCAGCGAAGTGCGAATGCCACCGCCGCTCATCACCGCAAAGTCCGCTTTGGTCGCCGCCATTTGGGCGCGCAAAATTAGCTGCCCAAGATTGGTCTGCTCAAAGCGTACCTTGTCGCGCTCACCGACAAACACGCCGTCGCTGCTGCCGACTTTGACATCCAGTTTCTTGCCAGCACGCAGTTGATACGGCGTTAACAGCTTCATCATCGCGCTGTTTTTCGGGATCTCTTCCTGCCAGGTAAGCCAGGATTCGCTGCCATCAAGATTCTTTACTTTATGCTTGAGGTTGACCGGGATCAGCTGGTAATTCTCCAGCGTCAGCTCACCATTGCGGAAGGTGAAGTCGCCGCGCCCAACAAATTTGCCCCACTCTTTTGCCTGCATGATCCACACGCCGTTTTGCCGATCCGGCTGGCAGGGCTGGCCTGGCTGATAATCTTTTACGCTGACGTTCTCTTTCTCCATGCACACCGCATCCTGCGAATGGCCGCCAATGATCACGTTGATGGTACCCGGCGGCAGGCTACGCGCCAGCTCCACGTCACCCGGCGCATTGCTGCCGTGCTGACCGTCGTCGTAGTGACCCATGTGTGTCAGCGCGATGATGACATCAGGCTTTTCGCTGGCGCGTAGTTCCGCCACCGCTTTTTCGGTCTCTTTCACCGGATCGCGAATATCAATCGTTGCAATGTTTTCCGGATTGGCGATGCGCAGCGTGTCGGTGGTGGTCAGGCCGATCACTGCAATCTTCAGCCCCATGCGGTTAAAGGTTGCCCACGGCTTAAATAAGCGCGTGTCGGTGCCTTTTTGATAGATGTTAGCTGAAAGGAACGGAAACTTGGCCCACTTCTGCTGCTTTTGCAGCACGCTCAGCGGTTTATCGAATTCGTGGTTGCCCAGCGCCATGGCGTCATAGCCCACCAGGTTCATGCCGCGAATGTCGGGTTCAGCATCCAGCATGTCTGACTCTGGCACGCCGGTGTTCACATCGCCCGCCGACAGGATCAGCGCGCCGCCGCCTTTGGCCTGCACATCATAGCGCTGTTGATCCATCAGGGTTTTCTGTGCGGCGAGGCCATATTCGCCCTGCGCGTTGGGCCAGTAACGTCCGTGATGATCGTTGGTGTGCAGAATGCTGAAACGATAACTGCGATCCGTTTGCCACGCCTGCGCCAGCATCGGCAGCAGTAACACTGTCAGCGCCAGCCAGCGCCCTTTTCGCGGTGATAAAAACAAAGTCGATCTCCTTATTCTGCGTTTTTCCACTTAGCGGTGGACATAATGTGCGTTATCGCCCTTCTGTGTCGCACAGATGGCTGGCTAACTCAAGATGAAACACGCATTGCATCATGGCACAGCGTGACGACCAGCATTTTTAAATTCGCTTCTCGCTGGGACTGACAACCCAATTCTACACCTGGCGGTGACTTTATCGACTTAGGACCGCTTTAACCGTAACAACCCCTGCTGCGAAGCCAATTTCCCACTGCAACTATTTTTTCCGCGCCACCCTTCATTCTGCGTATTTCCAGCCGATATCGTGAGATAACTGACGAAAATGGAGCTTCAGCTGCGTTTTAGTCTCATTTTTTCAATTTAGTGGGCTTTAACCGCTCAAATGTTTAAACGCGGTGAGTGATTGTGCATTACACTAGGTTGTTACAAGCGGATACATTTGCACACAAGGAGACAGGCATGCATCACACCACACCGTTGATCACTACCATTGTCGGGGGACTGGTCCTCGCATTTCTCCTTGGTATGCTGGCAAACCGCCTGCGCATCTCACCGCTGGTCGGTTATCTTCTGGCTGGCGTCCTGGCCGGCCCTTTCACGCCAGGCTTTGTCGCGGATACCAACCTTGCCCCTGAACTGGCTGAACTCGGCGTTATTCTGCTGATGTTCGGCGTCGGTTTGCACTTCTCGCTGAAGGATTTGATGTCGGTAAAGTCCATCGCCATTCCTGGCGCCATCGCGCAAATCGCCGTGGCGACGCTGCTGGGAATGGGACTTTCCTGGACAATGGGCTGGTCGTGGATGACCGGCCTGGTATTTGGTTTGTGTCTTTCCACCGCCAGTACCGTGGTGCTGCTGCGCGCATTGGAAGAGCGACAGCTGATTGATAGCCAGCGCGGGCAAATCGCCATTGGCTGGTTGATCGTGGAAGATTTGGTGATGGTGCTGACGCTGGTGCTGCTGCCAGCCATCGCCGGCATGCTGGAACAGGGCAACGCCAGCCCAACGCTGCTGTTGTGGGATCTGCTGCTGACCATCGGTAAAGTCGTCGCCTTTATGGTGCTGATGATGGTGGTGGGCCGTCGCGTGGTGCCGTGGATTCTGGCAAAAAGTGCCGCGACCGGTTCGCGAGAGCTGTTTACTCTTGCGGTGTTAGCGCTGGCGCTCGGTATCGCCTTTGGCGCCGTCGAATTCTTTGATGTCTCCTTCGCCCTCGGTGCCTTCTTTGCCGGCATGGTGCTGAACGAATCTGAACTTAGCCACCGCGCGGCGCACGATACCTTGCCGTTGCGCGATGCCTTCGCCGTCCTGTTCTTTGTGTCCGTCGGCATGCTGTTTGATCCGATGATCCTGATTGAGCAACCGCTGGCGGTGCTTGGCGCGCTGGCGATTATCGTGCTGGGTAAATCTATTGCTGCCTGGCTGCTGGTGACGCTGCTTGGCCATTCACGTCGTACCGCGATGACCATTTCGGTGAGCCTGGCGCAGATTGGTGAATTCGCCTTTATTCTCGCCGGTCTCGGCATCTCGCTCGGCATGCTGAGCGAGGAAGGCCGCAATCTGGTGCTGGCGGCGGCGATTCTCTCCATCATGCTTAACCCGATTCTGTTTAGCGTGCTGGAACGTTACCTCGACAAAACCGAAACCATCGAAGAGCAGACGCTGGAAGAAGCTATCGAAGAAGAGAAGCAGATTCCGGTGGATATCTGCAATCACGCGGTTTTGGTCGGTTATGGCCGCGTCGGCAGCCTGCTGGGACAAAAGTTGATGGAAGCGGATGTGCCGCTGGTGGTGGTTGAGAACTCGCGCCCGCGCGTTGAAGCACTGCGCGAGCAAGGGATCAAAGCGGTGCTGGGCAATGCGGCGCGCGTGGATACCATGGAATTAGCGCGCCTCGACTGCGCCCGCTGGCTGCTGCTGACCATTCCCAATGGCTACGAAGCCGGTGAAGTGGTGACGGCAGCGCGCGAGAAGCGTCCGGATATTGAGATTATTGCGCGTGCGCATTATGACGATGAAGTGACCTACATTATGGAGCGCGGCGCGAATCGCGTGGTGATGGGCGAACGTGAGATCGCTAACAGCATGTTGCATGTGCTGGAAGAAGAGATTGCGCAGAACCCGATTGTGCGTGAGTGCCCGATTTAAGTGAGTGCGGTCATTGGGAAGGTCGCCATAAATGGCGACCCTACGTTTTATCTGTCCCAGTATGACTCTTCTAAACTGTCTTCCCGCTCCGGCAGGCCGCGCGTCAGACGCGGTGAATGCTGGTTCAGCACCTGATAACTCACCCGGTTAGCGTATTTACACACCTGTGCCAGTGACGAATAAGTCAGGTAGGCGCGGCCGTGTTTGCTGGAGTTAGGCACTTTTTGACGGTGGAAGTTGTTGGCGGTGATGTCATGCAGCAGCGCCGCCAGCGCACCATCGCCCGCGCCGTTGGTGTTCATGATCTTCTCTGGCCCGCCCATATATGGCGCGATATGCGAGAAGATGCGCAGCGGCTGATCGCAATCCTTGTGGCGCATCGCGCGGCTGAATTCATATTGGTTGAACTCGGCCAGCGCGCCCGGCAGCAGCGGATGGTTGGTTTTGCGCTTGTACTCTTCTTCGGTGAAACCGGCCATGTACAAACCGGTTGGCCCGGCGGTGCACAGCACCAAATCCACCCAATCCAGCGCCATATTCGACGCCAGCAGCGGATCCTGCTCGCCGGTTAAGGCAAAGGCTTCTTCTTCGTTCATCGCCACAATCGAGACGTGATCGCGCAGGAAATCGCGCCAGAACTGCGGGTTATCCTGAATCACATATTTGGTGCCGAGCGTCAATACCACCGGCACGTTGTGTTTTTTAGCGTATTCGATGGCACGCAAGGTGGCTTCCGGCATCGGTTCGCCCGGCTGGCAACGCACCAGATAGGAAGTCAGCACCAGCGCGGATGCGCCCGCAATCACCTCTTCCGGAATGCTGTTGGCCTGCAGCTGGTTCATCAAGCCGGGGCTGATGGCGAAGGTACGTTCGCCCTGCTCGCCAATCAGCGTGAAGCAGCGGCCAATCGCGCCATCAACGCCCTGCAGGAAGTTCAGATCCATGCGGCTGGAGGTGTTGCACAGGTAGCGATAGGCGTAGCCGCCGATCTGGATGTTATTGCACATCACGCCGAGCAGTACCGAGCGGTCATCCGCCAGCACCGAGTAGTTATGCAGGGTGTTTCCGATGGTGCCACCGGCAAATTGATGGCTGATGAGCGCTTCGCGCATCAGTTCGTTGTAGAGCGCCTCGGCGGTAGCATCGTCGATCACCAGCGAGTGACCGGCGCTTAAACCGTAACGCTGCAGAAAGTCGTCGTCGACTTTGGCTTCAATATCCACCAGCGTCTGGTCGATACCCACCACCCAACTGCCCTCTTCCTGCTCTTGCTGCGTGGCTTGCAGCAGCGGATCGCGCGCGTTGACGGGGAAATAGTGTTTGGATTTGCGTTTGCCGGGAAATTTCATCGAGAGTGCCGTCAGGGAAAATCAGGCAGAGAATGATATCACACTCTCTGCCACACCCTTAACGGCGCGCGTTGACCAGCTGCACCATCATTTCAATGTGCTCCGCATCGGCGTTGAGCGCAGGAATGTACTCGAACTTTTCGCCGCCGGCATGCAGGAAGATCTCGCAGTTCTCACCGCTGATCTCCTCCAGCGTTTCAAGACAATCCGCCGCAAAGCCCGGACTCATCACCTGCACGTGCTTGATGCCTTTGGCCGGCAAACTTTTCATGGTTTCATCGGTGTACGGTGTCAGCCACGGCTCGCGACCAAAGCGTGACTGGAAGGTCATCATGATCTTGTGCGGCGCAATGCCCAACGCCGCGGCCAGCGCATCGGTGGTGTCTTTGCAACGCAGCGGATAATCATCGCCTTCATTGGCGAAACGCTGCGGAATGCCGTGATAGGACAGCACCAGCAGATCCGGTTCGCCATGCAGCGCAAACGAGCGCTCAACCGAGGCTTTCAGCGCGGCGATGTAAGCCGGATGCTCCGCGTAATCACGGATAAACGCCACTTCTGGCAGCGAGCGCAGTGGTTTAAAGCTGGTGGCTAAGCCATCCCATACTGCGGCAACCGTCGAGCAGGAGAACTGCGGATAGAGCGGCAGCACGATGAGTTTGGTCACGCCCTGATCCAGCAAGCGCTTCAGCGCGCTGTCGAGGCTTGGCTGGCCGTAGCTCATACCGAGTTCAACCGGCATATCAAGGCGCTGCGCCAATGCTTCACGCTGACGCTTGCTGAACACCATCAGCGGTGATCCTTCATCCATCCATACGGAAGCATACAGTTTCGATACGCGTGGCGAACGGAAAGGCACGATGATGAAATTGAGAATCGGCCACCACAGTAAGCGCGGTGTATCAACCACTCGTGGATCGCCGAGGAATTGTTTCAGATAGCGTTTAACCGCAGGTGTTGTGGGTGCGTCTGGTGTGCCTAAGTTAACCAGCAAAACCCCGGGCTTTTCTTGCCTCATGGTATTTCCTTGATGTCGAAACGAATGGGTCGAGTGCAAAATCAGGGGGAAATTGTAGCGGAAATTGAAGGAGGGGAAAGCAATTGCTGCAAAAGGGCCGGACAACCGGCCCCTCAACGCATTAACCGAGAATCGTGGCCAATTGCGTGCTCACTTCGGCGACAGGACGCGTGCCGTCGATTTTGTGATATTCGGTGTTGCCGTCTTGCGCTTCTTTGCCGTAGTAGGCAATCAGCGGCGCAGTCAGTTGATGGTATTCTACCAGACGCTTACGCACGGTCTCTTCCTGGTCATCTTTACGCGTGGTCAGCTCTTCGCCAGTCAGGTCATCTTTACCTTCCACTTTTGGTGGATTGTAAGTGACGTGATAAACGCGGCCCGATGGCGTGTGTACGCGACGACCAACAATACGATCCACAATCAGCTCGTCGGGTACAGCGAACTCCAGCACGTAGTCAACCTTGATGCCCGCTTCTTTCATCGCGTCAGCCTGCGGGATAGTGCGTGGGAAGCCATCGAGCAGGAAACCGTTTTTGCAGTCTTCCTGCGCGATACGCTCTTTAACCAGCGCAATCACCAGCTCGTCAGTCACCAGTTTACCGGCATCCATGATCGCTTTTGCCTGTTGGCCCAGTTCCGTACCTGCTTTTACTGCCGCACGTAACATGTCACCGGTGGAGATTTGCGGAATACCGTATTTCTCCATGATGAATTGAGCCTGAGTGCCTTTACCTGCGCCCGGAGCTCCGAGCAGAATAATACGCATTGCGTAATTCCCCTTGCGAATCGCATTGTTCAATCTGAGAAGGCGAAGAACATACCATTATGGCCCGCGCACCACAAGGAAACGGGCGCGCTCGCCACGAAAGGTCTACTTTGACCTGCTTTGCCAGCAAATACCAGCAGAGTGCCCGTTTTTAGGAATCACGGCTAAGCATGAGTAGGTCTTTGAGGCGTTTTTTCAGTGCGGGTGTGACGTTCAGCTGTTTGTTGACCCCGCCGCGCACGTCGGCGCGCAAGCGTAATTGCGCCTGTTCGGGCAGCACCTGAATATCCTGCGGCAATTCACTGGCATTAAGGCCTTTCGGCAGCGGAAAAAGTGCAAAGGGTAAACCCGGTTGCTGAATGGAGTGCAGGATGAATGGCGAGTCGAGCGCGATTTTTTCCACCATCGCAATATTGTACGGACGCCATTCATTGTCCTTCATCATTGCCAGCGCCTGTTCTGGCGCGCCACCGAGCGCTAATCCTTGCTCAAACAGCCGCAGCTCGCTGCGCACCAATGTGCTGAAATCGGCGGTGCGCAATGCGATTAACACCAGATCGCCGCATAACGCCGAATGGCGATCAAGGCGGGCGACAAACAGTCGCGCATCGCTCACCAGCCGTTTGTGTAGCTGCGTGGCAAACGACTCCGATGCATCGGTGACGCCGTGGCTTTGACATTCGCTCAACGCACGCACGCGACCTTGCTGCATATCAACATGATCCACCAGCGCAATGTTGCCCGCCGTCATCGGCAAAGTGGGCAGCACGCTCAGTTCACTAACCGGATAGTGCGAGGCATAGCGCGTGTGATTACGTGATTGCTCCTGACGGAGAAACAGCTGGGAAAGCAGCACTCGCGAGATATGCAAAGAGGGTGCGAAGAAGAGATCGAAATTTTCAAGCCGGTAATAGCGGGAAAGCGAGCCGCGAAGCTTATCGCGCGCCGCCGCCGCCCTGGCAGAAGCAAGTTGTGGAGCCATCGCGTGGTATGTCTCTGGTTATTATGCTGTGTGTGGGAGGTGAAACCTGCGGTGATAGTCGGCGTAAAACACAGAGAGCCGTAGCCGTCAACCTGCCAGAATCTGGGGGAAAGGTTAGGCCAATGCGGCTGGACATTAAAATGATATAAACTGACAATCCCTGTTAGGTTTTTACACAGGGGACGAGTATGACCGTGCTTCCATCGTTACGTGCACTGCACTATTTCCACCAGGCGGCACTGTTCAGCAGTTTTAGCGTAGCGGCCGAACGTCTGCATGTCACCCATAGCGCCATCAGCCATCAGGTTCGACAGCTGGAGAGCTGGATGGGGAAGCCGCTGTTTGTGCGTACCAATGGACGCGTCAAATTAACCTCACACGGTGAACGTTTGCTGGTGAGTTGTCAGAAAGCCTTTAGCGAGCTCTCCACCACCTGCGAAAGCATCCGTACCGGCATGCGCCATCATATCAGCGTCTCCTGCGCGCCCAGCTTTCTCTCGCAGTGGCTAATTCCGCGCATCGCCAGCTTCTATCAGCGCTATCCCGATATTGAAGTGCAGTTTCAGCCGCTGGTAGAGATTGACCAGCTGCGCAGCGAGCATACCGATGTGCTGATTCTCAGCGCCGAGCAGTCGCCGGATGACGATATTGATGCCACCTTGATCAGCGATGATTACATCGGCCCACTGTGCGCCCCGCAGTTTGCCGCCCGCTTTCAAAGCGAGCAGGATCTCGCCTCACTGCCGCTGCTGCACGCCGATACGCGGCTGCATGCGTGGGCCGAATGGGCGAAAACCAGCGGGGTACGCGGCAATTACTGGATCGGCAAGCATTTCGATAATTTGACGTTAGCCATTCAGGCGGCGAGAAACGGATTGGGCGTGATTATGGCACCACGCTTGCTGGTGCGTCAGGAGTTGAGTGACGGCACCTTGATCGCGCCACTGGGCTTTGTGCGCGTCGATCGCGCCACGTTGATGATGACCAAGATTTCGCGTCAGCACGATGCAGAGATTACGTTGTTTCGCGACTGGTTGCGGGATCAGGCGCAGATTTAAGCGCAGATATAAAAAAGGTCGCCATGAATGGCGACCTTTCGGGTTTGGTGCGATTACGCCGTCAGCAACTGGTTCATGCGACGGATAAACTGGTTTGGATCGTCAAGCGTACCGCGCTCGGCGAGCAGCGCCTGATCCAGCAGCAGCTCAACCCACTCGGCAAAGCGCGTCTCGTCCTGGGTATCAGCCACGCGTTTCACCAGCGTATGATCCGGATTGATCTCGAAAATGTACTTCACGTCCGGCACGTCCTGACCGGCCGCGGCAAACAGCTTCGCCATCTGCGTGGTCATTTCGTTAGCATCGGTGGTGACGATCGCTGGCGTGTCGGTGAGACGATGCGTCAGACGCACCTCTTTCACACGCTCGCCCAGCAGCGTTTTTACGCGCTCAACGAATGGCTCCAGCGCCTTCTCTGCTTCTTTCTGCTCTTCGGTCTCTTCATCGGCCAGTTTGCTCAGCGAATCATCCGCTTTGCTGACTGACTGGAAGGTTTTGCCGTCGAACTCGGTGAGGTAGCTCATCATCCATTCGTCGATACGATCGGAGAGCAGCAGCACCTCGATGCCTTTTTTGCGGAACAGTTCCAGATGCGGGCTGCTCTTCGCGGCGGCATAGCTGTCGGCGGTGATGTAGTAAATCTTGTCCTGACCTTCCACCATGCGCGTCACGTAATCGTCGAGCGAAACGGTCTGCTCTGCGCTTTCGCTCTGGCTGGTGGCGAAACGCAGCAGTTTGGCAATCTGTTGCTGGTTAGCGTTGTCTTCGGCTGGACCTTCTTTCAGTACCAGACCGAACTCTTTCCAGAACTGCTGATATTTTTCCGCGTCGTCTTTCGCCAGCTTCTCTAACATCTGCAGGCTACGCTTGGTCAGCGCGCCACGCAGGCTCTGGGTCACACGGCTGTCCTGCAGGATTTCACGCGATACGTTCAGCGGCAGATCGTTGGAATCTATCAAACCACGCACGAAGCGCAGGTAGTTCGGCATGAACTGCTCGGCATCGTCCATGATGAACACGCGCTGTACGTAGAGTTTCAGGCCGTGCTTGCTGTCGCGGTTCCACATGTCGAACGGCGCACGCGCCGGGATATACAGCAAGCTGGTGTATTCCTGCTTACCTTCCACGCGGTTGTGGCTCCAGATCGCCGGATCGCTGAAATCGTGGGCGATATGTTTGTAGAACTCGTTGTACTCGTCGTCGCTGATCTCAGACTTGTTGCGCGTCCACAGCGCCTGGGCTTTGTTGATCTTTTCCCAGGTGGTGGTGTCGCTCTCTTCGTCTTTGCTTTCAATCTCCACCGGCAGCGCGATGTGATCGGAGTATTTGCTGATCACGTTACGCACGCGCCACGCATCGAGGAAATCATCTTCGCCTTCACGGAAGTGCAGCGTAATTTCGGTACCGCGATCGGCTTTCTCAATCTCTGCCAGCGTATATTCGCCTTCGCCAGCAGATTCCCAGAACACCGCTTCATCGGCTTTAGCGCCGGCGGCGCGGGTGCGCACGGTGACTTTATCCGCCACAATGAACGCAGAGTAGAAGCCCACGCCGAACTGGCCGATCAGCTGGCTGTCTTTCGCCTGGTCGGAGCCCATAGATTCGAGGAAGGATTTGGTGCCGGATTTAGCGATGGTGCCGAGGTTCTCAATCACCTCATCACGGCGAATACCGATGCCGTTATCGCTGAGCGTCAGCGTGCGATTTTCCGGATTGACCGAGATACGTACGCGCAGGTCGCCGTCGCCTTCATACAGATCGGGCGTCGACAGCGCGCGGAAGCGCAGTTTGTCGGCGGCATCTGAAGCGTTGGAAATCAGCTCGCGCAGGAAAATCTCTTTATTTGAATAGAGTGAATGGATCATCAGGTGCAGAAGTTGTTTTACCTCTGACTGGAAGCCACGCGTCTCTTGTCCTTTCATGGTCATTGCTACCTCAACTGAATCGGGGTTGATGATACGTTGAGAGAGAAATGGGGATGAAGGAGAGGATTTCAAGCCGATGTCTGTGAAGACATCGGCAAGTGATTAGAAATTAATCTTGTGGCGTCCGGCGAGCGAGTGCGACAGCGTGGTGCCATCGACCATTTCCAGCTCACCACCGACCGGCACACCGTGTGCAATGCGGCTGGCATCAACGCCATATTGTCCGCACAGCTCGGCGATGTAGTTGGCCGTGGCTTCCCCTTCCACCGTGGGATTGGTGGCGAGGATCACTTCGGTTAAGGTTTCGCGCTCGAGACGCTGCTCCAGCCGATCCAGGCCGATATCCTGTGGCCCAATGCCATCCAGCGGTGACAAGTGCCCCATCAGCACAAAGTAGCGGCCGCCAAACTGGCCGGTCTGCTCAATGGCGTGGATATCTGCCGGGCTCTCCACCACACAAATCTGGCCGTTTTGCTGACGACGCGGATTGGCGCAGATGGTGCAGATTTCCTGTTCGGTGAAGGTACGGCAATCGGCGCAGTGACCGATTTCCGACATGGCGCGGGTCAATGCCTGCGCCAGACGCATGCCACCGCTACGATCGCGCTGCAACAGCTGAAAAGCCATACGCTGCGCCGACTTCGGGCCAACGCCCGGCAGGCAGCGCAACGACTCCATCAAAGATTCAAGCAGTGGACTGGTTTGCATCAGAACGGCATCTTGAAGCCAGGCGGCAGCTGCATACCTGAAGAGACCGCAGCCATCTTCTCTTTCTGCGTTTCGTCAATACGGCGTGCCGCATCGTTGAAGGCCGCGGCGATCAGATCTTCCAGCATGTCTTTGTCATCTTCCAGCAAGCTAGGATCGACTTCAACACGACGGCAGTTGTGCGCACCGTTGATGGTTACTTTAACCAAGCCAGCGCCTGATTCACCGGTCACTTCGATCGCGGCGATCTCTTCCTGCACTTTGGCCATTTTGTCTTGCATCTGCTGGGCCTGTTTCATCAGGTTGCCCAATCCGCCTTTACCAAACATAGTTTTCTCTCTCTGCTGGGGCTGCGCGCAGTTGACGCGCGGCAGCATGTTCACACCGGTCGAATACTCTCTTCATCCAAATCGGCATCGAAGAATCGACGCAATGTCTGAATATGGGTATCGCTTTCGATCGACTGTCGCGCCTGCGACAGCTTCTCTTCATAAATGGCCTGGCGCCACTCCAGTGGCGTCAATACCGTAGGATTATCGTCTTCAATAATCGTCAATTCAACCGGCTGACCGGCAGACTGACTCAGCGCTTCCGCCAGCGCCTGCCTGGCAGAAGCTGAATTCAGATGGCGCTGACTGCTGCGCAGATGCAGCGTAACGCCGGCTTCGCCCACCTCTTTCCACGCATTGAGCGCCACTTGCTGCACCAGTTTCGGTAGCGTCAGCGCGGCGATTTCAGCAGCCCACGCATCGCGCTGCTGGGCTTCTTCCGCCAGACGCAGCGCCAGCTCAGGGGTTTTCTCATGCTCCAGTGCCGAACGCAAGGCTTTTGGCGTCGCCACCGGCTCCGCTTTAACCTCCACCGGCAGCTGCGTTTTCCAGCGATAAGCTTCCGGTTTGGCCGGGGCTTTTACCGTGGGTTCGGACGCACGTTGTTGCACACGTTCAGTGACGCTAGCGAGACGTTCCAGCGCCGGATTCGCCGGCCGCGCGGAACGCGCTGCCGGCTCACTCTTTTTTGCTTTGCCGGCTCCCTGACGCAGCAACTGCGTTCGCGCCTGTAACAACTGGCTGGTGGAGTCAGGTAACGGATCGGGCGCGGGCTGCATGTCTGGATAATCATCCGACACCGGCGGCGCGTCAGGGTTTGGCGGTGCCATCTGCGGCTGCGCAGCCGGTGCGGGCGCGGCTTTCGCTGCGGCTTGTGGCGCAGCAACCTGCGGCGCAGCTTGTGGCGTCAAGGTGGGACGCGCCACCGGCTCCGCAATCGTTGCCTGCGGATGGAACGCCAGCGCACGCAGCAGCGTCATCTCTACGCCTAAGCGCCGATCCGGTGCCAGCGGCAGATCTTTACGTCCCATCAACAACGTTTGGTAATAGAGCTGCACGTCAGCCGGTGGCAGCACGCGCGCTAACTCGCGCAGGCGATCGGCCTGGCTGAGATCGTCCTCGCTGAGCGAGCTTGGCAGCAGCTGCACCATCGCAATGCGGTGCAGTAAACGCAGCATCTCGACCAGCAGCGCTTCCCACTCAACCCCACGCGACGCGGCCTGATTCAGCAGCGCCATCACCTGTTCGCCCTGGCCATCCACCAGCGCTTCAATCAGCGCCAGCGGCTGTTCATCGTCAAGCGTGCCGAGCATTTGTGCCACGGTGTCACGCGTTACGCTGCCCTGCCCCATGGCAATCGCCTGGTCGGTCAGGCTCAGCGCATCGCGCATGCTGCCGTCAGCGGCGCGTGCCAGCAGATGCAGCGCACGCGGTTCGGCAGCAATCTGCTCCTGCTGCAACACATGCGCCAGCTGCTGCTGGATTTGCTCCACGTCGAGCGCTTTGAGGTGGAATTGCAGGCAGCGGGACAGAATCGTCACAGGCAGCTTCTGCGGATCGGTGGTCGCCAGCAGGAATTTAACGTGCGATGGCGGCTCTTCCAGCGTTTTAAGCAGCGCGTTGAAGCTGTGGCGCGACAGCATGTGCACTTCATCGATCAGATAGACCTTGAAGCGACCGCGCGCCGGCGCGTACTGCACGTTATCGAGCAGATCGCGCGTATCTTCAACTTTGGTGCGTGATGCGGCATCGATCTCAATCAGATCGACAAAACGGCCCTGCTCGATTTCGCGGCAGTTATCGCATTGCCCGCACGGCGTTGACGTGATGCCGGTTTCACAGTTAAGCCCCTTCGCCAGCAGACGGGCGATCGAGGTTTTCCCGACGCCGCGTGTGCCAGAAAAGAGATAAGCATGATGGATTCGTCCCAGTGACAACCCGTTGGCCAGCGCAGTCAGCACATGTTCCTGACCGACTACGTCAGCGAAGGCCTGGGGACGCCATTTTCGCGCAAGTACCTGATAGCTCATGTGGATTCAATCACTGGAATTTAGGGAGAAGGGAGAAAATGCAGCTTCGCAAACCCTGTTTATTTTGGCAGTAGTTTAACAGCCACCAGCGGATCAGCAACCACTAACTTTGCAGAGGTGGCGCCCCGCCGTACAGCGGAGCGCGCAGGCCTTAGTGGCCGGGGAAATTCACCAGGCTGAAGCACTCGACGCCCATGGCAGTCAGGCGGGCTTCGCCGGTCAGGTCAAACAGATTAATCACGAATGCGGCGTCTTTCACTTCACCACCGGCGCGGCGGATCAGTTTCACCGTTGCTTCCAGCGTGCCGCCAGTCGCCAGCAGATCGTCCACCACCAGCACCACATCGCCTGGTTTGATGGCATCTTTGTGCAGTTCCAGCGCATCGGTGCCGTACTCCAGCTCGTAGCTTTCGCTGAAGGTGTCACGCGGCAGTTTGCCCGGCTTACGCACCGGCACAAAACCCACGCCCAAACCCAGCGCCACCGGTGCGCCAAACAGGAAGCCACGCGCTTCCGTTCCCACCACCTTGGTGATGCCTTTGTTACGATAACGCTCCACCAGAATGGCGATCGACGCGGCATACGCCTGCGGATCTTCCATCAGACTGGTCACGTCACGGAACAGAATGCCCGGCTTCGGATAGTCAGGAATGCTTTTAATGCTGTTTTTGATGAGTTCAAGCTGCTGCGCAGTTGCGGTCATAAATGTTACGCCTGGAGAAAATATCTAATACGCGCAGCTTCTCTAGCGCCAAACCCCGGAAACCGGGTTAAGCGAAGTCGTTTATAAGGGAAGCCACGCACGAAGATGCCCAAATCTATGCAAATACCCGGCTAAATGCAACCCTCACGCTACTGTTGTGGCGGGTTGGCATCCTCGGTTACAACCGGAATGCGCCACATAAAAAGCAGCAGCAGGCACAGCATCGCGCCTAACAGGATGCGCACCCACAGCAGGTTTACTAAATAAAGGGACACCGAAAAGGTAATCACAATCAGCAACATGGCGCGCCCTTTGGCGCCGGGCGGCATGGCACGATGCTGCTGCCAGTGGCGAATATAGCGGCCAAACGGCGACTTCCACAGCAACCAATGATGGAAACGCGGCGACGAGCGGGCAAAACACCAGGCCGCCAGCAACACAAATGGCGTCGTAGGTAATAAAGGTAATACAATGCCCAGCGTACCTAGCACAATCGCCAGCCAGCCAAGGCTCAGTAGTAAAATGCGCTGCATGCCTGATGCCTGAATAAGTCAAAAACAGCGTTACGTTAACACAGTCGGAAACAGAGTGATGCCCCAACCGCCCGCCCAGCAACGTCTCCATGCCATGTTAGAGTTACTGCGCCAGCAGATTGCGCAGCAGCCGGATGGTGCCTGTCGTCAGCCCCGTTTTGATTCTCACCTGTTTCGCACCAGCGGCACGCGTCTGGCGGATTATCTGCGCGAACTGGAAGGCAATGTGACGCAGTTAACCGCTGCTGACACTGATGTGGCGCGCCGTCAATGGCTGGCGGAGAAAGTGCTGGATCAAATTGCCGCCTTGCAGCGCGAATGCCAGAGCCAGCAGCTGCGCGTCAAGCGCGAGCGGCCACGTGTCGATGCACGCCAGGCCAAGCGTGAAGAGTATCAGGGTTACGAAAAGCGCTTACTGGCGATGATTCAGCAGCGCGAGCAGCATCTGGCGCGCGCCGAAACCCTCAGTGTTCAGCAGCAGTTGATTCGCGAAGTCGATCAGCTGCAGGAGCGCCTGGCACGCTGCCGCGCCGCTATCTACAAACTGGAGTTGCCGTCTATGCCGCGCTAAACGCGGCGCTTTTTCCTCTATACTCATTGCGGTGAGAAAAAGGAGAAAAATCATGACGCTGGTTTTTTGGATTGTGATCGGTTTAGCCGCAGGCTGGCTTAAGCGGGTGATTTTTCCCGGTCGTCCGGGAGGATTTGTGCCGACGCTGGTGCTGGCGGTGATTGGCGCGCTGATTGGCGGCTATATCGCCACCTACTTCACCACCGGCGATCTGGCCGCCTTGCATCCAGCCGGTTTTGCCAGCGCGCTGCTGGGCGCACTGTTAATGCTGCTGGTCGCGGCGAAATTACGTATTTAGGAGAAAGAATGTCACTGGAGAGCGCACCAGACGAAATCAAACTTGCCGTCGATCTGATTCAACTGCTTGAAGAGAATAATGTTCCCACCGCCACCGTGCTGGCTGCGTTGGCGATTGTTCAGCGGGATTATGAGCAGAAACAAGCGGCGGAAATCAAGGCCGACTAAGCAGCGTTGGACTCAGGCGCAACATATCAAGAAACGCATCCACCAGCTGAGGCGCATCGGCTGCCAAATCAAAACTTTGCGGGTTGAACAGCCAGCTTTCCATCATGCCATTGATATAGCCGCGCATCAGTAGCGCCGCCTGACGCGTATTCAGGTTCGCAGGCAATTGGCTGGCATCAATACAAAGACGTAGTACAGTTTCAATTCGATCGTAACACGCTTGCAGTAAGCTCTGCTGCATATCCTGTAACGTCGACATTTCGCCAACAAACTCACATTTGTGAAAGATAATCTCCATTAATGCGCGTCTTTGCGGATCCTTTGCTGTGGCGTCAAGGATATAGATCAACATAGAACGAACAACAGAAAGTGGATCGCCCGGGTATTTTGTCTGATACTCAAGTTCCACATCGTCCAGCCCAGCGTCACAACGCAGCCAGATTTCCTGTAAGAGATCGGCTTTATTTTTGAAATGCCAGTAGATAGCCCCGCGCGTGACGCCGGCCGCTGTTGCGATATCCGCCAGAGACGTGGCGGCCACACCATGTTCGGAAAAGTGTGCTAATGCGGCGTCAAGAATTTGATGCCGTGTTTCAAGAGCTTGCGCTTTGGTTTTTCGTGCCATGCTGGGCTTTTTTTACAAACTTGTAAGTTTACATACATTTGTGAATGTATGTACCATAGCATGACCCGTGTTTTAACGCAGCAATGGGTTTATCGGTTTGTGATCCATTGATCATTTGATATCGGACACTAGAGGTTTATTTATGAATAAAAACAGAGGATTAGCGCCTCTGGCGGCCGTCCTGATGCTATCAGGCAGCTTTGTGTTAACAGGATGTGATGATAATAAATCCCAGCAAGCCGCCCAGCAGCAGCCCCCAGAAGTGGGTGTTGTAACGTTAAAAAACGAACCCTTGAAAATTACCACCGAGCTGCCGGGCCGTACCTCGGCTTTCCGCGTTGCGGAAGTGCGCCCTCAGGTGTCAGGAATTATCCTCAAGCGTAATTTTGTTGAAGGTAGTGATGTAAAAGCCGGTCAGTCGCTGTATCAGATTGATCCAGCCACCTATCAGGCGGCCTACGACAGCGCTAAAGCGGATCTCGCCCAGGCTGAAGCCAATGCGCGTGTTGCGCAGTTAACCATTACTCGCTATAAGCCGCTGCTGGGTACCAAGTACATCAGTCAGCAGGACTATGACACCGCCGCAGGCACCGCAGCTCAGACTGCTGCAGCCGCCCAGGCTGCACGTGCCAACGTCGAAACTGCGCGCATCAATCTGGCGTATACCAAAGTGACGTCACCCATCAGCGGTCGTATTGGTAAATCGTCGGTAACCGAAGGTGCGCTGGTTTCCAACGGGCAAACCACTGCCCTGGCGACCGTGCAACAGCTCGATCCTATGTATGTCGATGTGACCCAATCCAGTGATGATTTCCTGCGTCTGCGCGCAGAGCTGGAATCCGGTCAGCTGAAACAGAACGACGGTAAGGCCAACGTCACCCTGCTGATGCAAAACGGTAACGCATACCCGCAGACAGGCACATTGGAATTCTCTGATGTGAGCGTGGATGAAACCACCGGCTCGATCACGCTGCGCGCCATCTTCCCGAACCCGGACAATCGCCTGCTGCCAGGCATGTTTGTTCGTGCGCGTCTGGATGAGGGCACCAATCCCACCGCACTGCTGGTGCCGCAACAGGGCGTAACACGCACCCCAACCGGTCAGGCAACCGCAATGGTGGTTGGCGCAGATAATAAAGTGGAATCGCGTAACATCACCGCTAATCAGGCATTTGGCGACAAATGGCTGGTGACGGAAGGTCTAAAAGAAGGCGATCGGGTGATCACCACCGGTATCCAGCGTGCCAAACCGGGTGTGCAGGTGACGCCAAAAGAAGTCTCCGATGATGCCAAAGCTGCACCAGAATCACCGTCTGCTAAATCATCGTCATAACAGGAGCCACTGATACATGGCTAAGTTCTTTATTGATCGCCCCATTTTTGCGTGGGTGCTCGCCATCATCATCATGTTGGCTGGTGTGCTATCGATTATCAGCCTGCCGATTGAGCAATATCCCAATGTTGCACCGCCGGCGGTTGAAATCCAGGCCACCTATCCAGGTGCTGATGCGAAAACGCTGCAAGATTCGGTGACGCAGGTCATCGAGCAAAACATGAACGGTATCGATGGACTGATGTATATGTCCTCGAGCAGTGACTCGTCGGGTACATTGACGCTGACGCTGACCTTCCAATCCGGTACTGATGCCGATATCGCGCAGGTTCAGGTGCAGAACAAACTGCAGCTGGCCACGCCGTTACTGCCACAGGAAGTACAGCAACAGGGTATTCAGGTTAAGAAATCCTCTAGCAGCTTCCTGATGGTGGCGGGTTTTGTCAGTGATGACGGCACCATGACGCAGAATGATATTTCTGACTATGTTGCTTCAAACATCAAAGATCCGGTCAGCCGTATGCCGGGTGTCGGTGATACCCAGGTGTTTGGTGCGCAGTATGCGATGCGCATCTGGCTGGACCCACACAAGCTGAACAACTATTCACTGACACCAGTGGATGTGATCAACGCGCTGAAAGTCCAGAACACCCAGATCGCCGCGGGTCAGTTGGGCGGTACGCCACCTGTACCGGGCCAACAGCTGAATGCCTCGATCATTGCGCAAACCCGTCTGACATCGACAGATGAGTTCGGCAATATTCTGCTGAAAGTGAATCAGGATGGTTCGCAGGTACGTCTGCGTGACGTGGCGAAGATTGAACTCGGTGGTGAAAACTACGAGATCATCGCGCGTTATAACGGCAAACCGGCTTCCGGTATCGGTATCAAACTGGCCACCGGCGCTAATGCACTGGACACCGCCGATGCGGTGAAAGCGGAACTGGCGAAACTGGAGCCGTTCTTCCCGGCAGGCATGAAAACGGTTTATCCGTACGACACCACACCGTTTGTGAAAATTTCGATTTTCGAAGTGGTGAAAACGCTGTTCGAAGCGATCGTGCTGGTGTTCCTGGTGATGTATCTGTTCCTGCAGAACTTCCGTGCGACGCTGATTCCAACCATCGCCGTTCCTGTTGTGTTGCTCGGAACCTTTGCGATCATCAGTGCCTTTGGCTACTCGATAAACACCCTGACGATGTTCGGGATGGTGCTCGCCATCGGGCTGCTGGTGGATGACGCCATCGTGGTGGTAGAGAACGTCGAACGTGTAATGGCGGAAGAAGGCTTACCGCCGAAAGAAGCGACCAAACGTTCGATGGAGCAGATTCAGGGCGCATTGGTCGGTATTGCTTTGGTGCTGTCAGCGGTATTTATTCCAATGGCGTTCTTCGGTGGTTCAACCGGCGTCATTTATCGCCAGTTCTCCATCACCATCGTTTCGGCGATGGCGCTGTCGGTGCTGGTGGCGTTGATCCTGACGCCTGCGCTTTGTGCCACCATGCTGAAGCCGGTGGAGAAAGGCGCTCACGGCAAAACCACCGGTTTCTTCGGCTGGTTTAACCGCCTGTTTGATAAGAGCACCAACCACTACGTTGACAGTGTTGGTCATATCATTCGCAGCACCGGCCGTTACCTGCTGATTTATCTGGTGATCGTGGTCGGCATGGCGTACCTGTTCCTGAAACTGCCTACCTCATTCCTGCCGGAAGAGGATCAGGGTTTGTTACTGGCGCAGGCGCAATTGCCAGCCGGTGCTACCCAGGAACGTACCCAGAAAGTATTGGATCTGGTGACGGATTACTTCCTGACCAAAGAGAAAGACAGCGTTAATTCCGTGTTTACCGTTAACGGCTTCGGCTTCGCCGGTCGTGGACAGAACACCGGTATTGCGTTCGTCAGCCTCAAGCCGTGGGATGAGCGTGGCGATGCCAACCTGAAAGTGCCTGCGATTGCCGGTCGTGCCATGCAGGCGCTCGGTCAAATCAAAGATGCGATGGTGTTCCCGTTCAACCTGCCAGCAATTATCGAACTGGGTAACGCCACCGGCTTCGACTTCATGCTGACCGATCAGGGTAACCTGGGTCACGAGAAGCTGACCGCCGCGCGTAACCAGCTGTTTGGCATGATCGCTCAGCATTCGGATACGCTGGTAGGTGTGCGTCCAAACGGCATGGAAGATACGCCGCAGTACAAACTGATCATCGATCAGGAGAAAGCGCAGGCGCTGGGTGTGTCGCTGTCGGACATCAATACCACCCTGGCTTCAGCATGGGGCGGTTCTTACGTCAACGACTTCATCGACCGCGGTCGCGTGAAGAAGGTGTACGTTATGGGCAAGGCCGATTCACGTATGTTGCCGGACGATATCAGTAAATGGTACGTGCGCAACAGCGGCGGCACCATGGTACCGTTCTCCGCCTTCTCTTCGGCGAAGTGGCAGTACGGTTCACCGCGTCTGGAACGTTACAACGGCTTGCCATCGATGGAGATTCTGGGCCAGGCTGCGCCAGGCAAGAGCTCCGGTGATGCCATGAACCTGATGGAAGAGTTGGCAGGAAAACTGCCGGCGGGTATCGGTTACGACTGGACCGGCATGTCCTATCAGGAACGCTTGTCAGGTAACCAGGCTCCGGCGCTGTATGCTATCTCACTGATTGTGGTGTTCCTGTGTCTGGCCGCGCTGTATGAGAGCTGGTCGATTCCGTTCTCGGTCATGTTGGTGGTACCGCTGGGTGTTGTCGGCGCACTGATCTTCACCACGCTGCGTGGCTTAAGTAACGACGTCTACTTTGTGGTGGGCTTGTTGACTACCATAGGATTGTCGGCGAAGAACGCCATCCTGATTGTCGAATTCGCCAAGGATTTGATGGAGAAGGAAGGTAAAGGGTTGGTGGAATCCACGCTGGAAGCATCCCGTATGCGTCTGCGTCCGATTCTGATGACCTCACTCGCCTTTATCCTCGGCGTAATGCCGCTGGCGATCAGCACCGGTGCGGGTTCTGGCGCACAGAACGCGGTAGGTACCGGCGTAATGGGCGGGATGGTAACAGCGACCGCGCTGGCTATCTTCTTCGTTCCGGTGTTCTTCGTGGTGGTACGTCGCCGCTTCAGTAAGAACAAAGGTGACCTGGAACACGGTCATCCGGTTGAGCACAAACACTAAGTTTTACTCTTCCCTAAAAGGCCGCTGATGCGGCCTTTTTTATTGCTGTTTCCCTGCCCCACCAAAATCCCTGCGTTTTTCACGGTTGCAATCAGCCATGTTCGGGCTCATACTATTGTTATAGTATAACATTACATAGCGAGGTTACTATGAAACCGAATATCCATCCTCTTTATCGCCCAGTGGTGTTCCACGACACCTCGGCCAACGAATACTTTAAAGTCGGCTCCACCATCAAAACCGAGCGCACCATTGAGTATGAAGGTGAAGTGCTGCCGTATGTCACGCTGGATGTCTCGTCAAAATCCCACGTGTTCTACACCGGCAAGCAGAAAGACTTTGCTAAAGAAGGCAGCACCGCGCGCTTCAACCAGCGTTTCGGCAGCTTCCTGTCGCGCAACAAGTAACGCTGGAGAGAACAGATGCAGGTATTGAGTTCATTGCGCTCTGCAAAGACGCGCCATAAGGATTGCAAAGTCGTGCGTCGTAAAGGTCGCATCTATGTGATTTGCAAAACTAACCCGCGCTTTAAGGCGGTTCAGGGAAGAAAGAAAAAAAGGTAGGAAAGTGTCGTGATAGTTGGCCGGGATGCTCCCCGGCCTTTTTTTACTTCATGCTATGCAGAATGGCGTCAACATTGTGTTTGAACGCGGCGACATAGGTCGCTGCTGGGCCATTCGCTTCCGACAGCGCCTCAGGATAAAGTTCCCCGCCCGGCTGTGCGCCGGTTTCGCTGGCAATCTGTTTTACCAGTCGCGGATCGGTTTGATTCTCCATAAAGTAGGTTTTGATGTGCTCGGCCTTCAGTTGTTGGATGATCGAGGCCACGTCGCTGGCGCTGGCTTCCGCTTCGGTAGAGAAGCCCACCGGCGCCAGGAAACTGACGCCATAGCGTTGGCCAAAGTAGCCAAAGGCATCATGGCTGGTCAGCACTTTACGCTTGCTCTTCGGCACTTCGGCAAACGCATTTTTCGCCCAGCTATCCAGCTTCTGCAGCTGCTGAATGTAACTTTCACCGCTTTTACGAATATCCGCCGCATCTTCAGGATCGGCTTTGATCAGCGCATTCATCACATTAGTGGCGTAGATCACACCGTTTTGCATGCTGTTCCACGCGTGCGGATCGGTGACGCTTTTACCGTCCTCTTCCATCTTGCGCGTGTTGACACCGTTCGATGCCACTACGATGGTGCCTTTATAGCCTGACGCGCCGATCAGGCGATCCATCCAGCCTTCCATGCCCAAACCGCTCACGAATACCACATCCGCCTTCGACAGCGCCTGGCTATCCTGCGGCGTCGGTTCGAAGGTGTGCGGATCGCCATTCGGCCCGACCAGCGATTTCACGTTAACGTGATCGCCACCAACCTGTTTAACGATATCCGCCAGCACGGTAAAGCTCGCCACAACATCAACGCTTTTCGCCAGCGACAGCGGGCTTGCCAGCATGGCGCCAATCGCCAGACTCAGCGGTAACTTTTTCATTCCTATCCCCTTATTGGTTTGGTTATCGACGGCGCAACAGGCCGCCACATGGTCCTGTCAAAACAGAAAGCAGAAACAGCACCGCAGCACTGAGCACCACCGCCGGTCCAGCCGGCAGCGAGAAATGCCACGAAAGAATCAGGCCGATAAATGCTGAGACGATCGCCAGCAGCATGGCGATGCCGAGCATGTAAGCCAGATGGCGGCTCCAGAAGCGTGCGCTGGTCGCCGGCAGCATCATCAATCCCACCGACATCAGCGTGCCCAGCACCTGAAAGCCCGCCACCAGATTGAGCACCACCAGCATCAGAAACAGACCGTGCACCAGCGGTGCGCTCCATTTGCCCTGAGCGCGTAGGAAATCGGGATCGAAGGCATCGATCACCAGCGGACGGAAGATCACCGCCAGCAGCAGCAAGGTCGTAGCCGCAATGCCGCCGACCAGCAGAATCGCCGCGTTATCCACCGCCAGCAGCGATCCAAATAACACGTGCAGCAGATCGACGCTGGAGCCGCGCAGCGACACCAGCGTGACGCCCAGCGCGAGAGAACCGAGGTAGAAACCGGAAAAACTGGCATCCTCTTTGAGATGCGTATAACGGCTGACCGCTCCCGAGAGCAGCGCCACCGCCAACCCGGCAATCAGGCCGCCGATACCCATCGCCACCAGCGATAATCCCGATACCAGATAACCAATCGCCGCGCCGGGTAACACAGCATGTGATAAGGCATCGCCGACCAGACTCATGCGGCGCAGGGAAAGGAAAACGCCCAGCGGCGTGGCGCTGATCGCTAATGCAACGCAGGCCACCAGCGCACGGCGCATAAAACCAAATTCGATAAAGGGTTGAAGTAATGTCACGACGCCACCCTACGCAACGTTGGCGTTTGTGCGGAATCAGCGTCATCGAGCGATAACACATCCTGAAAATAGCGCGCTACCAGCGGACGATCGTGTAGCACGACTAATAACGTGGTGCCCGCCTGCTGCTGCTGTTCGAGAATCGACATCAGCAAGGTGACGGTTTGGCTATCAATGCCGTTGAAGGGTTCATCCAGCAGCCAGAGCTGGCTGCGCTGCAGCATTAAGCGCGCGAACAACACGCGCTGCAGTTGCCCACCAGATAACGTCGATGGCTGCGCATCGGCGAACTCACGCATTTGTACCGCATCCAGCGCGGCATCGATTTCCAGGCGCAAGGCGCGATTGATACCACCAAACCAGCCGCAGCGTGGCCAGCAGCCCATCGCCACCAGTTCATAGGCAGTAAGAGGAAAGCGGGTTTCAAGTTCACTGCGTTGCGGTAACCAGCCCAGAGCTTTGCGTGGGATATGCAATTCGCAGTTGCCGGAAATTGGCGGTAGTAAGCCGGCAATGGTTTTTAGTAATGTCGATTTGCCGGTGCCGTTAGCGCCAATCAGCGCCGTCATGCTGCCCGTTGCCAGCTCACCGTTAACGACCGGCGTCACCGCACGGCCTTGATAACCGGCTTGTAAGCGGTTGAAATGTATCATTTCTGCATGCCCCAATATAAGGCCAGCGCTAGCAAGGCAATCAGCATCAGCGCAACCAGCAAACGGCCGCCAAGGGAAAGAAGTAAACCGCTGTGATTCATATTCAACAACCAAAAATGTTATAACATAACAATTATCATACCCGACTCACCCTCAATTGCGTCCAGGCAAAAGTGTTTCAAAAGTTGATCGATCATAATGATAGCCGCGCTAATTCGCCGTTTCGCCATGATTGTGTTATGAAACCCATCACAACGATTACTCTTTCTGTTTATTAGCGACTTGCAATGTCACTCAATAAGCTCAATGATAGAAACATCATTCTTTTACTGGATACAAAATGCCGTCTATTATTCATTGTGATATTGCTGTGGATGAGGACGATTGCGAAAAGTTGGTCAGAATTATCCAGGGGAATATTCTCAAAATAGCCGAGGCATTAGCCGGTGATTTACAGTGGTATTCTCAAAACGCGCAATTAGTTCCCGATAGCTTCCAGATTATTTCTATTCAATCAACCGACAATAATCGATTTAAAATGCTTTACGATTTCAGCTGGAATTTATTTAATCCTTGCCTGGATTTAAATGAAACGTTTACGCGTCGAGAAGAAGTGTTGTTTCAGGTAAAGCCCGGCGCGCTGGTGTTTGACGTGATTGACAATGAGCGCCCCTCTCCTGCCGATGAATTGTAATATTTGGTAATTGAGGTGAGCAAAGCTAATGATTGTGGATTACATTTAAGGAGTCGCTGAATTCATTTTTATTCGATATCGCTTCCTGGTAGCTTTTCTTAATCTCGCCGCGCTGCGGTAACTGTGCTAGCTATGGAGGGGAAAAAGATGGACGAATACTCACCGAAACGGCATGATATTGCCCAGCTTAAATACCTGTGTGAGAACCTGTTCGACGAAAGTATGGCGACATTGACTGACAGCCATCATGGTTGGGTTAATGATCCTACTTCGGAAAGCAATTTACAGCTCAACGATTTGATTGAGCATATCGCTTCTTTCACGATGAATTACAAAATTAAGCACGTTGAAGATGAAGCCCTGATTACGCAAATCGATGAATATCTTGACGATACCTTTATGCTGTTCAGCAGCTATGGAATCAATACTCAGGATCTACAACGGTGGCAGCGTTCAGCAAAACGCTTATTTAATCTGTTTGCCGAAGAGTGCGCTTATCTCCAACAACCTAGCCATTCCTTTTAGCACCAGACTGAGACCGGTTTATTTATGAGCAACCAAGCCTTAACTAAAACAGATTATTTGATGCGACTGCGCCGCTGTCGCTCAATCGATACCCTTGAGCGGGTTATCGAAAAAAACAAGTATGAATTACCTGATAATGAACTCGCGGTATTCTATTCGGCAGCCGATCATCGTCTGGCTGAACTGACCATGAATAAGCTTTACGATAAAGTACCGGTTTCTGTCTGGAAGTTCGTCCGCTAAGTTTTTCCCCTAACAGCCGATCTGCATCATCATCGTGTTAATCAAGGATTGAATCACAGGCAAAGGATTGCCAGATTTCTCTGTGCGTAAAATTCTGTGGAGTATGAGGCGGGTACAAAATGGTGGGGGCCCTGCCAGCTACATCCCGGCACACGCGTCGCCTGCTGCGGCTGCTTCCTTCCGGATCTGACCGAGTTCACAAGTTAGCATTGCGGGAGAACCAACAGGGCCCCCATTGACAAGCCCTCATTTCGAGAGCGCAGGCATTATCAAGTATGCCCCCGGCAATTGCAAGCGCAGGCCCGACAACCGTTGGTTTCTTGCACAAGCACACAGCAATGCGCTGATGTCTACCCTTCTGCATGCTAAAGTTTGCCCTTTCCAGATAAAAATAGGTGCGCATATGAGCGACCAAAACAATTTCTCTGAGCGCGTCTGGCAGATCATCGCGGCCATTCCGCCAGGAAAGGTCACTACTTACGGGGATGTTGCGCAATTAGCGGGTTCGCCGCGCGCGGCACGCCAGGTGGGTGGCGTATTACGCCGTTTGCCGGAAGGCAGTAAATTACCCTGGTTTCGCGTTATCAATCGCCATGGCCGCATTTCACTGCAGGGTGACGACTTGTTTCGTCAGCGCGATGCGCTGGAAGCGGAAGGGATTGAAGTTAGCGACGCTGGGGAGATCGAGTTAGAGAAATATCGGTGGGAAATTTAGAGGTGCGATATGTCGCGCACAAGCCCGCAGCCAATAGCACTGAACATCGCACGCTGGAAGGCATCGTTGTGGAGTAAAGCGTCACACGCCATTGATGGCGTGTGACGAGCGATCAGGGACGGGACAGCGACTTTACGGAACAACGATGCCTTCCGGCGCTCTCCCGTCCCATCAATCGAAATTACAGACTTGTCGGTGCCGGCACCGAAGCAGATGGCGTCACCTGCGTAGGTGAAGTCGAAGGCACTGTTGTTGCTGCTCCCGGCTGGGTTTGCATCGCGACGTTGGTCACTGGCACCAACAGCAGTTCGGCTTTTGTTCCGCCCTGATTAATCACCGGTTTCACCGTATCGGTGATAAATGCCAGCTTGCCATCAATCGAAATCGCCGCACTCAACAGAATGCGCGCGTTTGGCTGGATGTCAGCCGGGTTAAACGGCAAGACAAACTGGAACGGCGACTGTTTCCCTTCCGTGCGCACCACGCGCTGCGACAGCACTTTCGAAGGCGCATCGGCCAGTGATGCATCTGATAGCGTAACGGTCAGCACAGAATCCGGCGGCAGCGCAATGCGCTGGCGGATATACACCGAACCACTGACATTAGGCTGCGCAATCGCGGCCTGCTGCCCCGCTACCGCTGAGCCGAGTGTGGGTGTGGCAACCGGCTTGCTGTGGTCCGCACAACCGGTAATCGCCGCAGCCAGGGTCATACCGCTAATAACTTGCCAGAGTTTCATCGATGTCGTCTCCTTATGAACACTATGATTGTCGGCGGTAAATTTATTGCTTAGCTTTTCAGCCGCCGAATGACCTTAATTCTGGCACAAATATCGGCATTGCGCCTAAACCCTCCGCCAGCCCGCTGAAATCGCGGCAAAATCATTGACGGAAACTGGTCGGATCTTTCACACTGACGCGATGAGTCACGCTGAGGAATCCGCTATGAGCCAGGCACTGCACAACCTGCTTAATTTATTAAATCTGGAAAAACTGGAAGAAGGCCTGTTTCGTGGTCAGAGCGAAGATCTGGGCTTGCGCCAGGTGTTTGGTGGCCAGGTAGTCGGCCAGGCGCTGTATGCTGCGAAACAAACGGTGCCGGAAGAGCGCATCATTCACTCCTTCCACAGCTACTTTTTGCGTCCGGGCGATAGCCAAAAAGCCATCATTTATGATGTCGAAACGCTGCGTGACGGCAAAAGCTTCAGCGCACGCCGCGTTAGCGCGGTACAGAATGGTCAGCCGATCTTCTACATGACGGCTTCGTTCCAGGCACCTGAAAGCGGCTTCGAGCATCAGAATGAAATGCCGCAGGTGCCGGGCCCGGATAATCTGCCATCGGAACAGGATTTGGCGAAAAAGCTGGCCGCGCATCTGCCACTCAAGCTGAAAGAAAAATTTCTCGCTGAGCGTCCGCTGGATATTCGTCCGGTGCAAATTCATAACCCGCTGAAAGGCCACGTCGATGAGCCGCTGCGTCAGGTGTGGATTCGTGCCAACGGCGAGTTACCGGCCGATCGTCGTATCCATCAATACCTGCTGGGCTATGCCTCGGATCTCAACTTCCTGCCGGTGGCGCTGCAGCCGCACGGTAAAGGCTTCCTCGAAGCCGATATGCAAGTTGCCACCATCGATCACTCAATGTGGTTCCATCGTCCGTTCGACTTGTCTGAATGGCTGCTGTACAGCGTAGTGAGCACTTCCGCCTCGGGCGCGCGCGGTTTTGTGCGGGGTGAGTTTTATACCCAGGATGGCCGACTGGTGGCGACCACGGTGCAGGAAGGCGTGATGCGCCAACGCGACGCATAAAAAAAGGGGCGATAAAATCGCCCCTCTGTTTTTTTATAATTTTAGCGCACTGCTCTTCTTTAGCCCGGCGGTTACTGGTTGTAAGCGTTCTCGCCGTGGCTGTTTACATCCAGACCTTCACGTTCCTGATCTTCCGGAACACGCAGGCCAACAATCATATCCGCCAGTTTGAAGCCGATGAAGGCTACCACCGCAGTCCAGACGATGGTCACACCCACGCTGAACAGCTGAATCCAAACCTGATGGCCCATGGTCACGCCTTCTGCGTAGCCTACGCCGCCCAGTGAAGAGGACGCGAACACGCCGGTCAGGATACAACCAAGGATGCCACACACGCCGTGCACACCAAACACATCACATGGGTCATCAACGCGCAGCCATTTCTTCAGGGTTGTTACGCCCCACAGACCGGCTAAACCACCCGCCAGACCGATAATCAGCGCGCCGCCGACACCCACATAACCACAAGCTGGGGTAATCGCCACCAGACCGGCGATGAAGCCAGAGCAAGCACCGAGCAGAGAAGGTTTACCGCGTACCGCCCACTCGCCGAACACCCACGACAGCACCGCACCCGCTGTAGCCACCACAGTATTCAGGAACGCCAGTGCAGCGATTTCGTTAGCTGAGGAAGCAGAACCGGCGTTGAAGCCGAACCAGCCCACATACAGAATCGCGGTACCGAGGAACACCATCGGCAGGTTGTGTGGTTTGAAAGCTTCTTTGCCGAAACCAGCACGTTTGCCCACCAGGTAAGCACCCACCAGGCCAGCAACCGCGGCGTTGATGTGAACCACGGTGCCGCCCGCGAAATCGAGCGCGCCGTCTTGCGCCAGCAAGCCACCTGCCCAAACCATGTGTGCGATTGGCAGATACGCCAGCGTCAGCCATACCACCACGAAGATCAGAACTGCAGAGAAGCGAATACGTTCAGCCAGCGCACCGACAATCAGGCCGACGGTGATACAGGCGAAGGAAGCCTGAAACGCAACGTGAATGTACTGATAGAAGCTGCCCATCAGCGCTTTCAGCTCAATATTTTTCAGCATCGCCCACTGGAAGCTACCGAAGAAGGCGTTGCCTTCACTGAACGCCAGCGAGTAGCCGTAAATCACCCACAGCACGCAAACCAGTGAGAAGGTCACCGCAACCTGCGTCAGCATCGACAGCACGTTCTTACCGCGAATCAAACCGCCGTAGAACAGCGCAATGCCGGGAATCGACATAAACAGTACCAAGGCGGTACAGATCATCATAAAGGCGTTATCGGCTTTATCCGCTACTGCAGGGGCTGCCGCCATCGCCAGAGAAGGTAACAGCGCAAGGCTGGTGAGGCCCAACTTCGTTATCAGTTTATTCATTTCTTTCCATCCCATCACAATTCAGAGCCCCAGTTACAGTGCTGCTTCGTCGGTCTCGCCGGTACGAATACGAATGACGCGCTGCAGTTCTGCGACGAAAATCTTGCCGTCGCCAATTTTGCCGGTATACGCGGCTTTGCTGATGACATCGACCACTTCATCAAGTTGGTCGTCCGCAATAGCGATATCAATTTTTACTTTTGGTAGGAAGTTAACGCTGTACTCGGCACCGCGATAAAGCTCTGCGTGACCTTTCTGGCGACCGAAACCTTTAACCTCGGTAACTGTCAGTCCCTGAATACCAATAGAGGATAAGGCTTCACGCACGTCCTCCAGCTTAAATGGTTTGATTACCACGGTAACCAGCTTCATACGTTCCCCTCCGGATAAGAAATTGAGTGAGTCTTCGCGGACACGTAGGGATATAAGCAAAGGCTGTGCCATAAATAAAAAAAGGGGAATGTCAGTAGCATAGGCGCGCTGCATCACGCTTCGTTATGTGAAGCGCAGCGCAGATTGTGGGGTAGGAAGAGGAAAGGTGTTGCAATATTGCACTTCTTTGGTGCTTCAAGCCTCAAAGAAGTGCATCAATACAGAACATTCCGATAAAACTGTGCAAAAAAGGTGCAAATCACCCTTCAGCTTGTACGGGGATGCCCGCCGCGAGTTCATCGCCAGCCTGCTGCAGCTGATACATCTGCCAGTAACGTCCCTGCTCGGCCAGCAGCTCAGCATGCGTACCGCGCTCCACCACCTGACCGCGATGCAGCACTAAAATCTGATCGGCTTCGGTAATGGTGGAAAGGCGATGCGCGATCACCACCAGCGTGCTGTGCTGGCGTAGTGCACGTAACGCCTGCTGAATTGCCTGTTCCGTGCCGGAATCGATATTGGCCGTGGCTTCGTCGAGGATCAGGATTTGCGGTAATGACACCAACACGCGCGCCAGCGCCAGCAGCTGTTTCTGCCCAACCGACAGATTATTGCCCTGCTCGCCTAAACGCGTATGGATGCCGTCCGCCATGCTGCGCGCCAGCGGTGCCAGCTGCACCGTCTCCAGCGCCTGCCACACCTGATCTTCCGGGATATCGCGCCCCAAACGCACGTTGGCCAGCAGCGAATCCGCCAGCACCACCGGATCCTGTTGCACCATCGCAACGCTTTGACGTAAAGCGGCGTGCGACAGCTGCGGCAGCGGGCGACCATCCAGTTCGATACTGCCGCGCGTCACCGGGTAATAGCCCATCAGCAGATTCGCCAGCGTGCTTTTCCCGCTGCCGGTGTGCCCCACCAGCGCAACAAAATGACGCGCCGGCACTTCGAGATTGATGTGGCTGAGCACATCGCGATTATCGCGATAGGCAAAGCTCACATCCCGCAGCGAGATGCTGCCGGAGGCCAGCGGCAGACTATCGCTGCCGTAACCTTGCTGCTCCGCATCCATCAGTTCGAAGATACGCTCGCCGGACACCACCGCCTGTTGCAGCATCGACTGCTGCGTGGTGAGTTCAATCAGCGGTTCATTGAGGCGGCCAAGATAGGTAATAAAGGCGTACAGCACACCAACTTCAAACACGCCCGGCGTGGCGAAGCTGAACAGCATCAGCAAACCGCACAGAATCATGGCCGAAAACAGACTCAACAACGGGCGCAATAAAAAGCCATCCAACCGCAGCGTTTCCATACGCGCCAGATAGTGTGAACGGCTGGCTTCGCCCATGCGTTCACCAAAGCGCGCCTGCTGGCGGAACTGCTGGATCACGCTCATGCCGTTGATCACTTCATTGAAGCCGTTGTTGATGTCCGCCAGATAGCTGCGCACGCGACGCGCAATCGGCGTGCTGAAGCGCTGATAAATCATCATCACCGTCAGCACCAGCGGGAAAATCACGATCGCTACCAACGCCATGCGCCAGTCGAGGGAGAACATCGCCACCAGCATCGCGCCAATCAACGCGGCAGCCCGCAACACTGTGGCCACCACGGTGACGTAGAGATCTTTGATCACTTCGGTGTCATTGGTGACGCGCGAGATGATTTGGCCGACCGGCTGCGTATCGAAGGCGCTGAGCGGCTGGCGCAACGCCGCGTTCATCACGTCCACGCGTAATTGCTGCACCACGCCAATCGCCGCGCGGTTAAACAGCAACGCCTGAAAATAGTGCAAACCGGCGGCCAGCAATTGCAGCAGGACAAAGCCCACCAGCAGGCCCGCGACGATGCCCCACGGCATCTGATGTTTCGCCACCAGATTATCGATGAAGTAGCTTACCAGCACCGGTCCGGTGACTTCGGCTGCCGCCGCAATCCACAGCATGCCGACCGCCAGCCACAGCGATTTACGCCACGGTTTGCCATACGCCAACAGTCGTTTCAGCGTCGGCCATAAACGTTGTGATTTAGCCACGGCTTGCTCCTTCTGCCACTTCATCATCATCCAGTGCGGCTTCCAGCTGCTGATAACGGTACATATCGCGATACCAACCCTCTTTAGCCGCCAGAGTGTCATGATCGCCACGCTGCGCCACGGCGCCGTGCTGCAGTACCAGAATTTCGCTGGCCTCGGTAAGCGCCGAAAGACGATGCGCGCTGATAATCAAGGTACGCCCTTTGCCCCACTGACGCAGGTTATGCAGGATGTCATGTTCAGTGCGACCATCAACCGCCGACAGCGCATCATCCAGAATCAGGATTTCGGCATTCAGCAGCAGCGCGCGTGCAATCGCAATGCGCTGCTTCTGTCCGCCCGATAACATCACGCCGCGTTCGCCCACTTCGGTTTCGTAACCTTGTGGCAGGCGCAGAATATCGTCGTGCACGCAGGCCATGGTTGCCACGCGCTCCAGCTCTTGCTGCGTCGCATTCGGGCGACCCAGCGCCAGATTGGCGGCAATGGTGTCAGAGAACAGGAAAGGCGTCTGGCTGACCACCGCCAGTCGGCTGCGCCAGCTATCGAGTCGCAACTGCGGCAGCGGCGTGTTGTGGTAACGAATATCGCCCTGATCGATGTCGAAGTGGCGCTGGATCAGGCTTAACAGCGTGCTCTTGCCACAGCCGGTTGGCCCGCATAATCCCAGCATCTGGCCCGGTTTTAGCTGGAAATTAAGATGGCTCAGCACCGGGCCAGAACTGGCCGGATAGCGGAACTCACGAATGGCAACCTGCATTACGCCAGGTTCAGGCGGTAACACTTTCTGGCCATCTTCAACGGCAGGCGCTTCCGCCAGTAATGAACGGATACGGCTCCACGCCGCACTGCCGCGCTCAACGATGTTGATCATCCACGCCAGCGCCAGCATGGGCCAAATCATCAGGCCGAGGTACATCACAAAGCTGGTGAGCTGCCCGAGCGTCAAACTGCCGTTCCACACCATCCAGCCGCCACCAGCAATTGCCAGCAGGTTGGAGAAGCCGACGGCAATATAAATGATCGGATCGAAACGCGCATCCACGCGCGCCACATGCAGGTTTTTCTTGCCAGTATCCGCGGCGATGCCAGCAAACTGCTGCGACTGATGATCTTCGAGGCCAAATGCTTTGATCATACGAATGCTGGTCAGGCTTTCCTGGGTTTGATCGTTCAGGCTTGAAAACGCCGCCTGCGCCACTTTGAAACGTTGATGCAAGCGGGCACCGTCTTTCTGGATGGCGAAAGCCATAATTGGCATCGGGATCAGCGCCAGTAACGTCAGTTGCCAGCTAATTTGGGTGCTCATCACAATCAGCACCACCAATCCCATCACCAGCGAATCCACCAGCGTCAGCACGCCTTCACCGGCGGCAAACACCACGCGATCCACATCATTGGTGGCGCGGGCGATCAGATCGCCAGTGCGATGGCGCAGATAAAATGCCGGATGCTGGCGGCTGAGCTGGCGATAAAAATCTTCACGTAGCTCAACGGCTAATTGATAGGATGCGCCAAACAGCAGCACGCGCCAGACGTAGCGCAGCAGATAGACAATCACCGCCGTCACCAGCATCACGCCGATCCACATAAAGATCTGCCCGGCGCTTAAATTATGCTGGGTGACGCCGTCGACAATTACGCCAACCACGTGCGGTGGCAGCAATTGCAGTAAGGCAATAACGATCAGCAAGCTGACGGCGCCCAGATATCGCCGCCACTCGCGCAGGAAATACCAACTTAACTGGCTGAATAATTGCACAAGCGTGTCTCTTTCTGTGCCCGTTAGGGCGCTACCGGCAAGGCGGTGGTGTATTTAATCTCTTCCATGGCAAAACTGGAGGTCACATCTATCAGTCCCGGTACGCCGTTCACCAGGCGCTTATAAAAGCTGTCGTAACTCTTCATGTCCGCGACCTGAATGCGCAGCAAATAATCGTACTCGCCCGCCATGCGGTAAAACGCCATCACTTCCGGCATTTGCTGCACCACGGCGACAAATTGCTTAAACCACTCGCTGCTGTGCTGCTGGGTTTTGACAAACATAAAGGCGGTAAGCGACAGACCGATTTTTTCGCCGTCCACCAGCGCCACGCGCGCACGAATAATGCCATCATCTTCCAGTTTTTTCAGGCGTTTCCAGCACGGCGTGGTGGTGAGATTCACCGTATCGGCTAACGTCTGCAGCGACAACGTGCAATCCTGCTGCAGCATTGCCAGCAAAGTGCGGTCAGTTTTATCTAACATTGGCCACTCCGGGAGAAAATTTTTCTCTAATCTCGCCATTATAACCCGGTTTTAGCAACCTCTTTTTCCTGCCAGTGCCTTACACTGTGCGCAATAATGATTACGGAAATGCCACATGCAAACGCCCTGGGTTCGCCACGCCATCAATGAAATTAATGCCGATTTTCAGCGCTCTGCGGATACACATCTGATCCGCTTTAAGCTGGATGATTTTCCCGGCATTCACTTCTATCTCAAGGATGAAAGCACCCATCCCAGCGGCAGCTTAAAACATCGTTTGGCGCGTTCCCTGTTTCTCTATGGCCTGGCGAATGGCTGGATCCACGAAAATACGCCAATCATTGAAGCCTCATCTGGCAGTACTGCGGTATCGGAAGCTTACTTCGCGCGTTTGCTCGGTTTGCCCTTTATCGCCGTGATGCCTGCCAGCACCGCGAAACGCAAAATCGAAATGATTGGTTTTTACGGTGGCGAGTGCCATTTCGTCGCCGATCCCTGCCAGCTGTATAGCGAATCCGAGCGTTTAGCGCGTGAACTCAACGGCCACTTTATGGACCAGTTCACCTACGCCGAACGTGCCACCGACTGGCGCGGCAACAACAACATCGCCGAAAGCATTTTCCGCCAGATGTCACACGAACCGTTCCCGGTGCCGCATACGGTGATCATGAGCGCCGGTACCGGCGGCACCTCAGCAACGTTGGGCCGCTATATCCGCTATCAGGGCCATGACACGCGCCTGCTGGTGGTCGATCCGCAGCATTCAGTGTTCTTTGATTACTGGCATAGCCGCGAAAAAACGCTGCGCAGCGAACGCGGCAGCCTGATTGAAGGCATTGGTCGTCCGCGCGTGGAACCGTCGTTTTTACCCGACGTGATTGACGAGATGATGAAAGTGCCGGATGGCGCGACAATCGCCGCGATGCTGCAGCTGGAAAAGGTGCTGGGACGTCGTCCTGGCGCCTCAACCGGCACCAACTTTTGGGGCATGATGCAGGTGGCAAAACGCATGCGGGAAAACAGCGAGCAGGGTTCTCTGGTGACATTGCTGTGTGACAGCGGTGAGCGCTATCCGGACACCTATTACAATGCGCAGTGGGTAGAGCAGAATATCGGCGACATTGCGCCTTGGGTGCGAGAGCTGCAATAAAAAACCGGACGTCCTGTCCGGTTCACTGTAAGCCTCAGCATTCGGGGGAATAATCGAGGTGTGGTGTGGTCATCCAGTGATTAAGGTAGTGAGACACCGCCTGTGTCTCGCAATGTCCGATAATCGGTAAATGGGGCAACGACGCTTTCAGTTGATTCATGGCGTTGCCCATAATGAAACCGCTGCCAACGCGCTCCAGCATTTCGCGATCGTTCATGGCATCGCCAAACGCCATACAATCCGCCAGCGACAGCGAAAGGTGCTGGCACAAACGTCCCAACGCCGCGCCTTTATGGCAATCGACCGGCAACACTTCCAGGCAATCCCACGCAGAGAAGCAAATATTAGCCCGCTCGCCCAACGCGGCCTGCAATTCACTTCTTAGCGCCTGCAACATTTCATGCGGTGCAATAAAACAAATTTTGGTGACTTCATGCGCCGACATCTGACGCAAATCACGCAGCTGATAATGGAAGCCACTCATCGCATGCGCTTCCAGCGCGCCGAGCAGCGGTTTATCGGTAAACCAGCCCTCATCGTTGAAAATATGAATCGAGGCTGGCGTTTGCCAATGGGTATGAATCACCTCTTCCGCCACCGATGGCGATAAATCGCAGCCGTAAAGTTGGTTGCCTTCCAGATCGTGAATACGCGTGCCGTTGCCGGTGATCAGCCACGCAGGCAAGGTGATTTGTTCGCGTACTCGCTGCATATCCATAAGATGACGCCCGGTGGCAAACGCCAACGTGACGCCGCGCTGATGCAACGCATGCAGGCTTGCCAGCGTTTCATTACCTAACCGGTGCGAAGGAAGCAACAGCGTGCCGTCCATATCAAATGCCGCGAGGCGAGCCATGCGAATTCTCCTGTCTGAGTGAGGCAGCTACTATCGCCTGGCAATTACGGAACTAATAGTGAATACTTTCTAAAAACTGTTCCGGGTTTAGCCATGCGCGAACTTCATCGGGTCAATCAATTTCAGCGCCTGTGGCAACTCAGCCACGGCGAAACGCAACGCCTCAGCGTCGCTGCGATGGCGCAACACTGCTTTTGCAGCGAGCGGCATGTGCGCACGTTGCTGCGTCAGTGGCAGGATGCCGGCTGGCTGAAATGGCGCGGAGAATCCGGGCGTGGCAAACAGGGCGAGCTGACTTTCCTGCTGTCACCGGAGCAGCTGCGTCAGCAGCTGTTAACGCAGCAACTCGACGCCGGCGAGGCGGTGCAGGCGCTGCAGGTGCTGGATCTGCATCCCGAGCGGTTAGTGAAAATGCTGCGGCCGCTGATGGGCGGTCAGTGGCAGAACCAATCACCAGTGCTGCGCATTCCTTATTACCGCGCGATGGAGCCGCTGCGTCCACTAAAGCTAACCGGACGCGCCGAGCAACATCTGGCGCGCCAGGTTTTCTCCGGGCTTACGCGCTTTCGCGATAACGATGTTGAAGGCGATATCGCTCACCATTGGCAGCACGATGCCAGCGGCCGTGACTGGTACTACTGGCTGCGCCCGCAGCTTAGCTGGCACAACGATGAACCGGTACAGGCGGCACAGTTGGTTGAGCAGTTGCAGCAGATCATGCAATCGCCGCGCGGCTCGCGGCTGCTGGCGGCGATTGAACGGATTGAAGCACCGCATCCGCTGGCGATACATATCCAACTGCGTGAAAGCGATTATTGGCTGCCGCAGCGTCTGGCGCATCAATTCTGTCTGTTACCTCATCCTGAATTCGCCGATGTCGGTAGCGGGCCGTGGAAACTCACGCATTTCACCGCTGAAATGGTGCGGCTGGAGAGCCATGCACGCTGGCATCTGCAGCACCCGCTGATCCAGCGGATGGAGTACTGGATCACGCCGCAGCTGTTTGACCGTGATCTCGGCACCAGTTGCAGCCATCCGGTGCAGATCGCCATTGGCGATCCTGACGAACTCGGTTCGCTGCGTCCGGTTGATCGCAGTATTAGCCTGGGATTTTGCTATCTGGCGCCACGCATCTCGGCGCACTTCAGTGCCGAGCAGGCCCAATCGCTGATTGCCCTGATTCAGCGCAGCGGCGTTATTCAACAATTGCCGCTGGATGAGGGTTTAATCACACCGAGCCATGAGCTGCTTCCTGGCTGGCCGGTACCGCGCGCCGAAAGAGAGACGATTGCACTGCCGCCCACATTAACGCTGCATTACCACTTGCCGGTCGAACTGCATGTGATGGCACAGGCGTTAATTCCACTGCTGGCGCAACACGGCTGCGCCCTCACCTGCATCTTCCATGACGTAAAAAGCTGGCGTGACGATAGCGATCTCAGTGAGGCCGATGTGGTGATGGGCGATCGACTGATTGGCGATGCGCCACTGTTTACGCTGGTGAACTGGCTGGAGAACGATCCGGTCTGGCAGCCGCTACGCGAACAGGTTCTGCAAACGCCACTGAGCGCGATTGCCCAACAACCTGATGCACTGCAGCGCAGTGAATTGACTCAGCAACTGTTTCAGCAGCTGATGTGCGATGGCCACTTACTGCCGCTGTTTAACTATCGCTATCAGGTTTTTGCGCCGCCCGGCGTGGAGGGCATCCAGCTTAATAGTTTGGGATGGTTTGATTTCACCCGCGCCTGGATTCCGCCGCCAACCAAAGCTAGCGCTGTTCAGCCTGCGTCCGAGCCAGTAACATAAGCGCACTGATTTTTGGGGAAGAAAAAATGAAACGAGCCGTTGTGGTATTCAGTGGCGGACAAGACTCCACCACCTGTTTAATTCAGGCGCTGCAACACTATGATGAAGTGCATTGCGTGACTTTTGATTACGGCCAGCGCCATCGTGAAGAGATCGAGGTTGCGGCTGAGCTGTCGCACAAGCTGGGCGCGCGCGCGCACAAAGTGCTGGACGTTACGCTGCTCAACGAGTTAGCCGTCAGCAGCCTGACACGCGATAACATTCCGGTGCCCACTTACGATCCCAATGCCAGCGGTTTGCCGAGTACCTTTGTACCGGGCCGCAATATTCTGTTTCTGACGCTGGCATCGATTTATGCCTATCAGGTCGAAGCCGAAGCGGTGATCACCGGCGTGTGCGAAACCGATTTCTCCGGCTATCCGGATTGCCGCGATGAGTTTGTTAAAGCACTGAATAACGCCGTCAGCCTCGGCATGGCGCGCAATATTCGTTTTGAGACGCCGCTGATGTGGCTGAATAAAGCTGAAACCTGGGCGCTGGCCGATTACTGGCAGCAGCTGCCGCTGGTACGCGCTGAAACGCTTACCTGCTACAACGGCGTAAAAGGTGATGGCTGCGGCGAATGCGCGGCCTGTCATTTACGCGCCCGTGGCCTGGCAGATTATCAGGCGAACGCCTCGGCGGTGATGGCAGCGATGAAAGAAAAAAGCGGCCTCAACTGATTCAGGCCGCAGAGTAAACTGGCGTCATTGGCGCCAGTTATTCATTTTCGACCATCAGTGACGCCAGACGCTCGCGCAACTCACCTTCCATCGGCACCGCTTTTTGCGTACGCAGATCAATACAGACAAAGGTCAGCGCTGCATCGGCTACCACCGAATTATCACTCGCCAGCAGGACACGCTGCGCAATGATGCCGCTTTTACCGCTGAGCTGTGACACTTCACTTTCAATATTCAGTACGTCGCCCAATACCGCCGGACGACGATAGTTGATGTTGATATTCACCACCACAAACGCCAGTTGCTGCTCCATCAGCCAATGAAACGCATCGACATCCTCCAGCCACTGCCAGCGCGCCTCCTCCAGAAATTCCAGATAGCGCGCGTTATTCACGTGCTGATAAACATCCAGATGGTAACCGCGCACTTTAATTGTGGTTTGCATTATTGCTCCTTGTTCAGGCTGAGAATGACAACTGGTAAGACCTGTTGAGCATAGCACAGCCTGAATCCGGGCTTTTTCAATCCTTCAAAGTCGCGAGACGCTTCACAGTTTAAGCCGGGCGCTGTTGCGCTCAATAAGTGCGCTACCGATACCCGGTACCTCCTTGAGTTGTTCAATAGCGGTAAACGGGCCGTATTGTTCGCGATAACTGACAATCGCCTGCGCTTTCTTCAGCCCGATACCGTTCATACCCGCCGCCAGTTGTTCGGCGGTGGCTGAATTGATGCTGACCTGTCCTTCCTGTGGCGTGGAGACTTGCGTCGCCTGCGTTTCACTGGGACTTTCGGCAGCCGCCAGTCCGGTGGTATAAACTGCGCCGCCCAGCGCCAGCGTAATGCATAGGGCTTGAAACGTTGATTTCACCATGCTGTGTTTCTCCTTGTGTTTGACAGCAACAGCAGGGTGTCACAGCACAATTCAACGCTCAAAAGGGCAATTTCAGAAATGGAAAAGGCCGCATAAGCGGCCTTTCGGATATTGCAGTGATTTAACTTTTTTTGTGAGGCTTACTGGTTTTGTGCTGCGGCGCCGTACTTAATCTTCGCCTCTTTACGCAGGTTTTCCAGCAGCGCTTCAAAGGCGATTTGCGCGTTATTCTGCGTTACGCCTTTTACCATCTCATCGATCTGCGCCTGCGGCATGTTGCCCGCGCTGACTTTATCCAGCGCGATCAGCACCACATTGCCCTGCATATCTTCACTCACGCCCCACGACGGTTTATTGTCGGCAGGTTGTGGCAGATTGAAGGCCGACTGAGCAACAGGATCCTGCGCGTTGCGATCGAACGATTTGCTGGCGCTGAGCGTCAGGCCTGCAGCCTTCAGTGCATCCGCTTTACCGGCTTTCAAATCGGCCAGCAGCTTGTCTGCTTGTGCTTTCGCCTGCTGCGTCGCTTTATCATGCTTCAGCGAGTCTACGATCTGCGCTTTTACCTGATCCAGCGGCTTCACCGCTTCCGGTTTGTGCTCGCTGATACGCAGGACAAAGGCACGATCGCCATCCACAGAGATGATGTCGGAGTTGTTACCCGGCGCACCATTCTGGCCCACTAAACCACCGTTGAAGATCGCCTGTTTAACCTGATCGAAATTCAACTCGTCTGGCAGGTTATCGCGGGTGATCCAATTGGTCTCTACCACTTTCAAGCCGGAAGCTTGCGCGGCACCCGCCAACGATTCGTTGTCGTTGCTAGCTGCTTCGCTGACTTTCTGCTGAATTTTGTAGAAGCCATCAACCGCTTTCTCTTGTTTCACTTTATCGGCAACGATGTCATGAACATCGGCCAACGGCTTAACCTGCTCCGGCTGGATATCATCCAGACGCACGACCAGGAAGCCAACCGACGATTTGATAGCGCCGGAAAGCTGGCCTTTCTGCGTCAGATTGGCGTTTTTCAGCTCGTCTGGCGTAGTGCTCGGCTCCAGCCAACCCATGTCACCCCCTTTGCGGGCTGAGATTGGGTCGATGGATTTGCTTTTTGCCAGCGCAGCGAAATCTTCGCCTTTCTTCAGCGCGTCAACCACGGCGTTAGCGTCAGCTTCCGTCTTGGTCTGGATCACGCTGTAGCGATTACGCTGCGGCTGTGAGTAATCCGCTTTGTGTTGATCGTACCAGCTCTGAATGTCCGCTTCGCTGGCCGTTTCCTGCATGCTAGCGGCATCCATTTTGATGTAGCTCACGCGGAACTGCTCAGGCGCCATGAAGCTATTCTGGTGCTGCTGGTAATATTGGCTGACTTCGTCGTCGCTGACCGTCTGCTTAGCCGCCAGCGCGTTGACATCAATCACCGCCTGACGCACTTCACGCTGCTGCGACACCAGATCCACGAGTTTGCTGGTTTCGCCTTTTAACATGAAATCGGTGTTAGCAATTGCGTTAATCAGCTGCTGCGTCGCCAGCTGCTTGCGCAGCGCTTCGGCATACTGATCAGCCGTGAAGCCCATGCTGGTGATCAGGCCGCTGTATTTGGCGTTGTCGAATTTACCGTTGGTCTGGAAAGCTTTCTGATTGAAGATCGCCTGTTTCACCTGATCATCGCTGATGCCGATGTGCAGATCTTTGATGTACTGATCAAGTAACGCCTGATCGATCAACTGCGACAGCGCCTGCTGGCGCATCTGCTGCATGTAGCCTTCGTTGCTGGCTAACTGCGAGAACTGATCGCCCAGCATCTGCTGCTGACGATTGCGCTCGTTGTTATAACCCTGCTCCAGCTCTGCACGGCTGATCTCGTGGCCGTTAACTTTGGCAGCATAATCACCGCCGCCACCGATCAGGTAGTTGCCCACCCCGGTGAGTACGAAAGACAGGATGATCAATCCCAGAATAATCTTGAGCACGACATGATTCGACGCCGCGCGTAAATTGTCCATCATGGTATGACAACACTCCGCTGTAGTGTGAATGTAAAGCTCTAACACGATGTCATCATCGTGCAACTGCTGTTCAGGCTGGCAGTTGGCAACCATGCGGAGACAACAACCAAAGGCTATCGCCGCGCATCAAGAATAAAAAAGGCACATCAAAAATGATGTGCCCGTATGTTACATGAGAACGGCTTTTGCGTCCTCAATCCACGGAAGAAAATGCTTCAATGGATGTATCAGCGGTCATTAATTGACGGAATCTTTCAGTGCTTTACCAGCACGGAAGCCCGGAACTTTACCAGCCGGAATGGTGAGCTCTTTACCCGTTTGTGGGTTACGGCCTGTGCGAGCTGCACGCTCACGTACAGAGAAAGTACCGAAACCAACCAGTGCCACTTCATCACCGCCCTTCAGAGCTTCGGTAACGGAGTCCATGAATGCATCTAAAACACGTCCCGCTGCCGCTTTAGAAATGTCAGCATCTGCAGCAATTTTGTCGATCAACTGTGACTTATTCACTCTCTTCATCCCCTCTTTTATTATTCACATCGCACCCGCGCTTCCCGCCCGGTGCGAACGCGCAGCAAGTTATATCAAGCCTGTGGAGCTGAAACAACGGTATTCATCTTAATCGTTGATCCAGCAGCCCACTAAGTTAGCGGCACAAAAAAAAGCTGGCAAGCACCATTTTGCCTGCCAGCTTCGCTTTTTAGCGGTTTATGCCGCTAATCACTATTTTGCGGTCGCAACCTGCATGCCGTAAGGCGCATTTTCCAGTGCCAGGTTCAGCACTTCTTCAATACGCTTCACCGGATGAATCTCCAGATCGGCAATCACGTTCTGGGGAATATCCTCCAGATCGCGCTTGTTTTCGTCCGGGATCAGCACGGTTTTGATACCGCCACGGTGTGCCGCCAGCAACTTCTCTTTCAGGCCACCAATCGGCAGAACCAGACCACGCAGGGTGATTTCACCGGTCATTGCGACATCAGAACGCACCGGGTTGCCGGTTAAGCATGAGACCAGCGCGGTGCACATGGCGATACCGGCGCTCGGGCCATCTTTCGGCGTCGCACCTTCTGGTACGTGCACGTGGATGTCGCGTTTCTCGTAGAAATCACCGTTGATGCCCAGTTTCTCTGCACGCGCGCGCACCACAGTCAGCGCGGCCTGAATCGATTCCTGCATCACTTCGCCCAGCGAACCGGTGTAAGTCAGCTTGCCTTTACCTGGTACGCAGGCGGTTTCAATGGTCAGCAGATCGCCGCCCACTTCCGTCCACGCCAGGCCGGTCACCTGACCCACACGGCTTTCGCTCTCTGCGCGACCATAATCAAAGCGCTGCACGCCAAGGAAATCCTTGAGGTTGTCGCCATTGATCACGATGTGCTTTTTCGACTTATCCATCAGCAGCGCTTTCACTGCTTTACGGCACAGCTTGGAAAGTTCGCGCTCCAGACTACGCACGCCCGCTTCACGCGTGTAGTAGCGGATGATGCCAACAATCGCGCTGTCGTCGACGGTGATCTCTTTCTCTTTCAGCGCATTACGTTCAATCTGCTTCGGCAACAAATGTTGCTTCGCGATGTTCAGCTTTTCATCTTCGGTGTAACCGGAGAGACGAATCACTTCCATACGGTCAAGCAACGGTGCTGGGATGTTCATGGAGTTTGAGGTCGCCACGAACATAACGTCAGAGAGATCGTAATCCACTTCCAAATAGTGATCGTTAAACGCGATGTTCTGCTCAGGATCCAGCACCTCAAGCAGCGCTGAAGCCGGATCGCCACGCATGTCAGAAGACATTTTGTCGATCTCATCCAGCAGGAACAGCGGGTTTTTGACGCCCACTTTCGCCATTTTCTGGATCAACTTGCCAGGCATAGAACCAATGTAGGTACGACGATGTCCGCGGATTTCCGCTTCATCACGCACGCCACCCAGCGCCATACGCACGTATTTACGTCCGGTGGCCTTAGCAATCGACTGTCCCAGCGAGGTTTTACCCACGCCCGGCGGTCCAACGAGGCACAGAATTGGGCCTTTGATTTTGCTAACGCGACTTTGCACCGCAAGATACTCAAGGATGCGATCTTTGACGCGCTCCAGACCGTAATGGTCGATATCCAGCGTTTCCTGCGCTTTACGCAGGTCTTTCTTCACCTTGCTGCGCGCCACCCACGGAACCTGAACCATCCAGTCGATGTAGCCACGCACCACGGTCGCTTCTGCAGACATCGGCGACATCATCTTCAGCTTCTGCAGCTCAGCTTCGGCTTTTTCACGCGCTTCGGTCGGCATTTTGGCCGCTTCAATCTTACGTTTCAGCGCCTCGTACTCATCCGGCGCATCATCCATTTCGCCCAGCTCTTTCTGAATGGCTTTCATTTGCTCATTCAGATAGTACTCACGCTGGCTTTTTTCCATCTGCTTTTTAACGCGGTTGCGAATGCGCTTCTCAACCTGCAGCAGATCAATTTCTGATTCCATCATCGCCATCAGATATTCCAGACGTTCATTGACGTCGGACATCTCCAGCACGGACTGTTTATCAGCCAGTTTCAGCGGCATATGCGCTGCGACGGTATCGGCCAGACGAGCCGCATCGTCGATGCTGTTGAGGGAGGTTAAGACCTCAGGTGGGATTTTTTTATTGAGCTTGATGTAGCCTTCAAACTGGTTAATGGCCGTGCGCACCAGCACTTCCTGCTCGCGCTCTTCAATTTCTGGCGAGACAAGGTATTCGGCCTGGGCAACAAAATGGTCGCCATTGTCAGCCAGCGTGGTGATGTGCGCGCGTTGTAAACCTTCGACCAGCACTTTTACCGTGCCATCTGGAAGTTTCAGCATCTGCAATACAGAAGCGACGGTCCCTACTGAGAAGAGATCGTTAATGCCAGGTTCATCCGTTGAAGCCTCTTTCTGTGCAACCAGCATGATCTTTTTATCATGATCCATCGCGGCTTCGAGGCACCGAATCGATTTTTCCCGGCCAACAAACAACGGAATTACCATGTGCGGATAAACCACCACGTCGCGCAACGGCAACACGGGGATTTCAATGCGTTCAGAACGCTCAGGATTCATAGAGCTCTCTCTTAGTTTAATGTCCGCCAGGTGATGGGTACCGCGCAATAGAGGTTTTGCAGTTAAACCCACAGGATATTGAGTATATGGGGATGCTTGTACGACATTCAATGTCACTGGCGAGAGAAAAACAAAAGGGGAAAGATTTTTCCCCTTTTTTAAGATAACAACGTGGTGCAATTGTTTATTTATTCACCAGAAGCCTGGGCTTCATGCTTTCCATAAATCAACATCGGCTCGGATTGACCTTCAATGACTGATTCATCAATCACCACTTTTTCAACGTCATCCATCGAAGGCAGGTCGTACATAGTTTCAAGTAACGCACCTTCAACGATAGAACGCAGACCACGCGCACCGGTTTTACGTGACATCGCTTTTTTAGCGATTGCCGTTAAGGCTTCGTCGCGGAATTCCAGTTCTACGCCTTCCAGATTGAACAGCGCCTGATACTGTTTGGTCAGCGCATTCTTCGGCTCACGCAGGATCTGAATCAGCGCTTCTTCACTCAGTTCGCTCAGCGTTGCCACAACCGGCAAACGACCGATGAACTCAGGAATCAGGCCAAACTTGATCAAATCTTCTGGCTCAACCTGAGACAGTAATTCGCCTTCACTCGCCTTCTGGGATTTGCCCTTCACGGTTGCACCGAAGCCGATGCCGGACCCGGTTTCAACACGCTGGGAGATCACCTTGTCGAGACCGGCGAATGCGCCACCACAGATAAACAGAATCTTGGAGGTATCAACCTGCAAGAACTCCTGCTGCGGATGTTTACGTCCGCCCTGCGGCGGTACGGCAGCCACGGTGCCTTCAATCAGTTTCAACAGCGCTTGCTGTACGCCTTCGCCCGAGACGTCACGGGTGATCGACGGGTTGTCAGACTTACGAGAAATCTTGTCGATTTCATCGATGTAGACAATGCCGCGCTGCGCTTTCTGCACGTCGTAATCACACTTCTGCAGCAGCTTCTGGATGATGTTTTCAACGTCTTCACCCACATAACCCGCTTCGGTCAGCGTGGTGGCATCCGCCATCGTGAAGGGCACATCCAGCAAGCGCGCCAGCGTTTCGGCCAACAGTGTTTTACCGCTACCGGTTGGACCGATAAGCAAAATGTTACTTTTGCCCAGTTCAATACCGTTGCTGGTATCGCCATTGCGCAGGCGTTTGTAGTGGTTATACACCGCTACTGCCAGCACTTTCTTCGCCCTTTCCTGACCAATAACATAGTCATCAAGGTGATGGCGGATTTCATGCGGCGTCGGCAGTGAGCTACGCTCGCGGTGCGGCGCAACTTCCTTAATCTCTTCGCGAATGATGTCGTTGCAAAGATCAACGCACTCATCGCAAATGTACACTGACGGCCCGGCAATTAGCTTACGGACTTCATGCTGGCTTTTGCCGCAGAAAGAGCAGTACAGCAACTTACCTGAACCGTCTTTGCGCTTATCTGTCATCAGCTAACCTCTTTTCTTTCTCAGACCAAATTTGTTGTACGGCGCTGGCCGTACATCAACGGCCGATATGCATTCAACCCATCTGCCTGCTCCCCGTTAACTATAGCGTAAGGGGCAGACAGATGTGTCTTATTGGCGATGCGTCAGGATTGAGTCAACCAAACCGTACTCAACCGCTTCGCCCGCAGAGAGGAAACGATCGCGCTCAGTGTCGCGTTCAATCTCTTCCAGCGATTTGCCAGTGTGCTCAGCCATCAGCTCATTCATGCGCTGCTTCACTTTCAGGATTTCGCGCGCATGGATTTCGATATCCGTCGCCTGGCCCTGATAGCCGCCCAACGGCTGATGAATCATCACACGTGAATTAGGCAGGCAGAAGCGTTTGCCTTTGGTGCCTGCTGTCAGCAGGAACGCACCCATTGAACAAGCCTGACCCATACAGATGGTGCTGACATCCGGCTTGATAAACTTCATTGTGTCATAAATCGACATCCCAGCAGTAATCACGCCGCCTGGCGAGTTAATGTAGAGGTAAATGTCTTTTTCAGGATTCTCAGCTTCCAGAAACAGCATCTGCGCCACGATCAGGTTAGCCATATGATCTTCAACCTGACCAGTCAGGAAGATCACACGCTCTTTGAGCAGGCGAGAGTAGATGTCGTAAGAACGCTCGCCGCGCGAGGTTTGTTCGACCACCATTGGCACCAGCGCCATGTGCGGTGCAGTAAATTCACGATCGCCACTGTATGACATTACCGTCTCCTGATAAATTTCATTGGCAACATTCTGTACCGATTTTACGTGAGGCGCGCCGGGAAAACTATGCGCTGCAGTCTCACTCCGCAGTAACAAGACGGTTAATCAGTCAGTCTCACTGTTTTCATGCATTCTCCCTGTATCTGGGGATGCTGCCCAGTTGTTTCAAGCATAACAACCTTTTGCCCATTCGCTAACACGGAAAAAGAGCTTAGCGGATAATTTGCCGATTAATTAAGCAAATAGAGGGCAAATCGGTGTATTTGGCGCCAGAAACGAAAAAGCCCGCGACTTTTCAGTCACGGGCTCAGCACTAACGGTTAACGAATGAATCAGGCCGCAGAGGTCTGGTTCATCAGTTCCTGGAAGTTAGTGGCTTTATCGGTCACTTTCGCTTTCGCCAGTACCGCTTCAACCGCTTGCTCTTCCAGAGCCACGTTCCGCATGTTGTTCATCAGCTCGCTGTTCTTGCTGTAGAACTCGATCACTTCCTGCGGATCTTCGTACGCAGAAGCCATCTCTTCGATCAGCGTTTTAACGCGATCTTCGTCAGCCTGCAGTTCGTTGATACGAATCACTTCGCCCAACAGCAGACCCACAACGACGCGACGTTTAGCCTGCTCTTCGAACAGTTCGCGTGGCAGTTCCAGCGCTTGCTTCTCGTTGCCACCAAAACGCTGTGCAGCCTGACGACGCAGAACGTCAATTTCGCTGTCGATCAGCGCAACCGGAACATCGATGTCGTTGGCGTTAACCAGACCGTCGATTGCCTGCGTCTTGACGCGGTTACGGATAGCACCTTTCAGCTCGCGATCCATGTTCTTACGCACTTCAGCACGCAGACCGGCAACTGAACCATCTTCCACGCCAAAGCGCTTGATGAACTCTTCAGTCAGCTCTGGCAGTTCGCGAGTTTCAACTTTCTTCAGCACGATTTCGAACTTCGCATCTTTCCCTTTCAGGTTTTCTGCATGGTAATCGTCTGGGAATTTCACGTCGATAGTGAAGGTTTCGCCGGCTTTGTGGCCAACAACGCCCTCTTCGAACCCAGGGATCATACGGCCCTGGCCCATTGCCAGCACGAAGTCAGAGGCTTTGCCGCCTTCAAACTCTTCGCCGTCAACAGAACCGCTGAAGTCGATGGTCGCGCGATCTTCAGCTGTCGCTGCGGCATCGCTCTCTTTCCAGGTCGCCTGCTGCTTCTGCAGGGTTTCCAGCATGGTATCAACGTCAGCGTCAGTCACTTCTACCACTGGCTTCTCAACTTCGATTGCGTCCAGGCCTTTAAGCTCAACTTCTGGATACACTTCGAACTCAACCGCGTAGGTGAAGTCTTCGCCTTCTTTATATTCGCCCGGCACATAGTTTGGTGCGCCAGCCGGATTGATTTTCTCTTTGATGATGGCGTCAACGAAGTTGCGCGTCATCAGCTCGCCCAGTACGTCCTGGCGAACAGAAGCACCGTAGCGCTGAGAAATGATGTGTGCCGGCACTTTGCCTTTACGGAAACCGTCGATACGGACTTTCTTAGCCACTTCCACCAGTTCTTTCTTCACTGCGCTTTCGATGCTGTCAGCTGCAACAGTAATCGAAATGCGACGGCCCAGACCCTGAGTGGTTTCTACTGAAACTGTCATCTTGTTACCTCAAAAAATCACGTGCTCGGTCAACTTCAGACACCACACATAAAATGCGCCGTATCCAACAACCGGGACGGCCTCTGCAGGCAGAACCAAATCCCTGTCACCAGAAGCGTCCCGAAGACATTCCGGAAAAATAGACGCAGCATTATAGCGGCATCGCTGGAATGAGTCGAGGCTGCAAACTCACCACTTTTTAGCGGTCTTGCTGCTTTTTTGCGCCGTAGATCGCGTTTGAGTGTAATAAATGAAAAGAAAACGGCCCGCAGGCCGTTTTTAAGGATGAGTAAAAAGGGAATTCAGGCGAGCGTTCCCGCGCCGCGACAATTCGGCGAGGCCAAAACCGTATCCTGCAATCCATCCCACTCTTTTTGCGTGTAGGTATGCAGTGCCAGCGCGTGTACGCTGCCCGCTAATTCGGTTGCCAGTTCGCCATAAATAGCGCGATGACGTTGCAGAAAGCGCTGACCGGTAAATCGATCGCTGACAATCACCACTTTAAAGTGACTTTCAGAACCGGCGGGCACGTTATGACGGTAGCTTTCATCATGCACTTCAAGATGTGCAGGCTCGAAAGCGTTACGCAACTTTTCTTCTATTTGTTCGCGAATCATGATTAACACTCCTTTCCGGCGAGCGCTGTGCCCATCTGTTTAAATATTAGTAGGTTTTTCACCGCTTCCGCAGGTTGACCGTAAATAAATCCGCCAGCGCTGCGCATAGTAACTCGCTTATCTCTCAGGTCAACTGGCTGGCGTTTCATCCTGTCCGAAAAAAGCCTTTACAATCAATTTCCATTGGCCCGGGGCTTTTTTCACCGCTGCGCAATGCTATGATGGCCGCAGTTTTGCAAACCAACCCATATGCTAACGAGAATGAGTATGTTGAAAAAACTGTTATTCCCTCTGCTGGCTGCTTTTATTTTGGCCGGCTGTGCCAGCAACAACACCACATTGGATATTCAACCGAAGATTCAATTACCGCAGCAAGATCCAAGCCTGATGGGCGTCACCATCAGCGTTAACGGTGCCGATCAACGTTCCGATCAGGCGCTGGCCAAAGTAAACCGCGATGGTCAGTTGATCACGCTGACACCATCACGCGATCTGCGCTTCCTGCTGCAGGAAGTGTTAGAGAAGCAGATGACGTCACGCGGCTACATGATCGGCCCGAGCGGTGCCGTTGATCTGCAGATCGTGGTGAATGGTCTGTATGCGGATGTGACCCAAGGCAATGTGCGCTACAGCATTACCACCAAGGCGGATATCTCCATCATCGCCACCGCGAAAAACGGTAACAAGCAGGTGAAAAACTATCGCCAGACTTACAGCGTAGAAGGCGCGTTTACCGCCACCAACGCGAAGATCACCAACGCGGTTAACTCAACCCTGAGTGACGTGATTGCTGATATGGCGCAGGACACCAGCGTTCACAATTTCATTAAGCAGAACGCCCGCTAATTTCCGCAGTATTTTGCCCGGCTACTCTCAGCCGGGCTTCATTTCAGGTTGGCTATGACATCTCACTATCTGCGTATTTTTACTCAACGTAATGCGGCGGTATTGCTGCTGCTGGGTTTTGCCTCAGGCTTACCGCTGGCGTTAACCGCCGGGACGTTACAAGCGTGGATGACGGTAGAGAATGTTGACCTGAAAACCATCGGTTTCTTCTCCCTTGTCGGTCAGGCTTACGTATTTAAGTTCCTGTGGTCGCCAATGATGGATCGCTATACGCCACCGTTTCTTGGCCGCCGTCGTGGCTGGCTGCTGGTCACGCAGCTGACGCTTATTGGCGGCATTATCGCCATGGGCTTAATGCAGCCTTCGCGTGACTTAACGCTGCTGGCCGCGCTGGCGGTGCTGGTTGCTTTCTGTTCGGCTTCGCAGGATATCGTGTTCGATGCCTGGAAAACCGATGTGCTTCCGCCGGAAGAGCGCGGCGGCGGCGCGGCAATCACCGTGCTGGGCTATCGTCTGGCAATGTTGATTTCAGGCGGACTGGCGCTGTGGATTGCGGATCGCTACCTCGGCTGGCAAGCCACTTACTGGCTAATGGCGCTGCTGATGGTGCCGGGCCTGATCGCCACGTTGCTGGCGAAAGAACCGGTGACGCCGGCGCGCGAACCGCACTCGCTGCGCCAGGCCGTGACATTCCCGCTGAAAGACTTCTTCCAGCGCAACAATGCCTGGCTGCTGATCACGCTGATTATCCTTTACAAGCTTGGCGATGCATTTGCCGCCTCGCTCACCACCACCTTCCTGATTCGCGGCGTCGGCTTTAGCGCGGGCGATGTCGGTCTGGTTAACAAAACGCTGGGTTTATTGGCCACCATTATTGGTGCGCTGTATGGCGGCGTGCTGATGCAGCGCCTGAGTTTGTTCCGCGCCCTGATGATTTTTGGCGTGCTGCAAGCAGTGTCGAATTTTGCTTACTGGTTGCTGGCGGTAACGCCACCGCACTTGTGGAGCATGGCCAGCGCGGTCTTCATTGAAAACCTGTGCGGCGGCATGGGCACCGCGGCCTTTGTCGCGTTGTTGATGACTCTGTGCAACAAATCCTTCTCGGCGACGCAGTTCGCACTGCTCTCTGCCCTCTCCGCCGTGGGCCGCGTTTACGTCGGTCCCGCCGCCGGTTGGCTGGTCGAAATGTGGGGCTGGCCGACCTTCTATGCCTTCACCGTGTTTGCTGGCGTACCGGGATTACTGCTGTTATGGCTGTGTCGCGGCACTTTGCATAGCATGCAGCAAAGCGGAGAGTTTGTGATGCGCAGCTTGTGGCCGCAAGGTTACCGCTGGACGGTGCGTCTGTTTAGCATCGGCTGCGGCTTACTGGCCTTGTGGTTACTGGCCTTAGCCCTTAACGCCAGCGGCGTTGTGCAGATTGATGCGCTACTTACGCCAATGTTTGAAGCCGGCATGGCATTTGCGCTGTTGGCGGTCGCACTCGGTGTTATTTTGGATAGTTTGGCATTAAAAAAAGCGGCGCGGGAAAATCTGGGTTGAGTAAGCCAATTTTCATAACGAAATAATGGGGTAAAAATATCAGTTGCTCATTTTCCCAATAGCATTTTTTTTAAAGCGAATTAGAAACATTAAATTAACAACTGCGAGCGAATATTTAAATCCGGTGCGCAATTACTTTGTATAAAAGTCATCGCCGAAATGATGCAGAAATGTTAAATAAATGAGTATTAAGAGTACGGTTTATACTTTCCCTGATTTTTCTGCGGTTTCTACCATTGGTTTTTGTTATATTGATGCCAACTGCTTGTCGCAGTTAATAATTTGTCACCCTGCGTAACATCTGTGACACCCTTAGCAAAAGGTGTCAACAGCCTTCTGACACATCCTTAAGCTGGTTTACACTGCATAAACCTTCCCGTAAAATGCGCGCACACTTAAACGACAATAGAGCCCTTTGTCATTGAGGTCGTTAAATGAGACTCAGTAAATACAATAAAAGTTTGGGGATTTTGTCATTAATTGCAGGCGCTGTATTACTCAGTGGCTGCGATAGTGCGTTGTTAAATCCCAAAGGACAGATTGCACTGGAGCAACGTTCGTTGATTCTGACAGCTTTCGGCTTGATGATGATCGTAGTTATCCCGGCAGTCTTCATGGCAGTATTCTTTGCCTGGAAATATCGGGCAACCAATACTAACGCAACATATAGCCCTAACTGGTCACACTCAAACAAAGTGGAAGCCGTGGTCTGGACCATTCCGATCCTGATCATTATCTTCCTCGGCGTTTTGACCTGGAAATCAACCCACGCGCTGGAGCCGAGCAAACCGCTGGTTTCTGACGTTAAACCGGTTGAGATCGACGTAGTGGCACTGGACTGGAAATGGCTGTTCATTTACCCGGAACAGGGTATTGCAACCGTCAACCAGATTGCCTTCCCGGCAAACACTCCGGTGAACTTCAAGATCACCTCCAACTCCGTGATGAACTCCTTCTTTATTCCTACTCTCGGCAGCCAGATCTATGCGATGGCCGGTATGCAGACCAAATTGCATCTGATCGCCAACGAGCCAGGAACATTTGACGGTATCTCTGCGAACTTCAGTGGTCGTGGTTTCTCTGGCATGAAGTTCAAAGCCATTGCAACTAAAGACGATGCGGAATTCCAGCAGTGGGTTGCCAAAGTTAAAGCGGCACCTAACGCGCTGAACACCATGGATGATTTCGAGAAACTGGCTACGCCAAGCGAAAATCACCCGGTGGAATATTTCTCAACGGCAAATCCAGAACTGTTCAAGCAAGTGATTGATAAGTTCATGATGAGCCACGGGAAGATGGACATGCCAGAACATAAAGGCATGGACATGAGTCACGCCGCTTCCGCGGGAGCCGAGGAATAATACGATGTTCGGAAAATTAACACTGGATGCAGTGCCATACCACGAACCCATTATCGTGGTTACGGTCGCCGCTATCATCTTAGGTGGTCTGGCGCTGGTTGCTGCGATTACCTACTTTGGTAAGTGGCAGTACCTGTGGTCAGAATGGTTCACCTCCATTGACCACAAAAAACTGGGTATCATGTACATCATCATGGCTTTCGTCATGTTGCTGCGCGGCTTTGCCGATGCGGTAATGATGCGTACCCAACAAGTGATGGCTTCCGCTGGGGAAGCCGGCATACTACCGCCGCACCACTACGACCAGATCTTCACCGCTCACGGCGTGATCATGATCTTCTTCGTGGCGATGCCGTTCGTGGTAGGTCTGATGAACATCGCGGTACCGCTGCAAATCGGTGCTCGTGACGTTGCCTTCCCGTTCCTGAACAACCTGAGCTTCTGGTTTACCGCGATCGGTGTGATCCTGGTGAACATCTCTCTGGGTGTGGGCGAGTTCGCACAGACCGGCTGGTTGGCTTATCCGCCGCTTTCGGGTGCGGAGTACAGTCCTGGCGTCGGGGTCGATTACTGGATCTGGAGTCTCCAGCTGTCCGGTATCGGTACGACACTGACCGGTATCAACTTCTTCGTTACCATTCTGAAGATGCGTGCGCCGGGCATGGACCTGTTCAAAATGCCGGTATTCACCTGGGCATCACTGTGTACTAACGTCCTGATCATCGCTGCGTTCCCGGTACTGACCGTTACGCTGGCACTGTTGACGCTTGACCGTTACCTTGGCTTCCATTTCTTCACCAATGAAATGGGCGGTAACATGATGATGTACGTCAACCTGATTTGGGTCTGGGGTCACCCGGAAGTGTACATCCTGGTTCTGCCGGTGTTTGGTGTCTTCGCTGAAGTCACGGCGACCTTCTCTAAAAAGCGTCTGTTCGGTTATACCTCTCTGGTGTGGGCGACCATCGCGATTACCGTTCTGTCGTTCATCGTTTGGCTGCACCACTTCTTCACCATGGGTGCGGGCGCGAACGTAAACGCCTTCTTCGGTATCATGACGATGATCATCGCTATCCCGACCGGCGTGAAAATCTTCAACTGGCTGTTCACCATGTATCAGGGTCGCGTTGAGTTCCACTCAGCGATGCTGTGGACCATCGGCTTCCTGGTTACCTTCTCTATTGGTGGTATGACAGGTGTTCTGCTGGCGGTTCCAGGTGCGGACTTCATTCTGCACAACAGCCTGTTCCTGATCGCCCACTTCCATAACGTGATTATCGGTGGTGTGGTGTTCGGTTGTATGGCTGGCGTGACCTACTGGTTCCCGAAAGCGTTCGGCTTCACGCTGAATGAAAAATGGGGTATCCGCGCGTTCTGGTTCTGGATCATCGGCTTCTTCGTGGCATTCATGCCGCTGTATGCGCTGGGCTTCATGGGCATGACGCGTCGTATCAGCCAGGACATCGATCCTCAGTTCCACTCACTGCTGGTGGTTGCAGCAGGCGGTGCGGCGCTGATCGCTTGCGGTATCCTGTGCCAGGTTACCCAGTTCTACGTTTCTGTACGTGATCGCGACCAGAACCGTGATCTGACCGGTGACCCATGGGGTGGACGTACGCTGGAGTGGGCAACCTCTTCACCGCCGCCGTTCTACAACTTTGCTGTTATCCCGCATATCCATGAGCGCGATGCGTTCTGGGAAATGAAAGAGAAAGGCGAAGCGTACAAGCAGCCAGAAAAATATGAAGAAATTCATATGCCGAAAAACAGTGGCGCAGCTGTTGTTATCGCGGCTCTGATGACTGTATTCGGTTTCGCCATGATCTGGCATATCTGGTGGCTGGCTGGCCTCACCTTCGTGGGCACTATCGTCACCTGGATTGTGAAGAGCTTCGATGAAGACGTGGATTACTACGTACCGGTTGCTGAAGTCGAGCAGATCGAGAAGAAGCACTTTGACGAAATCAGCAAAGCAGGTCTGAAATAATGTCAACTGAAACTGCAAAACACCACCACGACGCCCATGCGGAGCATGGGCATCACGATGCAGGAGCCAATAAAGTCTTTGGCTTCTGGATCTACCTGATGAGTGACTGCATTATCTTCGCAACCCTGTTTGCGACCTATGCAGTTATGGTCAATAACACTGCCGGTGGCCCGGCAGGTAAAGACATCTTCGAACTGCCGTTCGTTCTGGTCGAAACCGCGCTGCTGCTGCTCAGCTCCATTACCTATGGTATGGCAGTGATTGCGATGAACAACCAGAACAAGGGCTCGGTCATCAGCTGGTTAGCGTTGACCTTCCTGTTCGGTGCTGGCTTTATCGGCATGGAAATCTATGAATTCCATCACCTGATCAAAGAAGGCTTCGGTCCTGATCGCAGCGGCTTCCTGTCAGCGTTCTTTACGCTGGTCGGCACGCACGGTCTGCACGTGACCTCTGGCCTGATCTGGATGGCAGTGATGATGTTCCAGATTTCTAAACGTGGTCTGACTGCAACCAACCGCACTCGTATCATGTGCCTGAGCTTGTTCTGGCACTTCCTGGATGTGGTTTGGATCTGCGTATTCACCGTTGTCTACCTGATGGGAGCCATGTAATGAGTCATTCTGTTAACGAACATGGCGCTTCTCACGGTAGCGTGAAGTCTTACATGATTGGCTTCGTCCTCTCTATCATCCTGACCGGTATTCCGTTCTGGATGGTCATGGATGGCGGCGCTTCACACGGCACTATTCTGGGTGTGGTTCTGGTGTGTGCGGTAGTTCAGGTGCTGGTTCACCTGGTCTACTTCCTGCACTTAGACAGCAAATCAGAAGGTGGCTGGAACATGGTGGCCATTGTCTTCTCAGCACTCATCATCTTGATTGTTGTCGTAGGCTCACTGTGGATTATGTGGAACCTCAACTACAACATGATGGCCCACTAAAGAGTCGCGTAATGATTAAGCAATACCTGCAAGTAACAAAACCAGGAATTATTTTCGGCAATTTAATTTCTGTGATCGGTGGATTCCTGCTGGCTTCGAAAGGCAGCATTGATTACACCCTGTTTCTCGCCTCGCTGGTTGGCGTATCGCTGGTTGTCGCATCAGGTTGTGTTTTCAACAACGTGATTGACCGCGATATCGACATCAAAATGGAGAGAACGCGGAACCGTGTTCTGGTCAAAGGCCTGATCTCGGCGAAAGTAAGCCTGGTTTATGCAACCGCATTGGGTATTGCTGGCTTTGCGTTGCTGTATTTCGGCGCTAACCCGCTGGCCATGTGGCTGGCGGTGATGGGCTTCGTGGTTTACGTAGGCGTTTATAGCCTCTATATGAAGCGTAACTCTGTCTACGGCACGCTGATTGGTAGTCTCTCTGGCGCTGCGCCGCCGGTGATTGGCTACTGCGCAGTGACCAACCAGTTTGATGCTGGCGCGTTGATTTTACTGGCTATCTTTAGCCTGTGGCAGATGCCGCACTCCTATGCGATTGCCATCTTCCGCTTTAAAGATTACCAGGCTGCCAACATCCCGGTTCTGCCAGTGGTGAAAGGCATTTCGGTGGCAAAGAATCATATTACGCTGTATATCCTGGCGTTCATGATTGCCACGCTGATGCTGACCCTTGGCGGTTACGCGGGCTACAAATATCTGGTGGTGGCTGCAGCCGTTAGCGTGTGGTGGCTCGGCATGGCGCTTTCAGGTTACAAAACCTCAAACGATAAAGTTTGGGCGCGTAAACTGTTTGTGTTCTCGATTGTCGCTATCACCGCTCTGAGCGTGATGATGTCCGTTGATTTCATGACGCCAGCGTCGAAAGATTTACTGACTTACGTCTGGTAATTCAGCTCCGCAAAACCAGAAAGGGCGCGAATTTCGCGCCCTTTCTTTTTGTTACCACTGCTTAAGAACAAATGTTTTACCCGCCCTGCCCTGCTGCCTAAAATGGGCGCAGTATAATTTTGAGGTAAACATGAACGACAATAAAATGACGCCAGTAGAGTTACGCGCTACATGGGGTTTAGGTACCGTTTTTTCCCTGCGCATGCTGGGAATGTTTATGGTCTTGCCGGTACTCACCACGTACGGCATGGCGTTACAGGGCGCCAGTGAAACACTGATTGGGTTCGCAATCGGTATCTATGGTTTGGCACAAGCCATCTTCCAGATTCCTTTTGGTCTGCTCTCCGATCGCGTCGGCCGAAAGCCGCTGATCGTTGGCGGGCTGCTGCTGTTCGTTTTCGGCAGCGTTATCGCCGCCACCTCCGACACCATTTGGGGCGTGATTTTAGGCCGCGCGTTACAAGGCTCCGGCGCGATTGCCGCCGCGGTAATGGCGTTGCTGTCAGATTTAACCCGTGAACAAAACCGCACTAAGGCGATGGCGTTTATCGGCATCAGCTTTGGCGTCACTTTTGCTATTGCGATGGTAGTTGGCCCGATTGTCACCCACGCACTCGGCTTGCACGCGCTGTTCTGGATGATCGCCATCCTCGCGACGCTGGGCATCGTCATCACCTTATTAGTGGTGCCGAACGCACCAAACCACGTATTGAACCGCGAATCCGGCATGGTGAAAGGCAGTATCCGCGCGGTATTGACCAATCCAAAACTGTTAAAACTGAATATCGGCATTCTCTGCCTGCACATTCTGCTGATGTCGAGCTTCGTGGCGCTGCCGGGACAGTTTGAACAAGCCGGTTTACCGGCGGCCGAGCACTGGAAAGTCTATCTGGTGACGATGTTGGTGGCCTTTGTTGCCGTGGTGCCTTTCATTATCTATGCCGAAGTGAAGCGCCGCATGAAGCGCGTGTTTGTCGGCTGCGTGGCGATCATCATCATTGCAGAAATCGTATTGTGGGGCGCGGCAGGCCACTTCTGGACGCTGGTGATTGGCGTGCAGCTGTTCTTCCTCGCCTTCAACGTGATGGAAGCGATTCTGCCATCGCTGATCAGTAAAGAGTCGCCGCCGGGCTACAAAGGCACCGCGATGGGCATCTACTCCACCAGCCAGTTCATTGGCGTAGCGATTGGCGGCAGCATGGGCGGTTGGATCTTCGGTCACGTTGATGCCCAAACCGTCTTCCTGGTCGGTGCGATTGTCGCGGCAGCGTGGCTGTTTGTGGCGATGTCGATGCAGGAGCCGCCTTACGTGAGCAGCTTGCGCATCATGCTCAGCGATGCGGTTCTGGCGGTGCCAAACCTTGAGAAGCGTTTGAAAGCGCAGCCCGGTGTGGCGTCGGTGTTTATCGTGCCGGAAGAGAAAAGTGCCTACATCAAAATCGACAGTAAAGTGACGAGCCGCGTCGAACTCGAAGCGCTGCTCGCCAGCTGCTAAATGACAAGCCCGACCATCGCGTCGGGCTTTTTGTTACAGCGACATATCCACCACGATGCGCCCTTCAATCTTGCCAGCGTGCATCCGCGCGAAGATATCGTTGATGTTAGTCAGCGGTTCTACCGCCACGGTGGCTTTCACCTTGTGACGACCGGCGAAATCCAGCGCTTCCTGCAGATCTTTGCGCGTCCCCACAATGGAACCGCGCACCGTAATGCCGTCCAACACCATATCGAAAATCGACAAATCGAACTTGCCCGGCGGCAAACCGTTCAACACCATGGTCCCGCCACGACGCAGCGTACCAATCGCCTGTTCGAACGCTTTTGGTGAAACCGCCGTGACCAGCACGCCATGCGCACCGCCAAAACTCTCCTGGAACACCTTGGCCGGATCGACATTTTTCGCATTCGCCACCACGCTGGCACCGAGACGTTTAGCGAACGCCAGTTTCTCATCATCAATATCCACCGCCGCCACGTTCAGACCCATGGCAACCGCGTACTGCACCGCCATATGCCCTAAACCGCCAATACCGGAAATCACCACCCAATCGCCGGGTTTGGTGTCGGTCATTTTCAGCCCTTTATACACGGTGACGCCGGCACAGAGGATTGGCGCGATTTCGTTGTAATCGACGTTATCCGGAATGATGCCGACATAGTTGGCATCGGCGAGGCAGTATTCCGCGAAGCTGCCATTCACTGAGTAACCGGCATTTTGCTGCGACAGACACAGCGTTTCCCAGCTATCGAGACAGTGTTCGCAGTGACCGCACGCCGAATAGAGCCATGGCACACCGACGCGATCGCCCATTTTCAGGTGCTTAACGCCCTCGCCGAGCGCCACAACCTGGCCCACACCTTCGTGGCCCGGAATAAACGGCGGATTGGGTTTAATCGGCCAGTCGCCTTCGGCCGCGTGAAGATCGGTATGGCACACGCCGGTAGCCGCAATTTTCACTAAAATCTGCCCCGGCCCGACCTGCGGCACCGGCACCTGCTCAATCACTAACGGTTCACCAAAAGCCTTCACAACAGCGGCTTTCATGGTGGTTTTGATTTGCATATTCATCTTTCACTCTCCATTTGAACGGATGCGGACTTAGAACAGGCCCAAAGGCGCGGTGCCATAGCTAACCAGCAGATTTTTGGTTTGTTGATAGGCGCTGAGCGCCATTTTGTGCGTCTCACGGCCTACACCCGACTGCTTGTAACCGCCGAATGCCGCGTGAGCGGGATAGATGTGATAACAGTTGGTCCAGACGCGCCCAGCTTTGATGCCGCGTCCCATGCGATAAGCCAGATTGGTATCGCGCGTCCACACGCCCGCACCAAGACCGAACTGGGTTTCGTTGGCGATGGCGAGCGCTTCTGCCTCATCCTTAAAGGTGGTAACACCAATCACCGGCCCAAAAATCTCCTCCTGGAAACAGCGCATCTGGTTGGTTCCTTTGATTAAGGTCGGCTGAATGTAGAATCCATCATTCAGCTCGGTGGCCATGCTGGCGCGATCGCCACCGGTGAGAATTTGCCCGCCTTCGTCGCGTGCGATGTTGATATACGACAGGATTTTATCGAATTGCTGGCGTGAAGCCTGTGCACCAATCATGGTGTCGCTATCGAGCGGATCGCCGCGACGGATGTTCGCCACCTTGGCCATCACGCGATCCATAAAGGGTTGATAGATAGATTCATGAATCAAGGCGCGCGATGGACAGGTACAGACTTCACCCTGATTGAAGAAACCGAGTACTAACCCTTCCACCGCCTTCTCAATAAACTCGTCCTCGCCATCCATCACATCAGCGAAGTAGATATTCGGCGACTTGCCGCCCAGCTCGACGGTGCAGGGAATGATGTTTTCAGCAGCACAGGCCATAATGTGGCGCCCCACCGGCGTTGAACCGGTGAAAGCGATTTTGGCGATGCGTTTGCTGGTCGCCAGCGCTTCACCCGCTTCACGACCAAAGCCCTGCACCACATTCAACACGCCAGCCGGGAACAGATCGCCAATCACCTCCATCAGCAGCGTAATACCGAGCGGCGTCTGTTCCGCCGGTTTCAGCACCACACAGTTGCCCGCCGCCAGCGCTGGCGCCAGTTTCCACGCCGCCATTAACAGCGGGAAGTTCCACGGAATGATTTGCCCAACCACGCCGAGCGGTTCATGAAAGTGATATGCCACGGTGGTTTCATCGATCTCCGCGGTGCTGCCCTCTTGCGCACGCAGGCAACCGGCGAAGTAACGGAAGTGATCCACCGCCAGCGGCAGATCGGCGTTCAGGGTTTCGCGAATCGGTTTACCGTTATCCCAGCTCTCCGCTACCGCCAGTTTTTCGAGATTAGCCTCAATGCGATCCGCCACCTGCAACAGGATGTTGGCGCGATGCTGCACGCTGGTTTTTCCCCAGGCATCGGCCGCCTGATGCGCCGCATCCAGCGCTAAATCGATATCGCGCGCATCCGAACGCGGGAACTGCGCGATATCGCTGCCATTCACTGGCGAGGTGTTAGTGAAGTATTGGCCGCTGAGCGGCTCGACGAATTTGCCCGCAATGTAGTTGCCGTAAATCGCCTGGAATGAAACCAAAGCGCCGGGCGTACCGGGATGTGCATAACGCATCGCAAACTCCTTTATGTAGGGTCAGATATTCTGAAGGCTCAGTCGCCTTCCAGAAAACGTGCTGTCAGAGGAGCTATTGCAGCGGACGTGCCAGCTTTTTTCATCAGACGATTATTTGTTAAAAAATAAACATTATCATAAAGTTAAAAAACGGTGCACGGCATGACCTGCGCATGTTATGCAGAAAAGTTCACCATCTGTGTTGCGTATCGCAACAGTACAGAAACCGACCCGCTACAATGTCGCAACACTTTCGCTTGGGCATGAGGTCATCAATGCAGGGAAATCCATCCGCGTCTGCCGTTAACGCCAATCCGCTGTTAAGCGACTCCTGGTTCCGTAGCCAGCTGTATGGCCTCGATCGCACCGCCGATGATTTTCCGCGTGTTCGCCAGGGTGAACTGGCTGATGTACTCGCCAGCAATGCCGGGCTGCAGCAGTTCGCTCAGCCGGTGATCAAACAGCTGGCGCAGAAACTCGCCGAGAAGCAATCGGTGGTGATTCTGTCGGATGCCACCGGTTTGGTGCTCAATACCTTTGGCGATATGCCCTCGCTGGAAAAAGCCCAACGTTATGCGCTGGCGCCGGGTAATTTATGGAGTGAATGCGGGCGTGGCACCAATGCGATTGGCACTGCGCTGGCGATTGATGATGGCTGCGAGATTCAAGGTCATCAGCACTTCCTGACGCTCAATCAAGGTTTGTACTGTGCGGCGATGCCGCTGCAAATGCCCAACGGTCAGATTGCTGGCGTGCTGGATATTTCCGGCCCGGCGCACTTCCCGCATCCGCAGACCTTTAGCTGGGTGATAGCGGCGGCAAAACAGATCGAATATTTGTGGGTGAAGCAGAGCCTGCACCCGCAGCAATGGTTGATGAGCCTGCATCTGCAGCCGCAGGGTATTGATACCAGCGATGAACTGCTGCTGGTGTTCTCGGATAACGTCCTGACCGCCGCCAATCGTCTGGCGATGCGCGAACTGGCGCTGAGCGTCGGGCAACTCGGCAGCGTGACCTTTCAACAACTGTTTCCGCAACAGCAGCAGCACGCCAACAGCATTCCCGCTCCGCTCGATTACGCTACGCAGCGCTACTATTTTCGCCTGCGAGCACCGCAGCGCAGCCATTTTGCCACGCCGAGCGAACCCGCCAGCGAGCTGCCTTTCTCGCTGGGGCGCGATGGCGAGAAGATGGTGCGACTGCTCAATGCCGGCGTTTCACTGTGCATTCACGGCGAAACCGGCAGCGGCAAAGAGTATGTCAGCCGCGCACTGCATCAGCAAAGCCGCTGGCGCGAAGGCAAATTCGTTGCCATTAACTGCGCGGCCATCCCCGAAGCGCTGATTGAATCTGAGCTGTTTGGCTATCAACCCGGCGCGTTCACCGGCGCGAGCAAGAATGGTTACATCGGCAAAATCCGTGAAGCGGATGGCGGCGTGCTGTTCCTTGATGAAATTGGCGATATGCCGCTGGCACTGCAAACCCGCTTGCTACGCGTGTTGCAGGAGAAAGAGGTGGCGCCGCTCGGATCCAGCCGCAGCTGGCCGGTGAATTTCGCGGTGCTCAGCGCCACGCACCGCGATTTGGCACAGCGCGTGGCCGAAGGCGAATTCCGCGAAGATTTGCTCTATCGCCTGCAGGAATTCTCGATGACCATTCCGCCGCTGCGCGCCTGGCCGGAAGTAGAGGGTTTTATCAGCCGTTTATGGCTGGAGCTGGGCGGCGCGGATCGCGATATTCAGCTCTCACCTGCGCTGTTGACGGCTCTGGCTCAGCTGCCGTGGCCGGGCAACGTGCGGCAATTGCGCAGCTTGTTACGCGTGCTATTGGCGCTGGCGGATGAAGGTGAAGAAGTGACAGAGGTGCATTTACCGGCAGAGTATCGGCGTGCGGCGGTGCAGCCACAGTCCGATCGGCAGAGTCATGATAGGCGGTTGATCAGCGAAACGCTGCAGCGCTTCAATGGTAATATCAGTAAAACGGCGGAAGCCTTAGGCGTCGCGCGCAGCACGCTTTATCGTCGTGCGGCGCGCGACAAACGCGATTAGTCGCGGAAGTTTTTGAACTGGAAAGGCTGACCGAGGTTGCCACCGCGCACCAGCGCCATCGCACCTTGCAGGTCGTCGCGTGACTTACCGGTTACGCGCAGTTCTTCACCCTGAATCTGCGTCTGCACTTTCAGCTTGCTGTCTTTAATCAGCTTCACCAGCTTTTTCGCGATATCACTTTCGATACCTTTCTTCAGCTTGGCTTCCACCGACCAGTTTTTACCGCTGTGCACGATCTCTTCTGGCACTTCAATCGCCGCGCCTTCAATGCCACGCTTCAGCAACTTTTCGCGCAGAATATCCACCAGCTGCTTGACCTGAAAATCAGATTCGCTGCTGAGTTTGATGGTCTCGTTCTTTTCGTTGAGCTCAATGGTTGCACTCACGTTACGGAAATCGAAACGAGTTGAGATCTCGCGGTTCGCATTCTCCACGGCATTTCGCACTTCCGACAATTCGACTTCGGAAACGATATCGAAAGATGGCATCTTTTCTTCTCCTGATACTAAAGTGACATGCATAATACGCGTCTTGTGGCGCTAATAAAACACGATACGCGGAAAGCTATACTTACCCGTAACGTGAAAACAGGAACCCGCCCACGGGAGGCAAAATGAAAATTACCGTGTTGGGGTGTGGCGCCTTAGGTCAAATTTGGCTCGCCGCTCTCGCCCGTCAGGGACATGAGGTGCAGGGCTGGTTACGTGTACCGCAGCCCTATTGCTCAGCCAACGTAGTCGATCCGCAAGGCGAGGTGAGCAATCACACCTTTATTGCCAACGATCCGCTGTTCCTCGCCGAAAGCCAGCTGTTACTGGTGACGCTCAAAGCGCCCCAGGTTTCACCTGCGGTGAAAAATCTGCAAAGCGTGCTGCCGACGCACGCGCCAATTCTGCTGCTGCATAACGGCATGGGAACGTTGGAAGAGCTGAAAGATTTGCGTCAGCCGCTGTTGCGCGGCATCACCACGCACGCGGCAATGCGCGACGGCACGGTGATTAAGCATATTGCGCACGGCATCACCCATATCGGCCCTGCTAATCGTGAGAGCGCCGCACAGAGCGATATCGCTGATATTCTGCATCAGGCGCTGCCGGATGTGGCCTGGCATGACAATATCGCCGCCGCCAGCTGGCGCAAGCTGGCAATCAACTGCGTGATCAATCCGATGACCGTCGAGCACGATTGCCAGAACGGGGCGCTGCGCGCCTGGCCGGAACAAGTCGCGCTGCTGTGCGAAGAGATCGCTTGGGTGATGGAGCGCGAAGGCCAGCACATGGCGGTGGATAATCTGCGCGACATCATTTACGACGTGATCGATAGCACCGCCGCCAATACCTCATCAATGTTGCAGGATGTGCGCGCGCAGCGTCTGACCGAAATTGATTACATCACCGGCTACCTGTTGCGTCGCGCCCGCGCGCAGGGCATTTCACTGCCGGAAAACACCCGTTTGTACGATCTGATTAAACGTAAGGAGTCCCACTATGAGCGCGAACGCATCGGTTCTGGTTTGCCTGGCACATGGAAGTGAAGAGACCGAAGCGGTCACCACTATCGATTTGCTGGTACGCGGCGGTTTAAGCGTCACCACCGCCAGCGTGGAGAGCGATGGCACGCGTGAGATCGTCTGTTCGCGCGGCGTGCGGCTGCTGGCGGATGCGCCTTTGGTTGAGGTGGCGGACAACGACTACGACGCGATTGTGCTGCCCGGCGGTTTGAAAGGCGCGGAGACCTTCCGCGACAGCCCGTTACTGGTGGAAACCGTGCGCCAGTTCCATCTCTCCAGCAAGATTGTGGCGGCGATTTGTGCCGCGCCGGGCACGGTTTTGGTCGCGCACGATCTGTTTCCGGTCGGCAATATGACCGGTTTTCCCGGCCTGCGTGACACCATTCCCGACAGCAAATGGATGGAACGCCGCGTGGTGTGGGATCCGCGCGTTAATCTGCTGACCAGCCAGGGACCGGGCACCGCAATGGATTTTGCGTTGAAGCTGATTGATTTGCTGGTGGATAAAGAGACCGCGCGTGAAGTGGCTTCACAGCTGGTGCTGGCGGCGGGGATTTATAATTATCAGGAGTTTGAAGAGCGTTAATAATAAAGGTCGCCATAAATGGCGACCTTACATATCACGGGCGATAAACCTTCACGTTTTTGAAGCCCTGCTCATGCAGATAGAGCGCCTGCAGGCGACTCATCACACCGCGATCGCAATACAGCAGCCAGGTTTTACTCTGGTCCAGGTCGCCAAACTGGGTGCTGAGTTTGTAGAACGCCAACGTTTTCACTTCAACGCCTTCGACGATCAGCGGATTCGCCTCCTGCTCATCCGCCGAACGGATATCCAGCACCACGTCGTTGCTGATGAAGGAGTCAACGGTTTCAACTTCCACCACTTCTTCTTCCGTCTGCTCGGCGATTTCACGGATATCGACGTTGCTGGCTTCCTGCACCACGCGATGAAGGATCTCGAAATCGAAGTTTTGCTCTTCCGCTTCGATCTTGCCCTTCACCGCTTTAACGGTTGGGCTTTTCGAAATCACGCCGCAATATTCTGGCATGGTGCGGGCAAAATCTTCGGTGCCGATCTTACGCGCCACATCAATGATGTGCTCTTTGTCGTGGGAGATCAGCGGACGCAGAATCAGCGTATCGGAGGCGTTATCGATCAAACGCAGGTTGGTCAGCGTCTGGCTGGAAACCTGGCCCAGCGCTTCGCCGGTCACCAGCGCCTGCACGCCGTAACGTTCTGCCACCATCGACGCCGCACGCACCATCATACGCTTCAGTACCACGCCCATTTGGCCGTCGTCCACTTTCTCAAGAATCTCACCGACTACCGGCTCGAAGTTGATCGCCACGAAACGTACGCGGTGTGAGCGACCAAAGCGCTGCCAAAGGTAATGTGCAACCTGGCGCACGCCAATCTCGTGTGCCGCACCGCCAAGATTGAAGAAGCAGTAATGCACGCGGCAGCCGCGACGCATCAGCATGTAGCTCGACACGCCGGAGTCGAAACCGCCGGAAATCAGTGACAGAACATCTTCCTGCGTACCAATCGGGAATCCGCCTAAGCCTTCATAGCGTGCGGTGATCAGCAACAGGCGATCGTCGTCGATCTCCAGATTCACCGTTTCTTCCGGGCGATTGAGCTGCACGCGCGCGCTGGCGATGTGTTGATTAAGGCCGCCGCCAACGTAGCGTTCCACGTCCTGCGAGCTGAAGCTGTGCTTGCCGCGACGCTTGACGCGCACGCAGAAGCTTTTGCCTTCCAGACGCTCGCGGTTCAGCACCAGCGTCTGCTCGAAAATGTCGTGCATATCGGTGTAGGCGCGATCTTCCACCGCCAGCACATGGTGAATGCCCGGAATGCGCGTCAGTTCGGTGACAAGGGTCTCGCGCAGCGACTCATTCTTAGAACGCACTTCAATGTGGTCCCAATGGCGCACGACTTTGATCTCTTCATCCACGGTGCGCAGAATATTACGAATGCTACTGGAGAGAATTTTGATAAAGCGCAGACGCACCGACTGACTTTTGATGGTGATTTCTGGAAACAGCTTGACGATAAACTTCATGGCGACAGGGGTTCGTTTGGACAAATAAGTGCTAAAAGCATCGGCACTTAACTGTTAAAATCATATAATTGCGGGTTAATTCAGGAGCCCCCGCATCCGAGGCGCAAAAGTATATCACCTTTGCCGGGTGACTGCTTTAAGCAACCTTCATCACATTCATTATTTTGCTAATTAATCCTCGTCAGCTACCATGACCGATTGCAAGATGATCTCCTAACCTGTGAGTCGACACTGATTATGCCGAAAAAAGCCGAAGCGCCTGCCAGTTTTGAAAGCGCATTAGAGCAGCTGGAACAGATTGTCAGCCGCCTGGAAAGTGGCGAGCTGCCGTTAGAGCAGGCGCTGAACGAATTTGAACGCGGCGTACAATTGGCACGTACCGGTCAGCAAACCCTGCAGCAGGCAGAGCAGCGTGTGCAAATTCTGCTTAGCGATGAGAAAGATGCCGCCCTCGCCCCTTTTACCCCGGAAAATGAGTAATGGATTTCGCTAAACTGCTGAGCGCTTACCATCAACGCGTTAATCAGGCATTGACGCGCTTAATAGATCCACTTCCTTTTCAGAGTTCTCCTCTGGTGAATGCCATGGAGTATGGGGCATTATTAGGCGGTAAGCGTCTGCGTCCCTTTCTGGTGTACGCAACAGGCGAAATGCTAAAGGCCGATGCCGCCAGCCTCGATGTGCCGGCTGCGGCCGTGGAATGCATCCATGCTTATTCCCTGATTCATGACGATCTGCCGGCGATGGACGACGATGCGTTACGCCGCGGGCAGCCAACCTGCCATATTAAATATGGTGAAGACACGGCGATTCTCGCCGGCGATGCTCTGCAAACTTTGGCCTTTTCGATTCTGGCCGATCAGCCGATGCCCGGCGTCAGCGCCGACGCACGTATTGCGATGATTTCCGAACTGGCGCAGGCCAGCGGCGTGGCTGGCATGTGCGGCGGTCAGGCACTGGATTTGGCTGCGGAAGGCAAAAGCATCGATCTGGCGCAGCTGGAACAGATTCACCGCCATAAAACCGGCGCGTTAATTCGCGCCGCGGTACGTCTTGGCGCATTAGCCGCCGGCGATCGTGGCCGCGCCGCGATGCCGCTACTGGATACCTACGCCAATGCCATCGGACTGGCGTTTCAGGTGCAGGATGACATCCTCGATGTGGTCGGCGATACCGCCGTGTTAGGAAAAACACAGGGCGCGGATCAGGCATTGGGTAAAAGCACCTATCCTTCATTGATGGGCCTGGAAAATGCCCGCAGTAAAGCCTGGGATCTTTATCAAGAGGCGCTCGGCGCGCTCGATATTCTGGCGGCACAGTCTTACAACACACTCGCCTTACAAGCGCTGGCAAGCTTCATAATTGAACGCGATAAATAACTTTCATAATGAGTCTCTGATGAGTTTTGATATTGCAAAATACCCGACACTGGCGTTAGCCAACACGGTTCAGGAATTACGTTTATTACCGAAAGAAAAACTTCCGGAGCTGTGTGACGAACTGCGTCAGTATCTGCTGGATAGTGTGAGCCGATCTTCCGGCCACTTTGCATCGGGTCTGGGCGTCGTCGAGCTAACAGTGGCGCTGCATTATGTTTATAACACCCCCTTTGATCATCTGGTGTGGGACGTGGGCCATCAGGCCTATCCGCACAAAATTCTGACCGGACGCCGCGATCGTATCGGCACCATCCGCCAGAAAAATGGTCTGCATCCGTTCCCGTGGCGCGGTGAGAGTGAGTACGACGTGCTGAGCGTGGGTCACTCCTCCACCTCGATCAGCGCCGGGCTCGGCATGGCGGTTGCTGCAGAACGTGAAGGCAAAGGCCGCCGCACCGCCTGTATTATTGGCGATGGCGCGATCACCGCCGGCATGGCGTTTGAAGCCATGAACCACGCCGGTGACATCAAGCCGGACATGCTGGTGATCCTCAACGACAACGAGATGTCGATCTCCGAGAACGTGGGCGCACTCAACAATCGTCTGGCACAGATTCTCTCCGGGAAAACCTATTCACGCCTGCGCGAAGGCGGCAAGCGTGTATTGGGCGGTTTGCCGCCGATTAAAGAGCTGGTGAAGCGCACCGAAGAGCACCTGAAAGGCATGGTGGTGCCGGGCACGCTGTTTGAAGAGCTCGGCTTTAATTATATCGGCCCGGTGGATGGCCACGACGTGCTGACGCTGGTGAGCACGCTGAAGAACATGCGCGATCTGAAAGGTCCGCAGTTCCTGCACATCATGACCAAAAAGGGCAAAGGTTATGCCCCGGCGGAAGAAGATCCGATCACCTGGCATGCGGTACCGAAGTTCGATCCCGCCAGTTTAGCGCTGCCGAAAAGCGTGCCGGGCTTGCCAAGCTACTCGAAGATTTTCGGCAACTGGCTGAGCGAAATGGCGGCTGACGATCCGCGCCTGATGGCGGTCACGCCAGCGATGCGCGAAGGTTCGGGCATGGTGAGCTACTCACGCGAATATCCGCAGCAATATTTTGATGTGGCGATTGCCGAGCAGCACGCGGTAACGTTCGCGGCGGGCATGGCGATTGGTGGTTACAAACCGGTTGTGGCGATCTACTCGACCTTCCTGCAGCGCGCCTACGATCAACTGATCCACGACGTCGCCATCCAGAAATTGCCGGTGCTGTTTGCTATCGATCGCGGTGGCATTGTCGGCGCGGACGGTCAAACTCATCAGGGCGCATTTGATATCGCGTTCTTACGCTGCGTGCCAGAGATGGTGATCATGACGCCAAGCGATGAAAACGAATGTCGTCTGATGCTTTACACCGGCTATCACTATCAGGCTGGCCCGAGTGCGGTGCGTTACCCGCGCGGTACCGGTACCGGCGCAACGCTGGAACCGCTGGCCAGCTTGCCGCTGGGCAAAGGTATCGTGAAGCGTCGTGGCGAAAAGCTGGCGATCCTTAACTTCGGTACTTTGCTGCCAGAAGCCGCTGCCGCTGCGGAAGCCCTAAATGCCACGCTGGTGGATATGCGTTTTGTGAAGCCACTCGATGAAGCACTGATTGCCGAGCTGGCGGCCAGCCACGATTCGCTGGTTACGCTGGAAGAAGGCGCCATCAAAGGCGGCGCCGGCAGCGGCGTCAATGAATATGTGATGGCAAAACGCCTGCGCGTGCCAGTGCTCAACCTCGGCCTGCCGGATGAGTTCATCCCACAAGGTACGCAGGAAGAAGTACGTCAGGATTATCAGCTGGATGCCGCCGGTATTCAGCAGCAAATCGCTGACTGGCTCGCCCAGTAATCTGCCCGACTCGCTCACCGCCCGGTGAGCGAGCCTGCTGCTATGCTTAGGGAACGATTTCCCTCACGTATAAGAGCAGGAGCCCAGATACATGAAAACCATTCCCTTAGGCCAGACCGACTTACAGGTTTCGCGTCTCTGTTTAGGCTGCATGACTTACGGCGATCCCACGCGCGGCAATCACGCGTGGACGCTGCCCGAAGAGAGCAGCCGACCGTTGATCAAGCAGGCGCTGGAAGCCGGCATCAACTTCTTCGATACCGCCAACAGCTATTCCGATGGCAGCAGCGAAGAGATCGTGGGCAGCGCGCTGAAAGATTATGCCCGCCGCGATCAGGTTGTGGTCGCCACTAAGGTCTATTTCCCGCTGAGCAATCTGTCACAAGGCTTGTCGCGCCAGAATATCCTGCAATCGATTGATGACAGCCTGACGCGCCTTGGTATGGAGTATGTCGATCTGCTGCAGATTCACCGCTGGGATTACGCCACGCCGATTGAAGAGACGCTGGAAGCGCTGCATGAAGTGGTGAAATCCGGCAAGGCGCGTTACATCGGCGCATCATCAATGCACGCATCGCAGTTTGCTCAGGCGCTGGATCTGCAAAAGCAAAATAACTGGGCGCGCTTTGTCAGCATGCAGGATCAGTACAACCTGATTCAGCGTGAGGAAGAGAATGACATGCATCCGCTGTGTCAGCGGGAAGGGATCGCGGTGCTGCCGTGGAGCCCGCTGGCGCGCGGTAAACTCACGCGTCCGTGGGGCGAAACCACCGCGCGTTCAGTATCGGATAATGTGATGGAGAAGCTGTATACCGGCACCGAAGAGAACGATGCGGCGATTGCCGAACGTCTGGCTAACGTTGCCGCCGATAAAGGCGTGACGCGCGCGCAGGTGGCGCTGGCGTGGCTATTACATAAACCGGCGGTCACCGCGCCGATCATTGGCGCCTCGCGCGAGCAGCAGTTCGCCGAGCTGGTGAAAGCAGTGGATGTGGAGTTGAGTGAGAATGAGATTGCCGAGCTGGAAACGGTATATCAACCGCATCCGGTGGTGGGATTTGAGTGATTCAGGAACCAGGTCGCCATAAATGGCGACGTTTTGTAGGGTGGCCATTCATGGCCACCTCGTTCACTTCACACCGAAGTGATCAAACCCTTTCACATCCACGCTGCGCGGCTTGCCGTTCTCCAGCAAACTCAGCCCTTCCGATTCGGGTGCAATCTGCCCAATACAGGTATAAGGCACACCAAAATGGCCGAGCGCCACGTCGATCGCGCCACGGTTCACTTCTGGTACGGTAAAGCACAGCTCGTAATCTTCGCCGCCGCTCAACGCCCATTTCAGCACCAGTTCAGGCTCGAAGTGATCGCGCAGGGCCGCTGAAAGCGGTAACGCGTCGAGATTGATGCGAGCGCCAACGCGGCTGGCGGTCAGCACATGGCCGAGATCGGAAATCAGGCCATCAGAGATATCGATCGCCGAGGTTGCCAGCCCCCGCAGCGCCTGGCCTTGCAGCACGCGCGGCATTGGACGCAAATGGCGTTTGATCAACGCTTCGTGCACCGCCGGATCGTTCAGGCGATGGCGATGCTGCAGCAGCGATAAACCGGCCGCGCTGTCACCCAAGGTGCCGGTGACAAAGATCCAGTCGCCTGGCTTCGCGCCCGAACGTTTCAGCGCCCTTCCCACTGGCACTAAACCGTGAATGCCGAGCGTCATGCTCAGCGGTCCGCGCGTGGTATCACCACCAATCAGCTGCATATCGTAATAATCCAGCAGCTCAAACAGGCTGTCGCTAAAGGCCGCCACCCACGGTTCATCAATTTCAGTCAGCGTTAATGCCAGCGTCAGCCAGGCCGGATCGGCGCCCATGGCGGCTAAATCACTGAGATTAACGGCGACGGCTTTGTAGCCGAGATCGGCGGGATGGATATCACGTAAGAAGTGGACGCCTGCAACCAGCGTGTCTGTGCTGATGGCAAGTGTCTGTTTTTCTGGCACGTTAAGTAACGCGCAGTCGTCACCAATTCCTTTCTCCACATCGCGGCGGGAGCTGGTGACGCGGTTAAAGTAACGTGCAATCAGTTCGAATTCACCACAAGACATAAGTCAGGTCTCAATGAGAAAAAGGCCGGATAACCGGCCTTTAACGCTATTTTTTGTTTGGTCGAATTTGCGGGGCAGCTTTGTCGAGCACACCGTTGACGAATTTGTGGCTGTCTTCAGCACCAAACACTTTTGCCAACTCGATGCCTTCGTTGATGGCCACTTTATACGGCACATCAGAACGCTTGCTCAGCTCATACAGCGAAATACGCAGGATGGCTTTTTCTACCTGGCCCAGCTCTTCCAGCTGACGCGACAGGTAAGGCTTCATCAGACCGTCCAGGTACGCGCTGTTAGTCGCCACACCGGCCAGCAATTCGCGGAAATAGCTAATATCGACGTCTTTGACGTCTTGTTCCGCCAGAAACTGGTATTCCACATCGGCAATGTCGTTCTTAGACAGCTGCCAGGAGTAAAGCGCCTGGACAGCGCACTCACGGGCGCGACGACGAGCAGCAGGTTTCACAAAATTCCCCTTACAAAAATCAGGCTTTGATGGCTTTCAATACGTTGATCATTTCGAGTGCAGTCAGGGCCGCTTCGGCACCTTTATTACCTGCTTTCGTGCCGGCGCGTTCAATCGCCTGCTCGATATTTTCAGTGGTCAACACGCCGAAGGTCACCGGGATTTCGCTGGTCATCGCGACGTGCGCAATGCCCGAGCTGGCTTCACCGGCCACATATTCGAAATGTGCGGTGCCGCCACGGATGACAGTGCCCAACGCAACAATGGCGTCGTGCTTACCGGCTTTCGCCAGTGCGCGTGCTGCCAGCGGCAGTTCGTATGCACCTGGAACCCAGACAACGGTGATGTTATCTGCTTTCACCTGGCCGATGCGCTTAAGTGCGTCAATCGCGCCGTCCAGCAGGCTGTCATTAATGAAGTTGTTAAAACGCGCAATTACGATGGCAATGTTTGCATCAGGCGTGGCAACAGGAGCTTCGATAACTTTCATACATATCCTTTGGGTTGTTTTATGGCCCCGCAGAAGGGGGCGGATTCTATCATACTCTTTGGCGACGCGCTCAGGCTTTTCCGCGGGCTTTCAGCGCGGCGTCAGCGTCAGGCGCAGGTCCTCGCCAACCAGGCGCACATCGCTAAAATTCAGGGCCGGCGCATCGGCCAGCTGTTCCAGTCCGGGCAGCATGCACAGGCCGCGTGCGGCAGTCCCTAACAGCTTTGGCGCCATGTAAACAATCAGCTCATCCACCAGGCCCGCTTGCAGCAAAGCACCCGCTAATCCGGCACCCGCTTCCACCCACACGCTGTTGATCTGGCGCTGGCCGAGCAACATCATCACCGCGACCAAATCAAGCTGTTCACCACGCTGCGGCACCGCAATCTGGGTCACGCTGGCGGGCCACGCGTGTTGATCGGCCTCGCAGCGCATCAGCCAGGTTTCGCCTGGCTGGTCAATCAGTCGGTGTTGCGGCGTGACGCGCTGTTGGCTGTCAATCACCACGCGCACCGGCTGACGCAGCTGGCTTTCATCAAGCTGCGCACGCACCTCTTCATTCAATTCCCTCCAGCGTAACGTGAGCGACGGATTGTCAGCCAACACCGTGGCGCTGGTGCTAAGAATAGCTGAACTCTGGGCGCGTAAACGTTGCACATCGCGCCTTGCGGCCGCGGATGTGATCCACTGACTTTCGCCACTCGCCATGGCGGTGCGGCCATCAAGGGATGCGCCGAGTTTCAGCTGGATCCACGGGAATCCGGTCCGCATACGTTTGAGAAAACCCCGGTTCAGCGCTTCCGCTTCGTTCATCATCAGGCCATGACTGACGTCGATGCCCGCCTGCTGTAAACGGTAGAGTCCACGTCCTGCCACCTGCGGATTGGGATCCTGCATCGCGGCGACCACGCGCGTCACGCCTGCGGCAATCAGCGCATCGCAGCACGGCGGCGTGCGTCCATGGTGGCTACAAGGTTCCAGCGTGACATACGCGGTTGCGCCAGTAGCTCGTTCGCCCGCCATACGCAGCGCATGCACTTCGGCATGCGGTTCGCCGGCGCGCTGATGCCAGCCTTCGCCGACAATCTCGCCCTCGCGCACAATCACGCAGCCGACGTTGGGATTAGGTGTGGTGGTAAAGCGTCCGCGCCGCGCCAGTTCCAGCGCGCGCGCCATATAGCGTTCGTCAGTCATGGATTAGTCCTGTAGGCGGGCGATCTCTTCACCAAAATCGCGAATATCTTCGAAGCTGCGATAGACCGAGGCAAAGCGAATGTAGGCCACTTTATCGAGCTTTTTCAGCTCATCCATCACCAGATTGCCGATCAGTGCGCTTGGCACTTCGCGTTCACCGGTGGCACGCAGCTGAGTTTTAATATGATTGACCGCGCTTTCAACCGCATCGGCGCTGACGGGGCGTTTTTCCAACGCCTTAATCATGCCGCTGCTGAGCTTGTCTTCATTGAAGGGTTCACGCACATCGTTGCTTTTTACCACGCGCGGCATCACCAACTCTGCCACTTCAAAGGTGGTAAAACGCTCATGACACACCAGACACTGACGACGGCGACGCACCGACGATCCTTCACTAACCAGACGAGAATCAATCACTTTGGTGTCCACAGCGGAGCAGAATGGGCAATGCATGAGGCTTCCTGATGCGAGATAAATAGGCCACACAGTGTAGCGCGATCGCGCCACAAAATGTATGTGTGTGGCACATAATGTGTGAATCCCCGTTTGTGACGTTAAGCCAAATGCAAGACATCACCTACATGACCACAGGCAAAAAACCACTACGCTTAAAGAGCCGCCAGCAAGGCGGCCAACATCATAAAAATCTGGAGGATGTATGGGTCTGTTTGATTTCGTGAAAGATGCTGGAGAAAAACTGTGGGATGCCGTCAGTGGCGGCGGCGACGATGCCAGCAAGAAATTGCAGGATCACATCAACAAACTCGGTTTGCCCGACAGCGATAAGGTCAAGGTGGATGTCAAAGGCGATACCGTTACCGTGACTGGTGATGGCATCTCTCAGGAGTTGAAAGAGAAGATTCTGGTGGCCGCCGGTAACGTCGCGGGCATCACCAAGGTAGATGACAAGGTCACCGCCAGCGATGCCGCTACGCCTGCGAAATTCTACACCGTGAAAAAAGGTGATACTTTGAGTGCGGTATCGAAAGAGGTCTACGGAAATCCTAATCAATACAACAAGATTTTCGAAGCGAACAAGCCAATGCTGACGCATCCTGATAAGATCTACCCTGGCCAGGTTTTACGAATTCCCGAATAAAGAAAGGACATTGCATGACGATCAGGACGTTTTGGGCTCCGGTAGCACTCTCTTTGCTGGTTCTCAGTGGTTGCAGTTCAACGCCGGTTTCACCGCAGGTCAAAGAGTTGCATCAGGAGGTGAGTCAGCTTAATCAGCAGATGCGCAAGCTGACCAATCAGGCAACGGCGCTGGAGATTCAGGGACAGCTGAACAGCCAATCCACCCAGGGCGCGTGGCTGTTGCCGCAAGCCAATACGCCGGTGGAGTTACAGACGCAGCTAGGTAAATTGCGTTTGTCACTCTCGCAGGTGGCGGGTGAAGCCAGCGGCAGTCGCGCCAATCTGAATATCCGCTCAACCGATGATCAGCCGATTCCGGCACTGCGCGCGACCGTGGTATGGGGCGAAATGGATCCGGCCAGCGGCAAACCGCTTAACGCGGGCAGCCTGAACCAGACCATTGAGGTTTCCGCAGAGTTAATGCCACGCAGTTCCGTCAGCGTGCCGCTGCGACTCAGCGGGTTAACCCCGGAGCAACTCGGCTACGTGCGCGTGCACGATGTGGAAGGAACCGCTGTCAAAAAAACCGGACCTTGAATATGCACGCTACACGCATTTGTAGGGTCGCCATTTATGGTGACCGCTGTGCACGATGTCCTGATCGACAGGCATAAAAAACGGGCTGCCAATGGCAGCCCGTTTACTTTCTGACTCCGCGTTACGGCAGAATCGAAGGCTGATCTGCGCCCTCTTTTTCCACTTTCTGCACCAGCATATGTTCACGCTTCATGCCGAGTTTCAGCGCCAGCGCTGAAGAGACATAAATCGATGAAATGGTACCAATGGTGACACCGATCAGCATGGTCAGTGAGAAGCCTTTCAGCAGCGCACCACCAAACACGAACAGGATCATGATCATCGCCAGCGTAGTGATGGAGGTGATCAAGGTACGGCTTAGCGTCTGGGTCAGCGACACGTTAGTGATGTCGTAAGAAGAACCGCGGCGAATCTTGCGGAAGTTCTCACGAATACGGTCGGAGACCACGATCTTATCGTTAAGCGAGTAACCAATTACCGACATCAATGAGGCGACAATCGTCAGGTCGATTTCAACGTGCGCCAGCGACAAAATGCCACAGGTGATGATCACATCGTGCGCCAGCGCCAGAACGGTGCCGAGCGCTAAACGCCACTCAAAGCGAAAGCCGATGTAGATCAAAATCGCAATCAGCGCTGACAGCAGCGCCATCGCACCGGCCTGCGCCAGATCGCTACCCACGCTTGGGCCAACGAACTCGATACGTTTCACGGTAGCGTTCTGCTGCGTGGTCTGGCTAATGGAAGCCAGCACTTTATTGCCCAGTTCGGTGCCGGCATTGCCGGTGGCCGGAGGCATACGCACCATCACATCACGGCTGCTACCAAAGTTCTGCACCAGCGGCTCTTCAAAGCCCGCTTTCACCAAACCTTCACGCAGCGCGTCGAGATCCGCCGGTTTTTCCAGGTTAATCTCAATCACCGTTCCGCCGGTAAAGTCGAGGCCCCAGTTGAAGCCTCGCACACCGACAATGACGATAGATGCCACAATCAGCAGACCGGAGATGATGAAAGCCAGCTTATCCCAGCGCATAAAGTCGACGACTTTACGCCCGTGGTTTAGCTGCTCAATACTATATTCCTGTGCCACAACGCACTCCTCAGATAGACAGCTTGTTGATGCGTTTGCCGCCGTACACCAGGTTAACGATGGCACGGGTGCCGACGATAGCGGTAAACATTGAGGTTGCGATACCGATAGCCGTAGTAATCGCAAAGCCTTTGATTGAACCGGTACCGACCGCATAAAGAATGATCACTTTGATAAGCGTAGTGACGTTGGCGTCGACGATACTGGAGAAGGCGCCTTTATAGCCTTCATGAATCGCCTGCTGTACCGAGCGTCCGTTACGCAACTCTTCTTTAATACGTTCGTTAATCAACACGTTAGCATCGACCGCAACCGCCAGCGTCAACACGATACCGGCAATACCCGGCATGGTGAGCGTCGCGCCTGGCAGCAGTGACATAATGCCGACAATCAGCACCAGGTTACACAGCAGTGCGCTGGTCGCGATAAGACCAAACTTCTTGTAGAACACCACCATAAACAGGATGGAGGCGATCAAACCCCACAGGCAGGCTTCGAGGCCTTGTGTGATGTTCTGCTGACCCATGGTTGGGCCGATGGTACGCTCTTCTACAATCTGGATTGGTGCAATCAACGCACCCGCGCGCAGCAGCAGCGAAAGCTGACGTGCTTCGTTTGGATTGTTGATGCCGGTGATGCGGAAGCTGTTACCGAGGCGCGACTGAATATTCGCAACGTTAATCACTTCTTCCTGTTTCACCAGAATCGAACGGCCGTTGGCATCTTTCTTACCGCTGTCTTTGTACTCCACAAACAGGGTCGCCATCGGCTTACCGATGTTGTCCTTGGTGAAGTTCGACATCATGTTGCCGCCCGCGCCATCCAGTGAAATGTTCACCTGCGGCTGGTTGTACTCATCCATGCTCGACGTAGAATCGGTGATGTGATCACCGGTCAGAATCACACGCTTGTACAGCACCACTGGCTGTCCTTCGCGGGTTTTCTTCACTTCCGAATCGCCTGGCACGCGGCCGCTGGCCGCTGCGGTTGGATCAACGCTGGTGTTCACCAGACGGAATTCCAGCGTGGCAGTTGCGCCCAAAATCTCTTTGGCGCGCGCAGTGTCCTGAATACCCGGCAGTTCCACCACAATGCGGTCAGAACCCTGACGCTGCACCAGCGGTTCGGCAACGCCAAGCTGGTTTACACGGTTACGCAGAATGGTGATGTTTTGCTGCACCGCATATTCACGCGCTTCGCTCAGGCGCGCATCGCTCATCACCGCACGCAGCGCATCGCTGCCCTGGCTTGAGATCACCAGATCGCGATGGCGAGTAGACAAGTAGCTGATTGCCGCATCACGGCTGGCGCCGTCACGGAAACGCACTTCTACGCCATAGTTCGCGATTTTATTAACGGTGGTATACGGAATGCTTTTGTCGCGCAGATCGCTGCGCAGGCTGTCGGCGTTCTGCTCTTGCAGTTTGCCCAGAGCCGTATCCATATCCACTTCCATCAGGAAGTGAACGCCGCCGCGCAGATCAAGACCGAGTTTCATCGGTTCTGCGGACAGCATGCTCAGCCAGCGAGGCGTTGCCGGCGCAAGATTGAGGGCCACAATGTAGTCTTCGCCCAGCGCGCTGGTGAGTGCATCACGCGCGCGCAGCTGTCCATCCTGCGTTGCAAAGCGGGCCAGAATGGCACCATTTTCCAGAGCGAGGGATTTGCTCTCGATATTGTCTTGTTTTAATACGGTCTGGATCTGATCCAACGTTTGCTCACTGGCGGCGCCACCGCGCGCACCAGTGATCTGAACGGCCGGATCCTCACCATAAAGGTTAGGAAGCGCATAGAGCAGGCCGACGAGAATCACGACGACCAGCATGATGTACTTCCACAAAGGATAACGGTTTAACACGGCAGTTCCCTTCGGGAAGAAAAAATTACAGCGCCTTCAAAGTACCTTTCGGCAGAACGGCGGCCACGAAATCACGTTTAACAACTACTTCAGTGGTGTCGTTCAGGGCAATAGAAACATAGCCAGTTTCTGCCACTTTGGTCACACGGCCAACTAAACCACCGCTGGTCAGCACTTCATCACCTTTAGAGATGGAATCCATCAGTTTCTTGTGATCTTTAGTACGCTTCTGCTGTGGACGCAGAATCATGAAGTAGAAGATCAGACCAAATACCACCAGCATGATCACCAGAGAATACGGACTTCCCTGAGACGGTGCGCCTGCTGCGGCTACGGCGTCAGAAATGAAAAAGCTCATTAAATTTCCCTCATTGATGAATTATCAGACGTTCAGCGGAGGAACCGCCTTCCCCGTCCGTTGGTAGAACTCGCTAACAAAGTGCTCTAATTTACCCTCTTCGATAGCCTTACGTAAACCGGCCATCAAACGCTGGTAATAGCGCAGATTGTGAATCGTATTCAGGCGTGCGCCCAGTATTTCGTTACAGCGATCAAGATGATGCAAGTAGGCGCGGCTATAATTGCGACAGGTGTAACAATCACACTCTGCATCCAGCGTTGCGGTGTCATCTTTATACCGGGCATTACGAATTTTCACCACGCCATCGGTAACAAACAGATGACCATTGCGCGCATTGCGCGTTGGCATAACGCAGTCAAACATATCGATACCGCGGCGAACGCCTTCCACCAGATCTTCTGGCTTGCCGACGCCCATCAAATAACGCGGTTTGTCTTGCGGAATTTGCGGACAGACGTGTTCCAGGATTCGGTGCATGTCCTCTTTAGGTTCACCCACCGCCAGGCCGCCCACAGCGTACCCATCAAAGCCAATCTCTACCAGACCTTTAACCGAGACATCTCGTAAATCTTCGTAAACACCGCCCTGAATAATGCCAAACAATGCATTTTTATTGCCGAGCGAATCGAAGCGATCGCGGCTGCGTTGTGCCCAGCGCAACGACATCTCCATCGAACGTTTGGCGTAATCCCAATCCGCCGGATATGGCGTACATTCGTCGAAGATCATCACCACGTCAGAACCGAGATCGAACTGAATCTCCATCGACTTTTCCGGATCGAGGAAAATCGGATCGCCGTTGATCGGGTTACGGAAGTGCACGCCCGCTTCGGTGATCTTACGGATATCGCCAAGGCTGAACACCTGGAAGCCGCCGGAATCGGTAAGGATCGGCCCTTGCCAGTTCATGAAATCGTGCAGGTCGCCGTGCAGTTTCATGATCTCCTGACCTGGACGCAGCCACAGGTGGAAGGTGTTGCCGAGCAGGATCTGCGCGCCGGTCTCTTTCACTTCTTCCGGCGTCATGCCTTTCACCGTGCCGTAGGTGCCCACCGGCATAAATGCCGGGGTTTCAACAACGCCACGATCAAAGACCAGACGGCCACGGCGCGCGCGCCCGTCGGTAGTATCTAATTCAAATTTCACATTAACCTCTGATCAGAGAAACAGTCTGATTCAATTATGCGCCGACGCTTTCGTCAGGCGCTTGTGGATTACGGGTGATGTACATCGCATCCCCGTAGCTAAAGAAACGATACTGCTCTGCCACCGCGCTGTGATAAGCCGCCATGGTGTGCTGATAACCGGCAAAAGCCGAAACCAGCATAATCAGGGTCGATTCCGGCAGGTGGAAGTTGGTGATCAGCGCATCAATCACCTGATAGTGATAGCCGGGATAGATGAAAATCTGCGTGTCATCGAAAAACGGTGCAATCAGCGCATCCTGGCTGGCCTTCGCGGCGCTCTCCAGCGAACGTACTGAGGTGGTGCCCACGGCGACCACTTTGTTGCCGCGTGCTTTACACGCCAGCACCGCATCCACCACATCCTGCGGCACTTCCGCGTATTCGGCATGCATGATGTGATCCTCGATGGTTTCAACGCGCACCGGCTGGAAAGTCCCGGCACCGACGTGCAGCGTGACAAACGCCATCTCGACGCCTTTAGCTTTCAGCGCTTCCAGCAGCGGCTCGTCAAAGTGCAAACCGGCGGTCGGTGCGGCGACGGCGCCGGGACGCACGCCGTACACGGTCTGGTACAGCTCACGGTCAGCATCTTCATCCGGACGATCAATATACGGCGGCAGCGGCATGTGGCCGACGCTGTTGAGAATATCCAGCACCGCGCGATCGTCTTCGAAGGCGATCTCAAACAGCGTGTCATGGCGCGCCACCATCGTGGCTTTGACGCTTTCGTCATCGCCCAGCAGCAGCGCTGCGCCCGGCTTCGGTGCTTTGGAGGCGCGCACGTGCGCCAGTACGCGCTTATCGTCCAGCATGCGCTCAACCAGCATCTCGATTTTTCCGCCGCTGGCTTTACGGCCAAAGACGCGCGCCGGAATCACGCGGGTGTTGTTGAACACCAGCAGATCGCCCGGATTGAGCTTATCCATCACGTCTGTAAATACGCCGTGGCTTAACGCGCCGCTTGGGCCATCCAGCGACAGCAAGCGGCAACTGCTTCGCTGCGCCTGCGGATAGTGGGCGATTAAGGATTCTGGCAACTCAAAGGTAAAATCGGCTACGCGCATGCTTCACTTCTTCAGGACTTAAAATCAGGCGGCATAGTCTAGCGGAAAAGCGGCAAATTCTGAACAACTGGCTGCGCTTCTGTGACTCTGCGAATACACAAAATAATTCGAGGTACAGGAAGGCGGCAAACGAGAGCAGCCATCACACCTGTAACTTGAAGTATGACGTGTATATAATGCGCCATGAACTTTCTCGCTCACCTTCACCTGGCGCAGCTGGCTAACAGCTCTCTGCTGGGCAATCTCATGGCCGATTTCGTGCGCGGCAACGTGCAATCACAATGGCCTGCGCCGGTGGTGGATGGCATTGCCATGCATCGTCGCCTCGACGTCCTGACCGATAACTTGCCTGAAGTGCGGATTGCGCGTGCGCTGTTTCGTCCGGAAACGCGGCGCGTGGCGCCCATCACGCTCGACGTGATTTGGGACCATTTCCTCGCGCTGCACTGGGATAAATTCCATCCGACGCAATCGCTGGTGGCGTTTACCGCTGCGGCTGAACAAGACATCGTGCCGCAGCTGGCGGGCACGCCGGAAGGTTTCATCGAGCTGAACGCGGTGATGTGGCGCGAGCGCTGGTTTGAGCACTATGCCGAACCAACGCGGCTGGCACGCGTGCTCAACGGCATGGCGCATCGCCGTCCGCGCTTAGCCGCGCTGCGCGACTCCTATCAGGATTTTGTTGATCACTACGAGCAACTTGAGCCGCTGTTCTTCCAGTTTTATCCGCGCTTAATGGCCGCCGCGCGCGCGCAAGAATTGTAATATTAGGTAATTCAAGACCCGTCTGTTGGACGGGAAATTTCTCATCACCTACCCTGCGTGACCTTAATCTTCGTCACACTCAGGGAAATCTCATGCAGCATCTTATTGCCAACCGGCTCGCAGAAGCCGGTCTTAGCTACACGCACATCCTGGCGTTGGGGATAGTGATTGCCATTATCTTTGCCATCTCACTGCTTACTCACGCCATTCTGCACCGCGCTATCTTGCCGCTGCTGCGTCGCTACACCGAGAAAAGTAGCCGTCAGTGGCCAAAAGCGCTGATTAACAGTCGCCTGTTTAGCCGCAGCGTCTGGCTGATGCAAGGTGTGCTATTCAAATTACAGACTGAACTCTTCCTGCACGACAGTGCTCAGATCTATGCAGCGCTGCTGATTTTCGCCCAGCTGTGGATGATGATCTTCGCCCTGCTGATGTTGTTCTCCTTGCTGGATTTACTGCAGCAGCTCAGCGCGAACAGCATGCTGGCACAGCAATTACCGCTGCGCGGTATTATCCAGAGCGTGAAATTGATCGCCGCCATTTTAATGGTAATCATGATTATTTCGCTGCTGTTGGGTAAATCGCCCGGCGTATTGATCACCGGACTCGGTGCCATGACCGCGGTGCTGATGCTGGTATTTAAAGATCCAATTCTGGGTCTGGTAGCCGGCATTCAGTTAGCCGCCAATAATATGTTGAAAATGAATGACTGGCTGGAAATGCCAAAATATGGCGCGGACGGCGCGGTCATCGATATTTCCCTGACCACGGTAAAAGTGCGCAACTGGGATAACACCATTGTAACCATTCCCGCTTACGCCTTAATTTCAGACTCCTTTAAAAACTGGCGCGGTATGTCGGAATCCGGTGGGCGTCGCATTAAGCGCAGCATTCATATTGATACCACCAGTATTGGCTTCCTTGATGATGCCATGATGCAGCAGCTGAAAAGTGCGCATCTGCTGGCACCGTATCTGGATAGCAAAAGCGAAGAAGTGGCCGCATGGAATGCGCAACTGGGCTGTGATTTAGATTCGCCACTCAACGGTCGCCGCCTGACGAATATCGGTACCTTCCGCGTCTGGCTGCAGAGCTGGCTGGAGCAGCATCCGCGTATTCATCAAGAGATGACGTTAATGGTGCGGCAGTTAGCACCAGGTGAAAACGGTTTGCCGCTGGAAGTGTATGTATTCACCAACACCACGGTGTGGAAAGAGTACGAGAATATTCAAGCGGATATCTTTGACCATATTTACGCGGTGCTACCTACTTTTGGTCTGCGCGTCCATCAATCGCCAACCGGTAACGACATGCGTCAAATTGGCGTAAGAACCCGCCATTAAGGCTTCATCCCGTATTACCCGCCAGTGAGAAGAAAAATTTCACTGGCGGGCTTTTCCCCCTCTTGTCACGCGCAGCCATCTGCGGCTTAATGAAGCCTTTCTTAACTTTTGTTAACTTCGTCACACAGCCAATACGCCATTTTTGGCGTCTGTTGTTGCTTCGCCAGCCTGAAAATCATAAGAGGGAAAGATGTCATCAGCTTCGCTTACCGAACTCGACGCACGTTATCATTTCGCCTGTGATGTTGCCAAAACAGCCGCCAGCCGGGCTCTATCCTGGTATCAGCAACGTCATCAATTAGTGGTTGAGCATAAGAAAGATCTGCAGGATGTGGTCAGCGAAGCCGATCGCAACGTTGAGGCATTGGTCAAGCATCTGATCCACGAACGCTTTCCTGACGATGCGGTGTTGGGTGAAGAGAGCGGCGGCAATACTGCTGGCGCACGCTTTATCTGGGTGCTCGATCCGATTGATGGCACCAGCAGCTTTCTTAACGGCTTGCACAACTGGTGCGTATCGCTGGCGATCGTTTGTGAAAACGAAGCGGTGATTGGTGTGGTGTGCGATCCCAATCATCATGAAACCTTTCACGCCTGCCGCGGCAAAGGTGCATGGGTTAATGATAAACGCATCCAGGCGCACAGCGCGCAGCAGCTCGATCAGGGATTGCTTGGTCTGAGCAGCTCCAACAGCCAACCGATTGAACCGCTGACCACTTTTATCAGCGCATTGCTGGCGCAGGGCGGCATGTTTATCCGCAACGGTTCGGGGGCGTTAATGAGTGCGTGGGCGGCGGCCGGTCGATTAATTGGTTACTACGAAGCGCATATGAATCCGTGGGATGGCTTGCCAGGCATTGTGCTGATGCGCGAAGCGGGCGGCATCACCAACGATTATCTGGCTAATCACGGCTTGCAGAGCGGCAATCCGGTGCTGCTGGCTAATGCAGTGATTTATCCGCAGCTGAAAGCGCTGCTGCCTGCGCATTTATCGTTATAATTTTCGTATTAGGTTAAGTTCGTAAAATTATGCGGACTTAACTTTTATTCAAAATTACTTAAGCGCGCTGTAAGTAATATTCCTAACAGCCTTGAGATTTTTCTCTTTTTTTTCCAAAAGTCCCGGAAACAATAAAAATACGATATACTGCACAGGTCAAACATCCCTTAGTAATACTCATTTTCTCTTTTTTGTAGTTTTTTCGGCGACAGGACGCGCCGATTTATTTTTTCTTGTAGCTTATTCGTCCCTGTCTGAAATAGTAATATCAATATGGATTTTGATTATGACTGCCTCTCACCGCTATCGTGCGGACATTGACGGCCTGCGCGCCGTTGCCATTATTCTGGTTGTGTTATTCCATTCCGGTGTTTCCGCGCTAAACGGCGGTTTTATTGGCGTAGACCTGTTCTTTGTTATTTCTGGTTTTCTGATTGGTGGCATCATTAGCAAAGAAATATCTGAAGGACATTTCTCGTTTTATCAATTCTATTTACGCCGTATTCGCCGCATTGCGCCCGCGCTGTTCTTTATGATGTCGATATTGCTGCTGCTCGGGTTTATTCTGCTCTCACCGCTGGAGTTCAGCCAGCTGGCGAAATACAGCGTGGCGGTATTTATCTCCGTGCCCAATATGTTATTGCTGAAAAGTGGTGACTATTTTAGCAGCGATGCCGATCTCAATCCGCTGTTGATGACCTGGTCACTGGGCGTCGAAGAACAATTCTATATCGTACTACCGTTTATTCTCCTGCTGGCGGCACGCCTTAAACGCTCAATGGCGGGTGTGGTGCTGGTGCTGAGCGCGCTATCGCTGGCGGCCTGTATCTGGCTGACGCCGCTTGCCAGCACCCATGCGTTCTACCTGTTGCCGACGCGCGCGTGGGAAATGGGCGCAGGCGTGCTGCTAGCATTGTGGAAGCCAAAGCCGCTGGAAGGTCGAGCGGCTAACCTGCTCAATCTGCTCGGCTGGTTGCTGATCTTGGCCGCCAGCCTGTTACTGACGAAACAAGACCGCTTCCCCGGCTGGCTGGCGCTGATCCCGGTACTGGCGGCGTGCCTGATGATTGGCGCACGCGGTGAGCTGAATAAACGATTACTCGAGAATGCGCCGATGCGCTTTATCGGCAAGGTTTCCTATTCCTGGTATCTGTGGCACTGGCCACTGCTGAGCCTGGCGCGCATCTGCAGCGATCATCCACTCAGCGTCTGGCAAGGATTGACCATCAGCGGCATAGCATTGGGCATTGCCTGGCTTTCATGGCGTTTCGTTGAGCAACCATTCCGTCAGGCAGGCAATCGCACACGTTGGGTCATTCCCGGCTATTGCGCCTCTTCGATTGTTGCTGCCGCTGCGATGGTGGTGTTGTGGCAAACCGGCGGCATGAAGTCGCGCGTAAGTGATGTGGTAGTGAATGGCGAATCATGGAAGATTTCGGCGCAGCGCAATCCCTGTCTGCTGGATTACGGCGCCAATCTCCCATCACAACTCGCGGAGTGCCAGCCGGTCAGCGATCGTCCCGGCATCGCATTGATCGGTGATAGCCACGCTGCAGCCTTGCGCAGTTCGGTAGCGGGTTATGCGTTGCGCCAGCAGAAGCCGCTGTTTCAACTTACCAAAGCTTCGTGCCCTTTCCTGCTTGATGCCACGCGCGTGGTCAGACAAATGCCACAACACGCGCAGCAGTGCATTAATTTCAATCAGCATGTCCTGAAGCTGGTGCTGAGCGACAAGATTGATGAAGTGGTGATCAGCGCTTATTGGGCGGCCGGCATGAGCCTGTTGCCGGGCGAAGGTTTCAGCGCCATCGGCGATGCACAGCAAAGTAATCTGGCCGCGCTCAAACTAGGCATGGATGGCGTGATAACGCAGCTGCTTCAGGCCGGAAAAAAAGTCACCGTGATTGAGGGAGCGCCAACAATAGCCATCGATCCTCTGCGCTTCAGTCATAACCGCAACATGCCGATTCGCCGTGTACTGAGCGCCTGGCTGGGCAAATGGGAAGCACCGCCGCTACTAAGCGAACGCACCACACTCTTCCAGTTACCTGAAGCAGCGGTCGAGAGATTATTGCAAAGCTATCAGCAGCATGAGGTGCGCGTACTGTCGCTGCGCGACAAGCTGTGCAATGAGCAGGGTTGTATGATTACCCGTGAAGGATTGCCGCTCTATTACGACCACAATCATCTGAGTCCATTTGGTGGCGAGATTGCGTTAGGAAAGAATTGGTAAATCAGGATAAACGGGGCGCCGTAAAAAGCGCCCCGTTCACATGTGATTAGCGCTTATGCTTTTTCACTAGCGGCCACGCCAGTAATAGCAGTGCAATCCACGCAAAACCAACGTACAGCGACACGCGCGTATCCGGGAAGTAACCAATCAGCCCAATAATGAAGGCCAGGAACAGCACGCCGAACCATGCGGTAGCGCTACCGCCCGGCATGGCAAAATCCAGCTTACCGGCTTGCTCTTTGCCAATCTTGCGGCGGAAGGCGATCTGCGACAGCAGAATCATGATCCACACCCAAACGGTAGCAAAGGTCGCCAGCGAGGCGATCACCAGGAACACTTTCTCTGGCATCAGGTAGTTGAGATACACCGCGATCAGCATCGCCAGCATCATCACCAAAACCGTCACCCACGGAATCCCACGATTCGAAACCTTCTGGAACACCTTCGGTGCGTGGCCCTGTTGCGCCATGCCGTGCAGCATACGCCCCACGCCAAACACATCGCTGTTAATCGCCGAAAGCGACGCCGTCAGCACCACGAAGTTAAGAATTGATGCCGCGGCAGCAATACCCAAATGCTGGAAGGTCAGCACGAACGGACTGCCAGAAGTGCCCACCTGATTCCACGGATAAATCGACATGATGACGAACAGCGTACCAACGTAGAACACCAGAATACGCATCGGTACGGAGTTGATGGCGCGCGGAATCGAGGTCTTCGGATCTTCCGCTTCACCGGCGGTAATCCCGATAATCTCAATGCCGCCGTAGGCAAACATCACCATCTGCAGTGACAACAGCATGCCGACGATGCCGTGCGCAAAGAAGCCGCCATTAGTCCACAGATTGTGAATGCCGGTCGGTTGGCCGCCGTTGCCGATGCCCCAGAAAATCATGCCGAAGCCGGCGAGAATCATGATGATGATGGTGGCGACTTTGAAAAAGGAGAACCAGAACTCCACTTCGCCAAATACTTTCACGCTCATCAGGTTGATGGCGCCAATAATCAGCACCACGCTCAGCACCCAAATCCAGTGCGGCACATCGGGGAACCACACGCCCATGTAGATACCAAAAGCCGTTACGTCGGCAATCGCCACAATCAGGATTTCAAAACAGTAGGTCCAGCCGGTGATGTATCCGGCCAGCGGGCCGAGATAATCCTGCGCATAGCGCGAGAATGAGCTGGCCTGCGGATTGTTGACCGACATTTCCCCCAACGCACGCATGATGATGTACGCCACCGCACCGCCGATGATGTACGCCAGCAGCACGCTTGGGCCCGCCATTTTGATGGCATCCGCCGAGCCGTAAAACAGCCCGGTGCCAATCGCCGATCCCAGCGCCATAAAGCGAATGTGGCGCGTGCTCAGTCCGCGTTTGAGCTTATTGGTTTCTTGCATAACACTCAGTACCTTGAAAATGAAAAACCACGGGCAAGCCCGTGGTTGGAATTAACAGCAATGTCGCTTACTGATGAACCGCGACCTGCTCACGTCCTTTTGCCCGATCAACTACCGCGGCAATCACCAGCATCGCCAGCGATGGCGGCAACCAGGAGAGTCCCTGATCGGCCAGCGGCAAATGCTGACTGAACAGCGGCAACACATCTTTAAAGCTGGTGGTTTTGATGGCATCAACGATACCGAACACCAGGCTTACCAGCATGGTCGGCGCGATGATACGCGAACTTTTGTTCCAGAACTTCAGCGTGAAGCTCAGAACCACCAGCACGATGCATGGCGGATAAATCGCCGTCAGCACCGGAATCGAGATCTGAATCAGATGGCTCAGGCCGAGATTCGACACCACCATCGAGAACAGGCCCAGAATAAATACCAGCGTTTTATACGACAGCGGAACGTATTGCGCAAAGAATTCTGCACAGGCGCAGGTCAGGCCAACCGCCGTCACCATGCAGGCGACGAAGATCAGTGCCGCGAGGAAGAAACTGCCCATGCCGCCGAAAGTCTGCTGCACGTAAGCATGCAGAATTTCAGCACCGTTGGCGCTCTGCGCCACTAATGCGCCGCTATCGTTACCGAGTTTGAACAGCGTCAGGTAAATCAGCGTCAGACCGATACCGGCGATGATGCCCGCCAGCATGGTGTAGCGCGTCAGCAGTTTAGCATCTTCAACACCGCGTGAACGCGCCGCATTGACGATAACGATACCGAACACCAGCGCTCCCAGCGTATCCATGGTCAGATAACCATTAACGAAACCGCTGGAGAAGGCGGCACGCTGATACTCTTCGGTGCCCGGCGAAACGCCACCGGCCGGCCAGATCAACACGGCAACGCCGAGCACAATCAGCGCCAGAATTTTCAGCGGTGCGAGGAAGTGGCCGACGGTATCCAGCAGTTTGCCCGGATACAGCGAGATGCCAATCACCAGCGCGAAGTAAATCAGGCTATAGATGAACAGCGGCAGCGCGCCATCGCCGGTCAGCGGTGCAATACCCACGGCAAAGGAAACGGTGGCGGTACGCGGCGTGGCAAACAGCGGGCCAACTGCCAGGTAGCAAACAGTCGCCAGCAGCAAGCCTGCCGCTTTACCAATCGGCGAGCTCAGCGCATCAATGCCGCCGCCCACGCGCGCCAGCGCGATAACGGTGATCACCGGTAAGCCAACAGCCGTAATCAGGAAGCCGAATGCCGCAATCCAAACGTGTTCGCCAGACTGAATCCCCACCATCGGTGGGAAGATGATATTTCCTGCGCCAACGAATAGGGCAAACGTCATGAAGCCCAGCGCCAGGATATCCTTGGAGGTTAAACGATGTGTCATAAACTTCTGTACTGCCTGTAGCTGATGTTGCGGTGGAAGTTGAGTTCGTGTTGTCCTCTGGATGCGCTAAAACGAGGGCTTATAAGGCAAGACCAGCGTGTTATGCGGGACTAATCGTTAAAGCGCAGGTGATTTAATCTACTTTTCTTCTGTTCGCAGAGGGATAAATCGACAACGGCGCAAATTAGAACGTTTATAGCGAAGAAAGGCAATACGGGATCGGAAAACCAGAAGGATATAACAAGATAGCGGGAGAAAGCAGTGAATCACGGTGGAATAGCGGCAAAACACCTCAGATGATTTGCTAAATGTTTCCTCAGTGCGGGAGATCTCTTTGCATAAATCAGCCTGTGGATGCACAAGAGGCGCGATTTACGCGCCTGTTTGGCTAACTTTACAGAATTACCAGACTGTTCTTGCTATATCGACCACCAGACGAATCTTCTGCCACTGCTGCTCTTCGCTCAGGCTGTTGCCCTCTTCGGTTGAGGCAAAGCCACACTGCGGGCTGAGGCAGATTTGATCGAGGCTGACGAACTGTGCTGCTTCCTGCAAACGCGCTTTCACCTGCTCCGCATCTTCCAGCTCGCCGTTTTTGGTGGTGATCAAACCCAGCACCACTTGCTGATGGCCAGGCTTGAGGAAGCGCAGCGGCTCGAAGCCACCTGAACGTTCGTTGTCATACTCCAGGTAGAAAGCATCGATATTCACGCCGCCAAACAGCACTTCGGCGACCGGCTCATAGCCACCTTCGGAGATCCAGGTTGAGCGGAAGTTGCCGCGACACACATGCAGCCCAACGGTCAGATCCTCTGGCTTACCTTCCAGTGCAGTATTCAGCACTTCAGCATAGATGCGCGCCAGTTCCTGTGGATCTTCACCACGCTCTCGGATCTGCTGCTGCTGTTCGGTTGAGCACAGATAGGCCCACACCGTGTCATCCAGCTGCAGATAACGGCAGCCAGCCGCATAAAACGCTTTGATGGCGTCTTTATAGGTCTGCGCCAGATCGGCGAAGTAATCTTTCAGATCGGGATATACCGTGGCATCGATCACCTTACGGCCACCGCGGAAGTGCAGCACGCTTGGGCTGGGAATCGTCATCTTGGCAACCGCATCGCCCGCCACGCTTTGCAGGAAGCGGAAATGATCCAGCATCGGGTGTTGAGGATTAAAGGCCACTTTACCGATGACTTTCACGCCGTGCGCTTTGGTCTGCACGCCGTTGAACTGAATGCCCTGCTCCGCTTCGAACAGCTCGACGCCGTGCAGATCGCCGAAGAAATCGAAGTGCCACCATGCGCGACGGAATTCACCATCAGTAACGATCTGCAGGCCGTTGGCACGCTGCTGTTCTACAACGTTGCGGATTTCGCGATCTTCAACCTGACGCAGTTGCTCAGCATTGATTTCGCCATTGGCAAACTGCACACGCGCCTGCTTGATGGCAGCGGGACGCAGAAAACTGCCGACGGTATCGGCTCGGAACGGGTTATGACGTGGCATCTTCTCTCCTGGCTGAGCACATAGTTGCGTCAGGGTATAATTTCGCTGGGTTATATCAGCCATCTGGACGGCTATATGTCCAAGAAGAATGCCACGCTGTTACCTTTTCGGCAACGGAAGAAAATTCAGCTTACATGAAACTATTTCATGTTCAGATGCACGTTCTTCAATTTCCCTCAATTGCCGCCCGCGCTTGCGCCATCTGGCTATCGGACAATGGCAGATAGCCGGCTTCGCTCACCCGACGCTGACCTTGTGGCGATAACACCTGATGCAGAAAGGCATTCACCAGCGGCGGCAGCGGTTTGCCGGGTGCTTTGTTGACGTAGATATAAAGCGGGCGCGACCACGGATAGCGGCCGCTGCGAATCGATTCGGCATCCGGCATCACGCTGTCGCCGTTCGCCGTGACCACCGGTAGCATTTTCACGCCGCTGAGATGAAAGCCAAAACTGGCATAACCGATGCTGTTGGACGTGGCGGCAACGGCTTGTACCACCGCCGCAGAGCCGGGGAATTCAGCGACATCAGCACGGAAATCACCTTTGCACAGCGCCTGCTGCTTAAAGAAGCCCCATGTTCCCGACGCCGAGTTGCGGCCATAGCGCTGGATGCTGCGCGTGGCCCACTGGCCTTCGCTCAGGCCAAGATCGCCCCAGCGCTGCGGCACTTGCTGCCCGCCGCACAGACGCGTGATGGAGAACAGCGCATCGAGTTGTTGCGGCGCGATGCGCGACAGCGGATTGTCCTGATTAACCACTACCACCAGCGCATCCATCGCCACCGGCACCGCCAGCGGCGGATAGCCGTAGCGCGCGGTAAAAAGTTGACGTTCGTCGATCTGCATCGGCCGGCTCATCGCGCCCAGCTGGGCAGCACCTGCCGCCAGCGCGGTCGGCGCAGTAGAAGATCCCGCCGCCTGCACCTGAACGTTGACGCCCGGCGACTGGCGGCTGAAATCCTCGCCCCATAATGTCATCAGATAACCCAGCGTATCCGATCCAACGCTGCTCAGATTGCCGGTTAGCATGGTTTGTTGGCCGTGTGCCAAAGCAGAGCAAAGCAGCAAGAGGGAGATCAACAGCGATTTCATTGGCGATTCCGCGATTCAGTAAGACGCCTATTCTGGAGCGGCGCGATTTATCACGCAATACATTGCGTATGGGTTGTTAATGAGGCGGGAATTGGTCTCCATGAAGGCGTAATGCTTGTCCATTAAACCAACGACGAGTGCGCAGGCCGGGGTCACTTTTGGTCCGGCGGTCCTCACGCCGCTTACGCGATACCTTCACTTCGCTCGTCTGCCTGACGGACCGGCGGAGACGGGACTTCCTTGTCCCGGCTCCGCCTTTCGCCCGCGTCCTGCGGGCTCTCCGGGCTTCCTCGCTTCGTTCAGCGCTGCGGATTGCCTGCCCAAAAGTGCCCCCGGCCTGCTCATAAACTTCAGTGCGTGTTGTTGAAAAGGACTCATTCGCTTCAGGCGCTGGCGCGTCTGCTGCGGCAAAAGGGCCATTCGCAGCGCTGAGGCTTTTACGTTGGGCCAGGAGCCTCGCGCATGGATGCGCGAGGCAGTTCGGGGTCGGCCAGGGAAGGCCGATCCGCGAACGGTCCGTCGGCACAACGTGGAAGCCGAAGGTACCGCGCTAGCGGCGCGAGGACGGCCCGTGACGCAGCAGATGTGTCAGCGCCCGCACCAAAAAGGCTTTATTAACTGATAAGTATGGCGCCATGAATAGCGATCCCATGACCTTAATTAACCTGCTCTTGCATCACGTTAGCCACAATCAAGCGTGGCGGCAGCAGGAAGCTGAAACAGGTTTCCTGATGCGGCACGCTGGTGATCTCCAGCCGCGCGTTGTGATGTCCCAACGCATGCTTCACGATCGCCAGCCCCAATCCGCTGCCGCCGGTGGCGCGCGAACGCGCTTTATCCACGCGATAGAAACGCTCGGTGAGGCGCGGCAGATGCTGCTCGCTAATGCCCGGCCCGTCATCACACACCTTAAACTGCGCGCCTTGTTTGGTGCGCAGCCAGCTGATGTCGATGCGCGTGCCATCCGGCGTGTGATTCACCGCGTTATAGACCAGATTGGAAATGGCGCTACGTAGCTGCTCATCATTGCCGAACACTTTCAGATGCGGTTCGGTATGGAAATGGATGGTGTGACGTCCCTGACTCAGCGTTTCCGCTTCACGCTGCAACAGCATCAGCATGCCCGGCACATCCACCGTCTCTTTGAGATCGATGGCTGGCGCCGCTTCGATACGCGACAAGGTCAGCAACTGCTTCACCAGACTGTCCATGCGGCGCGTCTGCTCTTGCATGGTATGCAACGCCTTGCTGCGCGTGCGCTCGTTCATCACCGCGTCGTCCATCATTTCCAGATAACCCTGCAATACCGTTAACGGCGTGCGCAGTTCATGACTGACGTTAGCAAAGAAGTTGCGTCGCGCGCCTTCCAGCTGGTGCATCTGGGTGACATCACGCGCCACCATCAGCCACTGACCTTCGCTGTAAGGCATCACGCGGAATTCCATATGATGCTGATTATTAAGGATCTGCGTCAGCGGCATGTCGAACTTGCGCTGACGGATATAGCGGGAAAATTCAGGATAACGCAGCAAATTGAGGATGTTCTGACCGTTATCTTCCGGCCAGCGCAAGCCAAGGTGCTGCTGCGCCAGGCCGTTGCACCAGAAAATAGTGCCCTCTTCGGTGGTCAGCACCACCGCATCCGGCAGCGATTCTGCCCCGCTGCGGAAACGTTTGATCAGATTGCCCAGCTCGCGCCGCCGCCGCCGGTTGCGCAATTGCATCTGGTACAGGCCATAAAACAGCGGTTCCCAGCTGCCGCGTCCGGTGGGCGGCGTCATTGAACGATCGACCCACAGCCAGTGCGACAGACGCATCAGATTTCTGAAGTGCCAGAACATCACGCCGGTCACCGCAATCAGCAGCAGCCACGGCAGATATCCGAACAACAGACCCAACACCAGCGCAGGTAAACAGACCAGCGCCAGCTCGGTCAACAATCTCTTCCAGGAGAGTCGTTCCAGCACGGTAAACACTCCGTTTACGTTTAGTAGCGGGCAGAGAAACGATACCCTGTTCCGCGCACGGTTTGAACCATGCGATCGTGGCCGGTTAATTCCAGTGCTTTACGTAAACGGCGAATATGCACATCGACGGTGCGATCTTCGACATACACATTGGTGCCCCAAACATGGTTCAGCAGCTGTTCGCGGCTGTACACGCGTTCCGGGTGGGTCATAAAGAAGTGCAGCAGTTTGTACTCGGTCGGTCCCATCTCCAGCGGCGTGGTTTCCGACATCACGCGATGTGAGGAAGGATCGAGGCTCAGGCCCTGCATCTCAATCACCTCTTCCACCGCCATCGGCGAAATACGGCGCATCACCGCTTTGATACGCGCCATCAGCTCTTTCGGTGAGAATGGCTTGGTGATGTAATCATCCGCGCCCACTTCCAGACCGCGCACGCGATCTTCTTCTTCCCCGCGCGCCGTCAGCATCATCACCGGAATGTCGCGCGTCATGGCTTCGCGCTTCAAATGCTTAATAAACTGAATCCCGCTGCCGCCGGGCAACATCCAGTCCAGCAGAATCAAATCAGGCCAGGGTTCGATCAGCTTACCAATCGCGCTGTCATAATCTTCCGCCTCAATAGGCTGGTAATCATTCTGTTCCAGCACGAAACATAACATTTCACGGATGGGAGCTTCGTCTTCCACAACCAAAATGCGCTTAGCCATTGTAACTCCTGCTAGTGTGACACCGTGTCACTGGGATTTGCGGCGCCATTATGCGTCAGTTTTGTGACACTTTTATGAAAACACCGCCCTAAGATAGATAGATAAAAAACAGAAATGTCACAATAAAATTCTGCTTTTTTTCTTTGTGATCTTAAGTGGTTATAATTCGCCTTCGCTAAACAGAGCACGGAGCAAACATGCGCATCATTCACACCGCTGACTGGCATCTCGGTCAGTTCTTTTACAGCAAAAGTCGCGCGCGGGAACATCAGGCGTTTCTCGACTGGCTGCTGGATCAGATTGTGCAGCATCAGGTGGATGCGCTGATTATCGCCGGCGATCTGTTTGATACCGGTTCGCCGCCGAGCTACGCGCGTGAAATGTTTAACCGTTTTGTGGTGGCGCTGCAGCCAAGCGGCTGCCAATTGGTGGTGCTGGCGGGCAATCACGACTCGGTGGCGACGCTGAATGAATCGCGCGAGCTGCTGGCCTGCCTGAATACGCAGGTGATTACCAGCGCCACGCCGCAGGGCGAACAGCAGGTGTTAACCCTAAAACAGCGCGATGGCGCGCCGGGCGCGCTGCTGTGCGCCATTCCTTATCTGCGTCCGCGCGACATTCTGCGCAGCCAGGCCGGACAATCCGGCCGCGAAAAGCAGATCTCGCTGCTGGAGGCGATCGAGCAGCATTATCAGCACTGCTTTGCTGCCGCGCAGGCGCAGCGCGATGCACAGGAAGTTACGCTGCCGATCATCGCCACCGGCCATCTCACCACCGTTGGCGTCACCAAAAGCGATTCGGTGCGCGACATCTATATCGGCACGCTGGATGCCTTCCCGGCGCAGGCGTTTCCGCCCGCCGATTACATCGCGCTCGGTCACATTCATCGCGCCCAGCGCATCGCCAACAGCGAGCACATTCGTTACAGCGGCTCGCCAATTCCGCTCAGTTTTGATGAACTCGGCCGCGAGAAAAGCGTCTTCCTGCTGGAATTTGGTGACAAGCTCAAGGAAGTGACGCCGCTGACCATTCCGCACTTCCAGCCGATGCAGATGCTGAAAGGCTCGATGGCGGAGATTGAACATCAGCTGGCGCAATTCAGTGAAATCGCCTGCGAACAGCCAACCTGGCTGGATATTGAGATCACTACCCAGGAATACCTCAGCGATCTGCAACGCCGCATTGAAGCGCTCACCGAAAACCTGCCGGTCGAAGTGCTACTGGTGCGCCGCAGCCGCGAACAGCGGCAGCGCAGTCTCGAACGGCTGGAGAACGAAACCCTGAGCGAACTAAAAGTGGAAGACGTGTTTGCTCGCCGACTGGCGCAGGAAGATCAGCTGGATGCAGAGCAGGCCGAGCAGTTAACGCAGCTGTTCCGCACCCAGCTTGCCGCGCTGGAGAATCCATCCGCATGAAAATTTTGACGTTACGCTTTAAAAATCTCAATGCGTTACGCGGGGAATGGTTTATCGATTTCCGCCGTGAACCCTTTGCCAGCAACGGTTTGTTTGCCATTACCGGCGCCACCGGCGCGGGCAAAACCACCTTACTTGATGCTATTTGTCTGGCGCTCTATCACCAGACGCCGCGCCTCGGCACGCTGTCGCAAACCCAGAACGAGCTGATCACCCGCGACACCGCCGAGTGTCTGGCAGAAGTGGAGTTTGAGATCAAAGGCGAAGCCTGGCGCGCCTTCTGGAGCCAGAACCGTGCGCGTGGTCAGGCCGACGGCAAGTTGCAGGCACCGCGCGTCGAGCTGGCGCGCGTCGCGGATAATCAGATCATCGCCGATAAAGTCGGCGACAAGCTGAAAGCGATTGAAACCCTGTCGGGGCTCGATTTCGCCCGCTTTACCCGTTCGATGATGCTGTCGCAAGGTCAGTTTGCCGCCTTCCTGAATGCCAAACCCGGCGAACGCGCCGAGCTGCTGGAAGAGCTGACCGGCACCGAGATCTACGGACAAATCTCGGTGCAGATCTACGAGCGCTGGCGCACCGCGCGCAGCGAGCTGGATACGCTGCGCGCCCGCGCCGGTGGCATGTCGCTGCTCGATGAAGCGCGCCGCACCGAGCTGTCGCAGCAGCTGGCGGAACTCGGCACACAGGAGAAAATTCTCAGCGAACAGCTGACGCTGGCGCAGCATCAGCAGCAATGGCTGGTGCAGCAGCAACAGCTAACGCAGGAGCAGCAGCAGGCCGAACAGACGCTGCTTGCCGCGCAACAGGCCTGGCAGCAGGCGGATGGCGATCGTCAGCGGCTGGCGCGCGCCGAACCGGCGGAAAAACTGCGCGAGAAGTTGCAGCAGCGCGAACAGTTGCAGGGCGATCTCGGTACGCTGGAACAGCAATCGCAGCAGTTGCAGGCGCAACTGCTGCAAGCCAAAACCGCGCTGCAACAGGGCGAAAGCCATTATCAGGCCGCGCAGCAGGCGCGCGAGCAGGCGTTACAGCAACAGCAGCAGCTTGAAACGCTGCTCACCGAGCAGGTTATCCCGCTCGATCAACAGATCACCACCACCTCGCAGCAACTGGATGAACAGCAGCGGCTGCATCTGCAGCAGCAACAGGCGCTGCAAACCAGCCAAACCGCGCTGAGCCAGCAACAGCAGGTAAGTGAACGTTTACAACAACAGTTAGCGCAGCAGCAGGAATTCCGCACCCGCGAAGCCGCTGTCGCCCATTGGGGCGCTGAACTGACGCGCTGGCAGGCGGAGATTGCCCGGCTGGATGAGCACGAGCAGACGCTGACGCAGCTCATCGCACAGCACCAACAGCAGCGCAGCCAGCTGGAGCAGCATCAACAGGCGCAGACTCAGCGTGAACAGGCGGCGCAACCGTTGCAGCAAGCCGAAGCGCAGGCCGCGCAGCAGCGTCTGCAAGCGGAGCAAGCACTGACTTCGCTTGAGGCGGAGATCGGCAGCGCGCAACTGCGCGAAGCCCTGACGCAGCATCAAACCCAACGCCCTGCACGCCAACAGCTCAGCCTGCTCGCCGCGCAGTGGCGCGCGTTGCAGCCGCAGCGGTTGCAGCGTCAGCAGAAACTGACGCTGCTCCAGCAGCAGCATCAGGACGCTGAACAGGCGTTGCAGGCACTGCGCGAAGAGTACAAACGGGAACATCAGGCGCTGCTCGATGTGCGCAAAATCTGCGAGCTGGAGCGCACCATCGCCGAACTGGCCGACGAGCGCGCCAAATTGCAGCCAGATCAGCCCTGCCCGCTGTGCGGCTCGTGCCAGCATCCGGCGATCGCGCAATATCAGCAGCTTGAGCCCGGCGCCAATCAGCAGCGTCTGGCCACGTTGGAAACGCGCGTGGCGCAGCTGAAAGAGTCCGGCACCGCCAAAGGCGAGCAGCAGAAGCTGTCGCTGCAACAGCAGCAGGCGTTGCAGCAGGAAATCAGCGATTACGATCAGCAGTTGGCGACGGTGAACACTCAATGGCAAGCGCTGAGCAGTGAGCTGGCACTTACCTGCACGCTGGAGCAGCAGGACGATTTTGCGCAGTGGCAACAGCAGCAGGATGCGCGGGAGCAGTTGCAGCAACAGCAGCTGCAGACGCGGGAAAACGCCGCGCGTGCGCTGCAGCAGGCAAAGGACGCGCATCTGCAACAGCAGCAGCTGTGGCAGCATCATCAGAATCAGCAGCAGCTGGCGCAGCAGCAGATCGCCAGCACGCAGCAGACGCTGGATGAAATCAGCCAGCGCGAAGCCAGCGAGCGCAGCGCCATGCAGCAACTGGCGCAGCAGCTGCAACAACAGCTGGCGCAGCATCAGCTCGTCCTGCCAGATGTGGCTGAGCGGGAAAGCTGGCTGCGCGCGTTACAACAGCGCTGGACCGCATGGCAGGAAAATGAGCGGTTACACGGCGAGTTGCAGCCGCAGCTGGCAAAAGCCGAAAGCGAGCGCAGCAGCCTGCAGCAGAATCTGGCGCGTGAACAGCAGCGGCTCGATGAGCTGCAGCAGACGCTCAGCGCTTTACAGCAGCAACGCCAGCAGCAGCAGCAACAGCGTCAGCAGCTATTTGGCGATCGTCTGGTGGCGGAAGCCCGGCAGCAGCAGCACGCCGCGCTGCAACAGTGTGAACAGGCGCTGGCGCAGCAGCTCCAACAGTGGCAACAGGCGCAAAGCTTGCTGCACAGCCTGGATGGGCAGTGCGAGCAGATCGCTGCGCAGCAGCACACCTTGCGTGAGCGCGCTGCTGCCGCAGAAAGCGCCTTCCTCGCTGCGCTGCAGCAGAGTGATTTTGCGGATGAAAGCGCGCTGCGTGCCGCCCTGCTGGAGGAGCGCGAGGTGCAGCAGCTGCGCCAGCAGTTGCAAACGCTCGATCAGCAGCGCCAGCAGCAGCTTACCCTCAGCGAACAGCTCTCGCAGCGCTGGACGGCGCATCAGCAGCAGCGGCCTGCGGATCTGAGCGACGAGATCGCCGCCACGATTCAGCAGCAGCTGGAACAGCTGCGCGTGACGTTGCGTGACAATGCCCGTCAACAGGGTGAAGCGCAGCAGCAGTTGCACAGCGATGCGCAACAGCGTTTGCAGCAGCAATCGTTACTGACGCAAATCGCCACCGATGAAGTGGAGCTGGCGCAGCTGGGCCGCCTGAACGATCTGGTGGGTTCAGCCAAAGGCGATAAATTCCGCCGCTTTGCGCAAGGCCTGACGCTCGATCATCTGGTGTGGCTGGCGAACCGTCAGCTCGATCGCCTGCACGGTCGCTATCTGCTGCAGCGCCGCATCAGTGAGGAGCTGGAGCTGGAAGTGGTTGATACCTGGCAGGCCGACGCCACGCGCGATACGCGCACGCTGTCAGGTGGCGAGAGTTTCCTCGTCAGCCTGGCGCTGGCGTTAGCGCTGTCGGATTTGGTGAGTCATAAAACGCGCATAGAATCGCTGTTCCTTGACGAAGGCTTCGGTACGCTGGATGCCGAGACGTTGGATACCGCGCTGGATGCGCTCGACGCCCTCAACGCCAGCGGCAAAACCATTGGCGTGATTAGCCATGTGGAAGCGATGAAGGAGCGTATTCCGGTGCAGATCCGCGTCCGCAAGATGAATGGCCTGGGTTACAGCAAGCTGGAGCTGCCAGGCGAATAAAGCAGGTCGCCATAAATGGCGAACCTACGGGATTTGTAGCGACTGTGAGTCAAAATAATGCATTGATGCTGCAGCAAGTGTGTTGAGGCGACATCCCAAACCGCTGAGCGAATGAGGGACTCCAGGGCGAGCCGCATGGATGCGGCGAGAGGCGGCGCTGAGCAAGAGCGAATCGCCGCCGGTCCGTCAGGAATCGTAAATGAGTGAAGGCACCGCGAAGCGGCGGGTTGGGCTGGCGCAGGGCCCGGGTTTCAGTGCAGCCAGGCGCCCTCTGCTCGGTCGCCGCACGAAAGTGCTGCAACTGCCTCAGCATAGGGCGAACGAAAGTCGCACTGCGCTTAAGCGACTGACACCAACATGCCAATGATGCCGCCGTTATTGCTATTGCCATCTTCAGCGTCGCTGGCGGTGGCAATGCCTTGCCACAGCTCTTTACCGCTGCGCAAATCCACCAGACGCGCCGTCGCAGACACCTTGGTCACGCTCTGGATCACCTGATAGCTGCTGCCGTAATCGGTCACTGAAATATACAGTGCGCTGTCCGCGTGGAAGATGTCATGCAGCCGCTGAGCAGTCTGGCGCTTAACAAGAAGAGTGCCGCAAGGGCATATTTTTTCTGCATTTCTAATCCATGAATCAAAAGGGGATAAAGCTGCGAGGCTGCGGCAAATTCTGGTTCTGCCGACAGTCAGAGTAATGCCATAGCATTGGTTGAGTCGGTCTGTAGACTGTCGGCAGTGAGGGAGAGGAATTTTAGTGAAAATACAGGCATATTAATGAATTTAATGAATCGAATGGCGGGATTATTGGGCGGATTAATGATTGTTGCGACGCTCAGCGCTTGTCAGCATTCTCAGCCAAAGCAACAGGATAACATCGCCAATCTGTGTCAGCCCCTGAGTGCGCCGGGCAGCGCATCCTGCAAGTGGACTGATGAGATGCAGCATCAGCTCAACCAGCATTTCCGCGATGCGCGCCGTTATGCCGGTCAGCAATGTCTGGTGCGGCTTGAGTGGCAAAACAGCGGGCGCTACGCGGTGACGCAGACGCAAGGCGACGAAACGCTGTGCTTGCGCGCCTGGCAGTTGATTGGTCAAAGCAACCATTTACCGCCGCCGCCGGACGCTAGCCAGCCAGCGTGGTTCGGTTTTGCCCCGGCAACGCCGAGCCATCCTGGCGCCACTGGCGCGGACTGATGCCAAACCAGCGGCGGAAGGCGCGAGAAAAGGCGCTGACTTCGGAATAGCCGAGCAGCAGCGCCATCTCTGAGATCGGCAGCTGCTTCTGTTGCAGATAGTGCGTCGCCATCTCGCAGCGCACCTTGTCCACCAGCGCCGTGAAACTGATGCCCTCTTCGCGCAGCCGCCGTTGCAGCGACCAGCTCGACAGGCCCATTTTTTCGGCAATCTCTTCCAGCACCGGTTCGCCCTGCATCAGCGACAGATTGACCTGCGATCGCGCCTGCTCCACCACGCTTTGCAGGCTGGCACAACTGTTCAGGCGGCGGATAGCATCCTGCATCACCATCAGCAACATCGGGTCTTGTTCCGGCATGCTGCGCAGCAGATCGCGTTTTGGGATCAGTAATGAGTTGAACGGTTGATCAAACCACACCGGCGCATCAAATACTTTGCAGTGCTCGTGCCACTGCTCCGGGCGCGGATGTTCGAAGTGCACTTCACGCGGTGCCCAGTTTATGCCGGCAACGTGGCGGATCAAGTTGAGAAACATACCGAGCGTCAGCTCCGCATCCTGGCGTCTGGAGAGGATCGCGCCGTGGCGCACCTGATAATCGAGCCGCCAGCACTCGCCTTTATCCACCAGCCGCGTCAGCGTGTCGTGCTGATGCCACGGAAAGGCGTTCACCACGTTGTGCAGCGCCTGCTCCAGCGTGGGCGAACAGAGGCCGATATACCCAATCAAGCCTAATGACTGCGGTTTGAACTGCTTGCCGTAATGCAAACCGAAGTTATCAAAACCGGAATGACGCGCTGCCTCTTCCATCACGCGGCAGTAGTTCACCAAACCCAGGCTTAGCGTGGGGCTCGCCAGCAGTTCGGAGTTGATGCCGCTGATGCCAAAAATACGATCGACATCGCCGCCTTTGTCAGTGATAAACCCGCTCAGTCCGGTAGCCGCCGCCGCCAAAACGCCGCGGTTGCTGGCGCTGACGGACAAGGCGCTCAAGGCTTCAGTGGGTGTTATGAGTGATTGCATCGGAACCTCTGCGTGTGGCGCGAGTGAAACAGGTTGAGGATTCCAGCAATATTCGTACCAGGCGGATGATTTGCGGATTTTGTCGCAGGGTCGCCATGAATGGCGACCTTTGCTGCGCCGCGACAGCGCAAAGCTGCTCACTGCTGGTGCATCAGACGCCGACTGGAAGCTGATTGGTTTCCAGATAACGTCGGCAGAGGCGCACCGAGTGATCGGCCCAGCGCGGTCCAAGGCTCAGTGCCATTTCCGTTTCCGCGTGCGATCCCATCCACGCCGTCATCTGAATGCGGCGCTGGATCAGCAGCGTCGGCACCAGCGCCATCTCGTCATCACTGATGTGCGCCACTTTTTCGTAACCGAGGATCCAGTTATCCACCCATTCGGCGGCGCGCGGATGGTGCTCAACAAAACTGATCGCCGCCGCCAGATCGTGCAGATACCAGCCGAGTCCGCAGTCATCAAAGTCGATCACCCGCGTTTCGCCTTTATGCAGCAGCAGGTTGGTCAGACGCAGATCGGCGTGGATCAAACCATAACGATCCGCCCCTTTGCCAAAGCCCTGCAGCTCCTGCCCGACGCGCGCTACCGCTTCGGCGACGATGCCGTGATCGGCCGGATTGAGGTTCGGCGCATCCTGCCAGCGTCCCCAATGGCTATGATCGCTGACCATGGTGTGATGATCCCAGATGATGCGCTGGAAACTGGCCGGTTTCTGCCAGCTGCGGCTGTGCTGATGCAAACGCGCGGTGATGTGACCAAGCTGCTGAAACGCTTTAGGATCGACATCGGTGGTGGGCATATCACCCTCGATCCAGTGGAACAAGACGGCGTAGCGCTCTGCGCCGTTTGCCATCGGCAGCGTCAGCACGGTTGCGCCATCGCTGGCCGGGATCGCCTGCGGCACCATAATGCCGATGTCACGCAGCGCATCCAGCCACAGCAGCTCGCTCTGAATGTCCGCTTTGCTGTGATAGTTAGGACGATGCAGACGCAGCGCGTAGCGTTTGCCCGCCGCCTGCAACAGGAAGGTGGCATTTTCCGACCGGCACAGCAGCTTGAGTTCGCCGCGCAGTGCCGCGGGATAACGGGCCAGCGCCTGATGCGCCAGCAGGGTGATTTCAGTATCGGTTAAGGTATCGGATTGTTCGGCACTCATTCATCAATCTCCAGCATCAAGCAAGTGATATCAGCATGGGATGACGTCGTCCTGACTGCTTGACCGCAGACAACCCAAAGTTGACCGCAGCGTGCATCTGGCACTTTTCTTGCCTCAGAGTTGACCGTGGAGGACAAAACTCACTGCGCCCGCGTCAAGTTTTCCCGCGCCCGGCAGCGGCATTATCACTTCACTGTAGCGCAAAGATAAAAAAGCGCGGTGAAGCTGCCGCACCAACAATGACGACGGGGAGAAGATGATGACGAATAAGCTCAAACCCACGCTGGGCACCCTGCATTTGTGGGGCATTGCGGTTGGACTGGTGATTTCCGGGGAATATTTTGGCTGGAGTTACGGCTGGGGCGTGGCGGGCACGCTAGGGTTTCTGATCACCACCGCGATGATCGCCACCATGTATACCTGCTTCATTTTCAGCTTTACCGAACTGACCACCGCGATTCCGCATGCGGGCGGTCCGTTTGCCTATAGCCGCCGCGCGTTCGGCGAAACCGGCGGCTTGATCGCGGGCCTCGCCACGCTGATTGAGTTCGTGTTCGCACCGCCGGCGATCGCCATGGCGATTGGCGCTTACCTCAACGTCCAATATCCCGATCTCAATCCGAAAACCGCCGCGGTCGGCGCCTATATCGTCTTCATGACGCTGAACATTCTCGGCGTTAAGCTGGCGGCGATGTTCGAATTGGTGGTCACCGTGCTGGCGGTTCTGGAGCTGCTGGTGTTTATGGGCGTGGTGTCGCCGGGCTTCAGCATCGCCAACTTTGCCGCTAACGGCTGGGCGGGCAGCGATCACTTCGGCATGCCGGCGATGTCTGGCATCTTTGCCGCAATTCCGTTCGCCATCTGGTTCTTCCTGGCGATTGAAGGCGCGGCGATGGCGGCCGAAGAGGCCAAAGATCCCAAACGCACCATTCCCAAAGCCTATATCACCGGCATTCTGACGCTGGTGGTATTGGCGATTGGCGTGATGCTGCTGGCCGGTGGCGCTGGCGACTGGCGCAAGCTGTCGGACATCAACGATCCGCTGCCGCAGGCAATGAAGATGATTGTGGGTGAAAACTCCAACTGGATGCACATGCTGGTGTGGATCGGTCTGTTTGGCCTGATTGCCAGCTTCCACGGCATTATTCTCGGCTATTCGCGCCAGTTCTTCGCCCTCGCCCGCGCCGGTTATCTGCCGCAAAGTCTGGCGAAGCTGTCGCGCTTTCAGACGCCGCACCGCGCGATTATCGCCGGCGGTTTGATTGGCATCGCCGCGATCTACAGCGATGGTTTCATTAATCTGCAAGGCATGACGCTGACCGCTGCGATGATCACCATGGCGGTGTTCGGCGCGATTGTGATGTATCTGATGAGTATGCTGAGCCTGTTTAAACTGCGTCGCACTGCGCCAGAGATGGAGCGCAGCTTCCGTGCGCCTGGCTATCCGATTGTGCCGGGCATTGCGCTGGTGCTGTCGCTGGTGTGTCTGGTGGCGATGCTGTGGTTCAACCCGGTGATTGGCGGCTTGTTTGTGGCGATTATGGCGGTGGGATATGTCTACTTCCTGGCGACGAAAGCCCAGCGTGATAACGCGCCGCAGGATTCGATGTTAGTGGGTGAGTGAGTGGGTTAGTGCTGGCTGTCCCCCATCCCGGCCTTCCCCCGTAAACGGGGGAAGGAGATGCTGCCACATGCAGCATCCAAACTCACATATAGCAGCATCTTCCTCCCCCATTTATGGGGGAGGACCGAGGAGGGGGAAAGCGAGCACAAACCGAGGAGGGGGAAAGCGAGCACATACAGAGGTGCGTAAAAGAAACTACCCTTTCAACGGCCACAACCACGCCGCCCCGCGCACGCCGCTCGAATCGCCATGTACCGCCTTCAGCACCGGTGTTTCACACTCGCGGCCAAACACCCACTGCTTCATCAGCGCCGGCACGGTTTGGTACAGGCGATCGTTGTTACTCATGCCGCCGCCCAGCACAATCACATCGGGATCCAGCAGATTCACCACCTGCGCCAGCGATTTTGCCAGACGCATTTCGTAGCGGTTCATCGCCAGTTCCGCCACCGGATCCTGCTGCTCAATCAGCTTGATGATTTCCGCACCTTTCAGCGCTTTACCGCTCAGACGCTGATAATCGATAGCGAAGCCGGTGCCCGACACAAAGGTCTCAATGCAGCCCAGCAAGCCGCAATAACAAGGCACTTCCGCGCGATGGCGCAGTTCATCTTCATCCATCCACGGCAGCGGATTGTGGCCCCACTCTCCGGCATTGCCGTTACCGCCAATGCGCGACTCACCGCCAATCGCTACGCCCGCACCCGATCCGGTGCCGATAATCACCGCAAACACCAGCGGCTGACCCGCGCCCGCGCCATCCACCGCTTCGGAAACCGCCAGACAATTCGCGTCGTTGGCAATGCGCACGTCACGATTCAGCGCCTGCGCTAAATCCTTATCCAGCGGCTGACCGTTCAGCCAGGTGGAGTTGGCATTCTTCACCCGTTGCGTGTAGGGCGAAATCGTGCCGGGAATGCCGATGCCGACCGTGCCCTGCTGGCCGGTTTTCTCCTCCGCCAGCAGCACTAAATCGACAATCGCCTGAACCGTGGCAGCGTAGTCGTCACGCGGCGTGTTAACGCGATGACGGAACAGTTCCTGACCCTGATCAGATAGTGCAATCACTTCAATTTTGGTCCCGCCTAAATCAATCCCGATGCGCACGATTTATTCCTCATTATTCGTTCTGGTGACCAATACAGTAGAAGGCTGAATCGGGAAAGGCAATGAAACCAATCCGATGTTTCGCTATCATGCGCGCTGACTTTGAGACTTGTGCGCCCGATCGCACCCACGGTAAGGAATCCCGATGTTGTGGTTTAAAAATATGATGGTTTATCGTCTGAATCGTGACATTCCGCTGTCCGCAGACGATCTGGAAAAACAGCTCGACGCCTTTACCTTTTCGCCGTGTGGCAGCCAGGATATGGCGAAAACCGGCTGGGTTTCACCGATGGGCAACCGCAGCGAAGCGCTGACGCACGAAATCAACGGTCAGATGGTGATTTGTGCACGCACCGAGCAGAAGATTCTGCCGTCGCCGGTGGTGAAGCAGGCGCTGGAAGCCAAAATCGACAAGCTGGAAGCAGAACAGAGCCGCAAGCTGAAGAAGACCGAGAAAGATTCGCTGAAAGATGAAGTGCTGCACAGCTTGCTGCCACGCGCGTTTAGCCGTTTCAGCCAGACGTATATGTGGATCGACACCGTTAATAACCTGATCATCGTCGATTGCGCCAGCGCTAAGAAAGCCGAAGACACGCTGGCGCTGCTGCGCAAAAGCCTCGGTTCGCTGCCGGTGGTGCCGCTGACGCTGGAGAATCCGATCGAGCTGACGCTGACCGAATGGGTGCGTTCGGGTGAACTGCCCGCCGGTTTTGCCCTGATGGATGAAGCCGAACTGAAAGCGATGCTGGAAGATGGCGGCGTGATCCGCTGCAAGAAGCAGGATCTGATTTCCGACGAGATCGCCACGCACATTGAAGCCGGTAAAGTGGTCACCAAACTGGCGCTCGACTGGCAGGAACGCATTCAGTTTGTTATCGCCGATGATGCTTCAGTGAAGCGTTTGAAGTTCAGCGACACGCTGCGTGAGCAGAATGATGACATCGACCGCGATGATTTCGCCCAGCGTTTCGATGCCGATTTCATTCTGATGACCAGCGAACTGGCCGCACTGATCAGCAATCTGGTCGAAGCGTTAGGCGGCGAAGCGAAGCGTTAATCCTCTCGATCCTGGTCGCCATTAAGGGTGACCCTACGACAAACCAGCAGGATTTTCGTGGGGTGAGCAATAAAAAAACCTGCGCTTCAACAGAAGTCGCAGGTTTAATATGTTCTAAAGCTTGAGTTTAGAGGTAGCGGCACAGATAAGAAGAAGGCTCTGCCACCTGCAGATGGAATTCGCTTTGGCCTGGCACGTTGAAGCTGGTGCCAGCTTCGTACCATTTCCACTCGGTTTCGCCCGGCAGCAGCACTTTCAGCGCGCCGCTCACCACCGTCATCTCTTCCGGTTGATTGGTGCCGAAGGTGTATTCACCTTCCGCCATCACGCCAACGCTGGCACGGCCAATGGTCACGCTGTCGAAACCAATGGATTTCACTTTTCCGTCGAAATACTCACTTGTATTGAGCATATTACTTCCTCACAGCACATTATCGTGACTGGCAGATTACTAAGGAACTCGCTGATCTGTCACGCGAATTAGCGCCACAGATCGCAACTTGTGATCTCCCTGCGTTAGACGATCAATTCTGCCGCCAGCTTGGCCACCAGCACGTTCGACAGCAGTACCGGAATGCCCAGCATTTTCTGCAGGAAATCGCGGTGCTGCTGGTGATAGCCGATGCAATCCAGCACCACCACATCCGCGCCCTGCTCCTGCAGCGACAATCCCGCTTCCACCAAATCGGCCTGCTCCGCCAGATACGGGCTGGCAACGGCAAAACACGGCGGAGTGATCAAGTTGCGCCACTTGTTGGCCTGCTCGGCAATCTGCTCTTCCACCGGCACCACAATCCCGACTTTATGATCTTGCACAATCGCGCGTACCAGCGGTGGGATGATGCGATCGGGCTCCAGCAGCAAAGCGGATTGGGTTTTCAGCGCGCCAAACTCGCCGGTGCACAGCAGCAAAATGGTGTCATAGCCCTGCTGCTCCAGCGCGTTGATCTTACGTTGCAGTCCCTGCTCCACTTTTGCTACGGACAGGCGCACCTGCTCGCCGCTGGTCATACGCGATATCAGCACCTTGTCGCCCGGCGCGGGCGCATACTGCAGCTCAACTTCGGCTAGCGTCAGGCCGTCGAGTAAACCGGCATGCGCCACCTGATCGGCGGGCAGATATTCCAGCAGCAGCGGCAGAATGTCGCTACGCGGTGATTGACCAATCGTCAGTGTGACCAGGGAGATGTTCATCATCAGGCTTTCCGGGTGCGCAGATGGCTGAGACTACCATACAAAGAGAGCAGCAGCGCGTACTCTTGTGGGTCGTAGAAGTGACAGGTTTCACGCCCGAACTCTTTCGCCACTTCGACCGCAAACTTCACTGCTAAAGCGATATCCACTTCGTGGCTGGCGCCGGTGCCGCAGCCCGGCACCACCGATTCGGCACAGATCGCCACGCCGACCACCGGTACATCCGTCGCGGTGGAAGGTTGCAAAATACTGTTGAGGTGATAAACCCCGTTGCCGTATGGCGTGATGTCCTGCGTGGTGATCGGGAAGGTGACCGCCGGTTTGCCGCTGGTCATCTCCATGATGCGTAACAGATCTTCTGACACGCGCAGGATGTAGCCCTCTTTCACCGTCGGCGACAGCGCGTAGCCTTTGTGATTGAGGATGCGGTTACCTTTGGTGGTATCGATCGACAGAATCGCATCAACGCCAGCAATCACTTCGTTGTCATTCATGGTGATGTCGTCGCACGGCGAATCCATGAAATCGACCGGTTCGTGCGGACGGGTTGGCGCATCCGGGCAGATGTGGGTGGTGATAATCACATCACCGGCCAGCACGTCGCCTTTGGTCTGCATCTGCGCCAGCTTCAAGGCACTGCTCACCGCCGCGACGGCGCCATCGGCATCCGATACCATACCAATGCGCGTTGGACGCGCACCAATACCGCCGAGACGGCCAATGATGCCGAGTGTTGGCGCACTGCCGCCGTTGCTTTTGCCCTGCGCACCGGGGATATCGATGCGGACGAAATCGGTCCGCCCTTTTGGCCCGCTAACGCGTTTCGTGCTGGCGGTGACGCCCGGATAGGCCGCGAACAGATCGACCACCTGTTGGCCATCAATGTAAGCGCTATCGAGTAACTCAAAGACCTGCAGTGTCTGCTGTAAACTCATCATGAATTTCCTGGATTATTTTTTGCTGCCGCTGGCAAAAAGTGAATGGAAGAAGCTGTAGAGCGCATCGCCCGCGATAAATCCGGCGGCCATCACCTCCATCGGTGAACGTCCACGCTCTCCCCACACGCGCAGGATGATAATGCGCAGCGCGATGCCCACCATCACCGCCCAACCTGCCGCGGCGTTGTTGATTAACAAGCCGGTCGCCAGCAGGACGCCAAGCTGACGCTTCGGTCCGCCGATCAACTGTATAACCGCGCCCGGAATCGCCCACATCAGCAGATTGCCAGCGATCCCCGGCTCCGCACCGGCCTGAATGGTTTTGGCATAAACGCGCGCCACCGGCGGCAGCAGATTCTCGGCAAAGAAAATGGTGTGCGCGTACCACACCACGGGAATACAGATCACAAAGGCAATCATCGCGGCGATCAGCTGGATACGGCGGCCCCACAGCTCTTGCTGCACATCGGCACCGTTGCCGCGCAGGATAAAGCCGGCTTTCAGGTCATACCCCATATCGGCAAACGCCGGACCGGTAGCGGCGGTAAAGCCACACAGCAGGCACAACGCCAACGGCGGGAAGCCGAGCAGAATACCGAGAATCAGGGTAATCAGCGCCACCGCAAAGGCCGGGAACCAGCCAGAGTGCATGGCGGCGATACCAACAATCAATTCATGCACGAAGGCAGCAAAGGCGGCGTAAAGGATAAACAGCACCAGCATCGGCAGGCCCATCTGGCTCCACAGACCGCCCGCCAGCGCCAGCAGCGTGGAGATGACGATGTAACCGACGGTGCCGAAACCCAGCGACCGTTTGACTTCGCTGTCGCTACGGCTGACGTTGACCTGATCATTGCGGCGGCTGCGAATCACCTGCACCACCTGAATTAACGCCACCAAACCGGCACCGACCATCACGCCGTGCGGAATATAGAGTGCGTTGATATCAATGCCAGCAACCGGTTGCGCGTAGGCGCGCAGCAGGAAACCCATACCGAGCATGCTGAGCGCCCAGATATTACCGATAAACGCGGTGCCAAATGCCGACATCGGGATCTTTAGCATCGAACCCACGATGCCGCCAACAATCCCCACCACCAGCAGCCAAGCCTGACGACCGCCTTTGTCACCGGCTTTGATCGCTTCGGCTGCCGCCACGCCCGGCGGCCACGCATTGCTGGCCGGGAAGACGCGGGTATCAAATAGACGATAGAGTAAATAAGCATCGAGCAGCATCGCCGCGCTGACGCCAACAAACAGCGGCAGCACCAGCTGCGGCTCACCCAGCGCCCACGGCACCGCAATCGGCATCAACAGGCTGTTGGCCGCACCGAAGGTGGCCGAGGAGATGGCGGTTTGCGCGAGGTTTTGTACTTCAATGGAGCGATAGCGACGAAACCATTGCAGCGGAATACGCGCCAGCAGCATGGCAAACAGCGCGCCGATAATAGAGGTATTGGGTGTTACCCCAATTGTGGTAATAAGCTGAACCCCAATGATGGCGCCGGCAACGGACAGCAGAACCAGCATTAAGGCAACGCCAACGCTTTTTATTGGATTATTTTGACGCATGAGATCCCCGTATTTTCACCCTGTAGAAAACGCTTTAATTCGAAGTGCCCGACACGCGGGACATCAACGTTTTTATATTAATCGTTCCCTGATTATTGAAATAAGCAGGTCCGAAGACCTGCTATTTCCCTGGTGTGGCGCGAATAAACGCCTTCAAAACTAAAATAGGGTTTCCTGTTTTGGACAGGATTATGCGCCGTATTTTTCGGCCATCAGTGCAGCCGTTGCGCGTAGTTCGCTGAGCAGCCTCTCCGGATATCCGGGCGCCGCTTCTTGCGATAAAAACGAGAGACAGAGCGCGGCACTTTCACCGCGATGTTTATTGGTTACCGCGACCGCCAGCGAACTGATGCCCGGCAGCGTCTCATTGCGCGCCAGTGCCCAGCCTTGCTGACGAATTACCGCTAACTCTTTGCATAACGCATCGACGCTCAGTGGCGAGTTCATCGAAGCCGCCTGCCAGTTGCTGGCAAATCGGTCGCGAACCTCGTCATCACTGAGCTGCGCCAGCAGCACGCGTCCGGTCGAAGTGCCGGTCAATGAAACGCGCGTGCCCGGCGGCGTCACCAACTGGGTGAAGAAACGGCCGTGATACATGCGCATCACCAGCACATCGTCGCCATCCAGCACCGAGATATAACCCATGCAACCGCTGCTGGCCGCCAGGCGCGCCATCGGCGCCGACGCGCTATCCACCAGCGGCGTCGACAAATAGTGACCCGCCACCGACAGCAGCACGCGACCAATCTGGAAGCAGCGACTTTCAGTGTCACGCTCAAGTAAGCCTTCACTCTCCATGGTCGCTAACAGGCGCGAGACCGTGCTTTTCGGCATGCCTAACGCATCCACCACCTCGGTAAAGGTCAAGCCGGGATGGCCCTGCGTCACGCCAAAGCGCTGAAACAGCTTCAGTACGGCGGAGGCATTTTCGAGTGTGGTCATGGCGTTGGTTTCACTATATGGAACACAGTTCCTCTTTCAATAACCAGAAAGTAAAGCGCGACGCTTTGACGGTCAAGCGCAAATTTTAAGCCGGACGTTTCTGAGGGAATTTAAGGCAGAATAAAATACGGCGTGAAGTGGAAAACAAATGACGTAATCAGGTGAGTTAAATATTCCGCAGGAAAGTGTGTAACTTTTTTGGAATATTGCAGTTTTTCGGTTGAATTCTTTACCCTATAGAATTCAAGTTGCAGGGAGGCGGCAAATGGGTGAATCCCCCAGGAGCTTACTTAGGTAAGTGACTGGGGTGAACACATGCAGCCAACGCACCTGCAGCTTGAAATATGACGGGTAAACTTAATCTTTTTCAGCGTCTTCGTAGCGCTCTTTGGCATCTTGCGCTTCGGTTTCGCTTTTGTGTTCGCTTATTAATGTATCGGGTTTGGGATGGTCGGCACGTAATTCATACCAGGTGACGGTTTGATCCGCCGAACCTTTTTCAACGGCGACAATACGCGCGACTCGCGGATAGGGTGGTTTAGTTGGCATCGTTTTCCCTCTTCTATCAGTTGTCCACAGACAGCGGTGATCCTCTGCCTAATGTTAAGTATAGACAACTGAGGATCGCTGCGAAAAAACAGAGAGAAATCTGAGGGTTTAACTGGCGCGCGCCAGAGAGAGCGATTGCAGAATTTGCTCTACTACACGATCGGGCGATTGCATCGCGTTGACTTCATGATGCGCGGTTTGACGATACAGATGAGCACGCTCACGCAGGATATCGCCCATCTCTTCGGCAATCGGGCGGCCGGTTAAGGTGGGACGCTGCGCCGCTTCCGGCTGATGTTCCAGACGATCGGCCAGCACTTCTGAGGGCGCATTCAGCCAAATCACCTGGCCGTGTTCGCGCATAAAGCGGCAATTCACTTCCGCCAGCACCATGCCGCCGCCGGTAGCGATGACCGTATTCGACGCGGTGACCGCACGCAGCGATTCCGTTTCGCGGGCGCGGAAGCTATCCCACCCTTCAGATGCCACAATCTCCGCCACGCTGCGTTGCGTAGTGAGTTGCAAATAGTGATCGGTATCGTTAAAGGCATAGCCCAGCGCTTGCGACAGCGCCTTGCCAACCGTGGTTTTACCGCAACCGCGCGCGCCGATCAGATAGATGGGTAATGACATCCAGGCTCATCCTCCGCCGTAATGTGCCGCACGGGCAACGTCATCAGGTCAATAATGCGTCGCATAATACCTGGATTTTATTTTATCAGCCACCCGCGAGGCACGATTTACGCGTATTTCAGTCACATCCTAAGCTAGTCGTTTGATTAAGCTGCAAAAAACAATGCATGAATCGTGCATCCGGCAAAATGTAACAGCGGCCAACATTTCCTTACCAGGCCGCTGATTTACTTTCTTTGGTCGCGCCCTCATATATGAGGCATACCTTAACGGAGGGTTCCCCATGCAAAGCGAAGAACAACAACTTATTGAAAACCTGTTCAGCCGCCTGAAACAGGCTGAGACGCAAAGCGGCCCGCGTGATGCTGGCGCAGAGCAGTTAATCAAACAGCATTTACAGAATCAGCCCGGCGCGCCTTACTACATGTCGCAGGCGATCCTGATTCAGGAAGCGGCGCTGAAAAAGCTTAATGCGCAGGTTACGGATCTGGAAAATCGTCTGGCGCAGGCGCAGCAGCAACAGGCACCGCAGCAGAGCAGCGGCGGTTTTCTTTCCAGCCTGTTTGGTGGCGGATCGCGCCCGGCGGCGCAACAACAGCCAGCGTGGGGGAATCCACCGCCGCAGCCACAACAGCAATATGCGCCACCACAGCAGCAATCTGCTGCGCCTGCGGCACGCGGCACCGGCTTCCTCGGCGGCGCGTTGCAGACCGCAGTTGGTGTGGCAGGCGGCGTGGTGATGGCGGATATGCTGACCAGCATGTTCCACCATTCGCAGCCGGAAGAGATCGTTAACATCATCAACGAACCGGCGCTGCCGCAGGTCGATAACAGCCTCGACACCTTTAACGGCAACGACAGCAACAATGCGTTCCTGAATGATAACTCGGGCTGGGATAACAACCTGGCGGACAACAATGATTTCGGTGACTTTGGCAGCGGCGGCGACTTTGACGACGATGATAGCTTCGTCTGATCAGCGTTGACGTAACCACTTATCCAATTCATTGGCGAACAGTTGGCGGTCGCGTTGGCTTAAGGTCGACGGGCCGCCACTCTGAATCCCGCTGGCGCGCATCGTTTCCATAAAGTCACGCATGGTTAAGCGCTGACGAATGGTGTCTGTCGAATAGCGCTCTCCGCGCGGATTCAGCGCCGCAGCGCCCTTCTCCAACACTTCTGCCGCCAGCGGAATATCACCGGTGATCACCAGCTCGCCGGGTTGCACCCGTTTCACAATCTCGTTATCGGCCACGTCAAACCCGGCAGCAACCTGCAGCGTTTTCAGCCACGGCGACGGCGGCACGCGCAGCGGTTGGTTGGCGACAAAGGTCACGGTAACTTTGGTGCGCTCAGCCGCGCGGTACAGCACTTCTTTGATGACATTGGGACAGGCATCGGCATCAACCCAAATCGACATGATGACTCCTTTTTCACAGACAATGAGGCTGATCTTGCCGTGCTACGGCAGAATGGCAACTGTTTTTGCTGGCCGCCCGCCTTGTTATTAATCCTCGCTGACGTAAGCTTACCCCCACAGAAAATGAACCACTTAGAGGATAAAGCGATGCTGGAGAAGAAAATCGGGTTTGTCGGCTGCGGCAATATGGCGAAAGCCATTATTAGCGGACTGGTCAACAGCGGGCAGATCGCCCCCACCAATATCTGGGTGTTCGACCGTAAGCCCGCCACTAACCAGGCGATGGCGCAGCAATATGGCGTCACTGCCGCAGACAGCGTGGAAAGTCTGGCGCGCGAAGTGGATATCCTGTTTGGCGCGGTGAAACCTAATGTGATTCTCAAAGTGTTGAAAGATCTTGCCGGCCAGCTGAAGAAAGATGTGCTGGTGGTCTCGATTGCCGCCGGCGTGACGCTGGATTCTCTGGCATCGGTGCTCGGCCACGATCGCAAAATCATCCGCGTGATGCCCAATACGCCATCACTGGTGAACGAAGGTATGACCTCGGTGACGCCAAACGTGCTAGTGGAAGCGCATGAAGTGGATGAAGTGGTGGGGATTTTCGAAAGCTTCGGCAAAGCGGCGGTGGTAAATGAATACCTGATTCACGCGGTGGTTGGCGTGAGCGGCTCAGCGCCAGCCTATGTGTTTATGTTTATCGAAGCGATGGCCGATGCGGCGGTGCTCGGCGGCATGCCGCGTGCGCAGGCATATCAGTTTGCGGCACAGGCGGTCAAAGGTTCGGCGCAGATGGTGCTGGAAACCGGCAAGCATCCCGGCGAGCTGAAAGATATGGTGTGCTCGCCAGGCGGCACCACCATCGAAGCGGTGAAAGTGCTGGAAGAGAAAGGCTTCCGCGCCGCGGTGATTAATGCGATGCAGCAGTGTATGGCGAAGTCAGAGGCGTTGAGTAAGCAATAAGCGTAGTTGTAGGGTCGCCATTTATGGCGACCTTCAAACACCGATTCTACCCCTGATACGCCTCATACAACGCAATACCCTGCGCCAGCGTCATGGGCTGCTGCATCTCCTGCACCAGCGCTGCCGTCAACGTATACAGCCCGGCAGAACACACCGCCGCAATCATCCCTTCCTGACAATAGAGAGCGATAAACTGCTTATTCTGCAGCGATCCCAGCAACCGATAATCATCCCACTCTTCCGCATGTCCCAGATACTCATAGCGGGTACCGTAATGCGCGGTCCAGAAGAACGGCACGCGGTCATACAGGATCTGTTTTCCTAACATATTCAGCGCCGCGATGCGCCCTTGCTGGTGCGCCACGCGATAGTGCTCAATGCGTTGTGGGCCCTGCACCGACGGATAACTGGCGATATCACCGGCCACCCAGATGTTATCGGCCACGCGCAGCTGGCTGTCGGTGAGCAAGCTGCCATCCTCTTCCAGCGGCAGGTCGTGGATGAACTTGGTCGCCGGCACCACGCCTGTGCCAAACAGCACTAAGCTGGCATCGACTTTTTTGCCACTCTTCAGACGCACAGCGCTGACGTTGCCCTCGCCTTCCAGCGCCACGGGATCGCCTTCCACAAACTTCACGCCGTTGCTGCGATGCAGATCGTAGAAGTGGCGGCCAATCTCTTCGCCAAACTGTTTAGCAAACGGCAGCGGATGACGCGCAATCACCGTGACATCGATATCGCGGTTACGCAGCGATCCCGCCATCTCCATGCCGATAAAGCTGTTGCCGATAATCACCAGTTGCTCAGTATTATCGACCTCTTTGAGCAGTTCATCAGCCTGATTAAGCGATCGCAGCAGATGCACGCCGTCGAGATCTTTACCCGGTATATCGAGCGGTTGCGGCACGCCGCCGCTGGCAATGAGCAGTTGGTCAAACTTCACTTGCTGACCGCCTTTAAGGATCAGCGTTTGCTCAAGCGCTTTGAGCTGCTCGACATCGCCCTGAATCCGTTCCACCGTACCCAGCACATCCTGCTGCAGCAGCCTGGGTACATCCTCAATCGCCATTTTGCCGGACGGCACGAATTTGCTCAGTGCGGTGCGATCGTAAGGTGCGGCCGATTCCCGCTCGATCAACACAATATGCCCTTTAAAACCTTCATCGCGCAGCGTCCAGATCGCCGCACTCCCCGCCGCGCCCGAACCGAGAATCACGCATACCGGCGACTCACCTTGTGCGGAGGGCGCACTGGCGGGCGACATCGCCTGCGGGCTGACCAGCACTTTGCCTTGTTCGATGCGCACCGGATAACGCTTGAGATTCGCCAGCGCCAGCGGCTCGCACATCTGCCCATCCTGCAGCTGAAACACCGCTTTGTGCCACGGACAGATCAGCTTGTCGCCACACACCGCGCCCTGCTCTAACGGCGCCCCGGCGTGCGGGCATTTGGCCTGAAACGCCTGCACCCGCTCATCGTCACGAATCAGTACCACATCGGTGTCGCCGACGGTAAATTTGGTGGGTTTGCGCTGTGCCAGCGACTTGAGTTCCACAACAGTTTGATAGCTCACGTTAGGCCTCCTTTCTTGTGGTTTTTGAGGTAATCAGCAAATCCCTACAAAGAGTAAGCCTGGCAAAGCATGGTGATTTGTCCGCATCGACAACGCGCTACGGTAGGTAAGTTATTGTTTATTCGCTAAAGATAATCTTCACCATCCCGCCACACGACAGCGCCTTGCTTCACACAGCCGCGTAAAGCCACGCCGCCGTCCGCCTGAGCAGCCAGCAGCAGCACATCGGCGGGTGCGCCGCAGGCCAAACCTTGTTGCTGCGGCAGATTGAGCTGCCGCGCCGGACGAACAGACGCCATCTCAATCGCCTGCGCCAGCGTCGCCAGCTGATGGCGCAGCAGGAAGTTCACGCCCTCCAGCAAACCACGCGCCGATCCCGCCAGCAGCTGCGGCGCATCGGCGATGCTCAGGCGTCCGCTAGCGCTAAGCTGCACGCGGCCGCCAATCGCGGTGTCGTAGATGCCCGGCGGCTGCCCAGCGAACGAGGTGACGTCACTGACCAGCAGCGCCTGCCCGCCTTTGGCACGCAGGAACACTTTCAGCACGTCCGCCGGCAGGTGATCGCCATCGGCAATCAACGTGGCCGTCAGCGCATCTTCCGCCAGCTGCTGCCAGATGTAATTGGGATGACGCGGCAGTTGCAGATGCGCGCCGTTGCCGAGATGGGTGGAGAGCGTCGCGCCTGCGTCAACCGCCGCGTGAATCTGCGCTGGCGTGGCGGACGTATGCCCAATGGCGACGCGCACCTGCTGCGCCACACAATGTTTGATCAGCGCATCGCTGTGCGGCCATTCCGGCGACAGCGTGAGCAGGCGAATATGCTGCTGCGCGGCTTGCTGCCAGCTGTCGAACAGCGCAATATCCGGTGCGCGAATCGCCTCGCGCGGATGCGCACCACGCGGCCCATCTTCAGGCGACAAAAAAGGTCCTTCCAGATGAAACCCCGGAACGGCGCGTGCCACGTCAGGATGATGCTGGCGGGCGCTGACGAGTCGCTGCATCGCCTGCGTAATCTCCTCCGGCATGGCGGTGATCACCGTCGGCAAAAAGCTGGTGACGCCCTGCTGCCACAGCGCGCGCGTGGCGTGCAGCACATCCTCTTCGCTGAAAGGAAAATGGTTGAAATCGACGCCCTGAAAGCCGTTGACCTGCAGATCGACCAAGCCCGGCGCGAGGATGATCTCCTCATCCAGTTCATTCAGCGCGCGCACATCAATGATGGTGCCGTGCTCAATCTCCAGCTCAATCGGTTGCAGCGTGCGGTAATCGCGGCCGCGCAAAATGAGGCTAGTCAAATGTCACCTCCGGGCAGGCATCGCTGTCGGTATAGAGCGTGCAATCGGCATGCTGGCGCAGACACGTCGCCGGACACGCGGTGGAGATCGCATCCTCAAGCGTTGCCCGCACCGCCGCGCGTTTGCTCGCACCCGGCACCATGCAGAACAGCCGCGCGCCACTCATCAAGGCGGGAATCGTTAGCGTTACGGCATGCGTCGGTACCGCCTCGACAGTGGCGAAACAGCCATCGTTGACCTGCTGCTGGCGGCAGGCATCATCCAGCTGCACCACCTTAACGGTGAAAGGATCGCTGAAGTCGGCCACCGGCGGATCGTTGAAGGCTAAATGGCCGTTCTCACCAATACCAAGGCACACCGCATCAATGGACGCGGCGTTAAGTTTTGCCGCGTAATCCGCACAAATCGCGGCAGGATCGCCGCAAGATGGGATCAAGTTGACTTCGCCAGGCTGCACCCTATCAAACAGCTTCTGGCGTAAAAAGTGGCTGAAACGCTGGGGCGCATCCGCCTCCAGCCCGATGTACTCGTCCATATGGAAGGCGTGAATGCGCGACCAGTCGATATCCGCGGCCGCAACCAGCGCGGCGAGAAACTCGTTTTGCGATGGCGCGGCGGCAAACACCATGCGCACCACATGCTGTTCACTCAGCCGTTGACGCAGAAACGCGGCCACATCCTGCGCAGCAGCAGCACCTAATGCCGCGCGGCTGGCGAAGCGTTTGATCCGTAAGCGATCTCGGGTTCCCTGTTGTAATAGCGTCATGTTATCCCTCCTGAGAGACGTTGCTTTTATGCGCCCAGCGCTGTGCGGTAGGCGCATCCTGATCCTGATTGAGTGCGATCAGCAGCTGATCTACTTCCGGACGCACCGGCGCGCGGCGTAACCAGCCCATCACCACAAACAGCACCAGCGAGGACATCACCGGCGCAGCCACCACGGTGGCGGTGCTGACATCGGTAAAGACAAATTTCACGCAGAAGAAAGTGCCGACGCCGATCGCCCAACTCACCAGCGCGGCGGCGCTGCCGCTGCGACGAAATGCCGGCAGCAAACCCAGCAGCATGGGAATGGAGATCGGGCCGACTAAGCCGCCAAACCAGATGATCAGCAGCGACAGCACGCCGCCGAAGTGGCTGGCGTTCATGGCAATCACCAGCGTGGTGATAATGAAGATAAAAGCGGTGAGCCGCGCCACCAGCAGCGAGCTTTTACCGCGCTGAAAATGTTTCGGCAGCATGCCGGGCAGGATATCGCGCGTCACCACCGCCGTAATGGCGTTGGCATCCGACGAGGTCATCGATAGCGTGTGAGTAAACATCGCCACCAGCACCAAACCCACTAGACCATTCGGCAGCAGCTCCATCGCCATCATCGAATAAGAGCGCGACGGATCGCTGAGATTGGGAAACAGCAGCGGCGCTGCCCACATCGGCCAGAACAGAATCAGCGGCCAGATGAGATAGAGCGCGGCGGAGAGGCGCGCCGCTTTGCATGCATCGCGGCCGGCGGGCGCGGCTATAAAGCGCTGCGCCAGATTCCAGGTGCCGCCGTTGTAGCTCAGCGTGTAGATGACGAAATAGGCGAGAATAAAGCCGATGCTGTACGGCTCCTGAATAATCTGGGTATGGGTTGGCGGCAAACGCTGCCAGATGGTGAACAGTTCAGCAAATCCGCCGAGATGCACCGCCACCGCGACCACCATCACAATCGCGGCCACAAATTGCACCACGAACTGGCCGAAGTCGTTGCAGGCATCCGCCCACAATCCGCCCATCACGGTGTAAAACAAACTCAGCGCGCCGGAAACGCAGATGCCAATCAGCGGATCAAGTCCGGTAAAGACGTTGATGATCACCGCAATTGCCGCCCACTTCGCGCCGACGTCAAAAGTTTTCAGCAGCACCCCGCTCCACGCCAGCACCATTTGCGTTGGCAAGTTGTAGCGCGTGGCGAGATATTCCATCGGCGATTCGATGTTCATATAGATGCGCAAGCGCGCCCAGCGCGGCGCAAACAGGCGTGAACCTATCAACACCGCAATCGCGATGGGAAACGCCCACCAAAAATAGATGGTGATGCCCATGTTGTAAGCCACCGCCGCATAGGCGACAAAAACCGCCGCGCTGTATCCTGACATATGATGCGACACGCCCGACAGCCACCACGGCATTTTGCCGCCAGCCGCAAAGAAATCACGCGTGCTGCCCACCTTGCGCATCGCCCACAAGGTTATAGCCACAATCATCAGCGCATAAAGCGCCATCACAGCATAATCAAGCACATTCATAGCAGACTCCACAGGTAAAGGCTGCCCAACGAACGCTCTGGCTTAGCGGGGATTGAGCGGATGGAATAATTAGTCATCATTTAGGACTAAAGTATCCTGGCAGCGTTATCGGTGCGGTTTTGTGATGAGGATCCTGATATGAGTTTTTCCTCTGACGTGATAAGTAAAATTGAATATGTCTGCGCCGCAGCTTACAGCAATAAAAAAAGGGTTCACGCTAAACATGAACCCTTATTCCTTTTCACGCATGAGTGATTTAAAAACGGCGACGATTATCGCTAATTAAATCAGCTTTTCTTCAGGCACGAACTCATAAACGTTTTACGTGCATCGCCGGTGAGCTTTTTATCGCTCGCATCAGCATTACAGGTTTTCATCTTCATTTGTTGCGGCGTCATACTGCCTATTTTGCTGTCTTTTTTCAGACAGTCACTCATAAAGCTTTTACGCGCATCGCCTTTCAGATTTTGTGTACCGGCGCTCTGGTTACACTGGGTCATTTTTTCCTGCTGTGCGGTTTTCTCTGCCGCACTCGCTCCGCCTGCAATCAGCAAGCCTGCTGTCATTATTGCCAAAAGACACGATTTCATTACCGGATTCTCCGTAGCATTATTGCTCTCTAAGCATGGCACGGAATAAGCAAATACGAGAAATCGATAATGACAATTGCCTGCAAAAACAGGCGATAGCCATTATACGCGCGGATGATGCAGCAACTTCTCTACGTAATTACGCAGCATGGTGGTATCGGGCGTTTCAGCCGCGGGAGCGACGGGCGGCATGGCTAATTTAATAGCGGCCTCAATGTCGTGGAATTGATCGGGATTCAGTTTGCGCAGCATCGCGGTTAACACGATTTCTAATGCCTCAACCTGAGCCACTAATTCTTTAGACTCTTCTTCTTTTTCAGCCAGCTTTAGAAGGAGTTCCGCAATCAGGTTTTTCATGCGACAAGCTCAATGAGAGAAGAAAAACAGACGTTAGCATTGCGCTGAATAAAACAACAAGGATTTTTAAGCCGTTTTAGAGAAAAAACAGCCAAACGGCAGAATAAAAAAACCGGCTAGATTTCAATAGGTAATAGCGAAACGTTTCACTGAACGCCTAAGGGTTAATTGAAACGTTTCGCTCACCTATATCCTGAATAATTCGACTGCAGGAAGGCGGCAAGTGCAATCATCCTCAGGAGCTTACTTCACTAAGTGACTGAAGGTGAATGCACGCAGCCAATGCACCTGCAGCCTGAAGTATGACGGGTATTAATGCGGCCCCATAAATCCGCGTCCCGGACCGCCGCCACCATGACCGCCGCCCCAACCGCCGCCACCCGGAGGTGGGAAAATACAACCGCTCAACGCGGTGACCAATGCCACAACTGCGACGATTTTAATCATACGGACCATAATTACCTCGGAATGGTGAAATCGGGCTGAGTGTATGAGGCCGCATCGGGCACGACAATACAGAATTCTCCGCAACCCGGCGCTATTCATCTCTGCTCACCACGCTTAACAATTTACTGGCACTAAAGCGGCAAAAACATTGCAAGGCTGGCATAAATTGCTGCCAACGCGCTGCGCAAAATCGTGGTTGATCGCTTTACAGCCAGTGCGATTTCACGCAATGTGAGCGCATTACAATAAATGAGATCTCATCATGAGCTTATCTGCTGTCTCCCTGAGTGAAATTCTGGCGCGCCGTGACTGGGAAAATCCGGTGATCACCAGCCTTAATCGACTGGATGCGCATCCGCCGTTTGCCAGCTGGCGCGACGAAATCAGCGCGCGCGATGACCGCCCTTCGCCTTCGCGCCAGCTATTGAACGGCCAATGGAGCTTCAGCTACTTCACGCAGCCGGAAGCGGTACCGCAAAGCTGGCTGCTGCAGGATTTGTCTGGCGCCGATGCGCTGCCGGTGCCCGCAAACTGGCAGCTGCACGGCTTTGACGCGCCAATTTATACCAACGTGCAGTATCCAATTCCGGTAACGCCACCTTTGGTGCCGCAACAGAATCCTACTGGATGCTACTCGCTCACATTCAAAGTGGATGCTAGCTGGCTGCAACAGGGCCAGACGCGCATTATCTTCGACGGCGTAAATTCGGCCTTCTTCCTGTGGTGTAACGGCCAGTGGATCGGTTATTCGCAGGACAGCCGCCTGCCCGCCGAGTTTGATCTCACTCACGCTTTGCAGCCCGGCCAGAACCGCTTAGCCGTGATGGTGCTGCGCTGGTGCGATGGCAGCTATCTGGAAGATCAGGATATGTGGCGCATGAGCGGCATCTTCCGTGATGTCAGCTTGCTGCATAAGCCGGAGACGCAAATGGCCGATGTGCAGATTGAAACCGTGCTGAGCCCGGAATACCTGCGCGGCGATCTGCGTGTCAGCGTCAAGATCCACGCCGGCGATCGTCAGCCCGCGCAGTGCCGATTGCGCGTCAGTTTGTGGCGCGGCGACAGCTGCATTGGTGAGCAGGAACAGGCACCCGGCAGTGCGATTATCGACGAGCGCGGTCATTATCCCGAACGCGCCCTGCTGATCTTGCCGGTCAACCAGCCGCAACTGTGGAGCGCCGAAACGCCGCATCTCTATCGCGCGGTGGTGACGCTGATGGATGAAAACGGTGCCGTGCTCGAAGCCGAAGCTTACGACGTCGGTTTCCGTCGCGTCAGCATTGAACAGGGCCAATTGTGCCTCAACGGCAAGCCGCTGCTGATTCGCGGTGTGAATCGCCATGAACATCACCCGGAAAACGGTCAGGTGGTGGATGAAGCCAGCATGCGCCGCGACATCGAGCTGATGAAGCGCCACAACTTTAACGCGGTACGCTGCGCGCACTATCCCAATCATCCGCTGTGGTATCGCCTGTGCGATCAATACGGTTTGTATGTGGTGGATGAGGCGAATATCGAAACGCACGGTATGCAGCCCATGAATCGCCTCTCCAGCGATCCGCGCTGGTTCGCCGCCTACAGCGAGCGCGTCACGCGCATGGTGCAGCGCGACCGCAATCATGCCTGCATTATTATCTGGTCGCTGGGCAACGAATCAGGTCACGGCAGCACGCACGATGCGCTCTATCACTGGGTGAAAAGCAGCGATCCGACGCGTCCGGTGCAGTACGAAGGTGGCGGCGCCAACACCGCCGCCACCGATATCGTCTGCCCGATGTACGCGCGCGTCGATCAGGATCAGCCTTTTCCGGCGGTGCCAAAGTGGTCGCTGAAAAAGTGGATTGGTTTGCCGGGCGAGACGCGGCCATTGATTCTGTGTGAATACGCCCACGCGATGGGCAACAGCTTTGGCGGTTTCGCTAAATACTGGCAAGCCTTCCGCCAGTTCCCGCGCTTGCAGGGCGGCTTTGTCTGGGATTGGGTCGATCAAAGCCTGACGCGCTACGACGACAACGGTGAAGCCTGGCAAGCCTACGGCGGAGATTTTGGCGATACGCCGAACGATCGCCAGTTCTGCATGAACGGGCTGGTTTTTGCCGACCGCTCACCGCATCCGGCGCTGTTTGAAGCCCAGCGCGCGCAGCAGTTCTTCCAGTTTCAGCGGGACGCTAACGAGCCGTATCGCTTTACCGTCAGCAGCGAATATCTGTTCCGCCGCAGCGATAACGAAGTGCTGCGCTGGTCAATCGAGCAGGATGGCGTTGCCATCGCCAGCGGTGAATTGCCGCTCGATCTCGCCGCTCAAGGCAGCCAGACGGTGACGCTGCCCGCCAGTGAAAATTTGCAGGGCAACGCGTGGCTGAATCTGGCGGTGCATCAAATCAACGCCACGCCGTGGTCCGAAGCGGATGCGCGCGTCGCCTGGGATCAGTGGCCGCTGCCCGCTGCGCTGCCGGTGCGCGTTGTGGAGATCGGTGCCACCGCGCCGGAACTGATTGCCAATCACGATCTGGTGGCGGTAGTTGTGCCCCAACAGCGCTGGCACTTCTCGCGCCGCAGCGGCGAGCTGGTGCAATGGTTTGTCGATGATGAAGAAACGCTGATCACGCCGCTGCAGGAGTGCTTTATTCGTGCGCCGATTGATAACGATATCGGCACCAGCGAAGCTGCCAATGTTGATCCCAATGCGTGGGTCGAGCGCTGGAAACGTGCGGGCTACGATGAGTTGCAAGCGGTGCTGGTGGATATGCAGGTCGATAGCCTGAAACACAGCGTGCTGATTGAAACCTGGCATCAGTGGCTGGCCAACGGTCAGCTGGCTTTCACCAGCCACAAACGCTATCAGATCAATGCTAACGGTGAGTTGTCCATCAGCGTCAATGTGGAACAGGCGCCCGGTTTGCCGCCGCCGGCACGCATCGGGCTGCGCTGCCAACTGGCGAAGTCGCCGCAGCAGGTGAGCTGGCTCGGTTTAGGCCCGCACGAGAACTATCCGGATCGCCAATTGGCGGCGCAGTTCTCGCGCTGGCAGCTGCCGCTGGCAGCGCTCAGCACCGCGTATGTGTTCCCCGGTGAAAATGGTTTGCGCTGTGGCACGCGTCAGTTACAGAGCAATGGCTTGCAGGTGAGCGGCGACTTCGCCTTTTCGCTCAGTCGCTTCAGCCTTGAACAGCTGCGTGCCACCTCGCATCGCCACTTATTGCAGCAAGAGGATGGCTGCTGGCTGCACCTCGATGGCTTCCACATGGGCGTCGGCGGTGATGATTCATGGAGCCCAAGCGTTAGCCCGGAGTTTTTGCTTTCTCAGCAGCGCTGGCACTACGCGCTGACGTTGCGTCAGTAGGTTTTTCTGCGGTTTCACGCTGGCTCAAAGGTGGAGTCAGCGTGGTTTTCGGCCGACGATAGAAGCGGCGCAGGAAGATCACGTTAACCATCACCACCATCGCCGTGGCGAAGAACACCCAGCGATAGCCGGTTGCCGCCGATACCGCCGCGCCCAGCAGCGGACCCGCCACGTTACCCAGATACATAAACGATTGGTTGTAGCCGAAAATGCGCCCGGTGACGTTATCGCGTGAATGCCGCACCAGCAGCGTTTGCACCGCCGGCATCATGGCACCATCGGCAAATCCCAACAGGAAACGCAACACGCCCAACTGCGTCGCGCTGGTGACAAACGACATCGCCACCAGCAGCAATAATGAAACCATCATAGTGGCGAGCAGAATGCGTTGCGTGCCAATACGATCGCCGAGTTTACCCAGCCGTGGCGCGGAGATCAGCGCCGATACGCCCGGCAGCGCGGCGATCACCCCGCTGAGAAACGCGATGTTCTGCGCATTCGGTGCCAGCTCGCGCACGAACAGCGTCAGGATTGGGTTCACCGAGCCGTTGCACATCTGAATCACCATGGTGGTGAAGAACAGGCAGATCATTAAGCGCGGATTATCGAGGGTGAGAAACACGTCGCGCCCGCTCAGCTTGTCCTGCTTGCTAACCGGCGTATAACCGGTCTCTTTTATCAGAAATAAGGTGACGAGAAAGCTCACCATCAGCAGCACGGCGGTGACGATAAACACCATGCGTAAACCGAGCCAGTCCGCCAGCAAACCGCCAATCATCGGCCCGAGAATGACGCCGCTGATCTGCCCGGTGGAAACACAGCTGAGCGCCCAGCCGCTGCGCTCGCGCGGCACCTGCGCCGCCACCAGCGCCATCGCATTGGGAATGTAGCCGGACGTAAGGCCCATCAGCGCGCGCAGCAGCAACAGCTGCCACGCCTGAGTGACAAACGCCTGCAGCAGAATCACCGCGCCCATGCCGAAAGAGGCGCGCAGCAGCATTAGCTTGCGCCCTTTACGGTCAGCAAGGCTGCCCCACAACGGCGCGACGGCGGCAGAAACAATGAAGGTGACGCTAAAAGTGAGTCCAGACCAGACGCTGAGCGCGTTACCGCCACGAATCCCGAGTTCTTCCACATACAGCGGCAGGAAGGGAATGATCTGACTGATAGCAAGGCCGGTAAAAAAGCAGCCAAACCAAACGGATATCAGATTAACTTTCCAGGACTCGATGGAGCGTAACATGGGCGTGGGCATCAGCAGAATGAAACGAGAGTTCAGTCTAACAATCTCATAACATTACCGGACGGCAAAACATGGCATGGGCGAAAAAACGCAGTTTTACACTGTCGAGCGTGATTTTGCTCACAGCAAATCATGTCTGAAAGCCGTTTTTTAGTGTCTTTATGTGCTGAAACCCAGCCTGCCGCAAGATAAGCGCATCGCAATGGCAGGCAAACGTGAAAAAATATGTCTACACGTTACTGACAATATTCCACACCGCATCTATGTTTAAAAAACCACCAGTTATCACTGGCGACGCGCTGTCTGTTCTGGACAGTCCGCATGATTAAACCCAATTTCCCCATGCTGCCATTATCCGGCGGTGGGCATCGTTGTCTCTGCGGAGGTCAGCTATGAGAACCCAGCCAAACAGCGCCAGTCGGGCGATTACCGACTATTTTAATAGCCCAGCCTGGCATGCACCGCATGAGAGCGACATGCTGGCGGCGATCATGCGCGAACTGATGGATGACGGACAGCCTGCCACCAGCAAAGCGATTATTGCGCGCGTGATTGATAAGCTGGAATTTGAAGGGGATGAACAGCAGCTGCAGAGCTACCGCAACTTACTGGCAAAACTGCTGGAATCGGGGCCGCAGAAATAGCGGCCCACGCCACTATTTTACCGCACGCAGATGGTCGGCTTCGCTGACAAATGCCTTGCCGCTTTGACGCTGGTACAGGCAGAGTTCGCGTCCGACCTGATTTTTCATGTGCTTTTGCGGATAGCGACCTTCCAGCAGCAGCGCATCAAAGCCCACGCTGTCATCATACTGAATCGGCTTACCCACCACTTTCGCTGTCTTCAGGCCGCTGGCCTTGAGACAGCTTTGCTGCATATTTTTGTCGTTCTGCTGCCATGCGGCTTCGCTCGACGCCTGCGCCAGCGGACTTAACAACAGCGTTAACAGCAGCAATTTTCCACGCGTTCTCATCATCACTCCTCCATCAGCCTTGCAGGCCGAAAGATAAAAAAATTCCCGCCGCAGCGGGAAGAAATAAGACGAACATTGCATATTCGAGAGTGACGAGGAAATCTCCGTAGTGCGCAGTTATCCTCGCCCGGCGCTGTGACAGCCCGATGACAATGCAATGTCGTTTTTTTGTTATCCGCAGTACACCCGGGAAATTTTACCGCTTTGATCCGCCGCGAAATTTATCCGACGCAGATTGAAATCCATCGTTACCGCTGAATTCCACGGAATAGCACGCACGGGCACCGCGAAGCGTTTGTTGTCGAGCGTCGATAATGGCTGACCAACGTAGTTTTGGTATTGCGATGCGCCGCACTGATCGGTTTCCGGATCGTGGCTGGCAGCCGCGCTGGCGTCAGGTTTGCTGGCTGACTGGCACGCGGTCAGGGCAAAAAAGGCCGTTACCAGTAGCGCTTTTCCATAATGGGTCACAAGTTTCTCCTCCTGGATAAATAGACAACCGGTTTTTGAGAGTAGCAAAGCGTGACCGTGAAACGGAAATTTTTACAGCAGATTGGTCGCACTAATCAGCTCAAAAGGGCGATCTTCCTCTCAAAAGTTAGGATTAATCGCACGCACTGTCTAAAAATCAATCCGCCAGCCACTACAATTAACTAAGAATTTTCTTAGCGAGGAGGCAATGATGGAACTGGTGATTTTTGTTGGCTTCGCCGCTCTGATGACGTTTGTTGCGATCAGAGTGCGTTAAGCGGTTTCAAATGATGGTCGCCATAAATGGCGACCCTACGATGTAAATTCTTCCTTCAACCGGGCATTAAACGCTGCCAGCGACATGGGTCGGCCAAGGACATATCCCTGCCCTTCTTCACACGACAGCGCTTTCAGCTCCCTGAGCTGTGCTTCGGTTTCAATCCCTTCTGCAGTAATGGTCAGCGCAAACGCGCGAGCCAGACCGACAATCCCCGCCACCACCGATTGCGCCTGCTGCGATTCCGGGAACTCCTTCATCCATGAACGATCGATCTTCAAACCGTTGAACGGGAAAGTTTTCAGATAGCCCAACGCCGCATAGCCAGTACCAAAATCATCCACCGTCAGCCGCACGCCGAGCGCGCGCAGGCCTTGCATGATCTCCAATGCGCGATCCGGATTCTCAAAAGTGACGTTTTCGGTGATCTCCAGCTCCAGACGTGTGGCCGGTAATCCACTCACCTCCAGCGCATGCGCCACGCGCTGCACCAGATCGTTATTACGAAACTCCACCGGCGAAATATTCACGGAAACATAGCGCTGTTCGCCCCAGTCGCGGGCGTCCGCGCATGCGCGCATCAGCACCCAATCGCTGATCGCAGCGATCAGGCCGTTCTCTTCCGCTAATGGAATAAAGCGATCGGGTGTGATCCATTGATCGTCGGCTATCTGCCAGCGAATCAGCGCTTCAGCGCCAGCCAGCTGCCCGCTTTGCAGCTGATAGCGCGGCTGGTAATGCAGCGTGAAGGCGTGATTGTGCAGCGCGCCCTCAATCGCCTGCACCATGTCGCGTTTTGACTGCAGATGGTTAGCCATATCGGTGGAGTACCAAACCCACTGATCGCGTCCGGCACTGCGCGCCTGAGCCAGCGCAATATCGGCCAGGCGTAACAGCGCTTCCGGCTGAGCCGCATCCTGCGGTGCTGATACGATGCCCATGCTGGCGGTGAGGCTGATTTGATGCGATCCGCTGATGATCGGTTGATGCACCATGCGCTGCAGCGCACGACAGCGATATTCCACACCCGCCCGCGTGCTTTCGCGCAGCAGCAAAATAAAGGCATCGCCGCCGAGCCGGGCCGCCAGTTCATTCGGCGCCAGCAAGCTTTTCAGCCGTGTCGAGATCTCATTCAGAACGTCATCACCGACCGCGTGGCCCCACGTATCGTTGATCGGTTTGAACTGATCGAGATCGAAACTGATGACAAACAGCGGATCATCCGCGCTGACGCACTCCAGATACGCGGTTAAATACTCCTGCAGCTGCATGCGGTTCGCGAGGCCGGTCAGCATGTCATGACGTGACAGAAACTGAATGCGCGCTTCGGCGTCCACTTCATGAGTGATATCCGACACTGTGCCGCGAAAACCCGAGCGCAAGCCGTTACGCCGAATGGCTTTCGCCATTAACTGCCCAATGCGGCGCTCGCCGTTGGCCGACATAAACTGGCAGCGCAGCGGCACATGTTTCACCTCTTCGCCTTGACGCATCAGCCAGGAGACCAGCGAATGGCTGGGATGGCTCAGCAGTTGGTCAAGCGGACGTCCAATCCAGCTTTTCACTTCATGGCCGGTCACCGCAGCAAAGCGCGACGAGAGATAACAGAGGCGGCCCTGTGCGTCGACTTCCCAAATCCAGTCCGACGCGGCTTCCGCCAGATCGCGAAAACGCTCTTCGCTGTTGGCCAACTCACGCTGACTGATCGCCAGCATTTCAAAGCGACGATCGGAGATCACCGCGTTGTGCAGTGCATGCCGCAGCACGCGACGCGTCACCAGCGCCACCGCCAGCGCGGTGAACAGCAGCAGCGGCATCATCAGCCACATCACGCCGAAGCCGGGATTTTTCGGCTGCCAGCGCAATACCAGGGGTTCGCCCTGCAGCACCGGCTCCACCAGCCGTGGCTCAAACAGCGCATCGTTTAGATCGCTGGCGATGCGCGGTTCAATCACATTCAGGGATGTGCCCAGCGCTTGCAGTTTTTGTGGCGTGAAAATGTTAACGAACACCATGACCGAAGCGGGGCCGGGCATCGTCGGCAAATCCTGTCCTTTGCCCGGCGTAATCGGTGCGGCCACGACGATCGCCGGGTTACTCTCCACCAGCGCATTGCCTGCAACGGCGTCATGCAGTGAGCGCGCCGCGCTTAGCAGTACGTTGCTTTGTGCGCCTAACAAGCTCTCAATCGAAGCATCTGATAATTCACCGTTAATCACCGCATAGCGGGTTTTCCCATTGCCATCTACCACGAACACGCCGTCGTAGTGATACTCCTTGTAAAGCCCCGGACCAAAGTTCTCTTCGTCCCACGCCCAAACCTTATTGACCGTCAGATGCAGGTTCTTCCAGCCTTCGCCCCAGTTAGCATAATCGCGCGCATCGACGAGCATCTGTTGCTGCTGTTGCTGCCACGCCTGACGCATCAGATTGGCATCCTGCTGGATTGAGTCGATGTTCTGTCGATGGGCGATAACCAACACCATCACCACAGAGAGAAGTAGCACGCCAAACAGCAGCGAGGATAAGGTGCGCAGACTGCGCCGCGTCAGCCTTACCGTGTGTGCTTCCATATTGGTCCTGGCGGCCAGTGCCGTGTGCCGGTGAAACTCAGAATTCATGCGCATTGCTCGTAAAATACAGGCAGCAAAAAAAGGCGGATGACAACGCAGACTGCGCACATCTCCACCCTGTAAGGGTTTGATCGGTTATCGGCCCCGAGCGCCGCAGATTTAGTCTTGTTGGTGGAATATTTGAGCAGCGCAAATGTGCAGCACGCCACCTCGACAGGGATGATCGGCGTTGCTACTATGCGCTCTCCTCTGCTCGCTGAGTCGCCTATGGACACCCAATCCGACAAAGTTACGTTAACGCTGTTCTACGTGGGTAGCTTTGTGGTCTATTACCTTGTGACCATGCTGGTTACGCTGTTTCCCAATTACGGGATGCTGCGTACCAACGGCTTGCTGATGCCGGTGCTTTGCCTGGTGGAGTTTGCGGTGATCTATCCGCTGTACCGTTTTTACTGTCAGCGTCGCAGCGACATTCCGCTGGGCTTTGTGCGGCCGATGCAGGCGCTGCTGTTTATCGGTTTACTGTTCGCTTTGATGGTGGCGCAGACGCAATTTCTGCAACCCGAAGGCTGGCTGATTGCGCAATCGCAGCAGGGACGCAGCTCGATGTTGATTCTGCTGCTCACCGCCGTGCTGCTGGCACCGGTGTTTGAAGAAGTGCTGTTCCGGGGATTTTTACTGCAAGGTTTTCTGTTGTGGGCGCCGAGAAGCCGTTTTGCCTGCATGCTGCTCACCTCCCTGCTGTTCGCCGCGATGCATACCCAATATGTGCACTGGGAAACGCTGGTTGCCTTAACGCTGTTTTCCATGCTGCTGTGCTACGCCCGCCTGCGCAGCAACAGCCTGGCGCTGCCGATCTTCCTGCACACGTTAAACAATTTAATCGCTATCCTGCCCGCCTGGTATTTCGCCTGACCAAAGCAAAACAGCCATCCTGAGATGGCTATGTATGATGCTTACACCTGTGTCAAACCGCCATCCACACAGATTTCTGCGCCCGCGATGTAACTGCTCTCGTCACTGGCGAGGAACAGCGCGACGTTGGCCACCTCTTCGGGCTTGCCCATTCTGCTGAGCGGAATAGTGCTGGTGATGCCGTTGCGCACCTCTTCAGAAGCCGCCCGCATCATATCGGTATCGATCGGGCCAGGCGCCACCACGTTAATGCGGATACCGCGCGCAGAGAGCTCGCGCGTCCAGGTACGGGCAAAGGATCGCAGCGCGGCTTTACTGGCGCTGTAAACGCCGTATCCTTGGGTGCCAATCACATCGGCAATAGAACCAATCAATACCACGCTGGCGCCGGGCTTCAGCAGCGGCAACGCGGCCTGCAGGGCAAACACCGGCGAGCGCACATTGAGGCCGAAGATGTGATCAAAATGCTCAGCGCTAATCTCATCAATGGTAGCGTACTCCGCCATCCCAGCGTTGATCACCAACACATCCAGCTGGCCGGATTCACGCGTGATCGTTTCAATAATGCGCGTCAATTCACTCTGCTGGCTCACATCGGCACGCAGCGGATGCGCGTTGCCGCTGATGCTGCTGCTGGCGGTCTGTAACTCCTCGTCACGGCGCGAGGTAAACCAGGTGGTAGCGCCCTCACTGGCAAAACGCTGGCTGATTGCCAGACCAATTCCCTTTGCGCCGCCCAGTACCACCGCCACTTTGTTATTCAGTCTGCTCATCTGCTCTCTCCTGTTTGGGTAGAAAGCAGATGGTATATATTTTATACTTAATAACAATTACGCACTTTATTTATACCAGATATCGCGGAGTATATCGCCATGGCTGAAATCGACGGTAACAGCTTGAGAGATGTAGGGAAAACCCGGCCGGTGCTGGAGCACATCACCAATAAATGGTCGATTTTAATTCTCACCGTGCTTTGTACTAAGCCGTCGCGTTTTAATGAGATTCGTCGTCGGCTGGATGGCATCACTCACAAAGCGTTGGCGGATGCGTTAAAGCGGCTGGAGCGTAATGGGCTTGTGAATCGCGAAGTGCTGAACACCGCGCCGATCGGTGTGGAATACAGCCTGACCCCGCTGGCACAGACGCTGCAACAACCGTTTGTCGCGTTGTATGACTGGGCGCTGGAGCACGGTCCATCACTGGAACGCGCGCAGGAAGAGTACGACCGCACCCACACGGATGAGATCGCATAGGGCCGCCATTCATTCATGGCGACCGCTGGCACAAAAATTACTCTTTTTCCGCTTCGAAATGGGTTTTGAACTGTTCGTAGATTGAAATCATGTTGGAAGCATCACCGTGCAGCGGGCTCAGTTTTCCCGCGCGCACCAGTTCAATCACCAGTTGCAAGGCAGCTTGTTTTGGGCTGCTGGCTGGTTGGGCAATTTCGTTCGACATGTTAACTCACTCATCGTTTTTATCAGGGCCGCATAGTTTAGCCCAGATTGAGCTACGGTTGCGCACTGCGATGCGTATAATCTTGCGAGCCGGACAAGAAAGCCGCTCAGGGTGATAATTGACTCTCAACGCGTTTAGCTATACTGGATCAAAAAAGGGAACGACCAGCCACACATTCCGTACCAGCGAGAAGGTGTTAAAGGAGTCTGATTATGCTGATTGGTTTTGTTTTATTAGTGAGCGCATGTGGGCATGATGCCTGTGATGCCTTACCGGTTTCGGAGCGTATCTATCCGACCAAAGTGGCCTGTGAGCAGATGGCCGATCGCATCCATAAAGTGCGGCCAAATGTGGTCTTACTTTGTGGCGAAGTGCACCGTTAATTCGGTGCCAGCTTGATTAAAGTTGCGCAAATAGTAGCCAAACGGCATTGCAAGAATGGGTTGTAGCGTTCAAAATATAAGCTGCTTTTCACTATCATCGTTGTGAATCCAATGAAAACATCTCGCCCCCGTCGTCCAAACGGACGCTGGGTTTATTACATTTTGTATGATGGCATTCTCTGGCCCTGCCCCGTACGTTGGGAATGGGAAAGCGGCTTCGGCGGCTGGCTGCCATTCTATTTCTCGCCCACGTTTGAGTTCGTGGCGGGCGATCCACGCAAGGCCTATCGCATTGCGCGCAGCAGTGCGCGTAACGTACGCCAGACAGACGGTGAGTACGCCTGATTGATTAGCCAATCTGCCATGGGAACCATGACGCCGTGAGCAGGTAGTGCAGTAACTCCAGCACCAAAATCACCATCACCAACACGCCAAGCTTGTGGCTGCTGATCCACTCTTTCATCCCCATATCATCGCCGCCCAGCGAATCAGCATCAGCGCCCCGCAGATGCACAACAGCACCACGATCATTTTCCAGTGTTTGGTTGCAGCCAGTTTTTTTGCCACGCATCCTCCAGACGACAGAAAGCAACGGTGCGCCCTAAGGCGCACCGTTGATTCTAACGCTGGTCACCCATTTGGGCGATTATTTATTCAGCGTGTAGTCGAGCGTGATTTCAGCATTCAGTACCTGAGAAACCGGGCAGCCCGCTTTGGCTTTCTGGATGATCTCATCAAACTTCGCGTCATCAATGCCCGGTAAGACGATGGCGCTGGTCAGCGCGATTTTGGTGATGGCAAAACCGTCGCCCTTTTTATCCAGCGACACATCCGCGGTGGTATCAATGCTTGTTGGCGGATGCCCTTCATTGCCCAACATCAATGACAACGCCATTGAGAAACAAGCGGCATGTGCTGCACCAATCAGCTCTTCCGGGTTAGTGCCCTTCTGGCCTTCAAAACGGGTATTGAAACCGTACGGTTGATTGCTCAACACGCCGCTTTCGGTACTTACCGTACCTTTGCCTTTAATGTCGCCTTCCCAATGGGCCGATCCTTTCTTATGAATGGTCATGTCATTCCTCCTGTTGTGTTCGACAGCTATTGAGTATAGACAACATGACTCATTCTGCTGGATTAGCTCACCGCGCGTGGACGCGCCGGACTCAAGCCCGCCTCACTCAACAGCGCGTTAGCCTGCACCAGCGAAGCCTGCGTAATCTCTTTGATCGATTTCGCGCCGGTCAGCGTCATCGCCACTTTCATCTCTTTCTCAATCAGGTTGAGCAGATTTTCAACGCCGCGCTGACCGTGCGTTGCCAGCGCATAGACAAACGCGCGTCCCAGCAGCACGCTGTCGGCACCGAGGGCGATCATGCGCACCACATCCAATCCGCTGCGAATGCCGCTGTCGGCGAGAATAGTGATATCGCCTTTCACCGCATCGGCAATCGCTGGCAACGCGCGCGCCGACGACAGCACGCCGTCCAGCTGACGCCCGCCGTGATTCGACACCACAATGCCATCGGCACCAAATCGCACCGCATCGCGCGCATCTTCCGCGTCGAGAATGCCTTTAATCACCATCGGGCCATCCCAGAATTCACGAATCCACTCCAGATCTTTCCAGGAAATCGACGGATCGAAATTGTTCGCCAGCCAGCCGATGTAATCTTCCAGCCCGGTCGGTTTACCAAGATAAGTGGAGATGTTGCCGAGATCGTGCGGACGGCCATGTAAACCGACATCCCACGCCCATTGCGGATGCGTTGCCGCCTGCCAGTAACGACGCAGCGGCGCATTGGGGCCGCTCATGCCGGAGTGCGCATCACGATAGCGTGCGCCCGGCGTCGGCATATCGACAGTGAACACCAGCGTGGTACAGCCGGCGGCTTTGGCGCGCTCCAGCGCGTTGCGCATAAAACCGCGATCGCGCAGCACATAGAGCTGAAACCACATCGGACGATTAATGGCCGGCGCCACTTCTTCGATGGGGCAAACCGATACGGTTGAGAGCGTAAACGGAATGCCTTTCAGCGCCGCCGCGCGCGCCGCCTGTACTTCGCCACGTCGCGCATACATGCCGCACAAGCCGACCGGCGCTAATGCCACCGGCATCGATAGCGTTTCGTTGAACAGTTTGGTTTCGAGGCTCAACGCCGACATGTTCTTCAATACACGCTGGCGCAGCGCCACGTCGGAGAGATCGGCGACATTGCGCTTCAGCGTGTGCTCGGCGTAAGCGCCGCCATCCAGATAGTGAAACAAGAACGGTGGCAAGATGCGTTGCGCCGCGGCGCGATAGTCACTGGCAGCAGAAATGATCATCCGTTATTTTCCTTGTGCTGAGGTTGGTGGCCCGGCAGACGCGTAATGCGCGCCTGGCGCGCCTCATCTTCATGCAGGGTTTTCATAGTGGTGTGAACAAAGCCGAGATGATCCATCGCCGCCTGGCGCGCCTTTTCCGCGTCACCGGCCATCACCGCATCAAACATCGCCTGATGCTGTTCGTTAAGACGATTAAAAATCACCGGATGGGTATACATGCGCTGACGGCTGTGCAGCACCGAGGATTGCAGCAGATCGAAAAAGCCGCGCATGGTCTGCAGCAGCACTACGTTGTGCGAGGCTTCGGCGATGGCGAGATGAAAACGCAGATCGGCCTGCGCCGCGAGATCGGCATCGTCGCTCTGCTTAATCTTCAGCAGCGCATCAAAGGCGTAAGCCAGCCGCTCTTTATCGGCTTCGGTGGCGCGCAACGCCGCGTGCCACGCGGTGCTGGCTTCTATCGCGTGACGCGCTTCAAGGATGTCGTAGCGATAATCGGGATCCTCCGCCAGCAACTGGCGAATCGGCTCAACGATACGCTGTTCCGACCACGGCTGCTGCGGCTGACGCAGCCAGGTGCCGCCGCCGCGTTTACTGATTAACACGCCGCTGCTGATCAGTTGCTGGATCGCCTCGCGCAGTGACGATCGCGATGAGCCAAACTCCGCCGCCAGCGCGCGTTCGGACGGCAGCCGCATGCCCGGCTCCAGCTGATGCTCGGTGATCCAGGCGCAGAGCCGCGCCCGCAGCGTGTTTTCGGTCATCGCATTATCCTGTATGAAGCTCGCCCGCCACGCTGAATTGGTAGGACCAAAATGCAGCGCGGCGGGCTTGGTGGAGGAGAATGGTTAATGCTTTGTTATTTCGATGCAACGAAACAGGCGGGATTTTTCATGTTATGTGACGACGAGGCCACATCTGAATCTTTTGGTAGGACCAATTACGCCGCAGTCCGACCAAAGGCCCGATCATAACTGCGTGGGTGAAAGCGCAGGTTCAGCAAAATCAGCCCGACCGTCACCGCCGCCTGCATCAGCCAGACGCTGGAAAAACTGTGGGTTAATGCCTGCAGCTGACCGGCGATAAACGGCATGCAGCCGGCGATGATAAAGCCCGCGCCCTGCATAAACGCCACCAGCCGCGCACCGGCCTGCGGATGCGGCAGGTGATCAAGCGCCAGCACCATCGCCAGCGGGAACGCCGCGCCCAGACCAAATCCGGCAATCGCCGCCCACAGCCACGGCGCGAACAGCGGAGCAAACAGAAAGCCGCTCATGCCGATCAGCTGACAAACCAGGCTGATAATTAGCTGCGGACGTCGATCCGCCTTACGCGCCAGCAGCGGCATCAACAGCGCACCTGCAACCTGACAGAGAATCATTGCGCCGAGCAGCGATCCGCCGGCCTGCGCCGACCAGCCAAGATGATGATAGGCATCCGGCAGCCAGGCAACGCAGGTGGCGTAACCACCGTTCACCAGGCCAAAACTGATTGCCAGCGTCCAGGCGCGCGGCGTGCGCCACAGCGACGGCAGCGCAACCTTTTCCGTGCTGGCGGCGGTTGGCACCCGCACATATAACCATAATCCAATCGCCAGCAGCACCGGCAGCGCCCAGCCGCTCAGCGCCAGCGGCTCGCCCAAATGATCGCTGAGCCACGGCGATAACGCCGCCCCCAAACCGCCGCCGCCCATCAGCGCACCGGCCCACAATCCGGTGACCGGCGCGCTGCGCTGCGCAAAGCGCTGACGAATCAGGCCCGGCATCGCCATCTGTACCACGCCCACGCCAAGGCCGCCAAACAGCGCGCTGACCACCAGCCAACTGCCGTCGTGGATCACGCCACGCGCCGCCAGCGCCAGCAGCAGCAGCGTCAATCCGGCTAGCAGCAAGCGTTGCAGCGGCAGGCGCTGCATCAGCGAAGCGCTCAATAGCGCGACCGCGCCCATCATCACCATCGGTACCGCAGGCAGCAGCGAAGCCGCCAGTGAAGAGAGTCCCATCGTCTGCCGAAGCTGGCCGAGTAATGGACTAAGAGAAGTGAGTAACGGTCGCATATTCAGCCCAGCCAATACCAAAGCGGCGAGCGTTAATCCGTTGAAATGTCGATTCATACACAATCCAGCTGCAAAGAGGTTGTCAGCATCGCAGCAGTCGTTACTATTTGGAAATGAAATAACACCATAATGACCAGTGGAAAAATGAATCGTCAGCCGATGTTCACCCCACAGCAACTGCTGAGTTTTGTCGCGGTGTGTGAAACCGCCAGCTTCACCCGCGCCGCCGATCGCGTGCATCTGTCGCAATCCACCGTGAGCCAGCAGGTGCGTCGGCTGGAAGAGATGATCGGTAAACCGCTGCTACAGCGCACATCGCATCAGGTGGCGCTCACCGAAGAGGGCGAGAAGCTGCTGGGCTATGCGCGCCGCATCATCGCGCTAAACGGCGAAGCGCACGACGTGCTGAGCGATAAATGGCGCGACGGCGTGCTGCGCCTTGGCGTGCCGGAAGATTTCGCCGCGCCGACCGCCGGTTTGCTGGCGGAGTTCAGCCGCGATCATCCGCAACTGCGCCTTGATGTGATGAGCGGCATGTATGTCGATTTGCATCGCGCCTGGCAGCGTGAGGAGCTGGATATCATGCTGATCAAACAGCCGGGCGGTGAACGTCCGCTGGCTGCGCGCCCCGAGCCGCTGCTGTGGCTGGACAGCGCCGCACATCCCTGCTTTGAGCAAACGCCGGTGCCGCTGGTGGTGTTCCCGCAGCTCGGTTTGTATCGCGAAGAGATGGCGCAGACGCTGGATAGCCTCGGCCGCAGCTGGCGCATCAGCTACAGTAGCGCCAGTTTAGTGGCGCTCGCCAGCGCCAGCGCCGCCGGATTGGGCTTAACGCTGCTGCCCGCCAGCTGCCGCTTGCCTGAGCATCGCGTATTAGGGGAAGCCGATGGTTTACCCACCATCAACCATTTTGAACTGGCGCTATTTTGCCGTGCGCCGCAGGACGAACTGCAGCAGGCGCTGGCCGCCGCGCTGGTGACCTTTTGTCAGCTGCAGTGGCAGTGATTTTTCCACTGCTAACCAGTGGCAAATATCGCAGCGCGCTGCGTTGAGTTTTGCCAGATTAAGCGTTTCTCATTTGATGGAACCGCTGATGCAACTGACCTCTCCCAGCCGTCGTGAATTTCTCAGTCTGACCGCCGCCGGAAGCCTGCTGGCCGCCGGCATCAGCTACGCTGCGCCCGCTTCACCGCTGCTCGCTAACAGCACACAGCCGCACACGCCGCCACCGCGCGTTGCGCATTACCAGCTGCTCAATGTCCGCCTCGAAGAGGGCTTTGAGCGCGACGGTAAAGAGGTGATCGCCACGCGCACCGCGCTGTACGACATCACTATCAAAGACGGCACTTTCGCGGCGATTGATGCCGCAGGCAAAGCGCGCAACACCAATCTGCCTCAGTGGGATGCCAACGGCGCCCTGCTGCTGCCGCGCACCCGCGATATGCATATCCATCTCGACAAAACCTTTTACGGTGGTCCGTGGGAAGCGCCGCGTCCGCGTCAGGGCAAAACCATCATGGATATGATTGCGCGCGAACAGGTGCTGATCCCGCAACTGCTGCCAACGTCGCAGGCGCGTGCCGAAGCGATCATTGGTTTGCTGCACAGCAAGGGCACCACCGAAGCGCGCAGCCACTGCAATATCGATCCGGTTAGCGGCCTGAAAAGCCTTGAGCATCTCAAGCTGGCGCTGGCGAATCATCCGGAATTCCCGTGTGAAATCGTTGCCTTCCCGCAGCACGGTTTACTGCACTCGAAGGTTGATGGCTTGATGCGCGAAGCGATGCAGATGGGCGTGCAGTTTGTCGGCGGGCTGGATCCCACCAACGTGGATGGCGCGATGCAGGCGTCGCTGGATGCGATGTTCCAGATCGCCCTCGATTTCCAGCGCGGCGTAGATATCCATCTGCACGAAACCTCGCCATCCGGCGTGGCGGCCATTCAGTACATGATCGACACCATCGCGAAAAACCCGCAGCTGAAGGGCAAAGTGACGCTGAGCCACGGTTTTGCGCTCGGCACGCTGGAAGGCAAAGCGCTGGATCAGATGATTACGGGCATGGCCGAGCAGCAGATGAGCGTGGCGTCGACCATTCCGATTGGCAAGCTGACCATGCCGCTGCCGCAGTTGCAGGCGGCGGGCATCACGGTGATGACCGGCACGGACAGCGTGATCGATCACTGGTCACCGTTTGGCACCGGCAGCATGCTGGAGAAAGCCAATTTGTACGCGCAGCTGTATCGCGGTTCCGATGAGTTCGGTTTGAGCCGCGCGCTGCATATCGCCACTGGCGGGATTTTGCCGCTGTCGAATCAGGGCGAACGTCAGTGGCCGAAGGTCGACGATGAAGCCAGCATGATGCTGGTCGAGGCCAGCTGCTCCGCCGAAGCCGTCGCCCGCATCTCCCCGGTCCGCGCCACCTTCCACCGCGGATTACCGGTGTTCAGCGCCTGATATTCCCCGATACGCATCAATACGCACCTTGCCGTAGGGTCGCCATTCATGGCGACCGTCTCAATTGCTGCACCACCCCAACAAAAAAGCCTCCGCAAGGAGGCTTTACGTACGACTTAAACAGGCGGCATGCGCACACCCGATGAGTGCTGGATTTTACGAAAGCATCTGAATCGCCAGCGCATACAGCCGCTGGTTTTCATCGTCGCTGACAGGCTCTTCTTCCGCGTAACAGGCAATCATAGAGCTGACTTTATCCGAAGATAAGGTTTCTCCATGCAGATGCAGCGTTAACACGGCGCGGCCGACGATTTTCAGAATGCCTTCGTTTTGTCCCTGGACATAATGACTCAATGAAATGACCTCTGAAATATTATGGGTATTTACTGATTAGCCAAACGGCGGGGTAAATATAAAGCAAATCGGCTATTCGTTTTAATCAGAATTTTACCTAAGCGAAGCCATTCATTAGCACAATACTTATAAGTAAGCATTAACAAACCCTGATAATGCTTGTTTAATAACGCTAATTCTCCTTTTTCGTTGCATATGACGAGGTTTAGCGCCTTCATTGCAGAATAAAATCAACCTCAAAAGCATTAGAACTTCGCAACAGTATGCGTATAAAAACGAGACAAGCCTGCTATAACGCTAACGGTTTTCAGGCAGGCAGCAGAAGCGCTTTTGCCATTGCCGATCACGCCCCTTTCTGCCAGACTGACCGCCGCCATCCTACCCGCAATTAGAGACTTTCCCGTGACTGCTTTTTCTACCCTGACGCAACTGCCCGCCAGCCAACTCGATAACCTGCGCGAGATGGGTTTCGACGCCATGACGCCGATTCAGGCCGCTTCCCTGCCCGCGATTCTGGAAGGGCGCGACGTGCGTGCGCAGGCGAAAACCGGCAGTGGCAAAACCGCCGCCTTTGGCGTGGGTTTGCTGAACCGCATCGATAACAGCCAGTTCCACACTCAGGCACTGATTCTGTGCCCGACGCGCGAACTGGCCGATCAGGTCAGCAACGTGCTGCGTCAGCTGGCGCGTTTTACCCGCAACATCAAAATTCTGACGCTGTGCGGCGGCCAGCCAATGAGCGCGCAACGTGATTCCTTAGTGCATGCGCCACATATCGTGGTCGGCACGCCGGGCCGTTTGCTCGATCACCTGAAGCGCGACAACCTTGATCTCAGCCAGCTGCAAACGCTGGTGCTGGATGAAGCCGATCGTATGCTGGAGATGGGCTTCCGCGACGATATGGAAGCGATCATCGGCTTTACGCCGGAAACACGCCAGACGCTGCTGTTTTCTGCCACCTGGCCGGATACCATCGCCAGTCTCAGCCAGCGTTTTCAGCGCGATGCGCTGGCAGTCGCCACCGAAGATAAAACCGAGTTACCGACCATCGAGCAGCAGTTTATTGAAGCCAGCGCCAAAGAGCGCCACAGCCTGCTCGGCGCGCTGCTCAGCCAGCAACAACCGGCCTCCTGCGTGGTGTTCTGTAACACCAAGCGCGAGTGTGACGACGTTGCTGCCGCGCTGAACGAGCGTGATATCAGTACGTTAGCGCTGCATGGCGATCTGGAGCAGCGCGATCGTGAGCGCGTGCTGATTCGCTTCGCCAACGGCAGCATCCGCGTATTGATCGCCACCGACGTCGCTGCACGCGGTCTGGATATTAAATCGCTGGCGCTGGTGGTGAATTTCCAGCTGGCGTGGGATCCGGAAGTGCACATTCATCGCATCGGCCGTACCGGTCGCGCCGGTGAGAAAGGGTTGGCGGTAAGCTTTGTCGCCCCCGACGAAATGGTGCGCGCCAATGCGCTGGAAGAGTATCTGCAGCAGAAGCTGAATTGGGTTTCCTCCAGCTCGCTGAAAGGCACCAGCGCCAAATCGCTGCCGGCGACCAAAATGACGCTGTGCATTGATGGCGGCCGCAAAGCCAAAATCCGTCCGGGCGATATTCTCGGCGCGCTGACCGGTGAAGCCGGATTCAGCGGCGATCAGATCGGCAAGATCGATATGACCGCCACCCACGCCTATGTTGCCATCGACGCCGCTCAGGCGAAGAAAGCGCTGATCAAGCTGAAAGAGGGCAAGATCAAAGGCAAAAGCGTGCGCGCCATTCTGCTGAAGTAAAGGGTACCCGCGTGAGGGCGATCGCTCTCACGCTAAAATTTCCGCTATCTCCCCCTTCATTTTTTTTCTCTTCTGCCGATAAGTTAATCATGGCGATATTGCCCTGCCCTTTACTCAGCCCAGATCTGCTCCGAGGCCATGATGGATAATTTTCAGAAAGAGATCGATGAACGCGCCAACCTTGCGCTTTCCAATAAATTCGAACTGCTGTTGTTCCGACTGGGTTCCGATCAGCTGAAAGGCAAATCTGAGCTGTACGGCATCAACGTATTTAAACTGCGTGAAATCGTGCCGATGCCCACCATCACCCGCGCCGCTGGCATGCAATCGCCGCTGCTTGGCATGGCGAGTATTCGCGGCCAGTTTATTCCGGTTATCGATCTGCCCGCCGTCACCGGCTGCAAACCAGAAACCGGCCTTAACCTGCTGCTGGTGACTGAGTATGCGCGCAGCACTCAGGCGTTTGCGGTGGAATCGGTGGAGAACATTGTGCGTCTCGACTGGAGCCAGGTGCACACGGCGGAAGCGGGCATCGGTAGCCGCAACATCACCAGCATCGCCTGTTTGGATACCGACGGCCAAAGCAATAATCTGGCGATGGTACTGGACGTTGAGCAGATTCTGTATGACATCATTCCTTCAGTGCGCGGCGTTGAGCCAAGCGCAGAGACCGCCAAAGACTTCAATCTGAAGCCGGGCCAGGTGGCGATTGTGGCGGAAGATTCCAAAGTGGCGCGTCAGCTGCTGGAGCAAGGCCTGAAAAGCATGGGCATCCCGGCGATTATGCACAACACCGGTCTGGAAGCCTGGATCAAGATTAACGAGATGCAGAAAGAAGCGGCTGCTAATGGTGAGTCGATCCACGACAAGATCGCGCTGGTGCTGACCGATCTCGAAATGCCGGAGATGGATGGCTTTACCTTAACGCGCAACATCAAACGCGATAACAACCTGCGCCAGATTCCGGTGGTGATCCACTCTTCACTCTCCGGCAGCGCCAACGAAGATCATGTGCGCAAAGTCGGTGCCGATGGTTACGTGGCGAAGTTCGAAATCAACGAGCTGTCGAATGTGATCCACGGCGTGCTGAAAAAGCCGCGTTAATTCGTCTATCCCGTTCCATCTTAACGCCGCCATTTATGGCGTAATGCTGGTCCGATAAGCCAACGACGAGTGCGCAGGCCGGGGGCACTTTTGGTCCGGCGGTCCTCGCGCCGCTAGCGCGGTGCCTTCACTTCGCTCGTCTGCCTGACGGACCGGCGGAGACGGGACTTCCTTGTCCCGGCTCCGCCTTTCGCCCGCGTCCTGCGGGCTCTCCTGGCTTTCTCGCTTCGTTCAGCGCTGCGGAATGCCTGCCCAAAAGCGCCCTCGGCCTGCTCTTAAGCTTCAGTGCGTATTGTTGAAAACGGCACATTTGCCAGAGGCGCTGGCGCGTCTGCTACGGTAAAAGGGCCATTCGCAGCGCTGAGGCTTTTACGTTGGGCCTGGAGCCTCACGCATGGATGCGTGAGGCAGTTCGGGCCGGCCAGGACGGCCGATCCGTGAACGGTCAGTTGGCACGACGTGGAAGCCGAAGGCACCGCGTTAGCGGCGCGAGGACGGCCCGTGACGCAGCAGAGGTGTCAGAGCCCGCACCAGATTTAAAGCGAAATGCTTTATTAACTGACAAGCATTACGTCATGCATGCGCCCCTTTAACCAGGTGCGCATGAATGCGCACCCTACAAAGTCCCCAACGTCCCCGCCCAGCCACAAATCGATGTTAACGTCATTAACCAAACTGTGACGTACCTCTAAAAAATTAAAGTTAAAACATCCACAACCGATAACTGATAGCGCCGGTGCTGCCATACCAGTTTTGTCACGCTGCGCAACGATTTTCATCTTAGAAAACATCAACCTGATGCGGGCGCCTTGCCTGCTTTTCCGTCTTGAAAACATCAATTTTTGGCATTACGGGGAGAACCAATGTTGAGCTTAAAGAATATGAAGGTCGGCGTCCGTTTGGGCATCGCCTTTGGTTTAGTGGTGGCACTGTTAGTCATTGTCGGCATCACGTCGATTACCAAAATTAACAACATCAAAACCGGTATTACGTCGATTGTGGAAGACCGTTACGTAAAAGTGCGTCTCGGTTTTGACGTCCGTGACGGTGTTAACGATCAAATTAAATATCTGCGTGGCATCGTGATTGATACCACGCGTCCGGAAAATAACGTTAAACGTTATCAGCAACTCGCCGAAGCCACTGAACATACCAACAACGCGATGAATAAAATCAAAGCGATACAGGTTACCGAAGTGGGTAAAAAGAAAATCGCCGGGCTGCTGGCGGCCAGTGACAAATTCGAGGCCGAGAAACATCAGCTGATTGAGCTGGTACGCGCTGGCGATGCAGACGCCGCCAGCACCTATGTACTGAAATCCATTACCGATACGCAAAACGCTTTCCTGGCGAGCGCGGTGGCGTTTGCCGATTCGCAATCGCAGCAGTTACAGCAAGAAGGCGCGAAGATTATTGATAACGGCTCATCCGCTATTGAGATGACGCTAATCTTCTCCGCTCTCGCCATTGCGGCCTCCATCGTATTAGGCTTTATGCTGACGCGTTCAATTGTGCGTCCGCTGAATGAAGCGGTGGAAATCGCCGGAAAAGTCGCGGCAGGCGATCTCAGCTCGCACATTGAAATCAGCGGTAAAGATGAAACCGCCGTGCTGATGCAGGCGCTGCAGGCGATGAACGACAATCTGCTCACTATCGTTTCCGATGTGCGCGCCGGTTCCGATACCATTGCTGTCGCCTCGAATCAAATCTCCAGCGGTAACATCGATCTCTCATCACGCACCGAACAGCAGGCCAGCTCGCTGGAAGAGACCGCATCGGCGATGGAACAGATGACCGCCACCGTCAAGCACAACGCCGAAAACGCGCGGGAAGCCAATCAGCTGGTGGCCAACACCTCCAACGTGGCGAAGCAAGGCGGCGTGGTGATGGAACAGGTGATCGAGAAGATGGAAGCCATTACGCTCTCTTCGAAGAAGATCGTCGATATTATCAGCGTGATCGATTCCATCGCCTTCCAGACCAACATACTTTCCCTTAACGCCGCGGTCGAAGCCGCACGCGCCGGTGAGCAAGGCCGTGGTTTCGCCGTGGTGGCCACCGAAGTACGTAACCTGGCGGCGCGTTCGGCATCTGCCGCGAAAGAGATCAAGGTGTTGATTGAGGATTCGGTTGCGCAGGTGGATGAAGGTAGCCGTCTGGTGACGCACGCCGGTTCAACGATTGGTGAAGTGGTCAACAGCGTGAAGAGCGTGGCGGATATTATGAGCGAAATCACCATTGCCAGCAGCGAGCAAAGTAGCGGGATTAGCGAGATCAACTCAGCGATTACGCAGATGGAGGCGGTGACGCAGCAGAATGCCGCGTTGGTGCAGGAAGCCTCAGCGGCGTCGCAGGCGTTGCAGGAACAGGCAGATCGCCTGGCGCAGTCGATGAGTGTGTTTAAAACGGCTGCGGTGTAATGATGACAAGGTCGCCATGCCTGGCGACCTTTCTGATATATATGCTTAGCTGACCAGCGAATAAGCAATCGACGAAATCGCCAGCACGCCAACGATCACCACAAACACGTTACTGATTTTTCCGCTGTACTGACGCATCGCCGGCACTTTCTGAATGGCATACATCGGCATCAGGAACAGAATCATCGCAATGATCGGCCCGCCCAGCGTTTCAATCATGCCCAGAATACTGGGGTTCAGCGTCGCCACCAGCCAGGTGGTCAGCAGCATAAATGCGGTGGTCAGGCGATTCAGACGCTGCGGCGTGACGGTTTTACCGCGGCTGCGCAGCGACTTCACCACCATGCCGTTAAACCCTTCACGCGCCCCCAGATAATGCCCGAGAAACGACTTAGTGATCGCCACCATCGCCACAATCGGCCCCATCCACGCAATCATCGGTACATTAAAGTGGTTGGCTAAATAGGAGAGAATGGTGATGTTCTGATCTTTCGCCGCCTGCAGATCGGCGGGCGACAGGCTCAGCACGCAGCTGAACACAAAGAACATCACCGTCACGACCATAAGCAGATGGGCGTTCGCCAGGATGCGCGAACACTTCTTCTCCGCGCCTGCGCCGTACTCATCGCGTTTGGCAACAGCAAAAGAGGAGATAATCGGCGAATGATTGAAGGAGAACACCATCACCGGAATCGCCAGCCACAGCGTCATCAGAATGCCGTGGCCGCTTACATTCGCATCTAATGACAACGTTTCCAGCGCTGCACCATGCCAGTGCGGTACCAGATAAGCCGCCAGCAGCATCAGCACCGCCACAAACGGGAACACCAGTATGCTCATCGCTTTCACAATCATCTGCTCGCCAAAGCGCACCACCGTCATCATGCCGATGATCAGAATCAGCGACAGCAGCGCACGCGGCGGCGAAACCAGCCCCAGCTGATGCACGATAAAGCTATCAACGGTATTGGTGATCGCCACGCTGTACATCAGCAGGATCGGATAGATAGCAAAGAAGTAGAGCAAGGTGATGATCTTGCCAGCGCCCACGCCAAAGTGCTCTTCCACCACTTCGGTAATGTCTTCGCCGGGATTTTTACCGGAGAGCACAAAGCGCGTTAACGCGCGGTGCGCGTAATAGGTCATCGGGAAGGCAAGAATCGCCATGATAATCAGCGGAATCAGCCCGCCTGCACCGGCGTTTATCGGCAGGAAAAGCACGCCCGCACCAATCGCCGTACCGTACAGACCCAGCATCCACACGGTATCACTCTTACGCCAGCCCTTAGCCGCCGTTTCTACGGTGCCAAGCGTACCGGTTTGTGAGTTGTCCATCTGTCTCTCCAGAATTTCAAGCTTTATCAACATGCAGCCACAAAGATGGCTACCAATCATGGCGTGGGCTGCTCCGCCCGGCCGGAACGCAAAGGATGACGCTTCATGAGATGAAATTCACGCATCCTGATGTTTTGCGCCGCATTAAATGCACGAAACATGCGCGCAATCGATTGCATGGGGCGCTATTTGACATGAGACGCGGAATGAGTGCAAGAAGGAGTAACGGGGAGTCAGCAGAAAGGCGTGAGGAAAGTGGAAAGGTGTGGCAACGCTGGGCTGTTACCACGGGTAGTGCAAATGACACAAGAGCAACTCCCCCGGCCACTAGCCTCTGATACAGCAAATGCGTCCAGAGGCTAACGCCGGGAGAATTTAATTAGAATGCGCGCATTCTGTAGAGTGCATAAAGAAAATAGTACGCTGTGAATGTATTCAAATTCATAATCATGTACTTCAATTTTTCATTTTTATTCAGCAGAATGAAAATACCTTTTGAGTATTTACCCCGCTTTATTTCATTAATTTCCTGGGCAATATCCGCAGGTGAAAACGAAGAGTGATACATCGCGGTCACGATTTGCATATCCAGCGCCAGCACACGTTTGGAGATGCCTTTAAGGAAATAGTCGAGATCGCTGGCCTGATATTTACTGATGATCGAATCATACAGTGCGGTGAGAAACTGTTTACGTACTTTCAGCTCACTGTATTGCACTTTACGCTTCGATAATGAACCCTCCACATCTTCATAATGATAAGCCGCACCCGGCGTCACCAGGAAATTGCTAATGCAGCTGAAGAATTTAAGGTTAAACAGCAGATCCTCGCTCATGGAGATACCTTCCAAAAAGCGCAGGTTCAACTCCTCAATAATCTGACGGCGATAACATTTGTTATGCAGATAACCGATGTTATCACTCATCTCCAACTCACCGAGCACATAAGGAATGTCCTCCTGACTGAAGAAGCCCGCCTGCGACACTTTGCCCACGCGGTTGTCGTTGAGGTTGCCCACCATCAAATCGACAGATTCCGCTGGCCAGGCATCGAGATTCTGTTTGAAGATCATCAGGAAGTTATCATCCACCCAATCATCCGCATCGAGGAATAACACATATTCACCGCTGGCTTGCTGCATTCCGCTATTTCGAGCGGCGCTGACACCGGCATTAATTTGGTGAATTACCGTGACCTGCGAATAAGCACTAAACTCCTGCAGAATATTCGCGGTTGAATCGCTGCTGCCATCATTAACCACAATCACTTCGTAACTGCTGAACGTCTGTTTAAGCACGCTCAGTAAGGTACGTTTAATGGTTTTTTGTGAGTTATAGACGGGAATGATAAGACTAAATAGGGGTTTTTCATTCATGATAAACTCTCTTTACTGTCTGAGGTTTTGATATTGTTAAATAACAGCCATAGTTTCCTGGGATTGATAAAAATTTGATGAATACGCATTACGGGTTGAGCAGGGAAAAAGTAATTAAGCAGGGAGAAAGATAAAAACTCGGTTAATACCACGCTCATGGCCGCGCCATTTAAACCGAAATAAGGAACCAACAATAAAGAGGAGGCCACGCAAATTAATAACACCACGAAGGTTTTCTTCACTAAATAGCGATATCCGTTGTACTTAATAATGAAACGATCCATCACGCTGCTTAGCACCGCGCACATCGCACCCACGCTGAGTAACAGCGTTGGCGCTACCGCATCGAGATACTCCGCACCGTAAAAGTCACGGATAAACCATCCGGACAATAACCAAATCGCCAGAATCACCAACGACGAGACACCTATCACCAGCAGATGTAATTTCTGCGCTTTGATAATCGATTGCCGATCGTCACGTTCGGCAAAGAACGCCGGGAAAAAGGAAGCCAGCAAGGCATTGGGTAAAAATACCCACGCGGTGGCGAGCGTCAGCGCGACAGAGAAAATCCCCGCCTCTTTCACGCCAAGGAAATACGACACGCTGATTTGGTTAACGCGGGTATAAATCGCCACCGCAATCACGGAAAACACCAGAGAAATACCGGACGCCACCATATAGCGGGAATATTTCTTCATCTGGCGCAGTGCCGGAATCGGTACCTGACGATGGTATTTCAGGAATATCGTCAGTTTGATGGCAAAAGGAATAAAGGTCGCCAGTACGATCGGAATCGACAACAGCTGCGGATCCAAACCGTAATACGAAATAAAGAAGCGCACGGTTAAACTGATCGCCAGCCCCGCCAGATTGGCGATGACATTCAGGCGCGCATTAAGCATCGCCTCGTTGTAGATATTGACCAGATCGAGCGAAGAAAACAGACAGGCAATCGCCGCTGCGCAGACAAATACCCGCGCTTCAGCACTCCACTCTTCGTCCATAATCAGCATGCCGCTGGCTGCCAGAATGCCGTAAATCACTAACACCAGCAGAAAGGTCGCCATCATTAAGCGCATGCCGGAGTGATGATTTTGCGATAAGCGTTTCAGCAGAATCACATCGCTGCCCATCAGCGCGATGCTTTGGATGAACTGAAATACCAGCATCGAAATCGAGATAATGCCGAAGGTGGTGGGCCCCACATATTTCGCCACATAAGAGGTGACAAATATCAGGCCGAACACCGCAATCAGCTTTTCAGCGATCATCCACAGAGAATTTTTTAATTTATCTTTCACAACTCAACCTCAGCGTTTATTTCTGTGCCAGGCGGCGCAGACGCGATACCAGTCGTGGACTGACAAAAAACAGCGCAAAGTACAGGCTCCACGGATTGAGCATCAATCCTGATGTGAAATAGGACTTGAAGCTGCGACGGTAGAGCGAAATATATTCATCAATAAAGGCGCGGCTGAATCCGTCGCTGTGCAGCGCTTTATAGATATAAGACGAGGTCACTTTTAAATAGAGATGGTAATAACAGCGGCTATGCTGCGCGGATAAAAACGCCTGCATGCCATTAAACGAACGCGCAAAGGAGAAATGCTTCTCGCGTAACGCCGATCGCGTGGCGGAGTTGGTGGATTCCACATAGTGATAAACCACCTGCTGGGTGAAGATCACCTGACGATCCTGTTGCAGGTGCAGGTAATTGACCACAAACAGCAGATCTTCGAAGTTATAAATCTCTTCGTTAAAGGTGAGCTGATGCTGACGAATCACATCACCACGAAACACCTTGTCGCAGATGCCGTGACGCGGATTGAAATAGAGCAGATCGTTAATCGCCGCCGAAGCGGTCAACTGGCGCACGTCACTGCTGTTGGCCGGGAAATCGAGCGGATCGCCTTGCGGCGTGAAGTGCTGCGATTCCCCACCCACCATGGCGATGTTGTTTTGCATCAGCCGCACATAGGTGGCAAATGCGCTGGCCGGCAGAAAATCATCGGCGTCTAAGAAGCACAGCAGTTTGCCGCGCGAGGCGCGAATGCCCTGATTGCGCGCCGATGAAACGCCGCCGTTGGTTTTGTCGATAATGTGAAAATGTGGGTAATGGGCGTAATTCTGTAATATCGCGAGCGAGTTATCGCTGGAGCCGTCATTAATAAAGATCACTTCAAAACGGCTTTCTTCCTGCTGTAGCAGGCTGTCAATGCATCGCTCCAGATACGCCGCGGCGTTATACACCGGCACGATGACGCTGATTAAAACGTCGTTAACGGGATTTTGCATATAACCTCTGGACTCTGTCGGAGTAAAAGTTGCGGGCGGAAAAAGTATTCGCTGAACATTGCAGTGATTAACAGTGCACGTTGCTTGCGCCCGGCTTAACATTTATTGCCTGTCTATTTCAGAGTTTCCTCAGGTCAAATAAAACTGGCCTTTAATTCTCTGTAAAAAGATCGCTAAATAAGATAATCGCCAAATAAACCGTGCAGATTTATTCTGCTTTCGTCAGGTAAAACAGGCAGGCTACCGCCCCAGGCTTGCAGCTACCTGTTTACTGACTACACAAAAACCCACTATTCAGGCGTAAAAAGGCTGCGCTGCGCTCGTGAGAGTTCAGTTAATTTTCAGCCAGTTACGTTTTATCTTGCGGTGATTTGGCTTAATAGCGTCACCACGCCATTCACGGCGTACTTAAATTAAATTTTTTATCTGTCAGGTAATGAGAGTTAAAAAACGCTGGCGTTTTTATCGCGCTCATTACCAAAAACAAGAAATGCCGACCGGGGCTGAGTAGGTGCATCAACAGACGGGCCTTCTCAACGAACGTCACGACATTAACGATATTTGCTGTGTGCCCTGCACTTTTATTACTTCGGCGCGTCTTTTTGCGTTCCGATGAGTGCAAGTGGCGTTAATTCAGTGCGGCGCTTGCGGTCGCACTGCAACGGGCTTAATGCCCAAAATTTGCGATCTAATTCAAAACTTTTCCCGGCATTCTCACCACTCAGGGTTATAAGGTCAATGGTTGCCAGGCCAAACCGGAATTTACTCAGAGAAAGGCTGGATTAAATAACGGCGCATAGATTAGCCGTGGTGAATTGATTTTTTGCCGATTGATTAGCGCCACAGCAGGCGAATACCAGGAATAAGATGGGAATATCGCTGACATGGTGCCAACAGTAACCAGCGCCTAAGCCGCGCCGGGATTGAAGCCAGCTCACAACTCTGAAGATAGCGTGTCACGGCACGCATTTTCGCGTGCTAGTCTCCAGCCATGCCTCTCTCCAGTTTCTCTTTACTGCAGGTTGTATGAAACGCAGATTATCTTTCCAGGTAAAACTCTTCCTGTCGCTGGTGCTGTTTTCCTGCCTGCTGCTCGCCTTGCTGGGCACCATTCTGTTTCATTTTATCGACCGCCAGCTACATCACGATCTTGGGCAGCGCGCGCGGGTGCAGGCCAGTGAGATTGCGCTGATGCCCGGCCTGGCGGAGAAAGTGGCGCGCCGCGATATCGCCGGCATCGCCGCGCTGATCCAGCCGCTGCGCAACCAAAGTGATGCCAGCTATATCGTGATTGGCGACACGCAAGAACACCATCTCTATCACTCGGAATCACCGGAGCGCCTCAATTTACCGATGATTGGCGGCGACAATGCCGAGGTGCTGCAGGGCAAAACCATTATTTCGGTGCGCAAAGGCGGCATCGGCGTATCGCTGCGCAGTAAGGCGCCGATCTTGAATGCCGAGCATCAGGTGATTGGCATTGTCTCGGTGGGTTATCTCACCTCCTATATTGCCAATATCAACGTCAGCCTGCTGTGGCAGGCCAGTTTGTATGGCGTGGCGCTGCTGTTGCTGCTGTTTATCTTTTCCTGGATGTTTAGCCGCAACCTGAAAAAACAGATGTTCTGGCTGGAGCCGAAAGATATCGCCCTGCTGGTGCTGCAACAAAAGGCGCTGTTGGAAGCGATGTATGAAGGGGTGTTTGCGGTGAACGCGGAGCGGCAGCTGATTCTCATCAACCGCGCCGCACGCGAGTTGCTGGATATTCAGCAGAGTGAGAGTGAACTGTTGGGGAAACCGCTGGATGCGGTGTTGCAGATTCCTCCGGCGTTTTTGCGCCAGCATGAGGTGAAAACTCACGATCACGTTACCGTGCTCAATCAGCGTCAGGTGATCGTTAACCGGGTGGCGATCGAGCTGGAACCCGGCGAGCCTGGCGGTTGGGTATGCAGCTTCCGTGATAAAAACGACATCAATACGCTGAGCAGCCAGCTGAGCCAGGTGAAACGCTATGCGGATAATTTACGCATCATGCGTCATGAACAGCTGAACTGGACCGCCACGCTGGTCGGCCTGTTACAGATGCAGCGTTACGACGACGCGATGCGCTACATTCATGCGCAATCAGCTGGCGCGCAGCAGGTGCTGGATTTTGTCTCGGCGCGCTTCACCTCGCCCGCGCTCTGTGGGCTGCTGCTGGGGAAATATGTCAGTGCGCGGGAAAAAGGCGTGGGGCTGAAATTTGATCCGGCCTGCCAGCTGAGCCGCATTCCTGCCGCGCTGAGTGAAACGGCGTTGATGTCGGTGATTGGCAATCTGCTGGATAACGCCGTCGACGCCACGCTCAATGCCACAACGCCCGCCGCCCCGATAGAATTGTATATTTCTGGCCGTAATCAGGAGCTGTTAATCGAAGTGGCCGATCAGGGTTGCGGCATCGATGACAGCATTAAACCGCATCTGTTTGAGCAAGGCGTCACCAGCAAGCCGTCCAGCAACGACGATATGTTCGGTGCTGAGCACGGCATCGGCCTCTATCTGGCGGCAGGTTATGTACAGCAGGCGGGCGGTAGCATTGAGATCAGCGACAACTCACCGCAGGGCACCATCTTCTCGGTGTTTATTCCGTTCCAGCCCGCCGCATTAACAGGACTTTCCCATGAATAATGCTAAGCCACTTGATGTGGTGATTGTGGAAGATGAGCCGCATCTGGCCGATCTGCATCGTGAATATATTGAGCAGAACTTTCATCTGCGCGTGGTCGGCATTGCCGCCACGCTGGCGCAGGCGCGTGCGCTGATTGCCGCGCATCAGCCACGCCTGCTGCTGCTCGACAACTATTTGCCGGATGGTCAGGGCGTAACCTTGATTGACGATCCGCTGCTGAAGCGTTTTGAGTGCTCGGTGATTTTCATCACCGCCGCCAGCGACATGCAAACCTGTAGCCACGCTATGCGCAGCGGCGCCTTTGACTACCTGCTGAAACCGGTGTTTTTCCATCGCCTGCGCGCGTCGCTGGAGCGCTTCATGCTGCTGGTGCAGACCCTGCGCCAGATGAAGAATGTCGATCAACAGGCGCTGGATAAGCTGTTCAACCTGCCAGCCAGTGACGCGCCTGCCGCGCCATCCACCAAAGGCATTGAGTCGATTACGCTGGAACGGGTGAAAGGCTTTTTTAACGCAGCACCGCACAGCAGCTGGTCGGTTGAACAGGTGGTAGAAAACATCGGCATCAGCAAAACCACCGGCCGCCGCTACCTCGAATATTGCGTAGAGATCGGATTTATTGGCGTCGAGATGCAGTACGGCAATATCGGCCACCCGCGACGGCTGTACCGCAAAATCCTGTGATCACGCGCAAATTCCGCGCGCGGCCACTTGTGGTTTTTATGGTGTTAATTGCCTAAACGACGCCAACAATCACACTTCGTGAAGATAACAATCCGTCACCTCTTGTGTGGAAAAGGCGATCGGCTATGTTGACCTTTAGTTCCTCAAATGTAACTAAAAGGTTAATTATAATGTCGAACACTTTCCCTCTGTCTCTGATTGCCGCCACTGTGTTTGTTTCAATGTCAGCCGTAGCGGCTCCGCCGCAAGGTTACCCTTCGGACTACCAAAGCGTGATAGATGCCGCCACCAAAGAGGGCAAAGTGGTGGTCTACTCCACCACCGACATCAAAGCCGCCGGGCCGCTGGTCAAAGGCTTTGAGGCCACTTATCCCGGCATCAAAGTTGAATATAACGATATGAACAGCACCGAGCTGTACAACCGTTTTATCAGTGAACAAGCCTCGGGTGGCACCAGCGGCGATGTGGTGTGGAGCTCCTCAATGGATACCGGCCTGAAGCTGGCGACCGACTACGCGCAGGAGTACAAATCCCCTGAACTGGCTCAGCTGCCGAAGTGGGCGGTGTGGAATAACAAGGCGTACGGCACCACCTACGAACCGGTGGTCTTTATCTACAACAAGCGCATGATCCCGGCCGGTGACGTGCCCGATTCGCACGCTGCGTTAGCCAAGCTGATCGCCAGCCAGACCGACAAATTCAAGAGCAAAGTCACCACCTACGATATTGAGAAATCGGGCCTCGGCTTTATGCTCTCAGTACAGGATGCCAAAGCCGACCCCAACTACTTCAAAACCCTGGCCGACGTGGCGAAAGGCGCTTTAGCCGTGCAGTCTTCCACCGGCACCATGATGGAAAGGGTTTCATCCGGCGAAAACCTGATTGGCTTTAACATTTTGGGTTCTTACGCCGAAGCGCGCGCCAAAACCGATCCGTCGCTGGGCATCGCTTATCCGAAGGACTACACGCTGGTGCTGTCACGCGTCTCGTTCATCAGCCAGCAAGCGCAACACAGCCATGCGGCTAAGCTGTGGCTCGATTACGTGCTGTCTGAAAAAGGGCAAAGCATTCTGGCCAATCAGGCCGACATCCCATCCCTGCGCAACGATATTGAAGGCAAAAATGACATTGATGGCTTGACCAAAATGTTAGGTAACGCGCTGAAACCGATCCCGGTTGATGAAAGCCTGCTGGAATATCTGCAACCGAAAAAACGTCTGGATTACATCAAACAGTGGCGCACAGCCGCCGGTAAATAACGGCAGTACCGAAGCGCGGCCGCTGCGTCGCGCTTCTCTTTCTGTTATCTGATTCGCCATTCAGGGTCTCAATATGCGTGCATTGCAGAGAAAGTGGCAAAGCCTGCCGCGCGGCGTTGTGGTGCTGATAACCGCGCTGGTTATCTACGTTCCGCTGTCGTTTATCGTCATACAAAGTTTCTTGTCCGCCCCGTTCTTTTCGCCGTCGAAAGCGTGGAGCCTCGAGTCGTTTGAATTTATTTTCACCGATCCCGACTTCTATAAAGCGCTGCGCAGCGGATTTATTCTCGCCTTCGGGCTGGTGATCATCGCCATTCCGCTGGGCGGTATTCTGGCGTTTCTGATGGTGCGCACCGATCTGCCCGGCCGACGCATCATTGAGCCGCTGATCCTCGTGCCAATTTTTGTCTCGCCGATGGTACTCGGCTTTGGTTACGTGGTGGCGGCGGGCCCGGTGGGATTCTTCTCGCTGTGGGCACAATCGCTGTTCGGTTTTGTGCCGTGGAATATCTACGACATGTCGAGCATCGTAGTGATCGCCGGGCTAACGCACGTCCCGCACGCCTATCTGTATATCTCTTCTGCGCTGCGCAGCGTGGGATCGGATGTGGAAGAAGCGGCGCGTATTGCGGGTGCGACACCGCTGCAGGTGATGACGGCGGTGAGCTTGCCGATGGTGCGTCCTTCGATGCTGTATGCCACCGTGCTGCTGTTCTTCCTCGGGCTGGAGGTGTTCGGCCTGATGCTGGTGCTGGGCGATCCCGAAGGCAACATGGTGTTGGCTACCTATCTCTACCAACTGACTAATAAACTCGGCACGCCTTCTTATCATCTGATGGCCGCCGTAGCGGTGGTGCTGATCTGTATCACCATTCCGCTGGTGATGCTGCAACGCCGCCTGATGCGCACCGCCAATCGCTTTGTCACCGTGAAAGGTAAAGCCTCGCAGGCGCGTGCGCTGCCGCTGGGCAAATGGCGCTGGGTGGCGGGCGCGGTTGTCGCCTTCTGGCTGACGGTGACCATTGGCGTGCCGCTGCTGGGCGTGGTGCTGCGTGCGTTTATCTCAAACTGGGGCGTTGGCGTCTCGCTCTGGGATGAGCTGTCGATCAAAACTTTCCAGACTATCTGGGCGCAGCCTAATCTGCTGCGCGCCATCGTCAACTCGATGGCGATTGGGGTAATTGGCGGCGCGCTGGCGGTGGTGTGTTATCTGTTTATCGGTATCGCCATGCACCGCAAACCCGATAACACCACGCGCTTTCTCGACTACAGCGTGCTGGTGCCGCGTGCGGTGCCGGGCTTGCTGGCCGGCCTGGCGTTTCTCTGGGTGTTCCTGTTCCTGCCGATGTGGCTGGATAACTCGCTCAAATCGGGCTGGCTGTCTGATTTCGTCTGGTCGCAGTGGCTGCGCGATAACCTGATCGTCTGGCTGCGGTCACTGCGCAGCACCATCTTCAGCGTCTGGCTGGCGTATACCGTGGTGTGGATGGCGTATGGCCTGCGTCTGATCTCGTCCACGCTGCTGCAGGTCGGGCCGGAACTGGAAGAGGCGGCGCGCAGCACCGGCGCCACGCGCGGACAGATCACGCGTCACGTCACCATTCCGTTATCCCGTTACGGCCTGATTGGCTCATGGCTGCTGATGTTCCTGATTTTCGAGCGCGAATATTCCACCGGCGTGTACCTGCTTTCGCCCGGCACGGAAACCATCGGCTCCATGCTGGTTTCCCTGTGGGCGGCGGGCGCGATAGATATCGTCGCCGCACTCTCGTTTATTAACATCCTGCTGGTCGTGGTCGGTTTGGGTATTGCCTTGCGATTTGGAGTCAAATTACATGATTGAATTATCGGTCGAGAACCTGCACTTAACTTACGGCGACAATCCGGTGCTGAAAGGCGTGTCGATGAATTTGCAGCGCGGCGAAGTGGTTTCTCTGCTTGGTCCGTCCGGCAGCGGCAAAACCACGCTGCTGCGTGCGGTCGCCGGGCTGGAGAAGCCAACGCAAGGCACGATTGTGATTGGCAACAACACGGTTTACGCCGGCACGCCGCGCAGTGAGATCCCAGCGGAAGAACGTAATCTGGGGTTGGTGTTCCAGTCCTACGCCTTGTGGCCGCACAAAACCGTGTTCGAGAACGTGGCGTATCCGTTAAAGCTGCGCAAAGTGGCAGCGGCGGAGATCACCCAACGCGTGCAGGATGTGTTGGTGCAGTTGGGTTTAGGCCACCTTGGTAAACGCCATCCGCACCAGCTTTCTGGCGGTCAGCAGCAGCGCGTGGCGATTGGTCGTGCGCTGGTGTACAACCCACCGGTGATCCTGCTGGATGAACCGTTATCAAACCTCGACGCCAAACTGCGCGAAGAGGCGCGCGTGTTCCTGCGTGAGCTGATCATCAAACTGGGCTTGTCGGCGCTGATGGTGACACACGACCAGAATGAGGCGATGGCGATTTCCGACCGTATTTTGCTGCTCAATAACGGCAAAATCGAACAGCAAGGCACACCGCAGGAGATGTACGGCTCGCCAAAAACCCTGTTCACCGCCGAGTTTATGGGCAGCAACAACCGGCTGCACGGCAAAATCACCGAGCTGCGCGACGGCAAAGCGCGCATCGAGGGCAAAGGCTGGGCGTTGTGGGGATTGGCGGGCGCAGGCGTGCAAAACGGCCAGGAAGCCACGGCGGTGATCCGCGTCGAGCGGGTGAAACTGGTCGAGGGGCCGGGCGAAAATCAGCTGGAACTGCCGCTTCTCACCAGTATGTATCTTGGCGATCGCTGGGAATATTTGTTCCGCACCCAGGGCGATGATTTTGTCATTCGCGCCTACGGCACCGACGTCCGCGATCCGCAGCATTGCCATCTGGCGCTGCCGGAAAACCATGTGTGGATTTTCCCGAAAGGGTGAGGTTCAGCCAGGTCGCCATAAATGGCGACCCTACGGTGATGGCGAGGTTTTGTAGGGTCGCCATTTATGGCGACCTGGCCCATCACCGCATACTCTTCAAAAATTTTTGCCCAAAAAAAGGCGAGGCCAAAGGCCTCGCCAAACAGGTGCTGGACCTCAATCGTAATAAGGAAGTTTACGATCGACACCGTTAATGTTGACCAGCACAAAGCCCGTAGGCGCGGTTTTGTTGGTTGGCGTACCGGCCGCCGTCGCGACGGTCAGCACCCCTTTCTCGTTCGCCCCAATACCGGCCAAACCGTTGTGCAGGCCGAAGCGCGCCGCCGGTTTGAAACCGCCCAGTTTGGTGGTATCGGTCACGACCGAGAAGTCCTGCTGGAACAGCGAGCAGGAACCGGTATCGAAACGCGTAGGGCCGGTGCATTTCAGGTTCATCATGGTGTCACCGCTGTTGGCGCGCAGTTTTACCCACACCGCCGCATAGGTAGTGCCGACGCGGCTGTAGCGGATATCCAGCACCGCAGGTTGTCCCATGTGATAGGCATCAGCCCACACCGTTTCCAGACGCTGCAGATTGACCCAGGTTTTGCCGGTCGCCGCCACGTTGACCGGTGAACCGGCAGTGCCCGTTGGCTGAGTGGCATCCGCTTTACCAATAAACTCCATTACCCACTGCTGGTTAGCGTTCGGGAAGAACAGCTGCCCGACGCGATACCAGTTATCGGTATCGGTGTTATTAGTAATTTTGTAGCCGCTGAAGTAGCCCGCGCGCAGCGATCCGGTCATAAAGGTGCCGTAGTTCTCGTCGCGACGATAACCGTATTCAAAGGTGGATAACCAACGTCCAGCCGCCGCATCCAGGCTGAGTTTTGCGCCGGATTGCAGATTGAGCTGACGGATCACCACGCGCGCATTGTTGAGATTCAACGGCGTGCCGCAATCCTCAATGTTCAGCGTATCCACCGTCCAGCCGCCGTCGGAGAGATCGCCCGGATTACGCGTGTGCTCAATCCATACGTTGCGAATAATCCCCTGCGTCACGCGCGGCATGTAGAGTGTGGCGTCGCCATAACCGGTCTGGAAGTTACAGTTACACAGCTCAATCGCCGTGGAGTGATCCCACGCGCCTTTTGGCGAGTTTGACCAGCCGACATCAAACACGCGTCCGTAGGTATATAGGGTGTAAATCTGGTCGAATTTACTGTCGAGGGTATCCAGCACTTTGATCACCGTACCGCCGTTATTCTGCGCGCGGAAACAGTAGATATTGACGGTGGTGCCTTCGATACAGGTGTTTTCGAAGAACGGCTGCACGTTGCTGCACATATCGGCAGTGATGGTGCTTTTGTTGGTGGTGATGTCGGCAGATGCCTGGCCGTTCCACGCAATACCGCGGATTGAGGTACGACGCGCCTTCACCTTGAACACCGTGTTGGCGCTTTTGTCGGAAATGATGGTGGTGCGCGGCAGCGAACCCAGCTCGACATCATCCCCCTGCAAACCGAAGAAAGCGCGCTCGGTACCGCTGATGTCGATGGGGCTAATCAGGAATCGACCGCCAGGGAAACGTACCGGTAATGCGGTGATGTTGCCTGAGTAGCTTTGCGTCCACGCCAGCATACGGTTAAACGCCTCGGTATCGTTGGCGTAACCGTCGCCTTTGGCACCGAAGTGATAAACGTTGATTTCGGTGGGATCGTTAATCACGCGTTTCCAGTAAAAACCGTTACCGATCACCAGCGTACCGCCATCTTCTACCGCCGTGGTGGTGCCGATAAAACCGGTAAAATCACCGCCACCGTGGAAGGTGGAGTCCGCGTTGTAACGACGTAAGAATGCCAAATCGCCGTTTTTGGCCGGTACAGTGGTGCGCAGTTCTGCATAAGAGTTAACTTCGATCATCATAGCCTCCTCGGCTTTTCGGGTAGGTAATGCAAATGCATGAGAGCAGCGTTACTGAGCCGGCTGGCCGCAGTGCTGATCCCAAAGATCGTTGTGGTTGTTGATGGCGCGCACGGTGCGAACGTCCATGCGCTCGGCGTCATTGCCGTGGGTGTAAATCGGGGAAAACAGGGTGCAGGCTGAGTCGATGACGACGGGAGATTCAGGGCTGGTGGTACTTCGATTGCTGCAACTTGTCACGAGCAGCAGCGTCATCAAGATTAAGGTTGCTGGCTTCCACACGTTTGGCCTCCTCGCGCAGCAGTTGCTGCTGTTGGTTAACCGCTACCGCTTGCGCCGCGGCTTTATCGGCGCGCTCGACGGCGGCCTGGGATGCTTGCTGCACCTTGCCGATTTTCTTGCCACCGAAGTAGCTGGCAACCAGCGCGGCGATGACGCCCGCCAGCGCGGCAACCCAGTGCCAGCTGCCGCCGAACAATGTCATGAGCAATGTCATACTTTTTCCTCCATCGCATTTTTCTGCTGGTTGAGGCCTTTTTGGCGGATGAATTGGGCAATCACGCCCATCGCCACCATAAAGGCGCCAATCAGCCCCAGATAGTTGTGCGGCAGAATCGCTTTCACGTCGGGCGGCATGCTGTTCCAGGCATCAAGCGCAGCGGTGGGAAATGATTGCACCCACGCGCTGAGCATCGAACCGAGCGACGCCAGCCATACCGACCAGGTTTTGAATAACAGCCGCGCATGTTTCACGAACTCCAGCGTGGTGAAGCGCTGCATCACCAACACCACCACAATCACTGCCAGCACCGCGGTGACAAAAATCAGCAGTTTCAAATTCATAGCAGCCCCCGATAGATGTCGTAGGTGCCGCTGCGCATCACTTCGGCATGGCGCCGTGCGCGACCCGACGTTTGTCTTGCCCACAGGCTGTCGAGCATGGCGTTGGCCGCGCTGTTGAAATCGCCCTGCGTAATGGCGGTGAGCATGCCGCGAAACATCGCCAGCCCATCCACCCCCAGCTGATATCCCATGCTGATCAGCACATCGCTGCGCGCCTCATTGCATTTGGCCAGCGCCTGCTGCACCAGCGCACGCTGATGCATCTGCTGCACCTTGCCCTCGACAATGCACTGCTTCCACACATCGCCGACGGGACGCGGCACCTGGAAGATGTAGTTGCTAAGCGATGCCCCTTTGGGGCCGATGCGAATGCCGCCAGCGACCGTGGGGAAACCCAGCGAGTCGAGGTAAGGCGCTTCGCGGTAACCCTCTTCGAAATTCAGGATGGCAATAATCTGGCTCATAGAAATTCCTCTTTGACGGGGCGCAACAGCCTGAAAATGGCTGCGCAAAACGGCAAAAACATAAATCCTGCTGATCGTTTACGACATTGAGCGCCTTTTCATATAAGCGAAACGCTCAAGAATGGTTAAACAGTGAGCAACAATGGAACGTTCCGTTTAAAACTGGGGAAAGTGATGCAGGGTTAACGCACGGCATACAAATAGACGTGGGGCAGACAGCAGTTATCAAAGCTGGGTTGTGCCTGCTGAACACGAACGGGCGCTAGCACGGCGCTGTCAACGCGCGACAGCGTCTGGCGCTGGCAGATGCGTTCAGCGGTGCGCAAGTTGACGTTTTCGTATTCGATGCCGAGTGCGCTGTCGATGCTGCGCTTAAGGCTGAGGGACTGGCGTCGCCGATGGCGGCGCGTGCGTGCATTGCCTGAAAATACTGACTTTCCGTACTGGATAATCGCCATAACTCCTCCTGTTAATGAGTCTTTGGCGATGGGGTGGCAGGCACGGCAATTCGGCTGATGCCGACGCGTTCGCTGTTCCTCTGGAAAATACCCGACGTCAACTTACCCGGCTGCTTTCGCGGCCAGGGTGAAGTAGAGGAGAGTGAAAATCAGAGGGCAACTGACAACGCTGCAAAGTGCGTATCCACCCCATCCCAAAGTTCACTAACTTTGGATGGTATGTATCGCGCTTGTGCAGCGCCTCAATTGTTTAAGAGCGGGCTCATCCGTGAGCAGGTATGTTGTCCATCCATGCTCAAATTATTAACAGGTTCTAATGCATTGGCAAACACCAATGGTTAATTTTTTATTTACCGTCAGTTAAATTAATGATTTCAGCCAAAATATTTTTTTGCCGCAATCTGACGTTTTGTGATCAGCCCAGGATTTGATAATCCCGCGCCTGGCTCATGATCACCCGTGCCACCACTTGCAGTGTCCTGGCTTCTTCCAGCGTGAGATACCAGGTTTCATAGCGCTTGTTATCGGAGATCACCGCGACCTTTTTGTGCTGAAGTTGCAGGCGTTTGAGATAGAGCTGATCGTCAAGCGTGAACAGGTAAATGCCATCGCCATCGAAGCGATGCACGCTGATATCAACAAACAGCTGATCGCGCGGCGCAAAGGTGCCGGCCATCGAATCGCTGTTCAGCGCGATGAGGCGAATATTTTCCGCCGGGCGGCCATTAAACAGCACCCGCGCCTCTTCCAGCCCATATTCAATGGCTTGAATGGTTTCCACCAGTTCATCGCGCGAAGAGCCGCTGCGCACACCGTGCTGGCCGATATCCAGACTCTCCACGCGAAACAGATGTTTTGGGTTCACCAGACTGCGCTGCGTCAGCAAGGCGGCTGGTTTTTCCATGCCAAATTGCAGCCACTCCACGCGCACGTCGAGTAACTGGCTGAGAGCCAGTAAATTATTATCATCGGGGATCGATTGCCCGTTAAACCATTTCCACACCCCCGGCGTTGAGATCTTGCATCCCCTCTCTTGCAGAGCCAGCGCAACCTGTTTATTCCGTCCATGTCCGACAATTCCCGCGCTTTCGCATGCGGCAATCAGCCTGGCAGTGAATGCTTGTCTCGTACTTTCTTTTTTAACCATCAGTTAATAATCTGCCTTCAGTAAAAGACTGAATGTTATTTTCATTTTTGCTACCAGTTCATTTTATATTACCGGCAGTTTACTACCCAACCGCTTTTATCAATGAAGCTGGACAATCATTATCCCCTTCGGTTAGGGCGAAACCAGTGTTCAGTGCCATATCGCTTGTTCTGACAGGGGTTTTCAGGATTGTTCTGTAGCAATAAGACCAGCATCTAAAGGAAAAAATGGGTGAAAAGCCGCGAGCCCGCCATAGATGACAGAAATAAATCAAAAAGCTCTTGGAATAACTGGATCGAAAACCAAAAAAATGGGCACCGTTTTCGGTGCCCATTGTCATGCAGGAGCGAACATTAGCGACGTAGCGTATCGTCGCCCCACCCTATCCATTTGTAGGTGGTCAGCGCTTCAAGTCCCATTGGACCACGCGCATGCAGCTTCTGTGTACTGACCGCCACTTCGGCACCGAGGCCAAACTGGCCGCCGTCAGTGAAGCGTGTGCTGGCATTAACGTATACCGCCGATGAGTCAACCTGGTTGACGAAGCGATTGGCGTTGCCAATGCTGCGCGTCAGAATGCCATCAGAGTGCTGCGTGCCGTGCTCACGGATATGCGCGATGGCTTCATCAATATCCGCCACCAGCTTGACGTTCAGATCGTTGGACAACCATTCGTCATCATAATTTTCCGCTTGCACCGCCACCACCTCGGCAGCACCGTTTTGCAGCAGCGCCAGCACATTTTCGTCGGCGTGCAGCGCAATCTTCTCTTGCGCCATACGTTGCAGGAATGCCGGAATGAAATTGTCCGCCTGATCGCGATGGATCAGCAGCGTTTCCAGCGAGTTGCAGGCGCTTGGCCGCTGCTTCTTGGCATTGACGATCACCTCCAGCGCGGCCTCGGTCTCCATGGTTTCATCGAGATAGAGATGGCACACGCCGATGCCGCCGGTAATCACCGGAATGGTGGAGTTTTCACGGCACAGCTTGTGCAAACCTGCACCGCCGCGCGGGATCAGCATATCGACGTAGCGATCGAGCTTCAGTAGCTGATTCACCAGTTCACGATCCGGGTTTTCAATCGCCTGCACCGCGCCCGCCGGTAAACCGTGCTGGGTCAGCGCATTTTGGATCACGCGCACGGTGGCGGCGTTGGTGCGATAAGTCTCTTTGCCGCCGCGCAGAATCGCCGCGTTACCGGTTTTCAGGCACAACGATGCCACATCAACAGTGACATTAGGACGCGCTTCATAAATCACGCCAACCACGCCGAGCGGCACGCGACGACGTTCAATGCGCAGGCCGCTATCAAGCTGGCCGCCATCCATCAATTGCCCCACCGGATCGGCCAGGCGACACACCTGACGCACATCATCGGCAATGCCTTTCAGACGCTGCGGGTTGAGCGTCAGGCGATCGAGCAGCGCTTCGCTCATGCCATTTTGGCGTGCATCCGCCAAATCCTGCTCGTTCGCCGCCAGGATGTCCGCGCTTTCCGCTTCCAGACGATCGGCGATGGTGAGCAGCACCTGATTTTTTTGTTCGGTGGAGAGTTCTGCCAGTTTGTACGACGCAGCGCGCGCCGCTTTACCCATCTCTTCTAACATTATCTGCTCCTTAACTGACGATCATATCGTCGCGGTGCACCGCTACCGGGCCATATTCGTAACCGAGGATCTCGCCGATTTCCTGGCTGTGATGACCGGCAATCATGCGCATGGCATCGCTGTTATAGCGCGTGACGCCGTGGGCGATATCGCGCCCTTGCAGGTTGCGAATGCGGATCACTTCACCGCGCGAGAAGTTGCCCTGCACGTCACGGATGCCTTTTGGCAGCAGCGAACTGCCGCGCTCCAGCATCGCGGCCAGCGCACCATCATCGATGGTGATTTCGCCCGCCGGCGGTGCGCCAAAGATCCAGCGCTTGCGGTTTTCCAGTGGCGACTGCTGCGCGTGGAAACGCGTACCGACCGGTTTGCCATACAGCACATCGCTAATCACATCCGGACGACTGCCGGCGGCGATGATCACATCGATCCCCGCGCGACAAGCGACGTCCGCCGCCTGCAGCTTGGTCGCCATGCCGCCGGTTCCCAGGCCCGACACGCTGCCGCCCGCGAGGGTGCGTAACGCATCATCGATCTGGTGCACGTCGCTGATCAACTCCGCTTCCGGATTGGTACGCGGATCGGCGGTGAACAACCCTTGCTGATCGGTCAGCAGCAGCAGTTTATCCGCGCCGCCCAGCATCGCCGCCAGCGCCGACAGATTGTCGTTGTCGCCCACTTTAATTTCAGCGGTGGCCACCGCATCGTTCTCGTTGATCACCGGCACGATGTGGTTGTCGAGCAGCGCGCGCAGCATGTCTCGCGCATAAAGGAAACGTTCACGGTCTTCCATATCAGCGCGCGTCAGCAGCATCTGCCCGATGTGAATGCCGTAGATTGAAAACAGTTGTTCCCACAGCTGGATCAAACGGCTCTGCCCCACCGCAGCCAACAGCTGCTTTGAGGCGATGGTAGGCGGCAGTTCGGGGTAACCAAGGTGTTCGCGTCCGGCGGCAATGGCGCCAGAGGTAACGATAACAATGCGATGGCCCGCGGCGTGCAACTGCGCACACTGACGAACCAACTCCACCATGTGCGCCCGATTCAACCGGCGTGAACCGCCGGTGAGGACGCTAGTACCCAACTTGACCACAAGGGTCTGACTGCCACTCATGTTTTTCCTGCCATGTAAGAAAAAAATCTGCGAAGGGACGTTTTATCAGGAGTGAGCAAGGAAGCCAACAACAGCAAGGGGAAAAGCACAAAAATCCCCTGACAATGCGGTAGACCAAAAGTTCGCGATTAACAAGAAAGCCGAAAAACTGTCATAAAACGTTCATCACCAACCGGTAAAAAGTCGGTGTTTTACAAAACCTTTCACGGGTACAACAAATTTTACTCATTGGGATTGATAGCAAAATGAAGAAGAGCACACTGGCATTAGTTGTATCAGCGCTGGCACTGGCTTCCACCGCAAACGCCGCAGAAGTGTATAACAAAGACGGTAATAAACTGGACTTCTACGGCCGTGTTAAAGCTGAACACTACTTCAGCGATAACGCGTCAAGCGACGGTGACAAATCTTACGTGCGTATCGGTTTCAAAGGCCAGACGCAGATTAATGACCTTATGACCGGTTACGGTCAGTGGGAATATCAGTACAACGCGAATAATTCTGAAGGTTCTGATGCCAACGCAGGCAACAAAACCCGTCTGGGCTTTGCTGGTCTGAAATTCGGCCAATACGGTTCATTCGACTACGGTCGTAACTATGGCGTGTTGTATGACGTCGAGGCCTGGACTGACGTATTCCCAGAGTTCGGCGGTGACGGTACCGCGCGTACCGATAACTTCATGACTGCGCGTGCAACTGGCGTAGCCACTTACCGTAACAGCAACTTCTTTGGCCTGGTTGATGGCCTGCGCTTCGCGCTGCAATATCAGGGCAAAAACGACGCCACCAGCGCTAACGCCCGTGGCAGCATCACCGATACTTCTCGTCAGAACGGCGACGGTTACGGTGCGTCACTGGGTTACACCATTGCTGACACCGGTATCAGCCTGATGTCGGCCATCACCTCTTCAGACCGTACTAACCAGCAGCAGCTGCAGGCGCTGGGTAGCGGTGATAAAGCGGAATCATGGGGCGCCGGTATCAAGTATGATGCGAACAGCATCTACCTGGCTTCTATCTACACCGAAACCCGCAACATGACGCCAATCGGCACCCGCGGTTTTGCTAACAAAGCGCAGAACTTCGAAGTGGTAGCGCAGTATCAGTTCGACTTCGGCCTGCGTCCGTCCCTCGGCTATATCCAGACCAAAGGCAAAGACATCGAAGGGATCGGTGACGAGGATCTGGTTAAATACATCGACGTGGGCATGACTTACTACTTCAACAAAAACATGTCGACCTTTGTGGATTACAAAATCAACCAGTTGGATGACAACAACAAGCTGAACCTGAACAACGATGACGTTGTGGCCGTTGGCTTAACTTACCAATTCTGATTGAGCTCTACCCTCGTTGTGTCTATAAAAAAAGAGCCGGCTCATCACCGGCTCTTTCCTTTTTAAACCCTTAAAAGTCTATCAGGCGCTCAGTTTCACTGGCTCTTCTTTAAAGCCTTCCGCCGGGCGCAGATCGAGTTTCTGTTCCAGCAGCATCGCTTTCAGACGCTCATGGAAATTACGCAGCGTGCTTTCCACTTTGGCATTGTTCTCTTTGCCTTTGATGGTCGCAGCGCCCCAATCACCCGCTTTATCAAACAGGCCAAAATGATATTCGTATGTGAAGTGATCTTCATAGGCTTCCAGCGTCATCCACCAGCCCCAAAACTCACGCAGCTCAGGTGCAGGCTTGACGTTGACACACGCTGCGAGGCAATCGAAGAAGAAGCGTGTATCTTCACATTTGCCTTCACGGATATACGGCCCCAATTCGGTGAAGCGCTTAAGCAGGCGACTACGGGGGTGACCACTCGGTAATGTCATCTCTTTTCCCTTAACCCTTTAAATTGCACTTCCAGCTTTCCATTAACATAAAAATGGAAAATCCCGGATATAAGTAGTAGCAGAGTTCAGAGATTTCGCCAGTTAGCCTTTCAACTGTTTTTCCAGCCAGTCACAAATTTGATTGAGCGCTTTGTCAAAACTGGCAAAAACCGGCTTGGCGGGAATCGCCAGCGTCTTGCCCTGCGACGAGGAGTTGGCGATCAACTGCGCGTCTGCTTCCGGACCGAAAATATCATCCGGCCAGTAAGCCGCCAGCATCGGCGTTGGCGTGCGGCGGCCGAGTAAGCCTTGCACTTTCAGCGAGTAGCGGTTGAGTTCCGTGCGCAGATTGCTGTCGGAGGTTGAGGACATACCGAGACGGCTCGCCAGCATATCCATGTACATATCCGGCAGCTGTTGCTGCTGTTGCGCATCCACAAACACGCTGTGCACCATGGCTCCCAGCGTCGCTACCGCGCGTACTCGCGGCACTTCCAGATAGGCCAGACGTGTCGCCACGTTGGCTCCGAAGCGGTAGCCCAGCAGCGCCACGCGGGTGTGATCGATCCACGGCACATTGCTCAGTTCACGCAGCACCTGCTGATGCACCTGGCTGGTGTCCTGATTCAGCATCCATTTGCTGCTAAATCCTACCGATGGCATATCCAGCGTCAGCATGGCGATGCCGCGCGGCGCGAGATAGTCGTGGAACAGGCGATAGTGATCGCTCTGCAGCGAATCAAGGCCGCCGCACAGCAGCACTGTGGGATACGGCGCTTCGGCTTGCGCGGGCATATGCAGGAACCCCGTCACCGGACTGCCGCCGCTCATCGGAAAAGTCAGGGATTTTAGTTCGCCCGGCAGACGCTGCGTGGCCTCTTCGTAGGCGCGATTGGCCAGCACCTGCGCCTGATCGGCCAGCTCGTCGCCTTTGATGTAAGGGTAAGCCGCGAGGCTGAACAGATTGGCGGCGTGCAGCCAATGCTGACCTGCATCGTCATGGTTTTCGCTCTCTAACGCGCGCTGCTGCCAGATCGCCGCCTGCTTCGACCACTCGTAATTCCAGTTGCCGCCGCGATAGCCAATCACGGTATCGAGCAAGGCTTCATTGGTGCGTTCGAACTCGCTCACCGCGATACGCGCCAGCACTTCGCTGATCTCCTGCGGCGACAGACCGCGCCACGTCCACAGCAGCTTGTTCAGCATGCGATACCAGCCGCGCTGCGTATCCCCTTCGAGGGCGTTATGCACCTGCACGGCGGCGTGATGCTGGCGGTGCACTAATGAGGAGGTTTCCGGGTGTTTAAAACGCGGTTTGAACAGTTCTTCGCTCAGGTTTTTATCAGACATCTCAGCTATTCTCCTGCCAACAACGTGGCGATGGCTAAGAGTGTACTGCACCCGCCATACGCGCGCGAGGCGCAGAAAGCACAACGCCCGGCATAACCGGGCGTTGTTTGCGATGCATCAATTAGCTTTTGACGATTGGCGGGATGTAGACCACGCCCATGTCCCAGGGCTGCTCGATCCAGGTGTTCTGCGGAATATCGACAATGTAGTCGTCCACCAGCGCACGGCCAGCTGGCTTAGCGAAGATGGTGCAGAAACGCGCTTTAGGATACATGTCGCGGATCGCCTGCGCGGTGCCGCCGGTATCCACCAGGTCATCAATCACGATGAAGCCTTCACCGTCGCCTTCGGCACGCTTCAGCACTTTCATTTCGCGCTGATGATCGTGATCGTAGCTGGAGATGCACACGGTATCGACGTAGCGAATACCGAGTTCACGCGCCAGCAGCGATGCCGGAACCAGACCACCACGGCTCACCGCGATGATACCTTTCCACTGTTCCACAGGAAGCAGGCGCTGGGCCAGTTTACGGGCATGGATTTGCAACATGTCCCAGGTTACGACGTATTTTTCGCTCATATAAAGGAATCCCGGCCAAGAAACTTGGCTTAAAAAATATGCAAGGGGGAAAAGGTTGCGCGAGATTATAAGGATCTGACGCCTTAAAAACCAGCATCTGTCTTACTGGTTGCAGGTTTTTAGCGCGGCTGATTACGCACCCGGCGAGAAACAGTGATATTCTCAGGCCCATCACGTCAGATGTTCTGACGACGATTTTTACTGGAAACCCGCGTGCGTGCGGTATGTCCGCCACGCTGACACAGGAGATGCATGGTGTCTGAATTGTCGCAACTTTCACCCCAACCGCTGTGGGATATTTTTGCCAAAATCTGTTCCATTCCGCACCCTTCTTACCACGAAGAAGCACTGGCCGAACACGTTGTCGGCTGGGCAAAAGAGCAAGGTTTGTGGGTTGAGCGCGATCAGGTTGGCAACATCCTGATTCGTAAACCCGCTACCGCCGGTATGGAAAAACGCACGCCGGTGGCGCTACAGGCGCACCTCGATATGGTGCCGCAGAAAAACAATGACACGGTGCACGACTTCACCAAAGATCCAATTCAGCCGTATGTTGATGGCGAATGGGTGAAAGCGCGCGGCACCACGCTGGGCGCGGATAACGGCATTGGTATGGCGTCTGCGCTGGCGGTGCTGGCTGACAACAGCCTGATTCACGGTCCGCTGGAAGTGTTGCTGACCATGACCGAAGAGTCCGGTATGGACGGCGCCTTTGGTTTACAGCCGAACTGGCTGCAGGCCGACATTCTGATCAACACCGACTCGGAAGAGGAAGGTGAGATCTACATGGGTTGCGCTGGTGGTATCGACTTCATCACCACCCTGCCGCTAACGCGTGAAGCGATTCCTGCAGGCTATGAAACCCTGAAGCTGACGCTGAAAGGCCTGAAAGGCGGTCACTCTGGTGCCGACATTCATCATGGTCTCGGCAACGCCAACAAACTGCTGGCACGCTTCCTGGCACTGCACGCGCGTGAACTCGATGTTCGTCTGATCGAATTCACCGGCGGTACGTTGCGTAACGCTATCCCGCGTGAAGCTTTTGCTACGCTGGCGATCGACAGCCATAACGTTGACGCACTGAAATCTGCTGCGGCCCATTTCCAGGCGACGCTGCTGAACGAGTTGGGCATTAAAGAGAAGAACATCGCCGTGGTCACCGAAGTGCTGGCGCATCAAGGCCAGGCGCTGAACGCTGACAGCCGCGATCGTTTCCTTAATTTGCTAAACGCTACGCCAAACGGCGTGATTCGTAACTCTGACGTGGCGAAAGGCGTGGTGGAAACCTCGCTGAACGTCGGCGTGGTGACGATGGATCAGGACAATGCCGAAATCATCTGCCTGATTCGTTCACTGATCGATACCGGTAAAGATTGGGTGGTTGAAGTGCTGACCTCGCTGGCCGATCTGGCCGGGGCGAAAAGCGCACCTAAAGGCGGCTATCCGGGCTGGCAGCCTGATGCCGATTCACCGGTGATGGCGCTAACGCGCAAAACTTATGAAGCGCTGTTTGGCAAAACGCCGAACATTCAGGTGATTCACGCCGGTCTGGAGTGTGGCCTGTTCAAGAAGCCGTATCCAAACATGGATATGGTGTCGATTGGCCCAACCATCACCGGCCCGCATTCGCCGGATGAGCAGGTTCACATCGAAAGCGTGGGTCTGTACTGGAAACTGCTGACCGCGCTGCTCAGCGTGGTACCTGAAAAAGCGTAATCTCTTCACAGACCACAGCCTTCCATTTTCCAGGTGCGCATGAATGCGCACCCTACAAAATTCGTAGGGTCGTCATTTATGGCGACCTGGTTTCACAGCACAATCCCCTGATAATCCCGCTTACCGCCTCCTGATTACCCCAACTCTTGCCTGCCATGCAGATTTAGCCGCCATCACGTCCAGATGTCTGGATGGCTAATAAGATTTCGTGCTAGCTTATGCCCTTTCGTTCGTTGCCGAGTGTGATGGTTCAGGAAAAAATGCCCCCAACTCAACTAATTAAAGGCCCGGCTCTATGAGTGCGATTAACCGCCTGGAGATGCGTAATATCTCCATTGCCTTTGGCGGTTTCGCCGCGCTGGCGCAGGTGGATTTTCTGACTAAAGGCGGCTCGGTACATGCGTTGACGGGCGCTAACGGCGCCGGAAAATCCACGCTGATGGCGGTGCTGGCCGGTGCACACGATCATTACAGCGGTGAGATTCTGCTGGATGATGTGCCGGTCACTATTCGCTCACCGCGCGATGCCAAAAAGCTCGGCATTCATCTGGTGCAGCAGGAAGTGGATGTAGCGCTGGTACCACAGCTCAGCGTGGCCGAAAACATTCTGCTCGATCGTTTAGCCGAACCGGGTCACGTCTACAGCTGGCGCGAGATTCGCCGCCAGGCGCGTACGTTACTGGCGCAGCTGGAAGTGAACATCGACGTCAACCGTTTGGTGGAGCGCTGCTCGCTGGCAGAGAAGCAGCAAATCCTGCTGGCGCGCGCCCTGTCCCATCACTGCCGCTTTCTGATCCTGGATGAACCCACCGCCCCGCTCGATCAGCATGAGAGCGAGCGCCTGTTTACCGTGGTGCGCCGCTTGCAGTCCAGCGGCATTGGCGTGGTGTTTATCTCGCACCGCATTCACGAACTGAAAGCGATTTGCGACCGCTTAACGGTGCTGCGCGATGGTCGTCTGATCGAAAGCAGCCCGATGGCGGCGCTGAGTGGCGAGCAGATCGTGGAGAAAATGCTGGGACATCGGCTCGATGATGTTTTTCCGCCGCGTCGCGCCCGTACCACTCAGCCGCTGCTGCTGTCGGTGGAAGGCTTACACGACGATCGCTTACTGCAGGATATTTCGCTGCGTCTGCATAAAGGGGAAATCCTGGGCATTGCCGGTCTGGCGGGCGCCGGTAAAACCGAGCTGTGCAAAGCGCTGTTTGGTGCCAGCAAAAGCCGCGTGACGCAAGGCGAACTGCACGGCAAACCGTGGCGACCGCGTTCACCGCATGATTCAGTAGAAAACCGCATGGCGTTGGTGCCGGAAGAGCGCCGCAAAGAGGGCATTTTCATCGATGAACCGGTGAGCATGAACCTGAGCATCAGCGCCGATAACAGCTTCTCGCGCTGGAGCCTGTTTGGCCATCGCCAGGCGTGGCGCTGGGCTGAAGCGGTGATTCAGCGCCTGAATGTGCGTACCACCGGACCGGGGCAAATTCTGCGTCGTTTGTCGGGCGGCAATCAGCAGAAAGTGGCGATTGGTAAGTGGCTGCGCAACAACGCCGATGTGCTGATTTTTGATGAGCCGACGAAAGGCGTTGATATAAAAGCCAAAACCGATCTGTTCACGCTGATCGATGGCTTAGCGCGCGAGGGCAAAGGCATCATTTATGCCTCGGGCGAGTTTTCTGAATTGGTCGGTCTGTGCGACCGCATTTGTGTGCTCTGGGATGGGCGCATTGTGGCAGAGATGGAGGGCAACACCGCCACCGAAGAGGCACTTTTGCTTTATTCCACCGGAGGAACACCTGCGTGAGCAGCAAAGAACTATCCCTAAACTCGCAGCCTTCTCTGCGCCATCAGCTGTTTGATTTCCTCTATAAGTGGGGCATGTTGCTGACCGTGGTGATTTTGATTGCCGCATTTGGTCTCGCTTCGGACAGCTTCCTCGAACCGACCAACATCATCAACATCCTGCGCTCGATTGCCATCGTCACGGTGATTGCGATTGGCGTGTCGATTTCGCTGACCATTGGCGGCTTTGACCTGTCGGTGGGATCCACCGCATCGCTGGCCAATGCGCTGGTGATTTCGCTGTTCGTCTGGCACGGCTTTGGCACCACCGAAGCCATCATTATTACGCTGCTGCTGTGTACGCTGGTTGGCTTGTTCAACAGCTTCCTGATTGTGGTGCTGCGTATTCCCGACATGCTCGCCACTCTGGCCACGCTGTTTGTGATTCAGGGCGTGGCGATGACCTACAGCTTTGGCGGTTCCATCACCGAGAATATGGTGCTGCCGAGCGGCGACATGGCCGAAGGCACCATTCCTGCGGCCTTTGGCCTGCTCGGCCAGGTGCCGACCATCGTGATTATCATGCTGGTGGTCACCATTGTGGCGCAGCTGGCGCTGTCGCTGACCAAGCATGGCCGTCGTATGTATGCGCTGGGCGGCAATCCTGAAGCGGCACGTCTCTCCGGTATTCGTACCACGCGCTATCGCGTGCTGGCGTATGTGCTGGCCTCGCTGCTGGCTGGCTTGGGCGGCATTTTGCTGGCATCACGCATCGGCTCTTCGCAGGTGAATGCCGGCGGCGGTTATCTGATGGATGCCGTTGCCGCAGCGTGGATCGGCTTCTCGCTGGCCGGTTCGGGCAAACCGAATGCGCTGGGTACCTTGGTGGGCGCCATCATTCTTGGTGTGTTGCAGAACGGGCTGGTGATGTTATCGGTGCCCTATTACGCGATGGACATTATTAAAGGTCTGGTACTGGCGCTGGCGCTGGCGATGACTTACATCCAGCGCCGTTAAGGCGCGTTTAATCAGAAAGAGATCATAATGAAAAAAATTACCCTTTCGCTGCTGGCGGTTAGCCTGCTCAACGCCAGCGCCGCCTTCGCCGATGCCGCAGTGCCTGCGGTTATCGCTAACCATGAAGGTCCGGTACGCATCGCCATCATCCGCAACCTGGGTTCGGACGATAACACTACGCAGTTTGTCGCCGGGGCGATTCAGCAAGGTCGCCAGCTGGGCTTTAAGGTCAGCACTTTCCTCAGCAATGGCGACGATGCGCGCTTCCAGGATTTTGTGAACCAGGCGATTAGCCAGAAATATGACGGCATTATCCTGTCACACGGTAAAGATCCCTACTCGACTGCGCTGGTGCAGCGTATTGCCGCAGCGGGCATCAAGCTGTCGGTGTTTGATACGCCGGTTAATACGCCGGTAGAGGGCGTCACCGTGACGGCGCAGAACGATGCTTCGCTGGCACAGGAATCGCTCGGCAGTTTAATCAAAGACTTCAACGGCAAGGCGAATATCGTCAAGCTGTGGGTGGCCGGTTTCCCGGCGATGGATCGTCGTCAGGTAGTGTATGAGAAGCTGCTGAAAGAGAATCCGGGTATTCATCAGCTGGAGTCGATTGGCGCGGTTTCTTCCGACGTACAGGGCGATACCGCCAACAAGATTGGCGCGATTCTGGCGAAATACCCGAAAGGCAAGATCGATGCGATCTGGGGTTCGTGGGATGCCTTCAGCCAGGGCGCGTATAAAGCCCTGCAGGAGAATGGTCGTACCGAGATCAAACTGTATAGCATTGACGTATCCAATCAGGATTTGCAGTTGATGCACGAGAAAAACAGCCCGTGGGTACAAACCGTGGCGGTGGATCCGAAAACCATTGGTGCGGTGAATATGCGTCTGGTGGCGAACAAGATTGCTGGCGGAACTACATCGGCGACTTACGAGTTTAAAGCGTCATCGATTTCTCAGCAGCAGCTGAACAGCCAGCAAGGCGCGGTCAACGTGGCGTCGCTGAATAAGATCATTCCAGGCTGGGGCGAGAACAGCGATTTCGTCGCGCCATGGTTTGCGACGCTGGAAGCGAAGTACGGGAAGAAGTAGTTTTCCCTCACCCTAAACCTCTCCCACAAGTGGGAGAGGGAACCGATCGGCGTTGTCTTCTCGCTTTCATGCTGGCGGGAGAGGGAACCGATAGGCGCGGTTTGTTTTACTCCTTCTCCCGCTGGCGGGAGAAGGCCGGGAGGAGGGGCAGCGCGCACAATCTCACAACCCCAACACCAACTGCCGCTCCAGCTGTGGATCCACCATCGTGACATGCAATCCCACCAGCCGCACGCCGCGCCCTGCTCTGCGTTCATCCCACGCCTGACGCGCCACCGCGATCATGTCGTCTTTATTTAGCACCGGCCAAACGTGCTCCTGCGTGGTTTGCTGGAAATCATTGAACTTGAGTTTCACACCTTGTCTGGCGATCTGCTTATCCGGCTTGATGGCGGTTAAGCGGCGATCCAACTCCGCATAGAGAAAATCAATAATCTCCAGACACTGCTCCCAGCTATGAATGTCCTCCATCAGCGTACGTTCAACGCCGAGCGATTTGCGCTCGCGCTCAACCACCACATTGCGCTCATCCACGCCATTGCTGCGTTCCCACAAGATGCGGCCAAACTTGCCAAAGCGTTTAAGCAGCAGCGCCAGGTCGGCGCGCTGCACATCGGCGCAGGTGCGCAAGCCCATCTCTTCCAGCTTTTTGGTCGCCACTTTACCCACGCCAGGAATTTTACTGAGCGGCAGCGTTAGTAAAAAATCGGACATCGTGTCAGGCGTAATCACATATTGCCCGTTGGGTTTGTTAAGATCGGAGGCGATCTTGGCGAGGAACTTGATCGGCGCGATCCCGGCGGAAGCGGTTAGCCCGGTTTCACGCAGGATATCGGCGCGAATCGCCTGCGCCATTAATGTCGCCGAGCCATGACAATGCAGGCTGTCGGTCACATCCAGATAGGCTTCATCCAGCGACAGCGGTTCAATCAGCGAGGTGTAACGCGAGAAGATGTCGCGGATCTGGCGGGAGGCTTCTTTATAGGCATCAAAGCGGCCTGGCAGCAGCCGCAGATGCGGGCAGAGTTTCAGCGCCATGCCGGTCGGCATCGCGCTGCGCACACCATACTTACGTGCCGGATAGTTCGCGGTGCTAATCACGCCACGCCGTTCACGGCTGCCGCCAATCGCAATGGGGATATCGCGCAATGACGGGTCATCGCGCATTTCCACCGCTGCGTAAAAGCAGTCCATATCGACATGAATGATTTTCACGTTTGCCACTAATCCAGAATCAATTGAGACACCATTATAATACTGGATATTTGTACAGATGCAAAAGTGTTGGCAATGCTAAAGTGCAGCTTTAGAACAGGCGACGAATCACCATACCCTTGTCATCTTTTTTGATCTCAAGACGTTTATTCTGCGGATGCTGAGCGATGCCGAGTTCGCCAAACATATCGATTTCGTAGCCTAAAGCACGCTTCAGCAAATTGAGCAGGCGGTTACGTTTAGGGATTAATGCAGGCAGATAATCGCCCCACACTTCAAATAAAATGGCGGGATAACCCGAGCTTTCCAGCCAGTGCCGCGCGCCTTTAAGCACTTCTAATTCGAGCCCTTCGACATCGATTTTAACCAAGTGCGCCGCCGGTAATTTCAGGCTATCTAAGGTAGCGATGCGCACAGATTCACTGATGGTGAAGTCGGTGCTGAGCATCTTCTGCTGCGCTCGAATATCAGCATCCAGTGACAGCGCCCCGACATTCACTTCGGTTTGCATATCCAATACCGGAACGTCAATTTCACCGTTTACATCACCAATCGCCATCTGCATAGCATGGCAGTGAAACAGCTGATTGCTGAACAGATTGGCGCACAGTTGGTAGAACACCTGGCGTTGCGGCTCGAAGGCATACAAGGTGCCACCCTTGGCGCGAATGTGATCGCCCATCGGCACCGACCAGGCGCCTAAATTGGCGCCCACATCGACCAACACCGGATGCTCGATACCTTCAATAAGCAACTGAGCAATTTGCAGCGTGGTTGGCTCCCACGCTTTGCCGCTGCGTAAGTGTGAATTGATCATGTCGGGACCAGACGACAACATATAGTGCAGGTTATCCACCTGATAAAGGGACGGGCGCGCTGGGGTTTCCATTAATGTTTACCTGTTGAAAATGACCGGCGCAGTATAGGTAAGTGATTTTTCTCAACCCCCAAGACATGTCTTATTCATCGTCAGGATTAAACCGTTTTCAAGCGCAGCGCAAAAAACCTAATTTTTTATCTATCTAATTAAAGTTTACAAATTAGTGGTCGTATTCCTTTTAGGAACGCGCCATTTTCTCGGACACTGGCTTGATTAAAAGCCAGACAATGTTAATGTTGCGCTGCGATAGCGGATATTTCCGATAATGCAATACCCGGACGCATAGCGTCATCGTCTCTCTTCACATCAAGGTATCTACAGAATGGGCAGAATCGCATTAACGCTTGCGATGATTCTTATGCCGCTCCTTAGCTGGGCAATTAACCCCGAGCCTACGCAACCGCTGGCTCCGGTGAGCAAAGAGTTAAAGAAACAACTAATTGGCACCCCCGTTTTTATTCAAATTTTCAAGGAAGAGCGTACGCTGGAACTGTACGGCAAAATCGGGAATGAATATCGTCTGCTGGACAGCTATCGCATCTGTAATTTCTCTGGCGGTTTAGGACCTAAACGTCGTCAGGGCGATTTCAAAAGTCCGGAAGGCTTTTATAACGTTAAGCTGAACCAGTTGAAACCGGATAGCCGTTTTTATCGCGCTATTAATACCGGTTTTCCCAATCAGTACGATCGCGCTAAAGGCTATAACGGTAACTATTTAATGATTCACGGAGATTGCGTGTCAGTGGGCTGCTACGCAATGACGGATGCATCGATGGATGAGATCTTCGCCTACACCAACGCCGCGCTGCGTAATGGTCAGCAGGAGATTCAGGTCAATATCTATCCGTTCCGCATGACAGACAGCAATATGCAGCGTCATAAATACTCGACCTACATTAACTTCTGGCGTGAACTGCAGCCGGGCTATGCGTACTTCGCTAAGTACCGTGTGCCGCCTACCGTGAACGTGACGGCCACCGGCCAATATGCGGTGAACAGCACGCCGGTGATCGCTACACCGGATGCTGCCTCGAAATCATTCCTGGCGCTCACCCAGGCAAAATAATGCCCACTCGCCTGGCACTATCCGGTGCCAGGTTTCATTGCCCGTCAGCGGTTGCGTAGCAATCACCGTCACCACATCTTGCGGCGTCGTCTGCTGCTGAAAATCAATTTCCACATCCTGATCGAGCAACGTCGCTTTGCCAAACGGCGCCCGGCGCGTAATCCAGTAGAGATTAGTCGAACAGAACGCCATCAGATAGCGCCCATCCGATAACAGCATGTTGAACACGCCCTTCTCACGCATTTCTGCTGCCAGCTCGGCAATGTAGCGGAACACCGCTGGCCAGTTGCCCGGCGTGCGCGGATAGCGCTCGGTCAGTTTGTGCAGCATCCAGCAAAATGCTTTCTCGCTGTCGGTTTCACCAATCGGACGAAATGGCCCGGTATCCAGCTGACGATAACCTTTGAGCTGACCATTGTGTGCGTAGGTCCAGTTGCGGCCCCACAGCTCACGCGTGAATGGATGGGTATTTTCCAGCGACACTTCACCGCGATTCGCCTGGCGGATATGCGCCACCACCGAATGCGATTTTATCGGGTATTCCTGCACCAAACGGGCTATCGGCGAGTTAAAGCTCGGCTGCGGATCTTTGAAGGTGCGGCACCCTTTGCCTTCGTAGAACGTGATGCCCCAACCATCTTTGTGCGGCCCGGTTCCACCGCCACGCTGCACCAGACCGGTAAAACTGAAACAGATGTCCGTGGGGACATTGGCGCTCATCCCGAGCAATTCGCACATAACAACCGCCTCAAGTTAGATCCCCTCGCGCGCGGCGAGAGGAACGCATCATGACTTAACCATCTCTTTTTCAATCAACAGCATCAGGATATGAATCACTTTGATGTGGATCTCCTGAATGCGGTCGGCATAGCCAAAGTGCGGCACACGAATTTCGATATCCGCTGAACCTGCCATCTTGCCGCCATCTTTGCCGGTCAGAGTAATTACTTTCATGCCTTTCGCGCGCGCAGCTTCCACGGCTTTGATGATGTTGGCAGAGTTACCGGACGTAGAAAGACCCAGCAGCACATCGCCTTCACGGCCTACCGCTTCGATATAGCGCGAGAACACATAGTCATAACCAAAATCATTACTGACGCACGAGAGATGGCTGACATCAGAAATGGCAATCGCCGGGTAGCCAGGACGGTTTTCACGGTAGCGTCCAGTCAGCTCTTCAGCAAAATGCATCGCATCGCAGTGCGAGCCGCCGTTACCGCAGGAGAGTACCTTGCCGCCCGCTTTAAAGCTATCGGCCAGCAGAACTGCGGCGCGCTGAATGGCGTGAATGTTGGCTTCGTCACTCAGGAACGTGTTGAGCGTATCGGCTGCTTCATTGAGTTCTGAGCGAATAATGTCCTGATACATAGAGATGTCCTTTAGAGGAAAGATTGACCCGGCAAGTTTAACGGAATGGCGCTAAGCCGCAAAGCGCCTGCCATAAGGAAAAGCGCGGCGTCTCGAGGAAGTTTGGTAGTTGTTGCGCATCGTGCAACGAATTTGTGAGATGTGTTGTAATTGCGATGTAAACAGATTGATAAATTTTGCCCCATATTCTAAACCTACACCCATAACAGGTCAGACCTCTTACTACTTATGGAGTGGTTCATTATGTTGGTTGCCTCAATCGTTGCGACGCTAATCCTGCTTAGCGTGTTGTTCTACCACCAAATTTCGCTTCAGCTGAGCAGCGTAATTCTGCTGCTGTGGACCGGCGCGCTGGCGGCCGCTGACATATGGACGCCATGGATGCTGCTGCCGCTGGCGATTATTCTGCTGCCATTTAACCTGCCGGTGATGCGTCGCAGCCTGTTCTCGAAACCGGCGCTGCACAGCTTCCAGAAAGTGATGCCGCCGATGTCGCGTACTGAAAAAGAGGCGATCGACGCCGGCACCACATGGTGGGAAGGCGATCTGTTCCGCGGCAAACCGGACTGGCAGAAGCTGCACAACTATCCGCAGCCGCGCCTGACCGAAGAGGAGCAGGCCTTTATCGATGGTCCGGTCGAAGAAGCGTGCCGCATGGCGAACGACTTCGAAATCACCCATGAAATGGCCGATCTGCCGCCGGAGTTGTGGGCGTATCTGAAACAGCATCGCTTCTTCGCCATGATCATTAAGAAAGAGTATGGCGGCCTGGAATTCTCCGCCTATGCGCAGGCGCGCGTGCTGCAGAAACTGGCGGGCGTCTCCGGCATTCTGGCGATCACCGTTGGCGTACCGAACTCACTCGGCCCCGGCGAACTGCTGCAACATTACGGTACTGATGAGCAGAAAGATCATTACCTGCCGCGTCTGGCGCGCGGTGATGAGATCCCGTGCTTTGCCCTGACCAGCCCGGAAGCGGGTTCGGATGCCGGCGCGATTCCCGATACCGGCGTGGTGTGCATGGGCGAGTGGCAAGGTCAGCAAGTGCTGGGCATGCGTCTTACCTGGAACAAGCGCTATATCACGCTGGCACCGATTGCCACCGTGTTAGGCCTGGCGTTCAAACTCTCCGATCCGGATCATCTGCTGGGCGAGACTACAGAGCTTGGCATCACTTGCGCACTGATCCCAACGCACACGCCTGGCGTAGAGATCGGCCAACGTCACTTCCCGCTCAACGTGCCGTTCCAGAACGGTCCGACGCGCGGTAAAGACATTTTCGTACCCATCGACTACATCATCGGCGGCCCATCCATGGCCGGCCAGGGCTGGCGCATGCTGGTGGAGTGTTTGTCCGTTGGTCGCGGCATCACGCTGCCTTCGAACTCAACCGGCAGCCTGAAAAGTATTGCGCTGGCGACCGGCGCGTATGCGCACATCCGCCGTCAGTTCAAAGTCTCTATCGGCAAGATGGAAGGTATCGAAGAGCCGCTGGCGCGCATTGCTGGTAACGCCTACGTGATGGACGCCGCCGCAACGCTAATCACCAGCGGCATTATGCTCGGTGAAAAGCCGGCGGTTCTATCGGCGATTGTGAAGTATCACTGCACCCATCGCGGTCAGCGCGCGATTATCGACGCGATGGATATCGCTGGCGGTAAAGGCATTATGCTGGGCGAAAACAACTTCCTGGCGCGGGCTTATCAGGGCGCACCGATCGCCATCACCGTGGAAGGCGCTAACATCCTGACGCGCAGCATGATCATCTTCGGCCAGGGCGCGATCCGCTGCCATCCATGGGTGCTGGAAGAGATGAACGCCGCAGCGAAAAACGATTTGGTGACCTTTGACCGCGCGCTGTTCAGCCATATTGGCCACGTAGGCAGTAATAAAGTACGCAGCCTGTGGCTGGGCTTAACCGGCGGCCGCACTAGCGCCACACCAACCCGCGACGCCACGCGCCGCTACTATCAGCACCTTAACCGTTTGAGCGCCAACCTCGCGCTGCTGTCAGATGTATCGATGGCGGTGCTGGGCGGCAGCCTGAAACGTCGTGAACGTATCTCGGCGCGTCTCGGCGATGTGCTGAGCCAGATGTATCTGGCCTCCGCCACCCTGAAGCGCTATGACGATGAAGGCCGCAACGAAGCCGATTTGCCGCTGGTACACTGGGGCGTGCAGGATGCGCTGCATCAGGCCGAAGTGGCGATGGATGATTTGCTGCGTAACTTCCCGAACCGCATGGTAGCCGGTGCGCTGCGACTGGTGATTTTCGCCGGTGGTCATCACTGCCCGGCGCCGTCCGATAAACTGGATCATAAGCTGGCGAAACTGCTGCAGCTGCCTTCTGCGACGCGTACCCGTTTGGGCCGCGGCCAATATCTGGCACCGAGCGCGCACAATCCGGCCGGTCAACTGGAGCAGGCGCTGCAGGATGTGATGGCCGCCGAAGTGATTCACGATCGTCTATGCCAGCAGCAGAAAAAACACCTGTCGTTCACCCGACTTGATGCGCTGGCGCAACGTGGTCTGAAAGAGGGCTGGATTGATGAGAGCGAAGCGCAGGTGCTGATTCGTGCTGAAGCCAGCCGCCTGAAAGCGATTAACGTCGATGATTTCGCGCCGGAAGCGCTGGCGGTGCCAAAGCCGCAGACGAAATCCAACCCGCGAGCCAGTGAAGCCGCATAAAACATAAAAGCCTCCGCATGGAGGCTTTTTTATTTCATTCACACCCGCATCAACCCGCCTGACGAATCCGCGCAATCAGCGCATCCACATCAGCAATATGATCGGCAGCCAGAATCAGCGTGCGTCCCAGCGTGATGCAGCTGCGAATGCACTCGGTGCGCATGGTCTCATCTTCAATCTGTTTGAAATCCGCAACGTGAGACATTCCCACCGTGCGGCGGATCAACTCGGTACCGCAATAACCCAAGGTATCGCGCCACACTTTGCGCAGGAAGGATTCGGCGTAACCGGGATAGGCCAGCGCCACATCGCGGGTTTTCTCTTTCGCCAATTCCAGGAAGCGGCTGGCGAACTGATTACAAACCTCCTGCACGTCGCTCAGACGACGTTCACGCCCTTCAGCCGCCTCACGCGGTGCCAGCAAGCCCGGCAGGCAGCAGTAGTTGATCAGCAAGTTGCCAATCGCGCTGCCGACATCAAAACCTATCGGCCCAAAGTAACCGAACTCCGCATCAATCACTTTCAGGCTGCCATCGGCGACAAAGATGGAACCGCTATGCACATCGCCATGCAGCAATGCTTCCGCATCGGCGAAAAAGCGGTGCTTGAGACCGGCCACGGCGATTTTTAGCGCATCGTCGCTGCGCAGGCTGACCACCAGCGCTTCCAGCGCCGCAGGATATTTGTTGCGCTCATGGTCAATAAACGGATCGTTGAAGAATAAGTCTTCGGTGATTTCGCACATTTCCGGATTAATGAAACGCGCCACTTCGGCTTTTTTCTTATGCGGATGCAGGAAGAAATCGGAGGTATGGAACAGCGTCTGCGCCAGATACTCGCCAACCTGACGACCGGCCTGAGGATAATACGCGCCCTTCACCAGTTCGCTGCGCCAGATACGATGGCTGGAGAGATCTTCCATCACCATCACCGCCAATTCGGCGTCGTAATGGGTGATATTAACGGTGTGCTGCGGGCAATGTTTGTAGTGCTCAATCAACGTCTGCGCTTCGAGACGCGCGCGATCCAGCGTGAGCGGCCAGGATTCACCGACACAACGCACATAGGGCAGCGCCTGTTTTACCACCACGCGGCTGCGGCCTTGATTATCGAAAATTTTAAACACCAGGTTGAGATTGCCATCCCCGATCTCCTCGGCGCTCACCAGCGCTGACGGATCGTCCACGCCGCCAAATTGTTTCGCATATTCCACAGCATCGGCAGCATTGAACGTACGGTATTGCGACATTGCCTGTTCCTCGATTATCGATAGTAATAAGCCGTTCAGACGTCTATACATCCGTTACGCATGTTGGCACAATAGCCAGCATTAACGCAACAGGGATTTCACACCATGCAAACACTTCGTACCACCAGCCTTGAGGTCCGCGATAATCAACTGTGGATCCTTGACCAGCAGGCGCTGCCACAACAACAAAACTGGCTACCCGCGCACAGCGTCGCGCAGTTGGTCGAACACATTCATGCCTTGCGCGTGCGCGGTGCGCCGCTGATTGGCCTCTCAGCCAGTTTGCTGCTGGCGCTGCTGGCTGAGCAAGGCGCAGCGCGCACGGAATTAGCGACGGCGCTTGAGGTGCTGCGCGCGGCGCGCCCAACGGCGGTGAACCTGATGAATAACCTTGATCGCATGAAAAATGCGTTGGCCGAGAGTGATTTCGTCACGGCGCTGAGCCGCGAAGCGCTGCGTCTGGTGGCCGAAGATAAGCATTTGTGTGACAACATCGCCCGCGCCGGCAGCACGCTGGTAAAACCGGGCAGCCAGCTGCTGACGCACTGCAATACCGGCGGGCTGGCGACTGCGGGCGTCGGCACGGCGCTCGGCGTTATCGCTTATGCCCACCAGCAAGGTTTGGTGAAAAATGTCTGGGTGGATGAGACGCGGCCGCTGCTACAAGGTGGCCGTTTAACCGCGTGGGAGCTGGGTGAGCTAAACATTCCTTATCAGCTGATTACCGACTCGATGGCCGCCAGTCTAATGGCGCGCGGCGTGGTCGATGCTATTTGGGTCGGCGCGGATCGTATCGCAGCGAATGGTGATGTCGCGAACAAGATTGGCACCTATAGCCTGGCCGTGCTGGCGCACTATCACGGTATTCCGTTCTACGTCGCCGCACCGCACACCACGCTGGATCGTCAATGTCCGCACGGCGACGCCATCCCCATCGAGCAGCGCGCCGCCAGCGAAGTGACCGGCGTTGCAGGCAGTTTTGGGAGCGTGCAGTGGGCGCCAGAGAGTGCGGCGGTCTATAACCCGGCTTTTGATGTCACGCCCGCGGCGTTGATTAGCGGTTGGGTGCTGGATACCGGCGTGGTGACGCCTGCGCAGGTTCAGGAAGGGATTTTTCAGCCGTAGGGTAATGGGTAATGTGCGGTGATAAAAAGGTCGTCATGAATGACGACCCTACAATCATGCTAAACGCGGATACGCATCAGCGATCTTGTCGCCGGTGAAATTCGCTACCCAACCTTCCTGATTATCGAAAATGCGGATCGCGGTAAAGTGCGGCTCAGAACCCATATCAAACCAGTGCGCCGTGCCAGCGGGCACCGAGATCAGATCATTCTTCTCACACAAAATCTGATACACCTCGCCCTCCAGATGCAGACAGAACAGCCCTGAACCTTCAACAAAGAAGCGTACTTCATCTTCGCTATGCGTATGTTCGTTAAGGAACTTGGTGCGCAGCACCTCTTTCTGCGGATTATCCGCACGCATGCTCAGCACATCCCAGCTCTGATAGCCCTTCTCGGCCACCAGACGATCAATCGCATGTTGATAGGCGTTGATCACCGTCTCTGCATCAGGATCCGCACCCAAATCGCGATCGGCTTCCCAGCGTTCAAAGCGCACGTTTTTCGCGTTAAGACGCTCGCGAATCGCCTCGGCATTGGTGCTGTGCCACACCGGTTGCTGGGCTTCGGTATCGGTAAAAATGGTCAATGCACTCATGTTAAATCGACTCCGGTTTAATCTGGGAAAAATCGTTGACCTGGTGATGACGACTGGCGTTATCCGCCGCGCCACGAATTAACTGCACGGTATGCCAGCCCGCATCCGCTGCCGCATCCAGCTCCTGATGAATATCCGACAGGAACAGCAAGGACGCAGGCGCAAGGCCGATTTTTTCGGCGATATTGCGATACGATTGCGCTTCACGTTTCGCGCCGACGCCGGTATCAAAATAGCCGCTGAACAGCGAGGTTAAATCACCTTCATCGCTGTAGCCAAATAACAGTTTTTGCGCGGCGACCGATCCCGAGGAATAAACATACAGACCAATCCCCTGCTGCTGCCAGCGCGCAAAAGCCGGCAGCACGTCGGGATAAAGGTGGCCGGTGAACTGACCTTCAACGTAGCCGGCGCGCCAAATCATGCCCTGCAGGGCTTTGAGGCCCGGCGACTTGCGATCCTCATCGATATAATTCGTGAGTGTGGTAATCAGCTCCTCCAGCGTGGCCTGAGGCGCAGCGGACTCTGCACGCACCGCGTTGAGTGCGGCGGCGACGTTTTCATCCATGTGATTTTCCCGCACGTACGCCGCTAAATGCTGACGCGCATAAGGGAACAACACCTGATGCACAAACTGGATATCGCTGGTGGTGCCTTCAATATCGGTAACAATGGCGCGGATCATTTGGCCTCCAGCAGGCGACGTTGCAGTTCACATTCAAACAGAAATTCCAGACCTTCGAGATGGCGACGCGCTTCGTTGACGTCCTTGCCCCAGCAGGTCAAACCGTGGCCGCGCAGCAGAAAACCATATTGCAGCGGCGTATCGGCGGCAAAAGCTTCAATACGCTGCGCCAGCGCCGTAATGTCCTGATCGTTATCGAATAATGGGATGGCGACGGTGTTCAGATGCGTCTGCTGCCCGGCCAGCGTTTTCTGCATCTCATAACCACTGAGCACCAGCGCGTCGCCCTTCTCCACCCGCGACAGCACCGTCGAGTTGACCGTGTGCGTATGCAGCACCGCGCCCGCCTGCGGAAACAGACGATAAATCAAGGTATGCAGGCCGGTTTCCGCTGAGGGCGTGCGGCCCGATGGCACCGCGTTGCTAGCGATCTCAACCTGGATAAAATCATCACGCGTCAGGCTGCCTTTATCTTTGCCGGACGCACTCAGCAGACAATACTCCGCGTCCTGCCGCACCGACATATTACCGCCGGTTGCGGGTGCCCAGCCTTTGCCACCAATCCAGTGGCAGGCGGCCACTAAATGTTCCAGTGGAAGAAAATCCGTCATAGCGATATACAGGCTCCGCAGGTTAGTTTAGACGTCTAAGCGTCTCGATTGCCAAATGTTAACATCCTGTTTATAGTGGCAGCAACACAGGGTTTCTCCGCAACGACATTCGCGCTTAAGGCCACAAAACAATGACGCAGCACAACCTGATCCCCGAGAGCAAATTACCGGCGCTCGGCACCACCATCTTTACGCAAATGAGCGCGTTAGCGCAGCAGCACAACGCCATCAACCTGTCGCAAGGCTTCCCCGATTTTGACGGTCCGCGCTATTTGCAGGAGCGCCTGGCGCATCACGTCAGCCAGGGCGCCAACCAATATGCACCGATGATCGGCGTACTGCCACTACGTGAGGCGATTGTTGAGAAAACTGCTGCGCTTTACGGCCACACGCCTGACGTCAACAGCGATATCACCGTGACGACGGGCGCGACAGAAGCATTGTACGCAGCGATCACCGCGCTGGTGCGTCAGGGTGATGAAGTGATCTGCTTTGACCCAAGCTACGACAGCTACGCGCCTGCGGTGCAACTGGCGGGCGGCGTGTTAAAACGCATCGCCCTGCAGCCGCCGGGTTTCCGCGTTGACTGGCGCGAATTCCGCGGCCTGCTGAGCAGCAAAACCCGCTTAGTGATCCTGAACACGCCGCATAATCCGTCCGCCACCATGTGGCGCAAAAGCGATTATGCCGAGCTGTGGCAGGCGATTGCTGAGCAGGAAATCTTTGTGCTGAGCGACGAAGTTTATGAGCACATCTGTTTCACCGAAGAGGGCCACGCCAGCGTGTTAGCGCATGCTGAACTGCGTCAGCGATCCATCGCGGTTTCATCTTTTGGTAAAACCTTCCACATGACCGGCTGGAAAGTGGGTTACTGCATTGCCCCGGCTGCGATCAGCGCTGAAATCCGCAAGGTGCATCAATATCTGACATTCTCGGTGAATACGCCGGCACAGCTGGCGATTGCCGACATGCTGCGTCAGGCGCCTGAGCACTATCGCGAACTGCCGGAGTTCTACCGCGCGCGCCGCGATCGCTTTATCCAGGCGCTCTCCGCCAGCCGTTTCAAGCTGCTGCCGTGTGAAGGCACTTACTTCCTGCTGGTCGATTACAGCGCCATTTCCGATCTGGATGACGTGAGCTTCTGCCAGCTGCTGACCAAGGAAGTCGGCGTGGCGGCGATTCCGCTGTCGGTGTTCTGCGCCGAACCTTTCCCGCACAAGCTGATTCGCCTGTGCTTTGCCAAACAGGAAGCGACGCTCGACGCCGCTGCGGAGCGCTTATGTCAGCTTTGAAAATTACCGTTCTGCAGGAAACCCTGAGCTGGATGGATGGCGCGGCTAACCTGCGTCATTTCGATGGCGTGCTGAAAGGCATTGCAGGCCGCGACATCATTCTGCTGCCGGAGATGTTCACCACCGGTTTTGCTATGGAAGCTGCCGAAAGTTCGCTGCCGCAGGATGACGTCGTGGCGTGGCTGCACGCGCACGCGCAAACCAGCAATGCGTTAGTCGGCGGCAGCGCGGCAATCCAGACGGAAAAAGGCGCGGTGAACCGCTTCTTGCTGGTCGAGCCAGACGGCACGCTGCATCAGTACGACAAACGTCATCTGTTCCGCATGGCCAATGAACATCAGCACTATGTGGCGGGTGAAACACGTGAAGTATTTGAGTGGCGCGGCTGGCGGATTCTGCCGCAAATTTGCTACGACCTGCGCTTCCCGGTTTTTTCGCGTAACCACAACGATTACGATCTGGCGCTGTATGTCGCCAACTGGCCGGCACCGCGTGCGCTGCACTGGCAATCGCTGCTGTTAGCCCGTGCAATTGAAAACCAGGCTTATATCGCCGGTTGTAACCGCGTCGGCAGCGATGGCAATCAGCATCAATACAGTGGCGACAGTCGAATCATTTCACCGCTGGGTGAGATTCTGGCGAGTGGAGAGCCCTTTGCGCGCGCACGCCTTGATGCGGAGCTATCGCTGGAGGAGCTGCAAGCCTATCGGGAAAGGTTTCCGGCATGGCGCGATGCCGATGCGTATACGCTGAAATAACAAAAAACCCCGGCAAGCCGGGGTTTTTACTTTCTTTGCTGTAGATTACAGCTCGAAGCGATCCAGATTCATCACTTTTGTCCAGGCGGCAACGAAGTCGGTCACGAACTTCTGCTTCGCATCGCTGCTGGCGTAAACCTCGGCCAGCGCGCGCAAGATAGCGTTCGATCCAAACACTAAGTCGGCACGTGTCGCAGTGAACTTCACTTCGCCGCTCAGACGATCGCGACCTTCAAACAGCTCTTCGCTCTCATCGGTGGCTTTCCACGCGGTACGCATGTCGAGCAGATTAACAAAGAAATCATTGCTCAATACGCCAACCCGATCGGTGAATACGCCGTGCTGGCCGCCGTCGAAGTTGGTGCCCAATACGCGCAGGCCACCGAGCAACACCGTCAATTCTGGCGCGCTCAGCGTCAGCTGTTGGGCTTTATCCAGCAGCAGCGTTTCGGTTGAAGAACCTTTGGCGCTGCGGCGATAGTTACGGAAACCATCGGCCAGCGGCTGCAGGAAGTTGAACGACTCAACGTCGGTTTGATCCTGACGCGCATCCACACGGCCCGGCGTAAACGGCACTTGCGTTGCCACGCCAGCGGCTGAAGCGGCCAGTTCGATACCCACGCTACCTGCCAGCACAATCACATCGGCCAACGATGCTTTGCCTGATTCCTGCTGAATCTTCTGCAGGGTTGGCAGCACATCATTGATTACGCTGGCATTCACCGCCCAATCTTTCTGCGGCGCTAACGCCAGACGCGCACCGTTGGCTCCGCCACGTTTGTCACCGCCACGGAAGGTGGAGGCTGAAGCCCAGGCCACTGAAACCAGCTGGCTGACGCTCAGACCTGAAGCCGCAATGCGCGCTTTAATCTCGCTGATATCAGCCGGCGTTGGCTGATGAATCGCCTGCGGTAACGGATCCTGCCACAGCAGATCTTCCTTCGGCACTTCCGGGCCGATGTAACGTGCTTTTGGTCCCATATCGCGGTGCGTCAGTTTGAACCAGGCGCGGGCAAAGGCTTCGTTGAACGCCTGCGGATCGTTGAGGAAGCGGCGCGAAATCTTGCCGAACTCTTCATCGAAACGCAGCGTCAGATCGGTTACCAGCATGGTCGGTTTACGTTTTTTCTCCGGATCAAACGGATCCGGGATAATCGCTTCGGCATCAACCGCTTCGAACTGGATGGCGCCCGCTGGGCTGCGTGTCTGCACCCATTCGTATTTGAACAGGTTCTCGAAGAAGTAGTTGCTCCACTGCGTTGGGGTTTGAGTCCACACCACTTCCAGACCAGAAGTGATGGCATCTTTACCCACGCCGCTGGCGTAGCTGCTGGTCCAGCCAAGACCCTGCGCTTCAATTGGTGACTCTTCAGGATCCACGCCCACATGGCTGGCTTCTGCCGCGCCGTGGGTTTTACCTAAAGTATGACCGCCAGCAATCAGCGCCACGATCTCTTCGTCGTTCATGCCCATGTTGCCGAAGGTGGCACGAATCGCCGGCGCGGCTGATTTTGGATCGCCACTGGCTTCCGGGCCTTCCGGATTGACGTAGATCAGGCCCATTTCGGTAGCGCCCAGCGGTGCATTGGCCAGCGCTTCTGGATGGCGATGCGCCAGCCATTCGGTTTCGTGGCCCCAATCCACATCCATATCCGGTTCCCACACGTCTTCACGACCGGCACCAAAGCCGAAGGTGCGGAAGCCAGCGTTTTCCAGCGAGACGTTACCCGCCAGGATATAGAGATCGGCCCAGGAAATTTTTTGACCATATTTCTGTTTTACCGGCCACAACAGGCGACGCGCTTTATCGAGGCTGACGTTATCCGGCCATGAGTTCAGCGGCGCAAAACGCTGCTGACCGCGACCTGAACCGCCACGACCATCAATGGTGCGATAAGTACCCGCGCTGTGCCACGCCATGCGAATGAACAGCCCAATATAGCTGCCCCAGTCGGCTGGCCACCAGGATTGCGAATCGGTGAGAAGTGCGCGGATATCGGCTTTTAACGCGGAGTAATCCAGTTTGCTGAATTCGTCGCGGTAGTTGAAGGTGTCACTAAGCGGGTTGGAACGGTTGGAGTGCTGGTTTAACAGATCGACGCGTAACATATTGGGCCACCAGTCGCGGTTGGATGTACCGCCACCGGCGCCGCGCGCCAGAACACTCTTCTCTTCAGACGCCCCGTGATGAAAGGGGCACTTGCCTGCGGCTGCTGCATTATCGTTATTGTCGTGCGTGCTCATGTTTATCGGCTCCATTGGCTTCATATTGCTTTCTAATATGCGACTAAGATTAGCCGCACTTTCGCCAGGAATATATTTGGATGAACCGAAGGTTTTGATAGTTACTGGCTTTCAAGCGCAGCGCGTGAAGTGGCGCACATTATCAGCTGCCGCGATAAGTCGACCACGACCACGGCGAGATGAGAAACGGCAGATGATAATGGCTGCCTGTGGCGCCAATCACGAAATCAATCTGCGCACTCACGTAGAGCGCATCGCGCCCTTCGGCAGCAAAGTAGTCGCCAATTTCCGCCGTCAAACGGTAATGACCTGGCGCCAGCGGTTCGGGCGTCAGGTCTTTAATGCGTCCGTCGCTGTCGGTGTTGCCTTCCACCAGCGGCAGCCAGCCTTCCGGGCTATTTTGCTCGAGCGAAACCGCCACGCCAATCGCCGGTTTGCCCAGCGCGGTATCGAGAATATGCGTCGTAATGGTGCTCATGTGATGCTCTCCTTTAGCCGCAACAGGGTAATTTCACGCAGCTGCGCCAGCGCTTCACGCTGTTCACTCGCTGCATCATTGTTAAGCCGACGCTGCAATTCCGCCAGCATCTCTTCGCCGGTGCGCCCTTTGGCGCGAATCAGAAATACCCGACCAAAGCGCTGCTCATAGGTTTGATTGCCCGCCAGCATCGCCAGCTGCAGCGCGCCGTCCGCCTGCTGCATCGCCGACTGCTCACTGCGCGACAGCGAGGCCTCTTTGTCCGCGCCCGCCACGTTGTCGCCAATGCGTGGATGGGCACTCAGCGCCAGCTCAAGATCAGCGGCTTGCCACCGCTGCGCCAAACGATCGGCTTCGGCCAGTAAAGCCGCAACGTCGGCAAAAGGTCGCGCCGCCACCAGCGCCTGTTGCCAGGCGGGAATCGCCACGCAGTGCGCAATCGCCGCTTGCGCGGCTTGGGGGTAAAGCTGATTGAAGCTTACCAAATCCATCTTTATTCCTTAGCGCGTGCAATATCGCAAACCGCTTGCAGATACGCCTGCACGCCTAGCGCCACATCAGCGGTTTGTACCGATTCCGCCGGATGATGGCTGATGCCGCGATGGTTGCGCACAAACAACATGCCAACCGGCCAGCGCTCGGCGATAGCAATCGCATCGTGTCCCGCGCCGCTCGGCAGCGACAGGCTGCGCCCTTGCACGGTTTCTACCGCGTGGCTCAGCGCCTGCTGCAACCGCGCATCACAAGCGGTGGCGGCAATGTGGTAATACTCGTTGGCGCTGAAGGTTAAGCCGCGACGCAGCGCAATCGCCTGCGCCTGCGTCAGCAGCGTGGAGAGTAAACGCTCCAGCGGCTCATCCTGCGGACCGCGCACATCGAGCGACAGCTGCACTTCACCGGGGATCACGTTGACCGCGCCCGGCAAGCAGCTCAGCGTGCCGACAGTCGCCACCAGCTGCGGATCGTGCTCTTGCGTGGTGTGCTCAATAAACACCATCCATTCGGCTACAGCGGCCAGCGCATCTTTGCGATGCGTCATCGGCACGGTGCCCGCGTGACCCGCTTCACCGATAAAACTGCAGTTCAGACGACGCGCGCCGTTGATCGCCGTGACCACGCCAAGCGCCAAATCTTCCTGCTCAAGACACGGACCTTGCTCGATATGCAGTTCCAGATAGGCGGCGATCTCATTGACCTGACGCGCCGCGTCGTGAATCTTCGCCGCATCGAAACCGACATCCTGCATCGCTTCCGCCACGGTGATGCCGTTACCATCCGGGTGCGTCACCCAGCTTTCCGGCCAGCTGCCGGTTATGCCACGGCTGCCGAGCAGCGTAATGCCGAAGCGCGTGCCCTCTTCGTCGCCGAAGCCGACAATCTCAATCGCCAGCGGCAAACGCTGCTGCCGATCGTGCAGCCACTGCACGGTTTCAATGGCGCTTAACACGCCGAGCATGCCGTCGTAGCGACCGGCATTGCGCACCGTATCCAGGTGCGAACCGAGCAGCAGCGCCCGCGCGCCCGCCTGCGCCGCTTCGTAGCGACCGCAAATGTTGCCCACCGCGTCCTGCCACGTCGTCATGCCCGCGGCCTGCATCCATTCGCCGACGCGCGCGTTGGCACGCAGCTGTTCCGGCGACAGATAAACACGCGTCAGGCCACCTTCGCTTTCGCTGATCTCAGCCAGCGCATCACAGCGCGCCATGACGCGAGCGGCGGCGATCTGCGCCTCGCTGGCGGTCATCAGGCTTTTATTCATGCGCGGCTCCCGTAAAGATCCCACGCCGCCTGCATCCCCGCGCCTTGCGTGGTGCGGAAGCCAACATGATTCAGCACCGCTTCCAGCGCGCTCAGGGTTTGCATCACGCAATCTTTACGCGCGTTGTAGCCCATGGTGCCGATGCGCCACACTTTGCCATGCAGTGGACCAAACGAAGTGCCGATTTCGATACCGAAATCTTCCAGCACCAGCTTGCGTACCTGATCGCCATTCACGCCCTGCGGGATCACCACGCCGAGCACGTTATTCATTTTGTTTTTTAAATCGCCAAAGGTTTCGAGGCCCATGCCCTGAATGCCTTTCAGCAGCGCATCGCCGTGTAGCTTGTGGCGCGCGATGCCGTTATCTAATCCCTCTTCCATTATCAGACGCGCACATTCACGCGCGCCAAACAGCGCGGTGGTGGCTTCGGTATGGTGATTGAGACGTTCCGGGCCCCAGTAATCCATGATCATGCCGAGATCGAAATAGTTGGAGTAGATCATCTCGTCGTCGCCATCCTGATGATCGGCGGTGCGGATGCCCTCTTCCACGCACTTGCGCTTGCGGATCACCGCTTCCATCTGCGGGCTCAGCGTGATTGGCGACGTACCGGATGGACCGCCAAGGCACTTCTGCATCCCGGCGGAGACCGCATCCAGGCCCCACGCATCGGTTTCAAGCGCGTTACCGCCGAGCGACGCGGTGGCATCGGTGTAGAACAGCACGCCATATTTCTTGCAAATCGCGCCCAGCGCTTCCAGCGGCTGCAGCATGGTGGTGGACGTATCGCCCTGCACCGTCAGCAGCAGGCGCGGCTGCACTTTTTTGATCGCGTCTTCGATCTGATCCGGCGTAAACACTTCGCCCCACGGCACTTCAACGGTGTGCACTTCCGCGCGGCAACGGCGGGCAATTTCACACAGCAGATGACCGAAACGGCCAAACACCGGCACCAGCACTTTGTCGCCCGGACGGATCGCCGACAGCAGAATCGCTTCGATACCGGCGCGTGACGTGCCGTCGATCAGCATCGTCCAGCGGTTTTCAGTGCGGAATACGCCACGGTACAGCGCCATCACTTCGTTCATGTAGTGCGTCATCGCCGGATCGTACTGGCCGATCAGCTGGCTCGACATGGCGCGCAGCACGCGCGGATCGGCATTGATCGGGCCCGGTCCCATCAACAGACGCTGTGGCGGATTGATTTGCGAAAATTGGCTGATATCCATGTTGTATTCCTTAAAGAAAGCTTAGAGGCGCACGGTAGAGATAAACTGCTTCAGCTCCGCGGTTTGCGGATTGGCGAACAGCGTTTTGCTGTCGCCCTGCTCCCAGACGCGCCCCTGATGCATAAAGACCACGCGATCGCCCACGTCGCGGGCGAAGTTCATTTCATGGGTGACGAGAATCAACGTCATGCCTTCGGCGGCCAGCTGCTCCAGCACTTTCAGCACTTCGCCCACCAGCTCGGGATCGAGCGCGGAGGTGATCTCATCACAGAGTAAAACCTTGGGCTGCATCGCCAGCGCACGGGCAATCGCCACGCGCTGCTGCTGACCGCCCGACAAATTGGCCGGATAGTAATTGATGCGCTCACCGAGGCCGACTTTCTCCAGCATCTGCGTTGCCAGCGCACGGCATTCGGCTTCACTTTTCTTCAGCACACGGCGCGGCGCCAGCATCACGTTTTCCAGCGCCGTCATGTGCGGGAACAGATTGAAGTTCTGGAACACCATGCCGACCGAACGGCTAATTTCACGCGCCTGCGATTCGCGGTCGGTAATCGTCATACCGCCGAGTTTGATGCTGCCTTCCTGATAACCTTCCAGCCCGTTCATGCAGCGCAGCAGGGTACTTTTACCCGATCCGCTGCGGCCGATAATCGAGATCACTTCGCCGTGATCGACATCGAGATCGACACCTTTCAAGACGTGGTTGTCGCCGTAGTACTTCTGTACCTGATTAATGGTGATGAGCGGCATTGAATTTTTTCTCCAGGTACTGGCTGTAACGCGACAGCGGATAACACATCAGGAAGTAACCGAGCGCCACCATGCCAAACACCTTGAACGGCTCATACGTCACGTTATTCAAAATGGTGCCGGCTTTGGTCAGCTCGACGAAACCGATAATCGAGGCCAGCGCGGTGCCTTTAATCACCTGCACGGCAAACCCAACCGTAGGCGCGATGGCGATACGAATCGCCTGCGGCGCGACCACGCGAAACAGCGTTTGACCAAAGGTCAGGCCGAGACAGCGCGACGCTTCCCACTGCCCTTTTGGCAGGGCGCGAATACTGCCGTACCAGATATCCACCAGAAACGCGCTGGTGTAGAGCGTTAAAGCCAGCGAGGCGGCGGTCCAGGGCGCGACATCGATGCCGAACAAGCCGACGCCGAAGAAGGCGAGGAACAGCTGCATCAGCAGCGGCGTGCCCTGAAACAGCTCGGTGTAAGCGCGCACCAGGCGCATCGGCCATTTACGTTTCAGCAGGCGCATAAACAGCAGCGGCAAGGTCACCAGCGTGCCGCCAAAAAACGCCACCAGCGAAAGTAAAATTGTCCAGCGCGCTGCCAGCAGCAGGTTGCGCAGGATGTCCCAGTCGGTAAATTGCGTCATCATGCCGGCTGCGCTCCCAACCATTTACGTCCCAGCGCCAGCAGCAGTTGGCGCATGGCAATCGACAACGCCAGATAGATCAGCGTGGTCACGAAATAAACTTCAAAACTCAAAAAGGTGCGCGACTGAATCAGGTTGGCGGCGAAGGTCAACTCTTCGTACGACACCTGCGACACCACCGACGAGCCGAGCATCACGATGATGCATTGGCTGACCAGCGCCGGATAAATACGCTGCAGCGACGGCGGCAACACCACGCGAATAAAGGTTTGCGTGCGGGTCAATCCCAGCACGCGCCCCGCTTCCCACTGGCCGCGCGGCGTCACCTGAATGCCGGCGCGAATAATTTCGGTGCTGTACGCGCCAAGGTTAATCAACATCGCCAGCAGTGCGGCTTCACCCGCCGTCAGTTTCAGACCCAGATTGGGCAAACCAAAGACGATGAAAAACAGCTGCACCACAAACGGCGTATTACGGATCAGCTCGACGTACAGGCCCCAGATGCGGCTCGCCCAGCCCGGTTTGCCGCTGCGCAGCGCCGCGCCGAGAATACCGAGGCTGACACCGCCCACGGTGGCGAGCACGGTGATCTGAATCGTGACCCACAGTCCGGCCAGCAACTCTGGCCAGTGCGGCCAGAGATCGGCGAAGTTAAGTTGCGCCATACTTTATGCGCCGAGGTTCGCTGGCAGCGGCGCTTTCAGCCACTCTTCCGACAGCTTGTTCAGCGTGCCGTCTTTGATTCCCTGCTCAATCAGCGCATTCACTTTCTCTTTCAGCGCCGGCTCATCTTTTTTCAGGCCGATGTAGCACGGTGAATCTTTCAGCATAAACTGGGCAACCGGCGCTTTTTCGGCGTTCTGGCGCGCAATCGCCGCCACCACCAGGTTGCCCGTCGCCACGTACTGCACTTGTCCGGAAAGGTAGGCCGACAGCGTGGTGTTGTTATCTTCATAACGCTTCACCTGCGCCTCTTTCGGGGCGATATCGCTTAACACCATATCTTCCACTGCACCGCGCGTGACGCCGATCGATTTGCCTCTCAGCGCTGCCGCATCTTTCAGCGTTTCGCCTTTCGGACCGAATACGCCGAGGAAGAACGGCGCGTAAGCGCGGGTGAAATCGATCACTTTTTCACGCTCGGCGTTTTTACCCATGCTGGAGATCACCAGATCAACTTTATCGGTCTGCAGATACGGCACGCGGTTGGCACTGGAAACGGGCACCAGCTGCAACTTCAGTTTCATCTGTTTAGCGAGATACTTCGCCATGTCGATATCGTAGCCCTGCGGCTGCAGGTCAGTACCCACGGAACCGAACGGCGGGAAGTCCTGCGGAACCGCTACGCGGATCACGCCGCGCTTCTGGATATCCTGCAGCTGATCGGCCATCGCACTCCCGACCTGCGCCATCAGCAATGCCGCGCCCGCTACCGCTAATAATACTTTTTTCATTATGCACCCCGGTGAGTTTACGTGAAACAAAAGATTCTTGATGAATCATTCTGCAACTAATGTGCCAACCGCAGTGCTGGGAGAAGAAAGGGGAAAAAACGGGGATTTACCGCGTTGAAGGCAGCAAAAACGGGCATCGCGCCCGTTGGAATTAACGATCAAAAACAGTGCAATGCACCACAATGGCGCCCGTTAACGGTGTTCCAGCTCGTCGAGATGCTGATAAAGATCGGCAATTTGATGGATGCGCTGACGGCCCTGCGACAACATTTCATGCAGCAACGCATTCGCCAGCAGGTTAATCAGGCTCATGGCGGAGGCGTAGCTATCAAAAGCGGAAACGCTGTCGAGCGGCGCACAAAGCTGCCAGCGCGCCAGTGTGATAATGCCCTGCGCCTGCGGCTCACACAGCGCCAGCACGGGAATGTTGCTCTGCTGCAGCTGCTGCATCAGCGGACGAATGATGCGTGGACGGCGGCGAAACGCCATCACCACCACGATATCGTCAGGCGTTATATCCACCAGCTCTTCGCCCAGCGTCTGACCCGGCTGCGGCAGCACATGCACCTGCGGACGCGCCTGCATCAGCTGCTGACGCAAGTGCAGCGCCACCGGATAGGCGTTACGCATGCCGATGATAAATACCCGTTTTGCCGCGCCCAGCGCGCTAATCACCTCGCCAAACTGCTGTGGATCGATGCTGTTGACCCACTGCGTCAGGTTGGCCATCTCCTGCTTATAGTGGCGTGACAGCAAGGTGTTGCCCTGCACCGCATCGCGGTTGTCGGTAAGCGGCATGCCGCTCTGGCGCAGGATGCGCAGCTCGTCGCGCATGTCCTTATATTTCTCGTAACCGAGACGCTTGAATAAACGGCTGACCGTGGCCTTCGACACACCGCTCAGCCGCGCCAGCTCGGCGCTGTTGTAGCTGATCAGGTCATCAAAGTGGTCAAACACGAAGTCGGCAATGCGCTGCTCCTGCGGCGACAGTTGCGGATAGTGACTACGAAGGCGTTCATCAAGTTGTTTCATCATCGGTCCTGTAACTTTCGTTTCATCACAAGCTAGCATAAATCGATCCAGATTGATGTCCGTTCAAAACTGGAACAGCTCTTGCTTCCCATTAACCACGTACCCAGAAAAAGAGTTCTTTATGATACAGAGCAACATGGCGCCGTTAGGCATGGCCGTTACGCCGCACCATCTCGCCAGCGAAAGCGCCTTAGCCGTACTGCGCGAAGGCGGCAATGCGCTGGAAGCGATGGTGGCGGCCGCAGCCACCATCGCCGTGGTTTACCCGCACATGAACGGTTTGGGCGGCGACGGCTTCTGGCTGGTGGTGCCGCCAAACGGCGATCCCATCGCCATTGACGCCAGCGGCGCAGCCGGTTCGCTGGCACATCTTGATTTCTACCATGGCGAAACGCAGATTCCGCATCGCGGCCCCAAAGCCGCCTTAACCGTTGCGGGTACCGTCAGCGGCTGGCAGGAAGCGTTGACGCTGGCGCAGGAACTTGGCGCGACGCCGCTGCCGTTAACCCGTCTGCTGCGCGATGCAATTCGCTATGCCGCCGACGGCATTCCGGTCACCGCCTCGCAAGCCGCCGCCACCGCCGCCAAACAGCACGAGTTGCAGCATCAACCTGGTTTTGCCGCCACCTTTTTACCGGACGGCAGCGTACCGCTTGCCGGCAGTCGCTTCACCCAGCCGGCGCTGGCGAATACGCTGAGCATGCTGTGCGATCACGGGCTGGAAAGTTTCTATCGCGGTGAACTGGCGCACCATCTGGCGCGCGAAATGACCGCGCTGGGAATGCCAATCACGCTCGAAGATTTGCAAACGCACCAAGCCCGGCGCTGCACGCCGCTGCACCTGGCACACAGTGAAGGCGATATCTGGAACATGACGCCGCCAACACAGGGTTTGGTGTCGCTGGCGATCCTCGGCATTACCGATCGGCTGAATATGGCTGACGCCAATGAAGCGCAAACCGTGCACCGCATCGTTGAAGCCACTAAAAAAGCCTTTGCGCTGCGCGACAAGCACATCACCGATCCGCGCCACATCGACATTGATGTGCAGCGTCTGCTGGATGAGGAACACCTCAGCACGCTGGCGGCGCAGGTGGACGATCAACAAGCCGCTGCGTGGGGCACCGGGCGCGGGCCGGGCGATACCGTGTGGATGGGCGTGATGGACAGCAGCGGATTGGCGGTTTCGTTTATCCAGAGCGTTTATCACGAATTCGGCAGTGGCGTGGTGCTGCCCGGCACCGGCATCACCTGGCAAAACCGGGGTGCCGCCTTCAGCCTGCAACCCGATCATCTGCTGGCGCTGCAGCCGGGCAAACAGCCGTTCCACACCCTCAATCCCGCTGCCGCGCGTCTCAAAGATGGCCGCACCATGGTGTACGGTTCGATGGGCGGCGACGGCCAACCGCAAACCCAGGCGGCGATTTTCACCCGTCACGTGATTCAGGGACATCCGCTACAACAGGCGGTGAGCGCGCCGCGCTGGCTGCTGGGTCGTACGTGGGGACAATCATCCGATTCGCTCAAGCTCGAAGCGCGCATCGCGCCGGAAACGGTGCAGCAGCTGCGTGCGCTCGGCCATGAGGTTGAACTGCTACCCGATTTCAGTGAAGTGGTCGGCCATGCGGGCGCGATCGTCAGACACAACAACGGCATGCTGGAAGGCGCGTTCGATCCGCGCAGCAACGGCAGCGCCGCCGGTTTCTAACGGAGATTATTGATGAGTTCACAACCGGACTGGGCCACCTATATTGCCCAAATGGAGCAGATTCTGGCGCTGGAGCTGGATGATGCGCGCCGCGCCGAGCTGCTGACGCAGTTCAACCGCATCGCCGTCATGGCCGAGCCGCTGATGGCGCTGCCGCTCGACGATCGTCTGGAAGTGGCGGGAGTGTTTCATCCATGAAACTGTCGTCATTATCGATTAATGCCCTGCAGCAGGCGCTGAGTCAGGGCGAGATCAGCGCCCGCGATATCGCGCAAAACACGCTGGCGGCGATTGAACAGCATAAGGCGATCAACGCCTGGACCGAAGTCACCAGCCAGCGCATGCTGCGCGAAGCCGATCAGATCGATCTGCAGCGCCAGCGCGGTGAAGCCTTGCCGCCGTTAGCCGGCATTCCTTACGCGGTGAAAAACCTGTTTGATGTCGCCGGACACAGCACCTTAGCCGGTGCCAGCCTGTTCAGCGAACGCGCGGCGGCGCGCGAGGATGCGTGGGCGGTGAGCAAACTGCGCCAGTCTGGCGCGCTGCTCTCCGGCATGCTGAATATGGATGCCTATGCTTATGGTTTTACCACGGAAAACACCCATTACGGTGCAACGCGCAACCCGCGCGATTTAACCCGCGTGGCGGGCGGATCGTCCGGCGGTTCAGCGGCGGCGGTGGCGGCGGGTTTGGTGCACTTCTCGCTCGGTACCGACACTAACGGCTCGATCCGCGTGCCCGCTTCACTGTGCGGCATCTTTGGCCTGAAACCGACCTTTGGCCGTCTGTCGCGCAGCGGCAGCCATCCGTTTGTCGCCAGCCTCGATCACATCGGCCCGTTTGCCCGTTCGGTTGAAGATTTGAGCCTGGTGTACGACACCTTGCAAGGTGCCGATGCCAGCGATGCCTTCCAGGCCGCGCAGCCCGCCTCGCCAGCTAGCGCAGGGCTCAGCAAGGGCGCAGAAGGCGTGCGCAGCGCGGTACTCGGCGGGTTCTTCTCAACCTGGTGCAGCGATGAAGCGCGCGCCGCCGTGGCGGTGGTAGCTAAAGCGCTGCAGGCGCTAGACGAAGTGACTTTGCCGAATGCGGAGATCGCACGCTCGGCGGCCTTTATCATGACCGCCGCAGAAGGCGGCAATCACTATTTGCCGGTGCTGCGCACGCAGCCGGAGCAGTTTGAGCCCAACTCGCGTGAGCGCCTGCTGGCCGGTGCGATGCTGCCCTCGGCGTGGTACGTGCAGGCCCAGCGTTTCCGCCGTCACTTCCAGCAGCAGGTGCTGCCGCTGTTTGAGCAGTTCGACGTGCTGATTGCGCCCGCCACGCCCTGCACCGCCACCACCATCGGCCAGGAAACCATTCACATCAACGGCCAGGATTTGCCGACGCGCGCCAGCATGGGCATGCTAACCCAGCCGATTTCGTTCCTCGGCTTGCCGGTCTGCACCGTGCCGCTGCAAACCTCCAGCGGCTTGCCGATAGGCTTGCAGCTGATCGCTGCGCCGTTTAAAGAACATCTGGCACTGCGCGCCGCCTGGGCGCTGCAACAGCAAGGGCTGACGCTGCCACAAACCACCTTAATGGATGCCTGAAGATGACACCTGAACATATCGATCGCCCGGCAATTCTCGCCGAAGTCACCGCCGCCTTTTACCGCTATGAGCAAGCGCTGATCAGCAATGATGTGGAGGTGCTGGATGAGCTGTTCTGGCACGACAAACGCATCGTGCGTTTGGGCGCGGGTGAGAATTTGTATGGCATTGATGAGATCCGCGCTTTTCGCGCGGCGCGTCCGTCGAAAGGGTTGGATCGCGAGTTACGTAATACGGTGATCACCACTTTTGGCGATGACTATGCGGTGTGCAGTACGGAGTTTACGCGTGAAGGTGTAGAGAAGATCGGACGCCAGCAGCAGACGTGGGTGCGATTGCCGTGCGGCTGGCGGATTGTCGCGGCGCAGGTGAGTTTGATGAGTTAAGGTGCTACCGGGATAAATCGGTCGCCATAAATGGCGACCCTACAAATTCAGGATGTTGGTGCCGGATGCGTCTCGATCCAGTGATCGGCGATTTGCTGCCGCGTACACACCCACACATCCTCATGCTGCTGAATATGATCGAGGAAGCGCTGCAAACCACGGAATTTCCCCGGACGTCCCAGTAAACGACAGTGCATGCCAATCGACATCATCTTCGGTGCCGTTTCGCCCTCTTCGTACAGCACATCAAAGGTGTCGCGCAAATAGGTAAAGAACTGCTCCGCGGTGTTGAAGCCCTGCGGCGAGGCGAAGCGCATATCGTTGCACTCCAGCGTGTAAGGGATGACCAGATGCGGTTTAACCGTGCCGTCCTGACAGGTGACCTGCGTCCAGAACGGTAAATCGTCGCCGTAATAGTCGCTGTCATAGCTAAAACCGCCCTGCTCGACCACCAGGCGTCGGGTGTTGGGGCTGTCGCGGCCGGTGTACCAGCCGGTTGGCGCTTTGCCGAACAGGTCGGTTAACACGTCCACCGCCTGCTGCATATGCTGGCGCTCGGTTTTGGCATCCATCGCCTGATAGTGGATCCAGCGCCAGCCGTGGCTCACCACGTCGTAATCCGCCGCTTTAATCGCCTCGACGATGTCCGGATGACGCGCCAGCGCCATCGCCACGCCAAACACCGTTAGCGGCAAACCGCGCTTTTGAAACTCATTGTGGATGCGCCAGAAACCGGCGCGCGAGCCGTATTCATACAGCGAATCCATCGACATATGGCGATCGGCATAACTGGCCGCGCCGATGATATCGGAAAGAAACTGCTCGGAACCGGCGTCGCCATGCAACACGTTGTTCTCGGCGCCCTCTTCGTAATTAAGGACAAACTGCACCGCGACGCGCGCTTTGCCCGGCCACTGTGCATGCGGCGGGTTGCCAGCATAGCCGATCAGATCGCGCGGATAATTTTTGTTGAAGCTGTACTCTTTCTTTCCAGATACATCATTCATTCTGTAAGTTCCTGTCGCTCAACCAGTGGTTAGTTTAGGTGCTGAAATGCCCCGCTGAGCGGTTTTTCGAGTGGATAATCGAGATCGCCGTGCTTGCTGGTACCAAAGCCTAGCGCCACCAGCGACTCCACCATTTTTACCGCAGCGCTGACCCCGTCGATTACCGGCATGCCCAGTTCTTTTGTGAGATCCTGCGCCAGCGTAGCCATACCGCCACAGCCCAGCACAATCGCGCCACTGCCATCTTCGCGTTTGGCCTGCATGCAGCGCTGACGCACTTTCTCCTGCGCCACGCCGCTGCCGTCTTCCAGCGCCAGCACCGGCAGATCGATGGCGTGCAGCGCGGCACAATGGTGTGTGAAGCCATATTGCTGCAGCAGATGGCGCGCAATCACCAGCGTGCGCGGCAAGGTAGTGACAATCGAAAAGCGCGTCGCCACCAGCGTGGCGGTGTGCATGGCCGCTTCCGCAATGCCAATTACCGGGCCGCTCGCCAGTTCACGCGCCGCCAGCAAGCCCGGATCGCCGAAGCAGGCAATGATATGGCCACTCACGCCTTGCTCTTTGCCGCGTTTCACCTGCTCCAGCACACCAATCGCCGCGATGGCTTCATCAAAATGACCTTCAATCGACTCGACGCCGTGAGTCGGGCACACCGCCAGAATCTCGGTGCCCGGCGCGGCGACGGCTCGCGCGGCAGTACCCATGGTTTCCGTCATCGCTAAGCTGGTGTTGGGATTGATGACCTGAATCAGGCTCATGATGCCGCTCCTTTGTTACCGGCAAATAACCGGGTGAAATCAGGCAAGGTTTCGCCGCTGCGCTCAAAGTGCAGGCTGGCAACAATATGTTCGAAGTGATGCTGCAGCGCCGCCGTTAACCCCGGCAGATCTTTTTGCCGCAGCAGCTCCACCAGCCGATCGTGATGATCGCATCGGCAGCCGCGCTGCCACGGTGCACCGTAAGCGGCAATCACCAGCGACGAACGCTGCGTCAGGCGCGTCACCATATCGGTGAGCACTGCGTTACCGGAGATCGCCTGCAGCTGAATATGAAAGGCGGCGGAGAGACGAATCGCGGCGGCACCATCATGCTGGTCATGTGCCAGCTGCTCTTCTTCAATCAGCACGCCGAGTGCCGCTAAGTGCGGTGCCTGCACGTGGCTCAGCACCGCCGGTAGATTGGCGCACTCTAATAAACTGCGAGTGGCAAAGATGTCGCGGGCTTCATCCACGCCCGGCGTCGCCACCTGTGCACCACGCCTGGGCGACAAAGTGATCATTTGCACCGCGGCGAGGCGTTGCAGCACCTTACGAATGCCGGTGCGGCTCACGCCGAAGACATCCGATAAGGCTTCTTCCGGCAATTTACTGCCCGGCGGCAGTTGATGCTCAACGATGGCGGTAAGCAGCGCCTGATAGATAGGTTCATCGCGATCGTTCAGATCGGCAGCCGTTTTCTGGCCTGTTTCACTCTTCATTACCTGCTCCGGTAAGTGACTGTGTGCTGCACATCGTATACGTGAAATTATTTTTTTGTATACAAGAAATCATTTCTGGCCTGGATCCTGCAATACCGTTTCACGCTGTGATTATTTTTCCATGATGTTGAGAGGAGCAGGTTTCATGCCAAAACATACTGAAGTGACCTCTGCGGTGGCCTCTGAAGCCAACGCACAATACAGTCCACGTCTGTGTAATGACGATCTGGCGCCGACGCGCGATCAGAACTGGTCGTGGTACAACATCTTTTCGTTCTGGATGTCGGACGTGCACAGCATGGGCGGCTACGTGGTGGCCGCCAGCTTCTTTACCCTCGGGCTGGCGAGCTGGCAGGTGTTGCTGTGTTTGCTGGTGGGCATCTGCATTGTGCAGCTGTGCGCCAATCTGGTGGCCAAACCGAGCCAGATGGCAGGCGTACCGTACGCGGTGATTTCGCGTCAGGCGTTTGGCGTGTTCGGTGCCAATATCCCAGCGATTATTCGTGGGCTGATCGCTTTTGCGTGGTACGGCATCCAGACTTATCTGGCGGCTAACGCGCTGATGCTGGTGCTGCTGAAGTTCTTCCCAACCCTGAGCAGCATGACGCAAAGCAGCTGGCTCGGCTTATCTCAGTTGGGCTGGTGCTGTTTCGGTGTGATGTGGTTACTGCAGGCGATGGTGTTCTGGCACGGGATGAGCGCGATTAAACGCTTTATTGATGTCGCCGGTCCGGCGGTGTACGTGGTGATGGTGGCGCTGGCGGGCTGGATTGTATACAAAACCGGTTTCGATGGTATCTCCTTTACGCTGGCCAGCAAGCAGTTGAGCACCGGCGAGCAAACCTGGCAGATGATTACCGCCACCGCGCTGGTGGTATCCTACTTCTCCGGTCCGCTGCTGAATTTTGGTGACTTCTCGCGTTACGGCAAAAGCATGGGCGAAATTCGTCGCGGCAACCGCTGGGGCTTACCGTTCAACTTCCTGCTGTTCTCGATTGTCACCGTGGTGATTGTCTCCGGTACGCAATCGCTGTTCGGCAGAATGATCACCGATCCGATTGAAACTGTCAGCATGGTGGGTAACGACGTGGCGGTGGCGATTGGCCTGCTGACCATGATTATCGCTACCATCGGCATTAATATCGTGGCGAACTTTGTCTCGCCGGCATTCGACTTCTCTAACTGCTCACCGCAAAAAATCAGCTTCCGCACCGGTGGCATGATTGCTGCGGTCGGTTCAGTGTTACTGACACCGTGGAACCTGTTCCAGTCGCCAGAACTGATTCACTACACGCTGGATGTGCTGGGCTCGTTTATTGGGCCGCTGTTTGGCATCCTGGTGGCCGATTTCTATCTGATCAAACGCAGCAAAGTCTACGTGGATGACCTGTTTGATGACACACCGAAAGGACGTTACTGGTATCGCGGCGGCTTCAACCCGAAGGCGATTGCCGCGCTGCTGCCGTCGGTGGGCATTTGTCTGGTGATCAGCTTTATTCCTTCACTGCATGCGGTGGCGAACTTTAGCTGGTTTATTGGCGTGGCGTTGGGTGCGGGCTGCTATCGCTGGCTGGCGCGCGCTGACCGCGAAGAGTCGGTGGCGGCGTATCGCGCGACGGTGGCGGTACAGAAGGATTAAGTTGGTAATGGTCGCCATGAATGGCGACCCTACGGCAAATGTGTAGGATTTGGAAAAAGCAAAAAGCCGATGCATTTCTGCATCGGCTTCTTTAAATAGATTGGCGGAACGGACGGGGCTCGAACCCGCGACCCCCTGCGTGACAGGCAGGTATTCTAACCAACTGAACTACCGCTCCGCGCTTTATTCCCCGTCGAGAACGAGGCGCATATTAATAGCAGCTTTCACACCCGTCAACGCTTTTTCTGTGGAAATGTTTCGTTTGGCGTTTTTTTCAGCTTAACGTCGATTTTGCACGCGAAATCAGCCGTTTTACACGCGCCACAGGCAGCTGCCGCCCTTCTTCTGCACCAAATCCAGACGACCTTCGTGCGCAGCAATCTCTTCATCGCTGGCGCTGACCACGAGCAGGCCTGAACTCGGACGCACAATGCGCTGAATATGCTCACCGCCGCCCTGATTGTTCTGCTCACCGTCCAGAGAAAATGCCAGCGAGGTTTGACCGCCGGTCATCATCAGGAATACTTCGGCCAGAATCTCGGCATCGAGCAGTGCGCCGTGCAGCGTACGCTTGCTGTTGTCTATTTCATAACGGTTGCACAACGCATCGAGGCTGTTGCGCTTGCCGGGATACATCTTACGCGCCATCGCCAGGCTATCGGTGATCTGGCAGAAGGTTTCGGTTTTGCCGATATCCCGCTTCAGCATGCCGAACTCGTAATCCATAAAGCCGATATCGAACGATGCGTTATGGATCACCAGCTCTGCGCCTCGGATGTAATCAAGGAATTCGTCGGCGATATCCGCAAACATCGGCTTATCGGCGAGGAATTCATCGGCGATACCGTGAACGCCGAACGCTTCCGGATCCACCAGCCGATCGGGCTTCAGATACATATGGAAGTTGTTGCCGGTCAGGCGACGGTTGATCACCTCAACCGCACCAATTTCAATGATGCGATGTCCTTCATAATGCACACCGATCATGTTCATGCCGGTGGTTTCAGTATCGAGGACGATCTGGCGGTTATTTGCAGTGCTCATAGGACTCGTTTTATGTCAGACTTGGCGTTTTGTCAGAAGGAAGTCTACCAGAGATGCGCAAACAGGTAGAAATATTCACCGATGGATCTTGCCTGGGCAATCCCGGTCCCGGCGGTTATGGCGCCATTTTACGTTATGGCGCGCATGAAAAAGAGTTCAGTACAGGTTATCGCCTTACCACCAACAATCGCATGGAAATGATGGCGGCTATTGTGGCGCTCGAAGCGTTAAAACAGCCGTGTGACGTGGTGATCAGTACTGATAGCCAATATGTGCGTCAGGGCATCACCAGTTGGATCCACAACTGGAAGAAGCGCGGCTGGAAAACCGCCGATAAAAAACCGGTGAAAAATGTCGATCTGTGGAAACGCCTCGATCTGGCGCTCAGCAACCATGAAATTAAGTGGGAATGGGTAAAAGGCCACGCGGGGCATCCGGAGAACGAACGCTGCGACGAACTGGCGCGCAGCGCGGCGGGAAATCCTACCCAGGATGATATCGGTTATCAGGTTGAATCCTGATCCTTCACTTCACGAAACTGGCGCGTAACGTTAACCGTTTGCCGTAGCTGGCTTTGACTCAGATTCTTCTTCATTTTGGTGGGCGTTAACGGGAACGTACGTTTGCGTGCCACCACAATGTTCAAACAACCGAGTGCCGGCAAATGCGCGCTGATCACTCTGCCGCCCTGCCGATGCCACGGCACCACCTGAAAACGGGTGCGGTAAACCACTTCATAATTCAGCAGGCCCAGCCAGTCGAGCAGCCGCACCTGGCTGAACATCCGTCCACTCCACGGCGCGCGCGAGTGCAAACCCGGAATGCCTTTGCTAATCCCTAATAGACTGAAAGGATTAAAGCCGCTGATGATCATCCAGCCATCATCGATCAATACCCGATCCACTTCGCGCAGCACGCGGTGCGGATCCTGACTCCACGCCAGCGTGTGCGCCATTAAACAGGCATCAACTGATTTAGATTCAAAGGGTAATTGTGTGTTATTGGCGATAACCTGCAACTCATCGCCCTCAATGCCCACATTCACCTGATGCGATATGGCACACTGGCTGGTGTTGATTTCTGCGCTGAGGCTGCCGATTTTAAGCATATGAAAGCCATACAGCTTGCCGAGATAAGGCTGCAGTTGCTGAGTGAGTGCGTCGCGAAAATAGTCTCCCATTGGCATATCGCGCCAGGAGCGCGGTGCAGTCAGGATTTGGCGTGTTTTAGCCGGCTTCATGCTCTACCATTTTCCTTTTTCTACGACCTGAGAGGTGTTTATGAATCTTACCAGCATTCCCGCATTGCAGGATAACTACATCTGGACACTGACGGACGATGACAATAGGTGTTTGATTGTCGATCCCGGGGAAGCACAGCCGGTGCTGGATAAAATCAGGGCCAATCATTGGCAACCCGTGGCAATTTTGCTGACGCATCATCATCACGACCACGTTGGCGGCGTGGATGAACTGTTGCAGCACTATCCCGATTTGGCGGTTTTCGGTCCACAGGAAACTGCAGATAAAGGGGCGAGGCGTATTGTGGCCGAAGGTGATGAATTTACTCTGCTTGGGCTAAATTTCCGTGTCATCGCAACACCCGGTCACACTTTAGGACATATCTCATATTTCAGCTCCCCTTATCTTTTCTGTGGTGACACGATGTTTTCTGGCGGCTGCGGGCGTTTATTTGAAGGCACTGCAGAGCAAATGTTCGAGTCATTTCAAAAATTTAACCAGCTACCTGAAGAGACTCTCGTTTGCTGCGCGCATGAGTACACTTTATCCAATATGAAGTTTGCTGCGGCTATTCTGCCCCATGACCCTAAAATTTTGGCAAGGTATCAGCAAATTAAGGACTTACGCGCAGAAAACCGCATTACTTTACCTACAAAACTGGCCTTAGAGCGTGAAATAAATTTATTTTTACGCACACAAGATGCTGATTTACAACGGGCTTTAGGCACTAATGTGTCATCGTCAGCGTTATGGCAAACTTTCGCCGATCTACGCGAGAAGAAAGACCGCTTTTGATTTTTGAGGTTGTGTTGTGGTGGACCGTCACGTATAGTTGCTCGTCTTTTAAGCGAACTATTGACACACACATGAAGGCTAAAGCGATCTTACTCGCCTCGGTCTTGCTGGTAGGATGTCAGGCATCAAGGAATGACGCCAATATCCCCGTACAGCATGCCCAGAGTCTGTCTTCAGCTGGTCAAGGTGAAAATGGAAAGTACGGAGATCGATTGTTGTCGCCGCGATGGCAGGATGATGGAACAAGCCTCGCAGAAGATACTGATCTCTGGAATCACATTAGTGACGAGTTGAAGATGGGGATTCCGGAAAACAGCCGGATCCGCGAACAAAAAACAAAATTTTTAAAAAATAAGAGCTATCTCCACGATGTAACATTACGGGCAGAGCCGTACATGTACTGGATAGTCGAGCAGATACAGAAACGTAAAATGCCGATGGAACTGGTACTGCTACCCATAGTGGAGAGCGCTTTTGACCCACACGCAACATCTTCTGCGAATGCCGCCGGCATCTGGCAGATTGTTGCACAAACGGGCAAAAACTATGGTTTGAAACAGAACCAATGGTACGACGGACGCCGCGATGTGGTGGCCTCGACCAAGGTAGCGCTGGACATGATGCAGCGTCTGAACGGTATGTTTGACGGTGACTGGTTACTGACCATCGCCGCCTATAACAGCGGTGAAGGACGTGTGCTGAAGGCGATGAAACAGAATAAGGCACGCGGTAAGCCGACTGACTTCTGGAGTTTATCGCTGCCCCGCGAGACCACGGTTTACGTACCTAAAATGTTGGCCTTGAGTGAGATTCTCAAGAACAACAAGCGTTACGGTATCAAACTGCCGACCCCGAACGAGAGCCGTGCTTTAGCTCGCGTAGAGGTGGGACAGCAGATTGAACTGACGCAGGCCGCCGATATGGCCGGTATGTCTCTCAGCAAGCTGAAGACATTTAATGCCGGTTATAAAAATGGCGCCACTGCGCCAAATGGACCGCACTACATTATGGTGCCTAAGTCCAACGTTGCTAAGTTGCGCGATTCACTGGCTTCCGGTGATATCGCTTCCGTGCAGCCTACCGAGATGGCGAAAGTCAGTGCGGCAGGAAACAGCTACACGGTACGCAAAGGCGACACCTTGTCTGGTATTGCCAGCAAGCTTGGCGTAAGTGTCAGTGCACTGAAACAGCAGAATAATCTGCGCAGCGCTTCAGTTCGTACCGGTCAGACTCTGACCGTTAGCGGCAAAGCGAGCACGCAATTGGCTGATAACGGCAACAGCATCACCTACCGTGTACGTAAGGGTGATTCTTTTGCCAGTATTGCTAAACGTCACGGTGTGAACACCAAAGACGTTATGCGCTGGAACAGTGACGCTAAAGACATTCAGCCGGGCGACAAGCTCACGCTGTTTGTGAATAATAGCGCAACACCTGATACCTAATGCCCCGAAAAGGCTGACTTTTGTCAGCCTTTTTCATTTCTGCTTGCATTAAATTCTGCCTATCGCCTGTTCAGACACTGACTTGCCCTTCGCACTATTATTTTCAGCTGAACGTTGTGACGGTTGCGAGGCGGGAGCTAGAGCGTATTAGCTTAACGCTCGATACCGTAAAGAGAGTTGAACTCAACCAGCAGCGGATTGTGGTCTGATGCGCGCGTCACCAGCACAGAAGCTTCACTGACCTTCATATCGCGGTAGAAGACGAAATCCAGAGGGCGCCCAAAGGCTTTTCGGCGATGGTCATCGGTGAAGTTCACCTCACGCAAAGACATCTCCCGCGCAAAGCGATACAGCGCATTCATGCGCTGGCGGCTCCAGGCGTTAAAATCCCCCGCCATGATCACCGGCCCACGATGATGTTGAATCTGTTCGCCAATCGGCCCCAACTGTTTGCTGTAGACATCGACACCGAGACTGAAATTGACCGCGTGGATATTCACCACCATCAGCATTTCGCCCGTGGGTAATGGATACGCCGTGACCAGCGCAGATTTGGCCAAACGCAGCAGCGGCTCACGTTCCCGTAGTGGGCAACAGTACACAGGGTGCGCAGACGCCAACGTCATGACGCCGGAAGGATGTTGCGGTAAGACAAAGGCCGGCACCTGATCGGCCGCGAGATAGTTACTGGTGGCGAATTTGACCAGTTCAGGCGTGGCCTGCGCCTCCTGCAGCAGAACAAGGTGGGCATCTTTGCCAAAACCTTGGAGCACCGACATCCAGTCTGCACGCTGTTGCTTGAAGATATTCCAAACTAAAACTCGCAGTGTGGGATCAGCTGGCAAAGGTGCGCCAGGCGGTAATGCCTGCCCAAGATGCAGCATTGCCCCCGGCGGAAATATCCGCTCTGCTGGCTGACCTGCTACATAACGCATTGAATAAGTTTTTTTCCGCACTTTCCCGCCTGACTGGTTTACGACTCGTACTTCACCTGACTGTTATAGGGATTTTAGCGCGGGGTTTCAATTGGTGTTGTTGATTGTCGGAATTCGCCTCACAGCATACCAATGCAAAAGCCTGCCAGTTGGCAGGCTTTTCGGCGTGTTATTCCATCGCTATCGCCGTTTGAGGTTTATCGAGTTGACCACTCAATCGCACCAGCAGCAGCGCGCCAAGCACAATCACCGCACCGACCCACGGCGTTTGCGCCAGTCCATAATTTTCGACAATATAACCACCTACCGTTGAACCCAGTGCGATACCGATATTGAAGGCCGCAATATTAAGGCCTGATGCAACATCTACTGCGCCTGGCGCATAGTGTTCAGCTTTCTGCACCACGTAAACCTGCAAACCCGGCACGTTGGCAAAGGCGAAGATGCCCATAACTAATACTGTCGCCACTGACATAAAGTGCATGCTGGCGGTGAACTGGAACACCATTAGTAGAATGGCCAGCGCCACAAAGATCAGTGTTAAAGCAGGGACCGCGCCACGGCGATCGGCCAGCTTGCCGCCCCAGATATTACCGATGGCGACCGACACACCATAACCCAGCAGAATCATGCTGACTGCGGTAGGTGAAAAGCCAGCCAGCGACTGCATCATTGGCGCAAGGAAGGTGAAGGCAGTAAATACGCCTCCATAACCCAGCGCAGTAATCGCATAGATCAGCAGCAGACGTGGATTGATCATCACCCGTGCCTGCTGGGCCAGCGTTGTTGCCGGTGGTTGAGCAATGTTACGCGGAATAAGCAGTTGGCTTGCTACCAGAGCGATCACACCCAGCAACGACACAGCCAGGAAACTTTCACGCCAGCCAAAGTGTTGCCCGATGAGCGTGCCCAGCGGCACGCCAGTCACCAATGCTACGGTTAAACCACCAAACATAATGGCAATGGCACTCGCCGCCTTCTCTTTACTCACCAGGCTGGTCGCAATCGTCGAGCCGACAGAGAAGAACACACCGTGAGCCAGGCCGGTAAGCAGCCGGGCAATGACCAGCGTTTCATAGTTTGGTGCCAGCCAGGCAACCAGGTTGCCAACGGTGAAGAGCACCATCAATCCCATTAATAATTGCTTGCGCGCTAACTTACCGGTCAAGGCAGTTAACACCGGTGCGCCAACGGCAACACCCAGAGCATAAATAGAAACCAGCATTCCAGCGGAAGGCAGCGTAATACTGAGTTGTTCAGCGATGGTGGGGATCAGACCGACAATAACAAATTCTGTCGTTCCGATGGCATAGGCGCTGATAGTCAGCGCCCAAAGTGCAAGTGGCATGATTAACTCCCATTAAGGTTTTGATGTGCGTTAGTATTGCCGCATGCTTTAATGACAAAAATATGCAAAGTGAGAATAGACTTTTGCTTTTGGAGGGATAATGAAGGCGTCGTCAGATGAACTTAAGGTGTTTATCGCTGTAGTGGAGAGCGGCAGCTTTAGTCGCGCTGCAGAACAGTTGCAGATGGCTAATTCAGCGGTGAGTCGCACGGTTAAAAAGCTGGAGAATAAGCTGGGTGTCGCGCTCTTAACGCGTACTACGCGTCAGCTAGCGCTCACTCATGAAGGCGAGCATTACTTTCGTCGCGTGCAAAAGTTGATGCAGGAGATGTCAACCGCCGAGAGCGAGTTGATTGAGCGTCAGCTGGCGCCTCAAGGCGTACTGCGTATTGATGCTGCTACACCCGTGATTCTGCATCTATTGCTGCCGATGATTAAACCGTTTCGTGAGCGCTATCCAGATGTCACGCTATCGCTCATCTCGTCGGAGAGCTTTATTAACCTCATCGAACGCAAAGTCGATGTGGCGATTCGCGCCGGCAATTTGACGGATTCCACGTTGCGCGCTCGTCTGCTCTTTATTAGCTATCGCAAATTAGTCGCCACACCGGCTTATTTGGCGAAATATGGCGTACCAGTAGCGGCAGCTGATTTAGCGCAGCATCAATGCCTTGGCTTCGTAGAAACGCCACGCTTAAATCGCTGGCCTGTTGCAGATGAAGGTGGCGATCTTTATGACATCACGCCGGGTATGTCATCTAATAGCGGCGAAACGCTCAAACAGCTAGTGCTAGGCGATCAAGGTATCGCTTGTTTATCAGATTTTATGGTGGATAAAGAGATAGCGGATGGCACTTTTATTGAACTGCTTGCTGAACAGCGCGTTCCAGTTGAGATGCCTTTTAATGCAGTCTATTACAGTGACTTGGGAGTTAGCCAACGCGTCAGGGCGTTTATCGATTTTCTAAGTGAATGGGTTAAAGATCAGCCCTGGCGAGTGCAGGGCTGAAAAGGGAAGCAGTGATTAATCCCAGTCTGGTGCCAGACCTTCAGGACTCACTAAGCGCTGCTGACGATCCAGCGCGGCAATATTTGCCATATCTTGATCGTCTATCTGCAGATCAACCGCTGTCATGTTGCTCGCCAGGTTTTCACGTTTGGTTGATGACGGGATCACCGCGTAACCTAACTTCATCGCCCATGCCAGAACAACTTGTGCCGGAGTAGCTTTGTGCTTCTGTGCAATGGTATTAATTACCTCATCCTTCAGCGCTTCTCCATAAGCCAACGTCATGTAAGAAGTGATGTGAAGACCATTCTTCTCTGCGAAATCAACCACCTGACGATTCTGCAGAAAAGGATGCAGCTCAATCTGGTTAGTCGCAATATTTTCCACGCCAACTGCGTCAATCGCCTCTTGCATCAAGGCAATTGGAAAGTTTGAGATACCAATTTGACGCGTCAGGCCTGCTTCTTTGGCTGTCATCAATGCCAACATGCTCTCTTTCACCGATACTGCAGATCCCGGAGAAGGCCAGTGGATCAAGGTGAGATCGACATAATCGGTGCGCAGCTTTGCCAGGCTCTCTTTCAAGCTGGGAATCAACTTCTCAGCCGAAAGATTCTCGATCCAAATTTTAGTGGTAACGAACAAGTCGCCACGTGCTACGCCACTCTCAACGATCGCCTGACCCACAGCCGCTTCATTTTCATAGATTTGCGCAGTATCAATTGTGCGATAGCCAAGTTCCAAAGCCGTTTTAACTGAATGGATTACAACGTCGTCTTGTAGACGGAAAGTACCTAAACCAAAGGCGGGGATTGTCATGATTTCCTCATCGTATAGCGTTATGTTTCGATGGGAACTATTCTGGCAGGTTTATTGTTGCTGAAAAATCCGCTTATAAGCAGAAGAATTTTGATTTTTCATCAACAATAATGACTAAATTGTATAAATTGTAGACATGAAAAAGCCCTGACTTTTCAGTCAGGGCTTATCAATTGAGTGGCGGAACGGACGGGGCTCGAACCCGCGACCCCCTGCGTGACAGGCAGGTATTCTAACCAACTGAACTACCGCTCCACCGATTCTGTACTGATATCAGACAATCGTTCTGATTTCAGGTGTTTCGCCCTTCCCGCGTCACGGGGAAGGTCACGACCCGGTAACGGGTCTTAAATTGATGCCTGGCAGTTCCCTACTCTCGCATGGGGAGACCCCACACTACCATCGGCGCTACGGCGTTTCACTTCTGAGTTCGGCATGGGGTCAGGTGGGACCACCGCGCTAAAGCCGCCAGGCAAATTCTTTGCGCAAAAACGAATGTCATTCGCCTCCGCTAAATCTTTAATCCGTAAAACAAGCTGAAAATCCGGTCTCTCAGACCAAAACGCCTCTGGCGTTGTAAGGTTAAGCCTCACGGGTCATTAGTACCGGTTAGCTCAACGCATCGCTGCGCTTA